>JBMNGF010000022.1:0-16543 GCA_050949745.1 Syntrophaceticus sp. | reverse complement strand
TCACACAACGGGTGAGACCCTAAGCATCCAGGGCACCGAAGAGCTCATCCATTAATAGAGTACATCAGGATTGTTAGCCAGAGCCCGTGCAATAGCCACACGCTGCTGCATGCCACCGGAACCGTCCCCTTGATGGCCTCCGTCATTCTTCGACAAAGGTAATTGGAGTTTTGGATTGTACTTCCACATCTGCGGGTATACGTAAATAGAGCAGCTGTGAACCAAAGTTGTTTGTGTAGTGCTGCTCAGTTGCTGCGGAATCACCCAATATTTGGCTGGCCACAAATTCCCCTGCTGAACATTGCCAGTCTGACCTCCTGGCGTTCCGGCCTAGATATTTTCAATATATTCCCATCCAAGGCTACCTTGTGCGGCATCATCTCTTCAGAGAAGTCGAACTGATCAACGATAGTTTTTGTGGCATAATCGATCACCTCAACCTTACCATCCGCCCTGTCCTTCTTTTCGGCTATTATAGCTCCCCCCTCATACTCAAAACAATCTGCCACATTAAGCAGGCTGCCGTTAAAGGGAAACTCCCACTGTTTCAACACAAAAGCCCCTTCCACCTGTTCCGGCCTTCCCTCTATCGCTAGTTCATATAAATCCCTTTCACTAAACATTGCCTCAGCAATGTCCTTTCCACTTACTGTTTTCATCTTCTCATCAGCCAGATTTTCCACCGGTAGCAATTTGATAATCACAGGGGAAACAAGCAGCAGCAGGATATAACCAGCAATGAGCCAAAACTGTATGTTATTTCGTAGAGAAAAACTGCTGCGCCTAACCACCAACAGAACAACCAACAAGAGAATTATTAATATAGGAAGGATAGCAACCATCTATCTGACCTCCAGTCTGTTTGATAGCACAAAGGAGCAAGCATAAATCAAAACTGCTGTAAGGATCACCTTCAGGGCAAATAGAGCCAGAGAGCTCTCTCCACGGAAAAAATCGCTCACCTTTAAGAGCACCTGCATCTGGTCTCCTCTCCTGGCAAGAATAATAGCGCCGAAATATAAGCCGGGCAGTATTACAATAAACACCTTGCTCAGCTGCATCAAAACCCCACAAAGATACCCTAGCGAACCAAAAAGGAGCAGATACAACAATGTCATGGTAATACCTGCAAAAACAACGTCAGGGGCTACAATAAAATTCTGGGTTAACAGATAGTGGCTGCTCCTGAAATAAACAATTATCCTCAATAAATATCCGCTCAGCATCGCTGTCACCCCACCAATTAGTGCAGCAGTAACCAAAAATGCCGCATTGGAAAGATTGCTGCTCAAGCGGTTAGACACAAAGGTAAAATCAATATTCTGATAATCCTTAGTGGTAACTAAGACAGCAACAACAGTAATCCATAAAAATGTAAACCCAATGACTATTTCACTGGAAAAACAACTAACGAAGGTATCGAGATATTGAGTTCCCATACTATGACTCACTACACCTCCGATAGAAAACAACAGAGCCATTACCTGCACACCCACCATAGCCAAAAACAAGCCCAGGTGGTTTTTCAGCTTATATAAATACTGTTTCTTGACAGCATCAAATAAGCTAGTTGCGGTCAAAGACATCATCAATCCCTCCCCTGTTTCTGGTAGTGAGGTAAACACACAGATCATCTGACTTCACCGGAAGGGTTTCTACACCCGCAGCGCTGCTCTTTTTCAATATTCCATCAGCTGCATCACGCCTGATCACTATATAGCTGTGATCTTTACCAACGCTTTTTTGATAATAAACCTCCTGTCCTGCTGTCAGCTCAGAGATTGCTTCTTTCCTACCCCTCAAAGCCACTGCAAACCCCTTCAGATCAGAGCTCGGCAGATACAGTCGTTTCTGACCCCCCTGAAGCAGAAGGATATCCTCCAAAACATCCTCTACCTCACTCAACAGATGGCTTGAAAAAATAATATTACGGGGCTTTTGCAGGTAATCCCTGAGCAGTGCCCGGTAAAAGTCCTTTCTCACCCCGGCATCCATTCCTGAAGTCGGTTCGTCAAAAATAGTCAGCGGACAGCGCGCCGCCAGCCCAATGATCATATTAAAAGTGCTTTTCATTCCTTTAGAGAGGTTGCGATGCTGCTGCCTCGGATCTAAGGAAAAATAATCGAATAGCCCCTTGGCCAACTCCATATCCCAGTTTTTATAAAACACAGATGCCGATAACAGGATCTCTGACAAAGATAATGACTGCGCAAACTTCATGTTCTCATCAATAAAAATCATATTGGATGATACTTTCAGGCTGTTAAAAGGATTCTCCGAAAAAACCGTAACCTGCCCGGAAGAAGCGCGCATAAAGCCCGCGATAATCTTCAACAATGTTGTTTTTCCTGCCCCATTTGGCCCGATCAGGCCTGTAATCCTGTTTTGCTCAATAGTAAAGGATAGTTCATTAACCGCTTTTACTCTCCCGAAATTTTTGGTCAACCCTTCACACGAAATCACACCCATACGTTAGCCCCCTTGTCTCTCATGTTCGTCAAGTTCTTTCTTTGCATCCCGCATCATACTGATCAATTCACCTTCATGAACCCCCAGGCGCCGGGCTTCAACCACCACTTCATCCACCAGTCTTTTTAAAGTATAGTTCTTGCGTCTGTACTGAATCTTTTCCTTTGCATTGGCTGCTAGAAACATACCCAGCCCACGCTTTTTATAGAGGATGTTTTGATCCGCCAGTATATTAATCCCCTTGGCTGCGGTAGCAGGATTAATATTAAACATCTCTGCCAGCTGATACTGAGAATATATTTTTTTGTTTTCTTTTATATTGCCGCATAGTATTTCATTTTCCAGCCACTCCGATATCTGCACATATATTGGTTTGTCTCCGACTATATCCAATCCGGAAAACACCCCCTTAGTCCCATTAGTGCATTACTGATGCAATGTACTATACTAGCTAATTGCCTAGTTGTCAAGTTGTATTCTTATATTGCTGATTGTGTCAGGTGGGGAAGCCAACACTATGTTATAATGAAAAAGAATAGTTTCCAGAGGAGATTACAAGAGAGGTGATTAAAATCCCGAGGATTGCAAAGGTTATTGAAGGACACTAATAAATTTCAACTCAGGAAAACACACATAGCCAGATGGGATCAGCTTGCCTTATTTCCTCCACCATTTTTAGGGACACGAATCCTGATGGATAGGTTATATCAGTTCATTTACTCTCCTGCACAGTGGATGTTCTCAGCTTATATTGAAACACCTCCATTTCTTTTTGTCCTAAAATATCCAATAAATCTTCTAACTCAACCAGCTTTTACCTGCCATATAAAACCAGTGAAAATGAAAATAATCCTCTTAGACCTTTTGTTTCATTATATTGAATGAAGCAACACCGCAACTGTGAAATAAAGCACATGCCGGCGATTTTAGAACATTTAACTCATTTTAATCCAGTTAGCAGGTCGAATCTTTAATTATTGTTAAGTTTCTTTGCAGGAATATTAATTTTTATGGCGAATTTATAAGCGAGTGTTTTGTTTTCGGGGAAAGAGCAATTGTGAAAGTTGCCGACATCAGAGACACTAGGCATGAATAGTTTATAATTTCATAAAATAGTTAGGGGTTGCTGAACGTGCCATAAATACTTATAAACTTCTCTTAGACGAGAGAATAACTACCAAAGAAAACTTTCAAGGGTTTAATAAACATTTATCCGCATACCATATATAAGTTTTCCTACTCCAAAACCACCTTCTATTTCGTTGCCCTCTTTCATATCTTATTTTCAAACTCTTTATTTAGTAGGATATCCCAGGATAGGCGTACCACCAGCATTCCTTGTAGTTATCGACAACATACTCTAGTCACTGCCTTCATTAAAGAAATCCCAACTGACCTGATCAACATAAAAGCAGCCATCTATCATTCTTTTAGTTCTTTTGTTTGTTTCCCCGTGCAGATCAGCCCGTTTATTTTGTTTAGTGTTTACGTACTCAAGCACCTTGCGGATATGATTTGGCCCAACGGTTATTGGCACATGGAAAGGCTTGTATTGATTGATTTTTATTGTTGTTCAGCAAGCCCTAGTTCACTATAAGGGTTTTCTTTTCAATTAAGCAGGGGGGGGTGAAAAACAGGTAAATACTAACAGTAATTGTCGCAGTGGAATTGGCATTGTACTTTAGCTCTTCTGTTATTGGGAGGAATATGATGATGAGAGGAGGGTCAAAAGGAGGTTATCCGATATGGAAAGGTTTATTGAAGGGGTTGTCATGGAAACCAGCGGCAAGATGGCCAAAGTAAGAGCCAGCAAACATAGCGAATGCGAACATTGTGGCATCTGTGCAGGAACCAATGCTGTGATATTAGATGTTACCGATGAATTGGGTGTAAAACGGGGACAAAGGGTTTTAATTGAAAATAAGCAAACCAATAGGATCTTGGCTGCTTTTATAGTTTACATGTTGCCATTACTGGTCGTGGGCTGTGGCATATTCCTTGGTTACTACCTTTCTTTACGCTTTGCGATTTCAGCGGTCTTACTGATGATATTAGGAGGTCTGATTTTTGGTTTACCTGTAATGTATCTCCTTAAACGTCTTGATCGGGCGCTACAAGCAGAGAAACCGATCATCATCAGAATTATCAAGTAGCTATGAAAGGGGGTCATTAGGTGTTTGGCGGAATTAAGTGGGGTATTCATCCCCATACCCACAAAACACTGACTGAAGGAAAAGCCATTGAAAAAAGTGAATTGCCGCAAAAAGTAATTCTTCCGATGAGTCAGCATATCGGTGCACCCTGTGTGCCCATTGTTAACAAAGGCGATAATGTCAAGAAAGGACAAGTTGTTGCTGCTGCTGACGGTGCCGTATCCAGCAATGTCCATGCCACTATTTCCGGGACTGTTGTTGATATTTCAGAACAGCCCCATCCATCCTTGGGGGAATGCTTGGCGATCACAATTGAAAGTGATGGGTTGGATCAATGGCTAGAAGGCATTCCGACAGAGAGGGATTGGCAAAACCTTAGCAATGCGGAAATCATAGAAATAATCAAGAATGCCGGCATTGTCGGTTTAGGGGGGGCGGCCTTTCCCACCTATGTTAAATTAACACCGCCTGAGGATAATCCCATTGATACGCTGATCATCAATGCGGCAGAATGTGAGCCGTATTTAACCGCGGATCACAGGATAATGCTTGAAAATGCTGATCGTATCGCAACTGGAATTTTAATTCTCAAGAAAATCCTGGCAGTTGATAATGTGATTGTTGGGGTCGAAGATAATAAAATGGATGCGATTAAGGCCCTGACTGATGTTCTGGCAGAACACCGTGTTAAAGTTGTGGATGTTCCTACCAGATATCCCCATGGTGCTGAAAAGATGCTAATCACAACTTTGCTTAAACGTGAAATTCCGTCTGGGAAACTCCCCATGAGTGTCGGGGTGGTTGTCCAGAATGTTGGGACGGCATTAGCGATATGCGATGCTGTCAGAAACGGCATTCCTCTTATTGAGAGAGTGGTTACCTTGAGTGGGAGCGCCATTAAGGAGCCTAAAAACCTGTTGCTTAGAATTGGTACAATATTTGCCGATGCCATTGAACAGTGCGGCGGTTTCAAAGTCCCACCTGCAAAACTGGTCATGGGCGGTCCTTTAATGGGAGCAGCACAGTATACAACTAATGTTCCTGTAATAAAAGGAACTAATGGAATATTGGCTTTCAGCAAACAGGAAATCCATGATGGTCCGGAGGCACCTTGTATTCGCTGTGGCCAATGCATTGACATCTGTCCGATGGGGCTTAATCCAAGCATGCTAAGTATTCTTGCGGAAAGAACACTTGTGGATGAGGCAGTGAATGATTACCACTTATTGGACTGCATGGAATGTGGCTGTTGTTCTTTTATGTGTCCGGCGAAACGCAAAAATGTTCATTACATCCGGTATGCAAAAAAGTTATCAGCCCAGATGTCAGCGCAAAAAGGGGGTTAATTAATTGAGCACAGAGGTTGTTAAAGACGATCAATTGGAAAAAATGATTGTCTCATCATCGCCACATATGTTTGCTGATGTTTCGGTCAGTAAAATAATGTGGACTGTTGTCATTGCTTTGATGCCGGCAGTGATATTTGCAGTCTACTATTTTGGAATGCCGGCTCTGCAAACCTTAGCTGTAGGGAGTCTATCTGCTGTTGCTTTTGAGGCAATAACCCAAAAAATACTGAAAAAGAAGATCACTGTATCTGATGGCAGCGCATTTTTGTGTGGACTGCTTTTGGCAATGTGTCTTCCCCCGGCTGTACCGTTCTTTGTTCCGATTGTTGGCTCTTTCATTGCCATCGTGGTAGCCAAGCACTCTATGGGAGGTTTGGGTTATAACATTTTCAACCCTGCTCATATCGGCAGGGCAGCCTTGATGGTGTCCTGGCCGGTACTGATGACAACCTGGACCGAGATGAAAACGCCCATCGATACCATTACGAGTGCAACACCCTTAAATATTTTAAAACTACAAGGTTACGAAGCGTTGATAGAGACTTTCGGAAGCCAAGCCGAGCTATATAAATCCTTATTCTTTGGTTTGCGAAACGGATGCATTGGTGAGACAAGTGTTATATTGCTGGTTATAGGAGGATTGTACCTGATTTACAAAGGTTATATTGATTGGGTAGTGCCCGGGGCGATGATTGGAACCGTCGGCATCCTCACCTGGATTTTTGGTACCAATGGGTTTTTGACCGGGGATCCGCTTTTCCACATGATGGCAGGCGGCCTTATTTTGGGAGCATTTTTTATGGCTACCGATATGGTTACAACTCCGGTTACTAAAAAAGGGAAGATCATCTTTGCTGTAGGTGCAGGAGCGATTACGGTTTTGATCAGGCTTGTCGGAGGATATCCGGAAGGTGTATGTTATTCAATTTTATTGATGAACTGTGTAACCCCATTAATTGATCGGTTCGTTCAGCCGATGCAATATGGAAGGAGTGAGATAAAGCCGTGACAGCGGAACACGCCGAAAAAGGTGACAGTGTATTCAGTGTTGCTCTTAATCTAACCGTAGCCTGTATTGTCGCCGGTATAATTATATCAGTCGTATATTTTTTCACTGCTGATATTGCCTTAGCAACACAAGCAAAATTAGAGCGAGAAGCTCTCGAAAGCCTGGTAACGGACGCAGATGAATACACTCCTGTTGAAGGTAAAGAAGGTTGGAATATTGCTTCTAAAGATGGCGAATTGGTTGCCTACATAGTTCCTGCGGAAGATAAAGGCTATGGCGGCCCAATTAAGCTGCTGGTAGCGGTGGCGCCAGATCATACAGTTATCAAATATACCATTCTGGAAACTAAAGAGACTCCAGGCCTGGGTGATAAAGCAGAAAAAGAACCTTTCACTGATCAATTTCCAGGCAAGACATCTAGTCAGTTAGAGGTGACAACGGATGTAAGCAATACAGAAAATATCCAAGCAATCAGTGGGGCGACAATAACCAGCAAAGCAGTGACATCAGCTGTAAAAAGAGCAGTTGATGAAGTCACTGAGTTTACAGAGGGAGGAAAGTGATATGACGGGAAAGGAATTATGGGCAAACTTTACTAAGGGGCTGATCATAGAAAACCCAATTTTAGTACTGGCGTTGAGCCTTTGTCCCGCACTGGCGGTAACTTCTTCAGTGGAAACTTCGTTAGCCATGGGTGTTGCTGTTACATTTGTTATTACGATCAACAACACTGTTGTTTCCTTTATCCGCAACTTAGTTAACCCAAAAGTGCGCGTACCGATCTATATCACTTCCGTTGCCACCATTGTAACAGTTGTTGAATTACTATTACGGGCTTTTTCACCGGTGCTCTATAAGGCATTAGGAATCTACCTTTCGCTTATCGTGGTCTTTGCAATAATATTAGCAAGAGCTGAAGTTTTCGCCTCTAAGAATACCCCCCTGCCTTCTCTTGTAGACGGGTTTGGAATGGGGTGTGGTTTTACATTGGCCATGGTGCTTATTGGGGGAATACGTGAAGTGTTTGGGAATGGAACCATTCTCGGCTTTGCTGTGCTTCCGAGTTCCTATGAGCCAGCGCTGATTTTTATTCTGGCGCCTGGTGCATTTATTCTGATAGGCTACCTGGTAGCAGCCTTTAAGATGCTGACTGGATATTTGGAACAGAGAGGTGAGGCAGCATGAGCGAGTATCTTCTCCTTTTTCTGAGCGCAGTGATCGTCAATAACTTTGTCCTGACAAGATTCCTAGGCTTATGTATTTTCTTTGGGGTTTCCCAAGACTTTGATGCGTCAGTTGGAATGGGTTTTGCGGTCACAGCTGTGATCACGCTCAGTTCAATGTTTGCATGGCTGGTTTATAATTATATTTTGGTGCCTCTCGATGTCACATTTTTAACTACAATTACATTTGTTTTGCTAATTGCGAGCTTTGTGCAGCTGCTGGAAATGTTCGTCAGGAAATACACGCCCACATTATATAAACTGTGGGGGATTTACCTTATGTTGATCGCTGCAAACTGTGTTGTGCTTGGTGTGCCACTGATCAATGTTGAATCTGGTTTCAACTTTGGGATGAGTGTGGTCAATGCGTTTGGCTCAGGTGTCGGTTTTGCGGTGGCGCTTCTTCTGATGGCGAGCTTAAGAGAGAAGTTAAGATTGGCGGATGTACCGAAATCACTTGAAGGATTAGGGATCGCTTTTATCCTGGCAGGATGCCTTGCCTTATCATTTTTCGGTTTTTCCGGAATGATCAGTTAAAGAAGGGAGGCAAAGAAATAGCATGGAAACTGCAATCGCGGTCGTTGTTGTTATAGGTTCGGTGGGGCTGTTTTTTGGGGTGCTTCTCGCCGTTGCCAATCAAAAACTGGCTGTTGAGATGAATCCGTTGATTCATACGGTCGAGGATGTTTTGCCCAAGGGGCAGTGCGGTGCTTGTGGTTATCCAGGATGCGCGCAATATGCAGAAGCAGTTGTTTTAGATAAAGATGTTCCTCCAGATTTATGTGTTCCGGGCAAAAAAGAAGTGGCTCAAATGGTAGCTGAATTAACTGGAAAAGCAGCAAAAGAAATTGAGCCTAGGGTAGCTTTTGTCCGCTGCGCTCTCCCGATCAGCGCGGCGAAGAAGAAATATGAATATTCGGGAATTGAAGACTGTCTGGCTGCCAGCTTACTTCATAACGGTCCCAAAGTATGTGAGTATGGTTGTGTTGGTTTAGGAACCTGTGTGAAGCAGTGTGTATTCGATGCTCTTAAACTAAATGATCAGGGGCTGCCAGTTGTGGATACGAAGAAGTGTACCGGCTGTGGGAAATGTGCAGATGCTTGCCCCCAGAATGTGATCGACTTAATACCCGTGGATGCTCACGTTGCTGTGTTCTGTAACTCAACCGATAAAGGAGGACTCGTACGCAAGTATTGTGACGTGGGCTGTACTGGGTGTAGTCAGTGCAGTAAGCTATGCCCTCACGGCGCTATTACAATGCAGGATAATCTACCTGTTATCGATGCGCAAGTGTGTATCGAAAAATGCAAGGAGAATGCCTGTTTGGAAAAATGCAGGAGAGATGCAATTCTAGATTGCAAGACACAGCCCACAGAAATAAAGAAGGCTGTCTAAGATAATAGGAGGCAAAGAACAGATTGAGCATCAAGGAATAAAGGCATAGCCTTGCCAACCGACAATCCTATCACTTGCCAGTGTTGCTCTTGGCTATGTCTTTATCCTGCTGCTCTTCATCTCTTCATGAGTCAAGGCGATGATCTTTTTGTTTTAGCACCGGTAATAATAAATTTGAGCCTGGCTATAGACTTTTCATCACTGGCTATCATAAATTTGAGCACGGGGAATGGGACATGAAAAAACTTATTTACACACTATTGGTCATCAGCCTCTTATTTTTTTCTGCGGGCTGTGATACTGGGCAACAGAAACCGGTTAAGGCTGAGGATTTTGCGTTAGGCACGATCATCCATCAGGAAGTATATGGAGCAAATGCACAAAAGGCCGCAGATGAAGTATCGACTAAAATAAAAGAATTGGATGCGCTGTGGACGATCAATGAGCCTGGTGGAGATATTAATAAGCTAAATAATCACGCCGGACAAGGATATATAAAATTAAATCCAGAGACAATCAGCATCTTGAAAAGTGCGCGCAAAATATCAGATTTAAGTGGTGGGGCTGCCTTTGATATAACTGTGGCTCCACTAGTTAAGGCGTGGGGTGTTGGCACAGAAAATCCTCAGATACCGGCAGCTGATGTTGTGAAAAAACTGCTTTCTCTGGTTAATTACCAGGACATTCTCATTGACGAAGGGACAAGTTCGGCGAGTTTGCGAATGAAAGGCCAGATGATTGATCTTGGTGGAATCGCCAAGGGTTATATAGGAGATATGGCGATTGAAATATATAAGAAAAATGGGATAACCTCAGCTTTTGTTAATTTAGGGGGCCATGTTGTGGTGCTGGGCAGCAAACCTGATGGGAGTCCATGGAGGGTTGCTATCCAAGATCCGCGGGGTCAAAATGGTACATTTGTTGGAGTTGTCAGCGTTACAGATAAAGCAGTAGTCACTTCCGGCGACTACCAGCGTTATTTCACAGAGAACGGCAAGCGCTATTGCCATATTATAGACCCGCGCACAGGATATCCTGCTGACAGCGGCTTAATGAGTGTGACTATTATCGCATCATCCTCTACAGAAGCCGATGGCATGTCCAAAGCTTTAGTTCTTGGCCTTGACCAAGGAAGGGATCTTGTTGAGCGTTATGGCAAGGCAGAAGCTGTTTTTATTACCGATGACAAGAAGGTATATGTGACGCCCGGACTGCAAGATAATTTTTCCTTTGAGGATGCAACCAATGAATATACATACATTCAAAATTGGAGATAAGATATTAGTTGTCAGTATAGCAATAATCGTTGTCATCTTTATTGCCTGGAATACTTTCGGGGCAAAGCCCGGGGAAAATATCACCGCAGTGATCACACAGAACGGTAAGGTGATCAAGGAGATTAAACTCAATGATCTTCAAGATCCTGAATATGTTTATATCAAAGGAGAAATTAACCAAGTTATTCTGGCTGAAAAAGGGAGGATCAGGTTTTTAGAATCCAATTGCCCAACTCGAACTTGTGTCAATACCGGTTGGTTGACAAAAGCAGGGAACAAAGCGGTTTGTATACCATCTAAAGTTGTGATTACCCTGACGGGCGAACAGGAAGTTGACATTTATCTTTATTAGGAGAAGAGATGAATAAGAAAAAAAAAGATGCGGTCATCATCATTCTAATTTGTAACGCAATCCTCATATCGCTGTTAGAATTGCTCATTCCCATACCCATTCCTGTACCTGGAGTCAAGCTTGGGTTAGGGAATATTATCACCATCATCGCCATTGCCTTTTTAAATCTCAAGGATGTTCTGATCATCGTCTTTCTAAGGTGTATAGTTGTTGCGGCATTGAGCAAGGGGATTACAATGTTGCCCTTCAGTCTGGCCGGTGGACTGCTCAGTGCTGTTGTAATGTGGATTGTGTATAAAAAGATGTCACGCATTTTCAGTATTAAGGGAATCAGCGTTATTGGTGCGATAACCCATAATATAGCCCAACTGACAGTTGCTTCATTGATAGTGAGAGAGACAGTTATGTTATATTATCTTCCTGTGCTTCTCATTTCAGCAGTGGTAACCGGTTTGATAACCGGGAGTATCAGTGAATTAACAGTTCAGGAGATTAAAAAAAGAGGGATCTTTTCAGATATTATTTAACACTACAGTGATAAGTCTCAAATTGTTCTCAAAGAAATAAAAAGGAATTATTTTGATTTTTGCAAGGCGGCGCATATAAGCCGGCCTCATATTATATTTTTGCTGTAGTATTTAGTTGTTAAGGGATGTGAATATTTTGCCCGAATATTCAGCTGACCTAAAAGGCAAATATATTGAAATTGACGCCGGGATAAAGGCTATTCTGGCCATACTCCTTGGCGTTGCTTCATTATATTGCAATAACTGGCTAGATATGGTGTATTTTGCCGTATTCCTGGTTGTAGTCACGGTTTTTCTGAGAAGTAATATCCGATTTATCCTGAAAAATATCGCTGCCTACGGGATAATTTTTGCGTTTCCTTGCCTTTGTGGACTGTTATTATCTTTGCTTTTCAATAAGCTTTCTCCGGGATCGGCATTTCATAGTAATATTGTTTTCGAAGACCTACTTTTGAGAATGGTGAAGATATTCTTTATCTGGTATATCGGCAGCTTGTACTTTTTTACAACACCTTTCAGTTCCATTATGGATATGCTCAATAAAATTTTTTCCCCCTTGAATTCTTTAGGTATTCCGGTTTCAAAATACCTAAAGATAATTATGTGCATAGTGAACGTTTTGACCAAGTCTGTGGATCAGTTTAAACAAGATATTTTGGAAGATGCACGCCATGTTTTTAAGGATAATCATCTGGGGGTTAAAAGCAAATTAAAAGAATTATCCAGTATATTGGTCGACTTTATCGCCAATTCCTTACAGCAAACAGATGAAATACAAAAGCAAGTTGAGTTGACCTGTATAGATAACAGCCAATATACATTTAGAATTACCAAGAACGCAATAGTGGCATGTTTTGGCTGTACAATTTTTCTCTTGTTGTTTTTTGCGTGAGTCAAGGGTGAGTCAAGGGGACGTTTAAGGGAAGCAAAGGGACGTTCTTTTTGCTTCCTTTTTGTTTCTAAAATCCCCTAGTTTGCGGTAAAGCAGGGGAGGGAGCATCGACATACTGATGAAGATGAAGGCAGGTTCTGGAATGATATACATAACTGGTATCGTAGAACGCATTACCTACACAAATGAAGAAAATGGTTTCAGTGTGATTAAGATAAAAGCGCGGGGCTATCCTGAACTGGTAACCCTGGTCGGCAATCTTGCCGCTGTTAATATAGGGTCTGTATTGCGCCTTAAAGGTGACTGGAAATACAATCACAAATACGGTAAGCAGTTCAATGTTGTCGACTATCGGGAGACTGTGCCAGCCACCATCGCCGGGATTGAAAAATATCTGGGCAGTGGCCTGATCAAGGGGATCGGGCCTGTTTACGCCAGAAGGATAGTAAACTATTTCAAAGAAGATACCCTGAAGGTCATTGAGGAACAAGCTGATTATCTGGTAAAAGTGGAGGGCATCGGACAAAAGCGGGTCGAAATGATCAAAAATGCCTGGCAGGAGCAGAAGGAGATCAAAAATGTGATGCTGTTTCTGCAGAGCCATGGGGTTTCCACCGCTTATGCCGTCAAGATCTATAAAACCTATGGTGATGAAAGCATCAATATTGTGACAGACAACCCTTATCGTCTGGCTGACGATATTTGGGGAATCGGTTTTAAAACTGCTGATAAAATAGCACAGCAACTCGGCTTTGATCCCAATTCCTATGAACGCTGCCGTGCAGGTATTTTTTATACGCTGAACCAGCTATCCAACGCCGGACATTGCTATGCCCTCCGAGAACAGCTTGTCTCTGAAGCAGTCAAAATGCTGGACCTGGAAGAGGGGTTAATCGGCACCTCAATTCAAAGAATGATTGCAGAAAAATCATTGATCTCAGATATCTCAGACCAAGACGATGCGATTTATCTCCCTCCATTCTATTTCAGCGAAGAGGGGATTGCCGAGAGAATCAAAAAAATCATAGCTACTAATCAAACTTTTAAACCCACAATTGATATAAAAAAATTTATCGATGAAATTCAGCGGGATTGCGGTATCGTCTATGATAAAGTCCAATTGGATGCCATTAAGACCGCAGTGGAGTCGAAGTTCATGATTCTGACTGGCGGCCCCGGAACAGGCAAAACGACAACTACCTTAGCCATCATCAGAGTGTTTCAAAAGATGGGCGCTTCATGTTTGCTGGCAGCTCCCACAGGTAGGGCAGCCAAGAGGTTGTCTGAAACCACCGGTATGGAGGCTAAGACCATCCATCGCCTGCTGGAATATAAGCCGAACGAGGGCTATAAACGCAACAAGGAAAACCCCCTGGAATGCGATGTGCTGATCATTGACGAGACATCTATGGTTGACATAATTCTTATGTATAATTTATTGAAAGCGGTATCTGATCAAACTGTCGTCATTCTTATCGGAGATGCGGATCAGCTGCCATCGGTAGGCGCCGGCAATGTGTTGAAAGATATTATTGCTTCAGGCATTGTCAGCGTAGTCCGCTTGACCAGAATCTTCAGACAAGCTCAGGGAAGCGCCATCATCACCAACGCTCACCGGATCAATAAAGGCGAAATGCCCAGGCTCAGGTGCAGACGCAACAGCGACTTCTTCTTTATTGAAGAGGAGGAATCGTCAAAAATTGCAGAAACCATCAGAGACCTATGCACCAAAAGGCTCCCCAGGTACTATCACGTCAATCCAATCAGCGATATACAAGTGTTATGCCCGATGCAGCGGGGAGAGGCAGGAGTGCATAACCTGAACAGCGTGCTACAGGAAGCTTTGAATCGGACCGATATAACCGTCAAATATGGGGGAGCTGTATACCGTTTACACGACAAGGTGATGCAGATTAAAAACAATTATGATAAGAATGTGTTTAACGGCGATATTGGAACCATAGTAAAAATGGATACAGTGGATAAAACCTTGGTCATACGCTTTGACGGAATCGATGTGGATTATGATGCCACCGAATTGGACGAAGTGGTTCTTTCCTATGCCACCACTATACATAAAAGCCAGGGGAGTGAATATAAGATCGTAGTAGCTCCCTTCACTATGCAGCATTATCTGATGCTGCAGCGGAATCTATTATATACTTGTGTGACCAGAGCCAAAAATATCCTGGTGCTGGTGGGTTCCAAAAAGGCCTTGCGGATTGCAGTCTCCAATAACAAAATTCAACAGCGAAATACCATGCTGGCCGAAAGATTAGCTCATCCCTTTATGTTGTTAGAAAAAGGGGAACAGTCTGGGCTTTAGGTGTATCTTAGATGCCCGGAATGCGGGCATTCTTCCTGGTGTATTGCAGTCAGTGCAAAGGGTGGGAACAAAGAATTAAAGCAAAAACAAAATAATAGCGTACATGTTTTCATCCTGTTTCACTTTGTGTGGTAAAATGAAATAGGGAAAGCCCTTTTGGAGAAGTTATTTCGTTTTAGGACGGTGTGGCCAATGAAAAACAGAGCAGGGGAATATCGAGTCAATCTGACTGGTGAGCTTCAGTACAAATCATTTATACCAAAGCCACTTCCTCCGGATCCCGCTATCCAGATTGATGAAGAGATCGCTGTTCTTTTATCTACAGCCAACCGGAGTATTGGTATCCTTGAGGGTCTTTCTAGACAGATACCAAATATTGAGCTTTTTGTTTCTATGTATGTTCGAAAAGAGGCTCTTTTGTCTTCACAGATTGAAGGAACCCAGGCAACTTTGGATGATATTCTAGACCCGAAAGTTGAAGAAAACATAAACCGTCATGTCGTCGATGTTGTTAACTATATCAAGGCATTTGAATACGCAAAGGCAAGTCTTAAAAGACTTCCCATCTGCAATCGTCTCATAAAAGAAACTCACAAGGTACTTATGAGAAATGTCAGGGGGGAAGAAAAAAATCCGGGAGAATTTAGCTCTGCTACTACTGAAAAAGAAGTGGTTGCACCAGCATCAGAGGTATATGCTATAATGGTATAGGTTTTATTCGGAGATGTTTCTTCCGCGATTAGATTTCCTTTTGGAATGCGATCCAAGTCATAAAACAACCAATAAAACACATAACCAAATAGGCTTATAATGGTTATGCATATAATAAATAAAAATATAAGAGTTTTTTGCTTCATATAAAATACTCCTTTAGTTCGGATAGCATCTTAATATTGGATAGAACATCCCCAAATATATACGACAAGAAATCAGAAAACCCTTCCACAAAATAACTTCTACATTATTGATTAATAGCTCTGGCGGAACCCCATCGGATCATCTAGTTTACATAATCTTATTATGGGACAAAAAATATTATAGTAGAGTGGGGACTGCCCCTTATGTATTAAGGGTTTCATATTTATTGAAAGGAGAATTCTCAGAGGAGACTATAAGAGAAATGATTGATTCTCTACTAATAGATATAAAAACTACATTTAATGTCAATGTTAGCTCTGGCAATGATGTTTTTCGCGAAATCAAGGATAAATATGGCAGATGAAATGCTTTTTTAATCCAAAAGCAATGTTTTTAGTATTTCTTTTTAGGAAGCTATATTAAATTAACTGCAAGGCTTTCTCCGATCATCTTGGATGTTTTTATATTTATCCTTTTAGCAACACCTATATATTTTTTAATTAAAAGTTATAATCAGGCTTATGAATAATACCAGGAAAATCCCTACCGATTTGTTGGAAGAGCTAGACAAGCGTTTATTGAGTTATAGCCGTCCGGGGAATCTTTATATATTATTACAGGTACAAACACCCTCTGAAGTCTTTTTACGTTGCTTACAACGCAAAGTTGGGCGTGATCTTTATACTAAATTTCAAGTTGGCGAGAAACTCAT
>JBMNGF010000021.1:0-354273 GCA_050949745.1 Syntrophaceticus sp. | reverse complement strand
TGCTAGGGCAGAGACCATCGATGGAAAGCCATAATTATGCAGTGCTTTTTCAGAAGATGTTGTTTGATCCCTATGGTCACAACCCTATGTCTGTGATCGTCAGTGATGAGGAGAATATTTTAATATCTGTAAAATTGGAGGTTATAAAGATGCAGTCCACTATTGACTGTGTTCCATGTTATATCAAGCAGGTAATCTCTGCGCTGCGCATAGCAGGGGTTAAAGAAAGGGAACAACATGTGGTGATCAATGACCTATTTCCTACAATTGCCCAATTGGACCCAGCGAAAACTCCTGCTGAGAACACTTCGCTGGTTCTTTTTGAAGCATACAGTCTGATAGGACAAGATGATCCCTTTAAAGAGGCAAAAGCCGTTTCCAATAAATTGGCACACACCTTTCTTCCTGCTTTAGAAAGAATTATTGCCTATAGCGAGGACTCTCTCCTGACTGCATTAAAAACATCAGTCGCCGGTAATATAATTGATATGGGGATCAACCCACACTATGATGTAGGTGTCAGTATCAGTAAGGAACTGCAGCGTGGGTTTAAGCGCAATGATTTCGAAGGTTTTCGTGAGATGTTAAGCAAAGGAGGCCCCATGGTTATTATCGGGGATAACAGCGGAGAAATCTATTTCGACTACATGCTTATGGCAAATCTACGTAGTTTCGTTGAAGAGATCTTCTATGTTGTAAAAGGTGGGCCGATACTCAATGATGCTACAATGGAAGATGTGGAAGGCACAGGGATATCCAACCTGGCAAAGATAATTACTACAGGTAGCAACTATCTAGGGGTCATCCCAGAGAAATGCAGTGAAGAGCTGTGTTCAGTGATGGAATCTGCTAGCATAGTTTTGGCTAAAGGCCAGGCCAACTATGAGACTCTGGAAGGAACATCTCTCGCCGGTGATAAAACATTTTTCCTGCTGCAAGCCAAGTGTTCGGTGATTGCAGAGCATCTGGGAGTAGAACCGGGTGATTCTGTGCTGGTGCGCAATATCTAGGTCCCTAACAGCAGATCTTCTATACAGAGTTTGACGGATAAGGCGCAAGAGAATGCTGATTAAGGTTTTCGGAAAAGAATAGTTTGGAGTGAATTAGATACATATGACAGGAGGCCCTCCTGATCCGGAGGGCAACTCTAGTCTTTCTTACTATTGTCATGCCCATCCATTCGTATTGTCTAACCTTAAATTCCCCTTGTTTAGTTTTTTAATGGATTGTTCTATTAAAACCGGTCGCGGAATGCAACGAAAAACAGTGAGGCAACAGTTCTATATAATTATCATGTATATTATTTGTATTTGTGGAATACTATGTATAGCTAATGTAATTAAGAATAGAAAGGAGCAGTCACGCTAGAGTGCAAAATGGCTGTTGGTAAAAAGAAACCGAAAAAAATTTATATGCCGGGCGACTTCGGTGATTCTAAAACGAGAAGAAACTACCGGAAATCAGGGCCTGTAGTTATTTATAAGTATATGGAGGCGTTTAACAAGATGGGTGAGACAATTGCTTTATCAGATTTTTTACAACTGCCCGATACTAGGGCAAAAGATGTGATGATGGAGTTAAGCAGCCTTAGTGATCAAATGTTGGCTGATGAGTGGGAGGTACAAACCAGTTTTGTGAGAAAGATCAGGCGTATCTTGGGGATTCAAAAAGACCACAGCGGTGAAGTGGTAGCTACAACAGATATAATAAGCGAGAAATGGCCACCGACCTATAGGCCGCGCAAAAAGAGAACAGTAGAAGTTCAGGAAACTATGAGAATTACTGAAGAAGAGATGGAGTCTTCCCAACATGAGGACAGCTCTGAGAGCAGAGGCTTTAATTTCAGTTTAGAAGGGGTTTTTTCAGCCGGTGAAATTGAAAAGAGACTGGAATCATTAGCTGTTATGACTGCTTGTGCCCGCAACAGCAAATACTCCATTAAAATAAAGCTGAAGGAACTTATTGAGCCTAACGAGAACAACGAACAAGAACAAGCTTATTAATTAGTTTAGGCAGGCCAATAAAAAAGCCGGTTATTTGACCGGCTTTAATAATTTGCC
This sequence comes from Syntrophaceticus sp., assembly GCA_050949745.1. Taxonomy (GTDB): domain Bacteria; phylum Bacillota; class DSM-12270; order Thermacetogeniales; family Thermacetogeniaceae; genus Syntrophaceticus. The sequence continues at coordinate 352,213 of JBMNGF010000021.1, read as the reverse complement.
CAGTATGCTTTGCCAAGCAAATTTAATCTAATGATATAAACATTATATATCTGCTGATACCAGCAAGGGCATTCCTGTATGTTGGCACTTGAACGTTTCTTTGTCTGCCCGTTTTTCTTACTAATATTTATTGGCAACAAAAAGAACTGGTGGAAGATGTGCATGGTTGATGGATTCTAAGCGCAAAACATTGAAATTTATTGGGTTAAGCTTTGATAATAGGATATTTACTTTTGTATATTCTTCTAGGGCACCAGGGTGTCCTCTGTAGCTGGCAACTGTGATTATACCCCCCTGGCTAAGTAAATAGAGAGCTGCTTCTATTGCTTGTATTGTTGATTCTGGTTTGGTAATCAGATTGGTATCGCCACCAGGAAGATAACCTAGATTGAACATCACCGCTTTTACACTATCTTTTGTAAGATACTCACAAAGGTTTGCATGGTTGTCCTGAATCAAATTAACTCGATCCAGTAGATCTGCTGCTGCCAACTTTTTCTTCGTTTTTTCTATGGCAGTTTGCTGAATATCAAAACCGTATACCTTACCTGATACCCCTACACACTCTGCCAGAAAGAGGGTATCATTGCCATTTCCTACAGTAGCATCCACACAAATATCTCCTGGAGATACCTCCTGCTTAATAAACCACTTTGCCCAAGTAACGATCCTATGTGTCAGGACTTGCTTTGACTGCTGGTCATTATTCACGCTATCACCTTCATTATTACCTACTAGCTCATCATTATAACCTGTAATACCTGCATATGGAAGTATAATAGAGATATTGGTGTTCAAATCCTTTTGGGAATAAGGGGTTGACAGTTTAGCTATAATCTGATAAAAAATTAACAGAGTGTTTCATGAGCAGGATATTGTTAAAGTACAGTGAATATAATATAATAACTGTGTAACTGAATAAAATGTAGAAAAGGGTGATAGGACGGTAGAATGGAAGGATGGCAGCTCTTATTTTTGTTTAAGGGGGCTGCTGGAATGAACTTTTATATTTTAATGTAGGACGGAAGGAGTGACCCTTTATGCCCATCACAGAATTGCTTTCCTGCAATGCAAAAAAGTACCCTAACGAAGTGAGTTTGATAGAACGCGAACCTGCTAAAGGAGTTCGTAGAGAAATAACTTGGCTGGAGTTTGAAAAAGAAGCCAACCGGTTTTCCAATGCTTTAATAGAGTGTGGTATCAAGCAGGGAGATCGTGTTGCTCTCCTGATGATGAACTGTCTGGAGTGGCTTCCTGTTTATTTCGGTATCTTGAAGGTCGGCGCATTGGCTGTTCCCTTAAATTTTCGTTATACAGCTGATGAGATCAAGAGATGTGTCGAGACTGCAGGAGCAAAAATGCTTGTCTATGGGCCTGAATTTATAGACAGAATAAATGAAATAAAAGATAAGCTCTCTGGTATGGAATCATTTATCTTTGTAGGGGATGATTGTCCAGATCATGCTGAAAAGTACACTGATTTTTTGGCTGATTTCCCTACCACAGATCCACAGGTTCCAATTTGCGATACTGATGATGCTGCTCTTTACTTTACTTCTGGCACGACCGGTACTCCCAAGCCTATTCTTTTGACACATGCCAATCTTTTATCAGCATCTATCACTGAAAAAAGCCATCACCAACAGTGCCCTGAGGACTGCTTCCTCTGTATCCCGCCCCTTTATCACACAGGTGCTAAAATGCACTGGTTCGGCAGTCTTGCCGTAGGGTCGAAGGCGGTATTACTGCGCGGTGTCAAGCCCGAGTGGATACTTGAGGCAGTCTCTGATGAAAAAGTAAGCATTGTCTGGCTGCTGGTGCCATGGGCACAGGATATCCTTGATGCAATAGAAAGCAAAGAAGTGAATTTAAAGGATTATCATTTAGAGCAGTGGCGTTTGATGCATATCGGGGCGCAGCCTGTTCCCCCGAGCCTGATTATCAGATGGAAAAAGTATTTTCCCAAACATATGTATGATACAAACTATGGACTCAGTGAGTCCACAGGACCAGGCTGCGTACACCTTGGTATAGAAAACATTCACAAGGTTGGAGCCATCGGTAAACCAGGTCACAACTGGGAAATCAAGATTGTTGACGAGCATGATAAACCGGTACCCAGAGGCAAGGTAGGAGAACTACTTGTACGGGGACCAGGAGTGATGAAGGGTTATTTTAATAATCCGGAGGCCACCGCAAAAGTACTGAAGAACGGTTGGCTGTATACAGGAGATATGGCACAGCAGGATGAAGACGGTTTTGTATATCTTGTGGACCGCAAGAAAGATGTGGTGATTATGGGTGGGGAAAATATATACCCTGTGGAAATTGAAGCGTTTCTCAGAGCAAATAACGACATCAAAGATGTGGCTGTGATCGGGCTACCTGATCGCCGCTTGGGAGAAATTCCTGCAGCGGTTGTGGAGGTCAAATCAGGTAGAGAACTTACAGAAGAAATGCTGTTTGAGTTTTGTGAGGAATTGCCCAGGTATAAAAGGCCGCGTCAAATTATCTTTGATAAGGTTCCTCGCAATGCCACCGGAAAGATTGAAAAGCCCAAACTGCGGGAGAAGTACTCAAAGGACAGGATTGCTCAAGTTGTATAGAGATATTAATAATTTATGAGTGAGTAATTAATGAGAAGTCCAACAAGGACTTCTCATTTTTTGCGCATAAAGCAGTTTTTCACCAGTCATTAATATATGTCTATATATAATTCTAAGGATACACCAGCATAATAGAGGATGCTGTTTATGATAATCTAAAAGTACCCCGGGGTAATAATTGAAAACTCCCCCACTATAGAATAAGCTTCCCTGTGTAGGAACCAGAGGATACACAGGAGGCTGGGGAGATGATTACGCTGCTAGATAAACAAAAGATAATTTTAAAACATTACCATGATGGAAAATCGCAACGGGCGATTGAAAGGGAGACCGGTATCAGCCGCAAGACCATCCGGAAGTACATAAAAGAATACGAAGCCCAAAGGGCCACACTGCTTAAAGGTGGGAATGTATCGGAAGAAGAGCTGATTCAATGCATAGCTGAAAAACCAGCTTATGACAGCAGCAACCGTAACAAAACAAAGCTTACCGAGGAGCTCATTGAAAGGATTAAATATTACCTGCAAGAAAATGAAAAGAAACGGGCCGTAGGTCGAGCTAAACAGCAGAAGAAGAAAATCGATATCTACGAAGCCCTGATAGACGAAGGGTTTGCTATCAGTTACCCTACCATCTGTAATACCATCAGAGCCATTGAGAATAGACGCAGGGAGGCCTTTATCAAACAGTATTACTCTTTGGGCGAAGTCTGCGAGTTTGACTGGGGAGAGGTAAAAATCACCGTCGGTGGTCAAAACCATACCCTCCAGCTGGCTGTTTTTACTAGCGCTAAGGGCAATTACCGGTATGCTCAGCTTTTTTACAACCAAAAAACAGAAAGCTTTTTAGAATCCCATGCCTTGTTTTTTGAGCATATTAAAGGGGCATACCACTTAATGGTTTATGACAACACCAGGGTTGTAGTCAAAAAATTTGTTGGTCCGTCGGAAAAAGAACCCACCGAGGCTCTTCTTAAACTATCCTTGTATTATGGATTTAACTACAGGTTTTGTAACGCCCGGGCCGGCTGGGAAAAAGGGCATGTAGAGCGTAGTGTAGAGTACATAAGAAGGAAGGCCTTTAGCCGCCGGGACGAATTCGCAACGCTTCAGGAAGCGCAAGAATATCTGGAAACGATATGCAACCAACTTAACCAGCTAAACCAGGCTGATATCGGTAAGAGCGCACTAGATATCTTAAGAGAAGAACAGCCGTACCTGTTGCCGCATCTTCCTAAATATGATACGGCAAGAATTACTGAGCTGAGGGTGGACAAGTATTCTACCATATGTGTTGATACCTGTCGTTACTCGGTGCCAGATCGATATGTGGGGGAATTTTTATTCGTTAAAATTTACACTTCCCGCATCTTTTGTTATTACAAAAATCAGAAAGTAGCTGTCCATGAGCGTAAATATGGTTCAAGGAAATGGAGCATCAAAATTGCCCATTACACCAGAACTCTGAAAAGAAAGCCCGGCGCCCTTGCCGGTAGTTTGGCCCTACAGCAAGCGGAACCAGGGCTTCAAAAGATTTACCATGAACATTATACCGGGAAAGAAAAAGATTTCATAGAGTTACTCGAGCTGGTGGGGGAAAAGGGTTGGGCTAAAGTACTAGCAGCCGTGGAGATCCTGGGTAGATTATCCCCTACCCACCTATCAACGGAAAAAATCGTATCTCTTTGCAAGCGTAACGATGATAATATTTCGCCGGGTAATGAGGATGACACACTGACTATGTCTAAGGGCATTCTTAAATCTTACGGCCGGCTTCTAAACGGCAGTGTTAGCAAATTCGATCAAGGAGTCCAGGTGCTATGATTATTAAACAAGAGATAAATGAACAGATTGAAAACTATTGCAAAGAATTAAAGCTTCCGGCTATCAGGCAGAACTTTATAGAAGATGCTCAGGAGGCAAATCAAAAAAATTATGGTTATGAGGAGTTTTTGTATTATCTCTTACAGAAACAAAGTGATTTAAGGCGGGAAAATGGGAAGAAAAACAGGATTCGCTTGGCTAATTTCCCCTCAAAAAAATATCTTGAAGATTTAATTGTGGATGATTTACCGGAGGATGCCAAGAAAAAATTAAAGCTTCTCAGCTCCCTTGAATTTATTAAAACCGGTCAAAATGTTATACTGGCGGGCAATGCCGGGACTGGAAAAACCCACATTGCCACTGGCCTTGGAATCAAGGCGTGTTTGGAAGGATACAAGGTGTTTTTTACTACTGTACCGTTGTTGGTCAATCAGCTTAAAGAATCCCGCTCTGCTAAGGTCTTAAGGGCATTCGAAAGTAAGTTTGAAAAATATGATCTGGTTGTTGCTGATGAATTGGGTTATATTTCTTTTGATAAAGAGGGTTCGGAACTCTTGTTTACCCACTTATCGTTAAGGGCTGGCCGCAAATCAACCATTATCACTACAAATTTATCTTTTGAAAGGTGGGAGGAAATATTCAAAGATCCGGTGATGACAGCCGCTATGATTGATAGGCTCACTCACAAGTCATATATTGTGAATATGAATGGAAACTCTTATCGTTTAAAAGAAACAAAGAAATGGTTGGAGGAACAAGAATAAGCATATTTTTTTAACTATAGGTGGGGGAGATTTCGATTAGAATATGGGGGATTTTTCGATTGACAAATACAGATGCGACAGACTCTGTAATAATATAATATCTGATTATAAATTAGGAGACAACTTGATAATATATACGGGTTGTCGGTTGGATGTTTATCTTTTATAATTAACAACAGTGTGATTTTTAATGATAAGTTGATGGTGATTTGTCTTAGACATTTTTCTCAATAACACAATTGTATATTGTTACCAGTACCGTTATATTACCTGCCTTTGATGCACCGGTTTACCGTACGGTAAAAACCCGGTTTCCCACATATCGTATAACTTACTAACTTCAAACAGGTTCAAGTTCGGTGCCGCAAAAACGGCAGTTGTGTTATGATCCAGATCATTTTGACATTCATCTCAGGACAAGTTTTTTTGCATCAACTTAATAGAAGGGGGTATTTTATTACATACAAAGCTTTTTACATAAAGAAGAAAAACAATAACCTATAACAACCTATAAAGGGAGGTCAAAAAGTGAAAAAATCATCAATTTTAATAGCTGTTTTAGCATTGGTTATGACGCTGGGTTTAATGGGATGTGCATCAGATGGGGGCAATGATGCCGAACAAATGAATACCCTCGAAAAAATTAAAGAGCAGGGTTATGTTACTGTTGGCTTTGCCAATGAACAACCTTATGCATATGCCACGCCTGATGGTCAGCTTACAGGTTTAAATGTTGAAATTGCAAGAGAAGTCTTTAACAACATGGGGGTAGAAGAATTAAATCCTGTTTTGACCGAGTTTGGTTCTCTTATTCCAGGGCTTAAAGCAGAGCGTTTTGATGTTATCACTGCCGGAATGTATATAACACCTGAGCGGGCTGAAGAGGCAGATTTTGCGGATCCAGAATACCAAATCGGCGGAGGTTTAGCAGTAAAGGCAGGCAACCCACTAGATCTGCACAGCTATGAAGATATTGCAGCAGATCCCGAAGTTAAAGTTGCTACCATGGCTGGTGGTCAGGAATATGACTGGCTGTTAGCAGCAGGTGTATCTGAAAACCAAATAGTAACAGTATCAGATCAACCTTCTGTAATTTCTGCACTACAGGCGGGTCGTGTTGATGCTGGAACTATGACCGGCCCTGCCCTGCAGGCTTTACTTGATAGTGCAGATGATCCAGGAATTGAAAGAGTAGATGATTTCGAGATATCAGTTATAGATGGTAAAAAACAGGCAGGATATGGCTCAGCAGCTTTTAGACCAGGTGATGATGAGTTTCGTGAGGCATATAACGCTGAACTGAAAAAATTGAAAGAGTCGGGCAGAGTATCCGAAATCCATGAGGAGTTTGGATTTACCGAATCTGAATTTGCCGGCCCTGAAGTTACTGTTGAGGATGCATTGAGCGTTTGGTAATTAACTGATACTGCGGAGGCATTCTGCCATAGAGTGTCTCCTCTCCAGTTATTCATCAGATATACATGTAAGACAAAGAAAGGGGGTTACTATAATTCACACCCTAGAATTGGTGCCGTTTCTTCTAAAAGGAGTCGTAATAACAATTGAACTCACTGTAATGGCTGCAGTTTTAGCTTTTATTATGTCATTTATTGCAGGATTTGCTCGACTATCTAAATATGCTATTGTCCGCGTAATAACACAAATATATGTGGAAGTTTTCCGTGGCACTTCACTTTTAGTACAGTTATTTTGGGTATATTTTGTACTGCCCTTCTTTGGAATCGAATTATCTGCAATGATGACTGGGGTACTTGTTCTTGGTCTGAACTATGGTGCATATGGCTCAGAAGTAATTCGCAGTTCAATACTTGCCATTCCTAAAGGACAAATTGAGGCAGGCATTGCACTCAATATGTCCTCAAATCTGATAATGAGAAAGGTTATTCTGCCGCAAGCATTATTGATCATGCTGCCTCCATTAGGCAATTACTTGATAGAACTATTAAAGAGCACTGCATTGGTTTCATTAATTACGCTTCATGATTTAATGTTTGTTGGAACGATGATCAATAATGTTACACTGCGAACTGTTGAAGTCTATAGCCTAGTGCTAATTATATATTTCTTATTAGCATACCCTCTTACGCTAGGTATAAGACGACTTGAAAAAAGCTTATCAGCGGGGAGGGCATAGAGAATGTGGGATTGGGAATTTACTATTTCGATTTTACCGTTATTGCTAAAGGGGCTTAAAATAACTCTCTCTGCTACATTTTTAGCCTTTGGCTTTGCTTTGATAGTGGGGTTGTTATTAGCCATAGCACGACGATCATCAATAAAATTATTGTCAATACCTGTTAAGGCTTTTATCGAATTTGTCAGAAGTACACCACCTCTGGCACAATTATTTTTTATCTTTTTTGTGTTCCCTAAATTTGGTTTGGTTTTAACACCTTTGGTTGCAGGTGTATTAGGATTGGGATTGCATTACAGCACATACCTGTCAGAGGTTTATAGATCTGGAATTGACAATGTACCACGGGGTCAGTGGGAGGCTGCAAAAGCATTAAATTTTTCCAAATTGCGTACCTGGACCAGTATTATTATTCCCCAAGCAATACTGCCGATGGTTCCAGTAATGGGAAACTATCTCATAGGTATGTTCAAGGATACGCCGCTGCTTTCAGCTATTACTTTAGTGGAAATACTGCAAACTGCAAAAGTTATCGGTGCTCAGTCATTCAGATACCTTGAGCCTATAACAATGGTAGGAGTTATCTTCCTTATCCTCAGTTATGTGTCTTCACTGGGAGTGCAATGGCTTGAATTACGACTTAATCAGCGATAGCTTACTGGCTCAGATGAAAAGCATATTTTATTAATAGAAAGGAGAAGCGGGATGATAAACAAAAAAGAAAAAAAAGCAACGGTAAAAGACATCCAAGATGTAAAAAAGGTAGTACGCTATAAAAAAGTATCTAAATCTTTCGGTGATTTAGACGTCATCAAAGAACTCGACCTAGATGTAGCTCCTGCTGAAAAAATAGGGATTATTGGTCCCAGTGGCTCTGGAAAGACAACCTTAATCCGTATGTTGATGACACTAGAAAAACCTACATCCGGAACTATTGAGGTGGGTGGAGAAATGCTCTGGCATAAAAAAGTGAATGGCAATTTAGTTCCTGCCGATGAAAAACATCTGCGTAAAGTACGAAGCAAAGTAGGGATGATATTTCAGCAGTTCAATCTCTTTCCTCACATGAAAGTACTGCGCAATGTAACAGAAGCTCCTATTCACGTGCTTGGTCTTTCTAAAGAGGAAGCAGAAGAGCGTGCAATCACTATGCTGGACAAGGTCGGTTTAAAGGACAAACTGGATCAATACCCGAAGCAGTTGTCTGGGGGGCAACAGCAAAGAGTTGCTATCGCCAGAGCTCTTGTTATGAATCCTAAGGTAATGCTGTTCGATGAGGTTACTTCAGCATTGGATCCGGAGCTAGTTGAAGAGGTGCTCGCTGTGATCAAAGAGATCGCTTTAGAAGGGGAAATGACAATGCTCTTGGTCACCCATGAGATGCAGTTTGCTCGTGAAATATCTGACAGAATTGTTTTTATAAATGATGGCCATATAATAGAACAAGGTCCACCAGAACAGATTTTTGAAGATCCGAAGAAGGAAAGGACACGCAATTTTCTCGGCTTAGCGGGCTAATAAACGAAACGGCAAGGATATGAAAAACTTAATATGAGAAGGTTTATTCTAAAAGGCTTCCTTAGGAAGCCTTTTGTGTCTGCCCATAAACTTAGTTGCTTTTCTCTTGATAAGCGTTAAAATAAGTAAAACGAGAGAAAATTATATTTATTAAGAGCTTAGTTTAATGTTAAGTAAAAAAATGAGGGATATGGATGACAGTGCTAATTATCGGTGGGGGAGCATCTGGTATGGTTGCGGCTATCACAGCCAGAAGATTAGGAGCTCAAGTAACGATTCTGGAGAAAAACCCCCGCCTCGGTAAAAAATTATTGGCCACAGGAAATGGGCGCTGTAACCTAACGAATATCGATACCTGTTCTGCCTGTTTTAATGGGGCTACTCCGGATTTTGTAGAAGGTATTTTATCTCAGTTCAATGTCAAAAAAACAATTAGTTATTTTGAAAAACTGGGTATCACCCATAAGGTTGAAGATGCTGGCAAGGTATTTCCGATGTCTGATCAGGCATCAAGTGTACTGGATGTACTTAGATACGAGCTGGAGCAAACAGGAATTAATGTTGTCTACAATGCCAGAGTGACAGAGATCAGAAAGAAGCAGGGCAGTTTCGAGTTGGAGTTGGAGGATGGTAATAGTCAGGGAAGAATAAAAGGTCATAAAGTGATATTGGCTGCAGGAGGCAAGGCAATGCCTGTAACAGGATCTAATGGGGATGGGTTCCGACTGGCACACAAACTGGGACATAGGATCAAGGAGGTCTTTCCCGCCCTAGTGCCCTTGAAACTTGAGGGAAAGTTTTTTAAAAGCATTGCCGGAGTGAAAATTATAGGTACTGCCCATGTCCTGGATGGGGATAGAACTGTGGCCAGTGATCGGGGAGATCTTCTCTTTACCAACTACGGTATCTCAGGTCCGCCTATTTTACAGATCAGTAGAAAGGCTGGCGAACTACTGCGGGACAAAGGGGATGCTGTCCTGTGCGTAACAGTGATTGACACCATGTCCAGGAGTAGCCTTGGGAGGCTGCTGGATAAAAGGTTTCACAATGCTGCAGGAAAGACAATAGAGTTCAGCCTGGTCGGTTTGCTCAACAAAAGACTGATCCCTGTTCTGCTGAAAGAAGCGGGGATAAAAAATATGAAAACTCCGGTGGAAAACCTATCTGTCGGGGAACGAGAGAAGATACTGGATATTTTAATTGATTGGAGATTCAAAATAACTGGAACAACATCCTGGCCCAATGCTCAGGTAACCGCTGGGGGGGTCGACACCCGGGAGGTGGACAAAGATTCCCTGGAGTCAAAAATCGTCAAAGGGCTCTATTTTACTGGGGAGGTCTTGGATATTGACGGAGCCTGCGGTGGTTACAATCTTCAATGGGCCTGGTCATCGGGCTATGTTGCCGGTCAGAATGCAGCTCAGCAAACATCTTAATAATATAAAACTCTCCATAATAATAGTACTCGATGGAGAGTTATGTGAGCGCTAATGGCTAATTCTGTGCTAAATTGTTCAGCATTTTTTTGGATTTGTTATAATCAGCAATAACGATTCTATTTTTCTTTAAATAGGCGATTTCAGGGTTCCTGGGCAAATTAGGGGACTGATCTGACGCACAGGCGATATACTCGGCAATACGCAGTTGAGTAGGAGTTAATTGCAGTGCAATGATCACTGCATTTTTGTTCCCCTTGCTTCCCGCATGAACAACACCCTTAATAGCTCCCCATACAATAACATTTTCCTCTGCAATGACTTCTCCACCTGCGTGAACATCACCTATCAGCATAATATTTCCCGGATAGCTAAGACACTGCCCTGATCTGACAGTTTTGCTGATCATCAGGGTATCACCTTTTTCATGTTGGACAGACTGTTCAGGAAGTCTGCTTGTCGCACTTGCCTTATTACTATTCAAAACAACATTTTTAATTTTAATATTTTTGGATGATAAAATTTCCTCTAGCGAATCCAGTTCTGCAGGTGATAATGGATCTCTTTGCCCAATATCGATATTGACCACTGCACCCTTAAAGAAGTTAAGGTGAGACATCTTCTGTTTTAAATGATCGATTATTTTCTGAAAATCAGCTTCTGCATCATTGATGATAAGTGTTACACCATTGCGATTCCCTTTGAAACATATTAAATCATCCATCAACATTCATCCTTATAAAAAAATTATTGGTTCTTTTACATATTACGACAAGGATTCCCAAAACCCTTCCGATCTAACTGAAAACAGAACTAATCTATTATAATATAAAATATGGATGCTCGAACAGGAACCAGTAGTGTATAAAAAATCATGATATAACAGGAGAAAAAAGATGCACTATTATGTATATATTCTGAAATGCGGTGATGGCACCCTATACACAGGATTGACGAACGATATTGATGCTAGATTGGCTGCACATCGAGAGGGTAGGGGAGCTAAGTACACCCGTGGCAGGGGGCCACTAGAGCTGGTCTATGCTGAGGAGTGTACTAGTAAAAGGGAGGCAGCAAAAAGAGAATACCACATCAAAAAGATGACACGTGAGCAAAAAAAGACTCTGATCGAAAAAAGGGGTTGTCAGAAGTGATAACTATAACACTGAGAACTACCTGGGAACTGGGAACCCTCTTCCGGAAACTTCAGCAGTATCTGAGATGAACATAAACGCATCTGGATCCAAATGTAGGACTATATTTTTTAATTTAGGTATTTCGTAATTATTGATTACACAGTTGATAACCATTTTTGATTCTTTTGTATAACCACCATGTCCATCCAAGAAAGTAACACCTCGATTGAGTTCCCCCATGATTAGTTCTGCAATCTTGTCGTTTTTATCAGAAATGATCGTCACAGACTTATAACTACTTAGCCCCTTGAGCACTTTATCTATTACCCATCCCATTACCCACATGCTGACAATAGTATATAGAGCGATCTTCAGTTCAAAGAAATACAGCGACATCAATATGACAACTAAATTAAAGTAGAAGGAACAAGCTCCTACAGGGGTGTTCCACTTTTTCTTAGCAATTATAGCAATAATATCAGCACCTCCGCCTGATGTTCCAGAGCGTAAAATAATACCGCTGCCTATTCCACCGATGACTCCGGAGAAAATAGCGGCAAGAAATAAATCAAGTTCAGGAACGGGTATAATAGGCTCAGAAAAGGGTAAGGCTGCCGCTAAAGTGAGTGTGCCGAGCAAACTATACAGCATAAACGTGATGTTTAGTTCCCTTAATCCCAAAATAAACACAGGAATATTTAAAATAATAATACCGATAGGAAGTGGAATATTGAGCAGATAATTACCAAGCAGCGCAATTCCAGTAAGTCCTCCTGATAATAAGCCATAGGGAACCACCAGCATATTGTATGCTACTGCTAATAAAAAAGAGCCGATGATAATAGTCAGCACTTTTTCAATTATCGGCCATATCCGTCTTATTATATTGACCAGCTTTTCCTTTACTTTGTGTTTTTTCAACATCGTATATATCCTTCTCGTTAATTCAATAATTCAATACATATACATACACAGACATTATATCTAACAACCCGGCAATGTGGCAATGGTGTGGCAATGGGACGTTTCGTTTGCCACATGATTAAATAATGAAAGATCTTCGAAAAAGAAAGGAACGAAAAGTAGGGTTGGAAGATGCTTGGCTCTAGCCAAGGTATTATTCTGAATATTATATTGATTACAGATTAAATAGCAAGCTGTCTAGACAGTTTCTTTTTGAGAACTGTCTTTTTTTTGATGCGTCCGGGGACGGGTGCAGGTGGTTTGCCTTCTCATTTTCTCGCTGTCGATAATCGCACATGGCCCGGCAGTAGCGCATTTCCCACAGACATCGCAGTTTCCCAATGCTGTGAATTGTTGCGAGTTCTCTAGTAACCGGTCATAGCATTTGAGTCTATCAAAGCTATCACGATCAAGGGCGTTTACCGGACAGCTTTTGACACATACCAAACAACTACCCTTTTGGTAATAGATACAGTACTCTTTTTCCGGCCTGGTGTCAGCGGGAATTTGATGGGAGATAAAAACAGTACCATATCTTCCGGCGCTTCCTATTTGGGTGATTAACATTCTGTTGACGCCAAATTTGCCAAGACCGGCGATATAGGCAGCACTCCTATGGGACCAGCTACATTTGAGCGTTTTTTCATCGAAGTTATGAGTAGCTCTAACAGTAGCCGCTGCTATTCCTTTGCCCTCCAAATAGGTGATTAATTTTTCAGATATCTCGCCGATCAAGGCGTTGGCTTTAAGATAAGATTCAGCCCATAAAGTAGAAACAGATCGTTGTTTACGGTTGCTTAATACAACCTCTTTTGAAAAAGGGATAAAGAATGAAAGAACGGTTTTGCTCCTGGAAAAGATGTCCTGAGGAGAAAGATGTTCAGGCCCAACAATCTCTTTTAATTGCATATATAATGGATCATCGGCTGCTGAAAAGCCTACAAGGGGCTTGCGGAAAAACTTCCTATCTTCAGACTCTGCTACAGATTTAACAACAAGTTCAATGAGTTCCTCTTTTAAACTCAATATACACAGCTCCTTATTCTTTGTATTTTTTTATGCCAATTTGAGGCCCCTCATTGCAAGGAAAGTATCCCATTGCTATCTATGGAGCGGTGAATAAACATAAGTATTGCTTTAACTAATCCTGACAGCTATGTTGATACTTTGGTTAATTCCTCAAAGCATCGCCTGTTTCCTTCAAAAACCTTTTAATACGGTCTAAGAAGTGACTTTCTTGAAATACTTGTATAGAAACATTACATTTGTTTACATACATGGCAGGGTTTTTGCCTTACCAAATATAATATTAGAAGATAAGAAGTGACAAAGATAAAATAGAGGTAATATCGTGGGGTCAAAAACGAGGATCTTCTAAAGATGATTGATTCTCTACCGACAGATCTGAAAGCCACATTAACGATGTATTTGATCTGAACACTCGGTCAGGGCAGACATGAAAAAGCATAAATGAAGGGGATTATTTGCACTTATCCTGTGAGGATGTGGCATCAAGGATTGATTATGACGGCGATGGCTATACCCTGATGATGTAGGCTTCAGATATTTAAGGCATTTATAGCTGTAGCGAACTTAAAGCTAACGTAAAGGAGGAGACACTCATGCATAACCGAGTTGATGTAGAGGTTAAAAGGCAGCCACCGCCAACGGTATTTAGCTCGAAAATGCAGGCTTACTGGAGCCTTATTAAAAGTCGGCAAACATTCTTGCTGGTTCTGACAGGCTGGGCAGGCTTTGGTACAGCTATTTGTCCCATAACCAACTGGCGAACTGCATTGTTATTGGTAGGCAGTCTTTTCTTTGCAGTTAGCGGAGCTACAGTTCTGAATATGGCGATAGATTATGATATCGATGCCAAGATGGAACGTACCAAGGGCAGGGCATTACCTAGTGGAGTACTAAACTTGAAAGAAGTAATAATCTTTGGTAGTCTGTTATCATTGTTGGGAATAGGCTGGTCGCTACTGTTGGATCCATTCTATGGTTTGGTAGTATCAGCAGGTTTGCTAATAAATGTGGTTGTTTATTCACTGGCCTTGAAACGAAGAACACATTTTTCCATAGTTTTTGGTGGTGTAGCTGGGGGAATGCCTATTCTATCAGGGAGGGTTTTAGGAATAGGAAAGATAGATGGGATTGGTCTGCTTTTGGCAACTGCCGTTTTATTGTGGATACCAATGCACATAATGACTTTTTCTATCAAGTACAGTAAAGATTATGGACAAGCCAATATTCCTACTTTTCCTTCGGAATATGGTGTAAACATTACACGGAAAGTAATCACCATATCAACCATTTTTGCCAGCCTGAGTATTATACTGGCATGCATTATATTACAAATGATCGGTATCTGCTTTTATCTGTTAATGATTATAAGCTGTGCCTTAATTGCGGCTGCTCTCGTTTATCTGATAAGGCCTTCCGCAAAACTTAATTTCGGGCTGTTTAAGGCTGCTTCCGTCTATATGTTGGGCGCAATGCTGCTGCTGGGTTTGTTTAATCTCTAGGTCGTAAAGGAGAATTATATGTTAGCAAAAAAATCTGTGAACATATTTTTTATATTAACTGGTTCCTTGGCGGTCATATTGGGGGTTATAGGTATTTTTGTGCCTGTTCTCCCTACAACACCTTTTCTGCTGCTGGCTGCAGCTTGTTATATCAGGGGCTCAAAAAAGCTTTATAATCGCCTAATAAGCCATCCGGTACTAGGCAAGTATATTCAAAACTATCGAGAAAAAGGTTCTATCCCACTCCACGCCAAAGTATTGGGCATATCCCTCCTTTGGCTGTCTATAGGATATTCAATCATTTTTTTCCTCGAAAGCATCTTAGTACAAATCCTGTTAATAATAATAGCTATCTGTGTAACCATCCATTTGTTATCTTTAAAAACAGCAGAACAGTAAGGATAGGGGATGGGGTGCTTTGTCCCAGGCCAGCAGGACCAACCAAGGGGAATTTTCCCCCGGCTGATGTTTGGGACACAGGTTTTTATTCACAGCTGGCCATATTTAGCGCTTGCTTCAATTCCGCAAATCAAAATATCTGCAATCTCATCTAGAAATTGCTCCTTTATTGCCCGTAGGAGCAGTTCGTTTCCTTTCAAGGCAGTGGGTAAGGGGGTATGCTCTCCCTTTTGGTAATTAGTTATAACATTCTGCTCAAACACATCATACCGATATACTTTAAATCTTTTTATTCCCGCCTTGTTTGCAGCTCTCTCCAGCAAGCTGATGGCCAGTTCTGTGTATGAGGCACTCTTTCTTACAGGGAGTAAATCCACCAGCAAGGGGATCAGCTTTTCTAGGATAAACCTTTGGTGAGGCATACCAACAGGTACTCCCAATCCCTTATAAAAGCCTTTCAATCTTGTTTGTTCCATTTGCAGCAAACTATGCAGGTAGTATTCTTCATTCCGGTTGACATCAATATAATATCTGATGCCATGATATCCGTTAAATACCTTCAAAGTGTCGTAATAGCCCAATTCAATGTTGGTATTGGCCCTTTCCTTAGTGAAATCAAACATGCTACCCAAACTCTCGGCAGGTTTGATCAAGGTAATATCTACACCTTTGATTCTCTCCCGTTTTTTCAATCCCTTGCCTACAAGCCTGACAACAATCATCTTCTGAAACCCCTTGTGATCAAGCAAGCTGATCGGCAGGTTATCATAAACACCGCCATCTAAGAAAACCCTGTTATCTATGCGTTGCCTTTGAAAAACCGGCATGCTTGCGCTTGCCAGGAGATAGTCGACCAGTTTTCCCTGGGGGATATCCTGTAAAAATAATTTTAAAGGTCTTAGATCAGAAAGCGATACAGTGACAATGCCGAACTCAATACCTGCCTCTCTGATCTTTTTTTCATCTACCCACTGATACAAAAGATTGTGAAGGGGAGTGGTATCCATGCCGCGGTTATGAAAAATAGATTTGATAGATTGCAGTAGGATGGGCGTGATCTCAGTAGATATTTTCAGGTTCTTAACCATCTCATATAATTCATCATTAATATTGACAACCTTAGATGGTGTTATGTCACTCCATACTTCCAGTGTTTTATTAAAATCCCCCTGCACCATCATCGCACCGTTTAGTGCGCCTACAGATGTTCCGGCAACACCCTGGTAATCAATTCCCAGCTCTCTTAAAGCTTTCCATGCTCCTACCTGGTATGCGCCTCTGGCCCCTCCGCCTTCCAGTACAATACCGTACATTATAAGCCCTCCAAGGAAAGGTTTTGTGCATTATGATGACTTTTTATACAAA
Organism: Syntrophaceticus sp.; assembly: GCA_050949745.1. GTDB lineage: Bacteria > Bacillota > DSM-12270 > Thermacetogeniales > Thermacetogeniaceae > Syntrophaceticus. The sequence continues at coordinate 335,520 of JBMNGF010000021.1, read as the reverse complement.
CAGTAGAAAAGTCCTGCTTTTAGTGTATCACAAGCATGCCAACTGATAGAACAGGAATAGTGGCCAAATAATTGATGAAAATGAATTTCTGAAGATGCTTGAGCAAGAAAAAGATACTCTACAGAAAAAATAATGGTAAATAAATGGTCGCCGGATTACACATATACGGCAGCTTTTTCGAAAATACGGCAGCTATTGTCAATATTTTGATAAAATAGACTACTGAATCTGTCATTTATGGCAGTTTCCTTTCCGAAATAATTGGCACGGTTTTTGCGTATTTGTATAAGTGAAAGAAGTAACAAGCACAAGCTAAGAATAAGAAAGGGGTGACTAAGATGGCTGTAGCAATAAAGGATATGGAGAAGAAAGTTCGGGAGAAACATTTGAAACTGGTTGACACAAAAGAAAAGAAGGAGAGGGTCGAGTACGAATTCCCCTACGATGATATGTATCTCCTCTATAACTGCATAATGGAGGATTTAAAAAAAGACAAATAGGGGTTGAGATGATGCACAGAATCTATCGACCATGATACCGCCGGCAGGAAGAGTGACTGGCGGTTCTTTTATTCTGGTGGTATTTCCCTAAAGGCCACCGATTATGCTAGTGCTTATCTCGTAAAATTAGGCTCATTAATCCTCTTTTCAGTAAAGATTTACTATTTAGCAGCGGTTTTAGCTCTGCTTTACCTTTTGATAAGGGCAATCAAGGGAAAACTGCTGAACTAATACTCTGGCCTTTTCACAATACGGCCAGAGTTGAGTGAAACATTAGAAAGCATTTAGCTTAGTACAATACAGATTGAACACAAAAAGTCTTTATTATATTGAATAGGTCTTGATATACCAGTCTATTATTTCTCTGCCAAGGGTTGCTTTCGGCGGAAGTTCCAGCAACTGAAGATTTTGTACGTCAAACCAACCAGCATAGGAGACCTCTACGCCGTCGGAAGCAAGTTCACCCTCATCATATTCAGCAATAAAGCCGATCATCAAGCGTTCAGGATAAGGCCATGACTGGCTGCTAAAATACCGGATATTCTTAACTTTGATATCGACTTCCTCCATAATCTCTCTTTGCATAGCTTCTTCAAGTGTTTCCCCGGCTTCCACAAATCCGGCGATTAGGCTGGCCATTTTTCCATATTGATCAGAATGAACAATCAGTATCTGTTCTCCTTTTAGTACAGCGGCAATGACCACAGGCGAGATATGCGGATATCTGGTCAGACCGCACTGGGGACACACCTTGGCCCTCTCGGCTGCCAATGTTTCCGTCTTTGTTCCGCAGCGGCTACAAAATTGGTGGTTTTGGTCCCAAAAAAGAATTTGCTTCGCCCGGCCAGCCAAGGCATAGATATCCTCTTCCACGAGATCATATAATGATCGCAGTTTCTTGAATTCCAATCCTTCCGGGCATTGGGAATCGGCGGCACCTTCCAGGGCATAACAAGGTTCGCCCATCAATGTACCAAGATACAGTTTTCTGATCGGCGTTATACCTAGTTCGCACTCTTTTGTCAGGGGGATCCCAGGGCTCCCCTCCTCCAGGTGAACCAGTAGCATATTATTGCAGAAAACAAACAAATACGCCTCTTCGTCACCTTTACCAGATGGTTTTACTGAAGGTATGTACCGTTTATATAGGCATCTGCTTGACATCCACACCAGATCCTTTCTTTTTGTGGTCAGGCCAGAGTAGTTTTCCTCTCTATCACACTCTCAATTTCAGCTCTCCTCTCCAATCCAGTGTTTGGTTTGGCTGTTGATGGCCTGTTATGGTGCCAGGCTTGCCTCATCCTCAATAATACAATAACCGGATTACCGTAAAAGTAAGCAATACGCCAGCAATGAAAGCAGAAATAACGATGTTTCTTTTAGTCGTTTTGGAAACCTGTTTATCATCTTCAGTTTTGAAAAGCAAAATAAACATAATAAAGTTAATTGCTGATAAAACTACGATTGTATAAATGATATACCGTACACTTTCGTAATTCGTATATCCTAGTATATTCGTTCCAAGTATGATTACAAACAAAGCCAATAAAGAAAACTGTAATATTAAGCAATTTTTCTTCAGTGTTTCTCTTACCTCCTTTACAAGAACGCTACCAAAGCTGCACCTGTTAGAACTGGGACAACTGCTGTGAGCTTTAGCAGCAACTGCAGCCCAATGACCGGCTGGGCTAAATACTATACCAATAACTTTTTGCTGATAACCAGTCCAAGCTGCACTGTTATGGTTACCTTTAACGGTTATACCATATAACAATATATATGGCATTACAAGAATGAATAATGTCGTTATAATGTATATTATGGTAAATGGTGTTGGCATTATTTATTAACATTATAAAAGACCAACTTCGTAGACGGAGGTAAAACCTAGGAGTTCCCCTTCCAGGTACGAGTTGAGGAAAATTGATGAAAACTATGGCTCATGCTTGACTACTATTTCTTTTTTCTCCATCTCCTCTCAGTGACTGCATCAAATGCCATACAATACATTTCATGTACACCATTTGCTGAAGCGTCGAAGTTATATGCATTATCAACGCTGATCCCGATGCTGTCCGCCTCTTTTGCAGCATCTATATTAGCGCCGAGGAAAATGAACTCCCAGTTGTATCTCTCCTGCTGGTGTTTGATTAACTCTTTCACTTTTTCATAGGTGAATTCACGGCTGGCATTTTCCAAGCCGTCTGTTGTGATGACAAAGATGACTTTGCTCGGCTTTTCCTCTTCACTTGTTCTTGACAACCTGTGGCCCACATCTAAAATTGTTTTTCCTACTGCATCCAAGAGAGCGGTGCATCCCCGCACATAATATTCTTTTTCAGTTAGCTTAACTTCATTTGCCTTAACACCATTCCACAATATTTCGTACCGGTCATCAAAAAGCACTGCTGTGACAATTGTTTCTCCTTCCAATTGGCTTTGCTTTTTTAGAAAAGCATTAAAACCGCCTATAGTGTCGCTTTCAAGCCCTCCCATTGAACCACTTCTGTCAAGGAGAAAAATAATTTCTGTTAAATTCTTGTTCATACAGATCACCCTTTCAAATATTTGTTCATGGTATAATAATAGCGAAGCCGTTCCATAATTTGGTCGCCTGTTAAGCGACATTTATGGAGGGTATGGACATGCTTGACCAAGAGTTGTTAATAGAATTACAAGAGTATATAGAAAAACACTCAGAAGAGCCAGACTATGCTGTTTATGGACCTACTATTTTAAAAGAGGCACTGGATACAGAATTAGAAAATTATATTAAAAATAACCGCAAACCAACATTTAATCAGCTATTGTTCAGCTTGATCGATAAAAAGGGTGCCAGAGATTCAGATGTTTATAAAAGGGCAGGAATAGACCGCAGGCATTTTTCTAAGATAAGAAACCCTAATTATCGTCCTGGGAAAAACACAGTGGTAGCACTGGCTTTGGCCCTTGAACTGAATAAAAGAGAAACCGACGAACTTTTAGCTGCCGCCGGTTACTCTTTATCTGAAAGCGATACATCTGATCTGATAATCCTATTCTTTCTGGAGAAAAAAATATATGATATAGATTCTGTCAATCAGGGTTTATACTATTTCAGCCAAAAGCCGTTAGTGTGACAGCTCAGTCAAAGCGGTGCTAGGCTTGCGACAGACAATCCCTTTTCCCACATCTGACATCTGCCATCTGACTAAACCCTTCGAAAACCCATCTTCAAAACCATAATTCCGGCATTATGTCTATATATAGTAGGGAAGCTTTGTTTTTGTTGACATGGAAACAAAATCATGGTATGCTATTATTGTTTCCACGGAAACATAAAAGGGGAATCGCTATTGAATGGACCTAGCTATGCAAATCGTAAATTCACTCATAAAAGTTCAAGAAAACATATTTCCCGATGAATGGGAGGATATGTTTGAAGGCATTAATTTGTCAGAAGTTCATTGTATTGATCTGATTGGCACAATTGAATATCCTAATGTCACAAAAATAGCAAACGAGATGTATATGACACGTGGTGCTATCAGTAAAATCTGCAAAAGGCTGCTGAAAAAGGGGTTAGTCGAGAGTTACCAACGACCGGATAATAACAAAGAAATTTATTATCGACTGACTGAGGAAGGGCGGCATATTTATAACGAACACAAAAAGCTGCATAGTCAAGCAAGACAGGAGAAACTATCGGTGATAAATACTTATAGTGAATATGAACAATCCATTATATTGTGTTTTCTCAACGATATTAACCGCTTGTATAATAGGAAGCCGGCTGAAAAGAAATATGATCAAGATTAATTCAATTACAAATTGTTGCCTTCTAACGGGACGCTGCGTATCATGAAATAACAGTGAAAATACTCCTCATCAATTCTTCGACTGCGACATTTCATTATGATTCCTCCGTTTTATTGTTTCAAAAATGTTTCCGGGAACAGTTTTTCATACACAAAATTTATGGAGGTGTAAAGATATGGAAATGTGGCCTTTATTATATTTGATATTAATAGTGTGTTTGGCTGCGTTTATTCAGGGGCTTACAGGATTCGGGGTCGGAATTTATACGATACTTTTTCTTCCTTATGTGTTTAGTTATCAAGCGTCTGTCGCTATTACCGCGTTCTGCGCCATTGTGATGAGCTGTGTGCTTCTATTTGATACCCGAGAACATGTGGAAATAAAGAATATTTTGCCAGTTGTCATCCCCATCGTGATTATGCAAATGATCAGCACCTATTTTCTGTTTGTACTGGATGATGCTACGCTCACAATTATACTGGTTTTCATCCTGCTTTTTTTCGCAGGTTTGTTCTACATTTCCGAAAAAGGGTGGCAGATAAAAGCTTCTCTCCCCAACAGTATTTTAGCGGGCTGTGTAACCGGTGTATGCAATATGCTTGGCGTAAGTGGACCTCCGTTGGGGTATTATTATCATAGTATTTTTAAAGACAATATTCGCTACCTTGCCAATCTACAGGCAACTCTACTCATAACATTGATAATACTTTTGATTCAGCATATCATCCAAGGCAGTATGACTCTGGTAACCTTTGCATACTCTGCCATTGCCAGTGTGGTCTGTGTGGCATTCCTGTTGCCGGCTTTGAAAATATTCAAAAAGTTGGATAGAAGCAGGCTGACGAGAATCATCATTGTATTTCTGATTGTGATGGCTATCCTAAAGTTTGCTGAATATTACTTGTAGTGGGAGGAAAATAATGCTTCCTTATATGATAGCCGAGGATAAAACAGCTTTTAATACAGCATTCGAATATATCATTAAAGACTTTGCAGCAGAAGATCCATTTAAGATGTCGGAAAACAGTGGAGCAGTATTTGATCCAAAACAATCTATTATACGGATAAAAAGCCTTGGGCAAGTGCTGGATGTAAAATACCCAGAGGGTGATATAGTTTTCACCGGCTCAAAGTATATGCCTGCCTGGAATTGGAGATGGCTTATTCTCCACTATCTTGCCCGAGCAGATAATGCTCCCATGGAAAATAAACTGATCTCATACCGTGAGTTGGAAAATGGAAATCTTAATTATGCAGCTTTAGTGCGTAAAAGTATCGATCCCCTGGCTAAATATTTCTCACAGGAACCGGTAGAGCAAATAAAAGCGGCATGTCTTAAACTGGATGCATCCATTGAAGAAAGTGCGGACGTCTGTGCAAAAATACCCCTTTTCCCCAGATTCCCCTTAACGATTAAGATCTGGCTGGGTGATGATGAGATCAAAGGTTCTGCTAATATCCTATTTGATATGAGTGCGAATCATTATCTGGACACAGAAGCCATTAATGAAGCAGGAATTATGGTCTCTAATTTTTTAATTGAGCAATATAAGTTGATGTATAAGAAGTAACGGTGCCAAGCTTGCTTTATTGGATCATCTCCTGTATCCCGGTCAACCGGTAGGTGACCTCGAGCCTTCTGTCGAGGAGTCTGTATACCCGCTGGTTTTCATGAAAGAAAATGAATTGTTGGTGAGGGGATCGATACGCCTCATTATTGTGGCAAATGATAGGTCTTGCCACCGTCCCTTGCCACTATCACAGTAGAGGCCATCTCAAAAGAGACGGCCATGTTCTTATTCTTTCTTCATTAAACGCCTGTAGTAAGAGGAAGATAGATAAAGGGCAGCCAGGGGATTATGGCCGGTTACCCTGTCCTTTACGGCGAGCACAGTCACAGGCCTTTGGCAGTACTTGATGAAGAGGGTATCATGACCTATGCATAAACCCAGCATAATCGCCAGATCTACATTTTCAGCATTTAATATCATGGCCTGTGAGATGGGGTTGCACATCGACTCCCATTTTTCCGGGCCGGCAATCTTTTCTTCGGGACGGATTCCGATTTCTTCTTTAGGAACAGCTCCAACTTTGCAGCGCACAGATACCACTTCGAAATCATTATTTTCCAGGATCCGCGTCAATAGCCTTGCCTCATGTTCCAGACCTGTGCAAAAAGCAATGCCGAGTTTATGGTAATTGCATTTTTGCGCAAACATAATTATTTCCTCAATCCTGGGATACTTCGTTCTGATGCCCTGTGGTGTATTTTCATAGCACTCAGATTCTTGGACCGATGCCAATCTGGCAAATTCTAAATTTCCCTCTTTTTTATATTCCTCTAAGGCTTCATCGAGAAGCCCGGGCCATAACTTCATAGGACAGTAATCTGGGGCTTCGCTGAGCGGGTCATTCTCAGCCTGAAGATCCGTTTTGCAAATAAGCTTAGAACACTTGGAACACATAGAATGATTCGTTTTAGTCATTTACTCAAATCCTCCTCAAAGTCTTAATTATTTTTTCCCCTTATCATTTTTCCCCTTATCCCTGCTAATCTCCTTTTTATAATCTCATCCCTCAATTCCGGCGAAAGTTCTATTTCTACGAGCTCAAAATCATCAATAAACTCTGTGCTGTCATGTTTATCCCAAAAACGAGCTTCTTCTTCCTCGGTTCTATATATGAGCCATCAACATTTTGCATAAATGGAAGGAAAGCCTATGCCTTGTGTCAAATTAATAAAAATAATGGTGGAGTGGCCTGTTATTAATGAGCATATTTTTGTTTATTGGCTCACTTTGGTGTCCTAATAATGTTTCTACGTTTCCGGGGGTGACATCATGACAATTGACTTTGTGGCAATAGACTTTGAGACTGCGAATGAGAAACGAGCAAGCGCATGCGCCGTAGCACTGGTGTTTTTTGAAGATGGCCGAGTCTCAAAAGAGTACGAATGGCTCATTCGCCCTCCTCGTCATTTAGATTATTTTAATCCATTTAATACTCAAATTCACGGCATCACCAGCAGTGATGTCGTTGACAAACCTAGATTTAATGAGATTTGGCCCGATATACATGAACTGATTCATAATAGGCTCGTTGCAGCCCATAATGCGAGTTTTGATATCAGCGTTTTGCGGCAGCTATTAGATGGTTATAGATTGTCATATCCAGATATAGAATTTATCTGTACCTATAATGTGGCAAGAAAGACATGGGATCAACAGGTAAGCTATTCGTTAAAAAACATCGGTAATCAGCTGGGATATTTATTTAACCATCATCATGCATCAGATGATGCCAGAATTTGCGGCAAAATTTTAGTTGAGGCCTGCAAACACCATGATTGTCTTTCAATCAATGAATTGGCCCAAAAAATCGATATGCGAGTGGGGGTTCTCAATGAAGATCTTTATTGTCCATGCTACGTTTCTAACCCACATCGAAGCATTCGAAAGGGAAAGTATGACACCCTTAAAATCAGTGAACTTTCCCATGAAAACATAAAAACAAAGGGGGCATTCAGGGGCAAAAATGTGGTTTTTACAGGAACATTGATCAGTATGACAAGGCAGCACGCAGCACAAATGGTCGTGAACAATGGCGGCTGCGTGTTAAATAACGTTACAAAACAGACAAGTTACTTAGTTATGGGAGTGCAAGATTTTTCAAGGTTTGTTGACGGCAAGCAGAGCCGCAAAACAAAACGCGCCAAAGAACTCATTGAGCAGGGCTATCCGTTGGAAATCATCGATGAAAACCAATTTTTAAGGATGTTATCACTGGAGGAAGAGGATGGACAACATAAGACGGTTTTTGGATGAACTCAAAAAGAGTATTAGTAAATCATACTATTATGATGAAAATAGGATTGAAGAAAAAAAGAACAAGGGCTTTATTACTGTATGGTTTTTCAAAAAGGCAGTTATTAGGGTGAGAAGGTTAAAAAAATCCGTAAGGATTATTTAAAAACTGAATTCAGCAAAGATCTTGATCTTGAGAATTATTTAATACCTATGAATGAGAAGAATTGGAGTTCAACCGAGTATTGTGACGTTGTCATAGAAAAAATAATAAATAACGCTTATAAAGTCTATGAAAAGTGTTACTTAGAAGCAATAGAACCCTTTGGCTGTTGCTCAAGATATTTTGAATGCAGTGATAAGCGCAGATGTATTCAGCCAGACAGAGAGCTTGCCCAGAGACTGTATATATAAGAGACACCTGGAGGAAGGCAGGATTTTCTACGGGAAAAACCGGAATATAAATTCATGATACACCGAATAAAGTAGAACAAGATAACTGTAGAGAGCTGCGAAGGAAAACCGCCTGCTGACGAATGGCCGGTGGTTTTTTGTTAACAAAAATGGAAAGGGTATCTGTGTTTTATGTCAGACTTATAAGTATAAATATGGGGGAGGGTTATGAAGAGGAAAATGAATCTTCCGGATGAAATTTTGGAGTTTTCTTCCCGGTCTCACTTGACCGAGAAATTTATCTGCTTGAAAAAGCTAGGTGCTGTTTAGTTATTATAAGGACTAGTTTTACACATAATAAAGTCATGACAAAAGCATATGGAAATAAAATATGGAAAAACAAAAGATGAATGTGAAGCAAATCATTATTTACGCAGGAGCTTTTATTGCCTTTTTAGTTGGGTCGGGTTTCGCTACTGGGCAAGAAATCATGCAGTATTTTGTTGCTTACGGTTTCATGGGTATTTTAGGAGCCCTGATTGTATTTACTTTATTTCTTTATGTTGGTGTCAGTTTTATTTTGGCTGGTAATAAGAATAAGTTTCCTAAAAGAAATGATATTTACATCTATTATTGCGGAAAAATTGTTGGGATATTTTATGATTACTTTTCCGTTATATTTATATATATGTCATTTATCGTAATGATAGGCGGGGCTGGGGCTACTTTGCAGCAACAATACGGGCTTCCCACTTATGTAGGTGGTATTGGCCTCGCGATTGTGGCCGGAGGTACTGTTGTATTTGGACTGAATAAAATTGTTGATGTCATTGGCAGTATCGGTCCGGTTATCGCTGTAATGTCCATTAGTTTGGGAATAGCCGGTATTTTAATGAATCCAGGTGGATTATCAACCGCGAACCAAATAATCCCCCAATTAGATTTACTTAAAGCCTCGAGTAATTGGCTATTTGCTGCCGGATCTTATGTAGGATTTTGCATGCTGTGGCTGGCTACCTTTATGTCTTCAATCGGTGCCGAGGCCAAGAGTAGAAGAGATGCTGTCTGGGGAACAATTTTGGGAGCTTTGGGATTTTCATTAGCAGTGATTCTAGTTGCTTTAGGATTAATGGCCAATATCGAGCAAGTGAAGGGATCTATGGTGCCTTCCTTAATATTAGCAGGAAATATCCACCCCAATATAGCCATCATATTCTCCCTCCTGGTGGTATTAGGAATTTATACCACTTCGGTACCTCTTCTTTGGACAGTATGCATTCGCATAGCTGACGAAAAAAGCCGGAGATTTAAAATACTTACGGTAGTATTAGCCTTAATGGGAACCATTATTGGCTTAAAAGTATCTTTTGACCGCTTGGTAAACATTGTTTATGTGATAAATGGTTATGTGGGTATTCTGCTGTTGGTTTTTATGATTGTAAAAGATTTGGGACTGATATTAAAAGGGAAAGGTTATCGATTTGCAAAGGATAACCAGTAATTTTAAATTATCATATACCTGATTTATAAAGGCAACTGATACTCCATCCATAACTACCTCCCTCTTTACTCTTAACCCAATATAAAAAAGCCAGCTGACCCCTATAAGGGCGGTAGAATATATAGGCCATCTCATGAGATGGCCATTTTTTATTCGTCCTTCATTAAACGCCTGTAGTAAGAGGAAGATAGATAAAGGGCTGCCAGGGGATTATGGCCGGTTACTCTGTCCTTTACGGCGAGCACAGTCACAGGCCTTTGACAGTACTTGATGAAAAGGGTGTCATGGCCTACGCATAAACCTAAGAACACTTGGACACATAGAATGATTCGTTTTAGTAATTTACTCAAAACCTCCTTAAAATCTTACTTCTTTTTCCCCTTACCCCTGCGGTTCGCACGGTATTTTATTGCCTCAACTATTATAACAAATTAGTAGTATACCACCCCTGCAAGGGAAGCAAGGGGGGTTCTTTTTGCTTCCTTAGGAAGCAGATAGGGGTGGGTACCAGAAAAAAATGACTCAGCTTGATGATTTCACACGTTATGAATTTGGGTTTTCTGGGCTTGAATGCCGAACTTTAGGTACGTTTTATAGGGATACCCAGGGCAACACACGTTTTGGGGCAGATGTTGAGAATTTTTATAGTGCGCATAATTATAGTGTATATAAACCTGTAAAAAAAGTTTTGGAGAAGATCGTTAATTTCAGGGATGGGCGTGTACTTACTGGCCAAAGGACAGATATTAGATTAGGTTGTGTAAGGTATAGCTCTAGTCGTAGATTTCAGGAAAAAGAAAAAGATGAAGTTGCTGTTTATGTTGCATCGGCGGATTTTCTTGGAACACGTACTGCTCTCTTCGGGATGACTAGAACAGGTAAATCTAATACTGTCAAAAAGATAATCCAGGCGACTGCTGAACTTAGCAGTTCAGCTCCTTCTAGCCTATCAATTACCCAACCTGTAGAACAAAACCTTAACGCTTTTACGGAAAGTGGTGGACCAAAGTTTCCTGTTGGGCAGATTATTTTCGACATAAATGGTGAGTATGCTAATGCTAACCTTCAGGATGAAGGTACCGCAATTTTTGAGATGTATAAAGATGATGTGACAAGGTATAGTGTTATCGAAAAGCCAGGTTTTAAAGTAATGAAAGTAAATTTTTATGAAGATATTTTAGAAGGTTTCAGCATGGTCCAAGACTATCTTGCATCGGATGACACGATCTATGTAAAAAATTTTTGTGCAGTAGACATGTTTTTTCCAAAGGATAAAAAAAGTGACCGTTCTTTTAAAACTAGATATGACCGTAAGGTTGCCGCTTATAAATGTTGCCTTTATAAAGCAGGTTTTCGCGTGAAGAAAAATAAGATTAAGTTTTCCGGTAGAAAAGAAATAAATGAAAGAGTTAATCCGAATAAAGTGATTGATCCTTCAAAAGGAATAACCTACGATGAAGCTGTAGCTTGGTTTACGTGGGTTTGGGAGAACTATGAAGATGACTTTTTTAAAAGGTACCAAAGAGAAAAAGACAAGGAATACCTTGACGTAGATCTAAAAGCGCTTCTGACCTTTCTTACAAGAAAAGGCCAGGCGGGTGGAGGGGGTGCTACAGTAGCTGGTTATAATAAATTACGTCCTCTGCTTAACCGCCACACTAGTACAGTGGATCGCCCCTTTGCCGAGGAAATAGTAGAATTGTTGCGAAAAGGTAAAATTGTAATTGTTGATTTGTCACAGGGGGATCCCGAAATCCAAAAGTTATATTCTGAGCGAATATGCAAAGCAATTTTCACAAATAGCATGGATCGGTTTATCAAAAACGAACCGAACAATTTTATTCAGTTCTATTTTGAAGAAGCCCATAATCTTTTTCCTAAAAAGGAAGATAAAGATCTTACTCAGATATATAACCGTATAGCCAAAGAAGGAGCTAAGCTTAATCTGGGATTAGTTTATGCTACCCAGGAAGCTAGTTCGATCAGTAGTAATATTTTGAAGAACACTCAAAATTGGTTTGTAGCTCACCTCAACAACGACGATGAATTAAAGGAACTTAAGAAATACTATGATTTTCGGGACTTCACTGATGGACTAACTCGTTTTAGCCCTAATTCTGATAAGGGTTTTGTTAGAATGAAAACGTATTCTAATCCTTTTGTTGTACCCGTTCAGATTGACCGTTTTGCAGTTAATCAACAGTAAATTAGGGGGGAGGAGCAAGTTGGGATATACTAGCCGTAGAAACCGAAGGCCGTCCGAATATGCTAGCAAGGGAGGGCACCTTAGTATTATTAACGAAGAAGCGGTTAATAGCTTTATAAAGCGCTGCAAACTCCCTTTTGCCAGTGAGCAAATAAAGATGGATTCTTCTAGCTTGGTTGACATTGAACCCTTAGAGAAAAACCCGATTGAGATCATCATCGCTGTTGATGGGGGATACGGCGAAACTCTGATAACAAAGGAATTTCCGTCAAGTACACTTACTTTTTTTAATTTTGGTGCACTGATGTTTAAGGTATCCGATCTAGAGGACCTAAGGGAAATCCCTTTTATAGATCCTGTCAATATAGCCAAACTGAAACGCATACAAAGATTTCATTTTATCCTTCCTACCCGTAATATTTCACTCGAAGGTAATACATTAACCAACTCGGCGCGACAGGCGCTTTTTGAGTTTTTCACAAAAAAACATAATGGTGAAAAGCCTTTTATAGAAGCTTTACGTTGGCTAATTTTCAAACAATATGGTCCTGGTAATTCCATTAGTTGGAACTTAGCTAGTTGTCCTAACTGTGATGAAAGAAATATAGTAGTTACCGCTTCAATGGGCAATGTGTTTAATTGTGATAACTGTGGAGGACATATTTACCTTACGGACATATTCCGTTTTCACGAAGTAATAGATGACGAGATAGGTGCAGGAGGAGTTATTGCATATACAATGGCTTTACTAGAACAGATACTAATAGTTCATTTAATTAAGGTTATTTGGGAAGTAAAGCCTGATCTACTAAAGCATATATTGTTCATCAAAGATGGTCCTCTGGCTTTTTTTGGGCAGACCGCTAACCTTCATAAGCCAATGCGTGATTTAATTAATTTTATATATCAACAGAATAACCGGGTTAATACAATTTATCTAGCGGGTATCGAAAAGTCTGGGGCATTTGTAGATCATGCAAATGAGATTAGATCCAAAATTAACCCCGACCAAGCGCTAATGATTAATAATAATTATGTATATAAATATATAATCCCTGGGAAACCCGATCCTGTTAAACCTTACGGCAGTAGCACTTATTATGGTAATAAAGTTATATTTCGCACTTGTGATGATAAGCTGTACGTTCTCACTTTGCCCACCTTAGAAGTGTCAGAAAACCCGAAAGTAAGCGACTTTCCAGGATTCCATATAATTCTTAATAACATTGCAAAGCTCAAATGTGATATGTATGATGATGCACTTATCCCGGTGGCTCTGGTAAATAAACTTGTATCACTATCACAGCACCCAAGCATTACTTTATTGGAGCAATATGTGAAAAAACAAATTGGGTGATTTACTTTAAAAATATAATGAGGAAATTTATAGATGGAAGCTTATGAGCGATATCAGAAGAAATGGAATGAAATAATGGAAAGCATACTTATAATGATGTGGCTCAACAATATATCTCGGATGGAGCCTGGTAAGGTACCAGTCATAGCCGGAGGGAAGCAACCAGCATATTATCATAGATACGCTAATAGAAAGTGCAAGACTATTGATTATCTAAAAAATCTACAAGCGCCCTTTGGTTTTTTGTTTCTCTGTAAGAGAGTTTGAGAGATCTGTATTAAAGATTTGCCGAGGTGTAAAAATTGCCGAATGCCATAACCGGAATCAACGACCCCTTACATCCGTACCTAGAAAAAGCTATGCAGCGGGCGGATAGGACCCGGCTTATTGTGGCCTTTGTTATGGAATCCGGAGTGAAGCTCCTTGTGCCCCAGCTGAAACAAGCTGCGGAACGCGGTGCACGCATCCAGCTGTTAACAGGGCGCTATTTGTCGGTGACAGAACCCTCTGCAATTTATTATTTATATGATCACTTAGGAAATGCTGTTGATATACGCTTTTATAATGAAACAGTGAGATCTTTTCATCCGAAGTCTTACATATTTGACTATGGCACAGAGGGAGAGGTTTTTGTCGGTTCGTCGAACATATCTCTTTCTGCATTAACTACAGGGGTGGAGTGGAACTACCGGTTATTAAAGAGTGAGCACCCTGATGACTATCAACGTTTTTCCGATACATTTAATAAGCTGTTTGAGTGTTACTCTGAACCTGTTACCCAGGAAGTTCTGAAGGAATATTCCGATAAGTGGATAAAGCCGCAGTTTGTGCGGGCTGAAGAAAAAGCAGCACCGGCAGTACATCTGCCTAAGCCTGAACCCCGCGGGGCGCAGATTGAAGCCCTGTACTACTTAAAGGAAGCGAGGCTTGAGGGTGTCAATAAAGGCGTGGTAGTGGCTGCTACAGGAGTGGGCAAGACGCACCTGGCGGCGTTTGATGCTCTTTCATTTAAAAGGGTTCTTTTTATAGCCCACCGTGATGAGATAGTGAAGCAGGCTTATGACGTTTTTCAGACGCTGCGCCCGAAGGAGCAGCTTGGTTATTATACGGGGGAGCGTAAAGATCAGGGGGCGGATATCTATTTCAGTACGGTGCAGACACTGTCGAGGAGTGAGAACCTGCAGGCGTTTCCCCCGGATTACTTTGACTACATCATTGTTGATGAGTTTCACCATGCGGCAGCCGAAAGCTATCTCAGTATAATTAATTACTTCAAGCCGCGGTTTCTCCTGGGCTTAACTGCCACACCTTTCCGTATGGACAACAAAGACATTTTTGCCCTGTGTGATGATAATGTTATTTATGAGATCTCGCTGAAGCAGTCTATTGAGCGGGATTTACTTGTGCCTTTTCGCTATTATGCCATCTATGACCCCACTGATTACGACCAGGTAAAGGTGACTAACGGACGTTATGTTGTGGAAGACCTGGAACAGCAGCTGTCCTATGAGGAAAGAGCGGATTTGATTATGAATAATTACCATAAATTTGCGGGACAGCGGACCCTGGGTTTCTGTGTATCTATCAAACATGCCGAATACATGGCTGATTACTTTTCCGGTCTTGGGATAGCTGCAACTGCAGTTCACAGCGGCAAATCGGGCAGTCCTCACACAATGGACAGGCACAGTGCAGTCGAAGCACTGGAAAAAGGAGAAATCAAGGTTGTTTTTGCAGTGGACATTTTCAATGAGGGTGTTGACATACCCTCTGTCGACACTGTGATGTTCCTGCGGCCAACCGAGTCCTATGTGATATTTCTGCAGCAGCTGGGGCGGGGCCTGCGTAAATATACGGATAAAGATTATCTTACTGTGGTAGACTTTATCGGCAACTATAAGAGAGCACATTATATACCCCTTCTCCTTGCAGGGGAGAACCCTTGGACATCCGTGTCTCCCGGTGCCCGCCGCTTGGAAGATTATGATTATCCGGTAGGTTGTATGGTTAACTTCGATTTCCGAATTATCGACATTTTCAAAGAATTGGCTGACCGTGATCCCTTACCGGTTAGGATGCGTGATACCTACTGGCGCATCAAACAGTCATTAGGGAGAAGACCTACCCGCTTAGATATGTATGAAGGGAGCGATATACCCTTCAGGGAATATCTAAAGGACGGCTGGTTGAGGTTTCTGGAATCTGTGGAAGAACTGGAGCCGGAGGAGGAAGGTTGGCTGGATACACCCGCGGAAGAGTTTCTCAAAGAGGTGGAGCAGACGCGGTTTACCAAGGCTTATAAGCTGCCCACCATCAGAGCTTTCCTGCACCAAGGTACCATAAGGGAGCGTGTGCAGCTGAGGGAAATCGGTGAGGAAATGATGAGCTTTTACCGTGATTACCCGCTTCACCAAAAAGACCTGAACAACCGCAGCAACCGGAACTGGAGAAGCTGGGGGGTTGATGAATTTGCCCGCCTGGCGAAGGGTAATCCAGTGAAGTTTTTGAGCCGGGGGCAGTTCTTTCACTATGATGAGATCAACAAAGTCATGTACTTAGACGCTGAAGTTGAGCCTTGCTTTTCACTAAAACTGGCTTTACATGTGGATGATATTCTAAAATACAGAGGAACCGATTATTTCCGGAGACGATATAAAGAATGAGATAAAGGGTGATTTTTTTGTCCCACTGTATATTCTGCAGCATACGACCAGACCAAGTACTGGCAGAGAATGACTTAGCTGTAGCCCTGTTCGACGATTATCCGGTTAACCACGGGCATGTACTGGTGGTTCCTAAACGGCATGTGGAAACCTATTTTGAGGCAACACTGCAGGAAATGGAGGCCATCACTAGGTTAATAATCGAAGTGAAAGATAAGCTGGATCAGCAGTTTCACCCTGACGGCTACAATATCGGTGTTAATGTCGGTGCAGTTGCCGGGCAGACCATCTTCCACCTGCATGTCCATGTGATCCCCCGCTACTCCGGGGATGTACCTGATCCTCGGGGTGGAATAAGGAGAATAAAAAAGAGCCTGGTGCCTTATCTGGAGGAGGGGGAAGAGTGAAGAAGGTTTACAACAAGCTGGTAAGGGATAGGATACCGGAAATTATTCAGGCATCTGGGAAAAACGCATGTATACGGAAAGCCGATGAAACTGAATATAAGGATCTCCTCCGGCAGAAGCTGCTGGAGGAGGTAAATGAATATATGGAGAGCGGCAGTTCGGAGGAGCTGGCAGATATTCTGGAAGTTGTTGCTGCTTTAGGGAGCACTCATGGTTTGTCGTTTGCTGATTTGGTAGAGATGGCAGAGAAGAAGAGAAAGGAGAGAGGGGGTTTTGAAGAGAGGATTGTTCTGCTGAGTGTAGATGATTAAATAATACTTAAGCATCTCATGGAAACCTGGAAGGCAATTGGGTGTTTTATATTGGAGATGTTGAAGCATGGGAACGTAAAAGATAGGGGCCCCCGAACGTACATGCAATTGACCTCTCTATCAGGTTTCTAATTTAGGATGTGCATTGATAATAATTGAAGTGTTTATAAGATTACAGAAAGGTAGACAGAACTTTCTTCAGGAGGGAACAGCATGAAGGCTCTTGAGACCAATTATTTAAAACTGATGCAGGGACCAAAGCAGTTTATTATACCTATTTATCAACGAACCTATAGTTGGACAATTAAGCAGTGTCAGCAGTTATGGGACGATATTGAAAGGGCAGCGGTTAATGATTTTGTTGCCGGTCATTTTATAGGTTCCATTGTGTATATAGAAAAAGGGATTTATTCCGCAAATATTTCTGCTCCTCCTAAATTGTTGGTAATTGACGGACAACAGCGCTTGACAACACTATCGTTACTCTTAGCGGCTTTTAGCCGTATTATCGATGAGGGAAGTGGCAAGTGTAGGATCAGCCGAAGCAAAATAAACAACTACTACTTATTTAATAGTGAAGAAAGTGGAGAACTACGCTATAAGTTGATATTAAATAAAAGAGACAAGTGGACATTGATAAATTTATTGGAAGGTAAAGAGTTACCCGAGCCTTTTTCAAAGCGCGTTGTTGACAACTATAACTTTTTTTTCGAACGTATCACCAAATGTGGGCTTGACCTCGATACCATATACCGCGGTATAGAAAAGTTGATTGTTGTTGATATTGCCCTGGATCGAAATTATGATAATCCCCAACTGATTTTTGAGAGTTTAAACTCAACGGGACTAGAACTCTCTCAAACCGATCTTATCCGCAATTTTGTCTTGATGGGTCTAGATGCTAATGGTCAAGAGGAAATTTACCGCGATTACTGGTACCCTATGGAAAAGGTGCTGATTCAGGATGGTGATACTACTCTATTTGACCGTTTTATGCGCGATTATTTAACTGTAAAGATGGGTAATATTCCGAAAATCAAAGAGGTTTACGATTGTTTTAAAAGGTTTTATAGTTTTGATGAGAAAAAAACTGCTAAAGAAATAATGGCTGACATGTACCGGTATTCTAAGCATTTTACTAAGTTGGTTTTTTTGAAAGAAACTGAACCGGAAATTAATGATGTCCTGAAGGATATTACTGCCCTCAAGACAGATGTATCTTTCCCCTTTCTTCTAGAAGTTTATGACGATTATGAAAATCAACGATTAGCGCGTCAGGATTTCATTACTATTTTAAGGTTAGTGGAGAGTTATGTTTTTCGCAGGTCCATTTGCGGTATTCCAACTAATTCGCTTAATAAAACCTTTTCGACACTAATGAAAGAAATTGATAAGGAAAAATATCTAGAAAGCCTTGAAGTAGCACTGTTACGCAAAAGGTCGTATAGGAGGTTTCCGCGGAATGATGAATTCATAAGGGAGTTTATGGCTAAAGATGTTTATAATTATCAAAGCCGTAATTATTTATTAGGTAAGCTTGAAAACTTTGGCCGCAAAGAGAAGATGGTGGTTGGAAATTATACAATTGAACACATCATGCCTCAAAATAATAATTTATCGCTAGACTGGCGTAAGGAGCTTGGGGACAACTGGAAAGATATACAGGCAAATTATCTGCACACGATAGGGAATTTAACCCTTACAGGTTATAACTCGGAATTAAGTGACAGGCCGTTCAATGAAAAACGGGATATGAAGGGTGGTTTTGCTGACAGCCCTCTTCATCTAAACAAAAGCCTAGCTAACTTGGATACTTGGAATGAGGAAGAGATTAAGAAGCGGGCAGAGGAATTATCAAAAGTAGCTGTAGAGGTTTGGCCTATTCCAGAATATAAAGACATTGAAGACTATAAAATAACAGCAAAAGAAATGTTGATTAATGTATTCCCAGCAGAAAAAAACCTTATTGCCGCGAAGGAGATCATTCAGGAAATTGCGCGTATTGTAGATTTAGACCAGGCCCAGCATATTTTGTCGGTCACCTACCGGGATGGTAATATGATATCCGTGAATTTAGGAAATTGGCTGATAATTCGGTTTAAGCGTGTTGGTGATAGCTACGAGATTTCTCTTTGCCTTGATTGGAGCTATAGTGAAAGATTTGAAAGTTACTATTTCAGTAAAATAGAAGATTTTTCTGACCGCTGGTCAAGCGGTCGGTGGGTTAGGCTGGTAACATTCCCATGGAACCATACAATTGAATTAGCTGAACATATCAAAGATTCTTGGGAAAGTGCTATTTTAACAGCCTACCAAGTGTTTAAGAGCTGGACTGCAAGCAGTTATAAAAAATACAGCCAGGAAGAGTTGGCAGCGCACCTATTCCAGGAAGACTATAAGAATAAACACATCAATTCCATGAGTGAAGAAACTCTGAGTTTGTTTAATTTGCTTCGCCGGAGAATTCTTAACCTTGATGCATCAGTCCATGAGGAATATAAGAAGGTTTATATTGCTTATAAAACAGACACAAACTTTGTTGACATTATACCACTAAAAAAAGAGCTGATTCTTACACTGAATATGCCATTTGATAAAATTTACGATCCGCATAACCTATGCAAGGACATTTCAAGTGCTGGTCACTGGGGTAATGGGGATGTGGAGTTTCGGGTTTCCACGCCCACACAGCTTGACATGGCAATGTATCTTATTAATCAATCTTTTGAAAGTCATAGAGATGATGATGCGTAAATATAGGTGTTCCGAAATACGAACTAGTTCCGTAATAAAACAGGTAAACACAGCGAGGGGAGGGGGTATAAATTGAAAATCAGCAGGCTTGATTACGTTAATATCAGAGAGATATGGCAGCAGGAAGCGGCTGATTTTACTACCTGGCTAGCTGATAATATTGATTACCTAAATGATAAACTGGGATTTACTTTAAATGTTTTAGAAATGGAAAAACAAATTGGCTCATTCAATGTGGATATCTATTGTGAAGATGAACAAGGGAATTCAGTTATTATTGAAAACCAGCTTGAAAGAACAGATCATGGTCACCTAGGCCAAATTCTCACTTACGCTGTTGGGGTTGATGCTAAAACTGTTATTTGGATCAGCCCGGATCCGCGTATAGAACATGTTGAAGTGATCGAATGGCTGAATGAGGTTACGCCCGTAGATATGCGCTGGTATATTATAAAACTTGAGGCAGTGAAGATTGATGATTCTCCTGTAGCCCCTCTGTTCAGTATTGTCGCAGGGCCAAGCCATGAGAGAAAAGCAACAGGGAAGGTAAAGAAGGATGTAGCGGAACGGCACCAAAAACGCATTCAATTCTGGGAAGGGCTTCTGCCGGTGTTGAATGAGAAAACGAGCTTGTATCGAAATATCAGCCCATCTACCGACAACTGGCTGTCAGCAGGGTCAGGAATGAGTGGGGTCAATTACCAGATAGTGATCAGGATGGACAGTGCTGCTATAAAATTGGTCATTGAAAAGGATAGAACCGGGGAACTGAACAAGAAAATTTTTGACTATCTTTATGAGAGAAAAGAAAAAATTGAAGAGGCATTCGGAAACGAGATAAATTGGAGAAGGATGGACAATCAAATTTCCAGCAGAATCGAATATGATATTAATATTTGTGGGTTAAATGACGAGTCTACCTGGGATCAAGGTTACGAAGTAATATCTGACATGCTGATTAAGTGGGATAAGGCTATTAGGCCCTACTTTAGTGAAATACGTAATTTATAGGATTTTGCCCGGTTTATAGGAACAATTTTCAAATTTTATAGTTACGAATTACTATTGATTTTCTGTTTTAAAACCTTAATTATATCTCTAGCCGTAGGGGGACACCCCGGCACATTTTTTTCAAAACCTTTTTTTCAAAACCTTTGGTGCAATTTCCTACTCCGATACCTTTTCCCTTGACTCCCTTATATCTTTGCCCTATGGCAACCTTTTCTCTTAATTTATCCAGCATCTCCTGTTCATCTAATCTGGCCAGGGCATGAATCAGGCTGCCGTAACAGGCTGAACAGGCGTCTTTTCCTCTATATATTTGGATAATCTCTCGACTTCCCGGGTATGAGTTATATTTGCATAAAAGAGAAGGAACGCAGCCCTTAAAAACCTAATCTGGATAGATAAAGCCTAAAATCCAGTAGAAGGGAATTGCTAGATACCTATTTTAACTGATTGTATTAAGCACAGCCAGGATTTTCAAGGTTCCCAGCTAAGTGTTTGAGCATAAATGTCTAATTGGGATTACGGGCACACTATAAAGGTTGAAGAAAATATTTATGCTAGCTATTTATAAATGTATTATACTGGATGTAATTTTGTGTTGGAATTAGGGGAGGGGACTGTTATGAAAAAACATGATTTAATAAGTGGGCAGTCGTTGTTATTGATTATAGATTTGCAGGAAAAGCTGATGAAAGCTATGGATCAGGCTGAAAAGGTGTACAGGAATACACGCATCATGCTGGCTGCCTGTCATCAGTTGAATATACCTGTTGTAGTGACTGAGCAGTACCCCAAGGGGTTGGGAAGGACCGTGAGTGATGTCGCTGATCACCTAAATGAGCATCTGCTTCTGGAAAAGCTGTCTTTTTCAGCCGCTACCGAAGAAATGCTTGAGCAATTGAAGGGCTTTAAGTGCAAGCAGCTGTTGGTGGTGGGCAGTGAGACTCATGTATGTGTTTTCCAAACTGTAAGGGATCTGTTGGCAGCGGGATTTGAGCTTTATGTGCTACGGGATGCGGTCTGTTCTCGCCGTAAGGAAAACTACAAGAATGGGATAGAGCTGATGAAAAATGAAGGGGCAGTGATCACTGATACTGAAACAGCCTTTTTTGATCTGTTGAAGTTGTCAGGGACTCCTGACTTTAAGGCGATTCACCATTTGATTAAGTAGAGGGTAGCAAATAGTAATTATGTCTGAGAGGGAAAATATACATGATAAATGATACTAGCTTTTTGAAAAATGACAGATTTGCCGCTTTAGCAGGGATCGAGCTTGTTAAGGTAGAGCCTGGCTATGCATTGGCAAAAATGAATATTGAGGAAAAGCACTTAAACGGGGTAAATATTGTCCAGGGAGGGGCGACATTTACGTTAGCAGATTTTGCCTTTGCAGCCGCCTCCAATGCCCACGGACAAGTTGCTCTGGGGATCAATGCCAGTATTAACTATTTCCAAGCACCCCAAGGAAAGGTTCTTTTTGCCGAGGCTACAGAATTACATGCCAGCCGCAGGCTTGCCAACTATAATGTGGATATCTATGATGAAAACAAGGAACTAATTGCTCGGTTTACAGGAACGGTATATAAAAAGAAAGATAAGGTTAAATTTTGAATAATGCAGCAGAAAATATGCTCTTTGTGGCTACCAGATTGGGGTTGGGGTCATGGCTGGGTATTTGAATAGATTTATATACCATATTTTAGATGATGGACAGCCCGAAATATGCCACTTTAAAAAATACTGGCAGGTGTGTTAATACAGAAAATCTATCGATTAAGATAACCGCTGGCAGGAAAAATGACCGGGCGGTTATCTGTTTGTTTAGGTAAGATCTCTTTGCCTTGTTTAGTTTCTTGGTAATGGTAGAATATATTGAGAAGAGTTATTGCTTTGCTATAGAGGGGTGCCTCAGAGACATGGCACCTCCGGTATTGGGAGGAAGGTGCTTAAATGTTTGAACCGAGGTGGGTAATTCCAGGTGTTCTCGTCAGATCGGCTCGTCCCGGCAGACCCCTTGGCCCTTATACAAATGTGCCCCGTGATGATGTAGATAAATGGCTTGCCATGTTGCAGGAAATGGGGGTCAATTCTATTATCTGCCTGCTGGATGATAAGCATCTCTGTTTATATAGTGAGCTTCCGGAGGGACTTGTGGAGTATTATCGGAATGCTGGATTTGCTGTGGCACATATTATGATACGGGATCCCGTCTTAGGAGGGACAGTGACAGATGCTGCCCTGGAAAAGACCTGGAATGCCTTTCAAGAACTGCCCAAACCAGTGCTTGTGCACTGCAGTGCCGGAAGAGATCGAACAGGCAAGGCAGTTGACTATTTGTTGAAGAAACTTAACTAATGAAAGGGGTTATAAAGATGAAAGTGTTGTTGGTTAACGGAAGCCCGCACAAAAATGGATGTACTTATACTGCACTGAGTGAAGTTGCGCAAGCATTAAACAGGAATGGTGTGGAAACAGAAATATTTCAGTTGGGCTCAGGTCCGATAGCTTCCTGTAAAGCCTGTGGTTCCTGCAAGAAAACGGGAAAATGCATCACAGACGATATAGTAAATGAGTTTATCAGCAAGGTGGATGGAGCTGATGGATTTATATTTGGTTCACCGGTTCACTTTGCAGCAGCCTCAGGGGGCCTCACTTCATTTATGGACAGAGTATTTTATGTTGCCAAGCGCAAGTTTGCAGGCAAATTGGGAGCCTCGATTGTTAGCTGCAGACGGGGTGGAGCAACAGCGGCATTTGACCAAATTAATAAGTATTTTACAATCAGTTGTATGCCGATAGTATCTTCACAGTATTGGAATCAGGTGCATGGCAATACCCCTGAAGAGGTAAAGCAGGATCTGGAAGGCCTGCAGATAATGCGGACATTAGGAAACTATATGGCATGGCTGTTAAAATGCATAGAAGCGGGTAAAAATGCAGGGGTAGCTGCACCGGAAAAAGAGAAAGCTATTGTCACAAATTTTATCAGGTAGAAACAAGTTCTTAATAATGAACAACTTAATAATGAACAACTTAGTTGGCGAAAACTCCTGATATCGCTTATAGATGCCAGGAAAGCAGAACTGGAGAATACCATGAGCTGTTCCATCCAGTGTATGAGTGAAATCCTCAATGATGCAAACCCTGATGAACTGCAGAAGTTTGCAACCAGCCTCAGGTTTTTTGTTGAATTCATTGAAAATATTGAAGGTGAAATAGATTGGATAATACAAGTGCACTTAAGAATGAAAAAATCAGCAAATTGCTGTGGAGGTTTTCCTGGCCGGCTGTAATTACCATGGTGGTAAACTCTTTATATAACATTATTGACCGCATCTTTGTAGGACGCGGGGTCGGGGACATTGCAATCGCAGCCATAACTGTAGCCTTTCCCCTGATGCTTATTCTTATGGCTGTTTCCGTATTGATTGGTGTTGGTGCTACAGCACTGATCTCCATTCGCCTGGGAGAAAACAAGGCGGAAGAAGCTGAAAATATTGCCGGAAATGCTCTGGTGTTGTTGATCTTACTTCCAATATGTATAAGTGTGATTTATTTTCTTTTTACCGATCCTATTTTGGCTTTTTTGGGAGCTGATGCTGAAGTTTTGCCCTATGCCAGGGATTTCACTCACATTATAATGGCAGCATCATCCTTTGGTTCGCTAAGCATGGGACTGGTCAATTTTATCAGAGCGGAAGGCAATCCCAGAATGGCTATGTATACCCAGGTAGCCGGAACGCTGATAAACATTGTCTTGAACTATATTTTCGTCATGAGGTTAGGCTTTGGCATTAAAGGGTCTGCACTGGCAAGCGTTTGTGGGCAACTATTTTCATTGGTTTGGGTACTGAGCTATTTTCTCTGGGGACCCAGCCTGCTTAAATTACGGATGGAAAATCTCCTTTTGAAGAAAAATCTAGTTTTTAGTATTACGGCCATTGGTTTTGCTCCCTTTGCCATGCAGCTGGCTCACAGTCTGCAAAACACCATCATGAATAATGCTCTGACGACCTATGGCGGAAATTTGGCACTGTCAAGTATGGGAATTGTGGGCAGTGCATCGACCTTGTTGTTTATGCCGATCCTTGGTATCAGTCAGGGTGCTCAACCCATCATCGGCTTTAATTATGGTGCCCAGCAATATGATAGAGTGAGAGAGACATTGAAAAAGGCGATATTTGTTGGTACGGTCATCGCCCTGTGTGGTACTTTCGCATTGCAGCTATGGAAAATCCAAATTGCAGGCTTGTTCAGCTACAATAATACAGAATTGACAGCTCTCGCTGCTCATGCCATGTCTGTGTACTTTTTGATGTTCCCGGTTGCCGGATTTCAAATTATCGGCTCCCAATACTTTCAGGCAGTTGGCAAACCAGTTCCCTCAACGATCCTAGGGCTATCGAGACAGCTGTTGTTATTTGTTCCCTTATTATTGATCCTGCCGCGCTTTTGGGGTCTTGAAGGTGTATGGAGAACCGCGCCTATTGCCGATATCTCTGTCAGCGCTCATAACCGGTGTCTTTATCTACCTGGAAATGAGACAAATCAAGGAAAGGGAGCGGCTTCATGCCGCTGACTCCCAGCAGGGGAAGGCCACTACAGAAAAAGACGCAGAAGAAGACGTAGAAAAAGAAGGTTACTCGGTGCTGAAGGACCAATTACAGACGGCAGAACATGGCAGTGCTGTAAAGTAGATATTGCTGCTCACAAAGTCCAGGACTACCGCTGGTAATATAGAAGCGCAAATAAGTATCGGGTGGGGTTATCCCACCCGATGTTGTTTTTCCAATTGAAAATATCCGTCACCATATGGGGCAATGGCACTTTATGGCCATTCCATACCCTTTTCGTCGATCTCTTTGTAGTTAAAGCGAGAGAACAGGGGAGCTAAAGAAACCATTTCTGTAAAGATCTCCTCGGGATTCGGGTAGCCCATCTGGTAACCCATCCTGGCACTCAGGTCGATAATGGTCTGCCAGTTGGTTTTGCCCGGAATCGGGTCGATGGCCTTGCGCACTCTCTGAACCCGGCGCTTGTTGTTTGTAAAGGTGCCATCGGTCTCTGCAAAACTGGCAGCCGGTAAGACCACATCTGCGTATTCTGCTGTTTCTGTCAGGAAAAGGTCATGAACGACTAGGAATTCCAGATTTTCCAGTGCCGACTTGACCAGTTCACTGTTAGAATCGGAGAGCACGGGGTTTTCGCCCATGATGTACATCGCCTTCACATCTCCCTGATTGGCGTGCTCGAACATCTCGGCTAGGGTTAAACCAACTTCTTCCGGTAAGGAGGCACCCCAGGCTTCCTCATATTTGGCAATTACGTCCTGCTGATCCACCCTCTGGTAACCTGAAAGTAATCCGCCCTTGGCACCCATATCGCTGGCACCCTGCAAGTTATTCTGGCAGCGAAGTGTTGCTAAGCCTTCACACTCACAGACGGCATCACTGCAAAAGGTTTCTTCACGGTACATGGCACCGTGGCAGGGACTGGGATAGTGGTCGATGTTATTTGTGCCGATCACTGCCCTGGCGAACTTCTGAAAGAGATAGATTTCTTCATTGGTAAATCTGGCGGAACTTAAAGCTGCGAAAGAATTTGGCCCGTTTTGTTTCGTTATCTCTGTGAGGCGTCCGGCGACTAGTTCCAATGCTTCATCCCAGGTTGCGGGAACAAGCTTGCCATCTTTTCGAATAAGAGGAGTTGTCAGCCGCTTGTCACTGTGAATAAAGTCACGTGTACCGAATCGACCTCTGATGCATAGTGCGCGTCCATTGACTGTATTATCCGGATTGGAGGTCACCCCCACGACCTTGCCATCCTTGACGCGCAGGTCAAAGGTACACCCTGTTGCACAGAAAGTACAGGTGGTTTTGACCTTTCTTAAATCCCAACGGCGGCCCACATTCTGCATCTGTTTTTCAGACAGAGCACCGACGGGACAGAAAGCTATGCAATTTCCGCAGTAGATGCAATCTGATTCGCCTAAGGTTGTGTTACCAAAAGGCGCCACCCTGGTGTTAAAGCCACGGTAGGAAAAATCGATGATGTCCTTTCCAGTGATCTCTGCACAAGCCCGGATACAGCGGCCGCAGAGGATGCATTTGTTCATGTCACGGATAATAAAAGGGTTGTCTGTTTCCAGTTCGTAATCATGATGTTCACCTTCGAAGGGGCTCTTGAGAACGCCATATTCATAGCAGTATTTGGCCAGTGTGCATTCCCCTAACCTTTCACAGGTGAGGCAGTCTACCGGGTGATTGGCAAGCAGCAGTTCCAAAACGGTTTTACGCGCTTCCATGACCGCCGGTGTGTTGGTGCGCACCACCATATCATTGGTTACTTCTGTGACACAGGAAGCGGGAAGATTCTTCCTTCCTTCAATTTCCACTATACAAAGGCGGCAGGCACCTACATTACTCAGGTCCGGATCGTGACAGAGCCTGGGGATATGGATTCCTATCTGTTCTGCTGCCTCCAGAACCATGGTCCCTTTGGGAACCTGAACCTCATTCCCGTCAATGGTTAGCTTGACGAGTTCCACTTTCATTCCCTCCCTCTATAAAATAAGTTTTTCTTACGTATACTCGCTTATTCTTAGAATTTCATAATCATTGATTAATTAAGAGATAGATAGATTTTGAAGATATACAATATTATGTAAGCATGGGGTGCCTTCCCTCAAGGGTCTTACTTTGTGGTAAAATATGTCGGCACATTGGATCTCCACATCTCCCTTGGCGGTTTACCCTCCCATGTCTCACCGGGTCCAATTGGCCCTGTACATTCCTTCGTTCTACCTATCCAGGGATGGAGGCCAGTTTATGCTCCTTAGCAGGGTCTTTGCCCGTATGGATTGTATAGTACCTGGCTGCTCCGTGCTCCTATTGTCAATGGTTATGGTTTTCTAAGTCCTTTAAACTAAGTATTCGCCTGTAAAATAATATTGTTTGTTTTTAAGCTGCTTCCTGTAATAAAATTATTGAGCTGTCTTTTAATAACTTCCTGCCATCGTAGGATGTCTTCTTCTTACCAAGAGCAAACAACACTCGAATTAACTTACAACTTAGAGCTATCAACGACTGTTTTTTCTTAAGCGGGTTTTCTATCCGTGTTGTATAGTAGCAATGCAGGGCTTTAAATTCGGGATTCTTTGCTACTAATGGCATGGTGCACTTGTAAAGCAGTGCCCTTAAGCGCGGGCGACCTCTTTTAGTGATACGGGTTTGCCCTTTATGCTTACCGGAGCTGTTTTCCTTTAAGTTTAACCCTGCCAGCTTCTGTATCTGCCGGGGGTGATGGTAGTTTTCAAGATTACCCACCTCCGCCAGAAAGCCTGCTACTGTGACTATGCCTACACCAGGAATTGTCATCATTTCTTGTGTGCCTGGTATCTCTTTAAGGATGTTTTCTATTTGTTCCATTAGCTGTTCTATTTCCCGCTTAAGCACGCTGTATTGGCTCAGAAGGGTCTTGAGTTCCTGCCTTGCCATAATTAACCCCTCAGTAAGCCCAATGCTTTCTTTAGCTGCTTCCAATAACTCTACCGCCCGTTTCTTTCCCACTGCTCGCTTAATTTCTTGTTTCCAACACTCTAATATGCCTTCTATACCTTTATCCGTGATCTCTTGCGGTAGTGGGAAGGACTCTAGGGTTAATAGTGCCGCTTTGCCCTCCCAGCTTCTAAAGACTGTATTGAATTCGGGAAAATAACGGTCAAGCCAATTGTCAATCCGCCCTTTTATGCATTGCATGTCTTCTATCAAGCGGTCTCGCATGTTCATTCCCACTCGAAGTTCAGCATAAATTTCGGTGGGTATATTTGGTTCAGAGTACCGCCCGTCCTTTACTAGTTGGGCAATTACTCGGGCGTCTTTAACATCATTTTTAGTCGGTGAATTGTCGTCTAGTTCTTTACTTTTCTTTACATGTAATGGGTTAACCAAAACTATTTTGATGCCGTGTTGCCTTAAAAACTGTGCCAGCGGCAGCCAATACTGGCCGGTAGGTTCTATGCCAAAAATTACTTGCTGCTTATCTTGCTCTTCTTTCAGGTTTTTGATCCAGTTTAAAAGTTTGATAAAACCATCCCGGCTGTTGTCAAAGGTTAGTGCTCTGCCAAACTCTATTCCGCGGAAATCTTGAGCTCTGGCAATGTGTTTTTGTTTTGCAATATCTGCTCCGATAATTAGTGTTGATTCATTGACTTGCTCAATCTTTTTGTTTTGGGTATACTTCATGTTAGTACCTCCTCTGCTATTTAAGGGTCGTGCTCTTTGGCAGACACCTCGTATGCTAGCAGGAGGTACTTCTTTTTTCAATCAGCTTTTTTATTCATTACAGGAATGCTCCTTATTGAATATTTGTTTGCTGAAGAAGAAATTCAATCGATGAACTCCTCTAAAGCATTTGGATAAAACCGGGATGCAGAAAGAAATACCCCGGCAAACAACTCTCTGCCGTAATCCCCTTTCCGCATTGGGAGGCATGCCTGTTTCCGGGCACACCTGTCGGTTCAACGTC
This sequence comes from Syntrophaceticus sp., assembly GCA_050949745.1. Taxonomy (GTDB): domain Bacteria; phylum Bacillota; class DSM-12270; order Thermacetogeniales; family Thermacetogeniaceae; genus Syntrophaceticus. Next base: position 306,293 of record JBMNGF010000021.1, on the reverse strand, counting down.
CATAGCAACTGCCTCAGGACACTGAACTCGGAGAATTGGTTTTAATAGAGTTAATTCGCCAACTATGGTAAAATTCCTGCATTGTGCACTAATTCTTGAAGTGAGATACGGGGACAGTTCTCGCGTCTCACTGTAGGCAGGAATATTGCTGGATATACTGTTCAACTTTGCTGTATCATTACTCGTATTAGAGCAATAAAAACCTGCTTCCATTATCCATAAATATATTATAGGTAAAAAAGCTTTGACCACTGGGAGCCCAATCTATGGTCAAAATGGGGGCTGGCACAGTTATTGCAATTACTATTTGGATATTGGGAAGTTTATTAACAGCTCTTAACTCAACAGCCCCTTTGCGGATAATTATTTATCATCTTGTTGACAAAGGGAGTTTAAAACAATATAATCAATTGTAATCATTACATCATTGTAATGATTGTTAATAACGAAAATATTTTTGAGACGATAATATTAAATCAGAGGAGGATGAAAAAATGAAATATCGTTGTTCTGTTTGCGGTTATATCCATGAGGGAGAATTGCCGGAGGACTTTAAATGTCCTAGATGTAAACAACCGGCATCGAAGTTTGTTTTAGTAGATGAGGAGTCAGAATCAGTCAATAAGTATGCCGGAACAAAGACAGAGAAAAATCTTATGGAAGCCTTTTCAGGTGAAAGTCAGGCCCGAAACAAGTATACGTATTTTGCCAATATTGCTCAAAGAGAAGGCTATGAACATTTGTCAGAGATCTTTTTAAAAACAGCAAGAAATGAACAGGAACATGCTCGCATATGGTTTGAAGAGCTCGGTAATCTAGGAAACACAGCAGAGAACCTCTTGCAAGCCGCCGAGGGTGAAAATTATGAATGGACTGATATGTATGCCCGCTTTGCCAAGGATGCCGAGGATGAAGGCTTTAAAGCATTGGCTGCAAGGTTCCGCAGAGTCGCTGACGTTGAAAAGGCACATGAAGAGCGTTATCGGGCATTATTAAACAATGTAGAGATGCAGCAGGTATTTGAAAAAGGTGAAGAAACCATGTGGGAATGCCGTGTCTGCGGTCATCTTGTAATGGGCAAAAAAGCTCCGGAAGTATGTCCGGTATGCAAGCATTCCCAATCATACTTTGAGGTGCGTAAAGAGAATTACTAAAAGTGGCAAGGGGACGTTTCGTTTGCCACAAAAATATATAATAAAAACTACGACAAGAAAAGAACGAGAGGGGGGACTTAGCAGAATAGATATGCGGCGATTTCTGATGCGTCAGCCCTGAGTTATTCAGGGAGCATATGGAGATCCATATTGAATCTGGTATAATTAGAGAAACAAATAAATTAAAAAAGGGTGTTGAACATGAATGTATCGGAAGCAATAATGGAGCGAAAAAGCATAAGAGCCTATCTGGACAAGCCTATTCCCAATGATCTCTTGGACCAAATCATTGAAGCTGGCCGCTGGGCGCCCAATGCGGGTGAGTTTCAAATTTCTGTTATTCTAAACAGTGAACTTCGTCAAAAAATAAATGACGAAACAAAAAAGTTTATGCTGGCCAGCGAAGGCTTTGCCAAAGAACGTGCATCTCTTCCCGGCTATGAACCTCTTTACGGAGCCCCGGTATTGATCCTTTTTTCCGGAGCGGAGAAACTGCCATTCAATGCGGCCAATACCGCTCTAGCAGCGGAAAATATGCTACTAGAGGCTACCGGATTAGGTTTGGGATCATGCTTTCTCGTCTCTCCATGCTGGGTATTGAATAAAAACAACAATTTAGATTTGGCCAAGGAAGCCGGCGTACCGAAAGGCTATACGGTACAATGCGCCATTATCGTGGGCTACCCTGCGGCGGAAAACAAGTTCAGTGGTGAACGAACCGAAAGAGGCACGGTGAACTACGTTAAGTAGCAACCATTGTCTTGCTCTTCACTGCCGTCTACAGTTCTTGGCATATCAATTTTTTTATAATGGGAAAAAGCTATAATATGGGTGACGCAGTACAGGAGAATTTGGGAGTGTATGGGGGGAGAGAAATTGATGCCTATATGTCTGCAGCATGGAAGCCGACTCTTTACAGAAGCTTGAGCAAAAAAGCATATGAAGTATAAAAACATAAAACCTGCAAAATTCCTATCCCGTCCTAACAGGTTTATAGCTCATATTATAGTTGATGGCCGACCCGAAATATGCCATATTAAAAACACCGGCAGGTGTCGGGAGCTGTTAATACCTAATGCAGATATTGTAATTCAAGAGGTAAATAACCCTAAGCGGAAAACCAAATATGATTTAATTGCAGTATATAAGGACAAAAAGATTATCAATATCGACAGTCAGGCACCTAATAAAGTATTTCAAGGATGGTTGGCCAAAAGCGAATTATTCCAAGACATAAACACAATAAAACCTGAGTTTAAATATGGCAACTCTCGTCTGGATTTTTACCTGGAAAGTGATTTCAGAAAAATACTGGTGGAAGTCAAGGGGGTTACGCTGGAAGAAGAGGGTGTAGCCTTATTTCCTGATGCCCCAACCGATAGAGGTATAAAACATCTAAACCATCTTTGCCACTCTCTGGAGCATGGCTATGAGGCTTATCTGTTTTTTATCATACAAATGAAAGATGTACTCTATTTTACTCCGAACATTAAAACCCACCCCGCTTTTGGGGAGGCCTTAATTAATGCCGAACAACAGGGGGTTAAAATCATGGCCCTTGATTGTGAAGTTGAACCAGATAGTATTGGAGCCAGAAAATTTGTTGATGTAAAGATTAAGGGTTAATCCACCAGATAAAAGCTTGCCCTCTGTATGAGAGGGTTTTTTTTATGTGAAAGAAGCAAAGGGATTTCTTTTTTGCTTCTTTTTGCTTCCTTGCGGAGAAGGGCTATGCATCCTCTACGGTGCCAGCACACTTATCTAAGCTATCTTACATAACATAAATGAAAATAATGTCAACTTAGGTTAATCCTTCATATGATACAGTAGAAAGGAGTGATGCAATATGCATAAAAGGCCGAACTTTAATTTAGAAGATTATGAAACTTCCTCTAAAGCTAAAGAAAAGTGTCTACCGCCAAGCTGTTTTTGTGAAACGGGAGAACTCATCAAAAATGGGGGCTTTGAGATCCCCGGCGTTGAACCCAGACAGGTATTTTCTGACTGGAGTTTTGGATTGAGATCTGAAGGTATAAATCTGTCCATGACTACTAACAACGTTTATGAAGGAAACAGCGCCGCTAGCATCCAAACTACTGTTACACCAACACCGGATTCAAGACGTTTGCAACTGCGCCAAAATGTTATTGTGACACCAGGATGTTGGTATGGGTTAAAATTTGCTGAAAGACTTGTGGCTTTAGGTGATATAGGTACTGACCTGCCAACCCTTATAGCGAGAATCTTTTATATGTACCAAGGCCTTGAATACGACCTTTTAAATATACCTATACAAAAATCTAAAATAGACAGGAAATACAACCTTCACTGCAAGGCGGCCAGGGTGCCGGTGCCCTGCAATGTGTCCGGGATAGTGTCCCTATTTCTAAGGGACACGGGATTTTTGTTGCTTTGATCAAAGGAACAATTGTTTGGTATTATTTAATTGGATTAAATAGTATAATATATATGTCTGTCTGATTGTACTTCAATAACGGTCCACTTAGCAGGTGGATCTGTTTTTAATATGATTTGGAAATTGCAGTAATGGCAGACAGGAGGTGCATCCGTAATATTATTTTATATTGCAATAGCCGGTCTTCTCATATGCTCACTCGTATTATTTTTGAAGAAGCCTAAGGAACCTAAGGAATAAATACCGAAAGAAAATTCAGCAGCGAAATACTATGCTGGCCGAGAGATTAGGTCATCCGACACTCAATTGTTCGTCTTAGTACTTTAACATGGGGCGAAAAACTACGGCATTCGTTAGAATTCTTTAAAAACGGATGTAAAGTAAAGGGGGAGTGATTATTTTCGATAAAAGAGAAGATGGTAGGGAATTTATCAGGAAAAATTATTCTGAAGTAGCTGAGCATGTGGAAAACATCGAAAGTATGCTTGAAAACGCTGGCTTTGTAAATATCCGCATGGTTCCTAAGGATAACAGCAAAGAGATTATCAATAGCTGGGTCCAGACAAAAACGTAGAAGATTTTGTGGCGTCATATATAATTGAGGCAGAGAAAGACAAGACCAACAAAGGCACTGCAACTTAGAGGAGGGGGACTCCCATTGCACAGCCAATCTGATGTAAAAGTTCAAAGGCAGGTATCGCCAACGGTATTAAGCACGAAAGTGCAGGCTTACTGGAGCCTTATTAAAAGTCGGCAGACATTCCTGCTGGTTCTGACAGGCTGGGCAGGTTATGGTACAACTACTTGTCCCATAACCCACTGGCAAACGGCATTATTATTGGTAGCCAGTCTCCTCCTTGCAATTAGCGGAGCTACTGTTTTGAATATGGCGATAGATTCTGATATCGATGCCAAGATGGAACGTACCAGGCGTAGGCCGTTGCCTAGTGGAGTGTTAAGCTTGAAAGAAGTAATAATCTTTGGTTGCCTGTTATCAGTATTGGGAGTAGGCTGGTCTCTGCTGTTGGATCCCTTCTATGGTTTGGTAGTATTAGCAGGTTTGCTAATAAATGTAGTTGTTTATTCGCTGGCTTTAAAACGAAGAACGCATTTTTCCATAGTTTTTGGTGGTGTAGCTGGGGGAATACCTGTTCTGGCAGGGAGGATCATGGGAATAGGAAGAATAGATGCGATTGGTTTGCTTTTGGCCCTTGCCGTTTTATTGTGGATACCGATGCATATAATGACTTTTTCTATCAAGTACAGCAAAGATTATGGACAAGCCAATATTCCCACCTTTCCTTCAGTGTACGGTGTAAACATTACACGAAAAGTGATTACGATATCAACCATTTTTGCCAGCCTGAGTATAATTTTGGCATGCTTTTTATTACAAATGAACGGTATCTGTTTCTACCTGTTAATGATTTTAAGTTTTTCCTTAATTGCAGCTGCTCTTGTTTATCTGATGAGACCTTCCCCAAAGCTTAACTTGGGGTTGTTTAAGGCAGCTTCTGTCTATATGTTGGGCTCTATGCTGCTGCTGGGTTTGTTTAATCTGCCTGGGTTTTAAACGTACGGTGCCAGGCTTACTTACTTATCAAAGCCTAAGGAGAAGTAAATGTTAGCAAAAAAATATGCGAATTTATTTTTATAGTAACTGGCTCCTTAGTGCTAGTAACCTAAACTCTCACCGACCAGGACCACAGTAAAGTCGGTATGAGTCGGTCTCTTTTTCAGCATTGAGTATATGCGACAGATCCGGCTCTCAGTGTTGCAGTTTTGGTTTATTTTCTGCTCCTGTCAGTCATCCTTGACTAATATTATGACAACTATTGTTGCATTGGAACATATAGAAGTGCATCAGAGAAAATGTACTGCCATAATATTTTGCAAAATCGGCAGGGATATCATTGACTTATGTCAAAACAATGGAAATAATGTGTTACAATACAAATAAATGATTTTTAGGTGATATCCTAATGAAAATGCAGGGGCATATCTGCAAGGTAATCGACAGTTTTTCACGCAAGATGCTCCACTGGGACACCGATATCCGCGACCCGGTAGCCAAGAGGCTCGGCTCCGGGTGGGATGCGGCCGGGGGATATGAGGCATTTGCGGCAGCGATAAATAACTTAGTAGAGGAGAAGGTCTTAAGGCCGGTGAAAAATTCGGGTTTAAACGGGCTTTCACCAACCCTTGCCCTGCGCTACCGGAAACTGCCTCAACCAGAGGGTGATAATTCAGCAATCAAGGAAGAGATACTGAGCATCTATTGCTCACACATGGATCTCTCTTCATTTTTAAACTCACCCAAAGATTATGACAGGCACCGGGATATACTGATGGCTATCGATCATTTTCTGATAGAAGTAGAAAATAACCCCCCTGTGGTTTGGGATACAGTCAATGAGCGGTCTTTTGCCTTGACAGGTGATGAAAAATACCTGTTGTCATCTAAGGGCAGCAAACTGTTAAAGCGAATTAAGATTACTTTACATGACTTGTGCTGTGTACCGGCGCCGGAACCCTTCTTCTTTTGGGCTACTGCGCTCCCTCTCCTGCCCATAGAAAGTGCCTGCTGTCTGGTTGTGGAAAACAAAGACACATTCCACTCACTGAAATACCTCCTCGCTGCGGGAAAGCTTAAAACAACCCCGGAGATACACCTGTTGATCTATGGTGAAGGGAAAAAGATACTAAACAGCTGGCCATTCATATATGAGTGCCTGCCAGAAGCTGCAGGCTACCGATTCCCTTATTTCGGGGACATTGACCCGGAGGGGGTGGGTATCTGCGCTGATCTGATCTCTGCTGTAAAAGGTGGAGTTGATGCAGCAATACCTGGTCAGTTTTCTGTGGCAGTGGGTAAAAGCAGTATTCCACCGGTGGAAGTGCTGCCAGCAGAACCCCTCTATGACCTTTTGCTGGCCACAGGGAAAAGCCGCCCGATAAAGAGCGACCAGTCCCGTGTTACTCGACAACGCCTACAGCCCTTTTTTGACCTTTGTTCCCAGAGTCTGATAGACAGGATTGCCCCTCTGTTACAGGCTGACCGTGCAATACCACAGGAGGCTCTAACTGCCAGTATGCTGGCAGTGAAAGGGTGTGTTCAATTATGTCTACCACAATAGCTGTAGATAAGATGGATGCTCCGGATGTTCTTACCGCGGCCAGGAGGTTCCCAGGTTTTGACGGCTTAGATGAGCGCATCGCGGCCATCATGGAGGTCTTTCCCCTTTATGACCTAATGTCCAAGAACACACTGCGCGGATATTACGGCTTTGAAATAGGGGTCTGCTTGCTGCTTTATATTATGGAGAAGATGCTCCACTATGATCCCTGTACATATGAAGATGCGAAAGATTTTATTTCCGGCATCCTTCCCTTATTTTCAAGCACAGGCCCCTCATCTGAGGAGTTTGAACAGATCACAGAGAAGCTGTTAAACGAGCTTTCCAACTACGGACGTCCCTTTGAATACGAATACCACGATCCCCTCGAAGGGAAGATTCGCCAAGTGAAGTTTCGCCTGCTGGAGCAGGAGCCCTTTAGCCTACCGGATCGGGATACCATTAAGCTACGCCTGTCCAGAGAAGGACTGGATATCATCTTTAAGTCCAGGGAGATCTACCAGGACCTGCGCTTTTCTGTGATGCAGTTCTACCTGGATCAGCAGATCCGCAGGGGAACCTTTGAGGGTGCCTTGGAGACCGTCAAGGAACTGGGTGTTGCAGTGACAACAATGGAGCAGGAACTGGTTTCCCTGCGCCAGGAGATTCGCCGCAATGTGGTAGAGGCCTTGGATAAGTCGGATTATAGGCGCATGCTCAATAGGATGACACAGCAGCTGCACCGTGAGCGAGAAACCTTTGATAACCTGATTAAATTGGTTAGGGAAACACTCCAAAACCTGGACCAGGCAAGTCATGCCCAGGGCAACACCAAACTGAAGAATGTCGGTCTTCTCGAACAGCAGCTTTACCGGGTTACTCAAAGCCATCTCAAGCTATTTAACCATCAACTGGAGCTGAATACCCTTACCGAGGATGCCTTGATGTCCAGTCTGCGCAGCACTCTGATGGTGCGTTTTCACCTGGAAAAGGAGCTCTTGGCTGAGGTGCTGCGCTGTAGCCCACCAGGTGAGGTTGTTACCAGAACAGCGGTATTCCCTTTACTACAGCCACGGCCACCCCGCATTCTGGATCTGGCCACTTTCCTCGGGCCACAGACGCTCCTCAGTCGGGAGCAGGAACGACCCCCGGAGGAGTTTTTTGGTGAGATTGATTTATATGAGGAGGAGCGCCTACAGAAGGTGGAAAAGGAGCGGCACCGGCGGACCGTAGAGCTGCTGCAGCGGGTATTTCGCCTGCTGCTTACCCCTTTGGTTAACAGCAACAGGACATCATTGAACGAGATTGCAGTTTTAATCGATGAGGACGACTGGTCCCGGGAAGAAATGGCAGCCTTCGTTTACACCGCCCTGCTTCTGCACCAGGCGAAAAAGATTCAGGCGCAGCTTCCCTGGGAGTATATGTCCGGGGATACCGACCTATTGGAGTTTGCACTTTACCGCTTGCTGCAGGAGGACCAAGAGCTGGCATCACTGGGCGAGGTTTCGGTAGCTACAGGTGAAGGCACTGTTAACTTGCCCTATAACATGAATGTATCGAACTTGATTTTATTCAAGGATAGCGACAGTCGCCTGGGGGAAAACAGCCTTTAGAATGCACCATTGTCGCCTAGGCAGTACCAGCAGATAATTGAAAACAGGAAGCCGAAGATGTAGTTATGTAAAGCTAGGCTTCCGTCTTCGACTTCAAATTCCAGGAGGCAAAAAGTAATGACCTATCAAAACAGTACCGTAGAAACAGCCCTGTTGCTCCTGCGGGAGCTGTTGACACACCCGGTTGTGAATAAGGAAACCAACTCAAGTTTGCTCACGCGGCTCCAGCAGGATCCCGAAGTATTGGGCCTCTGGCAGGAGGTCATCGAGCCGACTTTTGGTGTCACACTGCTGAAAGCCGGTGATCAATACTACCTTACCACCGGAATCGAAGAAAGCATTTTCAACTACACCAATGCTGAACTGAGAGCCTCTCTGGGGGTGAGCAACAATACTGAGCTGTACACTTGCTCCTTTATTGTGCTTACACTGCTTGCTGTCTTTTTTAACAGTGATGACACAACTGGTCCTTCCCGTGAGTTTATCACTTTAACTGATCTGGAGCGTCAGGTCACCCAAAATTTCGAAACCCTGGCTGAGAGAGAGGACATAGAGGAGTTAGAGAACCTTTCACGGGTCAACCTTGTTGAGCCTGCGCAATTCTGGCTCGACCTCTCGGTCAAGAAGCCCGGGGCTGTTCACGATAAAAGAACCATTTCCCGTTGGGGTTACCTGTTAAAAACACTGGACTTTTTGGAAAATCACCAACTGGTGCGGGTGATTCAGGAGCGCCAGATATTCCCGCAGCAGCGCCTTAGCAGCCAGGTTGTTCACTATTATAACCACAGGTATCATAAAAATATGATTCTGGAATTAATTATGGAGCACGGGGGTGAGGAAGTTGCCGCGGATTAGCCGTGTTCGTCTGCACAACATTCGTTATGGCAAAGAGAGGAGAGTTTTTGACAACCTTATCTTTGACCTGCGGGGGAGGTCCAGCCTGCTCATCCTGGAAAATGGGGGTGGCAAAACCCTGATCTTGCAGCTCATCTCCCAGGTGGTCTGCCCCAATGCCCCTCTGGGCAAGAGGCGCTTGGCTACTTTAGTGCGTAACAACCCCTTTACCGGTCATGTTGTGGTGGAATGGCAGCTGGATGCAGATAACCCAGCCTATATTTTAACCGGTTTTTGCTTCGCCGAAAACACCGGGAGTGCCAACCGTGAGATGGACTATTTCAACTATCTCAGTGCCCGTGAATACAGCGGACCCCATCCCCTCGATCTGGCTTCACTGCCATTGGTTGATGAAGATGGGCGCACACTGAACTATCGTGAACTCCAGGAAATGCTGCGCAACTCCGGGCAGTTCCGCATTTTTGGCTCTGACAGGCGACGGGAGTACCAGCGGGAACTGCAAACCTACAACATCAATTCAGGGGAATGGGAGCATGTCCTGGAAACCAATTCAGATGAGGGGGGAGTGGGCAAGTTCTTTGAATACTGCAGTAAAACACGCTCCCTTTTGGAGAAACTCCTTATCCCTGCCATTGATGACATCTTAGGGCGCGGTAAAAGCAGTGCTGAAGATGACCTGACATGCAGTTTCCAGCAGGCTTCCGGCGAGTTGATGCACCTTCCAGAGTTTGAGGCTCACATGCAGTCCCTCAATAAGCTGGGAGAGCGGATTGGAGTAATGCAAGAAGCGCTTTCAGGTGTAGAGGTTGCTGCGGGAGAGGTAGAAGCTGCCCAAACTGCCCGCCAGTCCCTTTTTAATACTTTGGTCGGGGGGATTCCCAGGCTGGTGGATGAGCAGGGGGAGTTACAAAAAAAGCTGCAACAGAACCGAGATAGAGTAGCTGAGATCCAATATTTGCTGGATTCAGTAAAATGCGAATCCCTCAGGCGTAGTCTCATTGCCTTACAAAATGAATTGAATAAAAAAGAAAGGGAAAAGGATGCATCCTGCCGTCACCTAAAGGATGCTGAAGGTGATTATAATAGGCTTCGGGCCTGGGATTTCTGTGAAAGGTGGCTGGAAAAAAACAATCTCCTCAAACAAGAGGAAGCAAGCGAGCAAAAGCTCCTTCAGGGGCACGAATCAGTAGCCAAAGAGATCGAAGTCTTGAGAAACCGGCTGTGGCCGCTGCTCTGTACGTTGAGACGAGCACTGAAGGCTCAGATAAGTGCTGAGGAAAAACAGCTTGAGGCATTACAACAGGAAGTGAATAAAGCTTTAGCTGCCGAATCTAAATTAAACGAGAACATGCAGTCAAATGTAAACCAACAGACGCGGCTTGAGGTAAAGAGCGAAGAGTTTACTAAAAGACGCATTGAACTGGCAGGTTTGCTGCAAGAGGTGGATATAGAAACAGATCTTTCATCACCGCAAAAGGCGGAAGACTTGCTCAGTGTGGCTCTCCGGCGGGCGGAAAAGAAAATTGAAGAGTTAGCCAGAGCCATTCAGAAGTTCAGCTGTGAATACGATCAATGGACTGCCGAGATCAATACACTCTCCGGACGGAAAGGGGAACTAAAGAAGGGACTAGAAGGCCAGACAGAGGCCAAGAAAAAGTGGCAAGAGGAGTTGGATCAGCTGCAGGAATTTCTTGTCCTGGCAGGTTTGGAGTGGCTCTTTCCTCCTGAGGACTTTGTTTCCCTACAGGGCGAACTTGATGTGCGTAGGGAGCAGAGTCAGCAGTCCCTGATCGACTTGGAGTTGAAGATGAACCGCCTGCAAGAGCGGCAAAGCCTCCTCAGCGGGGATGCGGGGGCCGTCCCCAATAATGACATTTTGCTGCTGCAGGAGGCTCTTCGCCAACAGGGTGTAGAGACCATTACCGGTGCCTTATATCTTAATAATATGCCTGGCAATGAAGAGCGAGAGCACCTGGTCAGGCGCTGCCCCTGGCTTCCCTATGCCCTGATTGCCGAGCAGGGGCAGCTACGGCGCATAATGAAACACTCCCCACAATTAAAAGTTGACTTGAGTGCACTGGTACCTGTGGCAGCCCGCAGCAGCATCGAACTGCTACTTGAAGAAGAGGCGAATGATGCTGTGCTCTGCTTTTTCTATAACCAGGGTATGGAGCCCTTTGTTATACCGGAGAGACTTGAAGATATCCTCCACCAGCTGGGCGAGCAGTTGGAACAGCTTAAAGAGAAGCAGCATGATGAAGAGGGTAGAAGCGAGCAACTCAGGCTTGCCTGCACTGTGCTGGCTAATCTTCTGAATAATTATGAAATCTACACTATTGAGGAATGGGAACAGAGTCTTTCAGCCGCGAAAGAAGCCTTCCAAGGGGTGTGTAATGACCTCGAGGCCGCAAAGGCTCACATACAAGACCTTAAAGACCGGCTAGAGAATGATCGCACCGAGAAAAGTAAGGCAGAACAGCACCTGCTTGAGCTACGCACCTTTAGGAAACGCCTTCAGAAATACCGCTTAGATTTCCAGGAGGAAGAGGCCAATAGAACAGAGCTGGTGAGGCTTCAGCAGGACCTGACAGCAATGGAGGCGGAACTGGGCCTTTGGAAAACCAGGAAGGAGAAGTTGAACAGGGAGATTAATGCCCTGCAAGAGCAGAACAAGGCAACCCTTATTAAATTACATAGGCTGGCAGAGGACAATAAAGAGCTCTACCCCTCCACCTGGGACCACCCGGAGGATTTCACTATAGAAGAAGTAACCTGGGATGATTACGGGGAAACAGCAGATAATCTGAGAGCGAGAAGGGATGCCCTGACACGAGAGGTGGCCAATCTCAAAGATGTGGAAAGCCGTATTACAGGATATAAAAAAGACCTGGAAAAGCTGCAAGGAGACATCCAGATGATAGGACTTGATTTTATTGAAGTGAAAAACTCCTTCCGCCCGGTAAACAAGCAGGAGCTGGAGGTCTGCCACCGCAAATTGGATGCTCAACAATATGCTTTCCAAAAAGCTGACCAAGCTTTCCAGGAGGCAAAGATACTTACAGGAAGCGAAAATGGCGCCTGGAAAAACGAGTGCAACAATGTTGTAGATAGGCACCACAATGAGCCTGCGGATCTAAAGGGTATCGACCTGGATGGCTACAACAAGGAGCTGAATAGTGAAAAAGAGGATGTCAGCGGCAGGATTGCCAACCAGAACAACAAACTGAACTTACTTGCACAACTGCAGCAGGAATATCAGGACCAGGTAGAGGTCCTGACAGCAGAAGGTCTCGAATTGACAGATGACCCCGGCTGGGAGCGGGAGAGAGAATTAAAGGAGTTAGCTGTTGATACGTGGGCACCGCGCCGCGCAGTAAGGAAAGAAAGACAAACAGTAAAAGATTCCATCCAGAGATCAGATGCGAGTCAGGGGGTATGGCACCAGGTGGTGGATTCCTGCCGGCAGGAGCTGGAAGTGCTCAACAACCTGGATATCAAACACCTTTTCAAACACCTCAAAACCAGAACAACGGTAGAGGGCTGGGAAAAGGATGCCCTTTCAGTACAGGAAAGCCTCTGCCATGTGAGGCAGGTGATCGCCAAATCCCAAGAGGAACTGGAGCGACGCCTGAAAGATCTCGGTAGGATTAAGGAAGAAATCGCCGAACGGGCTTACCGCCATGTAGAAAATATATTGGAAGAGCTGAAAACACTGCAGAGGATGTCCCGGGTGGAGCTGCGAGGCAGCAGAATTCCACTGATGGAGATCAATTTTCGTCGCCCCGGTGTTGAGGAGGGGAAGGAACTAGTGCGCAGCTACCTTGCTGATGTGATCGCAGATGCTGTGCGGCGGAGACAAGAGGGTGAAAGTGAAGACAACATTCAACAATACCTGGAGGGGGCAATACGCTCCGCAGCCCTGCTGGAACAGCTGGTACCCCTGGAAGGAATCAAACTAACAGTATTAAAACCCCGCTCAGACGATCAACCCTACCAGAGCGCAGACTATGATCGCTGGGAAAACCTTACATTCTGGTCCGGGGCGCAGAAGTATATCGGGCGCTTTGCGGTTTTTGTGGCGTTGATGGCCTACCTGCATCAACAGGGCAATAAAGGGCAGAGAACCAGCGTGATCATCGCGGATAACCCTTTCGGAGAGGCCTCCAGCGGACACATCCTGGAAATCCTTAGAGCTTTAACTCAGCAGGCAGGAGTACAACTTTTCTGTGTTACAGCGCACCGCCAGACAGGTATCATGAAAGACTTCCCTGTAATCTACAGCCTGGTGTCCCGACCCACCCTCAGCGGCCAGCAGCGTATGGTCATCGATCCCGAAAGAATACCCACACCGGGAACCATGGAAGCAGCCCGCGGAATGATCAATGACGCCGAAAAGCCGTCCTGGAAGATGGATATCGATGGGCAGTTGAAGTTGTTTTAGTGGCAATGGGACGTTTCGTTTGCCACACCACCAGGACCAACCAAGGGGAATATTACTCTGGCTGATGTTAATACTGAACTCATTTATCATTCTAGAAAAGAAATTATTAGTCCCCCTTTTCCAGAGTAGGTAGCTATTGTCGGCCCCATATCATTGACGATCACTTCGCAGGGTTGGTATTTATCCATGATATGATTTTTCAAATATTCCGCGTCTTTGATGTTGTTACAATGGGTAATACTGAACAGTCTTGTTGTAATATTTTTCGCTTTTTGGGCTCCGTCATTGATCATCTCCATTAATATTTTAAATGCTTTTTTCTTTCCGTGCACTTTTTCCTGTACCACTAATTTGCCTTGATCACCTGTTAATAAAACCTTGATGTTGAGCAGTTTAGCCAGGGACCCTTGAACTTTGCTCAATCGCCCCCCCTTGACCACGTTTTCCAGTGTGTCTAGCAGGACTAAGTTGGTCATAGTATTTCTGTAATGTGTTAGCTTGTTTATTATTTCTGTACGGGAAAACCCTTTTTCATTTAACATAGCCGCTTTGATGGCATGAAGTCCCTGACCCAAACTAGTTGTCCAGGTATCAAAAATTTTTACATTAACACCAGACATTTCTTTGGCCAGGCAAGCTGTTTGGTAGGTACTGCTCAGCCCTGAGGATATATTGATACAAAGCAATTCTCCCTTTGCTGCCAAGTCGCTAAAGGCTTTAATGAAGGCAGCTACTGAGGGTCCCGATGTTTTGGGTAGAGTTTTGGTAGTAGCCATTTTTTGATAGAATTCTTGTGCTGAAAGATTGACCCTATCAAAATATTCTTTTCCATCGATATTCACTGTGAGTGGGACCACATGAATATTATATTTGTCAATTATATCTGCCGGCAGATCTGCGGCACTGTCAGTGATGATTTGGGTCAAAATTCCTCCTCCTCGCTTGGTTTTTTCAAATATCAAGATGCTGTTATTATAATTGATATATCATGTTTTTTCACATATTTCCTTAAGCAATTTCTATAAAAGGACACAGGTTTTTATTCACGCTGGCTTTATTTAACTGCTTGCTTCAATTCCGCAAACCAAAATATCTGCAATCTCATCTAGAAATTGCTCCTTTTTTGCCCGTAAGAGCAGTTCGTTTCCTTTCAAGGCGGGTGGGTAGGGGAGTATGACCTCCCTTTTGGTATTTAGTTATAACATTCTGCTCGAAGATATCATATCGATATACTTTGAATCTTTCTATTCCAGCCTTGTCCGCAGCTCTCTCCAGCAAGGTGATGGCCAGATCTGTGTATGAGGTACTCTTTCTCACAGGGAGCAAATCTACCAGTAAGGGTATCAGTTTTTCTAGGATAAACCTTTGATGAGGCATACCAACAGGTGCTGCCAATCCCTTATAAAAACTTTTCAATCTTGTTTGGTCCATTTGCAGTAAACTGTGCAGAAAATATTCCTCATCCCGGTTGACATCAATACAGTATCTGATGCCATGATATCCGTTAAATACCTTCAAAGTATCGTAATAGCCCAATTCAATGTTGGTAATTGCTCTTTCCTTGGTGAAATCGAACATGCTACCCAAATTCTCGGTAGGTTTGATCAAGGTAATATCTACACCTTTGATCTTCTCTCGTTTTTTCAATCCCTTGCGTACAAGCCTGACTACAATGATCTCCTGAAACCCCTTGTGGGCAAGCAAGCTGATTGGTAGGTTATCATAAACACCGCCATCTAAAAAGACCCTGTTATCTATGCGTTGCCTTTGAAAAACCGGCATGCTTGCGCTTGCCAGGAGATAATCGATCAGTTTTCCCCGGGGGATATCCTGTAAAAATAATTTTAAAGGGGTTAGATCAGAAAGAGATATGGTGACAATGCCGAACTCCATCCCTGCCTCTCTGATCTTTTTTTCATCTATCCACTGGCGCAAAAGACTGTGCAGGGGAGCGGTATCCATTCCGCGGTTATAAAGAATAGATTTGATACGCTGTAGCAAGATGGGTGTGTCGTCAGTAGATATTTTAAGGTTCTTAACCTTTTCATATAATTCATCATCAACATTGACAACCTTAGATGGTGTTATGTCACTCCATACTTCTAGTGTTTTATTAAAATCCCCCTGCACCATCATCGCACCGTTGAGTGCGCCCACAGATGTTCCGGCAACACCTTGGTAATCGATCCCCAGCTCTCTTAGCGCTTTCCATACTCCGACCTGGTATGCGCCTCTGGCGCCTCCGCCTTCCAGTACAATACCGTACATCATAGCCCTCCAAAGAAAGGTTTTGCATCTCCATGATAAACCTTTATGCAAACAGTAGAAAAGTCCTGCTTTTTGTGGGGAAGGATCACCACCAGCGGTACAGCTGTCAGGATATAGGTTCGAAAAATAACGCTTGTCTAGTAACCTAAACTCTCACCGACCAGGACAACAGTAAATTCGGAGAGTGTTGGCCTCTTTTTCAGCACTGAGTATACGCGACAGATCCGGCTCTCAGTGTTGCAGTCCATACAGAGTCCTGAGTCAGTACAGGGATTATTCTGTGCCAGCCGCTTATTGTTCATAGGGGCGGCGTAGTTTCTGATCCGCTCAAAGGCAGTGTCTATGTTGCTGCAGATTTTATTGACACCGGCCACCACGATCACCTTTTTCGGACCAAAAGACAGGGCTGCCACCCGGTTACCGGTGCCGTCCACATTGACCAGACAACCGTCGAGGGTGACGGCGTTGGTGCTGGAGAGGAAAAGGTCACAGACAAGCTCCTTTCTCCGGATATCCTGCTTTTCTTCCGGTGAGAGACCTGCCTGCCCGTGATCCAGTATTTCAGCGCCTTTCTCCCTGGCTTTCTCAGGGATACCCAACTCCTTGACGGTTACCGACCCGCCGCATCCTACGCTCATCTCCGGTTTGACAGAATCAAGGACAAATTGTGTTGCCTCATCCCTGTTCGAAAAATACACCGCATCAAAACCATTCTTCTTTAATGCTTTAACAACTTTGCCAGCGATAGCGGCATTATGCCATTCCGTTATTGACATTTATTTATTGCCTCCTTTAAGAATTATCTATGATATTACTGAATTACAATCTATAAAGTAAAAAAAGCAAAAATGGTATTCCAACAATTATAACTGTTGTGATAATCCTAGTGAGACAGCTTCCTTTCGTCAACTCACCAAAGTTCCAAATCGTTGAACGGTTTATTGAATCAGCAAAATTAATCATTGGATGTTTCTTATATTCATCTATTCGGCGTTTCTCTAGTTTATCTTTTTCATCTCTTATATCCTTCATTTTGCCCTCCATTATATAGGAGATAAATCACATTTAATACAACTATGTTCTGACAACATAGGTTAGTATATGAAAACTGGAGAACTGATCAATAGATTTATACCATATTATAAAAAATATCGCTGGATACTGGTTCTTGACATGTTATGTGCGTCACTGACGACAACTACTCCGGCCCGCGGTCAGTTTACCTTCTCTTTTCCTCGTTGTCGATAATCGCACATGGCCCGGCAGCAGCGCATTTCCCGCAAACATCGCAGTGCCCTAAAGCTGTGAATTGTTGCGAATTCTCAAGTACCCGGTCATAGCATTTGAATCTGTCAAAACTATCACGATCAAGGGCGTTTACCGGACAGTTGTTGACACATACCAAACAGCCGCCCTTTTGGTAATAGATGCAATACTCTTTTTCCGGCCTGGTGTCAGCGGGAATTTGATGAGAGATGAAAACAGTGCCATACCTTCCGGCGCTCCCTACCTGAGTGATCAACATTCTATTGACGCCAAATTTACCAAGGCCAGCAATGTAGGCAGCGCTTCTATGGGACCAGCTTGATTTGAGAGTTTTTTCATCGAAGTTATGAGTAGCTCTCACAGAAGCCGCTGCTATCCCTTTGCCCTCCAGATAGCTGATTAATTTTTCAGAAATCTCGCCGATCAAGGCGTTGGCTTTAAGATAGGATTCAGCCCATAAAGTAGATACTGATTGCTGCTTACGGTTGCTTAAAACAACCCCTTTTGAAAAAGGTATAAAGAATGAGAGAACCGTTTTGGTTCCTGGAAGGATTTCTTGGGGAGAAAGATGCTCAGGACCAACGATCTCTTTTAGCTGCATGTATAACGGATCATCAGCTGCTGAAAACCCTACAAGGGGCATACGGAAAAGCTCCCTATCTTCACAATCTGCTACAGATCTGACAACAAGTTCAATAAGTTCATCTTTTAAACTCAACTTATACAGCTCCTTATTCGTTTTTATTGCTATTTTCAGTGCCCTCATTGCAAAGTGAGTATCTACAAGTGCCAAGTTTGGATGTTGATCCTAATAAACATAGGCATTGGCTGTAATGGCTTCAACTAATCCCCACACCTATGTTGACTCTTTGGTTAATTCCTCAAAAACCTGCCCGTTTCCTTCAAACCTTTAATATTATCCCTCTTCAGAGTATGAGTAAAATCTTAGTGGGGGATGGATTTAGTAAAGGTTAAATCCAAGAAGGAAAAGAGAGACCTCGTTCCAGAAGAGGTAAAGCACCAAACAATACCAGGAACGGAGGCCTCTCAAAAATGAACAATCAGATTCAGTTTAACATTCACGAGCTAGAACAGCTCATGTGGAATGCCGCTTTAGAAACATTTCAACAATCAATGGTAGAAATCCTGTCTATGATAGATGTTTATTTAATGGCAACAAGAGATAAGGGTCGTTACGAATATAAGGAGAAAAAAGAAAGCACTTATGTAACTATGCTGGACACAATAACAATCAATCGGCGCTACTATTGGGACAAAGATAACAAGGAATGGGTTTACCTACTTGACCGAACATTGGGATTTGCAGGTAGGGAGCGGGTAAGTTTAGGTTTAAAAGAATTAGTGGTGCTCTGGGCCACTAAGGGTCCTTCCTACCGTGATGTGCAGGATCGCCTAAAAGACTTATTTGGTTATCAAGTATTAAGTCATGAAAAGATCCGTCAGATTTTAATTCAGGTATCAGATGCTCTTAAACTTAAAAACACTGCCTTTAGCGAGGAGTCTACCTTCAAAAGACATGTGGATATCTTATTCATAGAAGCTGATGGTTTTTGGACAGGGGTGCAGCGTAAAGGACGCAAATCTCGTAGAAAACGTGAAACCCACATGATTGTTGTACACGAGGGATGGGAAAGACGCCAGGGTCAAGGTAAAAAAGCTGATTATCGATTACGCGGCAATAACGACTATATCCAAGAAGCGCTTCATCAAATCGATCAAAACAATTCCGAGAAGTTGCTTAAGACTGTCAGCAAGGCCATAGAAGAAGCTCCAAACCAGGAAAAGAAAGAAGATATACAAAAATTTAAATTACAGGTACAAAAACATAAAGAATCACTTATAGATTACCGTCAGCGTCTTAAGGTGCTAGGCGTAAAGATATCACCGGCCTGGCGTGGCATGGGGGCTGCGGAATCCAACGTAGACCGGTTCAAATTGAGAACAGCAAAACGTGGCCGTGCCTGGTCAAAAAAAGGCCTGGCGGCAATTTTACACATGCTGGGCTTGCTGTATGTGGTCGGAACAGAGCGCCATGGAGTGATCGTAATGGATGGGTTGACTGATACCAGGACTTTGGTTGATTTTGCCGATGTATTGTTGGTTACAGGCACCATATTAGCCAATGGTACATCCTATGACGTTCTCAAAAATGTAGGTGATAAACCCTATTATTTCTTCGGTACCACCTGTGCAGCATTGGCATACCTCAATAATAAGAACCGCTTATGCCCCTTTTCTAAATAAAAGGTGTCGGCGTGTAGAAAAGAAATAGTTACTATTGCAGCCTCTATTTTATATTTAGTCGTGCCCCGGGAAAAGATCACTGTCCTGGCAGATGGCGATCTGTTAGCTAGAGTCTTTGACAATTTGGTCTGGTCTCCAATGGGATCTGTTATGGCAAAACTCCTAGACTATGCTTTAGATAATGGACATTTCCGAGCAATATTCACTAAGGAAACCTTTAACACTACTTCTACACTAGACCACCCGGGTGGTATTGTTTTACGGGGAAGCAAGGGGACGTTCTTTTTGCTTCTCATTTTGGCAAGGAGCCAGGGGCCAGGGCTATTTGGAAGGTATATTTGATCAAAATACGGACAAAAAATGTATACTGTCTTTTTCTCTTTCGTGCTAAATATAAATAAACCGAGCATGTGTTTTTACTTCAGCTGTTCCGATTAACATTTTTATTTTTGGTATAGGAGAGGGGTCGTATCCCCTATATAAAACCTTGATCAACTTATGCAAATCAGTATGATTATCAAAGTCGGGTAATACCGGGTACCGTTGCGAGGGGAGGTGTTTTTCTCCCCGAGCTTGCTGCTGCTTGTGACTGGGAGTACGGCGGAAAGTCCGTATATCTTGGAAGGCTGCTTCTCTATTATGAGAAATAAGGTTTACCAGTAGCCGTTGTGTATACGAAACCCATACGTACGGGTTCTGTTATCCCGATATCGGGATAAGTGCTGTGAGTAGGATAGCACCGCAGAAAATTACTGTGGCGCTATCCTACTCGATTGATATATGACATTCAAATTACTTCTTTTTCTTTCCAGAGCTGTTCCTGCTGATCGCTCAAGGGCGTTGCCGAGTTGCCAGTGACCTCTTCTTCAAGCATATCCAAAATGCGGGCTGACAATTTGCCATACGACTGATCACCCCTGCTTCTAGGACGA
Organism: Syntrophaceticus sp.; assembly: GCA_050949745.1. Lineage (GTDB taxonomy): Bacteria > Bacillota > DSM-12270 > Thermacetogeniales > Thermacetogeniaceae > Syntrophaceticus. The sequence continues at coordinate 285,967 of JBMNGF010000021.1, read as the reverse complement.
GGGATGCTTACATCTATCAACTCTTTGATCTTTCCGGGGCCCGACGTCATAACCACGATGCGGTCCGCCAGATAAATGGCTTCATCAACACTATGGGTTACAAATACGATAGTCTTGCGATTAGCTTCGCAAATCTTAAGCAGTTCCTTTTGCAGTATAATTCGGGTGTGCGCATCCAGAGCACCGAAGGGCTCGTCCATCAACAATATATCGGGGTCATTTGCTAGAGCCCTAGCAATAGCAACCCTTTGGCGCATTCCGCCTGACAGTTCATACGGATAGGAACCGGCGAATTTCTCTAACCCTACCATTTCTAAATATTCATGAGCTATTTTCCGGCAATTCACGGCCGGTTCGCCTGCCAATTCAGGCCCTAAACCCACATTCCCCAGCACCGTTCTCCAGGGGAGCAGAGAGTACTCTTGAAAAACCATGCCCCGCCTTTTACCAGGTTTTAAAATCTTGTTTCCCCTGTATAGAACTTCCCCTTCGCCGGCTGTTTCCAGCCCGGCAATAATGCGCAGCAGTGTGGATTTTCCGCAGCCGGACGGTCCCACCAGGCAGATAAAGTCATTTTCCTTTATACTCAGCGAAATGTTGTCGAGAGCGCAAACACCGAGTCCCTTTTCGGTGACGAACGTTTTACTGACATTATTAATGCTCAATACCTCATCCTGCATCTAGACATCCCCTTCTATCGTGCCATACTTTGCCATTTAAATTTTCTGTTTTCGAACAATCTGAACACGCCGTCCAGCAAAGCACCCACAGCCCCGATACAGATCATGCCGGCGATGACGATATCCGTTCTGGCGAGGGTATAGGCATGAGTGATCAGATAACCTACGCCGGAAATGCTGCCAGGCAGCATCTCAGCCGAAACCAAACACATCCAGGCCACGCCGAGCCCGGTACGCATTCCATTGACAATCGAAGGAGCCGCGGCAGGAATAAGAACCTTACTGAATATCTCCCGGTTGTTCGCCCCTAATACCAACGTACTGTCGATCAATGTCTTGTTAACACTCCTTACCCCGTAAATTGTACTGGTGAGTACCGGGAAAAGAGCCCCGATAAATATAATAAAGACCATGGAGATCTTTAAATTATTTAGCCAAATATAGAGCTGTCCGTCCTCAACACCGGACAGAGTTGCAAAACTCGCTACTCCAAACCATGCCAGAACCAGTGGAACCCAGGCCAAGGGAGGAATAGGGCGAAAAATGCCCAAAAAGTTGTTAAAAAGATCATGGATAGAGGAGTAATAGCCCATCAGAATGCCCATGGGTATTGCTAACAACACCGCAAGTATATAACCGACCAACACCCTGATAAGGCTGACAATAACATTACTTAAAAGGGATCCCATGCTGATCAGTTCTCCCATAGGATTGATTAAAAGTGCGAAAACCTGGCTTACATATGGTAGCACAATAGGGTTGTCGACTCGTAATGCTATTACCCACCAAAGGACTACGAATATTACAGGTATGATTAAGGAAACTAGAAAACCATTCCGGCGCTTCACTTTAGACAACTTATCTTTCCCTCCTAACAATAGTGATTACAGGTTCCCGGAGGCTGAAGGCTTCCAGGATCCTGTAACCATAAAAGCTTTACCTATTTTACGAATTGGAAATCAAAGAGAGATGATTCTATCTCGTTCAGTTGCTTACCTTTCAACGCTCCTTCGTATTTGTCCATCTTATCTAAAGTAGTAAGGTAAACACTGACCCCGTCTTTCCAGCTGTCGGAAGGCTCAGTTGTATAGTGAAGCATGGCTTTTGCAGCTGCTTCTTCAGATATTCCCATCCAATCAGCGGTGATTTTTGCCGCACCATCAGAATTTTGATTGCACCACTCACTGGTTTGTTCAATAAGTTTCATGAAAGCTTTTATTTCATCAGGATAATCAGCAATGGCTTCATCACTTGCGGCTACTACGCAGCATGGAGTATCATGCCATTTCCCTTCTGGAGGCAGATCACGTAGTTGAACTACAATCTGCCCGATATCTTCGGTGATTGCAACTTCCGGGTGAGGGGAAGGCCCTACCCAACCGTCTACCTGCTTGCTGGTTAAAGCAGGCATTAAATTACTGGTCTCTTTTAAGTCAACCAGCAGCACATCAGCTGAAATATCATTCGCATCTTGAGTTATTTTATATCCTGCTTCATTAAGAGCTGCTTCAAAAACTATTTTAGGAGCGCTAGTAGGAGAGTGATAGCCTATGGAAACCGGCTTTTCCGATGTTTCAATAAGATTAACAAACGAATCCCAATCCTTTACCTCGCTGCCCTTGGGAAAGACAACAGCCATACCTTCAGTTTGAATCGGGGAAATTATTTTAACTGGAGTTCCGCTATCAACAGCAGACATGACAGCTGTTACAGATGCCAGGCCTAAATCCACATGTCCCTGAGCGAATAGAGTGGCAGTTTCTGAACCGCTTTTTGCAGTGATCACCTTGATGTCGCAAACATGTTTGTCGCCGGAATACAATTCGTATTTTTCTTTTGGTACGATCTCCTTCAGGTAAGAACCGTCTTCCTTAAATTCTTCTCCCTTAGACATGGCTGTCACAAAAGGAGTTTGGTGGTTGGTAAAAATATAACTTACGTTAAGGCTGGGAACCTCTGCAGACTCATTGCCGGAATTATTATTATCTCCACATCCCGTTACTGACACAGAGAGTGCCAGCACCAATACCAATAAAATACTAAGATATACTCTTTTTTTTACTTTCATATCTCCAATCCCCTCTCTAATTAATAAAGTTTAATAAAGATTTAAATAGAAGTTAAATGTACACCTCCTTTAATAACAGTTGGCTATTTAATGCATGCCCCCATGTCATTATAAGGATTAGGAATTCATAAGTAAAATGAATTTTATTTATGCTCTCTTTTTGTTTCTTAAGAAATTCTTCAGAATTTACATTATATCTCCTTAAATTATCACTTTTATACTGTAATTAGCATTCATCATAAGACAGCGCATATGGCCTTATGCATAGGCTGCCATAGGTTTCCTTAAATTATTACTTTTATACTGTAATTATCATCAGACAGCGCACATGGCCATCTGCATGGGCTGCCATCTTCAAAGATAGGTGATCAATAAATGAAAAATGGAAATATTGTTTTCAGGAAACAAATTAATCCGGTCATATTCATTATGATTGTCGCTGTCATAACAATCCCACTATTCCTTCGTCCTGATATCAGATTCCTTGTGGAAAACAGATGGAATCAAAACTCTCTATCTGCAGAATTGGAGAGCGTTAATTTCAACAAAAATGTCTTAAAGTCGGTACCTATATTGGATATAACAAAGGGTGAAACAGATATTGTTTACAACAACACTCTCTGTTTAGTTAATAATAGGTACCCAATTAGAGATGAATTGCCGTTCAAATTGGTTGATTACAAAGATACTGGTGTTCTTATGGATGAATCGATAGTTGAGAGTTATGCAGAACTGAGTGCTGATGTAAAAAAACATGTGGGAGATAATTTATTTGTGATGTCTCACTATAGAAATGAGCAGGAGCAAAAGTATCTCTATGAAGAAGACAATAATACTGCAGCTTTACCCGGTGCAAGTGAGCATCAGACCGGCTTAGCTTTAGATGTCTATGTAAAAGGTTATGCTGGCTCTGGATTCCTTAAGTCTGAAGCTGGTCAGTATGTAAACAAAAACAGCTGGAAATATGGTTTTATTATTCGCTATCCATTATTTAAGAAGCATATAACAGGGATAAGATTTGAACCGTGGCATATTCGTTTTGTTGGGCTGCCACATTCTGAAATCATTTATAAAGAAGGATTAACACTCGAAGAGTATATCAGCAGTCTAGGGGTTGGTAATTTTTACAAATACAAAAACTATTATATAAGCAGACAGGAGGGGGACAAGCTGTTAATTCCATATCATTTAAAAGAGGTCATGCTTTCTCCTGATAACACTGGGTGTTACATAATAACAGGGATGCTTCTATAGTCTCTGGTAGCCGGCAGTTATCTAAACTTTGATAGGTTCTGCTGTAATAATCTTAACAGAATGCCTTATAGAAGGAATTTCTGTCTTCAAGTTCGTATTAAGCATAATAGATAACAGAAATAACCTTATATAAGGAGACAAAATGCCGCAAGAAAAAATCTTGATCGTGGAAGATGAAAAAGAAATAGCAGACCTTATTGGAATCTACCTGATCAATGGGGGATATGAGGTTTATAAGGCCTACAGTGGGGAAGAGGGGTTACGGGTTTTAGACGAGCAATCGATCCAATTGGTGATTCTCGACATTATGATGCCGGGGATCGACGGACTGGAGGTCTGCCGGATAATCCGCAAAGACAAAAACATTCCCATATTGATGCTCAGCGCCAAATCTGAAGATATGGATAAAATTTTGGGGTTAAGCACCGGGGCTGATGATTATTTAACAAAGCCCTTCAATCCATTGGAACTGCTGGCTAGAGTAAAATCTCAACTCAGGCGTTACCTTTATTTAAACCCACAAAACAAACGAGACACCACAAAGGGTGAAGACATAATAGCTGTCAATGGGCTGAGCATAAATAAGACAGAACACACTGTTACTGTTTATGACCGTGAGGTCAACCTGACGCCAACAGAGTTTCAGATTCTGCTGCTATTAGCCAGTAACCGCAGCAGAGTATTCAGTGCAGATGAAATATTCGAACGTATCTGGGATGAGCCAGCTTTCGAATCCAAAAATACAGTGATGGTTCATATCCGAAATATTAGAGAAAAGATCGAGGATGACCCGAGAAAGCCCTGTTTTATTAAAACTGTGTGGGGAGTAGGTTACAAAATTGAATAAAAGTTTCAGATGGAAGATGATCTTATACTTTATAGCCAGTATATTTTTAGCTGTGGCAGGGGTTATTCTACTGCTGCTGGTGGCATTGTTTTTGGCGTCTAACATCGGCTTTTTTGAAGGCGTATTAAATATTTTTAGTATGACCTTGGGAGAAATACCTGTCATGATCATGACAGGATGTATTCTATTTATATCTTTCTTTTTTACTTTAAGTAAAGGTAGCATCCGCTACCTGGAGGAGATATCTGGCACACTGGGGAAGATCGCTGAGGGAGACTTTACTATTCAAATACCCAAGCGTTCAGATGACGAATTAGGAAAGTTAGCAGAAGATATAAACCAGATGACACGCCAGTTAAAGCAATCAATTGAAGAGGAAAGGAATGCTGAACGGACCAAAAATGAACTGATTACAAGTGTATCTCATGATCTGCGCACACCACTTACTTCTATACTGGGTTATTTGGACCTGATCGACAGTGACCAGTACAAAGATGAAGTAGAACTTCGCTATTATGTGAATATTGCATATCATAAATCCCAGCGGCTGAAAAAGATGATCGATGACCTGTTTGAGTTTACCCGCATGAGTTACGGAGGAATGAAAGCCAAACCTGAGCTGATCGATCTGGGAGAACTGCTGGGACAGCTGGCTGAGGAATCTGTGCCCCTTTTCCGTGAGGCAGGGATGGAATACCGTTTATCTTTGCCCCGGGAAAAGATCACTGTCCTGGCAGATGGCGATCTATTAGCCAGGGTCTTTGACAATTTGATTTCCAATGGGATACGTTATGGCAAAACAGGTAAATATGTAGATCTTGAACTGGTCAAGGATGGCCCCTGGGCTGTTGTGCGGGTGGCCAATTACGGGGGTTCCATACCCCAAGAGGATCTGCCCCACCTTTTCGAGCGTTTCTATCGGGTGGAAAAATCCCGTTCAGGAGAGACGGGAGGCACCGGTCTGGGACTTGCTATCGCTAAAAGCATCATTGATCTTCATAAGGGACAGATTCGTGCCTACAATGAAACGGGCAGAACCATCTTGGAGGTGCGCCTTACAAGTCAACAGCAGGGGAGACACCCAAGCTGTTCTAAGAAGGGATCATTTTGAGTTAATATAGGGAATGGGGAGGGGGCCCGCAGCTTAAATGGCAATCCATAGCAAGCCATACTAATTATAGGAGTACCCATTATAAAAGATAAGGTTTCACACCCATTTTTTGAGAACATAGATTTGCATGGGGAGAGGATTGCGAACCAGGTAAACAAAAAGAGAAGGAGAACCCTTTAAAGGATCCTCTTTCTCTGCGTTAAAGCTAAATCATACCTATAGAACTAAATTCCTTTTTTTGTTTATTCTATCGATGGCAGCACTCACTGCCTCATATACACCTGGGAATGAGCTTAAATTCAGACCCTGAGTTAAAGAGGGAATAAAGTACTTCTTACCATTTTCACAAGCTTTCTCTACTTCTCTATCAACAATTTCTTGTGTCCATTCTGGGAAGTCAACAACACCGCTGTCGATTCCTCCCATAAAGCTGATTTGTCCACCATATTTCTTGATGAGCTCAGCAGGGTTATTGGTTGTCATGCATCCCTGCCAGATGTCTATTCCCATTTCGATCATGGAAGGAACCAGATTGGCTGCATAGCAGTCACAGTGATGCACGACTAATTCGACACCGTTTTCTTTATAGTATCCGTATATCTTCTTGTATGCTGGTTCATAGAATTCTTTAAACGTCTCCGGAGACATAAAAGAGTTTCTTTGTGTTCCCCAATCATCATGATGGAAAAGAGCATCAGGATGGATATGCTCGATTACTTCTTTGGCAAAGGCTAATTCATATTCAGTAATAAAATCAATGAGCTCATGCATATATTCAGGCTCTTCATAGAAAGCCATTAAGGCATTTTCCATACCTAAAAGGTTGTGACACATTTCAAAGACACCGCCAAAATAAGGAGCTGTCACAAATTGCTCGTTACGGTCGACGGAATTGGCATGTTTAATAGCGGGAGCCCAATCTTCATCAGCGAATTTTACAGAGGGTGCTTTAACGTATTTTTTCCATTCTGTTATATCTTTGACTACTGTGTGTTCACCATGTACAGGCATCTGGCCAATATGTCCTTCTGGCCATTTGTAGTAGATGCCCCAGTTATTCTTTCTCTCCGTACCAGGTTCTAAAAAACAATCCTTTACTAGTGGAACTTCCATGATGATCTCCATAAATTCGTACTGATTTACGAACCGATCCGGATTACCACCCTTAATAGTTTCCAATAAGTTCTCTCTTTTTGTTAACATTAATCGATCCCTCCTTATCTATTGGTTTTGGTTTTACGCATTTACCAATTCTTTTGCCTTTACCGCAGCGCTTCCTGCATCTGGGGCAAATCCATCTGCTCCGATTTCAGCAGCGTATTCCGCTGTTATAGGTGCACCACCGACGATAACTTTTACACCTAAACCACTACCCTTGACCACTTTAACTGTTTCTTCCATCTTCGGTAATGTTGTTGTAAGAAGTCCTGAAAGAGCAACGATTTTAACATTATCATTTTCTTTGGCCGCGTTTAAGAATTTATCTGGTGCAACATCAACACCCATATCAATTATGTCAAAACCATTGCCTTCCAGCATCATGGCAACCAGGTTTTTACCGATATCATGTAAGTCGCCTTCAACTGTTCCTATGACACATGTGCCCAATGCTGATGTGCTGTCACCTGCAAGATGCGGTTTAAGTATATCTATACCTAGTGACATTGCCTTTGCTGAGATAAGCATCTCAGGTACGAAGATCTCATCTGCGGAAAATCTGTTACCTACTGTACTCATTGCGTCGATCATTGACTGTAGAATATCTTCTGCGTCATTTCCTTCATCCAGAGCTTCCTGTACCATACCAGCAATAAGTTTTGTTTTGCCGTTTTCCACCATCGATCTGACTTCTTGGAGTTTTGACAATTTAATTCCTCCTTTACAGTATATATGTGTATATACTTATATATACAGGTTATTTATAAAATTGTCAAGATCATTTTAGCAATGATTTTCACAAGAGCGCTATTCTGGCGAAACTAATAAAAAGCCGTGCATAAAGTTCTCTCATTTAGTAGCTGAATTACTGGTTTTGATTGTTATATTAGTATTTTTAAATGCTCCATAATGGCGATAGTTAACAGCATTTACTATAAGTACGCCTTCCAAATCCTTCATAGGGAATGTAGTAGATAGAATAGACCAAAACCAGAAATTCTTCATGAAAATCCTGGATGACGGGCAATTTGACCGAGGCACTGATGGAAATGATTGTTTAGGCTAGACTATTCATCATTCCCCTGCATCTGAGTGGAAAGCCAAAGAGAGCAAGTAGGCCATGTTGGTGAACATTCCGGCCCTATTCATCATCATTGTGCTGTCTATTCTTACCTTAAACCTTTATCACCAGCTACCTGCTTCTATTCCGGTCCATTTTGGTCCTAACGCTGTGCCTGATGGCTGGGTAGACAAGAGCTATTGGTCCGTTTTCTTGATACCCCTGCTCCTATTATGCTGGTCTTTGCTTTCTCCAGTTATCTCTTAGTGAAACAGAGAATAACCATCGATGAAAAAGACCCCAAAATTTGCAACCCCAAAACAGGAAACAAAAAGGACGTCCCTATGCTTCAGTTGTGCCTGTTAACATATTTATCATTGGGTAAATGGAGCTTAACGTTGTTAATAATTACAGTTCTGTCATCTATCCACCGTATAGAAGCATTCTCTTCTTTGTATTTAAGGTAAATAATTTTAGGTTTTTTATTTAATTTATTAAAATGTAACTCTTCATATAAAAAACTCCTTTAGTTTGGATAGTATCTTAATATTTGGATAGAACATCCCCAAATATATTCGACAATAAATTAGAAAACCCTTCCACAAAATGACTTCTACATTATTGATTATAGCTGAGTACAAACGAGAAAATCTCCTAACTGTCAAGGCCGGAATAAGCATCAGCTGGCAGAATATTGTAGCTGCACTTTATGCGGAAATACACAGTACTCACAAGTGGCGAATGGAAAGGTGTCAGAGCGGTACAAAACCGGAATGTCTAAGAAATTCCCTGCGAACCTTATGACTGGATCAGCCGGCCCCCCTCAATATTTAGAATTGCCTATACGGTTCCGGCCTGCTGGATCCCCAATTTTTTGATCGAAGTGGTATCTTACGGTTGGGGCACCTGCGACAATGTGGTGGGAGGTGCGAAATGCGTCGTCCTCTGGGGTATGACCCCAGAGCCAATCAATTTTTCTTTATTGACAGGATTTTATTTATAGAATGTTAAAATTATAAGTCATAAAGTAGGGCAGTATCCAAAAGCTGTTACCCCAACAGTTCCGAAGCTAAAAAACAATATTTCCATATTGAGAAACATAGAAGATATTATTGATAGGGAGGTGTAAAAATGAAAAATAAAATAATAATAGTCACCTTAACTTTATTTATGCTATCTGTATCGGGATGTGGCACCAATGCTACTGCCGAGCATGACGCAGAAGTTTATATATTAGCAACTGCAGATACACATTCTATCATACCCAATGAATTAGTATCTTTTGTAGAAAGCGAACGAAAGAAAGATGATAATTTAATTCTAGTAGATGCAGGTGATTTCTTTGATATCAAAAGCGAACAAATGCAGGTATGGTTTAGTGGTGAAAAGGTGGTCGATGTCAGCAGCGATGGTATCCCAACATTTGAAACTGTAGCAAATGAACGTGAGGGGGAAGCCCCTATTGTAAGAGAAATGGCAGAATTAAAGTACGATGCAGCAGTACTTGGCAATCATGAATTTGTTGCTAATAATAAGGAAACATTGGATACCTTAATTTCCGATTTCGAAGAACGTAATCTGATCATATTATCAGCTAATACATATAATTCAGACGGAAGTAACTATACAAAACCTTACATAATCAAAGAAATTCAAACAGACGAAGGTAACATAAATGTGGGCATTTTAGGACTTACCTTAAAAGAAGTAGGCGAGCGATATGATTGGACAGAAGAAGGTTTAAAGCCTGCAGATTCAAGAGAATTAGAAGACATGAAAGGCTACGAAGGTAAATTATATATGGAAGACTTAATACAAGATGCCGAAAAATGGGTCGATATTATGAAACAGGAAAATGCAGATATTATAGTAGCAGTTGTACACTCAGGAGAAAAGCCTAAAAAAGCGAAAAACCCGGGTAATAGAATCCAGGAACTGGCTCAGGAACTAGACGGAATTGATACCATAGTGGCAGCCCATACACATAAGGAAATATCTCAGCATGATTATAGAAATAAATTTGGTGAAACGGTCATTGTGACTCAACCGGGTAAGCATGGAGAATGTATATCAAAAATTAATATTAAGCTGAAAAAAGAACAAGACGGGTGGGTTGTAGTTGATAAATCTAGTGAAACGGTTAAATTGAAATAAATAAGGTATAGATTCCTATATGCTGATTGCACTAAAAAAATCTAATCTGCGATAAATGGGCCATTTTAGGATGTGTTTGCTAATGGATTTTAGAAAACAAAATTATATTCTATTGATCTTCTATGTGGTTGCATTCTGCGTGAGCGCGGTATTTAAACCCCCGCAGATAACTGGGAATGTTCAATGTTCTAAAATAGGAGTTGATATTAGTTGCTATCCGATTTATTTATTAAGGAAATTGCTTTAAAAAAGGATAAAATTAAGAACCATGAAGAATACCCATTTAATCTACAGGTTGTTCAACATCTAGATAAACTTGAAATAAATAAAAATGTAACTTTTTTAATTGGTGAGAATGGCTGCGGTAAATCAACACTTTTAGAAGCAATTGCAATTAATATTGGCTTTAATCCAGAAGGCGGGTCAAAAAACTATAAATTTTATTCATACAATACACATTCAATATTACATGAATATTTGACAGTGGTGAAAGGTTTTTTTATACCCAAAGATGGATTCTTTTTAAGGTCAGAAAGCTTCTACAATGTTGAAAGTTATATTGAAAAACTTGACAAAGAAAATCCAGGGGGGCCTCCTATTAAAGATGTATATGGAGGATCATTACATGAACAATCGCATGGGGAGAGTGTACTATCACTGATTAAAAATAGATTCCGAGGCAATGGGATATATATATTAGATGAACCCGAATCAGCATTATCCCCAATAAGACTATTATCTTTGATGGTATTAATAAATGATTTGGTAAAAACCAGATCTCAATTCTTGATAGCAACACATTCGCCAATATTACTTGCATTTCCAAAGGCCGATATTATTGTTTTAGATGAAAATGGATTTTCCAATAAAAAATATTATGAAACAGAGCACTACCTTCTTACTAAACAATTCCTAGATAACCCAGAAAGAATGTTGAATGAATTATTAAGATAATCTCCACACAGGAGACAGGACACACACCGCAGCATAGAGAAACGGTTGGCCCCCAAACTCTTTTTCCCGAAAGCGAATTCCATTGTCATGACGGCAGTGAATTATTACCACTCAAATTCAGGAAAGTAGGGAGGGTAACTCTATAAAGAAGCGGAACCATCATTAAATCATCTAGTTTACATAATCATATTATAGCATTAAAAATGGATTATAGTAGTGAGGAGACTACCCCATATGTACTAAGGGACAGATTCGTGCCTACAATGAAACGGGCAGAACCATCTTTGAGGTGTGTTTAAAAATCAGCAGCAGAGCAAACACCCATACTGATAGAAAAGAATGAGTTATAGGGAATGGGGAGGGGGCCACAGCTTAAATGGCAATCCATAGCGAAGCCATACTAATTATAGGAGTACTCATTTGGTTATTGCTAAGAACAATTATAATCTATTTAAATATACGGAAGGGATTTGGGATTTCATTAAAGAGAGAAGCTTTATTATTCATATTTTACGTTTATTTACTTTGTGTTTTGTCGATCACACAGTTTCCTATATACATTATTTACATTATTGGAGATCATCATATACGACCCTCTGTTAATTTAATTCCAGTAGTGGGAACCATTAAGGATATTGCTCAGACAACAGCCAATATTCCATATATGATAAGAATATGGATTAGAAACATAGTGGGGAATGAGATATTATTATTGCCTATGGGGATTCTATTACTTTTGTTATGGAGCAAGTTCAGGAAAGAGAGACGCGCGGCATTCCAGTACTTCTTAATAAAAAAGGTGATCAACGATGAAGCCAAAAAAACATAAAGCTGTAAAGATATTTTTTATTATTATTTGTTTAATATTTGGACTCTTTTTTGTAAAAGAAAAATTAGATGTAAATACTAGTTTGGATGAATATGACAGCAAATATATCTATGTAGAAAATCGAACATCTAAAAATGAAGTCATGAAGAAAAATCATAAAGTTAAGACCTGTCCGGCATCCTTGACTAAAATTATGACGACTATAGTTGCCTTGGAACATATAGAAGACTTGTCAGCTATTGCTCCAGTAGATGTAGATACTTATATAGAAATGGTAAATAACAATTCTTCAATGGCGGGTTTCTATGGAAAGGAGCAAACTACATACAGAGATTTACTTTATGGAACCATTTTAAGCTCAGGAGGCGAGGCTGCTAATTCATTAGCGATAAATATAGCGGGAAGTGTAGAAAATTTTGTTAAGCTGATGAATAATAAGGCATCTGAACTTGGATTACATGACACGCATTTTGTTAATCCGGAAGGACTTCATGATAAAAACCAATATACCACAGCCTATGATATGGCAAGACTCCTAGACTATGCTTTAGATAATGGACATTTCCGAGCAATATTCACTAAGGAAACCTTTACCACTACTTCTACACCAGACCACCCAGGTGGTATTGTTTTACGATCCACAGTGCTTTCAAAGCTTCATGAAGTACCTCAAAATGGTTTTAAAATTATAGGCGGAAAGTCTGGAACGACATATCAAGCGGGACAATGTTGGGCAACTTTGGCTATAAAAGATGATGTGGAATATATAGCAATAGTTATGGGAGCTGAATTAGAAGATATCAAAAATCCTGACAACAAGCATATTAAAGACACAATTAAAATTTATAATAATTTATAAATGAACCACAGTAGGGTAGGTGCTACGGCACTTATGTACTAAGGTTTCACGCCCATTTTGTTGAGAACATAGATTTAGCTACTAGGAGAAATGGGGAGGGGCTAAACATTAGCTGCTAGTACAAATATCCTGCTCCAAACGATATAAACTATCGCAATATTAACTATTATCGCTAGTGGTAGTAAAAGCTTGAACTTGAGATGCTTCGTCTTATGGCTGAATGTAATCATTCCAAGGACTCCTCCAATAGCACCTAAGCAAAAAGAGGATATGATAAGCGTCTTTTCGCTTATACGCCATTTACCCTTAATTGCTTTATATTTATCTATGCCAAACAAGATAAAAACGAGCAGGTTCCAGCCGATAATAAAATAAATGAATTTTTCCATTAATATCTCCCATGTTAAATTATTTAAATGTAAGAAGGGTAAGTATGAAAAACAAAATAGCAATATTGGTGACCCTCATTTTGTTTATACTATCTCTATCGGGATGTGGTACAAATACAACAGCAACCACTGCATACAATACAAAAGTTAATATATTAGCAACCGCTGATACACATTCTATTATACCTCAGGAGAAAAACCTAAAAAACCTAAAAAACCGGATAATAGAATCCAGGAACTGGCTTAGGAACTAGACGGAATTGATACCATAGTGGCAGCCCATACACATTAAAAATGTAACTTTTTTTGTTGGTGAAAACGGGTGCGGTAAATCAACACTTTTAAGCTGTAGTATACTAATAGCAGCAAGAAATTAAAGCGTTTTATTCCTAGGGAGGGTATTATGCTTTCGGCAGATTTGGTAAAGAAAAAAGCTATAGAGACCGGATTTGATCTGGTAGGAATTACTGATGCTAAACCCATGCGGGAGTTAACAACTTTGTTAGAGGAACGACAGCTACAAGGTAAAGAACCTGAGTTTGTGTCGGACAGCATTGAGAAACGGTTGGAACCCAAATTCTTTTTCCCGAAAGCGAAATCCATTGTCATGACGGCAGTGAATTATTATTACTCTGCTGCCTGCAATGAGAGTTTCCGGAGTAAGTTGTCACGCAGTGCCTGGGGGCTGGATTATCACCGGGTTATGGGTGGGATGCTGGAACAGTTGGGACAATCCTTGCAAGAACTAGAACCAGAATTGCAATACAAGACTTTTGTGGATACAGGGCCCTTGGTGGAAAGAGAATTGGCTCGCCGGGCAGGGCTTGGCTGGATAGGCAAGAACGCTGCCCTTATTACTCCCCAATTCGGTTCCTGGGTATTTCTTGGGGGGATGGCTGTTAACCTGGAATTCGAAGAAGACAAACCCCTAGATAGATCCTGCGGCAACTGCCGGCAATGTATTGAGGCTTGTCCTGCCGGAGCACTGGAAGATGCTTATTGCGTTAATCCTAATCGGTGTTTGTCCTATGTCTCTCAAAAAAAGGGCTATCTTACTGCCAAGGAAAGAGAACTGTTAAAAGATCGCCTCTACGGTTGTGATACTTGCCAACAGGTTTGTCCGATAAATATGGAATTGGCTAAAAATACTACCGTCAATGCCCTGAAGCCATTAAGACATTCAGCTATGTCCTTGGCAGAGGCTGCTGGCATGGGTAACAAACAATTTAAGGCTCTGCTGGGATCGACGGCAGCGGCTTGGCGGGGCAAAACCAATATAAAAAGAAATGCGGTTATTGCTTTAGGAAACAGTGGTGACCTCCAGACAGTTCCCTTTCTGAAAAAGGCTTTAGGAGATCCTTCACCTATTATCAGGGGACATGCTGTGTGGGCTTTAGGCAGGATGGCCGGCCGTCAGACTGAGGTGATAAAAGTGTTAATGCAGGCTTTAGACAATGAAACAGATCCTCAGGTGAAACAAGAAATTGCCGGCGTCTTAAAAAATATAAGCCGGACTTGATCTCACCTTACTCCTGGTGGAACATCGCCCCCGTTGGCACCCGTCAAGTAGTTATCTAAAGAGTTTTATCAGCGGTATGATTGCCTTATCAGTAAGGTTTTTTCAGAATAAAAGAGCACTATAATTACGAGTTTTGACTTATATTTATTAAACCTGAAACCGAAGTGGAATCACCATTGATCATCTAGTTTATAAAATATTTATATATAATATAATATGGATCACGGTGGGGTGGGAACTGACTCTCTTCAAAACATGGATCCTATTCTAAATAAAATATCTAAACAGGAATTTAACAACACCAGCAAGTATGACTTTCCCTAAAAGGAGAAATTCAAATGTCAAAGAACACTGTATCCAATTTTAACCTTCGCATGACCGTCTACTGTGCCTTGTTTACGGCACTCATCATCATCGGAGGGTACATAAGCATACCCATTCCTGTGGGTCCTGTTCCAATTGTGCTGGCCGATTTCTTTGTGATGATAACAGGGCTTTTTCTGGGGCTTAAATATGGGCTTATAAGTACGGCGCTATATCTTGCTTTAGGGGCGCTTGGGATGCCGGTTTTCGCTGGCGGCGGTGCCGGTCTTGCTGTCCTCGTTGGACCAACCGGCGGGTTCCTCTTCGGCTATCTGCTCGTGGTCACTTCTATTGGGTTCATCACAGGCAAGAGAAAACCATCCATCGTTACAAACTTGATTGCTTTAGTGGTCGGCAACATATTGTTATACGCGATTGGCGTTCCGTGGCTGAAATTTCAAATGAATATTAATTGGGCTGCGGCACTGGCAGCCGGACTTATCCCGTTTATCATCGGCATCGTTATTAAAATCACAGTGGCTTCCGCTTTAGGGCGCGTTCTCCTGCCACGCTTTAAGCAAACCCTAGTTTCCGCTTCGGTTCAGCAGGCGGAAATCGGAGAGGAATAAATGCCTCTTTTAGAAGCGAAAGATTTAACCCATGTTTTCCCCAATGGGACAACTGCTATTCGGGATATCAGTTTGCAGGTTCATGCTGGCGAATTCGTGATTATTGCCGGAGCGAACGGCTCCGGGAAAACAGTCTTTATTCGCCATCTGAACGGCCTGCTTGTTCCTACCAAGGGCAAGGTGCTTATCGACGGAGAACCGATAGCAAAGAACATTGCCAAAGCAAGACGTAATATTGGGTTGATTTTTCAGGATTCCGACAGCCAGATTGTTGGGCAAACGGTAGCTGAAGACATCGCTTTCGGGCCGGAAAATCTAAATTTGCCCGTACCGGAGGTTGACCGGATTGTGCGTGAGACTTTGGAAACTGTTGGACTGAGCGATTTGTCCTCTCAAAGTCCCCATACGCTGTCCGGCGGGCAAAAGAGAAAACTCGCCGTTGCTGGTGTGCTTGCTATGAAACCAAATATTATTATGTTTGACGAGCCGTTTACGGGTTTGGATTACCCGGGTGTTGTACAAGTACTTCAGCAGCTTGTGAAGCTTCATAAAGCTGGCCATACCATTATCCTTGTTACACACGAATTGGAAAAAGTACTGGCACATGCTGATAGGCTGGTAATTATCCATAAAGGAGAACTTGTGGAGGACGGCAAACCGGAAGACGTTATTTCCCGTGCCGAAAATTATGGATTACGAATTCCGCTTAAAAACGGAGAGGATGTTGGTGGGGTGACATGGCTCAGGTAACATTTTTCCATTATATACATAAGGATACTATACTGCACAGGATGGATGGCAGACTGAAGTTGCTATGCATGTTGCTGCTGAGCCTGTCAGCCAGTCTCGCCTCTGAATGGTGGCACTATCTTGCGCCGCTTGCTCTTGTTGCTATCGCTTTGATCATTGCAAAGCTTCCTATCATCGCATTACTAAAAGATATGAAGTTTTTTGCCATAATTATTTTAATAGTGATGGTGACAAACGCTTTTACAATAGCTGGTGATCCGGTACCGTATTTCCCCATTGAAAGTGTTTCTATGCAAGGCGTGATTACAGGTTTGCGTTTTGCCGGGCGTCTTACTCTTATCATTATGATCTGTACCATTGTGACTGGTACCACTTCACTTTTGATATTTAAGAATGTCATAGAATGGTATCTGCGCCCTATTCCATTTATACCGGAAGTGCGTGTTGCTACAATGATCAGTCTTACTTTTGTATTGATTCCCGTTATATTTGACAGTTATACAGAAATGATGAATGCCCAAAAATCACGTTGTGTAGAACTTCAGAAGAATCCCATTAAAAGAGTGAACTTTATCGTCTTTCCGCTTTTGAGCCGGACGCTTCGAAGAACTGATGAAATCGTCTATGCAATGGAATCTCGTTGCTATTCGGAAGTAAGAACGAGGGCAATTTTCAAAACTAACAAAATAGACTGGTTGATACTGACCATTTGCGTGGCTGTTTTGTTCTTTGTCATTTTATAGAAAGGGATTGTGATGTGATGTCTGCTCCAATAAATATTAGGGTGCACCACCTTCTGTGTATGCAGGGATTTCAAGGATATGGATATAACGATGATTTTGCTACTCATCTGAAAAATATAATTGAACGGTTTAGAAAGAATCCTGACACGTTTATTCAGGTAATCAGTTGAAGCATTAACTGCAAAGCTTTCTCCGATCATCTTGGATGTTTTTATATTTATCCTTTTAGCAACACCTATTTATTCTCAAGGTGGCAAGAAACTTATTGAATATCAGAGACGAGCGATAAATATTTAATAATCGATCGAATCCGTGAATCATGATCGATTTCTAATCAAAATTTATCATACAGACGCATATTAAATTCAACCATAAAGACAACTGCAATATAATACTTGCAGCTTTTCTTTATATCCGCTTAGAACCAAAGGGGAGTACCCAAATGCAGAACACAAACTCTCCGCTTCTAATATAAGTTAATACTGAGCAAAGGGAGAAGCAAAAGGAAGCAAAAAGAACGTCCCTTTGCTTCAAAAATCCCTTAGTTAACATAATTATTATTATCGGAAGTTGGGGAAGGAGATAAAAATGATGCAGAGTGATGCATAATCTAATACAATCAATGTTAGCAATTGCAATTTAAGATGATTCGAGGAGAACTGGATGTGGAAAACAATCAAAATGATAAAGTTGCATTAATTCGATGCCACCTCAGTCTAATAGTTGTGATTATTTTTTGGGGAAGCAGTTTTGCCAGTATCAAAATTCTTTTGCCTCAGATTCCCGCAAATACTATTGCTTTCTTGCGTTTTTTTCTAGCCAGTATTGTACTGGGTATATTTCTTGTCATCACTAAACAGCCTCGGTTACAAAGGAAACACCTGCCTAGTATTTTGTTAACAGGTCTTTCTGGTATAGCAATCTTCAATGTCCTGCAAAATCAGGGGTTACGTTATGCTGGAGCAACAGACAGTGCTATTCTTATTGCAATGTCACCGGTCTTTATAGCTCTGCTCTCTTGGTTAATTTTAAAGGAAAGAATCTCTAAACTTCAGATAATAGGTATCTTTATTGCTTTTGCCGGATCAGTACTTGTTGCTACTGACGGTTCTTTGAGTGATTTAGGATTTCATAGAATGCGGCTCTTAGGTGATCTACTTGTGTTACTGAGCAGTATTATATGGGCGGTCTTCAGTATATCACTGAAGAAACTGCTTAAACATTACCCACCGACAACAATCATAACTTACAGCACCTTTGTCGGCACAGTCTTTTTAATTCCTTTCAGTTTATTAGAATATCCTGTTGACCTGACAGCTGTTACTGCAACTGGATGGTTAAATATTATTTATTTGGCACTATTAGCATCAGCTTTGGGAAACTTAATATGGAATGCTGCTCTCAATACAGTTTCTGCTGTAACTGCTGGAGCCTATCTTTACTTGTCACCTGTTGTTGCTGCTATTGTAGCTTTAATTTTCCTGAATGAAATACCTAGTATTTATACAATTATAGGTGGTCTGATAATATTAATGGGCACATATTTTGCTAGTAAATAAGAAGTTTAGAAAGAAAAGATTACCATGTGGGGGTGAAAACGGAATAATTGTTTGGTATAATATTGTAAAGCAAATGTATGCACGTATTGCAGGAGTCAACAAGTGCAAATTTGTATTATGGAGGAGATTTTAGAGTGAAGGATAAATTAACATCCCGGCAGAGCACAATATTAGAATACATACAAAAGGTGATTGAGTTGCGTGGGTACCCTCCTTCTGTACGTGAAATTGGAGAAGCTGTCGGCCTCAAGTCCAGCTCAACTGTTCATACTCACCTTGTAAATTTGGAAAAGAAGGGCTATATTCGTCGTGATCCAACAAAACCACGTGCTATAGAGGTTCTAGCGAACCGCTCCAAATCTTTGATCGTCCAGGTACCTGTTGTAGGAAGTGTTGCCGCTGGCAGGCCGATTTTAGCTGTAGAGAATATAGAATTTACATTCCCCCTCCCTGTTAGCATGTTAAAAAACACCAATGATGTTTTTATGTTAACTACAAAGGGTGAAAGCATGATCAATGCCGGGATTTTTGACGGGGATTACCTAATAGTCAGCCAACAACAAACAGCAGAAGACGGCGATATTGTTGTAGCCCTACTAAATGGTGAAAATGCTACAGTGAAACGCTTTTTTAAAGAAAAAGACGGCATACGCCTTCAGCCGGAAAATGATATGATGGAACCGATTAAAAGCAAAGATGTCATGATTCTCGGCAAAGTAATCGGCATCTTCAGAAGCTATAATTAGTTTAATAAATCTGCATAACAAAAGCTATCACCATAAAAAGTGAAATAAGTAGCTTTAGAATACATCCTCCAAATATACCGACAATTGTACCAACTCCTACTTTCACTGCATCTATTATCTGACGATGCGAAATTATCATTGTTGCCCTACTGAATGGTGAAAATGCTACAGTAAAACGCTTTTTTAAAGAAGAAGATAGCATACGCCTTCAGCCGGAAAGAATGCTCCCCATAAACCGGCACGACTTCCACCATACTTCTTAGCGCCAATCCAGGATACAATATTATCTATAAAAGTTGAAAAAATCGTTATAAGCAGCATGATTGCTATAAAAAGCGGGGTTATTTGCTGGAATCCATCGATAAATGCGTAGATTAGCATCGTCACGAACATTATAGGAATTCCCGGCAAAAAAGGAAGCAGGGATAGCAGTACTCCTATTCCCAGGATGATAATCGTAATAATATTAATTACTCCAATTCCAATCACCCCCATCCTTTAATAATATCTATTCAAAAATACCTACACTCCTCAATTTGCTGTATCTTTTCTCAGGAAGTTGCTCAATATCGTCGGACAGCAGGTCATCGAAGTGCATCTGCAGTTTCTCTTTTACTATTTTATATGTATCATCAGGATTTGTGTGCGCTCCTTCCAGCGGTTCAGGTATAATTTCATCAATTAACCCCATTGAATAAAGATCCTTAGCGGTCAATTTTAGATGCTGCGCCATCTCCTGGCTTTTGCTGACATCTTTACATAATATGGAAGCACAGCCTTCAGGTGAGATCACTGAGTAGATAGCGTAAGAAAGCATTAAAACTCTGTCAGCAACACCCAGAGCGAGAGCCCCTCCACTACCCCCCTCCCCAATGACCAGACTGATTACAGGTGTTTTCAAAATGGACATCTGCATTAATGTCTGAGCGATGGCCCAACCCTGGCCGCGTTCCTCTGCTTCCACACCAGGATAAGCTCCCTGAGTATCGATGAAACAAATAACCGGCCTCTTAAATTTTTCTGCCTGTTTGATAAGCCGACATGCCTTACGGTAACCTTCCGGATGGGGCATACCGAAATTTCTTTGGATGTTTTGGTTGGTATCCCTTCCTTTTTGATGTCCAATGATTGTCACGGGAATTCCATTAAATCGTGCTATTCCACCTACTATGGCTGGGTCTTCTCTATAGCAGCGATCACCATGCAGTTCAATAAAATCCGTGAATACAGCTTTAATATAATCCATGGTTGTGGGTCGTTGTGGATGGCGTGCAATTTGTACGGTATGCCATCCACTCAGAGTATTATATGTATCTTCTTTATACTCCTCTAATTTGGTTTCTAATGTAGCTATCTCTTGAGAGAAATCTATATTTTTATTTAGGGCTACATTTTTCAATTCATTGATTTTATTTTCTAATTCCCGATAATTTCTTTCAAATTCCAGAGAATACTTATAAGACATTGTTTTCTCCTTACTATAATAGAAATTGGATGCCGGAGGTCGGAAGTTTTTCTGAGATCTGCCTTTACTGAATCTCGCAACATTTCTGACTTCAGCCTCTTTTTTATTTTTGATAGCGCTGTGAGGACAGATGGATGATTTAATTGTGCAGTGCTATCAGTTTTCCGAGAAGGTTTTTTAAGTCTTTTCTATGGACAATTTGGTCGATCATCCCATGTTTCAATAGGCATTCCGCCTGTTGAAAACCATTAGGTATTTTTTGATGAATTGTCTGCTCTATAACCCTGGAGCCGGTAAAGCAGACGAGAGCTCCTGGTTCTGCGATGATAATATCAGAAAGGGTAGCAAAACTGGCGGTAACTCCTCCTGTAGTCGGATCAGTCAAAACTGAGATATATAGCAAGCCTTCTTGATGAAAGCGAGCAACAGCAGCACTGGTTTTTGCCATCTGCATCAAGGATAGCATCCCCTCCTGCATACGAGCCCCTCCTGATGCTGTGAAAAAGACAACCGGTAACCTCTCTGCACAAGCCTTTTCAAATGCATCTGTAATCTTCTCTCCAGCTACAGAACCCATACTCCCCGCTAAAAAACGGGCATCCATTACTCCCATAATCAGCTTTTCACCGTTAATTTTTGTTACCCCAGTGATAACAGCATCCTCAAGGCCAGTATCTTCCCTTGCTTTAGCCACTTTTTCTAAATAACCGGGAAAGGAAAGTGGATCTGCTGTCTTATAATTATTGTTCAACTCTGAAAAGCTGTTTTCATCTGTAATTAACCAGATTCTTTCCCCTGCAGTCAATGGGTAGTGGTAGCTGCATTTCGGGCAGATCTTATAGTTATTATTCAGGTCCTCCTCCTGATTTCGTCTCCCGCACTTAGGACAGCTATTGAGCATTGACTCCTGCGGCTCCTGCTCAGTAGGTGATTCATCAGCTTCAACAGCTAATTCCTCAGCATGTGAGGGAAGGGTAATGTATTTCTTTCTGAGTTTCTGTTTGAAAAGATCTTTTAATATCATTAGTTCCCCTCCAGGGCAAAGAGAAATACGCCTTCTGCAGCTGTATCTCCATCAACAGTCGCTTTTCCCTTAGCCTTACCGATGCCGGCTTTCATCTTGATCAGTTCTACTTCCAGAAGCAGTTGATCCCCAGGGACAATCACTTTCCTGAAGCGAAACTTATCGACACCTGCCAGGTAAGCCAGACTGTTTTTATACTCCTCTTGGCAGAGGAGTGCACAGGCACCTACCTGGGCAAGAGCCTCCAAAATTAAAACACCGGGAAAAACTGGAGTACCGGGAAAATGCCCCTGGAAAAATGGTTCATTAATAGTCACGTTTTTTATGCCTACAGCCCTTTTACCGGCTTCTAACTCCAAAATCCTGTCAACCATTAAAAATGGATAGCGGTGTGGCAGGATATTTATTATTTCATTAATACTAAGCAAGAGTATCACCATATTTCTGTAGTTTTTTTAATACTAAAACAGCATTATGCCCCCCAAAACCCAGTGAGTCTGAAACAGCGACCTTCACTGTCTTTTCTCTGGCTTTATTGGGTACATAATCAAGGTCACAGGCTGGATCTGGATTCTGATAATTTATAGTAGGAGGTAACATATTATGTTGGCAGCACAAAGCTGTTGTTATGCATTCCAAAGCTCCTGCTGCACCTAACATGTGCCCTGTCATGCTCTTCGTGGAGCTTACTGCAACCTGTTTGGCATGTTCTCCCAGGGCTTTTTTTATCGCTTTTGTCTCCACAGCGTCATTGATCGGAGTGCTTGTACCATGTGCGTTAATATAGTCCACCTGCTCAGGGGCAATCCCCGCATCTTTAAAGGCACGGATGAAGGCTTCTGCAGCGCCATTTCCATCTGGATCAGGCTGTACAATATGGTAACCATCACCCATTGTCCCATAACCAGCAAGCTCAGCGTAGATCTTTGCTCCTCTCTCCAGGGCATGACCCATCTCTTCAAGAATGATAATTCCTGTTCCTTCTCCCATGACAAAGCCGTCTCTTTGTGCATCAAAAGGCCTGCTTGCACCTTGCGGATCATCATTATGTGTGGACAAAGCTCTCATCGCACAGAAGCCTCCCACAGCTATAGGTGTGATCGATGCCTCTGCTCCACCGGTAATCATGATATCTGCCTCATCATTCTGGATGATACGAAATGCATCGCCGATTGAGTTTGTTCCAGCGGCACAGGCTGTTACTGTACAGCTGTTGGGACCCCGAGCACCTAATATAATAGATACCTGTCCTGATGCCATGTTACAGATCATCATCGGAATCAGAAAAGGACTGACACCATTTGGTCCTTTTTTTAGCAATATATTATGCTGCTTTTCAAATGTTTCTAGCCCTCCGATACCAGTTCCGATCCAAACCCCAACCCGATCAGCATTATCTTGGTTGATCTCTAACTTGGAGTCTTCTGCTGCCTGCTGTGCTGCTGCACAGGCAAACTGTGTAAACCTGTCCATCCTTCTGGCATCTTTGTGGCTTAAATAATCTGTCGGTACAAAATCCCGAACCTGTGCTGCAATTTTTGTAGGTAAAGCAGTCACATCAAAACGATCAATATAATCTATTCCGCTTTTTCCTTTAAGCAGGTTATCCCAACAACTGGATATATCATTTCCAACTGGGCTGATAACACCCAGTCCGGTGATAACAACTCGACCGGTATGGGGAAGGAATTGGCGGAGCGCTTCGACTGCGCAGAACAGATTTACAAAACAGCTGACCAGGTTTTAGGGTTCCCTTTGAGCAGGATCTGTTTTGAAGGAACTAAAGAAGAACTCAATAAAACAGAAATTACCCAAGCTGCTGTCCTCACTACAAGCATAGCTACCTTTATGGTGCTTAAAGAAAAAGGCCTGCTGCCCGTTATGGCTGCAGGGTTAAGCCTAGGGGAATACAGTGCCCTGGTAGTCAGTGGTGCTCTGCAGTTTGAAGATGCATGCACAAAGTATTCCATTATTTTGATTTTTTGCATATATAAAAAAGATCCACTCCAATCAATTCCTTCTATCCCTATCATGATATATAGTCAATTTCATGAGATAGAGATTTTAGTTGGTGATTTGGAGTGGATCAATTTTCGTGATTAAACTCAGCCTGCACTGCGGCCGGAAACGCCGACCGCAAAGCACCAAAACTTGAGTTTGGCAGTTTATTCTGTTGCCAACTCTTCATGAGCGGTTTCTCTCGCACCGATCAATGCAATAAAGCAAACCACAGCCGCAATCATTAGATAAAAGGCTGGAGCATACATGTTACCCGATAATGCAATCAGATAGGTAGAAACAAATGGAGCAGTGCCCCCAAAAATTGCGTTACCAGTATTAAAGGCTAAAGCAAAGCTGGTGTAACGCACTTGAGTTGGGAACATCTCCGACAAAAATGTCGCCAGAACTCCATCGTTCCCTGCTAACATAGCACCTAACAGAATCAAAGCAAGAATGGAAAAACCAAAGCCCTTAGATAATAAGAGAAATATCGGGTATGTAGCAACAACAAATAAAATACACGCAGTCATCATCACAGGTTTTCTACCAACACGATCAGCTAAATGTCCAATTATTGGCAGCATTATGGTATAAGTAGTCAATGTTACAAGGGTAATTAATGTCCCCTCCACTTTACCAAAACCTACTTCTTCGGTTAGATATGTGGGCATATAGCTGAGAAGGATATAGAAACCAACTGCATTAAGCAAAATTATGCCAAATGCTCTAATAAGATTGCTTTTATATTTCATAACTCCTGCAAAAGACCCTGGCTCAATTGCATCTTCTGTTTCTGCAGATATTTTGGCCTCAGCTTTCTCTTTCATTTCCGTATATACTGGCGTATCTTCCAACTTCACGCGCATATACATTACTATAGAGCCGAAGGGTAACGCTAAGAGAAAGGGAATACGCCATCCCCAACGAAGTAAAGCTGCTTCAGGAAGCATATATTCCAAAACTGCTACAATTAAACACCCGGTCATAAGACCAAAAGCTGTACTCGCCGGTACTGCACTAACCAGTAATCCTCTTTTCTTCGGCGGGGCATACTCCGCAATAAACGACGCGGCTCCCGCATATTCACCTGATGCAGAAAAACCTTGTACAAGACGACATATAAGCAACAATGCGGGTGCCCACAAGCCAATCTGTGCATAGGATGGTATTAGTCCGATGGCAAAGGTGGCAGCTGACATAATAGTTACCTCTAAGATTAAGGTCAGTTTTCGACCCAGTTTGTCGCCGTAGTGGCCCCAAATTACCCCTCCAATTGGTCTTACGATAAATGAAACTGCAAATACCGCAAATGTCGCTAGCAATGCTACAGTTCTATCACCAGGAGGAAAGAAAACTAACGCAATAACTGTAGCTAAGTACCCATAGGATGCGTAATCAAACCATTCAATGGCATTGCCAATTGCAGCTGCAAACACAGCTCTTCTAAGCCCAACAGAATAATCCTCAATATTAGATGTTTCTGTTAATTTTTCTCCGTTAACGTCCATACGTTAGCTCCCCTTTATAATTAAGTTTTTACCAATAGTAGATGGCGAAAAGTATTCCATCCGGTACAACTTGTCTGAAGCCAACTTAACCACTTGATGCGAGGGGCATGCTTGCCCCCCGCTTTTACTATCATTATCCTTCTATTTAAATATTATTTAATAACATTATGCTCTGGGCCAACTGGGAAGCCAGTAATATTTTCTACTTCACCGTTTTCCTTAATCACCAGAATATCATGCTCTCTATACCCACCAGCTCCTGGGTTTCCTTCGAGAATCGTAAAACATGGCTCCATGGAAACTACCATTCCTGGCTCTAATACTGTTTCAATATCCTCACGAAGCTCAAGTCCTGCTTCGCGGCCATAATAGTGGCTCAGCACACCAAAGGAATGCCCATACCCGAAAGTACGCTCAGCAAGCAAGTCGTGCTTCCGGTATATTTTATTTAATTCATCACAAATATCTTTGCATCTGACACCTGGTTTGATCAGCTCAAGACCGCGTTCATAAACTTTTACGTTGATCTCCCATAATTTACGATACTCATCTGGCAAATCTCCGTAGAATAAGGTCCTTTCTAGTGCAATATAATAGCCGCTAACCATGGCAAATGTATTCAGGCTGAGGATATCTCCCTCTTGTATTTCTCTGGTGGTAGGCCAGTTATGAGCACCATCAGTGTTTATTCCAGACTGGAACCATACCCAGGTATCTCTGAGTTCTGTATGAGGATAGCGCTTGGCAATTTCACGAGTCATAGCCTGTGTTCCGGCAAGAGCTACTTCATACTCAGGTACACCTGCTGCAACTGCATCCTTTACCGCATAGCCTCCTATATTACATATTTGAGCACCATTACGGATCAGATCAATTTCTTCTTGGGATTTGATCATCCGGAATCTCATTGTTGCTTTTGAGATATCCACCAGTTCAAAATCCGGGAATGTATCCTGGATTATTTTACGCACATCAATGGTCACATGGTCTTCTTCAATGCCCAGGCGACCTTTTTTAATACCGGCATCATCCAAAATTTTCTTTACCGCATACTGGAAATTGTCTCTTTGCCAGTCTGTATATACAATGTTATCCTCATAGCTGGTACGCCAAGGCATACCCCCATCTATGTTTGCACTCACCGTTACGTGCTTATCTTGGGTCACCACAAGGCCATAGTTTCTACCAAAGGCTGTATACAAAAAGTCGCTGTAGTATTTGATATTATGATAAGAAGTAAACAATACAGCATCAATATCATTGTCGGCCATGTGTTTACGGAGTATGGTATTGCGCCGCTCCATCTCTTCTTTTGAGAACGTTAGTTTAGTTTTTTCTCCATTGTGTAAAATCTTTGTTCTTTCGAGATCACTCATTTGCATGTTTATTCCTCCTTCGTTAAATATGATTATTTCCAAAAACTATTGGACAACCGTCGAAGTAAGGCTTTTTCTATATCAGTTTTAAATCCCCCCTTATATTTTAAATTGATATTATTGAAATTATTCGTTCATCATACTTTAATGTTCGCAAAAACCGTGCCAGATAATCATGAACTTGAACAAAATTACTTAAACCCTTGTATATCAAGGAAAAATAAAAAACGCTCACAGAATGAGCATCTTAAAAAAGTCTTAATATCCTCAAAATATTTTGATCAAAAATCAAAATATTTTGTTTTTTGTCATCATCCGATTATTCATGATGTTGAAATCAGCCCGTATTTTTTTATCTTATAGTCAAGGTTCTGTCGGCTTATCCCTAATTTTCTAGCAGAGTCATTTATGTTGCCCTCACTTTCTTTCAATACTTTTAGGATAGCTTCTTTTTCAACCGATTCAACATAAGATTTTAGGTCTTGACCGTCTATTTCTTTGACCGTATTGTCACCTATCTGGTCAACTTTTTTTAGCGAATCGGCCTTTAACCTTTCAAAAAATAGGCAAGGGAGGTGCTCTTTTTCAATTACCTCATCCTGTACAAGGTTCATGGCATGTTCAATGAGATGCCTTAATTCTCTGATATTTCCAGGCCAGTCATGTTCTGAAAATACTCTCATCACCTCAGTTGAAACCCCTTGTACATTAAGCTTAAATGCCTTGTTATAATAATCAATAAAATACTCAATCAACAAAGGGATGTCTTCCCGACGTTCAACTAATGAAGGGATTTTAATAGTCATCACACCTAAACGATAAAAAAGATCTTGCCTGAGTAAGCCCTGTTCAATAGCATCAATGGGAGATATATTCAGAGCACTGATTATTCTGGTCCTAACAATTCGTTCTTTGGATTCTCCGACCCTTCTAAACCTTCCTGTTTCCAGAAATCCTTAACAGTTTTGATTGTTGATCTAGATTCATAGAGCTCAACTCATCCAAAAACAAAGTCCCGTTAGATGCTTCTTCAAAAAGACCGGGGCGTTCTACAGAACCGGTAAATGCGCCTTTAGCAGTACCAAACAGAGATGCCTTCCAATAAATTCTCAGGTATTGCTGCACAGTTAAGGGGAATGAAAGGCCCCGGAACAGCGCTTTCATTATGGATACTTTGGGCGAACAATTCTTTTCCTGTGCCTGTGTCTCCATAGAGCAATATCGGAGAAGCGGTTTTTGATGCCTTCTGTGCAATTTTAATGCTTTCAGTTAATAGGGAACTTTGCCCGATAATATGGTCAAAGGTATAATAAGCACCGGTTCCGTTAGCAAGAAGTTCTTCTGCCGGTTCTTTGTCAATGATGTACATCAATTTTTTGAATCGGGTGATATCTTTCGTTATAGTTAAAGCGCCAATTAACTCTTTATTGTTAAACAAAGGATAGGAACTGCTGACTGATATTATGCGGTGACCCGAAGCGGCAGTATAATCTTGAAATGTATCTAAAATAGGCATCTGTTCGCTTAACACATTTAGAGTTATGCTTGTACGTTCATTCAGCTTAAAGCATTCAGTAAGATGACGACCAATGACAAAACCCCGCTTTAATTTATCAAGTTTTTCATTAGCCTTGTTATAAAAAACGAAGTACCCATTTTTGTCCACTATAAAAATACACTCATCTAATAAATCCAGTATGGCAGTAAAAGTCTTTGGTAGATTAAGGTTCTCCAACCTAATTAAATGTTTCTTCACCTTAGTAAGTTGCTCGTTCATTGAAATCCTCCTCCACATTTCACATCAATTCAGTTACTAGAAACCCACAAGAAATTATTGCGATAGCAATTAATGTTAGGAGATAACCTTCGCGAAACGAACTAGTTTTGAATATATGCGACCATTGTGGAATTATCTACCGAAAAGAACGAACCTTAAGCCCCTTTAAGCATAAAAATGATGTCTACCATACATAAAGTTGTTTCGACAACAACTCACACAATACCTTTTTTGCGCCTGATACCTGCATATATAAAGGGTTTTTCTCCTCAAAATGTCAATTACCATCACTGCCAATATAAAATTTTAGTCATAAACTTTAGGGTGGAAATTAGAATCATGCAATATTTTTGATGACACACTAGCTCTTACAACTAGAAAAGCTGAACGATTCGTTTATAATCGTTCAGCTTCTTTATATTCTCCCCGTATCAAAACCTGTTGAGCGTATATTATCAACTTTGGATGTTCACCTAACAGGTCAGCAGCCCTTTATTTTTCAGTTCCTGTACACCCTGCAGAATCCCTATTATAGCATGAGCATAGGATAAGCCTCCCTGAAGATAAACTATGTAAGGGGGGCGCATGGGAGCATCTGCGGTCAGTTCGATAGATGAACCCTGTATAAAGGTGCCACCTGCCATGATCACCTTGTCCTGGTATCCCGGCAAACTGCTGGCAACAGGTATTGCCCGGGAATCCACCGGTGATGCCTTTTGGATCCCGTAGCAGAAAGCCTTTACTCCCTCTGGATCATTGATTTTAATGGCTTGTACAATATCAGAGCGTTGGGAACCAGGAGCGGGTGATGTATCAAACCCTAGAGTGGTGAATAAATGAGCGGCAAAGACTGCTCCTTTAAGAGCTTCAGCCACAGTATGAGGGCTCATGAAAAAACCCTGATAAAAAAGGGGCCCCAACCCTAAATTTGTGCCCATATCTTGGCCCATTCCAGGAGCAATGAGCCTGTCCGCAGCCTGTGCAACTAAGTCTTCTTTTCCCACCAGATAGCCACCTGACGGAGCCAATCCTCCACCCGGATTCTTGATCAGGGAGCCTGCCATCAAATCAGCCCCTACATCTGTGGGCTCTTGGTCTTCAACAAATTCTCCATAACAGTTGTCGACAAAATAGATTATATTACTGTCATATTCCTTGATCAGGCTAACCAAAGCATTAATTTCCTGAATGCTCAGAGCTGGTCGCCAGCTGTAACCACGAGAGCGCTGTATAAGAACTGCCCTGGGTTTCTCTGTCAATATCCCCCTGATCTTTTCGTAATCGAGCTTGCCCTCCTCGGATAAGGAGACCTCTTTATAGATGATACCCTCTCCACATAAAGATCGGCCCTTCCCATTGGAGCCCCCAATTATCTTGGCCAGGGTATCATAGGGAGTTCCAGTTACTGAAAGCAATAGATCCCCTGGTTTAAGAATAGATGCCAGGGCAAGGGAGATGGCATGTGTGCCCGAAACAATCTGGGCACGCACTAAAGCCGCCTCTGTTCCAAATGTGAGGGCATAGACCTCCTCCAAACCCTCCCGCCCAGGATCCCCATAACCATAGCCGTTCCCGTCCCTCAGGTGGTACTCGGCAACACCCACTTGGCGAAAAGCGCTAAGAATCCGAGCCTGATTGATTTTTGCGGTCGCCTCAATCCGATCAAATTCAGCTTTTGCCTTTTCTTCCGCATCTCTCGCTAACTTACAGAGATCGGTATCAATATCATAGAATTCTTGCAAATAATAATACAAATCCTGCATCTTTTATCTCCCCTAATCAAAGTCTTCTGGTCTGATCAACATCAATTCTTCTCTTGTCAGGTGCCGGCGTTTCACCAACCGCACAGCCTGCCTGCGAATGGCTTTTTCAATCAAGTTGCGCACCAGGCGGGCATTCCCTTCATTTTCACTCCCTAAGCTGTTTTTTTCCTCTAAAATTTTGCGCAGAAC
Organism: Syntrophaceticus sp.; assembly: GCA_050949745.1. GTDB lineage: Bacteria > Bacillota > DSM-12270 > Thermacetogeniales > Thermacetogeniaceae > Syntrophaceticus. The sequence goes on along the minus strand of JBMNGF010000021.1, from coordinate 255,252 downwards.
GGTTCGAGCTTCGGGCAGCAGACGATATTGTCTTTGCTTAAGCATCAAGGCTCCGATCTGCAGTAATTCTTCTACAGTATAGTCAGGAAAAGTGATATAAATGGGAAAACGCGAATAAAGCCCCGGATTGCTGTGCAAAAACCACTCCATCTCCCGTTTATAACCGGCAAGAATCAGTACAAAATCTTGCTTATAGTCCTCCATAGCCTTAACCAATACATCGATACTTTCCTTGCCAAAGTCCTTTGTACCACCACGAGCCAGGGAATATGCTTCATCGATGAACAAGATACCACCCATCGCTTTTTTAATCTGTTCCCTGGTCTTATGTGCAGTATGTCCAATATATTCACCGACAAGATCCGCTCGCTCTACTTCAATCAGATGTCCCTGTGAAAGAACTTCCATCGAATACAAAAGTTTACCCATAATCCTAGCAATAGTTGTTTTCCCTGTGCCAGGATTTCCCTTAAATATCATATGTAGAACTAACTGCTCTGTATGTAGGGATGCTTTTTCACGTCGGTGTTGGATTTGAACATATGCAGATACTTCTGAAACGAGCTTTTTGACTTCGCTCAGCCCGATCAAACCGTTCAATTCCTGTAACACCGATTCTGGCTTTAACCGTTTATCATCATTTGGTGTATGCTGTTTTTTCCGATTCGGGGTGGTTCGCAAGGGTTCAGCTTGGGGAGCACCCTTCCCTATTCTTAACGGGAACCTAAAATACACCCTATAATCACCTCTGGCTGTCTTACTCCATAAAACATTATACGCAGCCGCTAGAAGAAAAGTGTTACTTATACAACCAGGGGCAAATCAGGCGTTGGAATAAATCTACCAGTAGAAACAAAATAAATCCCTGCAAACTGATAGCGATAATCCCAGCAAACATCTCAGGATAGTTAACCCTACTCCATGCTTCGAAAATAAAGTACCCTAATCCTTCGAAGGTAGCAAATGATTCCGCAAAAAAGAGAACACTGATCGCTGTACCTAGGCTGATTCTGACAGCTGTTATAATTTCCGGCAGACAGCCAGGAATAATCACATGGAAATATATTTCCCGGGGTGTTGCACCTAAAGAGAGAACAGATAGGATGGTACTGTCAGATATTTTTGTTGCCGCATCCCTTGTTGTAACCAGTATCTGAAAAAAGATAATAAGAACTATTAAAATTATTTTTGACAGATCCCCGATATTGAAGATGGCGAATATGACCGGCAGCAGAGCAATCTTGGGAATGGGATAAAGGAGATAGAGCTGTGGTGATATCCATTTATCTAATTTTGCATTCCTGCCGATATACAGCCCTAGTGGAACAGCCAGAGCAAGTCCGAGAAAAAGACTTATCAGTACTCGATAGGTACTTACCAGGAAGTGCTTCCACAGTCCTTCTGACAGGACATTAAAAAATGAAACCAATGCAGGGATTGGGCGCGGCAATGCTGGGTTTCGCAACAGCAAAGCGAGAAGTTCCCAAGCCAGAAAGAAAACAATTATTGCAATTGAATATACTAGTAATTTATCATCTTTTAAATATTTATTCTTCACTTTGGGAGCGAACCTCCAGTGAGGCACGTACTTCTGTACACTTTTCATGAAAAATCAGCTGCTCTCTGTAGCCTTCAGTTCCCTGAGCAGGATTGGCTATCTTTGCACAGATCTTTCCGGGACATGCAGAGAGAATAATGATCTCCTGTCCCAGGTAAACAGCCTCTTCAATGCTGTGGGTGACCAAAACACAGGTTATCTTATGTCTTTTGAGCAAATCAAAGATTACCTTTTGCAGGTTTTCTCTGGTCAAGGCATCAAGTGCAGATAGAGGCTCATCCATCAATAAAATGTCAGGATGAAGAGATAAGGCTCGTGCCAGAGCAACTCTTTGTTTTTGCCCTCCACTTAATTGCTTTGGGTAGCGGTCGACACACTCGGTCAATTCTAGTTCTTCAAAAACTTGATCAAGTATCCCTTTGATTTCCTGCTCTGGAACCTTACGCAGTATTAGGCCCAGGGCTGCATTTTCCCAGACAGTCTTCCAGGGAAGCAGACCATATTCCTGTAGAATCAAGGCTGTGCCTCTGTTGGGTTTCACTAATTTCTTACCATGCAGCAAAACCTCACCCTGAGTTGGTGCCATTAAACCCGCCATTATATAAATCAGGGATGTTTTACCACATCCCGAAGGCCCAATAATAGCGTAGCTTTTTCCTTTTTCTATTTCCATGTCAATACCATACAGGGCTTGTACCGGTTTGCTGCCATTGCTGTATGTCAAAGAAACATTCTTTAAATTAAGCATATTATTCCTTCTTTATTTGATAACCTCATCAGTTACAATGTCTTCATAAGTATAAGCTTCCGTAAGCAGGCCATTATCTTTCAACCAGCCGAGCACCCTCTGGGTATCTTCCTGGGAGGGCAACTGCAGTGTCGGAAAGGACGGAACCGGATAAGACTCCTGCAGCTCCACAGGGATCTGTACCTTTTCGATAAAAAGCTCTCGGTAGTCCTCCGGGTTCTCAGTTAAAATATCTGTCCCTTCCATGTATGCTTGGATAAATTTTTTGATGGCCTCTTTCTTTGTTGCAATTGCATCATCACTGAAAAAAAAGACTGACTGTGAAATATTCACACCTAATTTGGTATCATCAATCAACACTTTTGCACCCTTTAATTCTGCATAAGCAGCTAGGGGATCAGGCAGGACAGCTGCATCCACCTGTTTTTGTAAGAGCATCTCTGCCCTTAAGGGCATTTTGGCGATATTAACCTTTTGCACCTCTTTAGGATCGATCCCTTGGAGAAGAAGCATCTGGTCTGCTGTATACTCAATGATCGTGTTCTTGGAAATAGCAAGTCTCTTACCGTTAAGCTCCTCGGCATCTGTGATAGTCCCAGGTGCGGCAAGTAGAGCGAAACGCCCCTCCTGTGGGGTCGCTCCCATTGCCAGTGAAACAGCCTTTACAGGAGTGCCTCCCTGACGTATCATAGCCACTGCCAGGAGATCACCCTCTACTCCATCGACTGCCCCGGCTTGTAGTGCTGCATCCCTTTCAGCGGCACTCTGAAAATGAACTACCTCTACATCAACACCATGTTTTTGATATAAACCCTCCTCTATCGCCACATAAAAGGGTAAAACCTCTTCATTAGGAAGTAACCCTATTTTGAGAGTATCTTCTTCTTTACACCCTGAACAGATAAAAACCATTAAAAGTGCAAGAATAAGTAAACTATAAGTGACTACACCTTTTTTCACTTCTCTCTCCCCCATATTGTTTTTACTATTTTATTATATCGGGGTTCTTTTCAAAAGAGAAATTGATAGGTTTACTCGGCATTACTGTAGAAATTGCATGTTTATATACCATTTGTTGTTTCCCGTCACTGTCCAGGATCACTGTAAAATTATCAAATCCCCGTAAAACACCTTTCAACTGAAATCCATTAACCAAATACATAGTAACCGTTATACCCTCTTTACGAACCTGGTTAAGAAAAATATCTTGTAAATTGATGTGCTGTTTGGTCATAATTTCTAGCCTCCGATTTCAAATCTTTACCATAGCTATTCTACACAAATATTCATACTCCTGCAAAGATGCCCATTAATTCTATCAAGGACGCTCTGGCAGTTATTATCATTATTCATTAAATACCATTTAATGCGTTGCTCTCTGCGAAACCAGGTCAACTGTCTTTTGGCATAGCGCCTGGTGGCTTTTTTTGTTTCTGCGATGGCCTCGGCAAGATCATAATTGCCCTCCAAATATTGAATAACTTGTTTATAGCCAAGTGTTTGAAAGGGTTTTAGTTCCTTGCTGTATCCCTTATTTAGTATTGAGCGAACCTCATCAATAAGGCCCTCTGCAAACATCTTATCCACTCGTTTTTCGATCCGTCGATATAGTTCTGCTCGCTGATAGCTTATCCCTACCATCTCCATTGGATAAAGGGGGTTTTTATTATCCCGTTGGTAGCTTGAGATTGGCCTACCTGTCAGGTAATAAACTTCTAGAGCTCTTGAAATGCGACGAAAGTCATGGGGGTCGATCCTCTCAGCAGACGCTGGGTCTATATCTTTGAGCTTTTGATAAATTTCCTCCTGTTTACCATCACCCCACATTCTGCGTAAATCATTGCGTATCACCTGATAACCCTCTGTATCTGGAAATTCAAAGGGATAGACCACAGCTTGAATATAAAGCCCGGTTCCTCCTACCAAGAAAGGGAGTTTGCCTCTTTCTTGAATCTCCCGTATTTTATGGCGGGCAAGGGATTGATATTGAGCCACACTAAAATCTTGATCAGGATCCAGGATATCGATCAGATGGTGTGGAACACCCCTCTGTTCTTCTAAGGTCAACTTTGCCGAACCGATATTGAAATATTTATACAGCTGTACAGAATCAGCAGAGATGATCTCTCCCTGTAGTTTTTGGGCTAGCTCTACAGCTATATCAGATTTACCTGCTGCAGTTGGCCCTACAATAACTACTAGAGGTAAATTCATTTGTTATCACATCCGTAAATCAACGATAAAACCACTTGGTCAGATCCTTTTTTGTTATTTTTACATAGGTCGGCCGCCCATGTGGGCAGCGATCGGGATGAGCAGTGGCATCTAGCTGGACGAAAAGCTGCTTCATCTCCTCATCTGTTAAAGAATCACCTGCTTTGAGAGCGCTTTTACAGGCCATCATGGCTACCGCTTTTTGAAAAAGATCGACAGCCTTTACCTCTTCTTTAGCCTGGCGTACCAGGTCAAGCAGTTCTTTAAAAAGATGTTCTGGATTAGTATGCTGCCCCCAGGGCACACTCATCAATAAACATCTGTTATTTTCCTGTTTTTGAAGAGTATAGCCGATCTGGGTAAAGAATTCATCGTTTTCGTCATAAAGAACAGCCTCCTCCAGAGTAAGCTGAATAGGCTCAGGGCATATTTTTTGTGAAAGTATTTTTCTCTGTTTAAAGTCTTCCATTATTTCTTCATATCTAACACATTCATGAGCGGCATGCTGATCAATTATATAAACAGCTTCCCCATATTCAGCAATGATATAGGTTCCCTGGACCTGTCCCAGCAAACGCATTTCCTGGAAAAAGGCCTGTTTGGCAGGCAGCTCTTCATCTCTGTTTTTGTTCTGATGCAGCCTCTCAAAAAAATCTTCTCTGACTAATGCAGGCCTATAGTGTTGTGTTTGCTGAGTAAAGAGAGCCCTTTCCTGGTGCTGTGGAATATCTTCCTGTTTAGATGGCCGCTCTGCCTCCTGTACATCCCGTACATCCTGTACATCTTGAAAAAAAAGATCTGGTCGGCGTTGCTGCTGCAAGTATTCTGTCAGTGCATTTCTTAGTCCATGGTAGAAAACCCTGGCCACAAGTTGGGCATCTGAAAAACGAATATCACTTTTTGTTGGGTGCACATTGACATCTATTGACCTTGCATCAATATTCAAAAAAATAACGACACAGGGATAATGGCCGCTGGTGATCAAGCCCTGATAGGCATTCTCCAGTGTGCGACTCAGCATATAATTGCGAATCCATCGCTTATTCACAAAGAAAGACTGATAATAGCGGCTGGCTCTAGTGAATCCCGGATCTGAAATCAAACCCTTGATCTCAATTCCTTCCTCTGCATGGGAAACCTGTATGAATCGTCCCCTTGATTCCTTGCCGTAGATAATGGATGCGATCTCCAACAGATCATCATTTCCTGATGTGACCAGGTTCTGCCTCTTTCCTGAAGTATAGTGAAAGGCGATCTCAGGATAACCCAGTGCGTAGCGGGTGATAACATCTGCAATAGCCCCACTCTCTGAACGATCGCTTTTTAAGAATTTACGGCGTGGCAGACTGTTAAAAAACAGATCCTCTACGATAATCTGCGTCCCCTGTGGGCATCCCACAGGAACCACTTCTTTTATCTCTCCACCCTCAACAACTAGCCTTGTACCGGCAACAGCATCTGGGGTTTTAGTTATTAATGTGAAGCGAGACACTGCGGATATAGCGGCTAAAGCCTCTCCACGGAAACCCAATGTTGTCACCCTATTTAAATCATCTGTCTGTCTGATCTTGCTGGTGGCATGTCTGGCTATAGCCGCTTGGGCATCCTCTGCCGACATTCCTATTCCGTTATCGATAATCTTGATCTCTTTAAGGCCGGCTTTTTTTATTTCAATTGTAATACGGGTTGCGGCAGCATCGATGGCATTTTCGATCAGTTCCTTGACAACTGATGCAGGCCTTTCCACAACCTCCCCTGCTGCTATCTGATTAACAACATCCTGTTCTAATAGTTCTATTTTTCCCATAAATATCACTCTGTAACAGAATACTCATCTGTTACTTCCACATCTCCCTTATCAGATAATTGGTAATACCTGTCTGCAGGTTTATCCTGGAAATAGATGACATCCAATCCTTTACGGTTTTTCTTCATACTCTGGTAGAGGGCTCTAGCCTCTTCCTGGCAAGTGCTACATGCTCTTGGATGCAGCGCAACAGCCTTGATAGATTTTGTGTGCCCATCCGGATACATCCCCCGGGAGTTGATCACCTGATAAGCTGGACAGTTATCGCATAAGCGAACACTTTCCTGTTGCTGTTCCCTGATGCTGTCTGTGTCATAATAAACATGCCTGCTTGATTCAATGAACTTTCCCTCTCGAGGATACTGCTGCTCACCTAACTCCTTTCGCTCATTCCATACACCCCATAGATAGTCAACTACACCCTTGATATAATCCTTGTGTTCCTGGGTTTCCCGGAAATTATCCGGCCGATAGCCAGGCTCCCTGACCCAGGAATAGTCAAGACCTGCCATCGCTAAAATGATCCCTGTATTGACATAGGGTAAGGCAGTTTCTATTGCATAACCACCCTCCAACACCGCCAAATCTGGAGCCAGTTTTTCGTTCAATTTGGCATAACCCTGTGCTGTAAAACGCATATTTGCCAGAGGATCTGTGTAATGGTTGTCCTGTCCGGCTGAATTGACTACCAGATCAGGCTGAAAATCGTCCAGTATGGGAAGAACCAGCTTATCCATTATATAATGAATCCCTTCATCAGTGGTATTAGGCATCATAGGAATATTTAGAGTCAATCCAAAGGCATTGGGCCCCCCGAGTTCATCACAGAATCCTGATCCCGGATAAAGTGTTCGCCCATCCTGATGAAAGGAGATAAAGAGCACATCTGGATCATGATAAAATATATCCTGTGTTCCATCACCATGATGAACATCAGTATCCACAATAGCTATTTTTTGGATGTCATATTTTTGGCGAAGATATTCAATCATAATCGCCTCGTTATTGATATTGCAAAAACCCCTGTTACCATGGGCAACCCGCATGGCATGATGTCCCGGAGGCCTGACCATGGCAAAGCCATTGCTGATCTGATCATCCATCAATGCGTCTGCCAGAACCAGTGTGCCGCCAACTGCGATCAGATGTGCATTTATGATCTGTGTTTGTATATCAGGCACACAGAAATGAGCTCTGGCAATATCTTTATATGTAGCTACACGGGGTTTATATTCGATGAGCTGGGGAAGATCCATGATCCCCTCCTCGAATAACTGGTCTCTAGTATATAGTAATCTTTCCTCACGCTCCGGATGGGTCGGTGTGATCGCCCAATCAAAGGCAGGAAAGAAAACCACACCTGTTTTTTGTGCCATCAGCCAGCACCTCCTTCCTGAAACTCAAGTATTCCTGTGGGAAACTGTACACAGACATCGATTAAGCGCCCCTCAGTTCTCCAACCCCGTACCATATTAAAGAGTTCGCTGTACACAAACTCAGGTTCTTCTTGCCTGGAAATACCGATCTTTTTCCCTTCCTCTTGAAGCCTGGTCAGTGTAAAATTTTCCGCATCAGCAAGTGATGTAACTCCTTTTAGTTTTTCCTGCACCCCGTTTTCTTCGATAAAATAGAAATTTCTGTCTGTATCAAAGTGAAAGGTCAGACGAAGATTTATCTTGGCGAGAGCCGCACCGATGGCATTGGCCACATCGGCATCAGCCGGTGTCAGTGTACTGCATCCCATTTCCTCCCCTAACAGAGGCAGCAAGCCAGATGATGCCGCTCCGATCCCCACAAGATTCTGAGGACGTATTTTTTTTCGCTGCTCCAGTTCCCAAATGCGGTAAGCAGGCTCTTGCTCCCAGGAGGAGAACATAGCCTCAATTTCAGCAGCAATACGCTGCATTGTCTTTTCTAAAACCATGTTCGCTGTCTGCTGTGGCGCCATCCCCAGTTCCCTGCCTAACATCTCCATAGCCTGGACAGCTTGTCTCTCTTCCCCGATCTCCACCAGATCCAGCGCCCGCATAGCGTCAGTCGGTGTAGGTGATGGCCCTCCCATGCAATAAGCAGGGCCTTCTCGATAAGGCATGATCTGTAAAATGCCATCCTCAACCATTATACAGCTGTCACCGCCAACAGCGGCAGAACTAGTGGCAAAGGCCCTGACATGTGTAAGCATCTCATCGATAGACGCACCCTTGGAGGCAAGGAGCGGCCTTCCGGAAAGTATAAGGGCCAGATCTGTAGTGGTTCCACCGATATCAACTACAACCGAAGTCTCCCCTTTTGGGGTAAGTGCTAGGGCACCAAGTGTACTGGCAGCTGGGCCGGAGAAGATAGTTTCCACCGGTTTTAACACAGAACTGCTAAAGGATAAGGTGCCTCCATCAGCTTTTAGAATATAGAGTGGGGCAGCAATACCTCTCTGTGTAAGGAGTTTCGATACCTCAGAATAAAAGCTATCAAACCTGTGCTGGGTAGCCAGGGTCAGCAATGTAGTGTACACCCTGCGCGGGAAGTTCAAGCGTCCTGTTACCTGGTGGCCCATAGCCACAGTTAAACCTGGAATATGTTCCTGAAGATATGAGGCCACAATTTTTTCATGTTTATTGTTTCGCTGAGAAAACTTTCCCACAACTGCAACCCGCATAACTCCTGATTCTTGAATCTTTTGAGCACAAGTTTTGATCTCTTGCTCATCCAGAACCTCAATTTCCCTGCCGCGGAAGTCGATAGCTCCAGACAATAAGAAGGTATCTGGTACCTTATAATCATACAGCCGTGGATTCAAACCGGGCCCAGGTATGATCACCAGAGCTGCAGAATCCACTTTTTTCGTGGCGATCAGATTTGTGATCAGGGTTGTGCTCAGTACAATCCTGTCCAATTCATTATCCTGTACTGCCTCCAGCAAAGGATCCAGGGCAGCAAGTAAAGAATTCAATAGATTATCATTCTGTGTTGGTACCTTCATCTTTTTTACTATTTTTCTGCCATCCATCAAAACGGCATCTGTATAGGTGCCTCCTACATCAAGACCTATAAGCATACATCAATCACCTTCCTGTAAAGAACCTTATCTTTGATCATGCCGCTTGGGCCTGGAAGAGGCATTTTCCTTTGACTGTGACAGACGCTGCTGCCAGGAGGAAATGGTATTCATGGCCTCTAAAGGTGTCATCTGGACTAAATTTAGGCTTTGCAACTCCTGTATTATCATACCTTTATCATCAAAGAGCACCAATTGAACAGCTGCCTGTTTTTTGCTTTTTGTTTTCTTTTCTGTACCAGGATCTTCTTTTTCAACTATCTCCATTTCTTCAGCCACTTCATAGGCCCGTTCAATTACTTCCTGCGGTAAATTAGCCAGTTGTGCCACCTGGATGCCGTAGCTTTTATTTGTTCCGCCAGGAACAACTTTATGCAGGAAAGTGATTTCTCTCCCCTTCTCTGCCACAGCCACTGAGTAATTGACAACCCCTTTAAACTGTTCTGCAAGTTTTGTCAGTTGGTGATAATGAGTGGCAAATATTAACCTGGACAATATTCGCTCATGGATATATTCTACAATCGCCCAGGCTATCCCTAACCCGTCAGATGTACCTGTGCCCCGCCCAATCTCATCGAGTACAATGAAACTGTCCTTTGTGGCATGGTTAATTATATAAGAGACCTCATTCATCTCCATCATAAAGGTACTCTGTCCCTTGCCCAGATCATCCATCGAGCCGGCACGCACAAAAACCCTGTCAGCAATTCCTATTTCAGCTTTTTCCGCAGGGATAAATGACCCGCATTGGGCCATCAAGACCAGTGTGGCCATCTGACGCATATATGTGGATTTGCCCGCCATATTAGGGCCTGTTAGAATGTGAATCCTGTTCTCTTCTTCTCCGATACGCAGATCATTGGGAATAAAAGAACCTTCCGGTAAAAGTTGTTCTAATACTGGGTGTCGGCCATTCTTAATATTGATGATGCCTTCTTTGTTGAGATCTGGCTTCACATAGTTATAGATAGCGGCAGTCTCCGCAAATGATGCCAGACAGTCAATTTGCGCAATCAACTGCGCATTTTGACGAACCTGGCTTGACATTTCTTTTACCTGCTTACGTATGTCACAAAATAACTCATACTCCAGTTCCTGAAGGCGATCTGTAGCTCCTACAAAGAGCTCTTCCTGTTCCTTTAATTCAGCTGTTATAAATCGCTCACACTGAGTCAGTGTCTGTTTTCTGATATAGTTATCTGGAACAAGATGCAGATTTGGCTTGGTGATTTCAATATAATAGCCAAACACTTTATTGAACCCTATCTTCAGTGATTTAATACCTGTTCGAGTTCGCTCTTCACTCTCCAGATTTTTGATCCAGCTTGCTCCTTCTTCGATCATTGCACGCAATTGGTCAACTTTTGAATGATATCCATTCTTGATAATTCCATCTTTTTTTAAGTTATCCGGGGGATTATCACTAATAGCATTCTGGATCAGATTCTGTAATTCATAGATAGGATCAAGAGACTCCCCCAAGTCCTGCAAATGTTCACATTTCGCCTTTATTAAAATATCTTTGATCAGGGGAATCACAGCCAAGGAATTGGACAATGCTATTAAATCCCGAGGTTTGGCTACCAACCATTCAATCCTGCTAATGATACGCTCCATATCATAAACTTTGCCTAAATATTCACGCAAATCCTGGCGTAAAAAGAAAGTAGCTGACAGCTCTTCTACTGATTCTTGTCTGGCTTTGATGGCTGCCATATCCTGAAGAGGAAGCTGCAGCCAGTTCCGCAGTAGGCGTGTGCCCATACCAGTTAAAGTACGGTTAAGTGCCCAGAATAGGCTGCCCTCTTTTTTACCCTCACGTAGGGTTGTAAATATTTCTAGGTTTCTGGTGGTCATAGCATCCAGATACATATGATTCCCAGGTGTAAAAACATCCATTTTACGAAAGGGCAGGTTTTCAGTTTTTTGTGTTTGTTGAAGATAACTGAGCAGATTAGCCCCAGCGACCAGTCCCTCTTTCAGAGTTTCCTTATTCATACCAACCAGATAGTCCTGCCCGAACTGTCTCTCAACAAACTCAATAGATCCTTCCCGGTTTACCTCAGTAGGAATTATGTTCTGATATTCCCAACAATCCTCTAGCATTGATTTAAACAAGGGCAGCTGACCCGATTTATATATAAATTCTGCAGGTTGCAGGCGATTTACCAGATCTACAAAATGTCCAGATTGGTCTTTAACAGAAAATTGGGCAATTTGAAACTCACCTGTGCTGATATCACTCCAGGCACAGCCAATATTATCCTTCTTATGGTAAAGAGAGAGTATATAGTTGTTTTGTGCCTTGTCTAGAAAATTAGAATTTAAAATAGTGCCAGGTGTTACTACTCTGACAACATCACGTTTAACGATCCCTTTAGATAAATTGGCTTCCTCTAGCTGCTCACAGATGGCCACCTTATAGCCTTTTTCCAGTAGGCGATTGAGATAGTTTTCAGCTGCATGATAGGGAACACCGCACATAGGTGTTTTTTGATTATTTCCTGTTCCACGACTGGTCAAAACTATATCTAGTTCTTTGGCAGCCTTTTTTGCATCATCACCAAAAAGCTCGTAAAAATCACCCAAGCGATAAAAGAGCAGGCAGCCCGGATACTCGCTCTTTATCGCTTGGTATTGGGCCATTAAAGGAGTTTGTTTAGCCACTGCTGACCACTCCAGGTTTAATTATGGGCAGCCTGAGCAGCCATCGCAGCAATCCGGAGAACAGGATTCTCCCCTTAAGACCTGGTTGATGACGGTGTTGACCTGCTGTAGCAGCTGATTAAAACTCTGTTGTGCGGCAAAGTAGTTCTGAATAATGTTGTCAACTTTCACTTTCTCCTGTAGCTCATTAAATTCATTCAATTCGTCTTGATCGATATCCTCACCAGCTTCCTGTGCGCTTTGGAGTTTTTGAAACTGCTGTTGAAACTTTTCGATCAATTGACGTGATGCACTGTCATTGTCAAGATCCAATTCCGCAGCCTGCAGTCGTTTGGCTTCATCAGTTTCCCGCAGGACTAGACCTAGTTCCTGTGCTTTTTCTGTGACTGACACTTACACTTGCACCTCCTATGGTTAATTATCAATAGTTTCTAGAAAGAGGAACAGATTCCTCCTTAGCTATGCTTTCTTTTAAATTAAAGTACCTACAAGGTTCCATGTCCGGGCACAATTGATCATAACATCAATAAGTTCACCTGTCAGATCCTTTTCATCTGGTTCATTAAAAACAACAATTTTATTGGTTCTAGTCCGACCGCTCCAGCGTTCGGGATCCTTTTTGCTCCTTCCTTCCACAAGCACTTCTACGACTTTATTTTCTAAGACCTGGTTATGCTCCAGGGTTATCTTATTTTGAATATCTGTCAACCGGATCATTCTATCCCTTTTAATGTCTTGGGATATTTGTTCTTCCATCTTTTCTGCCGGTGTTCCTTGACGAGGGGAGTACAAAAATGTAAAAGCGGCATCAAACTTGACCTGTTCTACCAGATCCAGTGTGTCCTGAAAATCATCCTCAGTCTCTCCTGGAAATCCTACTATTATATCGGTTGTGATACTCGATTCTGGTATTCTCTTCCTGATTTTTTCGGTCAACTCGATAAATTTTTCCCTGCTATAGCCTCTGTTCATCAGTTTCAAGATCCGATTGCTTCCCGACTGTATAGGGAGGTGAAAATGCTCACAGATCTTGCTGGAAGAAGCAATGGTTTCAATTAACTCATCAGTGAAATCCCTGGGATGAGATGTCATATACCTGATTCTAGCAATACCAACTATCTCGTCCAGCTGCTCCAAAAGCTTGGCAAAGTTGATATCACTGTCCAATCCTCTCCCATAAGAGTTAACATTCTGCCCGAGGAGCATAACCTCCTTATAACCTGCAGCCGCCAGTCCGGCTACTTCTTCATTAATTTCCTCAGCTGGGCGGCTCTTCTCTCTTCCTCTAGTATAGGGAACGATGCAGTAAGAACAGAAATTGTTGCAGCCATACATGATTGTTACATATGCTTTCACAGAATCTGCACGGTAAGCGGGAAGTATACCCGAAAGATCTACCCTTTCATCAGCAACAACCCTTTTATTACCCTGCTGGACTTCCTGCAAAAGCTCTGGTAATCGATGAAAATTGCGGGTTCCAAAAATAACGTTAACAAAAGGAGCCTTAAGCAGAAATTCTCTTACCTCTGGGTTCTGTGTCAAGCATCCACCAACTGCAACTATCAAGTCGGTATCCCTTTTTTTACGGTATTTCAAATTCCCCAAAAAACCAAGGGCCTTCTGTTCGGCGGTTTTTCTTACTGAACAGGTATTGAGGATGACGATATCCGCTGTCTCTGGATCCGAAGTCCAACTGTAGCCCTCTTTTTCCAAAAGTGCATACATAATTTCACTATCATGCTCATTCATCTGGCATCCTGAAGTCCAAATATTAAATGTACCCTTTGCTTCCATGATTGCTCCTTCAATCTCGTTTAATGCGCTAAGGTGCTAAGGTGCCTAGCACCGTTTGATTTGTTTGTTACGCTGGGTGCCTGGCACTGTTTGATTTGTTATCATTTGATCTTTCTGTTTCTCACGGTGCCAGGCACCTTCCTTTGCAACACCCATCTATAATCTTTTCCAACGACTAACCTCTAACGACCAACGACCATTAGTTCCGGGATATATGGGAGCAGTATATTGGACCAGTTCTCCAGCTTATCCTGGTTATCTTGCAATTGGAATACCGGAACCAACCTGCCCCGGATTTTGTTCTTTTCTCGGACAGTTATCTGAGGAGATAGGCAGGAAACACGAAAAACAAGGCCAATATGATACATCCCTACCTCTGTTTCCTGATCATTCAGAATTCCTAAAAAGCGGTAGGAAAACGGCCCTGAAAAGGTTACTTCCTCTTTTAATTCCCGTTTAAGATTGGAAGTGATTAACCTGGTAAAACTATTGGTATGCACCTGGTTATCAAGCTGAGGGAGACGCGAGAACCCTCCCCGCATCTCATTAATATGGCCACCGAGACCAAAGGAATACATTTCAAGCAGCCTTTTCTCTCCGGTTGCTTTGATCCTCTGATAAATAAAAACATCCTGCTTATGCCTCAGTACTAAGTAAACGATCAACTGTCTGTAACGAGGGTCATATTCCACCATATCCCGTTCAAGAAATAATCCTTCAGTAGCAAATAGGGTCCATAGCTTTGTATTACTGTTTGACCGGAACCCCTGAAAATTAGTATTATCTTTGATAGCAGCAGTATTAGGAACGACTAAGATTTTTTCCGACAAAGTTCTATTCCTTTCATAGTTTCTTACTGCTACCTTCTCCTGACGAGGCATATATTCCTTTTTTGGATAAACAAACAAGGCTAAAATTTCAATACTCTGTTTGTTATTTCAAATTGCAGCCCGCTGATTATGTGACTCAGATTTCTTTTCCATCGCCTTCTGATATAAATCTACATATTCTTTTGCAGACCTCTCCCAGGAAAAATCATATTTCATCGTCCTTTCCATCAGGCTTTGCCATACTTGTGGGCTGTTACGGTAGATGCCAACAGCTCGTGTAATCGTATTGTAAAACTCCTGGGCATCATATTCCTTAAACACAAATCCGTTACCTGTACCTTTATGTTCATTATAATCTTCTATAGTATCAGCTAAACCACCAACAGAACGAACAAGGGGAATGGTGCCATATCTTAAACTAATCATCTGGCTGAGACCGCAGGGTTCAAAGCGAGAGGGCATTAAAAAGATATCTGAGCCAGCATAAATCTTCTGGGCCAATTCCACATTAAACCCGATATTAGCTGCAGTCTGTTGTGGGTATTTCATTTTCAGTTCAGCAAATGTTTTTTGGTAGTGATCCTCTCCACTTCCCAGTAGCACAAACTGCACACCAAGATCCATCACTTGCTCAAAAATATCAGTAACAAGGTCAAGCCCTTTCTGATCAACAAGTCTGGTAGTTAGGCCGATAAGTGGCATATCGCTGACAGGAAGCCCCATCTCCTGCTGTAGTGCCTTTTTATTTTCCTTTTTTTCATTGATTGTCGCCAGAGAATAATTGTGGTAAATGAATTTATCAGTTTCCGGATTGAATTCATCATAATCAATACCATTGACAATACCATACAGATCCTGTGCTCTTTTTCTCAGTAATCCATCCAACTGCTCTCCATATTCTGGTGTCTGAATCTCCTGTGCATATTTTTTACTCACAGTATTGAGCAAGTCTGCAAATAAAAGCCCTGCCTTCATAAAATTAATCTTACCATAAAACTCTAATAGTTCCGGACTAAAATACTGATCACTCAAGCCGACTAGGCATAGCGTATCTTTTGGAAATACTCCCTGATATTGCAGATTGTGAACAGTGAACAGGGTAGCGATCTTATTATAAAAGGGATCTTCGGCGTATTTCGTTTTTAAGCTCAGCGGTATCATACCGGTCTGCCAGTCATTACAGTGTATGATATCCGGTTTGAAGTCAAGCTGTGGAAGCATATTGAGTACCGCTTTACTGAAAAAGTTAAAGCGTTCCGCCTCATCATCATATCCGTAAAGGCTATCCCTGTAATAATACTTATAACTTTCCATCAAATAAACTGGTATTTCCCTATTATTTTCTTTCAGCAGCTTGGTCTTTTTTACAATACCTGTCTCTAAATGGTGATCCATTTCTACGGGATAATCCAGCAGATATTCCTCTTCATTTATCCATTTATATTTTGGCATAGCAATTCGAACATCATGCCCTAGGCGTTTTAAGGCCTTAGGCAATGATCCCGCCACATCAGCCAATCCACCAGTTTTCGCAAAGGGAGACACTTCCGCAGATACAAATAATATTTTTAATGAATTTGCTGCCATGACCTACGCTCCTTTTCCTGGTAATATTCTATATTGGCCTCTCTTAAATAGTTAGCTGCTGATTCAGGAGAGGTTGGGTTAATAATTATTCCGGTACCCCATTCGAATCCCGCAACAATTGTCAGGCGGGGTAGTATTTCTAAATGCCAGTGGTAATGGGCTGCATCACTATTTCCCACAGGAGCACTGTGCAGAACCATGTTATAGGGAGGACCGTTCAGTGATTCTTTAATTTTCTGTGTGACTTCTTGTACGATAGCGCCCATATTCTCTATTTGGCGGTTATTAATTAAGTCAAATCCAGCCTGATGCTCCTTAGGAATTATCCAAGTTTCAAAAGGAAAACGGGAGGCAAAAGGACAAAAAGCAAGAAAATCTTGGTTATCTGCTACAATACGCCTTGAATCCTCCTGCTCATACTTGAGCATATCACAATAAAGACATTTACCCTGCTGTTGGTAATACTCCTGAGCACCATTTAATTCTTCATTAATCGTAGAAGGAATCAATGGTGTGGCAATCAACTGACTATGAGGATGCTCTAAGGAAGCCCCAGCTATTGACCCCTCATTTTTAAATATCTGGATGTATTGAATCAATTCTTCACTGAGCAAGGCCTGATATCTGTCACGCCATATATAAAATATTTCGATCACCTGTCTGGGTGAGTGAGTCTCCAATGAGGCATTATGATCAGGAGATTCAATTAAGACTTCATGAACACCAATACCCGGTTTGGTGACAAATAAATCACTAGTCTCACCATCCACCCCCCCATTGCTTTCCCCATTAGCTGTTTTAGACAAGGCAGGAAAAAGATTGGGAACAACTCTTACCCACCATCCAGGTGTGTCTGCTTGGGTACCACCTTCACGGTAGGACATGATCTCTGGTGGTGTTTTACCTTCATTTCCTTCACAAAAAGGACATTTGCCCCCTTTTCGCTTCTCCTGTTGTACCGGAAAATCGGAAGGTCTTTTACTTCTTTCGGTAGCAATAATGACCCAATTATTTGTAATAGGTTCCTGTCTTAGTTCTGGCATCTGTAGTATCCCCCTTGGCTTCAATGGCATCTATTCTTTTTCATTCTTCCTCTTGATGATGAATTTATGCATTTGATAGCTGGACAGATGAAATGTATAAATTGCAGATTTTATGACATAATATAGTTATAAAGGTCGTTTACCTCCTGTTAAGCAAGTGGTTCTTGCTTAAATAGCCTAACCGGCTAAAAGAGGTGTACGACCTTTTTATTATTTGAGTGATATGTTGTCATTGAGCTTTATAGTGTTAAAGATAAAACCATATCCTTAATCATCACCATCATCACATTTTTCATCATCAGGGTATTTTAGAAGTCCTAGACGGCAAAGTACTGGGGAACTATAAAGAGCAAGAAATATGCAGATAACACTGGTCAATACTAAAAAATACATCCCGATGCCAATGGCCATACCAAGCCCGGCTGTTACCCAAAGATTTGCTGCTGTTGTCAAACCCCGTATGTTTCCCCGGTCCTTCCATATCGCCCCTGCTCCGACAAATCCAATTCCAGTAACAATCTGGGCAGCAACACGACCGGGATCTACTCGATAGCCTACAAAATTATATCCTAATTCAGGAATACCGTAAACACTGACTATCATAAAAAGTGTGGCACCTATACAGACGAGAGAATATGTGCGGACACCGGCAGGTTTCAGATTTCGCGACCTTTCATATCCGATTAAGAGACCTACAAAAAGAGAGATGAGCATGCGAATGATTATTTCACTTTGTGAAAGCAAATTTTCACCCCCCTTAGAAATGTTTTATAACGCCTTTATATATATAACGAATAAAACGTTATAAATGTGTAAACCTACAATATAGCCTCAATTGCTTCCTCCAGCTGTTTTAGGTTACGGCACTCAAACACCTGCCTGCAGTAAGTTGCATAAATAGATATAATACTGTCCTCTGCATCCCAGTGTTTTTTCGGTTGTGGATTAAACCATAAAACCCTTCTGACATGCTCCTGGATCTTTTGTAAATGCTCTTTTTCGTCATGATTGTAATTATTTCTGGCATCACCCAAAATAAGCAGTGTACTCTGGGGAGATATGCCTGTTAAATATTTTTCTTCAAACTCACAGAAGACACGTCCGTAATCAGAAAATGGGCTCATTGCATATCTGGCTTTGGCAAAAGCCGATTCTAACCCTTCCTGAATATTTTTATTTTTTAAGTCTTCTGTAACCTCATCAATGGTGTTAACAAAGAGAAAAGATCTTACATAACTGAACCTGTTCTGAATGGTATAAACAAGCTGAAGCATAAAATCGCTGAATAGTGCCACTGAACCCGAAACATCGCATAATAGGACCAGTTCCGGTTTACTGATAACCCTTTTTCTGTATTTCAAGCGCATGGGAGTCCCTCCGGTAATCAGTGCTTCTTTGACGGTCCTCCGCAGATCGATCTTCCCATGTTTAGCCCTTCGGTAGCGACGGGCATATTTGCTGGCTAGTTTGCGCGCCAGTTTGCTAATCCGCTTACGTATCTCCTGTATCTGTAAAGAATCTAGCTTAACAAAATCTTTTTCCCTGATATTTGCAGCATCTGCTATTTCATCTATAATCTCTAAACCGTACTCCTTTACGAAAAGATCCTCCAGCTGTGATTCAATGTAGTCCCTAAGATAAACAAGACAGTCCAGCCAGCCTAAGTAAACTGTTTCATTGACATTTTCTTGCCGCCTAATTTTCTCCAGTTCGTTGACTGCCATATACCATCCGATGGCTACTTTCACTTGTTCTATAAGCTTCTCCAACTCTTTTATTGCTTCACGCTCAGGGAATACACTACTCCTAATCCCCATTTGAGCTAAGTAGCGCAGTAAAGGATAGTTTAATTCTCTAACCGCCTTGACCAGCAGTTGGTAAGCTGAAGCTCCTGCTCCTATTCCCATTCCTTTGCCTTCAATTTTCTGCACTAAATTACGAGGAATATTGATTTGCTGACTGTCCTTTGCAGCTATCTTCTGATTTTGAGGCCCAGTTACAAAATATAAGCGGAATAATTTATCAAAAAGTGGTCGATCCATTTGATCTGTGATCAGTGTGGAAAAAAGTGCTACATAAAAATCTTCATAGGCATAGCCCACAAGGGCAACTGCCTCCAACGCGCTGCTGATCTGATTAATTGAGACATTTACCCCGCCCTTACGCAGAAGTCTGCTGAATTCTATTATTTTTGTCTTGAGCAAAATAATGCCCCCTTAATTATCGGAGAGGAGGGAGGAAACTCTCGGTAGGAGTTCATCAATATCTGATTGGTATTTTAACAGAATACTCATTGTGCTCTGAACTATTTCGGTGTCAATATTTAGAACGCCAAGAGTGATGAGTGCCCGTACCCAGTCAATTGTTTCCGCTATACTGGGAGCTTTTTTTAAATCCTGTTTGCGAATAGCTTGAATAAAGAGAACCGCCTGCTGTGCTAGTGTCTGATTAATTCCAGGCACTTTCAGGTTAATGATCTTCAATTCCCGTTCAAAGGTTGGGTAGTCGAGATAAAGATGGATACATCTTCTTTTTAAGGCATCGCCAAAGTCTCGGAAATTATTGCTGGTTAATACCACTATAGGTATCTGTTTTGCCTCAATGGTTCCTAGTTCTGGAATTGTTATCTGATAATCAGAGAGTATCTCCAGTAAGAAACTTTCGAATTCCTCATCACTTTTATCAACTTCATCAATAAGCAGGACTACAGCTTCTTTTGAATCTAAAGCCTCAAGCAACGGGCGGCGCAGAAGAAATTCAGGTGTAAAAATATCATCTTTTGCCTCATGCCATGTTTTGCTCTGGTTCTGCTTTACATGCAGGCAGAGAAGTTGTTTTTGGTAGTTCCATTCATAGAGTGACTTCGCCTCATCAAGCCCCTCATAGCATTGAAGACGAATAAGTCTCCTTTTTGTAATAGATGCCAGCACCTTCGCCAGTTCGGTCTTCCCGACACCTGCAGGCCCTTCCACAAGAAGTGGTTTTTGCAGCTTTATGGCAAGATAGACAACTGTAGCTACCTGGCGATCTGTAAGATAACTGCATTTAGTCATCTTTTTCTCAAGTTCTTCTACAGAGTGAAACATATCAACCCCTCTTTTGATAACACACTAATAGCTGTAGTTTGGAGCCTCTTTGGTGATATCAACACTGTGTGGGTGATTTTCCCGCAAGGACGCATTGGTAATCCTGATAAACTTGGTTTTAGTCTGTAATTCTTCTATGTCTTTTGCTCCACAATAACCCATACCTGCACGCAATCCCCCGATTAATTGATAGATAATTTCAGATACTGGGCCCCGGTAAGGCACACGTCCCTCTACCCCTTCTGGCACAAGTTTATCCTGAATATTATCCTGAAAGTATCTGTCAGCACTGCCGTCACGCATAGCTCCCAAAGATCCCATTCCTCGGTAAACCTTGTACTTCCTCCCTTGATAGATCTCTACATCCCCGGGGCTTTCCTCTGTCCCAGCCAGCAGATTGCCCAGCATAACGGTGTCTGCCCCTGCTGCCAGAGCCTTTGTAATATCCCCGGAGTATTTGATCCCCCCATCAGCAATAATAGGTTTTTTGTACTTTTTCGCTACACGTGAACACTCAACAATTGCAGTAATTTGTGGAACACCTATTCCTGCCACCACTCTGGTAGTGCATATTGATCCAGGGCCGATTCCTACCTTTACAGCATCGGCTCCAGCCTCAAACAGGTCCAGTGTAGCCTCTGCTGTGGCAATATTTCCAGCTATAAGCTGCAGATCCGGGTATAAGCCTTTGATAGTTTCTACTGCCTGTAGCACGCCTTTGGAGTGTCCGTGAGCAGTATCCACAATGATAACATCAACCCCCGCCTCCACAAGAGCACTCAACCGTTCTTTATAGTCTTCACCAACACCGATAGCAGCTCCTGCTCTTAATCGCCCCTTACTATCTTTGGCAGAGTTGGGATACTGTCGAGCCTTTTCTATATCCTTAATTGTAATCAGGCCCCTTAGATTGTTTTTGTCGTCAACAATGGGCAGTTTTTCTATTTTGTGCTGCATCAGGATATTGCGAGCCTCCTGGAGTGTAGTCCCCTCAGGAGCTGTGATCAGATTATCCTTAGTCATCACTTCACTGATCGGACGCTGCAGGTTATCTTCAAAGCGAAGATCCCTATTGGTAATAATGCCCACTAACTTTCCATTGACAGTGATCGGTATACCGGAAATATGGTAATGCTCCATTATCTTCAGCGCATCGCTCAGTAGATGATGGGGCTCAAGTGAAATAGGGTCAGTGATCACACCATGTTCAGAACGTTTAACACGATCCACCTCAACTGCCTGCTGTTTGATACTCATATTTTTATGAATGACCCCTAAACCACCTTCTCGAGCAACAGCGATGGCCATCCTGCTCTGGGTTACGCTATCCATCCCTGCACTCAGCAAAGGAATATTTAAGCTAACATCCCTCGTCAAATTTGTGGCAGTATCCACTTCCCGGGGAAGAACTGAAGATTTCCCTGGCACCAATAATACATCATCAAAAGTAAGTCCAACTTTAGCAAATCTATCTTCAGACAAAAATAAAACTCCCTTCTATTCCCGGTTTTGTTGTACATTTTAGCATCTTTAACCTTGTAAAACAATAACTGAATCCCCTGGAATGGAGAGGATGATTAGCTGTTAACTGTTCATATGACTGGTCCCGTTCAGCAGTGAAAGCACTATATATCCATCTTCAGGGTAATAATCAATGATATTGAGAGCCGTATTATCCTGGCGAATTTGAAAAGCATGATTTAGATCAATATCCAAAATTCCGCAGATTATAGCTCTTATGGTACCACCATGAGCCACTACAATAATCGTTCCCGGATCATTTCGATACATTAAATCCAAAGCTGTACCATAAGCTCTTTCTTTTAATTCCTCAAAGTTCTCACCACCGGGTAGCCTAACTTTACCAGGAAAGTGGTACCATTCTGATGCCAGATCCTTATATTTTTCCATAATTTCCTGGTAGGTCAAACCCTCCCATTCTCCAAAATTGATTTCTCGCAGTTCTTTGGTCACTTGTACATGTAGATTATGTGGTGACGCCAGGATGGCTGCAGTTTCATAGGCACGTTTCAAGTCGCTGGAGTACACAGCCTTGATCTTTTCTTTCTTAAGCTCTGCTGCTAACAATCTTGCTTGATTGCGACCTGTTTCACTTAGCTCTATATCTGTATGTCCCTGATAGCGGGATGTGTAATTCCAAATTGTTTCACCATGGCGAACAAGAAGCATCTTTGTCAACAATAAACCCTCCTGTTTATACTATAATAAATGCGACCAATAGGACAAAAATCTCTGTCAACTCACAACCGGCGCCATAGGTATCCCCTGTAAGTCCCCCTAAAAGGCGGGAAAGTTGGCTGGCCAATAGAAAACAAAATACTGCAGTTAGTAAGAAGAGATATAATCCCAATAATTGAGCAAATGATACTAGAATTATCAAGGTTAATCCAGTTGTAGCTCCAAAAACAGGAAGATAATTATCAACACTGAACATTTTACCCAGACCTTCTTGACGGGCACAGGGATATAACACCTGCATCCATACCATTGACTGTCTTCCTAAAACAGGAGCAGCGATCAGAAACAGCATTATTCCCTGCTCTATTTGAGCAAAAGTGCTGTACTTGAGCAGCAGGACCAACACAGCTCCAAGAACGCCAAAGGCACCAGGGTTAGTATCCTTCATGATCTCCAATCTTCGTTCCTTTGTCATACCCCCGTAAACACCGTCAACCGTATCGATCAATCCGTCCAGATGCAGGCCCCCTGTCAGCAGTACATAGATTAAAAGCAGCAGGGCGGCTGATATCATTTTAGGAAATAGCAGGCCCAGTAGATAATAGCTTCCCCATAAAATCAATCCGATGATCAAACCAATCAGGGGAAAAAAATAAATACTCTTCTGGAAATCCTCTGCTTGATAGTTTTCTTTACCACCAAAGGGTACTGGTAATCGGGTCAGAAATGTTAAAGCAATCAAAAAATAACGCATGATCGTCGATTCCCTTCTATGGCAACTGGTTTTTTACAGCATCTTCAGCTTTGATATGGAGTGCCTTAATATCAAAAGCCATTCCTGACACAAGGAAATAAGCAAAATCCGCTTCTCTCGCCATTATCTGGTTTGCCCAACCGGTTAGGTCCCGATAAACCCGCCCTTGCGGATACTCAGGAACCACACCTAAACCCACTTCATTAGAAACCACGATAACATCTGCAACAGAATCTCTGGCCACTTGAGCCAGTTTGTTGATCTCAGCAAGCACCACTTCAGAATGCTGCTCCCCCTCTTCTGAAAAGAGCAGGTTGGAAATCAATAATGTGAGGCAATCGATGAGCACAACCCCATTAGTCCGGCCGATTTCTTCCAGAGTAGATGCCACATGATGGGGTTCCTCCACTGTATGCCAGGAAGCAGAACGCCGTCTGCGGTGTTCTCTGATCCTGACTGCCATTTCCTCATCTAAAGCTTCTGCTGTTGCCAGATAGGTCACTTTTTTTCCTGAACATTCTGCTATTTTTTCGGCGTAAGTGCTTTTGCCGCTTCTAGCGCCCCCTGTAATAAAATAAAATTTGCCGCGTTTCATGAAATAACCTCACTTCCCTGGTGCAGTTTTTTGAGCAATATAAACGATGCGGGGTGTAGCTGTATGAGGTGGGGAAAAAGTAAAAGCCTGATAGGCCCCCAACAAGGTAAAGCATGAATTGATCAATAATGAAAATACATCTTCCACATCATAGATTCTTTCCTTGTGTGTTTCCTCTAAATCTACCCATTCTCCCCTATCCTCTTTGAATTTACCTGTTATCTTGATCTCCCATAACTGTTCTTGTTCATCATATCTAGTGGACCAAGCCAGTGAGTACCCTCCTGGTTCTTCCACATTATCTTCTTTACTCTGTGGAAAAAGACGTGGTAAATAATTGAGATCAAAAATAAAAAAGCCTTCTTCATTAAGATTGGCGAAGACAGATTGAAATGCTGCAGCCAATTTCTTAATATCTAAAATATAGTTAAATCCATCCTGAAAGCATACAGCAAGGTCAACCTTTTGGTCAAGTCGAAAAGAGCACAGATCACACTGCTGAAATTTAATCTCATATCCCTGTCGAACCGCCTTGCGACAGGCGATATCCAGCATTTCCGCAGATAGGTCTACACCGATGGTGTGATAACCTCGCTTTGCCCAGGGAATGGTCGAATTTCCCGTTCCACATGCCAGATCTACTACAGAGCGCACCTTTCCCTGAAAGCTAGCAACCAACTCTTCCACATAATTTACCCAAGCCTCATAATCAATTCCCTGCATCAGCTGATCATAAAACAAAGCCAACTTTTCATAATTGGTTGTATCATTCACTAATTTCACTCCTAGAAATAATTCCGGAGTCAGATATCGTTATCTCAATGGGGCATATATTTTCCTGTATGAAGAAGAGCCCACTTGCCGGAATGTTACATTTGATCGGCTTTTTAGAGAAATTGCTTTCTGATAATTTTCTCCAAATGAGCCAGTGTATAGCACTCATACATCTGAGTTAAACGCTTATACTTTTGTACAGAGGCAAGATTATCCCACTCTGATTGAGGAAGGGTATTAAGCCAGATTATATCCTTGACTGACCTCTTCAGCTTATTGAGTTCTTCCTCTGCATAATCGATATCCAATGTCTTGGTATCGCTTAAAATAATCACAACTGTATTGGAAGTCAAAAGCAAGGGATATTTTTCACGCAGAGTGGATAGAGCGTTTCCCATATTGGTGCCCTTTCCCCAAGTGCGGCTTTTACCAATAAGTCTGACCATTGTATCCTCAAAGGATTGCCGTTCATTGAAAAATGGGCTGACATATTCCAACTCCTCGGCAAAAACAAAGCTCTCTATGTTCTTGAGCACTGCGCTCAATCCATAAATAAACTGGATGACAAAGGCTGCGTATCTGGACATAGAACCGGAAACATCACAGAACAATAATATCCTGGGTTTTTGAACCCTTTTCTGTTTATATTGCAGCTTAAAAATAATCCCGCCATAGCGAACATTGGCTTTAATGCTGCGCCTCAGATCTAATTTGACCTCCTTTTTACTCTGTTTGTAACGCCTGGAGATCATGGTTGCCAGTCTCCGAGAGAGATGTTTCAATAAGTTGGTCACTTTAGGAAGATCATTTTGACCGATTCTTTTCATATCCTCATAAAGGATGCTGCTGTCTTCCTGTAGTTCATCTACTATGGAGACCAAGGCTGGATCATTCACCCCAGGGTCATGAAGTGGATAGTACTCAGTTCCTTCCTCACCCAGTCGCTGCTTCCAATAACGCAGAGACCCTCGCACCTGGGACTCCAGTGTCGGCTTAAACCTGTCATAACGGTCATCAGGAGCACTGCTGGCTTTAAGATAATCTCTGATCTTTCTTTTTTCCTCCTCCGGAAGTTGGGCATAATAGAGCATCTCTTCTTCTGTCAGATCCAGAGTCTCCCCTTTGTAAGCCAAATCTGTTTCTGCTTCCTCAAGAAGACGCAATCCTTCTTCCTGTCTTTCTTTCCATTCCTGATTCTGCTTGATCTTCACTTCCGGAGCAACAAAAAAGCTATCAAAGGCCTGATCAAAGATCACCTGTTGGTCATGGTTTTTTACCAGTGTAGCTGACAGGGCCATTTTAACATGATCACGGTTCATAATATCTACCAGTCTCAAGGCTTGCAAAGATGTGAGGGTTTCCAAAATGCTGACATCTATTCCTAAATGCCTCAAAATATGCACAAAGCGTGCGATATTATTCTCAATATAGTTTTTCAACCTGATAACCCTCTCTTTACCTCTTGCTTATCTTTTCTAATAAGCCATCTGGTCCTAGTTCTTCATAAAAAAGGTCGATGTCTTCTTGATCTTTGAGCAGCAAATTTATGGTTTTCTTAATATGCTCCTCTTCAAGTCTCATGGCGTCAAATAGAACAAGTGCATTTGCTAGATCCAGTGTTTCAGAGATAGAAGGCTTCTTTTTAAAATCCTGTTCTCTCATATGGTGTACAGCCAAGGCAATATCCTCAGCCAGGCGGTCTTTTACCTCAGGAACCTTAACCTTGATTATCTTAAATTCTTTTTCTATAGTAGGGAAATCGATATAGAGATAGACACATCTTCTTTTTAGGCCATCAGATAGTTCACGTTCCCCGTTGTTGGTCAGTACAACCATAGGGATATGGTTAGCTTCTATAGTCCCCCATTCAGGTATGGAAACCTGAAAATCAGAAAGCACCTCAAAAAGAAATGCTTCGAATTCCTCATCTGTTTTGTCAATTTCATCGATCAGGAGGACTGTCTTCTTTTGTGCTTGAATTGCTTTTAATAATGGTCTTTCCAGCAGATAGCTGCGGGAAAAGAGATCCTGCTCCACCATATCTTCAGAAGCCGTATCTTTGATCAACTGTATTTTGATCAACTGCCTTTGATAATTCCACTCATATAATGCTTTATTCTCATCAAGTCCCTCATAGCACTGAAGACGGATCAATTCAGTTTGAAATACAGATGCCAGTACTTTGGCGATCTCTGTCTTCCCAACCCCAGGAGCACCGGTGATCAGAATTGGCTTTTCCAAGCGCAAGGCCAGATACACAGGTACAATGATATCATCTTCAGCAATATAACCGGTTTTTTCAAAACCCTGGCGCAGTCTTTCTATTGTAATACTGCTTAAATTTGCCTGTTTCATTTAAGTACACCTCATCTATCTTTTATATACGGTTTGCTCCACAGTAACGATCTTTATACCATTTATAACATGAATCACCCGGAGATGTATAACATACACCATATTTTCCATTTCTGGCATGAATAAAACTGCCATTGCCTGCGTAAATCGCTACATGAATGACCTGCCCGTTTTCCGCAAAAAAGAGCAGGTCACCAGGTGCTGGGCTGCTGACTTTGGTTCCCACACCTGACTGAGCGCTAGCTGTCCGTGGCAAACTGATACCATGCTGCTTATATACATAAGAGACAAAACCTGAACAGTCAAACCCGCTTGGGCTGCTTCCTCCTTTAACATAGGAGTAACCGACAAACTGCTTAGCTGTATCTAAAACACTTGATTTCGGCTCCGGCTCGGGAATCGGTTCTGGTTTCGGTTCTGCTTTTGGTTTTGCTTTTGGTTCAACAGCTGCCGGCCTATCTGCCTGTGTTGTATCATTTGTCGTATCGCTCTGCTGATTTGAGGACCTAGCTGCCCCTTTTACCTGTAGAACCATTCCTGGTACAATTCGCTCACCTGTTAAATTGTTAAGTTCTTTTATCTTAGCAACAGATGTCCCACAGCGAGCAGCGATAGACCATAAGCTATCCCCTTCTTGTACACTATACATCCCATTATCATCCACACCTCTAGAGGATAAGGCTTCTGAATCTTCGTCAGTTCTCTCTACCGACTGGTCTGCCCCCGGAGAGGGTATCAACAGTTCCTGTCCCAGCATAAGCCCATCATCGGTCAAACCATTAAGCTCCTTAATGGCATCAACAGATATTTGAAACTCTTGAGCAATCCCCCAGAGGCTATCTCCCTCTTGAACAATATATTTCTCAGGAACAGATGATTCTTCTATCTCATCTGATGGTTCAGCTGATTCTGATGACTCATCATTATTGTTATTTTTCTGTTCACTGGTCAGTCGTCTCAGCAGATAGAGCGACACTTTTTTTGTTCAGAGAGCTTGTACACCCCAGATACGGTGGCTATAATAATTAACAAAACAGCGATAACTGTTATAAAAACCCAAAAATTTTTTCTAATCATCTCGACTCCTCCGATATTATTACAACATAAGTTATAATCTTCGTTATTAAGGCCGAGAATCCTTCCTATATGTTACATTAGCCCAAAAATTACGCATTAATTTTAGGTTATCTACAGATTTTTTGTCAACGCCCACCTCTCCTAAAGATGGATATTCTGCACCTGGTCCATGGAAATCTGTGCCTCCTGTTTTTACCAGATGATGCCTATGGCAATAATCACTATATTTAGCAACCATATCTGGTGTGTGGAGGGGATAGTAAACCTCAATCCCCAATAAGCCGTTGTTTATCAGAATGGGGATTAAATCATCCCTCTCGGCAAGCCCAGGATGTGCTAGCACAGGAATACCCTTCGCTCTCTTGATGATCTCTAATGCTGACAGGGGATCTAGTTTTTTTCTGGGAACATAGCCGGGTTTTCCACGTGACAAATATCTTTCAAAGGCATATTTAATTGATGTCACATAACCACTCTCAATCATAGCCTGAGCGAGATGGGGTCTACATATAGTTGCTTCACCGGCAATCCCCTTGACCTGTTCATAGCTTAACTCTACACCCAATCCCGCCAACTTGGCGATCATGGTTTTTGCTCTCTGCTCTCTTGCCTGTCGTATTTCCTGAAGAGTATTTTGCAGTGATTGGGAATTATATTCTATATAATAACCAAGAAGATGAACTCCTGTATCCTCCCAGTCTGTATTTATTTCTATTCCGGGAATGACCTCCAGGCCAGTTCCTCTGGCAGCTTCCTGGGCTTGATCTATACCTGCTGTTGTATCGTGATCTGTGAGGCTGATGACAGAAAGCCTTTTTTTTAAGGCGAGAGCAACAAGCTGATCAGCTGCTAGCTTTCCGTCAGAGGCTGTGCTGTGGATATGAAGATCAGCATACATTTAATAAACTCCTTTATAAGACAGCATTGAGAACTCGAAGGCAATTCTCTCCGCAGATCTTTCTAATTGTCGCGTCTTTATAATTCCTCTTTTTTAAATATGAAACAAGTTCTGGATAAACTGTGACATCATCGATCCCTGCCAACAGATTTTCTGTGCCATCAAAATCTGAACCAAAACCCAGATATTCATCTCCCACAATATCGCAAATATGATCAATATGTCTCAACAATTGATCAAAGCCACTCCCCTGTTCGCCAAGAAAATCTGCTACAAAGTTAAGACCGATAACCCCCTTTTTTTGGGCAATTCCTTTAATCTGCTCATCTGTCAGGTTACGTGGGTGCTCCCAAACCGCTTGAGAATTAGAATGGGATGCTATTACCGGATCCTCGCTTAACTCCAGAACATCCCAAAAACCTTTTTCCGCAATATGCGAAACATCAACAATCATTCCTAATTTATTCATTTTTTTGACAACCTCTCTGCCGAATAGTGTAAGGCCACCCCCTGTCTGCATTTCTGCTACACCATCTGCAATTTCGTTGCGGTTATTCCAGGTGAGACATAGGCTGCGAACCCCCATCCGGTAGAGAACTTTCAACATACGGATATCCCCTTCTAAAACTTCGCCCCCTTCTACTGTTAACAACGCACCACATTTTTTTGAATCGAGCAGTTGTAAAAGGGATTGATGAGAAGTTATTAACTGCATAATCTCCTGGCTCTCTTCATATTGTTCCCAAAAATAATCACCCAATATGAGCGCCTGTTTTAAGGGACTCAATGATGCTGTAATACCGGGAAATAATGCAAAAAACTGTATCTTAACTCCTGCTTCCTGCATCCTAGGAAGGTCAAAGTGACCAGTTGTTGATCTATCCGACATCTTGCGGTTCTCTTGAAATGCCTCCAATACTGAATCACAATGCATGTCAATAATCATGAGCTATTCAACACCCTTTACATATAATAAAAACCTGCTTATTTCAAATTATTATGAAATAAACAGGCTATTGAGATTAAGATAATATAATTTTTAACGAGGTTCTACGATCAGTTTAATCGCAGTCCTCTCCTCTCCATCGATCACAATGTCAGTAAACGCTGGTATACATATTAGGTCAATACCACTAGGAGCTACAAAACCTCTTGCAATCGCTACAGCCTTAACAGCTTGGTTTAGAGCACCCGCTCCGATCGCCTGTAGTTCTGCACAGCCCTTCTCCCTCAAGACCCCCGCAAGAGCTCCAGCTACAGAATTTGGGCTTGATTTTGCTGACACCTTTAATACTTCCACATACCCAACCTCCCCTGATTTTTTCCCTCCAGTAATAATATGTTAATACTAATTATATCGTTTATGGAAATTTATCGCAAGCTAATTTTTGCCAATATTGATTCTTTCTATTTCCTCTGTTGTCCCCTTGTGCCGATCTATCTCCAGTAAAACGGCATTCAACTGTATAGGTCCTTCTGCAACCTGAAAACGCACCGGCCTTAATGATAAAAACTTCGATACTACCGACTCTACATTAACCCCCAATACAGAGTCCCTTGGCCCAGTCATACCTACGTCTGTGATATACCCCGTTCCACAGGGCAGGATCCTTTCGTCGCTAGTTTGTATATGGGTATGGGTGCCAACCACTGCACTTGCTCGGCCATCTATATACCATGCTAGGGCCATCTTTTCCGATGTTGCCTCTGCGTGGAAATCGACAATAATGATATTGGTTACCTTTTTAATTAATGGGAGTATGTGATCTAGCAGTCGGAATGGACAATCAAGTGGCTGCATAAAAACACGACCAGATAAATTAATGACAGCTATTTTAGTATTATCATCGGCCTTAGCAATTACATAGCCACGCCCCGGAGTATCCGGAGGATAATTGGCCGGCCGTACCATCCTTTCCTCGCCATCAATAAAATTATAGACTTCCTTTTGGTCCCAGACATGATTTCCCATGGTCAGTATATCAATCCCAGAACAAAAAAGCTCATCAGCTGTCTTACGTGTAATACCTTTTCCCCCTGCAGCATTTTCCCCATTAGCGATAATAATATTGGGTTTGTACTCCACTTTTAGAGAGGAAAGCATTTCCTTTATAGCACGCCGACCGGGACGTCCAACGATATCTCCAATAAACAGTACCCGCAAAAAAATACCTCCTACATGCCTAAAAAAGTCAATTATTGAAAACTACCACTCTCCCTTCATCACGCAGAGCAACCAATTCGATATTTGCCTTTACATTTTCCAGTAAATAGCTGACTAGTTCCTCATGCAGGGTTGGATCATCCATAAGCAGAAGATCATCTTCATCTATGACAAGAGTGGCATCAAAATCCTCTTTGAGCAGGGCTATGAGCAGGCTGATTTCCTTTTGTGAAAAAGATATAACATCTCGATGGAACTCCATAATTGTAAAGTACTCCAGCTGTTGAAATTCAAATGAAGCTACTGTTGCCCTTACATCTGCAAGGTAGTGATATGTCTGTAATGACTGTTTAAGATGTTCTTCCACTGGCTTTATCTTCTGTGATATATTCTTTATATAAAAAGCAATCTTTACTACCTGCTTTTTAGGGTCAAGCTTAATTTTTGCTATTTCAGGATAGTGAATTAGAATAGATGTTAATAAATTTGCAATATGGGGAACACTGCTGTTCTTATTATAACTAGTCCCTGACACTTAATCTCCCTCTCCCTGCTTTAACACGTTAGATACAGATTTAGACTGTCTATAAATCTTCGCCAGTAATTGCGAATATCCTTCCTGATAACAGATTCCTTTTATATGTATCTAAAGAAAAAGACCTGCTTAATATGCAGGTCTTTAGTTTTCTCTGTTATTTTGCGTATTCAACATGCCTAGTTTCACGAATCACAATCACCTTAATTTGACCGGGGTAATCTAAGCCATCCTCAATCTTCTTTCCTATTTCCCTACTCAAATGAGAGGCTTGCAGGTCATCAACCACATCAGGCTTTACCATTATTCTAACTTCTCTTCCAGCTTGAATAGCAAAAGATTTATCAACACCTTCAAATGATTCTGCAATTGCCTCCAGTTTCTCCAGTCTCTTTAGATATGCCTCTAGGGTTTCTCTACGCGCTCCAGGTCGTGCTGCGGAAATTGCATCAGCTGCCTGTACAAGCACCGCCTCAACAGTTTCCGGCTCCACATCGCCATGATGAGCCATAATACAATGCACCACTTCAGGATTTTCGCGATATTTCCGAGCGAGATCCGCACCGATATCAACATGAGGACCTTCAACTTCATGATCGATGGATTTTCCAATATCATGAAGAAGCCCCGCACGCTTGGCCAATTCAACATTAGCACCTAATTCAGCTGCCATAGTACCTGTAAGATAAGCTACTTCAATAGAGTGCCTTAAAACATTTTGGCCATAACTTGTCCGGAACTTCAATCTTCCTAGGTACTTAATCAATTCAGGATGCAGATTGGGTACACCGACTTCAAATGCCGTCTGCTCCCCTTCTTCACGTATTATTTGTTCCATTTCTTTTTGGGCTTTTTCCACCATCTCTTCTATTCGCGCAGGATGGATTCGCCCGTCTGCAATAAGCTTCTCCAATGCAATCCGGGCGACCTCTCGCCGAATCGGATCGAAACTGGATAATATAACAGCTTCTGGAGTATCATCGATTATTAAATCAACCCCTGTCAGGGTTTCCAAGGTTCTAATATTTCTTCCTTCCCTACCGATGATCCTTCCTTTCATTTCATCATTGGGAAGAGGGACAACTGAAACAGTTGTTTCTGCTACAATTTCAGCGGCACCCTTTTGGATGGCCATAGCAACTATCTCACGTGCCCTTTTATCAGCTTCTTCTTTTGCTCGAGACTCTTCTTCTCTAATAATCAGTGCAGCATCACGCTTAACATCATCCCTAACATTTTCGAGAATAAGAGTTCGTGCTTCTTCTGTCGACAATCCGGATATACGCTCCAATTCCACTGTCTGCTTTTTCAAGAGTTCCTCTAAATGGTTGCGCTTATCTCCTAGTTCTTGTTCATTTTTTGCCAGGTTTTCCTCTTTCTTTTCTAGGCTTTCCAGTTTCCGCTCAAGTGTTTCTTCTTTTTGTAAATAGCGCCTCTCCAGGCGTTGGACCTCATTGCGCCTTTCTCTGTTTTCACGTTCCGCCTCATTACGCATGAGATGAATCTCTTCTTTAGCTTCGAGAATTACTTCTCTTTTCCTGGCTTCCGCTTCCTTTTCGGACTCTTCTAGTATGCGTTTAGCAGCTTCTTCTGCTGAAGCGATCCTAGCTTCTGCTAGATACTTACGGAGAATATAACCGAGTAATAAACCCAACAAGAGAGCAATTATTGTTAAAAAGCCGTAAATTGCCGGCTCCAGGTTATTAATGTTTTCCACCTCCCTCCTTCGTTTCATTCATTCTTACAAATTATTCATTCTTGCATAAATAAAACCGAGTAGAAACTCGGTTCTATATAGAAACTTCCCCACAGCGAATCTTCAATTTTACCGTAATCTATTAAACTACCGATAACTTTTATATAAAAACTTGTGGAAGAAGTTCTATTCGTTATTCCTACTTAATAAATTCTATTATCCTTTCCGAAACATGTCAAGAAATAATCAGAAAACTACGGATAGCAAAGCTTGTTTATTTTGAATCCTGGTCATCATCCGGTTCGCTGTTTTTTGAAAGGTTTATAGGTTTCAGCCCACACAAACTTCTAACCTTATCTTCTATCTCCTGAGCAATATCTGGGTGTTCTCTCAGAAATTCCTTGGCATTTTCCCTGCCCTGTCCTATGCGTTCCTCACCATAGGAATACCAGGACCCCGATTTAGTAATGACATCCAAATCTACACCCATATCCAGCAGGCCACCCTCCCGAGAGATACCCTTTCCGTACATAAGATCACACTCAATTTGTTTAAACGGAGGAGCAACCTTATTTTTAACAACTTTAATTCTGGTACGGCTTCCTAAGACATCGGTTCCCTGTTTAATTAAATCAATTTTTCTGATGTCCAACCTGATGGATGAATAAAACTTCAATGCTCTACCACCTGTTGTAACCTCAGGGTTACCAAACATTATGCCTACCTTTTCTCTAATCTGATTGATAAAGATTGCTGTTGTTTTGGATTTACTGACTATACCGGTTAATTTTCTCAAAGCCTGAGACATCAAGCGTGCCTGGAGACCAACATGGGTATCTCCCATTTCTCCTTCTAGTTCAGCTCGCGGCACCAGGGCGGCTACAGAATCTATGACAACAACATCCAACGCCCCGCTTCGCACAAGAGTTTCTGTAATCTCCAAAGCCTGCTCTCCAGTATCAGGTTGAGAAACATAAAGATTATCAACATCTACTCCTAAACTCTGGGCATAAACCGGATCAAGTGCGTGTTCGGCATCAATAAATGCCGCCATTCCCCCATTTTTTTGTGCCTCAGCCACAATATGTAGTGCAACCGTTGTTTTACCGGAGGCCTCCGGCCCAAAGATTTCGATAACCCTTCCTCTAGGAACCCCACCTACTCCTAGAGCAAGATCCAGGGGCAAATTCCCGGTAGGAATCACTTCAATGCTAAGATTTGTAGCAGTATCCCCCAAACGCATAATAGAACCTTTTCCAAAGGCTTTCTCAATATGTGATACCGCTAAATCCAAAGCCTTTATTTTATCATCCATTCTCCTCACCCTCTCAAAACAAATGTTCGAAATAACCCTGTCCATAATAATAATTTATTTGGGAATGGCTGTCAATAGAGAAAATTGCTGTCACACTGTTTTCCTGAAAGGAAAACTCTTTATAACTGTATATTGCGGCCCCTTAGGAGTCAATTTACTGGCCATCAGATATATTTCCCGGACTAATATATCTTTTCCTGTTAAAGGACATGCCTTTCCTTTGAGAATTTTTTTGAGTTCACTGTTTTTGCTGCGTAATCTCCCCAAAGTAATATGAGGACTAAATCTCTTTCTCTTCTCTTCTGGAAAACCTCTGCTCGCTAAGCCCTTTTCTATTTTATACCATAGGTTCTGTAAATTTTCTGTATTTCTTAAGGAAATAGATATGACTCGGGGACGATGCCAGTTGGGAAATACTATAAGTTCCCCACACTGCAGGTGAAATGGCTCCCATTCTCCTGTTAAATCCCACAGAAAATTGCTCGCTTTATTAATTTCTCTAGCAGTACATGACCCAAGAAACTTCATTGTAAGGTGATAATTCTCTTTCTCGACCCATTTGATATCAAGGGGTAACCGCTGGAGTGGTGCATTAAATTGATAAATATCTCTTTTTAGTTCAGGGGGCAATAAAACAGCTATAAATGAACGAGTTTCACTCAACACTGATCAACTCCATCAGGATTTATCAAATAGCGCCTCAGAAAGTCTATTGCCCTTTTCGCTGCTATTTTCTTTAATGTGGCCCTTCCTAATCCGGGGAAGTAGATTTTTTTTGCTAATACTCTCTCCGCTGTTGCTAATCCCAGATAAACTGTCCCTACCGGGTTTTCCTTTGTTCCCCCATCTGGACCGGCAAATCCTGTAGTCGCCAAACCATAAGAAACGCTCATCAATCTGCGCACACCACTGGCCATTTCTTTTGCTGTTTGAGTGCTCACAGCACCATATTCATCTAAGGTTTTTGACTTTACACCAAGTATTTTTTCTTTGATTCCACAACTATAGGCGACAAGCCCTCCGCGTAAATAGCGTGAACTACCTGGCACATCTGTCAAGTAACTTAAAACAAGGCCTCCTGTACAGGATTCGGCAACCCCCACAGTTGATTCTTTTTCCATAAGCAGTTCTCCAACTTTTCCTGTTAGGGTTTCTTCATTTACTCCATAAAGATCAGATCCTAACAGCTTCTTTATTTGTCCACTCAGCTTTCTGAGATATTCTTCCTGTTCGCCATTCGGTTCATTTACATTAAGGAGCAACTGTACTTCTCCCAGACCAGGTAGAAAGCTGCATTCTATACCGGCTTTTTCCGCTTTTTTGATAACATCCTGTAATCGGTCATAAATAATGGTTTCACCGCAACCACAGATCTTAAAGATACACCGGCGGCTTAGTGATGCAGGATAGTGTTTTTCCAAATAGGGCTTTACCTCAAGGGAAAACATTTCCTTTGCTTCCCTAGGTGGACCAGGTAGAGCAACGAGCAGCCGGTCTTCATTATAAGGAATCATGATTCCAGGAGCTGTGCCCAGAGAATTATGAAGAGAATGCGCTCCACAGGGCAGATAGGCCTGCTTTATATTAACCGGTGCTATTGTTGAATGGCGTTCTTTAAAATAGCGCTGAATCTCCTCCCAAATATCTAACCGAAACTCCATGGGTATATCCAGGGCTTCAGCAACTCCTTCCCTGGTCACATCATCAGGTGTTGCTCCCAACCCTCCAGTAACAAAAATGAGATCAGCATGGCGCAGTGCTTCCTGCACTGCGCCCTTTATTTCTTCGATTCTATCATCAACAGTACTGATCTTTTTTATTTCATAACCTAGTTCTGTTAACTGGGAAATGAGAAACGGTGTCGTTGTGTTTCTCGATCCATCATGCAGAAGCTCACTTCCAGTAGCAATTATTTCCACACTTATAGTCATGGGACACCAACCTTTACAAAATATTTAGTGAATGGCCTCTCTTTCCCTGATTAGCTCTCGTAGTTCACTGCCGCTGATGTATTCCTGATCCATCAGCAGTTGTGCCACATCTTTTAGTTGATCCAATCTGGAGCTCAGCATTTCCTCAACTTTGCTTTCCTGTTGGTTGATGATGCTCTGTATCTCCTGATGATATTTTTCTCGAGGAATAATCTCCTCCCATATTACCCCTAGGGAAGAAAGACCTGCTGTTATTATTTGCCGCGCGCATTTGACCGCTTCATTAAAATCATTGCTGGCACCGGTACTCTGTGAATTCAAAATAAGTTTCTCAGACACCGCTCCAGCTACACATATTTGAATCTGCTGTTCCAGATAGTCTCTGGTATACAGATATAAATCATCTTCTGGTATTGTCCTCATATATCCCAGAGCCTTGCCTCGGTTTGTCACAGTAATATGTGACACAGAACCAGGTCTGTTTAACTCACTGAGCAAAGCATGCCCTGTTTCATGGACAGCAATCCGATAACGCTCATTATCACTGGGTTTTCGGTCAAGCTTTTCACCCATCATCACTTTATCAACCGCTTCTTTAAAGTGATGCTTATTAATACAAGGTGAATTATCTCTAAGAGCAAGAATCGCCGCTTCATTGGCCACACTTTCTAAGTGGGCTCCTGAAAAACCGAAACTCTCTTGAGCAATATACTCAAAAGAAACATCATCAGCCAAGGGCTTGTTCTTACAGTGTATTCTTAGAATATGCTCTCGTGCAGCCTTATCCGGAAGATCAACTCGTACAATCCTATCAAATCGCCCCGGTCTCATCAAAGCAGAATCAAGCATATCCTCACGGTTTGTTGCACCCATAATGAGAATACGCACCTGTTCATCATCCTTCAAACCATCCATTTCCACCAGCAGTTGATTTAAGGTCTGGTCATATTCATGATGGCCTTGATTACTTCCCCGCTTACCCCCTAAAACCTCAATCTCATCCAGAAAAAGAACAGCGCTATCCTTTTTTTCCTTCACTGCCCGCTCCTTGGCTGTTTTAAATAACTGCCGCACCCGCTGAGCACCGACTCCGGCATAAACCTCTATAAACTCGCTGCCCGAACAAGCTATAAAAACCGAATCTGTATAGGAAGCCGCTGCCTTAGCCAGTAGTGTTTTTCCTGTTCCCGGAGGGCCTGTAAGAAGGATCCCTTTAAGGGGGCGGATACCCATTTTCTTTATTTTGCTTTTATGAAGTATAAAATCAAGGGCTTCTTTTAGTTCCTGTTTTGCAGGAGCTTGGCCTCCAATGTCATCAAAGCTGAAATCCATTTGACTGCTGAACTCTACAAACTGAGAACTATTGACAAGTCCTTTTCTATCTATCAACATATAGAGAACAACCCCCATTCCTGCCAAGAGCAGTAGAGGAAACACATTCTGGCCCATCAGAACTAAAAAAATCAATAAAGCAACAGAAGCACCTAGGCATAATTCTTTAATCAATTATTCTCACTCCCCGGTTTCTCCAAGCTCCCCAACTGATTCAGGCGAGGGATTACTTCGTAAAGATATCCCTGGTCATCTCTAAGTTCTAAGTATATGTTGGATGAATCCATAGTAAGGTGACATTCGACACCCTCTAGTTCAGCAAGCTCCTGTACTTTATTATACATATCTTGAAACTTGCCTGTAACAAGACTCTCCTGGATAACAAAACTGCATTTATCGTACAATGCCATCAGTTTATCGTTCCGCTCATCTAAAAGGACAATTCTGTATTCAGATCCTAATTTCTGACAGACAATCTCCTCTATTTTCAAATATACATCCTGAAGAGCTTTTATTTCTGATAAGCGGATATACACAGTCGGTGGATGTTTCTGCTCGGCTATTTCTATTTCTTCTTCAACTTCAACCACCTGGCTTATTTGTTCATGTAACCCATTTTTGACGTAATAATTATTATAAAAATAATAGCCACAGAGCAAAATGCCAAGGGTGACTATAAAGGCAACAATCACTGTTTTTATGTGAATTTGGCTCAAGAGGGTCCTCCTCTCCCTAATCACTCACGATTATAACATATAATACTCCTTCACTCCTTAGTAATCACTGGAACTTTAGTTATCGTGATTGGAGATTGTGCCTATCAGATCATAGTTTGCAACCCGGTTGATCTGCACCTGAACAAATGTCCCGATCTCTAAGTTATCACCTTTGACAATCACACGTGGATCAATTTCAGGAATATCTCGGTAACTACGTCCCCACCATACATCTTCACCAAGATTATGTTCAATCAAAACCTCCAAATTCATGCCTATAAGCCTTTCATTTTTATAACGAGAAACCCGGCGCTGCAACTGCATTATTTTTCTTGCTCTCCTGTGCTTTTCCAGAAAAGAGACTGTATCCTGATATCTGAACGATCTGGCTTCCTCTTCATGATAGTACGGAAAAACACCTAAACGATCGAAGTATCCGTGACCTACAAAGGCCTGGAGTTCCTGAAAGGCCTCTCTGTCCTCCCCTGGATAGCCTACCATGAGGGTTGTGCGCAAAACCAGATCCGGAAGTGCAGTTTTTACTTCTTTGATCAGTTTCCTGTAAGAATAGACATCCCCCCTTCTCCCCATGCTTTTCAATATATTGCGGTTAACGTGTTGCAAGGGCAGATCAAGGTAATTGCACAGCTTTTTTTCCTCTTGCATGGTTTTAATCAAATCAGGGGTTAAGGAGTAGGGATTCATGTATAGAAACCTAATCCAATGTAGATCCTTAATCTTGACAAGATTTTTTAAGAGCTCTGTCAGTGTTGGCTTGCCGGGAAGGTCGCGACCATATGCTCCACTGTCCTGGGCTACCAAAATAAGCTCCTTAACTCCACCCGCTGCCAACTGCTCAGCTTCACGATAGATAACATCTGGTGTTTTGCTGTACAAGGGCCCCCTGATACGGGGTATTAGGCAGAATGAACAAGCATGAGAACAGCCCTCAGCGATCTTGAGATATGCAGTATGAGAAGGTGTTGATAGCATTCTAGGATATAGATATTCTCCGCAAGGTCTGCTCTCCATAAACTGAGTCTTCTCTCCCGCTATCAGCCTGTCTAAATATTGCAACACAACGGTGTAAGCATCCACCCCAAGCCAGCCATCAACTTCAGGGAACAGTTGTGATAAACGCTTTTCTCCGTACCTTGAAACCAGGCAGCCCAGGACAATAACATACTTGCAGCAACCCTTCTCTTTAAACTGTAAGCAGTTGAAAATCGTATCTACAGCTTCTTTGACCGCAGGTTCAATAAAACCACATGTATTAATCAAAATAATCTCAGCATCTTCCAGAGATGGTGTTACTACATAACCTCCGCTGGAAAGTATGCCCAATATGGTTTCACTGTCAACAAGATTTTTTGAACATCCGAGACTGACTATATTGATAAGCTTCATTTTGACTGCCTTTCTAAATAAGTTGTAAGAGGCAGGATATAGATGTCGAATTATAAAAGCTGCAATCAGACATTTCAAACATCTTTATCATCTAAAGATGTTTTTGATGTGCAATAATTAAATAGTAATCTAATTGGATTTGGTATACTCTTTTTCTACTACCTGACCAGACTCCCCTAAAGGTGGTTCCTTCTTTCCATTATAGACAACATCTACTCCTCCGGCATTGCCTAGCCTCACATGAATTGAATCCTCTGCTTCGAATTCTTTCGTTTCTCCATTATCAAGATTCCCCTCAAATTGTATCTCTCCATCAACAGTTACTCTCGTCCAGCATAATTGTTTGCCAATTAACTCAATATTTATATTATCTGTAGATGGTGCCACTTCTTCCTGGTTAAACTCTTGCTCCTGATCTTGTTGCTGCTCCTGAGAAACAGGAGGAGTTTCTGGAGGTGTATCTCTGTCCGCTCCACTAAAATAAATATAAGCAACAGAAAATATTAACAAAGCAAAAACAACTAACCCGATTAATGAGCCTCGGTTCCCTGTAGAAAGTGATACAGGCTTAATTTTCTTTTTTGATCTCTTTTCATCCTTTTCAACAATTATGGGGGAAGAAGATGACTCCTCGTTTTTAACCTGAGTTCTATACTGATAGAGAAGGGGATTAGGATCGATATCAAGAAATCGAGCATAATTGCGGAGAAACCCCATACAGTATGCTTCCCCTGGTATTTCGTTATAATTTTCCTCTTCTAAAGCCTGCAGGTATTTTGCTCTGATTTTTGTTTTTTCTTCAATATCGGTAAGTGATAGTCCCCTACTTTCCCGCTCTGTTTTTAAAATCTCTCCGATCTTCATAATAACCCCCTCAAGACAGATCGCTTTTTCCTAGAGCACGTCGTGCTGCAAGACGGAAACCATAACCTGCTGCCAATCCTCCGGCAACTCCTGCAATAACATTTAACTCTGTTCCTACTCCTTTAAGAGGAGATGCAGGAAGAAAGACCGTTTCTTTCTTTGTTGCTAAAACCAATCCGTTCTGGCCAAAAATAACTATTAGTGCCGCCAATCCATTGCTGACAATATCACGGCAAACTGGAAAAGAACTTTCAGGAACCCCTTCCTGAAATTCTCCCGCATACTTCATCAACTCATACTCATGGCATACCAAAAATACCTGTGAGCATTGGAGTAATCCCTTTTTCTCACACCAAGTAAGTGAAGAGCCTAAAACAGTAGTAAAGAAATCATATTCTTTCATTCGATCAACTACGTAATCGATTTGGGGATCA
The DNA here is from genome assembly GCA_050949745.1 of Syntrophaceticus sp. Classification (GTDB taxonomy): domain Bacteria; phylum Bacillota; class DSM-12270; order Thermacetogeniales; family Thermacetogeniaceae; genus Syntrophaceticus. Next base: position 213,820 of record JBMNGF010000021.1, on the reverse strand, counting down.
GCTAAAGCACTGTCAAGCAGAAGTACTTTTGCCGATTTCAGCAAGGCGTCCATTGATATTTCGGTATTTTTATTCAGTTGATAATTTTTGGAATCTATCACCTGACAGAGGTCATTATCTCCTTTCCTCACAAAAAGTTTTTTAGGGGTTGGATAACCCTGTCTGCGTACTATATACTGGACATTAACTCCACTTTGTAACAGCTTTTCATAGATTCTATCCCCGGCCTCATCCTGCCCCAGCACAGTAAACAGGGTAGGTGACAGCTGCTGCCTGACCAGCTCTGATGACATCAAATAGCCCATACCACTATATGTGATATCGACTTTCGGCTGATCGACCTGTGCCTGTATTTCCAACCAGGTCCTTCCGATTACTACTATTCCTGTTCTTTCATCGAGTATATAGCCGCGGCCAAGTATAAACCCTTTACGCATAAGATTGGAGATATGCACAGCCACAGCGGACCTAGTGATCTTCATCTTTTTAGCAAGCTCTTCTTGTGAAATAGTAGGGTCTTTTTTTAAATAGCTCAGAACCTCTCGTTCTCTTTTTGTTAAATGGACCATAGGAACACCCTCTATCCAAACAAAAGCTTATAATTATTGAAGTTTGCTTAATAATATCATAACCTAATATATCTTTAGTTTGCAATCTTACTATTTTCCATAATACCTTTCGAACTGCTCACTGGTCATTAAAACATCCCTGGGCTTGGAACCTTCAAAAGGCCCGACAATGCCTTTGGCTTCTAATGTATCGATCAACCTGGCAGCTCGGGTATACCCAACCCGAAGGCGTCTCTGGAGCAAAGAAGCAGAGCCATGTCCTACATCAATTACCAGTCTTGCCGCATCGTAAAAAAGCTCATCAACAAATTCCTCATCTTCTACTGTTTCTTCCTCTTGAGCAGGGAAATCAGTGATCAATGCTGCCTCTCCTTGTTTATTCAAAAAGTCTACAGTTTCCTCAACTTCACTTTCCGTGACAAGAGCCCCCTGAATTCGTATAGGTTTGATAGCACCGACCGGCATAAATAGCATATCCCCCCTTCCCAATAGTTTTTCTGCACCATTCAGATCGAGGATTGTCCTAGAATCAGTTTGTGAAGAGACAGCAAAAGCGACACGTGAAGGAATGTTTGCCTTGATAACCCCTGTGATAACATCCACAGAAGGACGCTGTGTGGCGATCACCAGATGAATTCCAGCGGCTCGAGCCATCTGGGCAAGCCTACAGATGGCATCTTCTACATCAACAGGAGAAATAATCATCAGATCAGATAGCTCATCGATGATGACAACAATATATGGTAATGGCTCATGTTGCTCCTGTTCTCGTGTCCTGATCAGCTCATTATACTTTGTAATATCCCGTACCCCCATTGAGGCAAAAAGTTCATAGCGAATTTCCATCTCTTTTACAGCCCATCTCAGAGCAGAAGCTGCTTTTTTAGGTTCGGTCACAACAGGAGAGACCAGATGGGGAATCCCATTATAAGTAGTCAATTCTACCATTTTAGGATCAATCATCAGCAGCTTTACCTCATCTGGGGAAGCTTTGTAGAGAATACTGCAAATAATTGTATTCAGGCACACACTTTTTCCTGATCCTGTTGCTCCGGCTATTAACATATGCGGCATTTTAACCAGATCTGTTATTATTGGATTCCCAGCTATATCTTTTCCCAAAGCGATCGTTAATTTGGAAGCTGCATCTTGAAACCGTTTTGTTTCCAGGATTTCCCTCAGGCAGACGATAGCGATCTCTTTATTGGGCACCTCAATGCCCATCGCTGCTTTTCCTGGAATGGGTGCCTCAATACGTACAGCAGGAGCTGCCAGGCTGAGGGCAATATCGTCGGCCAGCCTCATAATCCTGCTCACTTTAACCCCTGGTGCAGGTTGGATTTCATAGCGTGTAATAGCTGGCCCTTTGTGAACCTCATTTACACATACTTTGATACCGAAACTCTCCAGGGTTTCTTCAAGAATGCGTACATTTTCGATAAGCTCTTTATTTAAACGGCTACTCTTCACCTTAATGGGTTTACTTAGCAACTCCAATGGAGGCAGGTCATAATTATAATCAGTTGTTTTTAGTTGTTCTTCCACATGACGAATACTGTGTGTTTCAGCTTTATCTTCCTTCGTATTTTCCTCCTCAACTGTCTCTTCTTTTATTTTTTCCGAAGCTGAAGTATGAGCATTGTAATCAATAATTACGGGAGCAGGAGTATCCACTTTATTTCCTTCCTGTTTTGGTCTCCTTTTCACCGGTTCTGGATCTGTTTCCTCCTCAACAAAGAGAAAACGTTCTAATCCTGATTTGATGAGCCTCCCTATATTGACAAAAAATGCAGCTATATTCTTGATGAACTGGCTGAAAGGCACTCCTGTTAATAAGATAAAGCTAATTATGCATATAGCAGTAGCAAGAATAAGGGTACCTGTATACCCAAGTAGGTATAATGAAACGATACCGATAATGGCACCAAAAAGCCCCCCTCCTGTTCCCTGCCAACCATTATCCCACAGCAATGCCACTGCCTCATTCCTGGACAGATCACTTGGTATAAACAATAGATGCAGTAAAACCAGAATAACAAAAAAGAGCATAATAACCCCTCTACTGCGTGTGCTTCCTGTGAAGGGTTGACGCAGCCAGCAATAACTGCAAGTAAAATAAACTAAGATCCCGGCAACAAGCAAACAACCTGTCTTACCTGTGAGAACAGTCAAAATACTAATTAAATAAGTGCCGATAATCCCTGTTGGTTTAAAAAAACTTACTGTGATAAAAATAGCTGTAGCAAAAAATAAAACTCCAAGGATATCATATTTCAGCTGATCACCACTGCCGGAACGACCTTTCTTGCCTTTTTTAGCCACTGGATTACTCCTTCTCCTCTCATGCCATTACCAAATTATAACATCTGATAGCCTTTAGGAAAACCGCATTATTTAATAGCGATTGTTTCATAATAATATCAAACATGCTTTGTGAAGGGATGTCTTGTTATGCAAAAAATGCCACAACCAAACCCGCCACGAACTCCATCTAAACCGAGAAAACAAACACAAGGGGTAAGGAAAATAGATTCCATAAAAGAATTCGGTCAAATAGACCTACCAACTGTAAAAACAAATATACACTGTCTTACCATTATAGGACAAATTGAGGGGCATTTGATTCTTCCTCCTCAAAATAAAACAACAAAATATGAGCACATCATTCCACAGTTAGTTGCTATTGAACAGAATCCCGATATTGAAGGACTACTTATCATTTTAAACACTGTAGGAGGAGATGTCGAGGCAGGACTTGCCATTGCCGAAATAATTGTAGGCATGTCCAAACCAACCGTATCTCTCGTCTTAGGAGGAGGACACTCCATCGGGGTTCCAATCGCTGTCAGTTCAGATTATTCCTTTATAGCAGAAACAGCCACCATGACCATCCACCCGATAAGACTGACAGGACTAGTCATCGGAGTTCCTCAAACTTATGAATATTTAGATAAAATGCAAGACCGTGTGATTCGTTTTGTGGAAAAGCATTCGAGCATTTCCGAACAAAAATTCAGAGAATTGATGTTTCAAACAGGTGAACTCACCCGTGATATCGGTACTGTTCTCGTAGGTAGAGATGCTGTAGAAGTAGGATTAATTGACGCTGCTGGAGGTGTCGGCGAAGCCCTCAAAAAACTCCAAAGTTTGATTAATAAACGTAAAAAAGAGGAGGAAGTTCTCCATTGACAGTAATATATACCCCACTCCCACTGGAATTGGTCATGTTTGCTGAAGACAGCATATCTCCTTATCAAGATATTGATCTCGACGGGGCAACCCTTACCGTACAACCAACAAAGACAGGTATGGGTAAAATCGTTCGTCTAAACAGTACCGATCCTAATTACTACCTAAAACCGGAGTTTCAACCTGGGCGGCAAATACCACTTTCAAAATACCAGATATGAGTATTTGATCCAGGATAAATACGTAAATGGAATACAATTAGAGGCTTATAAATCAGATCTTCTTAATAATTGTTAATGGTACCATGATAAAGCAAACTAGTCATTTCAAGACTGTATTAGCATTATAGAAGGGGGTATGCATTAGCTGCACACTCCCCTTCTATATATTTAATCATCGATTGCTGCCTTAGACCTCCATAATGATCGGCAGGATCATGGGTCTCCTTCTGGTACGCTCATAGAAAAACTTACCTACAGTTTCCCTAACACATGACTTAATTGCTCCCCACTCTGTGGTTTGCTGGAGCTCACATACTTTGAGAGTAGTATTGATCCTTTTTTTGGCTTCTTCTAACAGATCCTCTGACTCCCTTACATACACAAAACCACGAGAGATAATATCTGGCCCTGCCACAATTTCACCACTATATTGGTCGATGGTCAAGACAACTATTACAAGGCCATCCTGAGAGAGTTGTCTGCGGTCTCGAAGCACAATGTTTCCTACATCTCCTACACCCAGTCCATCTACTAAAACTCTTCCTGCTGTGACTCTCCCAGCCACCTTACCCCAACTGCTGCTGAACTCTAAAACCTGGCCATTTTCTACTACAAAGATGTTCTCCGGAGGGATCCCTACATCCTTGGCAAGTTGAGCATGTTTAATCAGGTGCCGATATTCTCCATGGACAGGAATAAAGAATTTGGGTTTGGTGAGGTTCATCATTAGTTTTAGTTCTTCTTGGCTGGCATGACCTGAAACATGGACACCGGGAACTGATTCATTGATTACCTCAGCCCCTTGCTTGAACAGATTATCGATAGTCTTGTTTATCATTTTTTCATTACCCGGAATAGGACTGGCAGAAATTATCACTGTGTCCCCCGGTATGATCTCAATATTCCTATGTTCACACATAGCCATCCTGGTCAGGGCAGACATTGGCTCTCCCTGGCTTCCAGTGGTCAGGACAGCAATTTTATTTTTAGGGTACTTATCAATTTCATCAACTTCAATCATGGTTCCTGCAGGGATATCCAGGTATTTCAATTCTGTGGCAATCTTCACTACATTGACCATGCTGCGCCCTACAACTGCTACCTTTCTTTTATATTTAGCCGCAGTAGTTATTGCCAGTTGAATACGGTGAATATTAGAAGCGAAACTTGCAATAATAATCCGCTCCCTAGCATTACGGAAGGTTTCATCAAAGGTATCGGCCACAACCCGCTCCGATATTGTGTATCCAGGCCTTTCCGCATTGGTACTGTCTGACATTAATACCAGAATGCCTTCATTGCCCAGTTCAGCGAACTTATGATAATCAGGACCCTGATTATTCACCGGTGTTTGATCGAACTTAAAGTCACCCGTATGTACGATCATTCCCACAGGAGTTCTAATCCCTAAGGCCATTGCATCCGCTATGCTATGGCTGACACGAATAAACTCTATATTAAATGGGCCCAATTTAACCTTTTGTCCTGCATGAACACAGTGGGTTTTCACCTGACCATCAAAATTGCTCTCCTCCAGCTTAGCAGCTAAAAGACCCAGGGTCAGCTTAGTGCCGTAAATTGGAGCATTGATCTCCCGTAAAATATATGGGAGTCCGCCAATATGATCCTCGTGACCATGTGTAAGGATAATACCTCTGATATGCTTCTTGTTTTCTTTAAGATAAGTAATATCCGGAATTACCAGGTCAATCCCCAGCATTTCATCATCAGGAAACATAAGGCCAGCATCAATGACGATTATATCGTCCTTGTACCTGATGGCCATAATATTCTTCCCGATCTCACCAAGGCCACCCAGTGGTATGATTTTTAAAGATCCGTCTTTCAATATTTCACCTCCTCACTGCTTTTTGCTTTATACTTTTTTAATAATAAAAAACCTACCTTCAAGGCGCTGCGAAAGGTAGGTTAATATTTCACAAAAGTGCCGTTCCTTTCAATATTATATTATACTGCTTAAAGCAGTATAATACAAGGAACTAGGGGATGAGACCCAGTTTATCCAACTCTTGTTTGATGGCATCAATCTCCTCCTCTGAGGCTCCAATCAGAGGAAGTCGTGGTGCACCCGCATTGATACCGATAAGCTCCACTGCAGCCTTCACCGGAACGGGATTGGTCGTAATGAACAGGACCTTAAACAATGGAAAAAGCTTTAAATGAAGTTCACGTGCAGCTTTGACCTTCCCAGTTACAAATGAAGTAATCATTTCCTGTATCATTTTTCCTGCCACATGAGAAGCAACACTGATCACACCATATCCACCTACAGATAACATGGGCAGTGTCATAAGGTCATCCCCGCTATAAATCAGGAAATCACTAGGTGTGTTTCTTTTGATATCTACCACCTGCTCCAGGCTACCGCTTGCTTCTTTAACAGCCACAATATTCTCTATTTCCGCCAGTCTGGCCACAGTCACCGGCAGCATATTTGTTGATGTACGGCCTGGAACATTATACAGGATAATCGGCAAACCGGTTTCCGAAGCAACAGCTTTAAAGTGCTGGTATAAGCCTTCCTGGCTGGGTTTGTTATAATAAGGTGTTACCAGCATTATTCCATCGCAGCCTACTTTTTCCGCTTCTTTTGTTAATTCAATTGTAGCAGCTGTATCATTGGAACCTGTTCCTGCAATCACACTGGCCTTACCACTCACCGCTTCTCTAACTACTTTAAGCAGCTGGCATTTTTCCTCAGATGAAAGAACAGGAGATTCCCCTGTAGTTCCGGAAACAACAATTCCCTCTGACCCTGTTTCCACCAAATGACACGCTAATTTTGCCGCACTATCAAAATCTACTTCGCCATTCTCTTTCATCGGGGTAATCATTGCCGTTAATATACGCCCAAAAGCATCCACCTTTGTCACTCCCTTAATTTATCGGTTTTCTTTATAACAGATACTATAAGAGATTTCTGCTACAAAGAAGTTCGGCAATTTGCGCAGCATTGGTCGCTGCACCTTTACGTAGCTGATCAGAGACAATCCAGAAATTTAGCCCCTGGTCCTTGGAGACATCCTTCCTGATCCTACCAACATATACTTCATCTTTGCCTGATGTAAACAAAGGCATAGGATACTCTATTTTTTCTGGATTATCCTGCACAATAACCCCCGGAGCATTACTCAAAATCTCCCTAGCCTCATCTGCTGTAAGCTCCCTTTCGGTTTCAATATTGACTGATTCAGAATGGCTACGCAGCACCGGTACGCGGACTGTTGTGGCAGTTATCTGGATCTCTGAATCGTGAAGAATCTTACGAGTTTCATTGAGCAGTTTCATCTCTTCTTTACAATAGCCGTTATCACCAAACACATCAATATGTGGTATCAGATTAAAAGCAATCTGGTGATCAAAGATATGGGGTTCGCTAACCTGATCCCCAGCCAGCACTTGTTTGGTCTGGAGCAGCAATTCATCCTTTGCTGCTTTTCCCGCACCTGATACAGCCTGCATTGTAGTCACAACCGCTCTCTTCACCCTGGCAACTTGATAAAGTGGATACAGGGCCACAACAAAAATAGTTGTAGAGCAGTTGGGATTAGAGATAATACCCTTGTGATTTTCCACATCATCAGGGTTCACCTCAGGGACTACCAGAGGGACATCTGGATCAAATCTATAGACACTGCTGTTGTCAATAGCCACAGCACCTCTTTTAACAGCTTCAGGAATAAGAACCTCTCCTCCTGCAAAAAAGGCTATTTCTACACCCTGGAAGGAATCGGGTTTGGCTTCGTAGACTGTAAATTCATTATCGCCAAATTTCACCTTCGTTCCTTCCGATTGGGCATCTGCCAACATTTTCAGATCAGATATAGGAAAATCTCTTTCTTGTAGAACAGCTATCAGTTCCTGACCCACAGCACCTGTTGCTCCGACAATAGCGACACGATAACCCCTGGACATTAGTATAAACCTCCTACAGTCTCTGGTTCAATAAGATTACATAATATTAAGAATATCATATTATACATTGAATTCAAAATATCCTTCTGGTTGCATCAAACATCTTTATATTCTACTAAAACAGGCTGTACCTGCTTGCCCTCCAGAGCAGATAAAACAGTATCAAATATTTTATCTGTTTTAGCTACTATAGAGTTCGATTTGTTTAGCGGGTTATCCTGCCCAAAGGGAACCAGATAAACCCCCTTTGTATTGAGCAGCACAGCGATATTTTTAGCATTAAAGCCCAAGCCATCATTGGTAGAAATAGCAATAACAACAGAGCGCTGATTACGCATATGTGCTTTTATTGCCATCAGAGCCGGAGTATCGGTAATCCCATTGGCAAGTTTAGCCAGGGTGTTGCCGGTACAGGGAGCTACAACCAATATATCAAACAGTTTCCCGGGACCAACCGGTTCGGCCTCTACAATCGTTGTTATTAGGGGTTTTTTTGTTAGATCCTGCAGTTTATCACACCACTCTTTTGAACTGCCGAACCTGGTGTCAGTACTGCTTACAGCATAAGAAACGACAGGAAAAACTTCCGCTCCCTCAGATATTATTTTCTCTATTTGGGGAATTACCTTGGCAAAGGTACAATGAGAACCTGTCAACACAAATCCTACTCGGATACCTTTAAGAAGCATCAGGCACACCTCCATCCCTATTCTCTCAAATATTCATGAGACACTTCTCTGAGAATAAGTTGAGGAATAACCTGAGCCAGGATTTTACCGCCTGTTTTAGGTGCCACTAACCCAGGCAAACTTGGAGTCAAGATAGCTTGAATCCCCAGCCTTTTTGCCGCAGCAAAATCTGTTCCGCCTGGAGATGAAGCAATATCAATGATCAATGTATCCTTATTGAGATAAGTAAGCAGCTGTTCATCCAATACCATAGCTGGTATGGTGTTAAAGATCACATCAGCTTTAGATATATTCTGAGACAGCTGACTTATGTGCAGGCAGCCGTAACCCATTTCAAATGCACGAGATAGTGCAGAGCGTTTTCTGGCAACAATAGTAGTATTAGCACCTATACCATGGAGCATACGAGCCAGAGTTTTTCCCAGGCGCCCAAAACCCAGTACAAAGGAATTGCTGTCATGGATGGTAATGGAAAGCTTTTCCATAGCCCACTGCAGGGCACCTTCAGCAGAAGGAATGGAATTCATTATAGCAACTGTATCCATCTCTGCAATTTCGATCATATTCCATTTGTATTTTAGCGCCCATTCCTTCACAAAATCCCGTGCAAAACCAATAATTACAAGTACTCCTTCTGGAATGTTAGAGGCAATTTCAGGAGACAGTCGGAGAGTGATATCCTGATCAAGGCATTTAATATTCCCCTCCGAATCTGTACCCCCCATAGGGAAAATCAGAACCTGTACATCATTAATCAGAGCGGTCTCCAATCTATTCACAAGGTGAACCTGGCTCAGCTCTGGGCAAGGGGAAAACCCTACTGCTGACACAGATGCACCTAATTGAATAAGCTCCTGCATCAGATAGATATCTCGTGTATCCCCTCCGATAACAGCTATCTTAATTCCCCTCAAATCCAAGCCCATCTTTCATTCCCCTCCTTCCCCTCATCATTGCTAAGCACTACAGTATATGAAGGGATTGAGAAGAAGGTGCCCGGTTATCAATCGAGAATCTTATCCAGCCCTACTACAACTCCCTGGAGCCCGCCTATTTTGCGTATGGCCAAAATTACCCCAGGCATAAATGACTGGCGATGCATGGAATCATGTCTGATAGTAAGAGTCTGTCCAGGAGCGCCGAAAATTACCTCCTGATGTGCGATCAATCCTGGTAATCGAACACTGTGAATACGGATCCCTTCAGATTCTCCACCCCTTGCTCCAGTCAATTTCTCGTATTCATCGGGGTGTCCTTGCCTAAAAGGCTTTCTTACCTGTTGAATCATATCTGCGGTTTTAATTGCGGTACCAGAAGGAGCATCGATCTTTTGATCATGATGCAGTTCAATTATTTCTACGTTCTTAAAGTAACGGCCTGCACTTCTGGCAAATTCCATCATCAATACTGCCCCAAGAGCGAAATTGGGAACGATCAGGACCGCCCGTTCTGACTTAGCTGCTAATCTTTTTAATTCAGCAATCCCGACTTCATCTAATCCTGTCGTACCTATAACAGGTGCTGCTCCGTTTTCCAAAGCTGTTTTAGCATTCTGAAGAACAGCCTGAGGGTTTGTGAAGTCAACAAGAACATCTGCCCGAGTTGACTGAAAGGCCTGGTCCAGGTTTTCCGATATTTTGATCCCACACTCGGGAACACCGATCAGCTCACCTAGTTCTACTCCGGCCTCCCTCGGATCAACTGCCCCCACAAGCTCTAATTCAGGTTGTTCATTAAGCACAGCTTTTGCCGTTTCTTTACCCATTTTTCCGGCAATACCGGCAATTACTACACGGATGCTATTACTCACTTCGAATCTGCCCCATTTCTAGTAATGTATTGTCTATATTTTTATATAAATGATTTTTATTGTCAACTAATGGTTTCCGCTTCAAATAAAAAAACCCGGACCATCCGGGCTTTTAATGTTCTACATATATTTTTTATACATTGAATAGCTTTCATCTAAATCGACGATAATCAATTCAGTGCCAACCTTTTTTACCGCTGACCATGGTATCACTAGCTCTTGTTTATCTGCCCAAAGACCCATAAAATTCGGACGTCGGGGAAGAACAATTGATTCTATCTCCCCACTTTCAGGATCGATTATCATATCAGAATCTCCAATAGTACCCAGACGCACCCCATCGAATATATTAATAATCTCCTTTCCCATCAGTTCACTAAACCGCAAACTCCCTCCCCCTCTCACCTTTTAGTTGTATTTATGAATCAGAGGCTGGAATTATGTTTTTGTAATTTCACTTCATCTAATGGTCCCAGTACTGTTATAGTCATCTGCCCTGAATCAAAAATTCTATGGGCAAAAACCTGCAGATCTGCTTCAGTCAGCTTATTGAGCTTTTCCAGTACTTCATCAATAGTTACAAATCTTTGATGTACAAGCTCAGATTTCCCTAGCCGATGCACACGATTGAGCACACTCTCTTGAGCCAGCAAAAGGCTCCCTTTAGCCTGGGTCTTAGCTCTCTGCATCTCTTTTGGCGATATGCCAGATTCTATAATTGCCTGAATCTCTCCCCTACTTATATCTAAAACTTCCTGATAGTTAGCAGGATTTGTCCCAGCATAGATGATAAACAAACCGCTATCCGAAAAGCTTACATTGTAGCTGTAGATAGAATATACCAGGCCGCGTTGCTCTCGAATACTTTGAAAGAGGCGAGAACTTGCTCCCCCTCCTAAAATACTATTAAGGAGCTGTTGGCGATATAAATCTTCATCATATAAGGAAACCCCTTGTACCCCCATACAGATCTGAACCTGTTCTAAGTCACGAAAAAAACTCTTCGATAGAATCCTAGTCTGCGGAGGGGTGATCTGGGTTTCTACCTTTTCACCAGATAAAGGTGCCAATGCGGATTCCAATAAATCCACAGCTTCTCGATGCTGAAACTTTCCAGCCAAGGCTACTACCAGATTTGATGAGCTGTAATATCGCTTGTGGTAGGAAAGGATTCTGTCTCTGTTGATTGAAGATAAGGAATCCATTGTCCCTATAATTGGTCGTCCTAGAGGATGGCCATCCCAGATCGTCTGAGAGAAATAGTCATGAATAATATCGTCAGGAGTATCCTCATACATACTGATCTCTTCTGCCACGACACCCTTCTCACGATTGATGGCATCCTCACTGAAAAGAGAGTTGAACAGCATATCGCTTAGCACATCCACTGCCAAAGGAAGATACTCTTCAAGAACCCTAACATAAAAGCAGGTGTATTCTTTACTTGTAAAAGCATTGAGCTGGCCGCCAACCTCTTCAATGGATTCAGCGATCTGTTTGGCATCTCTCTTCCTTGTTCCCTTAAACAATAGATGTTCAATTAAATGGGAAATACCTGCTTCCTCCGGTTCTTCAAAACGAGAGCCGGTTTTAACCCAAAAACTGACAGCTACAGAGTTCACACCAGGCATTTCTTCACCAACAATAACAACTCCGTTATCTAGAACATCTTTATGATACATCGAAGTGCCCCCTAGTTATGTAAAATTTCTTATCTTATCCAAAAATAACGTCCATCCACATCTTCAAGCACTACTAACTCAGTAACATTAATAATGCTATTCCCCAAGATGATTTCTATTTTACCCACAGCTTCTCCCTTCCTGATGGGAGCCCTCAGTTCTGATTCAATAGATATTTTTTTATCCAGCCAGGGCAGCTGTCTAGGAGAAACCAAAATGGTAAGATCCCTCGCAGGCCCGACTGCTGCTGTAGAATGGGCCCCCCACTTTACGGGCACTTGATACATTGGGGTTTTACCTTTAACAGCGGTATAATAACAGCGACTTGTCCCATATTTGAAGAGGCGGATAGTATCTGCATAACGATCACCACTTCCCAGAACAACACTGATCATTAGATGGTCATTATACCGAGCAGCTGCTACCAGGCACTGACCCGCCTCATCTGTTGTTCCTGTTTTGACACCAATAACCCGAAGATCCCCTTCCTTTCGCCCTAATATTTTATTTGTATTAAATAACTCGATAGAGTTCTCACCCGATAATTCAGTAATCTTGCCGCTCCTGGTGCTGACAATTTGCCGGAAGTCTTTATTGCTTAAGGCATAACGAGCAATTTTCGCCAGATCTAAAGCACTCACATGATGTCCAGTCTGGGAAAGCCCGTGGGGATTACAAAAACAGTTCTGCCAGCAACCAATTGTCCTGGCTTTATAGTTCATCAAAGCGGCAAATTGCTCTTCACTGCCCGCCATATGAATGGCAATGGCTGCTGCGGCATCATTCCCAGAATTAATCAATGCGCCTTTTGTTATATCATAAAAACTATATTTCTGTCCAGCTTTTAGGTAAAGGCTTGTCCCTCCAATAGATGCAGAGTAGGGGTCAATTTCAACTGTTTCATTCCCGTCTCCCATTTCCAGGCTTATAAGACCTGCTAATATTTTGGTTGTACTGGCAGGAGGAAGTGGTTTGGTGGCATTGAAACTGTATAGCACAGCACCTGACCGATAGTCCAGCAGCACCGCCGCATCAGCTGTGAGTGAGGGGTCCTCTGCAGCATAGGCTCCTTCTGTTGGTAAAAATACCAATATCAAAATTACAGCCACCAGGAGATAGCGCAATTTCTTCATCTGAGCTCTCCACCTTAATATTTTTAATTAACCTGCTATTAGTTTTTCCAAAGGTACAATTTTGTACCCCTTCTCCCGTAGACCTTCGATCATTGAAGAGAGTGATTGATTTGTTTGTTCTGTGGGATGCATGAGAATAATAGCCCCGTTTTGGGCACCATCGAGCACTCGGGAGGTAATCTGGGATGCTGAAGGCTTTTGCCAGTCCACTGTGTCAACAGTCCAGAGAATGACCTGATGACCTGTCTCTGCAGCCGCCTGAAGAACTGTGTCATTGTATTCCCCATATGGTGGAGCAAAATAGCTTGTTTTACTTTTTGTGATTTGCTTGATCACTTTTGAGGTTTTCTCTATCTCTAACTTGTTTTGTTCCAAATCCAGATCATTAACATGAGGATGGGAATAACCATGGTTGCCGATTTCATGTCCAAGATCGCTAATCTGACGAACAAGCTCGGGATGTTCCTCAGCCCATCTACCACTGATAAAAAATGTTGCCTTAACTCGGTTTTTTTGTAGTGTATCCAGCATATTAGGGAGATGCTCTTCACCCCAATCTACATTAACTGTGATGGCCACCTGTTCTGAGGCAGAATTCCCTTGATAGATCGGTTTCAATTTTTGAAAGACCTGTTCTGATGCATAAGCAGCTGTATATAGACATGCTAATAACACAAAAGCTCCCACAGCAAAGAAAATCACTCTTTTTCTCCAGAAAAAAACAAACACTTCCACACCCCCTGAAGAACATTATATTCCGAGGGAGAGGAAGTTATTTGCTCAATTGCTCATTCCTTATTTTTCCGTTTTCTTACGTAGAGCTCGAACAGCCTCTTTACGAGAAAGATTGACACGTCCTTGTTTATCAATATCGGTTACTTTGACGATGATCTCGTCCCCTTCTTTGACAACATCTCTAACACGATTGACCCTCTTCTCATCCAACTGGGAGATATGCACCAAACCCTCTTTGCCTGATGCTCCCATCACTCCTGGAATGACTTCCACAAATGCCCCGAAGTCCATCAACCTGACGACCTTACCCAAATAGATTTTTCCAACTTCAACATCTTTGGTTATGGTCTCAATGATATCTACAGCATTTTGTCCGGCTTCTCCATTTGTGGCAGAGATAAACACACGTCCGTCATCTTCAATATCGATCTGCGCACCGGTCTCTTCTATGATTTTCCTGATGACTTTGCCCTGAGGACCAATTACATCACGAATTTTCTCCGTATCGATGGTCATGGTGATGATACGTGGCGCATATGGTGATAAATCAGCTCGCGGCTCTGTTATTGCTTCGTTTATTTTACCCAGGATAAACATCCTACCCTCTTTTGCTTGAGTGAGAGCCTGTCTCAGAATTTCTGTACTCAGTCCCTCCTGGGCTTTGATATCCAACTGCAAGGCTGTAATACCATTGGCTGTTCCGGCAACCTTAAAGTCCATATCGCCCATGGCATCCTCCATGCCTTGGATATCGCTCAACACAGCGTATCCATTTTCCCCTTTGATCAATCCCATAGCGATACCTGCAACAGGTGCGGAGATAGGAACACCGGCATCCATTAAAGCCAGTGTGCTTCCACAGACACTTGCCATCGATGATGATCCATTTGATTCCAGCACTTCAGATACAAGTCTGAGTGTATAAGGGAACTGGTCCTCATCTGGTATAACAGGGAGCAATGCTTTTTCTGCCAGTGCACCGTGCCCAATTTCCCTGCGTCCTGGCCCCCTGACAGGCCTGGTCTCACCCACACAATATGGTGGAAAGTTATAGTGATGGATGTATCGCTTACTCTCATCAAGCCCTAAATCATCCAAAACTTGTTCTTCACGTATTGTTCCTAGTGTTGCCGCAGTTAAAACCTGTGTCTGGCCCCTGGTAAAGATACCGCTTCCATGAGCTCGGGGCAAAACCCCTACCTCACAATTAATTTTCCTGATCTCATCCGGGCGCCTTCCATCAGGACGCACACCATCCTCTAGGATCATTCCCCTGACCGTCTCTTTGACCATCGTTAAATAAATTGATAGTACTGCTTTCTCCTGCTCCGGATATATTTCAGCAAAATGCTCTACAGTTTCCTTCTCCAATTCATCCAGATCATTCTGCCTGGCCAGTTTATCCGGGTTTTGTACAGCAGCAGTGATCTTCTCCTGGGCAAAACTTCGCACATCAGACTCTAGCTGAGGATCAGGTTCAAAAATAGGAACATCTATTTTTTCTTTCCCAATCTCTGCGATTATCTTTTTTTGAAACTGTACAAGTTCCTTAATCGCCTGGTGCCCGAATTCAATCCCATTTATGATATCTTCTTCACTTATTTCATTGGCACCTGCCTCAACCATCATCACTGCCTGTTCAGTGCCGGCCAATGTCAGATGCATATCACTCTTCTTTTCCTGTTCTACGGTAGGGTTAATTACATACTCCCCATCAACTCTACCGACAATAACCCCCGCAATGGGTCCTTCAAAAGGAATATCAGATACTGATAATGCAGCTGATGCCCCTATCATGGCTGTGATGCTGGGAGAGCAGTCCTGGTCAACAGAAAGGATTGTAGCCACAACCTGGACATCATTGCGAAAACCTTGCGGAAAAAGGGGCCGAATCGGTCTATCGATCAGTCTTGCTGACAAGATGGCTTTTTCTGTCGGCCTCCCTTCCCTTCTAATAAAGCCACCTGGAATCTTTCCTACAGCATACAGACGCTCCTCATAATCTACCAAAAGAGGAAAAAAATCAATTCCTTCTCTGGGTTCTTTGGAAATAGTGGCGGTAACCAAAGCTACCGTATCACCGTAGTGTATTAAAACAGCGCCATTAGCCTGCTTGGCTACTTTATCAAACTCAAATATCAAAGGCCTTCCACCAAGCATCATTTCATATGCTTCTGGCATAAAACTAAAACCTCCTTTTAGCTATAACAATCAGAAAGAGCGGCTATCCGCTCTCCCCCTCCGTAAAGTCTTGCTCTCTTTAGCGCCGCAGTCCTAGTTTTTCTACTACGAATCGGTAACGGGCAGGATCGTTTTCTTTTAAGTAATTAAGAAAACCGCGCCTTTGCCCAACCATCTTTAACAATCCCCTGCGTGAATGATGATCCTTTTTATGAACCTTGAGGTGCTCTGTCAGATAATTGATGCGTTCAGTCAACAGAGCAATCTGTACTTCAGGAGAACCTGTATCTCGTTCATGAAGTTGGTATTTTTGGATAATATCTTTCTTCGCTGCAGAATTAAAAGTCACTGTAAAACCTCCCTACTTTTTTGGTGATCTTTTTCCGATTATTGTAATGACCAGCCGTCCCGCCGGTATATCTTTAACAACCAGATCGAACATCCTTCCAGATCTGGCGAAAAACCCACGGAACCTAGCTGCACTTGGGACATGGGCCGGTATTTCGTGAGCTGCGTTGATAATGTCTTCAATGGTTATTTTGTCCTGACGAAGGTTATTCAATCTTCTTTTAGCATGTTCCGTTATGATAACCTTCATATTTTCCTGTGCTCCTAACCATTTAATGGTTGCCAGAACAATGAAATCAGTTACTCTGATATTCCAGAGATCAAGGCAATGGATTCCTATCCCTTGATGATCTATCCTTAAAGATGGCTTTCTCTCAAGCACTGGTATTGTGCATTTCAATCTCTTCCTGAGCGATCATAGCATACAAGGCATCTTGAAAAGCAGTCGTAAAAGCCCGCTCAGTCTGAGGTGTTCCAGCATAGAGTTCCTCCAGTTCCTTTTTTAGAGCGATAAATTCCTCACTGAGACATATCTGCGCTATTTGTTGAACCACCCTTATCAAATCATGATGGTACTCGTGGATCACCGGAAGTCCCAAATATATTTCCTCCTTAATTGACCACGTTTTTTTGATTTTACCATAGTTTATCCTCATTGTAAATCTTTCGGTTTTAGCCGATACTTCCTCTGTAAAGCTGTTGTTGTCCCAATTCCTTATAAAACACTAAAGCTGCCTCGATGTCCTTTCGGATTTGCTCAGATAAATCATGTGGACTCTCAAATTTTCTCTCTTCTCTCAATCTTTTTATCAGTGTGATTTCAATATCTTTGTCATATATATCTCCTTTAAAACCAAGCAAATGCGCTTCAATCTGCTTTTCTCCACAACCAAAGGTCGGCCTGTTCCCAATATTGATGACCGTTAAGTAATGATTTCCCTTTAAAAACACTTCTCCAACATATACGCCATCTTTTGGAATCAATATTTCATCAGGCATTTCGATATTCGCTGTAGGAAATCCAAGTTTTCTTCCCTGCTGGTTTCCAGAAACAATTTTGCCCTTTAGAATAGGTCCATATCCCAGCAACTCCTTTGCTCGCTCAATGTTCCCGGCAATCAATGCTTCTCGAACCGAAGTACTGCTGATAGGAACTCCCTGTAAAAGAACAGGAGGGATCACCTCTACATGAAAACCCTTTCGCTTCCCTATTGTACTTAGCAGTTCGGGTGTCCCTTTGGCCCCGTAGCCAAAACGATAATCATAACCGACAAATATTCCGGAAACCCGCAATTCTGCAATCAGTATCTTCTCTATAAACTCTTCCGGTGTCAAAGAGGAAAGAGCAAGATCAAAAGGAATGACAATTACATTATCAATCCCCTGCTGTTTAAGTGTTTCGATTTTTTTATCAGTATTCATGATAAGCTTCGGACTCGCTTTGGGATTTAAGACCTGTTGAGGATGAGGATGAAGAATCAAAGCTGACGAAAGAGCATCGTTTTTATTGGCATATAAAATCGTTTTTTGAATCAGCATCTGGTGGCCTCGGTGTACTCCGTCAAAATTCCCTAGGGCGACTACAAATTGCTTGTCTTTAACAGCTGTCTTTTCGGTATCTCTAAAGATATTCATCTATTTTCCCTCTTCTTGTATTTCATGTTTAAAGAATTATTAAAGCTGGCAAAATACCTTTTTCGGCTTGTAACACCATTCCCCTTCAGCTGTACAGCTATATTTACTTATGGATAAAAGCCTGCCATCAGGGGAATAAAGACAAACCAAATCAGGCATGGTATTATTACCTATCCCACCAAAAATACCTGAAAGAGCAAGTGGCTGACCATTCAAAATATGTGGCACTGCTTTCTCTTTGACAGTAAAAGACGGTATATCATCAAGTGCTGAGTCGATTGGAAGCAAAAATGATAAATCATCCCTCTCCCACATAGCTTGAATTTCTTCAAGGGTAAAAGCGTTGTTTAATAGAAAAGGACCGCTTGCAGTGCGCACTAAAAAAGAGAGATAAGCACCACATCCCAGTTTGTCACCGACCTGCGCACAAATACTGCGCACATAGGTCCCTTTTGAACATTCCAGATCACATAGTAGGCGAGGGTATTCTAAATCATTTTGAAAGCGGAGCAGCTTGATGTCGTAAATCTGAACACATCTGGCCTTACGTTCAATTTCCTTCCCTTCACGGGCCAGCTGATACAATCTTTTCCCATGATATCTGACAGCAGAAACCATAGGGGGAATTTGGTTTATCTCACCCTTGAAGCTCTGCAAGACATCCTTTACTACAGAAGGTTCCAACCTGGCATAAGGGGTTCTGTCCACTATTTTACCCCCTGCATCATATGTATCTGTCCGAATTCCAAAAGTGAATTCAGCCCGATACTTTTTCGGCTTATTGATTATATATTCTACCACCCGTGTGCCCTGCCCCACACAGATAGGTAGAACACCTGCAGCTCCGGGATCCAGTGTTCCGGTATGACCTATTCTTTTTTTACCGAACATCCGACGCAGAACTACTACAACATCATGAGAGGTTAAACCCGGAGGTTTTAATACATTGATCAGTCCATTCATCTGATCGCTCCCCCACAATATTTGTCATAAAGCTCTTCTTCTGTTTTTTGGATCACAAGATGTTCAACTTCCTTTATCTCTCCACTAATTGTACATCCCGCGGCCCGCTCATGTCCGCCCCCTTCGAAATAAGATGCCAGTTGGTTGACATCCAAGTAGTTTTTTGAACGAAAACTGACCTTGATTTCGCCATTATCAGCTTCTTTGAAGAGAATTCCCACCTCTACACCCTTCAAAGATTTAACATATTCAATCATCCCTTCACTATCTTCAACAGCAGCACCGCTATCCAGCAGTGACTTTTGTGTAATGGTCATCCAGGCAATCGTTCCGCTTTCATTAAGAGAAATTGATTGCAAACCACTGACCAGCAAACGCAAACTCTCCAGAGATCTTTGTTCATAAAGATTCTGCTGAATAACTCTGTACTGTGCCCCACAATCAAGCAAAAAAGCAGCTGTGCGCAGACTTTTAGCAGTTGTATTCTGCTGTCGGAAAGACCCAGTATCAGTCACTAAAGCAGTATAAAGATTGGTGGCAATATCTGGGGTAATAGGTATTTTGGATTTTTGCAAAATATCAGATATTATTTCCCCGGTTGCCGCTGCCTGTGGATCCACAATATTGATGTTTCCAAAAAACCGGTTGCTTATATGGTGATCTATATTGGCTATGTTTTCAGTATGTAAAAAAACATCTCTAACCTGCTCACCTACACGATTTAGGTCAGTGCAATCAACTGCGATAGCCATGTCAAAACCAGCCGATTGATCAACTTCTTTTTTTATCTGTTGTACCCCTGGCATAAATTGAAAAGCAGCCGGTATCGGATTAGGCATGATCATTACAACATTTTTACCTGTCTTGGATAATGCCAGACCAAGTCCTGTTAGAGAACCCAGGGCATCACCGTCAGGATTAAGGTGAGTTGTCAATATATAATTATCATAACTTATTAAAGCATTAACTGCGTCGTCGATTGTATCCATCAGCTATCTATTCCTTATCCGATTTCAATTCCTTCAACATTTGATTGATCTTAAGACTGTGTTCAAGTGATGTGTCCAGTTCAAATAATAGTTCAGGATGGTAGCTCAGACGAATCTGTTTTCCTAATTCTGATCTGATAAACCCATTGGCACTCTGTAATCCTTCCAGAGTTTTTTTCTGCTCTTCCTCTGAGCCCATTACACTGACATATACTTTAGCATGGCGTAAATCTCTGGAAACATTTACTGCTGTGATACTCGTCAACCTGTGGACACGTGGATCCTTCAGACCAATCTGCAATAGTTCTGTTATAACGCGTTTTATTTCACCGGCGAGGCGGTTGGCACGGTAACTCACAAGCTATCACCTCTTATGACTTTAACTCTCTTTTGATTTCTTCTATCTCGTAGATTTCTAAAACATCTCCATCTTTCACATCGTGGAAGTTTTCCAGCCCTATTCCACACTCATGCCCCTGAGCAACCTCTTTGGCATCATCTTTGAACCTTTTTAGTGATTCGATATTTCCCTCGTAGATGACAACACCATCGCGTACAACACGAACACGGCTCTTTCTAGCTGCCTTCCCTTCAACTATGTAACATCCGGCAACAGCTCCTACTTTCGGGATATGAAAGGTGTTTCGCACTTCTGCCCTGCCCACAGACACCTCTTTGTAGATTGGCTCTAACAAACCCTCTAAGGCTGCCTTAATATCATCAAGAGCCTCATAGATAACACGGTAGAGCCTTATTTCTACATTCTCGATTTCAGCTACCTTTTTGGCATTGGCATCAGGTCTTACATTAAAACCAATGACGAGAGCGTTGGATGCACTGGCGAGCATAACATCAGTTTCAGTTATACCACCAACACCGGAGTGAATGATACTAATTCTTACTTCTTTATCACCCATTTTTTCCAGGGCTTGAATCAATGCCTCTGCAGAACCATGGACATCAGCCTTGACCACCAGGTTGAGTTCTTTGACCTTACCTTCCTTGATCTGATTAAACAATTCTTCTAAAGTCACTTTCTCAGGAACAACATTTTCAATCTGCCGCTTCTTTTCAGAACGTTTTTCAGCAATATGGCGAGCTAATTTTTCATCATAAACAGCATAAAGAAGATCACCGGCAGCAGGTACTTCAGAGAGTCCAAGGATCTCTACCGGGGTTCCCGGAAGGGCTTCATCGATCCTGTTACCCTTGAAATCATACATCGCCCTTACGTTGCCAGAGGCGATACCAACTAAAATCTGATCACCGATATACAGTGTGCCATTTTGAATCAAAACTGTGGCCACAGGGCCTCTGCCTTTATCCAACTCTGCTTCGATTACAATACCCCTGGCTGGTTTTTTGGGGTTTGCTTTCAACTCCTCCATTTCAGCAACCAGCAAGAGCATCTCTAGAAGTTGCTCAATACCTGTCCCCTTTTTCGCAGAAACCGGTACACAAATAGTATTTCCGCCCCACTCTTCGGGAACTAAGCCATATTCGGTAAGCTGTTGTTTCACATGATCAGGATTGGCACTGGGTTTATCCATTTTATTGATCGCTACAATTATTGGTACCTCTGCAGCCTTTGCGTGGTTGATCGCTTCAACTGTCTGAGGCATCACTCCGTCATCTGCTGCCACAACGAGCACTGCGATATCTGTTGACTGAGCCCCGCGGGCACGCATTGTTGTAAAGGCTTCATGTCCTGGGGTATCCAGGAAAGTTATTTTCTTTCCCTTTAATTCTATTTGATAAGCACCGATATGCTGTGTAATTCCCCCTGCTTCAGTAGCTATAACATTCTCATGTCGGATGTAGTCAAGTAAAGACGTTTTTCCATGATCAACATGCCCCATAACTGTAATCACCGGTGGCCTCGGCTTCAGATCTTGAGGCCGATCAGGTAGATCCTGCAGTACATCTTCTTCCAATTCTAAAACTTCATCCTGTACTTCAACATCAACCTCGAATTCAGACGCTACCAATGTTGCTGTGTCGCTATCTATCAGCTGGTTTAAAGAAGCCATTACTCCTAACTCAATCAGCTTTTTAATTACTTCACTCCCATTAACATGCAGAGAGTTAGCTAGTTCCTGCACAGCAATATTTTCACCAATGATAATTTTTTTCGGTTCTGTTTTTGCCGCAGCTGTGCGCTGGCTACCTCTGCGTTTTTTCTTACTGCGGCCATGAACTGTATTCTGTACCTTTGCCATGATCTTCTTTTGATTCTGTTCTTTCTTCTGGCGCAGTTCGTCTTTTCTCACCTGAGCTCGCTTACGAAAATCCTTTTCTTTAATCTCAGGTTTGCTAGCAGGGACTGCATCCTTTTTTTCTTTCTTGCTTTTATTATCTTTCATATTTTTATTATCATTGGATTTTAAATTCTTTTTTATTTTGGCAATTTCTTTTTCATCTATTGTACTCATATGGTTCTTAACCGAATAACCCATCTGACGCAAGCGGGCTACTAGATCTTTGCTATTCATGTTCAGTTTTTTGGCCAACTCATGAATACGGATTTTTGCCATTCAATCACCCCCGTTTTGATTATCCTGGACCTTCTCTTTTTTATACTCACGCATAAGATCTACCGCCATTCTTTGAGATAGAACGGCCCAGTAACATGCTGGGTTTCCTATAGATCTGAGAAATAGGTCCTTATTACCGTACTCTAGAAAAGGAATATTCAGAGACTCGCACTCTCTGATGATCTTTTTACGATTTTTCCCCGCATCTTCAGCGATAATAACCAACTTCGCCTTCTTTTTTTGGACAGCATTAAGGCTGTTGCTCATTCCGTAAACAATTTTATTAGCCTTTTTTGCAAATCCCAATAGAGTCAAAAAAGTCAATCGCTTTCACCTGAAATAGTTTTCTTCAAGGTTAATATAACATCCTGAGGCAGTTCTATCTGTAGGGCTCTTTCCAGTTTTTTTCTATTAAGGGCAACTGTTAGACAATCTGTATTGCAGCAAATATAAGCACCCCTTCCAGACAGTTTCCCAGTTGTATCAATTTTTATCTGAGAATCTGGAGTCCTTACAATGCGCATTAACTCCTTTTTACTCTTGGTCTGTCCGCACCCAACACAGACACGTTGAGGAACCCTTTTTACTCTAGCCATCAGAATCCACCTCTTGTTCTTCAGATTCATCAACTTACATCAAGTTCTGCTCCTCAGCCAGCTCATACTGATCTTCACTTTTAATGTCAATTTTCCAACCAGTCAGACGTGCAGCCAACCTGGCATTTTGCCCTTCCTTACCAATGGCCAAGGAAAGTTGGTGATTGGGAACAATCACCTGTGCTGCTTTCTCATCCTCGTTAATCTCAACTGAGATTACCTTAGAAGGGCTCAAGGCATTAGCAATATATACCTCCGGAGCATTGTCCCATTTGACAATATCAATTTTTTCTCCCTTAAGTTCTTGAACAATTGACTGGACACGCATTCCTTTTGGACCCACACACGCCCCGATAGAGTCAACATTCTCATTTTTTGAATAAACAGCTATCTTAGAACGCATACCGGGCTCCCGGACAACAGATTTTATTTCAACAATTCCTTCGAATATTTCCGGCACCTCTAATTCAAAAAGCCTTTTGAGTAAGCCTGGATGAGTGCGAGAAACTAAAATCTGTGGGCCCTTGGTCGTTTTCTTTACTTCATTTATGTATGTCTTAATCCTGTCCCCATGATTATACTTCTCAAATATAATTTGTTCAGATGGTAATAGCAAGGCTTCAGATCTGCCTAAATCAATATAAACGTTTCTTCCCTCCTGACGCCTCACAATACCAGTAACAATATCCCCTTCGCGGCTTAAGAACTCTTCATAAATCATGCCCCGTTCTGCCTCACGGATCTGTTGAAAAACAACTTGTTTAGCTGCTTGTGCAGCGATACGTCCAAAATTACTCGGAGTAACCTCTACCTCGACTATATCTCCTTCTTTGACTTCTGGATCGAATTCTGCTGCCTCTTCTAATGAGATTTCCAGATTGGGATCAGTGACATCAACAGCAGCTGTCTTCCTGGAAAATACCTTGATCTCTCCTGTTTCCCTAGCTATCTCTATGCGCGCGTTCTGAGAGGAACCAAAATTTTTCCTATATGCAGTAAGCAGAGCATGTTCTATTGCCTGCAGAAGAATCTCGCTACTGATCCCTTTTTCCTTTTCAATATCTTTCAAGGCGCTTATAAAGTCCATATTCACCTCTGTTCACCTCCCTATAAATCACTTTTCAGTCTTGCCTTTTTAATCATTTGGTAGGCTATTTTTATTGAGCGACCATCTTCAGTTTCCAGCACCACCATATCATCTGCGTTATCGACTATTACCCCTTGAAAATTTCTACTTCCCTCTATTTTAGTTGTTGTACGTAACTTTATTGGAGAACCGCAGAAACGTATAAAATCTTCCGGTTTCGTTAATGGTCGTTCCAATCCTGGTGAAGATACTTCTAAATAATAATGGTGAGGGATGATAGCTGACTCATCCAGTTTGGTACTGATATAACTGCTGACTTTTTCACAATCATCCAGCTGTACCCCACCCTGCTTATCTATGAAAATACGTAAGTACCAACCATTACCTTCTTTTTTGTATTCCACATCTACTAATTCAAGACCATTCTGTAAAATAAAGGGGGTAATCATTTCCGCAACCTGTGTATGAACTGTCTGTTCGTTCAAGGACTTCCCTCCGTTCCATATTGAAACTAATAATAATATGAAAGAGTGGGCAGTGGACCCACTCTTACAGACCTCCTAAAAAGATAACATTCCTTCAGCTACATTGATACCCCGCAATATATAAATTAATTATAACAAAAGCTCATACTAAAAGCTACCTTATCCCAAAATTTCCGTTATGCTTTGTTGTGCTGCCAGAGTTTCTTTAAGATAATTGACCAGGTTTCCTTTCTCCTGATAGCTCATCTCTCCTGAAGACCGCCACTTAACCTCTATGAGTCCCTCAGTGATTGCCTTTTTACCGATCACTACCCTTGCAGGATAGCCGATCAGATCGGCATCCTTAAATTTAACACCAGGCCGTTCCTGACGATCGTCATAGATTACATCAATCCCTGCTTGGCGAAGTTGTTGATATATTTCTGTCGCACAGTTCACCTGCAGTTCATCACGCTGATTCACTGCCATAATAACGACCTGAAAAGGAGCAATAGCAGCCGGCCAGATAATTCCATCCTGATCATGACATTGCTCTACTGCTGCAGCCATGGTTCTGGTAACCCCTATCCCATAACAACCCATTACTACAGGGGTTTCCTTTCCCTTTTCATCGATGATTGTAGCCCCCATTGCTTCACTATACTTGGTCCCTAATTTAAAGATGTGACCTACTTCAATGCCATGCTGCACTTGCAAAGGTGCTCCACAGCAAGGACAGGGGTCCCCCTCCTGTGCAAGGCGGAAATCACCATAATTATCTACTTGAAAGTCTCGCCCAGGGTTGACATTGATATAATGATAGTCGGTTTTATTTGCCCCAGCAACGGCATTAGACAAATTTTTAATTTCAGAATCTGCCAGGATAGTAACATCAGTTTTGTCCCGCAGATAAACAGGCCCCGCAAAACCCATGGGAATCCCATAATTGTTCAGCATTTCCTCAGGATCAGCTGGTTCCAGTATACTGATACCTAAGTAGTTCATCACTTTTATCTCATTGACTAAGCGGTCTCCCTGCACCAGGACAACCACCAGTTTCCCCTCAACATTATAGAAAACTGATTTTATAACTCTATCTGTATCTACTCCAAGATAGGATGCCACATCCTGCACAGTACGTGCTTCCGGTGTTACTCTTTCTTCTAAGGGGCCTCCTTCTTCAACTAGTTCTGTTTCATCACTGAAATGACATGGAGTCTTATCAACATTCGCTGCATAATCACAAGCTGAGCAAAATGTTATTTGATCCTCCCCTGTATCAGCGATGACCATAAATTCGTGTGAAACATCTCCCCCTATAGCCCCAGAATCAGCTTCTACAGCCCGAAAATTCAGGCTGCACCTACTAAAAATTTTGTTATAGGCATCATACATTTTACCATAACTGTCATCCAAACCCTCCTCATCCTTATCAAAGGAGTAAAGATCCTTCATAATAAACTCACGTCCCCGGAGGAGACCAAAGCGTGGCCGCCGTTCATCACGATATTTATTATGGACCTGATAGAGAAGCAGTGGCAGTTGGCGGTATGACTTGACCTCCTGGCTGAAAAGATTAGTAATTAATTCTTCATGGGTAGGTCCCAGGCAAAAATCCCGTCCATGCCGGTCCTTTAAGCGATACATCTCCGGGCCATAAACATCCCAGCGACCAGACTGCTGCCATAGTTCTGCAGGCTGGATAATAGGAAGCTGCAGCTCTACTCCCCCTGCCTTATTCATTTCTTCTCTGACGATCTTTTCAATTTTTTTAACAACCCTATTCCCTAATGGAAGAAGGGTATAGACACCGGCAGCAACCTTTCTCACCATTCCAGAACGCAGTAATAGTTGATGGCTGATGGTGTCTGCCTCAGCAGGGACCTCCCGCAGGGTTGGTATCAGCATTTTTGAAACTCTCATATGGCTTGCTTCCTTTCCTCCAGTATTTGATTGATTTCAGAGACCAGTGTTTCCGACAGTTTATCTTCAGGCACCTTTTTAATCAATTTTCCTTGCTTAAATAGAATGCCGCACCCTTTACCACCGGCGATGCCCACATCTGCATCTCTAGCCTCACCTGGCCCATTGACAACACAGCCCATAATGGCTACTTTGAGGGGCTCCTCTGTAAGGGGCAGCTCTTGCTCCACTTCATTTAACAATTTAAAGAGATCCAGCTGACAGCGCCCACAGGTGGGACAGGAGATAAGTTCGATTCCTCCTGACCTGAGGCCGAGAGATTTGAGGATCTGTTGGCCGACTCGTACCTCTTCACTGGGATGATCTGTTAAAGATACCCTGATTGTGTCACCGATACCGTCAGCCAGCAGACTCCCGATACCGATCGATGATTTAATTGTTCCGACCCATACGCCTCCTGCCTCTGTTACCCCCAGATGCAAGGGATAGTCAACCTTTTCAGATAGCATTCGATAGGCCTTGATCGTTACCGGTACAGAGGTCGCTTTTACGGAAATAACAATATTATAATAGTTTTCCCGCTCTAATAAAGATACATGGGAAAGGGCGCTCTCTACAAGCCCTTGAGCTGTTCTACCATATTTATCCTCCATATTGGAGTCAAGAGAACCCATGTTCACGCCGATGCGTATGGGGATATCTCTTTCAGCGGCAGCCCCAACAAGTGTTTGGACACGTTTTTTTTCACCGATGTTGCCAGGATTTATCCTTAGAGCGTCCACACCACTTTCGATAGCTGTCAAAGCCAAACGATAATCGAAATGAATATCTGCCACAATAGGTATTACCGTATTCTTTTTTATCTCCCTCAAGGATTCTGCTGCCACTTGATCGGGCACAGCCACCCTCACAATCTCACAGCCGATGCTCTCCAGCTCCTTGATCTGGGAGATTGTGGCCTCCGCATCCCTGGTATCTGTTTTAGTCATTGTCTGTACTGTAATCGGTGCACCGCCGCCGACAAGTGTTTTGCCGATCCTAACTTGTCTCGTTTTTCTGTGTTGATAACTCATTGAGGCTAACCCCCGGTAATAATACGCGCTATATCGTTATAAGTAACCAATATAAAGACTAACATCAACAAAGCAAAACCGATCAAATTGATAAATCCCTCTTTTTCAGGAGCTACAGGTCTGCCTCTCAATCCCTCTATCAGTAAAAACACTAATTTGCTTCCATCCAATGCCGGGATCGGGAGCAGATTGAGCAGAGCCAGGTTGATGGCCAGTAGCGCAGTAAAGATCATTAAAGATCCCGCCCCTCCTGCAGCCGCATTTCCAATAGCGACTGTAATACCCACAGGGCCAGCAATATCATTGGCTGAAACTGTACCTGCTATCATTCCCACAACCCCATCCAAAACTAGCTTGGATAATTGAAAAGACTGAATCAGGCCCAACTTAACTGCCGCAAACAAGCCCTGCTTTTCCCATAACAATTGCTGAGCAACACCGATCTGATATGCCTTAGCATCTGATTCATAACGGGGAGTTATTGTAAAATCGAGCCTCTGCTCCCCTCTTTCCACGACCACATGAAGGTCATTCTCCCCACTTTCCCTTATACTCCCGGCAACTTCCGTCCAATTGGGAGTGGATGTCCCATTTATGGATACAATCCTGTCTCCGGGTTTTAAACCCGCAGTCACCGCAGGACTATCTGCAAGAACTTCTCCGACCACATTGGTATCAGATGCTACAGGAACCCCTATCACACCGAAAGTGATCACAAATAACAAAATAGCCACCAAAAAATTCATCACAGAACCGGCAGCGATCACTGCAAAACGGCTTTTTAATGGCTTATCATTAAAATTATTAGCTGGATTTACCCCTTCCTCATTCTCATCCTCATCCATTCCGGCCATTCTAACAAATCCTCCCAGGGGAAGCACCCGTAGGGCATATTTAGTGCTCTTCTTATCTTTTTGAAATCCGAAGAGCTGTGGACCGAAACCCATACTAAACTCAAACACATGAATGCCCGCCATTTTAGCAACCATAAAATGCCCGAGTTCATGAACAAAAATAAGGAAACCTAAAACCAGGATAGCTAAAATGATACTCACTTTTTACCTCCCGTGAAGAATCTAAAAGAAAAGGGATCACAAAACCATCTCTTAGATTTATCTTTAGATTATCTATTGATCAACTGCCTGGTACAATCTCTAGCCCAACTGTCAGCATCCAATATTTCATCAAGATCCAGTTTTCCAGTCTTGGGGCTGTGAATATTCATCACTTCATTGATCAGCTCCGGAATTGCCTTAAAGGTTATCAGATGTCCCAGAAAGGCCTCTACTGCTACTTCATTTGCAGCATTAAGTACTGCAGTCATTGTTCCTCCGATTTTACCAGCATCTCTGGCCAATCTCAAGCAAGGAAAGCGATCTAAATCCGGTGCTTCAAAAGTCAATTGACTTACCTGTATAAGATCCAACGTCGGAAGGTTGTTTGCTTTGCGTTCCGGATAAAAGAAAGCGTATTGAATAGGCACCCGCATATCGGGCCAGCCCATTTGAGCAATAACTGAACCATCTTGATAGGCTACAAGGCTGTGGATAATACTCTGGGGATGAATCACTGCTTCGATGTGGTCATAATCTATTCCGAACAGCCATCTAGCCTCGATA
Source organism: Syntrophaceticus sp. (assembly GCA_050949745.1). Lineage (GTDB taxonomy): Bacteria > Bacillota > DSM-12270 > Thermacetogeniales > Thermacetogeniaceae > Syntrophaceticus. The sequence goes on along the minus strand of JBMNGF010000021.1, from coordinate 184,444 downwards.
ATTTCCAACCCTTTGTTCATCAAAGTAGCTGAATCAATGGTAATTTTTGCTCCCATGTTCCAGGTCGGATGCCGCAGAGCCATTTCCGGAGTTATGCTTTTCATGTCTTCTAATAGCATCTCCCGAAAAGGCCCTCCAGAACCGGTGATGACCAGTTTGTCCACATCTGCAGCTTGGTCCAGACACTGAAAAATAGCTGAGTGTTCGCTGTCCACAGGTATGATCTGAACTCCATTTTTATGGGCAGCTTCCATTACCAAACTTCCTCCTGCTACCAATGTCTCTTTATTCGCTAAAGCAACCTGCTTTTTGCAGGAAATGGCCTCCATAGTAGGGAGCAGCCCAGCTAAACCACTAACAGCGATAAGAATAAGATCCACATCTGGTAGCCGCACAAGCTCCAGCAGCCCATCAACACCTGATAGACAACGGGTATCTGAACCACCCAGCCTTTGCTTCAGTTCAGAAGCTGCTTTTTGATCCCCAACAGCCACATAGGGTACATTATAAATTTTAGCCTGCTGCTCCAGTAAATCAATATTTCGATGCGCTGCAATTCCCTGTACCTGCAAATCAGCAGCATGCCATGATACTACTTCCAGTGCTTGTCTACCAATTGAACCGGTGGAACCTAAAATAACAATATTTTTTTTCATCTGTTTCAATCCTTAAGTATTTTCTGCAAAAGCCTTATAAGTAATTACAACAGCAGGTCCCAAAATAAATCCCCAGATACCCAACAAAGCATAACCAACATAGATGGAAATCAGTGTTGTCAGTGGGTGGAGACCAATACTCTCGCCAACCACTTTTGGCTCCAAAATTTGCCTTACAACAGTGATTATACCATAAAGGATCAGCAATCCTAATCCGAAACCAGGGCTTCCGGAAAAGAACGCCCAGATCGCCCAGGGAATAAATACTGTACCAGGCCCGACAATAGGCAGCAGATCCAATAAGGCCATTATTATAGCTAATATGTGAGCATAATTAACTCCAAGAATAGAAAGCCCGATCAGTGAGATAAAACCGGTGATGGTGATCAACACTAGGATTGCTTTGATGTAACCATGTAATGCTTTCTGTAAACCACTGCCGATCCTACGCGCACCCGCCATCCAGCTATCAGGGAGCCACCTTTCAGCCAAAACGATCATATTGGTTTTAATTTCTTCATAATCACGAGCGAAAAAGAAACTGGCGATGATCATCAATACCAGCAGAATTAAATACTCAGGCAATGCTGCGATTAAATTAAATACCTGGGCTAACAGACCAGCTATTCCACCCCTTACAACATCCAGACTCCCCCAGATCTCATTCCATGCATTCTGAATATAATTTGATGGTAAATGGAGTCTTTGTAAAAATCCCTGCAAACTCTCCATAGCACTATTTAAACTCCACTCATCAGATAAAGAACTCAGCATTACGGTGAGATCCACCAATTCAGCAATTAAATTGGAAGCCAACAAATAAATAAGCACTCCGATGATAGCCAGAAAAACAGTAAGCACAACCAGAGTACCCGGTGTCCTGGCGAAATACAATTTATTTTCAAAAAGGTCAATAACAGGGTTAAGCAAAACTGCTATCAAATAGGCAATAAATAAAGGAAGGAAAAGTTTAATGCCTGTAGCAAACATTGAGGCCAACAGTGGCCAAAAATATTGCACAAACAAATAGATTCCAGTCCCTACCAATAACACTATGACAATTTTCAAGAGAACTGCCAGTACTTTTTCTAGTGATGGAGACAAGTTTTCACCCCTTAAGGCAGCATTATCTTAATAAAAAAATATGCAACAGGTGCACTAAAAAGAAGGCTGTCAAAACGATCAAGAATACCTCCATGCCCTGGTATTATATTACCTGAATCCTTTAGTTTGCCCAATCTCTTTAGAGATGATTCAACAAGATCCCCGATTTGGACAAAAATCCCTATAATAACACTTAGCAGGATAATTTTTTGAAAAGTAAGAATTGGACAAATCGCCTGAAACACAGCTGCCGTAACAACACAAAGAATTATACCCCCGGCAGAACCTTCCCGTGTCTTGCCAGGACTTAACTTTGGGCATAATGCTCGACTGCCAAAGAGACGCCCGATAAAATAAGCACCGATATCACATGCCCAAGTAAGTATAAAGACCAAAAACAAATATTGCAATCCAAAGGGGCTAAGCTTGCGAATCAAAATCACATGGGATAATAAAATACTGATATAGCTACTACCCAGATATGAAGCGGCAAGATCACTGATGCCCAGCCTGGGATAGTCAAAAACCAAGAGCATCATGTGCATTATTAATAAAAATATCACACCGAAAAAAAGATATTCATATTCTTTACCATCAGGTGCAAAATAGGCCAGGAGGGGATACAAAAAAGCACTCCCATAGAGCAGAATCTGCGGAACCTGCAGCTTCATCCTACTGAAAATTTTTATTAATTCATATATGCCTATAAGAGCCAGAACTACAATAGATAATAAAAGAGGTAAGCCACCAAAATAAATTAATAATATGATAACAGGTATACCGATTAAGGCACTGATTATTCTTTGCCAAAACAAATCACTTAAGACCTCCGAAACGACGTTCTCTACACTGGTAGGAAAATAATGCTTTTAAAAACTCCTCTTTATCGAAATCAGGCCAATAGACACTGGTATAATAAAACTCTGTATAAGCAATCTGCCATAATAAATAATTGCTAATGCGCAACTCCCCAGCCGGCCTTATTAATATGTCCGGATCAGGTAAATCGCTGGTATAGAGGTGTTTTTGTATGCTCTCTTCAGTAATTTCCTGTGGATCAATTTGACCGTCTACCGCCAATTGAGCAATCTTACGGGTGGCATCAACAATCTCTGTTCTGCCTCCATAGTTCAAAGCAATATTTAAAATTAGTTTCTTATTATTTGCTGTCAACTCCTGCGCACGATTTATTTCACTCTGGGCCAAAGGCGGAAGCTCATCCAGTCGACCGATTGCTCGTATCTGTACCTGCTCTTTGTGTAACTGGTCAAGTTCTTTTTGTATATACTCGTAGAGCAGCCCCATCAGGATATTTACTTCTTCTCGAGGCCTTTTCCAGTTCTCTGTTGAAAAAGCAAAAACACTTAGAATACTGATCCCTAATTCTAGACAAAGTTCAACAGCAGAGCGCAGTGACTCCATACCGGCCCGATGTCCCTTGCTCCTGGTTAATCCTTTTTCCAGAGCCCAGCGACCATTTCCATCCATAATAATGGCTACATGGTATGGCAAATGGGATAGTTCTATATTTTTCCTTGTATCGTTCCGTTTATTTTCGGATATATTACTTTTGCTGACATTTTTCATCTAAGAGGTCGCCCCTGTTTTATAACTTAGAAAAAACCCCCTCCTAGCTAGAGGGGGTAGGAAGAAGATAAATTTTATTCTTCAATAATTGCATCGTTTGGGCATTCATCAATACAGGTTCCACATTCCTCACACTTATCTTGATCGATGGTATAAACGCCGTCCTTTTCGGTAATGGCATCCTCAGGACATGCATCAATACAGGTACCACAAGCCTCACATTTATCGGCAATAATCTTATAAGCCAATCTATTTTCACCTCCTTTGCTATATTGATGGGTCATCTGATGGATCATTATAATACTCATCACTTATGACCAATTCTACAATTTCTTTATCGAGTACCCGTTGACCTATAATTCTACTGATGCATTTGTCTTGATAATAAGTATAGCTACAACTTATACGGTACCCGTATTTTTGCAGTATCAAACAACCCTCTTCTTGGGTAAGCCCGAGCACATCTGGTACCTGTCCGATATTTCCCATTTATACCCTCTTGTTAAAGTTCCATTATTTCTTTTTCTTTTGCTTCAGCGACTTGATCGACCTTTTTAGTATATTTATCGGTGAGTTCCTGAGTATCATCAAGATACCTTTTTGCTATATCTTCCGATATATCTCCCTTTTTTTCCGCCTTTTTTACCTGATCATTAACTTCCCGCCTTAGATTACGAATGGCAATACGGCCTTCTTCCGCTTTTTTATGGACTACCTTTACAAGATCCTTCCGTTTTTCCTCTGTTAAAGTCGGAATAGCCAACCTGATAACATTACCATCACTGATGGGATTGATCCCTAGATCCGATTTTAAAATCGCCTTTTCAATCTGTGGCAGAAAATTCTTGTCCCACGGCTGGATTACCAGCAGTCGAGATTCTGGCACTGTGATTGTAGCCATCTGGTTAACAGGTGTCGGAGTGCCGTAATAATCCACAAGCACCTTTTCGAGCAGGTTCGGTGTTGCCCTTCCCGCCCGCAGTGTTGAATAGTCTTTTACGAGAAGGTCGACCGACTTCTTCATTTTATTTTCAGCCTGTTTTAACACATTATCCATTGTTGTCCCTCCCTACAACAGTACCTATCTTTTCACCCATCACAGCTTTCAAAACATTACCTTTATCTGTTATCCCGAAAACAATAATCGGAATTTGATTATCCATACAAAGGGAAGCAGCGGTAGAATCCATAACCCCTAAACCATTTTTCAATAAATCCATATACTGTAATTCAGTTAATTTTTGGGCAGCTGGATTAGTTTTAGGATCAGAATCGTATACTGCATCGACATTCTTAGCCATTAATATAACTTCCGCTTCTATTTCTGCTGCACGCAGGGCTGCTGTGGTATCTGTTGAAAAATAGGGATTACCTGTACCTCCTGCAAAAATCACCACTCGTCCCTTTTCTAGATGGCGAATTGCCCTACGCCTGATATAAGGCTCTGCAACCTCCCGCATTTCAATAGCTGATTGCACCCGAGTATCAACATTCTCCTTTTCAAGAGCATCCTGCAGGGCTAAGGAGTTAATCACTGTAGCAAGCATTCCCATATAGTCTGCAGTAGCACGATCCATGCCTTTAGTACTGCCTGCTACCCCTCGCCAAATATTGCCGCCTCCAACAACAATTGCGACCTGAACACCTTTTTCATATATCTCTTTTACTTCTTGGGCAATTTTTTTCAATATAGCATGTTCGATACCATATCCCTTATCACCGGACAGGGCCTCACCACTAAGCTTGAGAACTACCCTTCTATACTGTGGAGTTTCCATGGGAAAACCTCCTGTCCTCCCAAATTTTATTCTACATTGAATATGAAAACCCTTTCTTGTATACGAATATTTTACCCTTGTTCACCTATCTTAAAGCGGCAAAAACGGCTAATAACGATATTTTCTCCTAATTTGGAGATATATTCATTAACAAGATCCTGTACAGTTTGCTCAGAATCCCTAATATATGGCTGCTCTAGCAGACAGATGTCTTTATAAAACTTTTCCAATCTGCCGGTGACAATTTTATCTATTACTTTTTCAGGTTTTCCATCATTCCTTGCCTGTGTTTCTAACACGCTTTTTTCAGCATCGATGGTTTCCTGAGGAACATCAGTACGCCCTACATAGGTGGGATTAGTAGCTGCCACCTGCATAGCCAGTTCCCTACACAATGTCTGGTAATCTTCAGTCTTGGCCACAAAGTCTGTTTCACAGTTGACTTCAATCAGAACACCAAGCTTACCTCCAGCGTGAATATAGGCTTCGATTATGCCCTCCTTGGTAGCCCTCCCTGCTTTTTTAGCTGCAGCTGCAAGCCCCCTCTCTCGCAGGTAAACAACTGCCTTTTCTATATTCCCTTCTGTCTCTTGGAGCGCTTTCTTACAGTCCATAATTCCTGAACCTGTCCGCTCACGCAGCTCTTTTACTAACTCAGCTTTAATCAAAAGGATTCCCTCCTGAAACATTATTCTTGTTTGTTCTTATTGTTCTTTTTGTACTTCTACTTGTTCTTGTCCTTCTTTTTGCTCTTCTTGTTCTTTTATTTGCTCTCCTTGTTTCGCCTCTAAAATGACATCTGCCATCTTTGATGTAAGTAAACGCACTGCCCTGATAGCATCATCATTTCCCGGTATAACATAATCAATTTCATCTGGATCGCAGTTTGTGTCTATAATAGCTACAGTGGGTATTCCAAGCTTGCGGGCCTCCCGTACTGCGATCTGCTCTTTTCTGGTATCGATTATAAAGACTGCCCCGGGAAGACTTTTCATGTCTTTAATGCCCTTTAGAAATCGATTTAGTTTTTCCTTTTCTGCTATTAGCTTTGTTACCTCTTTTTTGGTAAGCAGATCAAAATGACCTGACTCTTCCATCTCTTCCAATTCCCGCAGCCTATCAACTCGTTTTCTGATAGTCTGGAAATTGGTCAACATCCCTCCGAGCCATCTTATATTTACATAAAACATCCCGCATCTTTCAGCTTCTTCACGTACTGATTCCTGGGCTTGTTTTTTTGTGCCCACAAAGAGTACGCTTTTTCCTTCAGCCACTACTTCTTTCATAAAATTGCAGGCTTCTTCAATCTTTTTAACAGTCTTCTGCAGATCAATAATGTAAATACCATTGCGCTCCGTGAAAATATAGGGTGCCATTTTAGGATTCCAGCGCCTTGTCTGGTGCCCAAAATGTACCCCTGCCTCAAGCAATTGTTTCATGGTTACTATTGCCATAATAAAATACCTCCTTGTGGTTTTTCCTCCGCTGCCTTCATAACCAGACGGACCCGCAGGACCCCCGTCCAGCTCTCCTTCAGCAACGTGTGTTTTTACCATTCGATAGTATACCACATAATAGCAGTATCAAGCAATGCAAATCAACTATAATGTATTATTAAAGGCACCTTTGCTTGAAGATGCCAATTTCTCTAGCAAATATTTTTTCTTTTTAATTTTAAAACCAATTCCACTTCTTTCCGCCCCAGGTTGAGTTTTTTTGCAATCTCTTCATTGCTTAAACCCTGTTCAGCCAATTTCATCATTTTTGCGTATTTTTCTCCATCATTGATACGTTGTTCGCTTTGTTCTTTCCGGTCGTCATTATGTGAGGATGTCTGTGACTTCCTATTCATATTACGGGATTTGCCTCTTCCTGAACTCCTCTGTTGTCTATCTTTTACTCGACCTGAATCCTTTGCATCTCTATTCTTAGAATTCTTTGAATGTAAGTTGTTTTCCAGTTTGGCAACAGAATCCCGTATCTGTTTCACTTGCTTATCAAGCCTTGATACCGCACTATCCGTTTGTTTTTTTGTAGTGTCAAGCATACTCTCCATCTCATTTTTATACCGCTGTATTTCAGTGTAGATTTCTTCAATTCTCTCTATTTCCTCTGTTATCTGTTTCAATTTGAGATCACGCCGATCCCGCCAGACGACCACAAAAACCACGGTGACGATACTTATAACCAGCAGCGATAAAACAATAGGTAAATATTCCATCTCTTACAAAAACACCTCTTAATAAATTATTCAGAACAAACGATTGACTAGGCTAATATTCAGACACCCCTGCCCCCCCAGACTTCACATTTTATCCTGCGAAGCAATACTGATCTTTTTGCGAAAATGATCTATAATACTGCTCACTAATCTAGCCCTCTTCCGTTGGATAAGATGGGAGACCCTTCCTTATGTCGGACTTCCGATTTCAGCCCTGCTGCTAACAGATCCTACAGATTACCTCCCCTCCTGAAAATTGAAATCTCGGCTGTTCTTGAGTCAACATACTCTGGGGCAAAATATAATAAAACAATCTCTTATTTGTTAAACTTCTCGCCCCACACCTTTTTTCCTGCCTGTGAACAGTTTATGCTCTCCTATCCAAACTATTAATCTAGTCAATAAACTTTATTTATGTTTTATCTGTTATTATTTTTGGCCGACTCATAAAAAAAGTGAAAGCAAAAATCGCTTACACCATTAATTCTAATATAGATATCATTTATCATTAATTGTTGTTTTCTTTTTCAGCCATCCCATATTGTTGAGTTCATCAATTAGGTTATTATTGAGAATCCGTATAAATGTACCCTTCATGCCTAAGGATTTTGCCTGAATCACATTGGCGCTTTCCAATTTGCGCAGAGCATTTACAATCACAGAACGAGTAATTCCCACTCGGTCAGCAACACGGCTAGCCACAACTAATCCTTCCATGCCATCTAATTCATTAAGAATATGTTCTACCGCCCTTAATTCTGAAAATGAGAGTGTTTTCAAAGCAATCTGGACATTTGCCGTATTTCTATCATCATTTTCTGCACGCTTCAATTTGAGAAGCATAACCCCCATAGCAACTACCATAGCCCCTAATTCGGCTAAAACTATTGCCTCATCAGTAATTTTTTTTGCAGCACTGGCCAAAACTATTGTTGCGAAGCGTTCTCCCCATCCATAGATAGGAATGACCGTGACATAGCGTTCAAGGAGAGGACATTCATGTGGCGAAAAAATACAGCTGTTTTCTGTATCAGTAATATTCTTCTCTGTTTCCAAAATCGATATCAACTTTTGATTATAGCTTTCAGGAAAACGTTCACTAAAATACAAAACCTGCTGCATATTGCTGCAGGAATACTCATCCCATAAATGGTAGCCAAGAATCTTACCTCTGCGACCTATTATGTATACATTAACCTGAATGTTTTGACTAATAACCTGTGCCATATTAGGAAAGTCAGGCGTATCCTTACTTGCTTTAAGAAGGCTTTTTAAAGAATGACTCTTTTCCAACAGTGACTCCATAGCGACCTCCCTTAAATCCAAGTTATAGAATGTAGCTACTTAAATTACCATCTGCAACTATTCCCTCTATACGCTCAGTCACATATTCCTTATCAATTACAATCTTTTGCTGAAGGAGTTCGCTGGCCTCGAAAGAAAGATCCTCCAGCACCTTTTCCAAGATGGTATGCAGGCGTCTTGCTCCGATATTTTCAGCTTGTGCATTGACGAGATGAGCCATCTCTGCAATCTCTTCTAAAGCATCTGAAGTAAATTCTACCTCCACTCCTTCCGTCTGTAAAAGTGCTACATATTGGCGTATCAAAGAATTGTCCGGCTCCTTTAATATCTTCAAGAAATCCTCTTTTTCCAGGGATTGCAATTCAACACGAATAGGGAAACGCCCCTGTAATTCCGGTATCAAATCTGACGGTTTGGATACATGAAATGCACCTGCAGCTATAAATAGTATATGGTCAGTTTTTACCGGTCCATATTTAGTCATCACAGTTGATCCTTCTATAATTGGTAAGATATCTCGCTGTACTCCACCACGTGAAACATCAGGGCCTGAGGCATTCTCTCTACCGGCGATTTTATCGATTTCATCAAGAAAGATAATCCCACCCTGTTCAGCACGCTCAATTGCCTGAGAGATCACTTCATCCATATCCACCAAATTCTGCGCTTCCTCCTGAGCTAGAATACGTCGGGCATCTCGGACAGTTACACTACGCTTCTTTTTCTTCTTGGGAAGAAAATTTCCCAGCATATCCTGTACATTTATACCCATTTCCTCCATGCCCCCAAGAGTAAAAACTTCAAGGGTTTTTTGATGGCCCTCTTCAATTTCGATCTCTATCTGGCGTTCCTCAAAAACACCTGATTCCAACTCTTGGGCAACCTTTTCCCTGAGCATCCGGACATTCTGCTCTTCAGTGTCATTCCTTTCCCTTTCTTCTTTCTCACTCATTTCCCCAAAAAATATGTTCAGGGGATTTTGCATGGCTTTACGACCTTTGGAAGAGGGTACAAGTATCTCTAAAATCCTTTCTTCTGCAAGCCTATCTGCTTTTTCACCAACTTCAGATATTTTTTCCTGTTTGACCATCCTAATAGCGACCTCGATCAGGTCACGCACCATGGATTCAACATCTTTGCCTACATAACCCACTTCAGTAAATTTGGTGGCTTCTACCTTTACAAAAGGTGCTTTAACTAGTTTAGCCAGGCGTCGCGCTATCTCTGTTTTTCCTACACCGGTTGGGCCAATCATGATAATGTTTTTCGGTATGATTTCATCCTGTAATTCCTGTGGGAGTCTACGCCTGCGATACCTATTGCGCAAGGCGACAGCAACCGCTCTTTTTGCTTCATGCTGCCCAACAATAAAGCGGTCTAATTCTGCCATAATCTGCCGTGGTGTTAATTCATCCACCTGATCTCCACCTCTTATAGTTTTTCAATAGAAATGTGTTCATTTGTATAAATACATATAGAAGCAGCGATTTCCAATGCGGATTGTATTATCTCGACCACTTCTAATGATGTATGTTTATTCAGTGCTCGAGCAGCAGCCAATGCATATGGCGAACCTGAACCCACAGCGGCAATGCCATCATCAGGCTCAATAACCTCGCCACTTCCCGAAATAATCAAGAGATTCTCTCGATCAGCCACAACCAAAAGTGCCTCTAGGCGCCGGAGATTCCTGTCCAAACGCCAATCCCGAGCTAACTCTACCGCTGATCTCATTAAATTGCCACTGTATTCTTCAAGTTTCCGCTCAAATTTATCAAAAAGGGCAAAGGCGTCAGCCACAGAACCTGCAAAACCAGCCAGAATCTGGCCATGATATAATTTTCTAATCTTACAGGCATGAGCCTTCATAATGGTATTATTTCCAAATGTAACCTGGCCATCTCCACCTATAGCCACTTCTTTGTCTTTTTTTACGCAAAGAATGGTTGTTCCTGTCAGCATCTTAACTCCTTTCTGTGCGTTCTTTAGCTCGTGGGTGTGTTTTGTCATAAACTGCCTTAATTCTTTCCCCTGTCACATGGGTATAAATCTGCGTACTGGACATTCTAGAATGCCCCAGAAGCTCCTGTAAGGAACGCAGATCTGCCCCACCATCCAGAAGATGTGTAGCAAATGTATGACGCAAGGAGTGAGGTGTAAGATTTCTGTTGGGGGCTACCCTTCTTAAATACTTAGTAATGATACCATAAGCCCCTCTTGTTGTTAACCTTTTACCCCTCCAATTAACAAAAAGCGGATCTGCAGGTGATGGAATTTTATTGCTACAGAGCCACCGCCGGCTTTCATTTATATATCTCTGCAAGGCAGTAATCGCATAAGAGCCAATTGGAACAACACGCTCCTTTTGTCCCTTGCCTTTAACACGCAGAGTGCGCAATTCAAATTCAACATCCTCTATGTTAATTTGCACTGCTTCACCTATACGGATACCAGAACTATATAGCAGTTCCAGTAGAGCATGATCACGAAGGCCTAGTTTCCCTTTTTCATTCGGATTATCTAAAAGAATCTCCACCTCACCTGAATAGAGAAGCCGAGGCAAAGGCCTTGTTTTTTTGGGTGTTCGAATCAAAACCATAGGATTGCTATCGATTTTACCTGTCTGACAAAGATACTTAAATAATGACCGCAGAGATGCTAACTTGCGGGAAATAGTACTGCGGGCATAACCCGCTTCATATAATTGAGAAAGGTAATTCCGTATAATTCTTACATTGATGTCAGCTAGTTCAGCAATTTGCTCAGAAGCAATGTATTGATGGAAACATTTCAGATCACAGCTGTAAGCAAGAACCGTATGCTCACTGAGATTTTTCTGCGTTTTTAAATAACTTATAAAATCATCGCAGATTTGCTGCCAGATTCCCATCAGATATCTTACCTCTTTTCACACATAAAATATATCATGCCATATCTTGCCTGGCAAGCGCCTATTTTAATTTTGCGAGAAATTGGGACCAGGAGGCTAGAGCTCTATCTGTTATGGCTTTTATCCTATGGCGCTTTGATAATTTCCTGGATAGAGGAGGGAATAGGCCAAAATTGACATTCATCGGTTGAAAATCCAAGCTGACAGATGTGGCTACATACCAGCAAAGAGCTCCATGGGCTGATTCCTGTGGTGGGATTAAAGGTTCCTTCCCTTGTGCCAAGTAGGCGCTGTTGATTCCTGCTATCAAGCCACTGGCCGCAGATTCTACATATCCTTCAACACCTGTTATCTGCCCTGCGCAAATTATACCGGGTATCTTCTTCATCTGCAGTGTCGGTTGTAAAAGCATAGGACCTTTCAAGAATGTGTTTTTATGCATGACACCAAAGCGTAAGAAATCAGAATTCTCTAATCCCGGAATCATCCTGAAGACGCGTTCTTGTTCACTCCATTTTAGTTGGGTTTGAAAACCGACAAGGTTATAAATGGTCCCTGCGGCATTATCCTGACGCAGCTGAACCACTGCATAGGGTTCCTTGCCTGTACGAGGATCGATTAAACCCACAGGCTTGAGTGGACCATAGCGCAGGGTATCGAATCCACGCCTGGCCATAACCTCAACAGGAAGACATCCTTCAAAGAAAAGATCACGTTCAAAGGCTTTGGGATCATTCACTTCAGCTGTCACTAGATTCTCCCAAAAACGTTTGTACTCCTCTTCATTGAGTGGGGCATTAAGGTAATCAGCATCTCCTTTATTATAGCGAGATTGCCTAAAAACAAGCTCTTTATTTATAGAATCCACACAGACAAGTGGGGCAACAGCATCATAAAAAGATAGATACTCCTCCCCTGTCAGAGATGCTAAACTGTTGCTAAAAGCATCAGAGGAAAGAGGTCCTGTTGCAATAACAAGTGGGCGGTGTTCGGGAATCTGTACAACTTCCTCCCGCACCAGTTTAATGCGTGGGTTTTCACTTATAGATTCTGTCACCAGCTGAGCGAAACGGGTTCTATCAACAGCCAGGGCACCCCCAGCAGGCACAGCACTCTTTTCCGCACACCGCATGATCAATGAATCTGCCATCTTCATCTCTTCTTTAAGGAGTCCAACGGCATTGGAAAGAGCAGTTGCCCGTAGAGAATTACTGCAGACCAATTCTGCAAGCAGGCCAGTGTGGTGTGCCGGAGTAGTCTTTAAAGGGCGCATCTCATAAAGGACAACATCTGTTCCCAAACGGCTTGCCTGCCAGGCTGCCTCACATCCGGCAAGCCCTCCGCCGATAATAAGTACTGATCCCATCACTTCACCTCTGGAGTAGGGGATGGTTGTTCATCCTCCTGTATGGATTTTTTACAATTTGGACAGTATAGGTTTTTATCCTTTCCTTTGTATACCAGAAAATGCCCGCATACTGGACAATATTCAGTAGCTGGTTCATCCCATGTACTAAAATCACACTCCGGGTAATTGATACATCCGTAAAATACTCTCCCTTTACGGGTCCTGCGCACAACAATTTTCCCCTTACAGCGGGGACATATAACACCAGTATCCTCAATAAAGGGCTGCGTATGACGACAATCAGGAAATCCGGGACAGGCTAGAAATTTACCATACCTTCCTTGTTTTACTTTGAGATTTTGGCCACATTTAGGACATGTTTCCTCACTGGTTTCCTCCTCAATTGGGATCACCTCAATCTCTTTTTCCGCTTGAAACAGATCCTTCTCAAAGGGTTCGTAAACCTCTTTCACAACATCCTGCCATTTATATACCCCTTCCTCTACCAGATCAAGCCTTTTCTCTAACTCTGCAGTGAATTCAACATCAATGATCCCTTTGAAATACTCTTTCAATAGATCCACTACGATCTGGCCTAACTCAGTTGGATATAGATTCTTTTTTTCCTTACTGACATAACCTCGGCTCTGAATGGTGGCGATAATCGGAGCATATGTACTCGGCCTGCCGATGCCGTTTTCTTCTAATGTCTTGACCAGGCTTGCTTCTGTATAACGAGCCGGCGGTTGGGTAAAATGTTGTTTTGGCTCAAACTTTATTAAATCTAATTTGCTCCCCTGCTCAACTGCAGGCAGCAGTGATTCATCAACTTCGGCTTCAGTGTAGATACGCATAAAACCAGGAAATTTGACAACAGATCCACTTGCCCGGAAAGTGTAATCATTCCCTTTGATCTCCAGTGTTGTTACCTCAAGAAGTGCGGGTTTCATCTGACTTGCCAAAAAACGCTCCCATATTAATTTATACAATCTATATTGATCCCGAGATAGGTGGTCTTTAATCTGCTTCGGAGTGCGTGTTATCTCAGTAGGGCGTATAGCCTCATGGGCTTCCTGGGCCCTAGGAGATATTTTATAAGTAGGTGGTTTTTGCGGCACATATTCAGAGCCTACTGCCTCTGCAATGTAATCCCTGACAGCAGACTGGGCTGTATCTGAAATCCTTGTGGAATCAGTTCGCATATAAGTGATCAGACCTGTCAGTCCTTCTCTACCCATGTCCAGCCCCTCATACAGCTGCTGAGCGACTCTCATAGTTTTTTTAACAGGGAAATTTAGCTTGCGACTGGCTTCCTGCTGAAGGGTGCTGGTTATAAAAGGAGGAGCCGGATTTCGCTTGCGCTCTCGTTTTGTTACTTTACTCACATTGAAAGAAACGCCACCCAGTTCCTCAAGGACTTTAGCCACGTCATCTTTAGTAGCCAGGGCTATTTTATCCTCCCCTTTACGAACCAACTTCGCCTCTAAACTGCCATTTTCAGCTTTAAAATAACCTGTAATGCTCCAATATTCCTCTGGCTGGAAGTCGCGGATCTCCTGTTCACGTTCACATATCAATCGCACTGCCACTGACTGCACCCTACCGGCGCTTAATCCTTTCTTAACTTTACGCCAAAGCAAAGGACTGAGCTTATAGCCTACCAGGCGATCCAGAATTCTTCTGCCCTGTTGGGCTTCAATCCTACCTTTATCCAATTGGCGAGGCTTTTTCACCGCCTCTTTTAAGGCCTTTTTGGTAATTTCACTGAATTCTATCCTGCACTTTTCATCCTCAGAAATCCCCAAAGCATTCATCAGATGCCAGGCAATAGCCTCTCCCTCCCTATCTGGGTCAGGGCCTAAAAGAACCTGATCAGTCTTCTTTGCCGCAGAACGAAGTTCCTTGATGATATCCCCTTTACCACGTATGGTAATATATCTAGGAATGAAATTATTCTCTAGGTCCACACCTAGGCGGCTTTTGGGAAGATCCCGGACATGCCCCAGAGATGCTTTCACAGAGTATTTCTTCCCCAAGAATTTGCTAATCGCCCTGGCTTTTGCCGGAGATTCAACAATTATCAGTACTTTTGCCATATTATTATCACCTTTTTTACTCAAGTTCTGCCCTTGGATTAATAAAATAGTCACCAGGCAACTGCTTGGCTAAACCCTTAAATTCGAGGGTTGTCATAATACTCCCCAGATCTGATACAGATAAACCGGTCATTTCCACTAACTGATCCATGTGTATCGGTTCTAGACTAAGCTTTTGTAAAACAAAAGATTGCTCAAGTGTTAGGCTCGGTTCAACACACTTTTTTGACGAAGTCTGGGGTAGAGAAACACAGCTCAGATATGGAAATTCTTCACTGATGTCTGCTGCACAGGTAACCAATTTTGCACCTTGTTTGATCAATTTATTAGTACCCCTACTATATTTACTGGTGACTGGACCAGGCACAGCAAATACCTCCCTATCCTGATCCAGTGCATTAAAGGCAGTGATCAAGGCTCCGCTCCGTTCACCCGCCTCTACTACCAGAATTCCCATAGAAATACCGCTGATTATTCTGTTGCGGACAGGAAAATTCCTCGCCAATGGCGGTGTATCCGGAGGAAACTCACTGAGAATACAACCCTTTTCCTGGATAAGCTGCTTTAATTTATTGTTTTCCCGGGGATAGCAGATATTAATTCCACATCCAAATACTGCAAGTGTGTATCCTCCCACTGCTAGTGCCCCTTGATGTGCGGCTGTATCAACCCCCCGAGCCATACCGCTGATAATCCCCCACCCCAGTTCAGCTAGTTCCTGAGAGAGTTTATGGGCAACAGTTTTTCCATAGGAGGTGGCACGACGTGATCCTACAACAGCAATTAAAGGCATTTTTGAATCAGGCAGTCTTCCCTTAGTATAAAGAATTGCCGGAGGATCCGCAATTTGGGATAGATAATAAGGGTATGCCTCTTCACCCAATAAAGTAACATCAATATCTCTTGCCTGCAGGTCATTGGCGGTCTTATCTGGATTAACTGCACCACGCCCCTGAATGACTCTTTCGACAGACTGTTGAGTGAGACCAGGTACCCTCTTCAGTTCCGCTTCACTGGCATCTAAAACCGCTTTTCCCGTAGGGAAATAGCGAAAAAGACGGAGCAAACTAATGGGTCCTAAATTAAGGTCTATTTGCAGCGCTGCCCAGCAGTAGCGATCCTCCACTCCTATCCTCTCCCTTTGAAATTCTTCAAGGGTACGACTGCAGATATTGACAAAACACTCTACTTTAGCAATTATTGTGATAATTCACTTATCTGACCATCTAATACCAATTACCTTAAACATAATTGAAACTTTTGTCAATGGTATAATTGGTATCATAAAAACCCCTTATAATCTTTACACTTAGTGTGTTTCATGGAGAAGTTAAATATCTATTAGAGAAAGTTTTTATGACCAACAACTTTGAACTAGCTGATCAGGCTAATGGATACAAGCCTGAAGCATTTCCGTGCTTTAACAATAATACAGCCAACAAAGCTGAACAAGGACAGGGAAACAGCCTTGCTCCCTCGAATAAGAAACAGGTGCACACCACTCCATTCTAGCAAATAACAAAGATACTACACCGGTTGCGGGAAAAGCACGACAATAATGAGCCATTTCAGTTTTGGTAAATTCGGAGGCACCATGGATAACAGCGAGAATCCACGAGTAAACCCCTACCTGGCAGTTATTTTATCTGCTGCAGCTATGTCGTTCGGTTCAATCTTTACCAGGCTGGCAACTGCCCCATCGCTGGTTATCGCCTTTTACCGGCTGGGGTTTACCCTGCTATTAATCGCCCCTTTTGCCCTTTCCCGACCTGGGCGTATCGAACTGCGCCAGATTGCGCGGCGTGACCTGGCTGCCGCGGTTATTGCAGGACTGTTTCTGGCACTCCACTTTTGGGTATGGATCACCTCCCTGGAATACACATCCATTGCCAGTTCCACTGTGCTTGTTACCATGCAACCACTGTTCGTAGTGACATTGGGCTATTTCTTTCTCCACGAAAAGTTCAGTCCGAAGACACTGACAGGTGCAGTTCTTACCCTAGGCGGCAGTTTGCTTGTGGGAATAGGTGACTTTAGAATTGGAGGTGATGCCCTGCTGGGAGACATCCTGGCCTTTTCGGGAGCATTTTTCATTGCCCTTTACTTTATCATCGGCCGGAGTCTGCGCAGCAAACTCTCACTATTTCCTTATGTCTTCCTGGTTTATGGTACAGCAGCCGCCATTTTGCTGGCCATCAACCTCTGGGCGAGGATTCCTCTTTATCCCTATCCCCCCTTGGACTGGTTGTGGTTCCTCGCTCTGGCGATCTTCCCTACTATCGGCGGCCATACTGTTTCAAACTGGGCATTACGCTATGTAAAAACCATGGTAGTTTCTGTCAGCATCCTAGGAGAGCCTGTAGGGGCTAGTATCCTAGCATTTCTTATTTTCAAAGAAGTACCTGGTCCCCTGCAGCTCCTTGGTGGCTTGTTCATTATTACAGGTATATATCTGTTCCTCACTACGACACGAAATGAAAATAGATGAAACAATGTACTTGTATGCAATTAAGAAAAGGTTTTTTTGTTTTCTTGTAGAATGTTAACTTTTTGAGGGTTTTATTTTTAGGGGGGGGGAGTGATTCCATATAAAAAAGGGCAAAGGGCCGACAAAAAGAATAGCTGAAATCAGAGAGCATTATTAGCAATATAAAAGAAAGGGGAAACTTATTTGAAAAGAAGATTTGTTTTATTATTACTTGTTACCGTGTGTTCATTGGCATTGTTAGCTGCAGGATGCAGCGGTTCTGAAACCTCATCACAAGATGGGGACACCATAAAAATCGGATTTCTGGGAGGTAAAACTGGTAACCACGCTCATTACGGGATTGAAACCCTAAAAGGGATGGAAATGGCCGTAGAGAAAATTAATAATGAAGGCGGAGTGCTGGGGAAAAAACTTGAAATTGTAGAAGGTGACCATGGCAGCAACATATCCCAAGCTGTCAGCGTTACTCAGAAGCTGATCACCCAAGGGGTTTCAGCTATTGTGGGCGATCCAACAACAGGAATCACCAAATCTGTTGCCCCAATTTGCCAGGAAAATGAGATCATCCTCATGTCCGCCGGTGCAGTAGGTACCGGAGTGCTGGAGATCGGAAACTATATTTTTAGAGACTGTCTGCCTGATGTGGTAGCCGCACCTGGTCAAGTAAAATACCTGACCGAAGAACTGGGTTGGAATAAAGTAGCCTTGGTCACAACCACCGGCCTTGACTACAGCGAATCCTTGACAGATATCTTCCGTCCGGCACTAAAGGAGTATGGACTGGAGATAGTAGCTGAAGAGACGATTATGGAAGGTGACACCAACTTCAGCGCTGTTGTGACTTCTCTCTCCTCAAAGGACTTTGACGGAGTCATCTTCACAGGTTATTATACCGAAGGTGCACTCTTCTTAAAAGAAATGCGTAAACAGGGAATGCAGCAGGTGATAGCCGGCGGAGACGGACTGCTGGGCAAAGAGCTGTATGAGTTAGGTGGTGAAGCGGCAGAGGGCAGTATGGTTTATACTGGATTTGCCGTGGATATGGACAGGGCATCTGATAAGACCAAGGCTTTCATTGAAGAGTACAAAGCAAATAATAATGATAATATTCCCGATATGTTTGCCGCACAAGGTTATGACGCCGTAATGTGGCTGGCCGATGCTATAGAAGAAGCGAACAGCAGCGATCCTACCGAAATCAGAGAAGCTTTGGTCAAGACCCAGAATTGGGAGGGTGTAACCGGTGTCATCACCCTGGATGAAAACAGAGAGCCTATTAAGAATCCAGTTTATATCCTGGAGGTAAAGGACAGTCAGTTTTCAGTAGCGGGTGCCATCGACATCAACAGTTAATAAATTATTAGCAGCCAGTTAACCTGGCGCTTATCCGAGATAGCAATGGATTAAAGGGTACTATGCCCTGAAAAGTACAGCATGGTATTTTTTGGTGCAGGCAAGAGAGACCGTCCCCTTGCCTGCACTTTAACCTAATTGGAAGGCGGCATAAGTAATGGAACAGTTCCAAATATTTTTACAGCTCCTGCCACAGCAATTAATTAACGGGATCACCCTTGGAGCTACCTATGCCTTGATTGCTCTAGGCTATACGATGGTTTATGGAATCATTCAGCTCATAAATTTTGCTCACGGGGAAATCTATATGATTGGTGCCTTCACCGGTCTTCTTATGGTGGTTTACTTCAAGGTAAACTTTTTTCTCGCAATTATATGTGCGATCCTGATCTGCGTGCCACTCGCTATGCTCATTGAAAGAGTAGCCTACCGCCCCTTACGTGGCTCTACACGCCTCGCCACATTGATCTCTGCACTGGGAGTTTCCCTCTTCCTGCAAACCCTGATGACTCTGATTATGGGGCCAAATGCTCAAGGGTTCCCAGAGATTGTTAAGGACACAATCTACACTGTGGGGTCAGTGAAATTCTCCTTGGTGCAGATAGTTATTTTGCTTATTTCGGGCATTTTCATGGTAGCTCTTAACCTGACCGTTAAGTATACCAAAGTAGGCAAAGCTATGCGGGCAACATCAGAAAGTTATGAAACAGCTAATCTAATGGGGATTAACATAAATAGGATTATTTCCTTTACCTTTGCTATCGGTGCTGCCCTTGCCGGTGCAGGGGGGGTTCTCGTTGGGATGTACTTCAATTCTATACACCCTATGATGGGAGTTATCGTTGGCTTGAAGTGCTTCTGTGCTGCTGTCCTAGGAGGGATCGGCAGCATTCCCGGAGCTATGCTCGGTGGACTATTTTTGGGTGTGGCAGAAGTAATGGGAGTAGCGCTGGGATATGGCACCTATCGTGATGCCATCGCCTTTGCTCTTCTAATCCTTGTGCTCCTGGTCAAACCTACGGGGATTATGGGGCGCCCCATTCAAAGGAAGGTGTAGAGGCCTCATGGAATCAATATTTGGCTTTTTTAGTGATCCTTACATAAACCAGATTCTTACCCTAACCGGAGTCTATCTGATAACAGCACTAGGCCTCCATCTGATAACAGGCGTTGCTGGCCTATTTTCCTTCGGACATGCCGGTTTTATGAGTATTGGAGCATATACAGCTGCCCTGATGTCCCTTAATCTGGGAACCCCCTTCATACTCAATGTTTTTGTAGGAGGGCTTGCTGCAGGGCTGGCGGGGATGCTCTTGGGGTTCCCATCCATACGCTTAACCGGTGATTACTTGGGGATTACCACCCTGGGCTTTGCCGAAATTGTCAGAATTGTTTTTATTAACTTGGATATAACCGGTGGTGCACGGGGCCTGGCCGGTATCCCGAGAGATACCAGTTTTGCCATAGTGCTGGTCATAGCAGCCCTGTCGATCATCTGCATGTATTGTATTCATGACTCCCGCTTCGGACGTGCCCTTACCGCAATCAGAGAGGATGAACTAGCAGCAGAGGCAATGGGCATTAATGTTCTGTTTTACAAGGTTAAGATTTTTGCCACAGGCACATTCTTCGCCGGCATAGGAGGAGGGCTTTACGCACACCTGATACAGTACCTGAACCCCGCCGACTTCGGTGTATCCAGATCATTTGAGTTATTGAACTACGTGGTGTTGGGAGGATTAGGTAGTGTACCAGGGACCGTTTTAGGAACAACTGTTCTCTCTCTGGCTCCAGAGTTCTTACGCTTTGTTAAAGAATACAGGATGCTTATCTACAGCGCACTGATGGTCGCTATGATGATCTTCCGCCCCCATGGACTCTTGGGTGGAATCAATTTCCGCAAACTGTTATTTGATCTTATACAGCGCATAATGTCAAGAGTTACACTATCTAAGGACACTAGGAGGGGACAATAAAGTGACCACACTTCTAGAGTTGCAAAATATCACCATTCAATTCGGCGGGCTGATGGCTGTCGACCATGTAAACCTAAAAGTGAAAAAAGGATGGATCAGCGCCCTTATCGGGCCAAATGGAGCAGGGAAAAGCACCATTTTCAATATAATTACAGGCCTTTATAAACCATCATCAGGCAATATATGGTTTGCCGAAAATGATATCACCAGATATAAAGCCTACAAAGTCACCACTCTAGGAATAGCGCGCACTTTTCAGAATATCCGCCTCTTTAAGAACTTATCTGTTCTCGATAATACCCGCATCGGGCGCCATTGCCGCGGTAGAGCCGGCTTGCTCGGGGCAATCCTCCGTTTTCCGGGCATAAATAAAGAGGAACGAGAGATCGAGGAAAAGGCATGCGAAGCCTTGCGAACTGTTGATCTTCTGGACAAAAAAGATGAACTGGCTAAAAACCTCCCTTATGGCGAACAGCGCCGCCTAGAGATTGCCAGGGCATTAGCAGCAGACCCCGCCCTCCTGCTCCTTGATGAACCTGCCGCAGGGATGAACCCTCAAGAAAAAGGTGCACTGATGCAGATGGTAGAGAACATCAGGGATATGGGTATTACCATCATGCTCGTGGAGCATGACATGAAGTTTGTCATGAACATCTCTGACCATGTGGATGTCCTCAATTATGGACAAAAGATCGCAGCAGGTACCCCCTCTGAGGTGCAAAACGACCCAGATGTGATCGAAGCCTATCTGGGAAAAGAGGTAGATTGAACATAATCATTTCCATTTTGTTCACATCACCAATTCCTGCAGAATACACATTCTGACTGAATGTAGCACTATTAATAGTCAACAGAAAACTGTTTGCAGATCAAAAAATTTCTTAGCTTTATTTCTTAACTTTGGAAGGATTATCAATCATTAACATCGAAATGTTAATAAAATCTTCATATTTATTAACAATAGGAGAAAAAAGGGGGGTTTATTTTATGAAGGGTTGGGAGTTTACAGACACTAATATCCCACTCAAGTTGGTGGAGAAACCGGATCCAGTAGCTAAGCCCGGTTTTGTCGTCATCGATGTCATGGCAGCTGGATTATGCCATTCAGATGTTGCGGCTCTTGAAGATCCTGGCTGGATAGGTATTATCACCGCACATCCCATGTATATGGGACATGAGAACGCCGGTATCATTACTGAAATTGGCGAAGGAGTCGAAGGATTCAAAGTAGGGATCGGGTAGGAATCGCTCCCATATCGGCAAAACTCAGCGCCGAAACCGGACGCTCCTGGGCAGTCGGATATCAATGTGACGGTGGCTATGCTGACAAATGTGCAGTTCCAGTTGACTGCCTGGTTCCACTGCCTGATAATGTTAGTTTCTTAGAAGGAGCAGCAGCTACTGATGCAGGGATGACCTCTTATCATGCCTTGTACAAAGCTGGCGGTGCCAAGCCGGGTATGAAAATCGGCATTATCGGTATCGGCGGATTGGGCCAGTTTGCTGCCGGTATGGCCCTTATCGATGGCTGTGAGGTATATGCTACTGATATCAACCCTGAAGCACGGCAACTTGCCGAGGAAATGGGCGTCAAAGAAGTTTACGAAAATGTTATTGATCTTGCGCCAGTAAAATGCGATGTAATAGTCGATTATGCTGGATTCGGACAAACCACAACCGATGCGCTAGAAGCAGTAGCTGATTTCGGTAAGGTGGTAGTTGTAGGCATGGGTATACTGGAAGCTAAGATTAATACCAGATCTTTGATCCTCAAGCAAGCTCAAGTCATTGGCAGCTGCGGCGGCACTGCCGAGGATATTAAAGATGTATATGATTACTTCGCTACCGGTAAACTCAAACCACAGCTACACACCATCACTTTTGATGAAATCCCAGAAGGACTAGAACGTCTCAAACGCGGAGAAGTTAAAGGACGCTTAGTAGCTGTTAAATAGGATCATTTTAACTTACAAAGCCCTCTCACCGCATATCGAGAGGACTTTGAAGCATTGGGGCCTATTATGTGATTCCCAAAAATAACGGTTTCATATCCCTTCATTTAAGAAACAGAGAGATACAAAACAATAAAAAAGGATTGTTGGCAATTATATCGGTATTTTTCTTTCCATCTAAATCGTTTATGATATTTTGAATATTAACCATGGGTATTGCTATCCAGTGTATTATTAATATGTTAATATTAACAACATTATAGGATATACATAACAAATATAAGGGGTGAATGAAAATGGCCTGGGGTATCAGTATGTTTAGTGGTGAAGAAATTGTTGAGATTGCCCTGCAAATTGAAGAATCAGGCAAAGAATTTTATGAAAAAGCATTGGATTACGCAGAAAGTGATAAGGTAAAGAAAGCATTAGCATATCTTGCTAAAGAGGAAGAAGAGCATATTATAACTTTTAGCGAATTAGGAAAAGAATTAAAAGGCAATTTTAGGCCTAATGAACAGTATGTGGGAGAGTACGGAGATTACGTTAAATCGCTGGTCAACAGCCATATTTTCAATATGTCTAAGGTTAAAGATTTGGTTAAAGAAATAAAAAGTGACAAGGATATTTTAAGGTTTGCCCTCAGCTTTGAAAAAGATTCTATCGTTATCTTTCAGGAGTTCAAAAATGCTGCCAATAAACAAGGGGCGGAACTTCTGGAAAAACTCATCAACGAAGAAAAAGAGCATATCAAAAAAATAAACGAACTTTTTGGGTAATTAGCATCTCACATATTAGACAGCAACACACCAAAGGGAAGCAAGGAAAGTATCACTGCTTCCCTTTTTGTGTGCGCCCGCGCCTAGCCTCACATAAAAAAGGCTATTGACACACTGCCCATAGCCCAATCATATTAATAACCCTATCCAACGAGAGGGTTAAACGTATCGGATACCTCAGTTTAATGGAATGCGATTTATGCGAAGTAACATGTAAACTTTGGAGCCCTGTATACCAAATGATACGTATGGTAACATAGAAGATGGGCTACAGATAGTAAGCAGACATCATTTGTTATATATTATTTTGATAACTAGAGATGCTTGTTATGTTATACTTTTAATAAGTATCTGTTTTCATAACTCATCGAATTGACTATAATTCCACTTCGTAGTATTGGTGTTTTTTATCATAAATATGATAGCGTCTATATATATCATTTATGAGCAGCAAAGCCTTATTCTTACCTCTAACTTGGAGTTTGGAATGGAATAACATTTTCCGCGACGACAGGCTAAAAGCTGCTCCAAGGGACCGGCTTGTTCATCAGGCTTTGTTAGGCTTTGCTGGATAATCCGCTATGGTGAGGCAGTCTTGCCCAAAGATAGGAGTAAAATAAATGAGGAGCTGCGAAATTCAACTACTGATTAATTGTTAACAAAGATGCTATATACTTCTTAACTGCCATATCATGACATTCTTGATTGGCAAACACTCGGAGGTTAAATCTATCCAATGTTTGAAATTGATTTAAAAAATGGTATTCCCATTTATGTTCAATTAAAAAGAGAAATTAAATATGCGATTACTACAGGAAAATTACCTCCTGGTTCGCAACTTCCAACAGTACGACAATTAGCAGTTGATCTAAAAGTTAATGTAAATACTATCAGGAGGGTCTATTCGGAACTAAAAAGAGAAGGTGTGCTATCAGCCAAGCAGGGAAGAGGAACTTTTGTCATCGAAAAGAAAAATAGTCACCTATTTAAGCGAAACAATGAACGCCTTGATCAACTTATTGATGACCTATTTATTGAAGCTTTTGAGTTGGGATATGATCTAGACCAATTATTAGAATATATTCAGGGTCGTTGTCGGTTACCAGACGAATGAAAATGCAATCCTGACAGTTTTTCAATAATTAACCATCAAATCGAAGGGAGAATAATTCATGCAATCCGAAATTGTAATTGACCGAAAAAATGACCGGCAAGTTAGTTCAACCATATCAAATTCAATACTTGGTGTCGATCCCGTTGGATTTTCTATTTTTTTGATTATAATATGCATTGCATCTGCCATCGGTTTACTTTGGAACTTAACTTGGATTATCCCGGTAGGTATTGTGGTGGCAGCTCTTGTTTCTAGCAGTATAAAAATCGCCAATCAGTGGGAAAAGGCTGTAGTTCTACGTTTAGGAAAATACCACAAGCTTGCCGGTCCAGGCTTATTCATTATAATTCCTGTTATTGATTCAGTAGCTGCCTGGGTTGATCAACGAATAAGAACTACTTCTTTTATTGCTGAACAAACATTAACCAAAGATACAGTTCCAGTTGATGTTGATGCCGTTCTCTTCTGGGTGGTTTGGGATCCTGAGAAGGCTGTTCTTGAAGTGGCTGATTATTATCATGCTGTTACCTGGGCGTCTCAAACCGCACTCCGTGATTTGATAGGTGAAACTTTACTGGCAGAGATGCTGGTCGGGCGAAGGATTCTGGATGAAGAATTATGTAAAACCATCGATGAGCGGACCGAGCCTTGGGGTATTGCTGTACAATCTGTAGAGATCCGCAATGTGATTATCCCATCTGAGCTTCAGGATGCCATGTCAAGGGAAGCACAAGCAGAACGGGATCGGCGTGCAAGGATCTTACTTGGAACAGCAGAGACTGAAATATCTCTAAAATTTGCTGAAGCTGCAGAGTCTTATAAAGATAATCCAGTTGCTTTACAGCTACGGTCAATGAATATTCTTTACGAAGGACTCAAAGAAACAAATGGATTTGTCGTAATACCAAGCAGTATTGCTGATTCGCTGAATGGTATTGCCAACTCACTTAAGCTTACAAACAAGACAGCAGAATCCCCTATTGCTGATGAAGTCAATGAAGTCAAGGAAAAATAGATTTTGTTACCAGCAAATAAGATACCATTGAAGAGGCATTTAATACCCCTTCAATGGTATCATCAATTACAGCAGCTTAATCAATATACATATTTAGAGACAACTCAGCTCCCAGTCGATATAGTTTTCCAGATATCTCCCCGTAACTTTATAAAACTCTAGTGATGCATGTTTTTGAAGTCTTTGGGCAAAATCAGGAACAAAGAACTGCAAATGCTCTTTCAGCATCCTTTGCTGTAGCTTTTTCGCCTTGTCCAAAACAAAGGAATCCTTCTCTCTGATAGCTTCAATTTCCTGAGAACACAAGTAAGCCATAAATTCTAGCTCAAGAGAGATATGGTCCGGAGGTAATGAAAAATCTTTATCTAATTTCAAACCAGCACCATAGTACAGTCGTGCAACCTCAACTGTGGATTCCTGAAGCAGCTTTCCTTCTCGATATACAGACTCAAAAAGGGGTAAGATCCTCGGTTTAGAGGCATGACAAAGACGTGTATACTCTTTTTGAAGCTCTAGAAGAAAATCCTCAGAATCGCCGGTGTTTTCTACTTCCAGAAATATATTCTGTAAATTTTCCAGAGATATTATCAAACCTGAAGCATTCGGTTCCCCTTTGATTAAAGCCTCTTTATAAGAACATATAACCTCAATTAGATCAGAACCTAATATTTTTGTCATAGACTCAGTACTTGGATAATCAAGAGCTTGAGAAAGAAATGAATAAGAATAAAGTCTAAACTCTTCTTTTTTTATCATAAACAGTTGGGGGCAGCATATTTTCTAAAGCTGCCCCCAACAACCCTCCCTTCTCATGTCACTGAGTTGTTGTCAAGCTAGCCCGTTTTCTTCTTTTATTCGTCTTTCTTGCCTTCGATCTCTGCTCTTCTATCACTGTACTTCTTAATGCCTGCATATGCCAGTGCAGCCACTGCAGCAGCTCCGACAACAGCCTTAGGCCCTCTTGCTTTTGTTACACTCTTAGAAACTTCCGGGTAACCAATAGATACAGGGTCTTCCTTTGTGAGGATGATAACACTCGTTCCCCCGTTTTCTTCAAGGCCATAAATATTCAAGTTGTTATCTGCAGCTAGCTGTTTTGCTTTATTCGCAATTTCCTCATATGCTCCGAACTCAAGGGCATCAGTAGGACAGGCCTCCACACAAGCCGGTTGTTCCCCTTTACTGACCCTATGGTAACACATCGTGCATTTAACAATATTACCCTTTTCAGTATCCATCTGCGGAATATTGAAAGGACACGCTATAACACAGCTCTTACACCCAAGACAAGGCTGGTTATCATAGAGAACGATCCCTTCTGGTGTTTTGTAAAATGCCCCACTAGGACAAGTATCTATACAAGAGGGCTCTTCACAGTGCATGCATCTATGGTGATACAGTCCATTATCCCTAGTAAACACCATGGTTCTAACTATTCCCTGCTCAGCAGATTCAAGCAGTCTGTTTTCTTGAATACATTTATAGTAACATGTATTACATCCTGTACAGAACGTGGTATCCACCAATATTGCATATTTCCCCATTTAACCCACCTCCTTAAGCTTTTGCGATTTTGACATAGACATCTTCAACCCAGCCCATACCAGTTGGGTCATGGGGTTTACTAACCTTTGGATCTTTCTGAGGTATCAGGTCGCCGTCCCTGTATCCCCATCTGCCATGCTGCAGCCACTTGGAACGGTGTCCAATGCCGTGGAAAAGCAGAATGCAGTCATCTCTGGCAATTCTATTGGTAATGTGTACCTTAGATTTTACCGGGCGTGGAAGCTCCTTCATGTATTTTGGATTCGTCTCTACAACTACCGGATCGCCTTCATTAAGTCCTAACTCTTCTGCTGCATTTGGACTGATCCATACACAGTCAATATGGTTTTTCTCAGAAAGATCATTTAAAGCTCTATTATTGATAAAGTTTGGATCTGCATGCATATGCCAAGCAGCACGGGTAACTATAAGTGAGAATTTATACTCCCCTTCTGGTGCAGTCCACCTTTCTGCCCACTTAGGCAATGGTTCATGAGATACCTTGGCAAACTCATCGATATAGAGTCTGACCCGGCCGTTAGGTCTACCATACCCGATCTCTCTAAGAGTTCTATAGTTTTCGTAGGGTTTTTTATCAACCCAGATTCCATCTTGTTCTGTCAAGAATTCTTTCAAGTTTTCTGCCACACCGACAGCTTTCAGTGCAGCATCATTCATGTTCCCCTTGATGACCTTTTCAGGATCACTGCTGCCATCAGTTGTCCAGTACTCCGGAGCCATAGCAAGGCCGATCCTTTTAGCAATGGCACCCCAACCTATGCAGTCCCCCGGTGGCTCCTGAACAGGCTCTCCACCTACCAGGGAAGGATATTTCGGATAATACTGCCTTATATCAAGCTTGCCTTCTTCATACTGATGAGGAGCAGGAAGCACATAATCACACCAGTAAATTATGTCATCGGGATAAAGGTCCCAGTCCCAGACCAAATCCATCTTTTCCAGGGCTTTCTCAACCATTTGAGGCTGAATAAGAGCTGCCAGTCCCCGGTGTGGACCTTTAAAAACCACAACCTTGGTATCATCACCCTTATAAAGCCCATAACCGATCATCCCATAATGACCTGGGGCTGAGAAATCCTTCTTTTGATAAATCTCCTCAGTTACTGGAAATTCATGTCTGAAATCAGGAGACTTTTCCGGCAGCGGTGGATATGGTTTGGCCGGAGGGTCAACATCCTCAAGCCAAGGAATTTTAACATCATGCAGAAAAAGTACCCCGCCATCATGATCGAAAGAACCGGTGAGTGCATGCAGGGTGTTGATGGCATGCATCAACCTCCAGCTGTTGGAATAGTTAGGTCCTGCAGGGTCACGCTTTAAGTTAGGAAGACATACATTAGGTGCGGCCTCAGCAAGCTCTCTTGTCACTCTGCTGATAACATCAGCAGGAACATCGCTTATCTCTGCGGCCCATTCCGGAGTGCAGTCTTTAACATTTTCCTGCAGCAGTTGCAAAACAGGTATGGCCTGTACTTCTTTACCATCGACAGTCACTGTGAAAGGCCCGCCATCCAGTGCCGGTGCATCACAGGAATCGATCGGTTCCATTCTATTATGTTCTGTACACCAGGCCATCCAATTACCATCAGAGTCAGTTATATGAAACTTTGAATCGGCATCAATAAGCGCAACAGAATCTGAATAGTTTTTCACAAAATCCTCATGGTAGATCTTCTCATCTATCATGATCTTAATCATAGCCAGAGCAACCGCCAGATCAGTACCAGGCTTGATAGGATACCACTCATCCATTATGCCATCAGCGATCGGTGTTCTTAGCGGATTAAAACCGACAATCTTGGTCCCGTTCCGCTTACCCTCCACAATATGGTTCAAAATACCTGCTTTGCCGCACTTGGAAAAAGAGTCGAAACCAAACCACAGCATGTATTTGGTTTCGCTATAATCAAATCCCCATAGTGAATGTGTAACCGTATATGTGCTGGAGTAATACTTGTTCGGAGGATTAGTTACCATTAGAGAATTGAGATAATAGTGAGTACCGAAACACTCAGTCCTCTGGTCACTTCGCCTAACCCCCAATGAACGACAGAGACGGTTGCTGTAAGGATCTCCTGGTGAACAAAAAACCATCTCATCTCTTTTATACTCTTTCATTTTTTCAATGATTTCATTTAATGCTTCATCACTGGAAACAGTAACCCAACCGGGATCCTCATCAACCCCTCGTTTAGGGTTTGTTCTTTTCAAAGCAACAAGAAGCCTATCAGGATTATACATGCCATCAACAAACCCTAATGCTTTGATACAGTATTTACCTCTGGATACTGGATCCTCAGGCCTTCCCTCAATAGTTATCGCTCGTTCAATACCTGTTGCCTTATCTACCCCCACTACAACATTATAAGCACAGTCACATTCACATGCGCGAGCACATACCTGGGGTATCTTTTTTGTGATCTCATATTTTGATTCGCTCTCTGCTGCTTCAGCAAAGTTTGTAAAGGGAACCAAATTATTGAGAGGCGTAAAAAGGGCAGAAAGACAGGTTGCACCACCTATTTTAAGAAAATCTCTTCTCTTTAGTTTTACCTCTCCCATGTCATCGACCTCCTTTAGAGCAATAGCCTGAATGTTGAAAATGTGCCTGCAGATAATATCAAATATCTCAATGTTAAACCACCGATAAGCAGACAAGAAGCAGCTATTGTACTACTTAAGTGCTTATTAACTCCGTTTCTGCAGAGGCTCCACTCGAGATAAAATGGAAGCACTAATCCAACAACAATAAACACAATCCAGAATACAGGAGCCAAAGAACCGGTCAAAAGCATCTGTACTGAGTTTACTGCAGCCGGATGGGAAGATAGCCCCATTATTAATAGATAGGCCAGTAGAATTACAGCCTCAACAACGATTATTACTAGATCTAATTTATAGAGAAAATGCAAGTTTACTGCATCCTCCTCTACATCTTGCTTATAAGATCTATAAACAGTTGCCCCTATTAATACAGCACCGATTCCAGTAGAGATAGCAGATGCAAGGAAAAGCAGCGGAATCAGAACACTGTTCCAGAAAGGAATCCCTCTCATTTCCCAGAGTAGTACCCCTGTATAAAAAGCAGCTAAAACAGCAAAAATAAAACCCACGAACCAGACCACATTGGATTCCTTTAAGGTCTTGTCGCGGGCTGTTATACACTTAAGCCACTGGTATGCACAAACAACGAAAAAGATTGTTAATACCCATGTTCCCACTGAAATCATTGAACTATAGGGACGCAAGAAAGCATTCATAAATTGTGCGGGCTTCTCCAGGTCAAAAAACAAAAACAAGATACTCAATCCGAGACACGGAGCTGCTATCAGAAGTCCCACTCTAGTGATCAAATTATCTCCTTTGAACTTTGACCAAGAAACAAATGCACTAATGTATGCCCCAGCAGAAATACCTGCTAAGAAAAGATACACTGCAATGAGCCAACCCCAACTTGTCTGGAGTTCAGGCATTATGTCACCCCCATGGTTTGTAGTATTCAGTTTGTAATAATGAACCTTCTAAGACTTCACCTTGCGATTCGGCAATATTAGGTCGAGTTTTTCCGAAAAACACCCCCCTATCTATCAGAATAACTCAAACATCACCAACTTTTTCTGGCATCACCTCCACTATTAATTATGAAAATAAGCACACAACTACTATTTAACTTAAGAAAGAAGTGAATTTATATGCACTTATATGTGTATACATGCAATTGTTATATTGTGATAGTGTAATATCACAATTACATTATATCAATTACAGAATATTTTACAACCATATTATAGTGTTTTGTCTTCATTTTTGGCATATGCCTTTTTATATATTGTATTTCTCCTTTTGGGTTTATGTCAAGCTTTATTCCTATATTCGATAATAATAAGCTAGGCAATGATCCATAAAAATTTAATACTTTTATCAAAAATATAGCAGGAAATAATATCAAATAACAGAATCTTCTATTAATAAGGTATTATTAAGGAGAGTTCTATGCTAAGTATCATCAACAGCTGCTGTTGTTTGGGAATGGAAACACATTATGTGCGAGTGGAGGTCGATGTTTCCCGCGGTCTTCCCGCCTTTAATATTGTCGGGCTGCCTGATGCGGCGGTCAGGGAAGCGACCGAACGGGTGCGCGGAGCTATTCGTAATGCGGGGTTTGAATTCCCCATCAAGAGGATCACGGTCAACCTAGCTCCAGCAGATCTGCGAAAAGAGGGAGCCCTTTTCGACCTGCCTATTGCTGTTGGCATATTGACTGCGACAGGGCAGATTCCCTCAACTAAAATCCCTCAACATTTTTTTGTTGGGGAACTCTCACTTGACGGCACCATCTGTTCTGTGCCTGGCATCCTTTCCATGGCTACCGGCATCTGTCAGGAACACTCTGATAAGATATTGATCATCCCTCAAGGGAATTTGGAAGAGGCATCCCTGATCAAAAAGATTAAAGCAAATGGCGCAAGCCATTTAAAAGATATAATAAGCTATCTCATTGGCGATAAAGAATTGCCTGCAGCTGCAGACTTTCCGGAGTTTAAATTGGAGACTGGCTCAGCTTCAGTCGATCACCTGGATTTTGCCGATGTGAAAGGACAGCAAAGGGTCAAGCGCGCCCTGGAAATTGCTGCAGCAGGTGGACACAACATCCTGATGCTCGGACCGCCAGGCACTGGCAAAACCCTGTTAGCTAAACGCCTGCCCTCCATCCTCCCCCCTTTAAGCTGGGAGGAGTGCCTGGAAGTTACCAGGATACATAGTGTCGCCGGCCTGCTACCTAAAGATCACCCAGTCATTAAAACAAGACCTTTCCGCACCCCTCATCACACAGCTTCTGCAGTGAGCATCATCGGTGGAGGGAGGGTCCCCCGTCCGGGTGAGGTCAGTTTTGCCACCCATGGTGTCCTTTTTCTCGATGAACTGCCTGAATTCCACCGGGACGTATTGGAGTCCCTGCGGCAGCCCCTGGAAGAGGGTGTAGTTACAGTGACCCGGGCATCAGGAGCCTTTTCGTACCCTGCACGTTTCATCCTGGCGGCTTCAATGAATCCTTGTTGTTGCGGATATTTAGGGGATCCTAAGCGTGAATGCATCTGTACTCCATATCAGATCCAGCGCTACAGGAGTCGGATTTCAGGTCCTATATTGGATCGTATTGACCTGCATGTAGAGGTGCGGCGTTTGGAATTAAAAGATATTAAAACCGAAAAAAAAGAGGAACCATCAAAAGATATCAGGAATAGAGTAATTAAATCTCGCCAACTACAAAAGAAGCGTTTCCTGGACACCGGTATTAATTGTAATGCAGAAATGCAGAGTCACCATTTGCCCCGATACTGTCCTTTAGATAAAAAAACGCAAGAATTACTTTATCAAGCTTTTCATAAACTAAACTTAAGCATGCGGGGATTGGATCGTGTAGTAAAAATCGCCCGTACTATCGCAGATCTCGATGAAGCGGCGAAAATCGAACAAATTCACCTTGCTGAAGCAATACAATACCGTTGCTTAGATCGTTCTCTCTGGTAGAATAGAGTTAAAGAGTGTTTGGAAGGAGGTAATAATGATGATCCCTGTTCAGGTAAAAGAGATCGCCTTCGATCTCTCACTAAGTCCAGTTGTTCTGTTAATTGACCAAGACGATAATCGTGCTCTTCCCATTTGGGTCGGACCCCTTGAAGCCCAATCTATTGCCTTGGCACTTCAGGGTGTCAGCACCCCCAGACCTATGACACATGACCTCATGAAAACCGTTTGCGATAACCTGGGTGCTTCGGTACGCAGTGTTGAGATCAATGATGTCCATGACGGCACTTATTATGCCAAATTATATATCCAAACCATATCTGGGGAATGTGTTTTAGATTCTCGGCCTAGTGATGCCATTGCTCTTGCTCTTAGAGCAGGTTCACCTATTTATATCTCAGAAAAAGTAGCTCAACACACACTATCAGTTGAGGAACTTATTGATGAAGATAACCAGCAAGAACTGAGAAAGGTTCTCGGTCTTAAAACCCCGGAGGACATTAAGAAATCCTTACATTAAAGAAGAGGGGTACAAAACCTCTCTTCTTTAACTCAGCCTTTAATAGTATAACTCCAGTTCATACCGTTATTGTTGTCCCAGTTTGCTGCGCTGTCTTTAAAGCAAAAGTTAAATTGTCCTTTTCTATCGATCTTGATGCTTTTTTCCCATTCATTATCCTTTTTTTCCATAGGATAATCATAGATGCTCTGCCAGGAACCAAAACCGTAGCCTGTATGCAAAAAAATCTGGTCTGCGCCAGCTTCAGACAGAAAACCATGATACCTGACTTTTACAGTATCCCCTACCTTGCTGGGTGTCGGAGAAATACTGAAGGCTGGATGCAAATTATACAAAAATGCCCCCTCCTTGAGATTCTTTATGAATAGTATGAAAAAGAATAGGCTATTTTATACTTTTTTCACTTGACTGTTTTTAGTAATCGTCTGGCAAGCACAGATCCCAGTACATATAAAGCTGCTGTTGTGAGATAGTGAGAAGCGGAAGCATCAAAAATCATATTTGCTCTGGCAGGAAACTCCTCATCGGCGATCCATAAGAGTACTGCAACAGGCAGCCTTGGTAAAACAGGGATCATCACTCCTATATCACCCATCCCTATTTCCTGACCACCTAAATTGCGCGCCACCCGCAGCAGACTTCCCATCTGGCCGCCAAAAGCCCTAGCCAGTGGATCAACAGCCTCTACTCTGAAAGGGCGATCATGAAGCATGCCATTCGGTAATTCTGCATAAGATATCCACCGCCTAGATAAGGGAACACCTGTTGCCTGTGCCAGGTATTGCAGGATCAAAGACTGCTCTTCAAGAGACATATCTGTCGGATCATGAGGACAAGTAATTCTAGCCTCCGGATGTGAAAAGGAATAGGGCCTATTTAGATAAATAACTTTTATCTCCTTTTTTACTGGATCATACTCAGCCCCGCTTAGCATAGCCATCCGTTCTGGAGAGGACACAGCAAATGCTTCTTTTGCTTGTCGATAAGTTTCAGAATACAATGTCCTTCACCTCCCTCCAGGATTAATATGTTTTGCTGATCAATTCAGCAAGATGCAAAACCTGGACAGATGCTCCTTCTAGCTCAAGCATATGCCGCATCTGCATGATACATGATGGGCATTCTGTGATGACTGCTTGAGCAGCTGAATCTATAATATTCTGAGCTTTCGTGTTCCCTACCTTTTTGGCAAGATCATAGTGTGTAATATTAAATAATCCCGCAGATCCACAGCAGCGGTCTGAATCCTTCATCTCTAGGAAAGTAACCCCAGGAAGAGACCTGATCAATTTTCTCGGAGCATCACTAACCCCTTGGCCCCGCTTTAGGTGACAGGGATCATGATAGGTCACACTCATTCCCACTTCTTTGTCACCGGGGTTAAAATCGATCACATCAGTTAACAATTTACTAAAATCCATAGATTTATCAGCAAAGGCTTTTGCAGCTTTGCCTCCCACCAGATCAGCGTATTCAAGGAGCATACTCCCACAGGAGGCACAATCGGTGATAATGACATCTACCTCTGCCTTCTGAAAAGCCTCAATATTCTTTTGTGCAAGCTGTACCGCTGTCTGCTCATCCCCACTGGCAAGAGCAGGGACACCACAGCACCACTGCTCAGGAAGCACCACTTCCACAGGATGATTTTTAAGCACTTTGAGAACTGCATGGCCAGTTTCCTCAAAAATATAATTAGTTAGACATCCGGTGAAATAGCCTACTCGCAGCCGTGAATTATCATTCGTCAATCTTTTCGGCACCTGTCTTCGAAAAGGGGTCTTAGCCATACTGGGTAATAGCTTCTCTTTACTGCTAAGATCACCACCAAGCAGGCCTAATATATTTGTTTTACGGATGAGCCACTGCAGGCCGCTGTGCTGGTAGAGATACGCCAATTTGGCTGCCATAGTCAGTCTGCCGTTATTTTGCAGAAGATGCTGGAATACATTCTTTTTGACAAATGAAATGCCTTTTTGATCCGCAATCTCCTGCCGCATAGAGAGAACCAGTTTATCCACAGGTATACTGTTGGGACATTGTTCTGTACAAGATTTGCATAATAGGCAGAGACTCATCAAATCCAGCATCTTAGGGGATAGATCCAGATTCCCTTCCAGGTAGTTTTGCATAAGAAAGAGTTTACCCCGTGCCACCAAGGGTTCCATTTGTGTCTCCAGATAAAGTGGACAGGCAGCCTGACATCCCCCACATTTGCTGCAGTGATTGAGATACTCTTGTATTTTATCTTTATTCATTAATGTCACTCCTGAATATCTTGCCCGGGTTGAGTATATTGTTGGGATCAAGAGCTTCTTTGATCTTTTTCATAACTGCAAATCCTGCCTCACCAGTTTCCAATTTCAAGTAGGGTGCTTTCATCGTTCCGATGCCATGTTCCCCTGAAAGAGTTCCCCCCAGTTCAATAGCTGTTTTAAACAGTTCCTCAATAGCCTTATCTACCCTCTGCATCTCATCGGCATCTGTTTTATCACAGAGAATATTGGGGTGTAAATTTCCATCTCCCGCATGGCCGAAGATAACAAGATTAAGATTATATTTGGAAGCAATTTTCTTTAACCGTCTGATTGTCTCCGGAATAGCCATTCTGGGAACAGATATATCCTCACTTATTTTAGTTGGCTTAATCTGAACAACCGCTGCAGATACTGCCCTGCGAGCGGCCCAAATTCTCTCCCGTTCTTCTTCTGTTTCTGCAATTTTAACCTCTCGAGCGCCACAGGCATGACAGACAGTTGCTATTTCTTCAGCTTGGCTGTCAAGAAGAATACGGGGCCCATCAACTTCAATAATTAGTATCGCTTCTGCATCCAGAGGTAACCCCATATGTTTGTAGTTTTCTACACATTTGATGGTCTGGTCATCCATAATCTCCAGAGTAGCAGGTATTATTCCCTTCCTGATTATCTGGCTCACACTTTGAGCAGCATCATCCAACTTATCGTAGATCACCATCAGGGTCTTTTTCGCCTCAGGCTTTGGAATCAGGCGTAAATAAACCTTAGTGATGATCCCCAGAGTTCCCTCAGATCCTGTATAAAGACGTAATAAATCATAGCCTGTTACTGATTTAACAGTTTTCCCTCCTATGGTGATGACCTCACCTTCAGGGGTAACAACCTCCAGTCCAAGCACATAATCCCGGGTCACCCCATATTTAAAGGCCCGGGGACCTCCGGCACACTCAGCAACATTTCCGCCTATTGTAGAGGTTTTCAGGCTGCCGGGATCAATTGGAAAATAAAGGCCCTTGGCCTCTACCTCTTGCTGAAGTTGATAGGTGATCACCCCAGGTTCCACAACAGCGACCAAATTATCTTCATCGACCTCTAAGATCGTAGTCATCCTGGTTAAATCTAACACGACTCCGCCCTCAACCGGCAGAGAACCCCCACTCAAACCAGTTGCTGCCCCCCGGGGGACTAACGGAAATCGGTGCTCATTAGCCAGTTTGACTATTTCCTGTATTTGCGAACTAGTGCGAGGACGTGCGATGAGATCAGGAAGAAAGACTTTTGGAGTACTGTCATATCCGTAGCAAAGCAATTCTTCCTTGGTTATTAATACATTTTCATTGCCTACAATTTCTTCGATTTTTTTAATAATAGTATTATTTAGCATAGCTTCTCCCCCGATACTAAAATGCATTTTTAAAGTGTTCGATAGTACAATTACCCGATTTTTGGTATCTAACAGCAACCACATCAAAACGCGGCTGACAATCCTCTTCACCCTTATACTGTATGTATTGCTCTGCCACTCTCCTAATTTTAGCCTGTTTAACTATACCCACCGCTTCCTGCGGTACCCCATAAAAGGTACTACGCCTTGCTTTCACTTCGATAAAAACAAGGGCTTTCCCATCCTGCATAATAAGATCTATTTCACCAAGACGACACCGATAATTCTTTTCTAGTAGTCGATATCCCAATTGGGATAAAAAAGAAAGAGCCGCCTCTTCACCCATTATCCCAAGATCGCGAGCAGAACTCATTTTTTTCTCCTCATAATATAATTCTATAAAACCCACTCCATGTTCCCAAAAATATTAACAGTAACTGATCACTTCTGATAAAACTCCTCTACCCTGCGGAAGGTCTTGCGGTGTAAAAAACATGGCCCATATCTTTTCAGGGCTTTTAGGTGACCTGGTGTAGGATAGCCCTTATTCCTAGCAAAATCATATCTCGGATAGAGCAGATCATAATACTTCATAATAGAATCCCTGGTGGTTTTAGCCAGAATAGAAGCAGCTGCAATAGCAGCGCTCTTTTGGTCACCTTTGATGATCGCTTTCTGTGGAACAGTTATACCTGGCACTTCTTGACGACCATCTACTAGCAAAAATTTTGGCTGCAGGCCAACCCTTTTTATTGCCTGACGCATGGCATAAAAAGTAGCCTGCAGAATATTACAGCGTTCAATATAACCAACAGGCGCAATGCCGATACCCCATCCAGCAGCCTTAGCTTTAATCTCTCCAGCTAAGCAGATGCGCAGAGGTTCAGGCACACACTTGCTGTCATTCAATTGCGGAAGAAACAGTTCCTCCTTCAAAACCACCGCTGCAGCAACAACCGGCCCCGCAAGGGGACCACGCCCAGCCTCATCAATCCCTGCTATCAAGTCGAAGTTCTGTCTCCATAACTCACGTTCATAAATATGCAGTTGACACAAATGCTCTAAATCTTTCACAGATAACCTCTTCTAACTAGGTAATGCACTGGGGACGGTTCCTGTTGCATACCTCTAACTAAATAATATATCAAATATAGATTCCTTGCATGAGTAAAAGATTCCTTCCTTATAAGAAAAAACGCTCCTATTCTTCAGAATAAGAGCGAGCGTTAATTAGTTTTCTTTAAAAATCACTCGGTATTTCCAGGGAGATACGCCCTAGTTTACCCTCGCTGTAAGAGCTCAAGAGAAAAACTGCTGCACGCTGTAGATCACATTCACCTTTATTAGTCAGGAAGCCTTTTACTCTGGCCACACTCTCCAATGTAGGAGATGCTTCTTTAACCCCTAGCTTAATAAGGGCATCGGCATAATGTCTACTCAAAAAGCTCAACAACTGTTCAGCCAAATCTAGCTGATCCAAACGTTCTGGATCTGTGGCGCGAATCAAAGCCAGTTTAAAAATATCTTTATCGCCCTTCAGATGTGGCGATAAAAGCCCCGGTGTATCCAGGACAGAAATAGAACCCTGAACATGCACCCACTGCGGTCCTTTAGTGACACCTGGCCGATTACCCCTGATCACAGAACGCCTTCCTAATATTTGGTTTAGAAATGATGATTTCCCAGTGTTCGGTATACCGAGTACCGCCACACGCAAAGGCCTTTTCCGACGCCCTTTATCCCTCAATACCCGACTTAAGACCTGAGTCTCCCGGTTAAGAACTTTTCGCACCCCTTTCATGCCTTCACCACGAATTGCATTTACAAGTAGTGCCTGTTCATCCTTACCTGCAAAATATTCAACCCAATCTCCACTGACCCGGGAGTCTGCCAGATCTGACTTATTCAGTATTAAGATAGATCTTTTATCTTTAATTAAACCCTTTACCTGTTCGCTGCGCGATGTTATCGGACAGCGTGCATCCGCAACCTCAAAGATAACATCCACAATCTTAAGAAGCTTGGAAAGATTATTTAATCTATTAAGCCCATTCATTCACTCACTCAATGCCCCCAATGCGATCAGGAGGCCAGTATTTATAAACTGTTTTGCCGACTAAGTATTTAGTATGCAATGCTCCCCACACCCTACTGTCATCACTGTTGTTCCGATTGTCTCCCATCACAAATAAATGATCCTTGGGAACACGAACCGGTCCAAAATCAGCAACCATGGCTTCTGGTATATAGGGTTCCTCCAGTCGCTTACCATTGATATATACGTAATTATCGCGAACCTCAATGGTTTCTCCCTCTAAAGCAATAACCCGTTTGACAAAATCCCGCTCCGGATCTAGTGGATATTGAAAAACAATGATATCTCTGCGCTCTGGAGAGTGGAATTTATAGGCGATCTTGTTAACTATAATCCGATCATTCGTATTTAAAGCAGGTTCCATTGAAGGTGAAGGAATATAGAAAGGCTCAAAAAGCCATATACGAATCACTGCCGCAAGAATAATCGCTAATATTACAGCTTCTATAATATCTTTCCATATATTATCCTTTGGACTTTTCTTCTCCTGAGACATGGGAGTTACCTACTTCCGTTCACGAATTCGAGCTGCCTTACCTACCCTCTTACGCAGATAATATAACCGGGCACGTCGAACCCTTCCTTTTCTCATAACCTCTATTTTAGCGAGACGTGGTGAATGAACAGGAAAAGTCCTTTCTACACCTACTCCATGAGTAACGCGCCTGACGGTAAAGGTTTCATTTAACCCACTACCCCTTCTTCGAATCACAGTCCCTTCAAAGACCTGGATCCTTTCCCGTCCCCCTTCAATAACTCTTACATGAACTCGCACCGTGTCTCCGGAGCGAAAGTCCGGAATATCCTTTTTAAGATAGTCTTGCTCAACAAATTTCATAATATTCACAGGAATAGCCTCCTCACAACTTCAAAATCTTATGCTGTGCCGCCGTTCATTATAGCATAGGAAATGGTAATTAACAATTTTCAAGGGGCGGCAGTCAATATGCGGTCTACAGTTTCCCTGTCATCTTCCTCCCAAGGAACATCTGCCAGCATGTCCGGGCGGTTGAATAAGGTCCTTGCCACAGCCTGGACACGCCTCCAGCGCCTTATATCCTGATGGTTTCCAGATAACAGTACATCAGGTACATCCTGCCCCTTATAACTGCGCGGCCTGGTATAATGAGGGTACTCCAAGAGGCCATAGCTAAAAGATTCTTCTTGGATAGAGGATGGATCACCCAAAACCCCCGGAATCAAACGTGCCACACAGTCAATGATCGCCATTGAGGCGATTTCTCCACCTGTTAAAATATAGTCACCCAAAGAAATATAATCTGTGACCAGAGATTTAACCCGTTCATCAATTCCCTCATAGTGTCCACAGATCAAGGAGAATTCAGTCTCTCCAGAAAGCTCCTGGGCTTTTTTCTGTGTAAAAGTTTCACCCTGAGGTGTCAAGAGGATAACTCTCTTTCCAGCTTCAATGTTCATGGCCTCAAAACAGCTGAAAAAGGCTTCCGGTTTCATGACCATCCCAGCACCGCCTCCAAAGGGATAGTCATCTACCTTGTGGTGTTTATCTGCGGAATAGTCCCTGATGTTGATCAATTCAACATCCAACAGTCCCTCGCTCCCGCGCCCTTTTAACAATACTGTACTCTAAGGGGCCATCAAACATCTCCGGAAATATGGTTAAAACCCTGATCAGCACTTAGATCATTCCTCCAATAGACCTGGTAAGGGACGGACAAGCATCATACCCTTTTCTAAATCGATTTCCCTGATCACCTCTTTAAGAGCAGGCAACAAGATCTCCCTCCCCTGCTCATTTTCGACCAGGTAAACATCATTGCTTCCAGTCTCTATGATCTCTATTACCCTACCCAGAATTGCTCCCTCCTCTGTCACTGCCAAGAGGCCCACAATTTCAAAGTAATAATAATGATCATCAGGAAGTTCAAATACATCCCCTCGGGGAACCTCTAGCAGGGCATTCCTGTATATCTGGGCAGCCTCCGGGCTATCGATCCCTTTGAATTTAATGATAATTTCTCTATCACGGATCTTGACCCCCTGGATTTCCACTTCCATGAACAAGTTTCGCTTAGAAAGATAGTAGTGACCCTCCTCTTTGAAGCGCTCCGGATAATCAGTCAGTGGAATCACCTTTACTTCTCCCCGTACACCGAAAGAAGCGGTAACTTTCCCTACAGTTATATATTCAGCCATCATCAATTCCCCAAGGTTTTGATAAAAACTTTATGATACAATCTCCACAACAACATTTCTGCCTACTTTATTACCCTTTGCTTTGGCCAGGGCACGAATAGCTCTAGCAATTTTACCCTGTTTGCCGATCACTTTCCCCATATCATCACTGGCAACTGAAAGCTCTATAATCAGAGCCTTTTCTCCCTCAATTTCCTTGACTTCAACCTGATCCGGATTATCCACCAGAGAGGTGGCCAGAACTTTGATCAATCTCTGCACTATCAGCACCTCACTCGGATACTGCTTTTTCTGCCTGACCACTGTTATTAAGACGTTTCTCCCAAA
This sequence comes from Syntrophaceticus sp., assembly GCA_050949745.1. Taxonomy (GTDB): domain Bacteria; phylum Bacillota; class DSM-12270; order Thermacetogeniales; family Thermacetogeniaceae; genus Syntrophaceticus. Next base: position 142,931 of record JBMNGF010000021.1, on the reverse strand, counting down.
TACCTGCTTTTTTTAGTAGACCACGTACGGTATCGGTAGCCTGGGCACCCTTCGCTAGCCAGTATAGCGCTTTTTCCTCATCGACCTTGAAAACCACAGGATCAGCAACCGGCTGATAATAACCGATTTCCTCGATAAAACGCCCATCCCGAGGTGAACGGGAATCTGCAACAACGACACGATATGCCGGGTTCTTCTTGGCTCCGATTCTTTTCAAACGAATCTTTGTAGCCAATTTTTCAGCCTCCTTTTACATAAACGGAAATTTCATAGATTTTAACTTACGGGCACCTTTGCCCCTTCCAAATTCACTCAACTGCTTGAATAATTTGCGAGTCTGTTCATAATGCTTTAATAATCTGTTCACATCCTGGACACTCCTTCCACTCCCCCGAGCGATACGCTTTCTTCTACTGCCCTTAATAATACTCGGATTGTTGCGTTCCTCAAGGGTCATGGAACTGATTATCGCTTCCAGATATGTAAACTCCTTCTCATCGATCTCACCTTGTAGTTTGCGCAGCTGTTTAGCTCCTCCAAGGCCTGGGATCATGCCCAGCACCTCTTCTAAGGGTCCCATAGAACGAACCTGTTGGATCTGCTCCAAAAAATCATCCAGAGTGAATTCCTGTTTACGCAGCTTCCTTTCCAGTTCTTTAGCTTTTTCCTGATCAACGGTTGCCTGCGCTTTTTCAATTAGGCTTAATACATCGCCCATACCCAGTATACGAGCAGCCATCCGGTCCGGGTAAAAGGGATCCAGAGCATCAAGCTTCTCTCCGGAACCAATAAACTTAATAGGACAGCCGGTCACCTTTCTCACCGAAAGTGCCGCACCCCCGCGGGTATCGCCATCAAGTTTAGTCAAGATCACCCCGGTGAGGCCCAGTTCCTCATGAAATGTTTTTGCGATGTTGACAGCATCCTGGCCGATCATGGCATCAACAATAAGGAAAATCTCCTGCGGAGCAACAGTATCCTTGATCTCCTGCAATTCATCCATCAATTCCTCATCAATATGCAATCTACCTGCGGTATCGATGATCACCAGATCTTGGCCATGACTTCGGGAGTACTCTACAGCCTTTTCAGCGATAGCAACCGGTGTCTCCTCTTCAAGAGCAAAAAAGGGCACATCGATCTGCTTAGCTAAAATCTCAAGCTGCTGAACAGCTGCAGGACGGTATATATCTGCAGCCACTAACAGAGGATGCTTGCCCTGTTTCTTGTAGTGCAGGGCCAGTTTTCCTGCAGTAGTAGTTTTCCCGCCACCTTGCAGACCAACAATTAGGAAAACTGTAACATCGGAGCTGTTAAACTCTGCATCGCTTCTCCTATCTCCCATGAGAGCTGTGAGTTCTTCATTGACAATCTTGATCACCTGTTGAGCAGGAGTGATGCTTTCGAGAACCTCTGCACCCAGGCTGCGCTCCCGAATACTATTAATAAAGTCCTTCACAACCGGAAGGCTTACATCAGCTTCAAGAAGGGCAAATCTTACTTCCCGCAATGCATTGTTGAGATCTTTTTCAGTCAATTTCCCTTTGCCACGCAGCTTTTTAAATGTTCCCTGAAGCTTTTCTGCCAGTCCTTCAAACAAATAACCCTACCTCCCTTCCTGAGAGTCCAGAGATTTCTTCTCTTTCAGGTATCCTGCCAAGAGTCCAAGCTTGCGTTCATAATTCTCTAAAGCCTTTTCGGCCCTTTTAAGAATATCATGGACACCCTGTCTAGTGATATGAAGATTCTCTGCAATTTCACCTAAGGACAGATCCTGCTCATAGTAATACTTGATCACTTCCTGTTGTCTGTCTGTCAACAACTCACTGTAAAAATCTGACAGTAGGGCCATGCGTCCAATTTTGTTTAATTCCAATTGATCTCCCACCTGTCAAGGTAATGACCTTGACACCTATTTTACGGTAAAGAAAATGTGGTGTCAACATATTTATTCGCTGGCAGTTGAAATCTTTTTACCAACGACCAACCACTAACCACTAACCACTAACCACCAACCACTAATCTTTGGACTCGCTCCTCTACTTCTTGGAACACTCGCTCTTTATCAATGGTTAAAACCTTTCTTTCTTCCATAACGATTTGCCCATCGATGATCACTGTATCCACATCACTCCCCCGTGCAGCATAGACTAGGTGTGCAGTGAGATTGTTGCGAGGGTAGAGGTGTGCCTGATGCAGATTCACTAAAATTACATCTGCCTTGTAACCTGGTTTAAGCTGCCCCACATCCTTCAACCCCAAAGCTTCAGCTCCACCACTGGTCGCCAAGGAGAGTGCCTGGGAAGCAGGAAGGGCCAGGGGATTCATCTGATTAACCTTGTGTAAAAAGGCTGCTGAGCGCATCTCTTCCAACATATCCAGGTTGTTGTTGCTTGAGGCACCATCTGTCCCTATCCCAACTGTGACTCCGGCAGACAACAATTGTGGAATTGGAGCAATCCCGCTGGCCAATTTCATATTGCTCTCCGGGTTATGGGCAACCCCAACACCATTCTCAAACAAAACATCTATATCATCTTCGGTAAGGTGAACACAATGGGCAGCAAGTGTAGGAAACTGAAAAACTCCACACTCTTTCAGATATCTTACAGGCGTTTTTCCGTATATTTCTTCAATCTGCTGCACTTCATCTACGGTTTCTGCCACATGAGTATGGATGCCGGCATTATAATCCTGAGCAAGTTTCAGCACTTTTTCCAGATAGTCCGGAGGGCAGGTGTAAGGAGCATGGGGCCCAAGCCAGATCGATATTCTTCCATCTGCTGCTCCCTGCCATTTTTCTAATAGTTCCTTGCTATCCAGAAGCCCTGATTCCCCTTGAGGCCCTATCCCTACAAGCCCGCGGGCAAGACAGGCCCGTATACCGCTTTTCTCAACTGCCTCTGCTGTTTTGTCCACAAAGAAATACATATCACTAAAGGTTGTCGTCCCTGATTCGATCATTTCCAAGATAGCAAGCATCGTCCCCCAGTAAACATCTTCAGGGGTTAAACGATCCTCTATCGGCCAGATCTTTTTTTCCAGCCAGTGCCATCAGATGGCAGATCATCGGCATAGCTCCGCAATAGTGTCATCGCAGCATGGGTATGGCAGTTGATCAAGCCGGGCAGACAGAGGTAGCCTTTTCCGTCAATGACCCGCTCCGGTTTCCAGTCCGGGGGTATATCCCCACCATCACCCACTTTTAGAATCCGGTCACCTTCTATGGCCAGGTCGCCCTTAATGGTATCTGTATCGCCATCACCTCGCAGTAGAAAACAATCATTAATCAGGAGCTTCATATCGATCATCCTTTCTGGCCGTAGCTCTCCACATAATTTTTGCGTAAGGCAAAAACATCCTCATCTGTCAACAAATATGGTTTACCCATCAACTGTGATAAAAGATATGTGTGGGCACCCTTCTCTACTATCTGACAGACTAAAAAGGCTTCTCCTAGAGTTCGTCCAACACCTACTAATCCATGATTCGCCAAAAACACAGCAGCACTGTTCCCCAGGGTTTTTACTGCTGCATCAGCCAATTCAACGGTCCCTGCCGGTGCATATGGAGCCACCCTTACCTCTCCCCCTAGAATCTGGGCCATCTCTTCTGAAATAGGTGGAAGAGGCTTTCTGGTAACAGCGAAAGCCGAGGCATACAAGCTGTGGGTATGTACGATACCCTGAATATCTCTACGCTCCCTATAGATGGCTTTGTGTAAATTGATTTCTGAAGAGGGCTTTCGTCTGCCCTGCACAACCTTTCCCTCTAGATCAACCATTACCAGATCATCTGCGGTCAGGTCATGATAAGGCATACCACTGGGAGTGATTATAAATGCGTCAGTACCGGATCGAACACTGATATTCCCCCAGGTTCCAGCAACTAGCCCTGAATCTACCATGGCTTTACCGGTTTCTAAAACTGCCTGCACACCAGGTTCTGATAGTTTCATCAGCTGATCCCATCCACTTCAAAATATCTCTTCAGCGTTTTTACAAATGGAGGATTAAAAACCCCTTTTTCAGTAATAATTGCCGTCAATAATTGATGGGGGGTTACATCAAAAGCAGGGTTGAGAACCGGGCAATCTTTAACAGTGACCAGATTACCATTAATCTCCCTAATCTCTCGCGGATCACGCATCTCAATAGGGATCTCCTTCCCTTCCCTGAGACTTAGATCAATTGTAGAAAAAGGTGCAGCCGTATAAAAGGGACATTGATGATAATTGGCCAGCACAGCCAAACCGTAAGTGCCAATCTTATTAGCAAAATCACCATTGGCCACAATACGATCAGCCCCGACAATCACCAGATCAATCCCTTCATGAAGAAAAACATAACCCAACATGTTATCTGTGATCAGAGTATAGGGGATCCCTGCCCTATCCAGCTCCCATGCTGTCAAACGGGCTCCCTGCAGTACAGGACGGGTTTCCGGGACAAAAACCCTGATCTTTTTGCCCTGTTCATAGGCAGTACGAATAACACCTAAAGCAGTACCCCAGCCTGCTGTGGCCAGGGCTCCTGTATTACAGTAGGTTATAATATTTGCCTCCTCTGGAATCAATGATGCTCCATAAACAGCCATCTTCTCTTCCAGCTCCAGCTCTAATTTATGTATTTGTCGTGCCCTATCTAACAGCCCAGAGCGCACCAAATCCAAGCTTTTCCCCTTTAGCTTTATGTAAACAGCTCTCATCTGTTCCACTGCCCAGCGTAGATTTACTGCAGTAGGCCGTGCATCTAGAAGTTCACGCCCTGCTCGCTCTAAGAACTGTTCTAGAGACATACCCATACCATCCTCATAATTATAGGCAGCCAGGGCATAGCCGTAGGCAGCGGCAAGCCCGATTGCTGGGGCTCCTCTCACTTTCAAGCTATAAATAGCCTCTACCACATCCTGGTAGCTGGAGCAGGCAGTGTAAGTTGTTTGATGAGGCAGTTTTGTTTGGTCAAGGAGAAAAAGCTGCTGTCCATCCCAATAGATCACTTCCATGAAAGACCTACTCCTTATTCAGTAATTTAATCGTCTTTTTTCTCGCTCAGAGAACCCAGTTCTGTAGCCGCCCCAGCACAGGCACAACTCCGTTCCTGAGGGAGGGATTCTATAGCTGCGAAAATCAACTGCCGCAGCTTTGCCTGTGACCTGTTCATCACCTCTACAACCTCTTTGTGTGAAAGGGGATGTGGCGATATTCCAGCAGCATAATTGGTTACCAATGCCAGTGTGGCATAACAGAGCCCTGCCTCTCTGGCTAGCACACACTCAGGAACATTTGTCATGCCTACCACATCTCCCCCCAACTGTTGATACATACCTATCTCAGCAGCTGTTTCATAGCGCGGCCCCTCTGTGCAAACATAAGTCCCTTTGCTGTGCACATCGATTCCCAGTCCATCAGCAACCTTTTTTAAATGCTGGCACTGATCGGGGCAGTAGGGATTTGTTACATCAACATGGAGCACTCCTTCTTCTCCCCCTTCAAAGAAGGTTGTCGGGCGGGATTTTGTGAAATCAAGAAATTGGTCTACCAGAACAATCTCCCCTGGCCCCATATTCAGATTTAGAGAGCCCACTGCAGCTGTAGCTATAACAACAGCTGCACCAGCTTCCCGCAGTGCCCAAATGTTTGCACGGTAATTCACCAGGTGTGGGGGTACTGAATGCTGCTCCCCGTGGCGCGGCAAGAAGAAAATCTCCATGCCTTGATAAAATCCGGTCTTTAGAACCGCATCCCCGAAAGGTGTCTTCATTTTTACCTCTTTTTCTTTCTCTAAGAGACCAGGATTATAAAAACCTGTTCCCCCGATGATGCCTACCTTCATTCGTCATCACCTTCCTCTTCATCCTCAGCAAAGAGTGCACTTACAAACTCATCACTGTCAAAATCATTGAGATCATCAATTCCCTCACCTGTACCCACTAATTTAACAGGAATATCCATCTCCTCTGAAATAGCAAAAACGATTCCACCCTTTGCTGTGCCATCTAGTTTTGTCAAGGCAATTCCGGTTATGTCTGTGGCATCTTTGAATAATTCAGCCTGTCGCATGGCATTCTGACCTGTAGCTGCATCGATAACCAGCAATACCTCGTGAGGAGCATCAGGCAGTTCCCTGCTAATCACTCTGCGCACCTTTTTTAATTCCTCCATAAGATTTCTTTTTGTATGAAGACGGCCTGCAGTATCAATGATCACTACATCAATAGCTCGTTTTTTTGCTGCTTGAATAGCATCAAAAACCACAGCAGCTGGATCTGACCCTGCCATATGTTTGATAAATTCGGTATCCGCTCTCTCACTCCAAATCTCCAACTGCTCAATAGCAGCAGCCCGGTAAGTATCTGCAGCAACCAGCAGCACACTTTTCTCCTCTTGCCGCATCCGATAGGCCAACTTACCGATAGTCGTGGTTTTTCCAACACCATTGACACCGACGACAAGGATAACCGTTGGCGAAAAACCTGTCTGCAGTGAGACATCTTCGCCCAACAACTCTTTCATTTTTTCTTGCAGCAGATTACGTAAGTCAGCCGCATCACTTAATTTGCGCTTTCTAACCTCCTGGCGTATTTCATCGATCAGGTGACAGGTAGCAGCAACACCTACATCTGCTTGAAGCAAGATGTCTTCCAGTTCCTCATACAGCTCTTCATCAATCTTTTTATGAACTGTAACCAATTGTTTCACTTTGGAGACAAAGTTCTGACGTGTCTTCGTCAGTGTCTCCTTGAGCTTAGGCTTCTGACCTGCTTTTGTGAATTTCTCCTTAAACTTAGAAAAAAAACCAGCCATATCATCACATTCCTTTGTAATTAATGGTAAATTATTCATGCCCTATTTTATCACAATAAGAAAGAGGGATTTCAGTCTTATGAAATGTAATGCTGTTTTTGAGCCTCCGGGTCATATTGTCCCAGCTCTACAGAAACCAGTTTGGAGATCCCGGGTTCCTCCATTGTGATGCCATAAAGGTGATCTGCGATCTCCATCGTCTGGTAGCGGTGTGATATCAAAATCAACTGGTATCCAGCACTCCAACTACGCAAAAAATTAGCAAACCGGGCTAGGTTAGCCTCATCAAGAAAGGCCTCAATCTCATCCAATAAGTAAAAGGGACTTGGATTGGACTGCAGCAGGGCAAAGAGAAATGAGATCCCTGCTAAAGACTTTTCTCCCCCTGATAACAGAGAGAGATGGCGCGGCTTTTTTCCTCGAGGAATAACACAGATATCAATACCTGTTTCCAGTAGGTTATCTTCCTCTGTGAGCAAAAGATCCGCCTTGCCACCATCGCTGAGCAAAGAAAATATCTCTTGAAAATCTGTCCTTACCTTTTGGAAGACCTTTTGAAACTTTATTGCCGCAATCCTATCCAGCTCACCGATCATTCTAGTAAGAGAGTGTTTCCCATCCTGTAAATCTTTAATCTGCCGCTCCATGTCACTGATCTTTTCTCGGAGTTCTAGGTATTCCCCAGATGCCGCAAAATTAATCTCACCCAAGGAATCCATTGCCTGTTTCAATTCAGCAATTTTTCCCTTTAGTTCAAGCTGAGAGCGGCGTTTAAGTATTTTATTTTCATTAATTTGATTGAGTTCTATATTATGTTGTTCAGCTTGATTATAAATCTGTTCATTTAACTCCTTAATGTGCTGTAGTTTTATATTATTATTCTGCAGGCGCTGCTGCAGCTTTGTTTCTATCCCTTTTAGCTTGAAGCATCTCTTTTCTTTGGCTGCGATGTATCTTTCCCTGGCAGCCGCCTTGTTTTTAACAGCAGCGATTATTTCATTAAGCTCCTCTTTCAACTTGTTCTTTGCATCCATATCTTGACGCAATAGCCATTCCTGCTTCTGATTGTTCTCCTTTTCCCCTTTTAGTGCAGTCAGGTCATTTTTCATTTTCAACAACTCCTGCCTACGCAGTTCCATCAGCTGTTGAAGTTGTTCACCCTTTTGTTCCTCATGTTTTAGATTCTGGGATATTCTGCTGTATAAAACTTGAGCATCAGATAGCCTGGACATTAGCTGCTGATTCTTCTCTTCCGCAGCACGGCGTATGCTTTCCAGTTTGGCTCTGCTATCTTCGACTTCTCCCTCTCTAATACTGATCAACTCCAGTTCCTGCTCTAGCGAACCTATCTGTTGGTTATAATCCTGCTCCTGATAGAACAACTCATTTCCCTCTAGCTGATAGCCCTCATTTGACTCAGCCAGCTGTTTTAACTCCTGCTTCCAGGCGTTTAACCTCGATAGATCTTCCTTCATAACATATTCTATTTGCTTGACCCTTTTCCGCAGCTCATCGACCTTCTTTATTGCTTGTGCAAGCTCCGCATCTAATTTTTTCTCTTGCTGCTGATATGAGACAAGTGTGTGACCCTCTTTATCGATCTGTGTTTCCAGCTCCTTAATTTCCTTCTTGCGCCGGCGAGTGGATGGATAATGAGAAGGTCCACTGCCCCCCGTAAACAAGCCTCCCGAATGAATCAGCTCACCATCAACAGTAACAACACGGTAGCGATAATTATTCTTTTCAGCGAAGATACTTGCACTGCGGAGATTATCAGCAAGATAAGTTCTTCCTAACAGGTATTCTGCTAACTTTTCATACCGTTCTTCACAAATAACCAGCTCAGATAACCTTCCTACTACCCCCTCAACCATAACAGCATTATCCCTATCCTTTGAATTCCAATGCTCCAAAGCTGTTAAAGGCAAAAAGCTCGCCCTACCCGCCTTTTTTTCCTTTAAGAATGCGATGGCTTCCTGGGCAGCTTTAGGTGTATTACAGATAAAGTGATGAGCAGCACGGCCAAGTGCTATATCCAGAGCAGTTTCATAGGAAGAAGGAACATCTAATAGTTCTTCCACAAGAAAAAGTACATCCCCGTCAAACCGGACACCTTTAGCCAGTTCTTTTAGAATTCGTTTGACACCATACTGGTAGCCCTCCTGCCTATCCTCTGTATCTCTAAGAACCTGCAGGCGCACCTGAAGTTTATTGATCTTCTGAACAAGAGATTGCAGGTCAGAAGAATTCTTCTCCTTTTCTTCAGCAAGCAGCTGTAGAACTTTCTCCTCTCCCTCCAGTTCTTGTTTTAAGTTATCCTGGGATACAGCATGTTGTTCATATAACTCCTCACAACTCTGCAATTTTGTTTTCAGTTCCTGGTAACGAACCTTTCCTTTGTTGATTTTTTGAGCAAGGGACTCCTGCTGGCGTACCAGCACCTCTTTTTTATTCTTCAGAACTTGGAGATCACTGACCAGAGCAGTTTTTTTATGGAGCACTGAGAAAATCTCCCTGTCTACAGTTTCCCAGCTTCTATTTGTTTCCTGTTTTTGTTCTTCCCAATCCCCTTTCTCAGCCATAAGTTTCTCAACTTCCCTCTTTGCCTGAGACTGGTCATCCATCAATTTCTGGCAGGCAGACATAACCTCTTTTAATTCATGCTCAGTTTCTGCTTTTCTCTGCTCAATAACCGCAAGTCTGGTCTGCAGGTCCTCTTCTCTATAACCATAAGAACCCAATTTCTCCTCCAGGCGAACCAAAGCAGAGTGGTCTTCTTGCAGTTCCCTCTGTATCTCAATTAAATCCTTTTCCTTATGTTCGATAGTTGTTAAATGCCCTGACATACCTTGCCGTAATTCCACAAGCTGTTGCTCCAAGATAGTGATAATCTTCTGGTACTGTTTTAAAGAAGATTCCAGCTCCTGAGAATCACTGAGCAACTCCTCTTCTTTTTTTCTGGCAGTGGCAAGCTGACTTTCTAGAAAGCGCGACTCCACTTCCTGATGTTCTCTAGCAAATCTTTGGTATCTTTCCGCAAGCTCGGCCTGTTTTTTTAAAGGAAGACGCCTTTTTTCCATCTCAACCAGGAGGTCATCTAAGCGCTGCAGAGAATCTTCTGTTTCCTGCAGCCTTTTCAATGCATTGGATTTGCGCTGTCGATAACTGCTTACACCGGCGATATCTTCAACAAATATTCTCCGTTCTCGCGGCCGCACTAAAATAAATTCATCAACCTTACCCTGAGATGTAATAGAAAAAGCCGCACGGCTGATACCACATTGAGCAAAAAGCTCCTGAATATCACGCAGGCGGCATATTTTTTTATTGATATAATATTCCCCTTCTCCTGATCTATAAACACGTCTGGTGATGCTTATCTCTTCATAGGGGAGAGGTAAAACCCGATCACTGTTATCAAAAGTCAATGTAACTTGAGCCATTCCATGAGGACGTCGCTTGGAAGTGCCGGAAAAGATAACATCATCCATTTTGTATCCTCGTAAAGAGCGGGCACTTTGCTCCCCTAACGCCCAATAAACAGCATCTGTTAAATTACTTTTACCGCAGCCATTAGGCCCGACAACAACAGTAATACCTTTCTCAAATTCAATCTTAACCCGTTCCGCAAAGGACTTAAAACCCTGGATCTCTATACACTTAAGATACATAATATCTAAAACAACGCCTTATCTAGGTTCAACAATAAATCTTATTGCTGTCCGTTCATCACCATCAATATCAATCTCCACAAAAGCGGGAATCATTATTATATTGATCCCATTGGGCGCTATATAACCGCGGGCGATGGCAATCGCTTTCACAGCCTGATTTACAGCTCCTGCCCCTACCGCTTGTAATTCAACAAAACTTTCTTCTTTCAAAATTGCCGTAAGTGCTCCTGCTATTGATTTAGGACTTGAGTCAGCAGCTATTCTGAGTACTTCCACGAGTTTTCCCCCTTTTTTGGCGTTGAAGTGTAGCGTCTTATATGGATATATTCGACTCTGCACAAATAATTCCTGCTAAGAGGGATTAATAGGCAGGTGTTTTCAACATTACAGCTGTTTTCTTAATAGTTCCACAGCTTCCTTAGCTGCTTGCTGCTCAGAGTCCTTCTTGGATTTTCCACCACCGGAACCTAGCATTTTGTCATTCAAAAAAACACCTGATGTAAAGTATTTATCGTGATCAGGACCTGTTTCTGACAGAAGCCGATAGGATAAGCGATTGGCTCCCTTGCGCTGGATTATTTCCTGCAGCATAGTCTTATAATCACTGGAAACACCTAGCACAGTATTTTCTACTCGCTCTCCAAGCAAAGACCACAAAAAATTGCATACTTTTTCCCATCCCTGATCTAAAAAAATTGCCGCTATCACGGCTTCAAAGGCATCTGCCAAAATCGATGCCCTTTCTTTTCCTCCGGAGGATGCCTCCCCACGTCCCAAACATATATATTCGCCAAGCTCCAAATCCTGAGCAAGTGCTGCCAGACTTGCCTCACAAACAACAGCGGCTCTCGTTTTAGTGAGATTTCCTTCTGCTGATTCCGGATATTTTTGATAAAGGTAATAGGCAACTGCAGCACCTAAGACAGCATCACCTAAAAACTCCAACCTCTGATTATGCTCTTTTACTTCCGGATGCTCTGATAAATAAGAGGGATGAATTAGAGCCAATTCTAACAATTCTGGTTGTTTAAAATGAATATTTAACTTCTGTTCAAGTTGTTTAAGCTTGGGTTCCACTTCTTTTGCCTCCTATGGATTCGCCAGTTAATTTGTTCCGAAGCAATAACCTGGACCCCAAACTTATTGTCGATTTTTAATAAAATCTACAACCTGACCAACGGTTTGGATTTCTTCTGCCTCTTCATCGGAAATTTCCAGCCCAAATTCCTCTTCGAAAGCCATGATTAGTTCCACAACATCTAAAGAATCAGCATTTAATTCCTCAAAAGATGTTGTTTCTTTCACATCTTCTCCTCCCACACCCAGCTGTTCAGTTATAATAGATTTTACTCTTTCAAAAACGTCATGTTCATTGAAACCTGTCATGTTCTTTCACCTCCCCTCGCAATCATCTATATCAGTATGAGCAATTTGACTAAAATAATTTTATATAGTCCTGCTTATTTGTCAAGTACCTTCCAATATTCCCAATGCTTCCTTAATTCCTGACGCCGAGTCCCTCTCGCATCCTGCCCAATAAATCGTTCTGCACTGCCCGATAGGCATAGTAAATAGCATTTTTTATCGCTCGTGCACGGGAACTACCATGGCAGATAACACTGATCCCGTTAACACCCAATAAAGGTGCACCTCCGTACTCACTATAATCCATTATTTTAATAATATCTTTAATGCCGGGTTTTACTAAGATGCCCCCTATTGAACGCAAGAGATTTTTGGTCAGTTCTTCTTTCATCATGGTCATTAAAGCTGCAGCCACACCTTCTACGGCTTTTAAAGTTATATTACCTACAAAGCCATCACAAACAATAACATCAACATCAGCTGTCAGCAATTGGCGGCCTTCGATATTGCCGATAAAATTAATATTTTCAGCTGCCTGCAGAGTTTTATATGCCTCAACAACCATCTCACTGCCTTTGCTGGATTCACTACCCACATTAAGCAGACCTACTTGAGGGTTTTCTCTCATTAGTACACTTTCGGCAAACACACTTCCTAAATAGGCAAACTGCACCAATTGCTGAACTTTTGTGTCTGCATTGGCTCCAGAATCGATCAGAACCCTGGGCTGCCCACCAGGTGAGGGCAAAACTGTAGCAATACCTGGGCGCTCTATACCTGGGATACGCTTTATTTCAAAAAGTGACGCTGCCATCTGAGCACCTGTGTTTCCTGCAGATACGAAAGCAGCAGCCTGCCCGCTCTTGACCAACCTGGCTGCTATTACTAATGATGCATCCTTTTTTCGTCGTACCGACCTGGCTGGGTGTTCATCCATACCGATAATTTCACTGGCATGAGCCACTGAAATCAGTTCACCAGGATAGCTGTATTTCTTTAATTCTTCTCTTACTGTTTTTTCAGAGCCAACCAGGATGACTTCAATACCATCGCTGTTCGCTGCATCAACAGCCCCCTTAACTATCTCTTGCGGAGCATAATCACCACCCATGGCATCAACGGCAATCTTCATACAAATCAGCTCCTATAGAAAAAAGACAAGTAGGATAAGGTTATATACCACTTGTCTTTGCAAACAGATGCTTTTCTTTATGATTTTTCTAAAATTTCTTTTTCCCCGTAATAACCGCATTCCCCACAGACAGTATGTGCTTGTTTGGGCTCATGACAGTGTGGACAGGTCACAATTGTTGGACCACTGAGCTTAACTGAAGATCTCCGCTTATTTTTTCGGGATTTAGATGTTTTTCTTTTTGGAACAGCCATTTGGTCAAACCTCCATTATTATTTAGAATTTTCCGGATCCTTAATGAGCTGACCCAATACCGCCAGCCGTGGATCGATATCCTCCACCTTACAGCTGCATTGTTCGATATTGAGGTCACAGCCGCAGTGAGGGCATAACCCCTTACAATCCGGGCTGCAAACCGGTTTCATAGGCAGCACTAGCTGTATTGCTTCTCTAATACTGTTTGTAATATCAATTTCCTCACCACGGAAGATCTGGGGGGGCTCCTCTGTGTTTTCAGGATAGTTCGTCCCCTCACGGTAAAAGGTTTCGGCAAAGGACGTAGCAAAATGAACAGAATAATTACTTACACATAAGCTACAGATAAGATCAACCTCTCCTGCGATCTTACCATGAATGTAAATACCTTCCCCTGTATTGGTGGCTTCACCGTTAACAGTAATATTCCGGAATGTGGTTTTTTGACCATCAATTTCAGAAGAATAATCTGCCTCATTGTCGAGGAACGTTTCAATACGACCCTTTACTTTCCGCAGTTCACTTACATCAATTATCACAGCATTCACCTCTAGTGACACTCAAAATTATAACGATGACCTGGAATAATGTCAATAAATAAGGGGAAGGTTGTTGGCCCTCCCCTTTATATTACTCATTTAAATTAACCCGGAATTTTGGCTTGAGCCTTAGCCTTTTCCGGTTTCTTTTTCAGTTCCTTTTCAAATTCCTCGTCCCGCATAGCATTCCGATAACCAGGATCCTGGAAAGAATATTTGAAATTGGTGTGAATGTCATAGCTCTTATCTAGCAGAGCAACAACATCCTCTACGAATACCAACTCTTCATCTGTAGGTATCACAAATACTTTGACTTTTGAGTCTGCTGCAGAGATATCGGATTCCGAGTTTCTGGTCATAGCAAGTTTGTTCTTAGCAGGATCAAACTTGATCCCCATAAATTCCAAACCTTCCATTGCCCGGGCTCTGATATCAGGGGCCATCTCTCCCACTCCAGCAGTCCAGACAACAGCATCCACACCACCCAAAGCCGCAGCATAGGCACCAATATATTTCTTAAGCCGATAGCATTCCATTTCAAAGGCCAATTCAGCTCGCTTGTCTCCGGCAGCCGCAGCCTCAAGAACATCACGGCGATCTGTCATTTTGCCGGTGATCCCCAGCAAGCCGCTCTTTTTATTGATGATGGTTTCCATCTCTCTAGGGGTAAGATTAAGTTTCTGCATCATGTAGAAACCTACAGCAGCATCAAAATCCCCAGCCCGAGTACCCATAACCAGTCCTTCCTGAGGTGTGAAACCCATACTGGTATCATAGGAAATCCCTTTCTTCACCGCATTGGCACTAACACCATTTCCCACGTGGAGCAAAATCAGGTTAATATCAAAGGGATCCTTTCCTAGAAGGACCGCAGCTCTTTTAGCTACATAGAGAAGCGAGGTTCCGTGAAAGCCATAACGGCGGACCTTATTCTTTTCATACCATTCGTAAGGCAGAGCATACATATACTGTGGTGGCTCCATGGTCTGATGCCAGGCAGTATCCATCACTGCCATATGGGGCACATCAGGTAGAGTGCTCAGTGCAGCCTCAATACCGAGAACATTAGCTGGATTATGGAGTGGTGCCAGATCCTCCAGTTCTTTAAATGCTTTAATCACTTCATCATCTATAACTACAGATTTGGCAAACCTTTCTCCACCATGAACCACCCTGTGTCCCACAGCATCGATCTCTTTAACATCGTTCAAAACCCCATATTCCGGGCTCACCAACAGTTCCATGATTAATTCTACAGCTTCTTTATGGGTAGGGCACTCTCTTTCAATCTTAACCTTATCACGCCCGGTAGCCTCATGTTCACAGAAGGATCCCCCAATCGTGACCCGCTCTACAATACCCTTACACATGATATCTTTGGCGTCCCAGTCATAGACCATGTATTTTGCGGAAGAACTCCCGCAGTTTAAAACAAGAATTTTCATGAATTCTCCCTCCTATCTTAATCCCTAACACCGTAAGGCACCATCGCCTTTACAGCCACAATAGCCGCCACATTGACAATATCCTCAGCCGAACTGCCACGTGAAAGATCATTGATCGGCTTATCCAGACCCTGGAGCAACGGCCCGTAAGCCTCAGCCTTACCCAAATACTGTGTAAGTTTGTAGTTAATATTACCACTATCCAGATCTGGGAAGATAAGACAGTTTGCTCTTGCTGCTACAGGGCTACCAGGAGCCTTTTTCTTGCCAACCCGCTCTACAAGCGCTGAATCTCCCTGCAATTCACCGTCAATGTTCAGATCCGGTCTTTTTTCATTAGCGATCTTTGTTGCTTCAATTACCTTATCAATACGCGGATGTTTGGCACTGCCCTTTGTGGAATAAGAAAGCATAGCAGCATATGCGGTCTTAACACCGAAGATATTTTTTGCGGTTTCACATGTGGTAATAGCAATATCGGCCAGTTCTTCTGCAGTTGGGTCAGGATTTCCGCCGGAGTCTGCATAGAGGAAGAATCCTTTTTCATCGTCAGGGGCAAGATCAGGATATTGACAATCTGGTACAATCATCGCAAAATACGCCGAAACAAGAGAAATACCCGGAGCTGTTTTGACGATCTGAAAAGCAGGTCTCAAAACATCTGCTGTGGTATTGGTAGCTCCTGCTACCATGCCATCAGCATCATCAAGCTTAACCATCATTGCTCCATAATAAAGGTAATTCTCGAGAATCTTTCTGGCGTCATCGATGGAGGCAACCTTTCCTTTTCTGAGCTCCATAAACTTCTCAGCATATTCTTCAAACTTGTCCGACTTCAAAGGATCGATAATTTGAAGATTGTCAATGTTTGCTCCTGCTTCTTTTGCCCCTTGATTCAGTTTATCCTTGTCTCCTAGAAGGATTATTTTGCCGAGATCAGCCTTTTCAATCATCTCAGCAGCAATCAGTGTTCGTTCATCTTCTGTTTCTGGCAAAACAATTGTTTTTTGACCCTGGCGGGCCTTCGTCCAGACACCTTCCATTATTTGGTTTTTCGGTGCCAAAAGAGCCATTTACTTTCCCTCCCATAATACTTTTTTTATAATTACCACCGCTACCTCAAATAGAGGTGACAGATGCCCCCACATTTAAAAACTCCCCTGATCTACATTTATTCCATCCGGCTGGTGTTATTAGTCATTTATGATTATCCTTATTATCTCTAACATAATGATTACTAAACCATCGATGTTATCTGGAAGGAACATTTAGGATGTGATTTCAGAGGAAGCTAGAGAACTAGTTTAACACCTTCATATATTAAATCCCTCTTATGAAGGTTATATTTTCTACATTCGTTTTGTATAATCCTTCCGGGAGAAACTTTTTTCTATTAATAAAGGGTGTATTTATGAAACGTAAAACTGTTTTCTTTAATAACCATAGAGCAATAATAAAGCCTAGTTTTTTTACAGCTCTCTGCCTTCTTTGTGCACTGGGAGTAATCTGTTATCCGGCAGCATCCTTCCAGGCAGCACAGCGGGGACTGCAGACCTGGTGGGAAATCGTAGTACCCAGCCTGCTCCCCTTTTTTATTATTGCTGAACTCCTCATGAATCTCGGATTTGTAGCATTTCTCGGTACACTTATGAACCCTGCGATGAGGCCTCTTTTCAACCTGCCCGGCTCCAGCGGTTTTATTCTCGCTGTCAGCTATTTATCAGGTTTTCCACTCTGTGCTATTCTCTGCAATAAACTTCGCCGGGAGAATCAGTGCACAAAAAATGAAGGAGAGCGGCTCCTTGCATTCACCAGTAATGCCAGCCCATTATTTATGCTAGGAGCAGTCAGTATGGGTATGTATCATAATCCGGCACTTGGTCCTATAATCGCAGGCATCCACTACCTTTCCAACTTTATCTGTGGCCTTATTCTCAAAATATTTTCCACCCCCCAGCCATTTGCAGCACAAGAGAGACATATTCTGCGAAATGCACTAAATTGTTTTGCTGCCTCATCACAACTAAAAACAAAGAACTTTGGTCAGCTGCTGGGTGAAACAGTACGCAATGCCACTCTTACACTGCTGACCGTCGGTGGTTTTATTACTTTTTTCTCAGTAATAGTAGGCCTCTTTCAGGAAGCAGGCATTTTAAACCTGTTACTAAAATTATTCTCTCCATTAATGGCACTCTTCGATATCGATGGGTCTCTGCTCCAGGGCATTTTTGTCGGATTTTTCGAAATCACCATCGGCATTCAGATAATCAGTCAGAGTTCATCCAGTCTGTTTGCTCAGATCCTGGGTATTGAAACACTTCTAGCCTGGAATGGTCTAGCCATCCAGGCGCAAATAACAGGTATGCTAGCAGACAGCGATCTCCACACCAGAAAGTATTATCTAGCCAGACTCCTACAGATACCGATAGCTATACTGATCACTTTCATGGTTTTCCTGCTACCACTGGAAGACATACTAGCTGTGCCAACAACATCTGGAACAGCCATCTCCCCACTGGCATGGGGAGGCGCAATAGCCCTATTAAGTATTATTCTTTTCCTGGGTTTAGGATTAGGTCATTCCCTACTCAAGATAGCCCACAAAAAGATTATCATTATCAGGTAAATTACTCACAATTAAAATCCTAACAGATTAAATATGAGTTCTATCTTCATCAAACTATTTCATCTCATTTAGTTCATTTCTAGCCTGATTGATTATTGTCAAACTTTGACTGATATTGTCCTCCAACTTAAGTAAGATATCATCTGCATACTGTGCTGCGCCACTTTTTATCTCCTTAGCCAGCCGTTTTGACTGAGCGATGATCTCTTCTGCAGATTCTTTTGCCTGTCTGACCACTTCGCTCTCATCAGCCTTACGTCTTGCCTCTTCCTGTACATTCGTCAAAATCCGTTCAGACTCCTGATGAGCTTCCTGAATAAGGCGTTCCCTTTCCTTGCTTAACCACTTTGCCTGGTGAATCTCTTCAGGAAGAAGTGTCCTGAGTTTATCGAGATATTCCAATAGGGACTCTTCCTCCACAAGGACCTTACCCAGGACTCTCTTGCTATTTTGAATCATATCCTCCAGTTCATCCAAAACATTAAAGACATTTAGATCCATTCCCTCACACCCCAGGTTTTTTATTTTTATATTTGGTATATAACTGTTCTGCCACCCTCTTGGAGACAAAACCGCTGACATCTCCGCCGAGACTGGCAATTTCTTTAACTATGCTGGAACTTAAAAAAGAATACTTGGGCTGAGACACCAAAAAGATTGTTTCCAAATCAAGATACAGTTTACGATTTGTCATAGCCATTTGGAACTCATATTCAAAATCTGAAACCGCTCGCAGACCGCGTATAACAGCTTCAGCCTTTCTTTCTTTGGCAAAATCAACTAACAATCCGTAAAAAAAAGTAACCTCAACCTTTTCTAAGTGCTGACATTCGTCAGAAATCATTTTTACGCGTTCTTCAATGGTAAAGAGAGGGTTCTTCCCACTGTTAACACTGACAGCTACGATCACCTTGCCGAATATTTTAGTGGCTCTTGATATAATATCCAAATGGCCATATGTAAAGGGATCAAAACTGCCCGGGTAGACCGCGGTTCCCATTAGCTACACCCTTTCCAATAAAAGTGCTTTCTTGCACTTTTATTTCTCATTATAAAACATCAAAACACTATCACCATATCTTTCTTGCCTCAAAGGTTTTGTTTCCACATTGATTATTTCTTTTTTAGCACTGCGTGTAATGATCAACCCTCCAGGTACAAGGAGCTCAAACTCCCAAATCCTTTCTAAAGTAGGCTCTATAAATCCATGTCTAAAAGGAGGGTCCACAAAGATTAAATTAAACTGATACTCACGCTGGTTTAATAACTGAAGGCCTTTGTAAATATCACATGTATATATTTGAGCTTGTTTACTAAAATGGGTTATTGCAAGATTTTCCTTGATTAAGGCTGCATTGAGAGGATCTCTCTCCACAAAAAAAGCTTCTCCTGCCCCTCTGCTTAATGCTTCAATTCCGATACTGCCGCTACCGGCAAACAGATCCAGAAATAAACTTCCTGGTACCAGAGGCGTGATTATATTAAATAACGCTTCTTTCACAAAATCAGTAGCTGGACGCAGGTGTTTTACTTTTCTGGTTTTTAGGCGCCTCCCTTTGGCAATTCCGCCAATTACCCGCAGTGACATTTTCTCACCCATTAATATGACATTAAACAAAATTATACCCTTCCCGTCCAGCTTTTACAATTAAGGATTATTATCTATAAATAATATAATGTCATAAAATACCTATATTTTAATGAATAAAAAGTTTATAGTGGGTAAAAATAGTATTGGCTAAAGGGTCTTCATGGGGAGGGCAATCGCAACATGAAGTCGCAGCTAAATTAGCAGCACAGATTGTAGTAAGCTCTCCACCATGAGCTCTTCCTCCAGTTTCTCCTCTCCCACGCCATTGAGTTCGTTGATACGTTCTCAATGGCGAGCAAATTTGAGCCGAAAGTTGATAATACTTTCGGCTCAATTGTTCTCCTGGATACTGACAGCTCAGCAGTCTTCAGGCATTTGACTTCAGGCCTCCGGTCTCTGACCTTTATTCAAAATATTTTTAATTTTTATAAAATCTCGCCACACCGGCTTTTTTTTGTTTTCATCATATAAGAGTGCGGCCGGATGGTATGTGGGTATGATCTTAATGCCACCTTTTATGAAGGTATTCCCTCTGACAGCACTTACTGTGGCCTCACGCTGCACAAGGTATCTGGTTGCCAGTGCCCCTAAACAGACAATTAGGTCTGGTTGTATCATTTCAATCTGGCGAACCAAATACACAAAACAGAGATCTGCCTCCTCTTCTGTAGGAGTCCTATTAGCTGGTGGACGGCACTTGACAACATTGGTAAGATATACTTCCTCTCGACAGATATGGCTGGCTTTGAGGATCTTGTCGAGCAATATGCCCGCAGGCCCTACAAATGGACGCTGCATTCGCGCCTCCTGTTCACCAGGTGCCTCTCCTACCAGCATCAACTTGGCCTGAGGATTACCTTCACCAAAGACAACAGGAGAGTTGCCGCTCCGCAGATGACAGCGGTGGCACTGAAGACAGTATTGACCTAATTGTTCCAAGTCATTTTTTTCATCTAGCTGGAACAACCACTCCATATGCTTCACCTCTAAGTTCATATTCGACAATTTCATTCAAAAACCATTTATTTTACATGTTTTTTTGTATGGAAGGTATAAATTTAATAAATTGGAGAACCCTAAAAAATAAAAGCATCAGGTAATAAAGGGGAATTACTTTGAACAAGTTTAGCAACTCTTCTCATCATCTTCATACTGATCTAGCTGTAGAAGCCAGAGATATACTGCGCGGGGCAACCGGAAGAGAGATATCCGGAGTTAGCGAAGAAAAGCAAAACTTTCCTTACGGTTCCGTAACTATTATTAGGATCCTGGATCAAGAAGCCGAAAAAGTTATGGGTAAACCAATAGGAACATATATCACAATTGAAGCCCCTGAACTCAAGTTTAAATCACCGGAGATTCAACAGAGTGTGGCTGATGTTTTGGCCCAACACCTGAAAAACATATTGAACCTGAATGGTCAGGAAACAATCCTGATCATCGGATTAGGCAATTGGCAGGCAACACCAGACGCTTTAGGGCCTTCGGTTGTGCAAAACACACTGATTACGCGCCATCTTTTTCAACATATGCCAGAAGCAGTTGAGAATTACCAATCAGTCTGTGCACTTGCTCCTGGTGTTCTGGGAATAACAGGTATCGAAACCGCAGAAATTATACGAGGTGTTGTAGAAAGGGTTCAACCGAGTAAAATAATTGCTATTGATGCCCTTGCAGCTGCCAATATCTCCCGCCTTGGAACAACTATTCAAATTGGTGATAACGGCATTACTCCTGGGTCAGGTGTTAATAACAAAAGAGCGGAAATAAGTCAACAAACAATGGGGATTCCTGTTATAGCTATTGGTGTACCAACAGTTGTAAATGCCTCTTTAATTGCCAAACTCGCTTTAGATACTTACTTTGAAAAGTTTTCAAGGGGTAAATACCACCCGGTCTACATACAGGAAACCGTCAGAGATGTAATGGAACCCTTTCAAGGCCCATTGATTGTAACACCACGTGAGATCGATGATTTAATTCAAAATGCAGCTCAAATAATTAATCGGGGGATTACAATGGCTGTTCATCAAAATATACCTCAAAATGAATTAGAAACACTTATTTAAAAAAATAAAAAAGTTACAGGCGGACATTAATTTATGCCCGCCTAGTAATACCCCCTCATTTTATTGGATTGTAGTGGCCTGGAGTTGCTGCTGTTGAGGCTGCTGACTGGCAAGACCCTGTTGATATTGCTGGATCATCCGCCTTACCATAGCACCCCCGACCGCTCCACAATCTCTTGAAGAAATATGTCCCCAGTAATCACCTTGAATCTGGTTACCTATACCGACTTCATTGGCCATCTCATATTTGAACTGATACATGGCCTTATTAGCTTCTGGTACAAGGAGTTTATTCCTCTTCTGACCCTGGCCCATTTACATTCCTCCTTTTATTGCATAGTACTTTGTTGCCCTTGGTTCGTAGATTGAATTGTCTGTGCTGGACTACCCTGTTGGGCTATCTGTTGTTCAACACTTTGAATCATCTGTCTTACCATTCCCCCGCCTACTGCACCACAGTCCCTTGACGAAACATGACCCCAATAATCATTTTGAATCTGGTCTTGAATACCTACTTCCTGAGCAACTTCATACTTAAATTGATACATCGCTTGGTTGGCTTCGGGGACAAGAATTCTATTTCGCTTTTGGCCTGTTCCCATCTTTATCCCTCCTTTCTTTTAATGTTATTATGAACCCCTTAAATTTTTTTATCCTAGAAGTATTTCACCGATCCCCCTGTTTTATGCAGCTTTTCTTTCTTCTTTTCGTTTATTAGTGTGAACAAAAAGTAGATTTCACATACAAGTAAGATCACACCAAAAAAACCTCACTGAGGAATGAGTGAGGTTTTTTCTTAACTATCTCATATTTTTATTTTATTATTTCAAATTTTTAATCCATATTTCAATGAAGGGAAACGAAAATGAATCTCTTCATTTAATTGGCCGCTGAGGAGTATATTCCCTGACTTAACTATATATTCTATTTTTTTGAAATATGCAGTATCTCTAAAAATATCTACAACACGAAAATCGGAATAACCATGTTGTTTTGTGCCTAATAATTCACCTGGCCCTCTTAAAACAAGATCCTTTTCAGCAACCCGAAATCCATCATGATTTTGAACAAATATCTTAATCCGTTCCCTGGCTTCTTCTGTTTGGAGATTCCCGATTAAAACACAAAAGCTCTCATGGCTTCCCCTGCCTACACGGCCTCTCAACTGGTGTAGCTGAGCCAGACCAAACCGCTCCACACCCTCAATAACCATGATTGTAGCATTAGGCACATCGACCCCCACTTCGATGACTGAAGTGGCAACTAAAAGATCAATATCCCCGCTCCTAAATTTATTCATTATCCTTTCTTTTTCTGCAAATTTCAACTTTCCATGAATTAAAGCAACCTGAAACTCTGGAAATTCTCTACATAACTCTTGATATCTAACAATAGCAGCTTCTACATCCAAATGCTCCGATTCTTCGATCAGTGGGCAAACCACATATCCCTGGCGTCCTTTTTCTAATTCAGCTCTTACAAAATCATAAACCCTGTTCTTTTCAGAAACAGGCATATAATACGTTTTTATCCCTTTCCTTCCGGGAGGCAATTCATCGATCACTGATAAATCCAGATCGCCATAAACCGTCAATGTCAGGCTTCGTGGGATAGGTGTAGCGGTCATAATCAAAACATCTGGTGCATTTGCTTTAGAAAGAAGCAGGTCTCGCTGTTTTACCCCAAACCTATGCTGCTCATCGATAATGACCAATCCAAGGTTAGCAAAGGCAACTTCATCCTGGAGCAGGGCATGGGTGCCAATTATGATATCTGTTGTACCATTTTGTAGTGACTCCAGGCACTGTTCTCTTTCCTTTTTCCCCAGAGAACCTGTCAGGAGCTCAACATTCACTCCCAACTGTTCCACATACTTGCTGATTCCTAAAAAATGCTGTTCTGCCAAAACCTCTGTGGGAGCCATCAATGCACCCTGAAAACCTGCTGCAACAGCATATAACAAGGCATAGAGCGCCACAACGGTTTTTCCACATCCCACATCCCCCTGCAGCAAGCGGTACATCCTCTTGGAACTCGCCATATCATTTTTGAGCTCTTTGATCACATCTTGTTGAGCCCTAGTCAGTGGAAAAGACAGCAGGCTCAAAAAATCATCAGCCAAACTGCTTTTAGGTTGACGGGCCACCCCATCTTTCCTGATAGAGTGTTGAATTTCAGATAAGCCAATTTTAAAAAACAGCAATTCTTCACAGACCAAGCGCTCCCTTGCCTGCTCTAAACTTTTTTGATCCTTGGGAAAATGAATCTCCTTGATTGCCTGGGCAAGTGGAACCAATTTCAATTTGCTGCTCAAATCAGCTGGTATAAGATCTCTAATTTTGTCGGCATAGGAATTGACAAACTGGTACATGACACGCCGCAGGGAGCGCTGGCTCATCTTCTCAGTAGTTCCGTAAATAGGCACAATGCGTCCCACATGTACCGGGTTTTTTAAATTGCCTGTTTCATAATCAACAACAGAAATTTCATAACCATAAAGATTTCGCTCTACTCTTCCGGTAACAGCAATAGCTAATCCACTGCGCAGGGATCTTTTAATAAACGGCTGATTAAACCAGAGCGCTATACAGCTTCCAAAATTACCGTTGATCATAACTTTTAATAGAGTCAAATTGCGGCGCAGTTTAACCTCCTGCATATTTGCGATTGTACCGAATACAGAAACTATTTCACCTGATTTCACATCATCAAGCTTTTCTCTAAAGCGGCGGTCCTCATAACGCTTTGGAAGATAGTAAAGTAGATCAAAATAATTATATATTCCCAGCTTGTGAAAAAGCCTCGCTCTTTTATCCCCTATTCTCGGTAGAGAAGATATTTTTATCTCTGACAGTTGCCTTCCAGTTAACAGCCTCTCTCCGCTAATTATCCTTCCACCCCTATTCAACACTGATCAGGAAATAATAAATAGGTTGATCTCCCTGGTGGACATCCATTTCTAGATCCGGATAGATGGTATTAATTTTATTCTGTATTCTTTCAACGGTTTCAGGTGCCACATTCTCTCCAGAGTAAAGTGTAATCAGTTCATCCTCTTCATCCACCATCTTCTCCAACAGATTCAGCACAGCATCCTCTTGAGATGAACCTGTCGACATAATTTCCCCTTGATATATTCCGATTAATTCGCCCTTTTTGATCTTTTGATCACCTAGTTCTGCATCCCGTACAGCATAAGTAATTTCTCCTGTTTTGATCTGGTTCAACTGCTGAGACATTCTTTCTTTGTTTTCTTCAAGTGTCATCGAATCATTAACAACTAACAGGGCATTGATACCCTCAGGAACATTGTTTGAGGGAATTACTTCTACAGGGCGCTCTACAATCTGCTTGGCCTGCTTGGCTGCGAGAATTAAATTTTTATTGTTCGGCAAAACCAGAACCTGTCGTGCAGGTGTCTCCTCAATAGCCTGCACAAACTCCTCAACAGGTGGATTAAAGGTTTGACCGCCTTCAATTACCTGGCTGGCCCCTAAATTATAGAACAACTGTTTAATGCCTTCTCCTGCTCCAACTGCTACTACACCGATCTCTAACATTTCTTCTTCTTCAGTTTCATCAACAACATCATTGCTGTGATTTTCCTTAAGTTGATCATGCATGTTGTCGATCTTGATATCATGTAGAGTACCATATTCCCCACAGTATGTTAAAACCTTTCCTGGGTTATCTGTATGGATATGAATTTTAATATAATTGCCAGCTTTTCCTGTTACAAGACTTCCACCCAAAGTATAAAGATGCCCTTTGAGATCTGTTTCTAGACAGAAATCTGTTTCTGCTTTGAGAAGAAATTCTGTACAGTACATATAATCCACATCTTCTTCTGTACTGACATCCTGTAGTGCTGTTATTTCCATATCATTTTTGCTTTTTAAATCTGTTATTCCGATAGGCCTCTGGGATACTGCAGTTTGTCCATCATAAACACCACCATTTTCGAGAGCATTGAGCCCTCCCTCAAGAATAACCAGAAGGCCTTTCCCTCCCGAATCGACAACTCCAGCCTTTTTTAAAGCCGGGAGCATCTCCGGTGTCAGCTGTAAGGTTTGATTGCCCTTGGATATGGCTTGCTCCAATACCTTTTCTAAGTGGGAGTCTTGAGAAGCCGCTTCCTTCATCCCCTGGGCAAAACTCTTAGCTACAGTTAATATTGTGCCTTCAACAGGCTTAATTACCGCTCGATAAGCGCTGGATACAGCAAGATACCAGGCATCTGCGAAGTCCTGCACAGTAACATATTCTTTTTCCTTTAGGCCATCGGTTAGCCCTCGAATCAGCTGTGATAGGATCACACCTGAATTACCTCGGGCACCCATTAGAGAACCACGTGCTACAGCATCTCCGACATCTCCGATATTATTAGAGGTATTAACATTGTCTAATTCTTTAACTGCAGCAGCCATAGTTAAATACATGTTCCGACCTGTATCACCATCGGGAACAGGAAAAACATTAAGCCTGTCAATTTCCTGCTGATTATCCTCAATCGCAGCTAATCCACCACAGAAAAGACATCTTAACTGCTCCCCGGTTACAATCCACTGCTCCAATCCGGTTCCCCCTCACAATCACTTCAAGACTCTTACGCCCGTTACATTAACATTTATTTCTAAAGGACGCAGACCTGTCATGTTTTCGATTTCATAACTAACAGTTTCCATAACGTTCTGTGCAACTTGTGCTATATTTACCCCATAGCACATCACAACCCAGAGATCAATTTTAATATCTGAACCATCCTGAGTGATCTCCACTCCTCTGCTTAAAGCATCATCTCCCAGAATCTCTGAAACACCCTGCCGCAATCCCCGAGGTACCATCCCCACAATACCAAAACAGCGAACCGCAGCTGCACCGGCTATCGTTGCCAGTGTCTCAGGGGTGACTTCAATACTGCCATAATCCGTTTGAAGGCTGTCACTCATGGAAATACCCCCTTATGTTCTTTCAGGTGCTACTTATCGCACTAAAGTATATTATACTATATGTTACCACTCTGCGAATGTCAATTCCTACAAGCTGATAGCAACAAAGATACTTCTTTTCTTGTCATTGACAGACCTAGGGTGCCTGGCACCGTTTGATTTGTTGTCATTTAATAATTCTGTTTCTCACGGTGCCAGGCACCCGTTTCTCCTGCAGATGTCAATTCCTACAAGTTGCAACAACAATCACAACACACTTCTCTTCTTGTCATTGACAGACTCTTTTGTTAGAATAGGTTTTGTGAGAAAGGAGGATATTAGATGGCAAAGTGTGCAATTTGCGGAAAGGGAACTCATGTTGGCATGAAGGTAAGCCACTCCCACATCCGGAATAAAAAAGTTTGGGAACCAAACCTGCAGCGTGTTAAGACAATAGTCGATGGCAAACCTACACGTCTCTATGTCTGCACCCGCTGCCTCAAGGCTGGTAAAGTGAAGCGTGCCTTGTAATTAATAACTGACCTCTTTCAGGCAGTTTCCTGTGATTATATTTAAAAGGCCTACTATCCCATTCTCAAGAAAGGCTGCTGTTGGCTCCCAATTTTCTTTGGGCAGAAAAGGTGATCCTGGATTGAGATAGATTATTTCATCCCTCTTTTCTAATAGAGGGATATGTGTGTACCTACAAAAAAAACTGCAGTTTGATTCTTTGTGCCTGCGCCTCTGTTTCCTGGGAACCAAAGATGTGCCCATGATAAACCAGGATGCGCAGGTATTCTATTTGTAGAAAAGAATAGGCCTGTAATGGCAAAATGATCATCATTTGATCCACGCCTGCACCAGCAGTTTCCCTGGTCGACAACCAAAGACACCGGTTAATTGTTGACTTGTCTGCCAAAACTGGGGGATGATATCCTTCAGGAAGTGGATTACGGGGGGCCAGATAGAAAAGGCCCCCCGCATAAATGATTAACTCACTCACATCCTGGAAGAATGATAGAACACACTTCCAACTAGATAGTAAGCCATATGTGTAACTGACAATAGCTATGGGCATCTTACTTTTTTATTTCAATTCCTTAAAGAGGTTGACCATTTCTAAAGCAGTCACAGCCGCATCTGCACCTTTATTTCCCGCTTTTGTTCCAGCCCGCTCAATAGCCTGTTCCAGTGTGTCTGCAGTTATCAAACCATACACCACCGGTTTCCTCGCTGCCAAACCGACTTGAGCTATCCCCTTTGTTGCTTCACTGGCCACATAGTCGAAATGAGGAGTAGCTCCTCTGATCACTGCACCTAAACAGATTACCCCATCATAACCGCGTTCAACCATTTGTTGAGCTGCCATGGGAAGTTCAAATGCACCAGGAACCCAGGCAACCTCAATTGCATCATCACTGACACCATGCCGCTTCAGCATATCCAAGGCTCCGCCCAACAACTTGTTGGTGATAAATTCATTGAATCTAGATATAACGATACCAAAACTCAGTCCTTCACCAATTAGTTTCCCCTCGAAATATTTTGGCATTTTTTATACTCCCTTCTGTTCATTCAGGGCTAATAGATGGCCCATCTTTTTCTTTTTTGTATTTAAATAAAATTGGTTTTCGCAACGGAAGGGCATTTCAATAGGCACCCTTTCCACAATATCCAATCCGTAACCTTGCAGGCCAGCAATTTTGCGAGGGTTATTGGTCATGAGTCTTAGTTTCCTCACACCCAGATCCACCAGGATCTGAGCTCCTAACCCATAGTCACGCAGGTCAGGGGGGAATCCGAGGATTTCATTGGCTTCAACTGTATCGCTTCCCTCATCCTGAAGTTGATAGGCGCGGAGTTTATTCAACAGACCAATACCCCTTCCCTCCTGCCGCATATAAAGCAAAACTCCTCTCCCTTCTGCAGCGATCATACGTAAGGCTTCGGCCAGCTGTTCCCCACAATCACAACGCAGAGAGCCGAAACAATCCCCTGTCAAACATTCCGAATGTACCCGTGTCAGAACAGGGTCTCCGTTTTCGATATCTCCCTGGTAAAGTGCGATATGACAGTTATTGTCCAGCATAGTTTCATAGGCTACAGCTGTAAAATCCCCATACTTGGTCGGCAGAGATGTGGCAGTCACTCTACGGATCAGTTTTTCTGTATGACGACGATATTTAATTAGATCTGCAATAGTAATGATCTTTAAATTGTGTTTATCGGCGAACTCAAAGAGCTGCGGAACACGTGCCATTGTTCCATCATCATTCATGATCTCACAGCATACACCTGCTGGGTACAGACCTGCCAAGCGGGCCAGATCAACAGTAGCCTCTGTATGCCCTGCTCTGCGCAGCACTCCACCCTCTTGAGCCCGCAGAGGGAATACATGTCCGGGACGCCTCAAATCCTGTGCTCTCGTCTTAGGGTCCACCAGAATTCTGATCGTCTCAGCACGCTCGAAAGCAGATATACCGGTGGTAGTACTAGAAGCATCAACAGAAATGGTAAAGGCTGTTTCCATGCTCTCTGTATTCTGGGCAACCATCTGCTCTAATTCCAATTCATCCGCCCGTTCTGCGGTGATCGGAGTACAGATCAGTCCACGAGCATAAGTTGCCATAAAGTTGATGTCCTCAGCTGTTATCGTATCTGCTGCAGCGATCAGGTCACCTTCGTTTTCCCTATCCTCATCATCAACAACAACAATCATCCTGCCTGCAGCTATCTCAGCGATCCCTTCTTCAACGGTGTTAAAATTCTCCTGCCCCGACATAATAACTACTCCTTTCCTAGCTAAATAAATCCATGTTCAGCCAATAACCCAACAGAAACCCCTTTGCTCTCATCCATTTTTCCCATCAGAGAGCGCACATATTTGCCCAGAATATCCACCTCAATATTTATCAGATCACCAGTCTTTTTTAACCCCAGTGTTGTTGCTTCCAGTGTATGAGGGATCAGACTAACCTTAAAAGAACCGTTCTGCAGTTCAGCAACTGTAAGGCTGGCTCCATCAAGAGCTATTGAGCCCTGAGAAAGGAGATACTGTTCCAATTCAGATGGTATTTCTATTATTATCTCAGTAGCAATTCCCCGCTGCTGCTTTTCAATTATCTTGCCCACAGCATCAACATGCCCTGTAACAAAATGGCCGCCCAGCCTACTGCCTATCTTTAATGCCCTTTCCAGGTTTACCTGGTCACCGTTTTTTAATAAACCCAAATTAGTCTTATCAAGGGTTTCAGCCATAACATCTGCGGAAAATGTTGTAGAGCTGTTTTCTGTCACTGTAAGGCAGACACCATTAACAGCCACACTCTCCCCTATCTCCAGCTCATTACAGAACAAAGACTCAATGTTTAAAAAAACAGATACAGGCCCCTTTCTGATACCCCTGATAATCCCCTTCTCTTCTACAAGCCCGGTAAATATCGCCACTCACCTCTTTCCATCTCCCTTGTATCTTTCACCTGGAATACTCATTATTCCGGCATCCAACTTCTAGTATCCACCCCTATTTAATGCATTCGCCAGGCAGCCATCAGCATAGTATCGACAGAAAGTCAGAGAGTGCCGGCGAAGCTAGCCCTTTTATTCCGACTTCCGGCCTTCGACCCGACAGATGAAGGCTTTCCGCTCATGGCATATCTTTTATTCCGACCTCCGACTTCCGGCCTCCGACCTCTATTTTCCGTATGCGGTGATCATTAAATCATCACCTACCTTTTGGACAGAAGTGCAGTCAAGACGCAGACAATCACTCAACCGTTCACACCCCTCACCACCGAACACTCCAGGAGAATCTTGGCCTCCGATAATTAACGGTGCTTGAAAAAATACAAATTTATCAATAAGCCCTGCTTCCAGTGCAAAGGTATTTACAGTGGGTCCCCCTTCGAGAAGCAGGCTGGTTATCTCCCTTTTCCCCAGCTTCTGCATCAATGCCACCAGGTCAACCCTCTTCTGCACAGCAGGCAGATCCCAGATCTCTACACCCATCGCTTCCAGTTCAGCTCTCTTTTCTTTGCTATATCTCCCCTCTACTGCAGCAATAATAGTTGCCTCTTGTGAAGCTGTTTTGACAAGCTGTGAATCTATAGGGATACGAAGAGAACTGTCAACAATTACTCTAAGGGGTTGTCGATGTTGGCCTTGCAGCCTGACGGTTAAGAGAGGATCATCAGCCAGGACCGTGCCGATCCCTACCATAATAGCGTCATTTGTCGCTCGCATCTGATGAACTAATCTCCTGGCCTCTTCACCGGTAATCCACTTGGAATCACCGATTTTGGTAGCGATCTTTCCATCCAGTGAGATAGCAGCTTTCAGGGTAATAAAGGGACGGCCGGATCTGATATATTTGATAAATGCCTCATTCTGCCGGTGGGCATCCTTCGCCAGCACACCGGTAATTACCTTGACACCGGCATCCTCTAGTGTCTTAATCCCTTTACCAGCTACCAGCGGGTTTGGATCAACTGCCCCCACAACCACCTCTTTGATACCCTTTTCTATAATCGCTTCAGTACAGGGTGGTGTTCGCCCGTGATGGCAGCACGGCTCCAAGGTTACATACATTATCGCCCCTTTTGCCTGCTCACCAGCATCCCGCAGGGCATGAATCTCTGCATGTGGTGTGCCTGCCATCTGGTGATAGCCCTCTCCTACTATCCTGCCACTGCGGACTATAACAGCACCTACTAAAGGATTGGGACTGGTTTTGCCCCTCCCCTTTTCTGCCAACTCTAAAGCCCTGGACATAAATTGTTCATGACTCAAAACACAACGCCTCCAAAGACAAACGAAAATATAAAAAACCCGGCAGGAAAATCTCCGGGTTTATAAACTCAACAAATAATAAAGAATCCCTTCTCCCTTCCAGACTTTCACTGTCGGCTCCAGATTTTCACTGGATCAGCCTTGACATTACATGCCAGGTTCGCGGGCTTTCACCGCCGGTGTGGATTTTCACCACCCCCCGAAGTACATTCCTGATCATATTAAATTTTCTGGTAAATTAATTGTATACCTAAAAGCGGAAATATGTCAACCATTATACGATAAGGATAAGGTTGTTCAGTCCGCATCCTTATCCATAGTCTCAAGCAAAAAACTAACCGGACGAAACCCATCGTTACAGGATATCATTGCAGAATTTTTATTCTTCATCCATCCATCATAAAAATTCTCGCCGCCATGAGCCAAGGCCATAACAAAAGAGGACATGCTATCCCAGGCACTGTCACACATCCCATCGGGTTTCTGCCAGCTGTTGGCTATGAATACCTGTCCTTCTTTCATATCACAAGCATGAGTAATGGGGTTTTCATATTTTTCTATTAAATCTCTATAGCAAGCCGTTTTCATAACGGTAATTCTAACTTTCTTCATGTTTTAATCATTCCTTATCTATTTTTTCTTTTTATAATTTCTTTATTTTGCTTTCCAAGTAAAATATCAACTCCCCAACCACCAACAACCAATATCTCATTTCCATACTATCTTATAAATCCAGTACCTTGATTCATCTTTTTTCTTTAATACAGTAATTGCATAGCTGATAAATCCTAATCCAATTCTAATAAATAATATTATAGAGTAGTCAGCTAGTCAATAAAATCTTAAAAATGGTTGTGTCTGTGCTGGTCCATTTGCCCGATGGGTTGCATCAAGGAAGATGCCGCGGGGCGGCCATTCTGGGAGGGTATCGGCGAAACAAACGGGACAAGGGAGGACAAGGGAACAGTCCGGCTTTGATCCCGAGTACGAAGGTATGGACTGGAGGAGCCTCAGGCTCGTATTTGAAAAGAAAAATGATATCTGGTATCTTGTCGGAATCATTCATGATCAGTGGACAATTTAATCCTGTAACCTGCCGCATCTAAAGGACTTTGGAACTACTTCCAAAG
Organism: Syntrophaceticus sp.; assembly: GCA_050949745.1. Taxonomy (GTDB): domain Bacteria; phylum Bacillota; class DSM-12270; order Thermacetogeniales; family Thermacetogeniaceae; genus Syntrophaceticus. The sequence goes on along the minus strand of JBMNGF010000021.1, from coordinate 110,584 downwards.
TCCTTTTTTAGTCTTTGTGTGACATGGGGACGGGGTTACTGTCACATCTAATCATTTATGAGTCAAGGGGATGAGTCAAGGGGACAGGCACTTTGACTCACGGGGCAAGACCTGTCCCTCTGATCGCGCGGCGGGACTATCCCCCTTGATCGGACCGCAGCAGGTCCGATCACCCAACCTGTCCCCTTGTCCCTACACACGTATAAGTCTAGGCTGCCTTTTCCAATCGCTAAGCTCGACCGTCCAATACTTTGCCCATTCCTTCATTTCCTCAAATTCCGGATGATTAGGATTCAACATGATTTCACGGAAGTTAATAAATCCTCCTACACCGCCCACATCCTCAGGTGGTGTTTGACCACTTGCTTCCAGTAAGTAAGGTGACTCCTCGTCATGGTCTTCAATTACACGTATCAGCTGGATTTGATGTTCCCAATTGTCCCCCATATCATAGGTATAGAGCATATGCTTGTACTTGGGGAAAAACTCTGATAAAGTATGCCCTTTCATTAAAATTGCGTCTTCATCATAATCCAGGTCATCCTCATATGGAACAATTCTGGCGATGCGCTTATTGCCGTCGAAGATAGTAAAGTCATAAAGATGGTAGTCCCGCCAGTCAAACACAAACTGCAGCACTTTGTGTAAACGTGCAAATTCCAAATTCGCAGGGACAATAATTCTCCGCACTGCTTTATAAACTTCCAAATCAAGTGTAACCAGTAATTCAAAGGCACGATATTTGTAGGCTTGCATTTCGGTAAGTTCAGAAAGTGCGCTAACCATTGCCTCGTAAGGGATATATTCCTTGTTGCTACCAGAATAGTTGACATGCCAGAAATTTGCGGGAGCCCCAACCGTGTCACTAAACATTTTTGCAATACCGTTGTATTCTCTTCCAACATGAAATGCGCAATCAAGTCCCGCTTTTGTTACCCACGCCGCTGCCTGTCTGCTGCGATTTCGAGTAAACCTCACTTCGCCCGCCAGGCGCATATATTCCTCTACAAGAGCGGGATTTAGATTCATATATAAGAGTGTGTTTGCAATGGCTGTTCTCATCATTTCCGCTACATTTTTCAGATCTTTCCGCTTGACTTGGTAAGTTGCAACGGTAAATCGTGTAGCATTGTTCACTAATACGATCATATCCTCTGTTCTGCGATTATCCCACACTTTTGTCCAGTTTGCTGCCCAACAGAACAGTGGATTTTCATCCTCAAGCGCGGATGCACAATTCATCCCCATGGCATCCGCTAATTTTTTAGTCAGTGCAATTTGCATGTTTCCCTCTCCCTTTTGTCAACAACAATTTCTATCTACGCAAAAAACTCGGACATTTTTTCATGCCGGTGTAATTTGGTTGGTTCCCTACTGGTTCTATTGTTGACTAACTGGTTTTATGAACTGCCACATCTCAGAAAAGATAACAGTTATGCTAAAAACGTGATTCTGTTAAGCTTGAGCTGTTGAAACAAGGCAGATCCATCGACAAAATACTGTGTATCCGTTTTTAACATTTTTCCGTCACTTCCCTGACGGGGTGGATCGAGGATAACGGTATCAGGTTGATAGTTATTTCATATTATTGCACATGGCATCCGATAGGTAAACAAAAATAGGCAGCAAAACTGCCGAATACACGGGGAGCCCTATAATTCTCTTTTTTTGCGATTCTCAAAAACAAGGAAGCAAAAAGAACGTCCCCTTGCTTCTCCTCGGAAGAATCGCCCCACAAAGATATTGATTCAGCTAACCTGAAAAGTCCAAAAGCAGGTGTTCAGGCAGCTTCGGTACTCTATATCCTTCTGCCTGTCAACACTTTTCTGGAACGGGGGAAGTGGAACGGTTTCTATTGCTTCTTTCTCGAATTTGACAGCAGCAAATTAAGAAACCTCACAACAGCGGGCGTAAAGGTTGATTCGATAGGAATTGAACCAAAAGTAAAATAAAATCTTTGCAATTATCTGCTATTCATCACGGGCAAGTTTCACCAACTCATGAATGAAACTTTCGTAAAGAAAAGCCAGTGTCTCAAATTCGATGAACCGACCTGCGCCACCATCAAATTTCACCTTGATATCACATGGGAATTCGTCATCTGCTTCATAATATATCACTTGCATAGGTATTTTGGGCAATACATAGAACTTCCAAGTATGCTCACCATTCCGCACTTCTCCTTCATATTCGGCGCCCAAAATACCCATTGCATTGCTGACTTTTTCAAAGCTGCTTCCCATTTCACAGATTGCTTTTGAAGATGTCAGCTCGTCGTCAGCAAAAACGCTTTTCCTTGAACTATTCGGCAAAAAGTAACTTGGTAAAAAATGATGTGGCAGATAAAATATATTCTCCGGATCGCCGCTGCCTTGAGATGTAACATAATGGATAAGAATACTGCGATTATTCGGAGCGGAGGGTCGGCCATCCACCGCAAACACTCCGTCTGAGCGTATAGCATAATCTCTACCCAAAAAGCGAACTGTTATCGAGCCGTTTTCATGACGCTTTAAGCCGAGCCGCGCTGCCGCTTCCTCAAAATCGCAGTCGGCAAGCTTGGAAACCAATACCTTATAGTTGTACTCATAACCGCTTGCCAATGGGCTCACCATCTTCGGCATCCATCAAGATATCGGTATCATTAAATAGAAGCGCCCCAAAATAAGTTACGGAATTTTCTCCATTATTATAATTCACGGCGGCTTTTTTTGCCGCTTCGCTCACCAAAATTCCATATCCCTCCATGGAGTGGTGCAGTCGTTCAGGATAGCGACAGGGCTCATCAGGATAGGTACAGATTTTGCATGTGCCACAACCTTCGTTAGACAATATAAGATAATCTGTCAAATAAGGCTTTACCGCAGTTTCCAACTCATTGGCAAGCTGTTTGAAATCAGTCATTCCACGCATCATTCCGTCAAAATCAAAAGAGCTATCCAATATATACTTGCCAGTAAAAACGAGCATGGTGTTGTATCGCAAGCAACGGTTTTTGCATTCTTCCACTGTCCCAACAGCTGGAGGACACGCCCAAGACTTTCCGTACTGCCCGCATGAATTGTCTTTGCATATTTCCCGAATCTCCTGGAGATATGAAATCTCTGATGGCTTTATCAATCCATATTGAAAGACGCCTGATTGCTGAACCTGTTCCAATAATTCTTTTAGCATTTATTGCCCCCCCCGTATGAGTTTACGTTGTGCTCACGCGGAACCGACATAAACTGGGTTTCGTTATTTCTGTAGCACGCAACGGACCAGTGAGGGTCCTAAACAATGGGTGGCAAACGAAACAATTCCTTTGAAAATGATGTCAGGTATCTCATAAAAATGATCCACCGCGTTAAAAACTGATCCACCCTAATGCATATTCCTAATGCTATGGCGTTTACGGAAGACAGATATTCTCTCACTTTATGCTTTTCATACTCTATTGCTCACTCACATTACTCTTTAAGAAATATGTTTTTCTCTTTCTCTCAATAATTAATGGGAAGTCAACACTTTTTCGGACAGTTTGCTAAGCCACTTTTGAAAGGTGCCCGTTTTCCCAGCGCCTCAGCCACTGTATGGGGCTAAGATAATCCAGTCTTTTTTGTATCCTACGGGTGTTATAAAAACCCTCTATATAAGCAAAGATGGCTTGTTGTGCTTCCTCCCGCGTCTTGAAATGTCGCCAGTGAACCGCTTCTTTTTTTAGATTGGCGAAGAAGCTCTCGCTCCAGGCATTATCCCCTGGCTTACCCACTCTGGAGAAACTTTGCCTAATTTGATTTTCACTGAGATATTCCATCACTTTCTTAGATGTATATTGGCTGCCTCGATCACTGTGGAAGATGGTGCCCGCCGGGAGATGCCAGCGATTTAAGGCTTTTTTGATCGTTACCAGTACCAGTTCGCTGCTCATATGCTCGGCCATCGTTTCCGCTAAAACTATACCGCTTGCAATATCTTTGACTGTGCAAAGGTATTCAAATCCTTCCATGGTGCGGATGTAACTAATATCACTGGATACAGCTTGAAATGGTTCAGTTATTTCTAAGTCCTTAACTAGATTGACATACTCATCCCCGCGCGCTTTACGGCTGTCTGTGAGGGATTTTTGACGTCTACGCTTATGGATAGAATGAAGCCCCATATCGTCCATAAAACCCTTAACACGATGATAAGAAGCTGTTTTACCACGCTTTCTTAGCTCACCACAAATACGATCCACGCCATAGGTTTCGTTGCTTTCTTGAAATATCGTTTTGATCATTTTTTTGTACTCTTCCACTTCTTTTTGTCGCTGTTCTCTCCTGTTCTTCCAGCTGTAGTACCCACTGAGAGATACGCCAAGGTATCTGGCCCACTTCGCTGCGGCGTATTCTGGATGCTCATCTATAAACTCATATTTTTCTTCAGGTTTTACTTTTGGTTCTTGGCGAAGTAGGCCGCAGCTTTTTTTAGCATGTCACGCTCAATTTTCAGTTCCGCGTTTTCAAGCTTTAATGCTCGGTTTTCCTCTTCCAGCGTTGCAAATTGCGTTTTTTCTCCTTCTGGAGTGTACTTTTTCCTCCAGCGGTACAGCAGGCTTATATTGATCCCAAGATCACCCGCTACCTCTTTGACTGTTTTGCTGCTTGCGTAACTCAACTTAACTGCATTCTTTTTGAATTCCTCATCATATCGTTGTCTGGTTTTTGACATGGCTTTCTTCTCCTTTGCCATTTTGTTTTTATCTTACCAGACTATCCGAAATTATAGCACCGACCCCATATCTACACTCCATTTCTTAATATATTTTATACTAAAATCCAAAACATCCAACCTGACCACACAACATCTGACGGGGTGGATCGAGGATAACGGTATCCGGTTGACAGTTATTTCATATTACTGCACATGGCATACGATGGGTAAACAAAAATAGGCAGCTAAGCTGCCGGAATATACAGGGAGCCTTATAATTCTCTCTTTTTGCGATCACTAAGAACAAAGGAAACAAAAAGAACGTCCCTTGCTTCCTAAAAAATGACCCATCACCGGAACCGTCCCCCTGATTGGTCTCTAAACATTGGGTGGCAAACTAAACATCCCCTTGCCATCAGCCTTGCCATCATCTCCGGCTCAAAGAGATGACCCATCATCACCGGAACCGTCCCCATGATTGGTCTGCCACCAACTCCCGGCGGATGCTTCCTCTGCTGCAGACCGGTAATTTTTTATCCCTTTGAGGAGATCCTGCTCCTTTAAGAGAGCGGAACCGATAACTAGAGAATTTGCCCCACAATCGACGGCTTCTTTTATGGTTGAAAAGTTGATGCCACCATCTACCTGCAAGTCTGCGGAAGCGCCTGCATTGATCAGCATCTCCCTCAACTCCCGGATCTTCCTGTATACTGCCGAAATGAATTTTTGGCCACCCCAACCAGGATTGACTGTCATCAGCAGTACATGATCAAGCTCTTGATAAATATAATCTAAAACATCAAGGGGAGTTGCTGGATTTAACGCCACCCCAGCATTACAACCCAAATCCTTGATCATTTGGATCGAGCGATGCAGGTGCGGACAGGTCTCAGCATGAATGGTCAAACTATCAGCCCCTGCTTTGGCAAAAGCGGAAAATAGCCGCTCAGGCTCTTCTACCATCAGGTGAACATCAAGGGGAATAGAAGTGACCTTGTGCAGAGAAGCAACTACCACCGGACCGAAGGTGAGATTGGGTACAAATTTTCCATCCATAATATCCAAGTGGAGGAGATCAGCCCCCCCTTTTTCCAATTCTTTAACCAGTGCCCCTAGATTGCTGAAATCAGCAGTCAATATTGAGGGGGCTATTTTGATACTCATCAGTAAATCCGCTCCTTGCTGATAATTTCTTGTAGTAAATGTTTGTAATTTTCATAACGAGTGCTGCTGATCAATCCCTTATCCAGAGCGCTTTTTACTGCACAATCCGGTTCATCCAAGTGAATGCAATCGTAAAAACGACACTGGTCAGCAAATTCATTTATTTCCGGAAAGAAACGAGATAAATCCACCCTTTTCATAGAGGGGAGTTCCAAATTGCTGAAGCCTGGTGTATCAGCAACAAACCCGTCACATAAAGGGATCAAAAACACATACCTTGTAGTGTGCCTCCCCCTTTTTAGTTTCTTACTGATCTCCCCTGTTTCCAGAGAAAGATTAGGGTCCATAGAGTTGAGAAGTGTGGATTTACCGGCACCTGACGGACCTGATAAAACAGATATTTTATCGGCCAAAGCCTGACATAACTTCTCCAGTCCATAACCAAAAAGAGCTGATATACATATTGTGTGATACCCCGCTTTTCGATAGATGTTTACCAGTTCTTCGGCCCGTTCAGAATTAAGCAGGTCTATTTTATTAAAACAAATTATCACACTGAGCCGCTCTAACTCACAGATTACTAATGAGCGGTCAAGCAAGTTGAGATCAGGTTCCGGTTTGGCCAGGGAAACCACATGAATTACCTGATCAACATTAGCCACAGGAGGCCGATGCAAAACATTTTTGCGCTCTTTAATTGTTTCAATGACTCCCTCTCCATTTTCGAGAGGTGTGAACTGAACATGGTCACCTGGCAGTAGAGATTGTTTACGGCGAAGACGACCGCGCCCACGGCAGCGCCAGGTCTCCTCAGCTGACCTGACATAATAAAACCCCCCATAGCCTTTGATGATCAAGCCTTCTTTCACAAATGGCCTCCTTTATCAGCAATCAAAATGGAATAGTCTTGTTGAGCTTACCCTGATAATAGATCTGAAACTCCCCTGGCGGATAAACCTGAAAATATTGTTCAACTTCATCCCCGGCTTCATGGGCCTTTTTATAGACCTCTCTGGTACCTTGAGCATCCTTTACAACCACCCTTACTTCCCCTGCAGCTGGAACATTTATCTCCAATTCAACTTCTTGAGGCTCTTCATCTTTCGGTGGTTCACCGCTGCTGATAACAACATTTATTTTTCCACCCTTTTTCACAGTTGAACCAGGTTCTACATCCTGTTTAATTATAACACCCTTTTTCTCGCTGCTCTCTTCCTCCTTAATCTCACCCAAATTCAACCCTACTGCAGCTAGAGCATCTTTCGCCTGTTCCACATTTAACCCCAATAAAGCCGGAACATAGACATCTCTGATAACAGGTCCCTTACTCACTACAAGGGTAACCTCAGTGCCTTTAGGTTGATTTTGATCCCCCTCAGGAGACTGCCGTATCACACAGCCCTCAGGTATACTATCATGATTCTCTCTAGTTAGTTTTACTATAAAATCTCGTCCCTCCAGAGCAAGCCGGGCTTCCCTTTCAGCCGCACCTGTAAAATCGGGGAGCCAGACACTGCTGGGACCTTTATTGACCCAGATACGTACCAGACGGCCTTTTTTTACTTCCATTCCGGCAACAGGGTCCTGCTGAACTACAACATCGACCTCTTTGCCCTGGTCAAAGACCTCATTGGCTTCTACCTCAAAGCCCTCACTTTTCAGCTTCTCAGCAGCCTCTGATTCTGTCTGCCCGATAACATCAGGTACTGCAACAGTACCGCCAAAATACCATGCAAAGAAAGCATAACCCATACCTGCAAACAGAAGTAGGATACCGACAACTATCGCCGCGATGGCAGCAGGATGCAGTTTCCTCTTCTTAACAGTTTTTTTCTCCGGTATCACAGGGATAGGAATAGCCCTGGTAAGTTCCTCCTCAGGGGCGCTGAACCCATCGATATTATCCAGAGCTCCCTGCATTTCCTCTGCAGATAAAAAACGCAATTCCGGCTTCTTGGCCATTGCTTTCATAATAATCTGTTCAAGTTCTTTGGGAATAGATTGGTTTTCTATATGCAATCCAGGGGGTTCTTCCTGTAAATGCTTAAGAGCAATAGAAACTGGACTGTCCCCTTGAAAAGGTACATGCCCGGAAACAGCCTCATATAGTACAGTTCCAAGGGAGTAAATATCTGACTGAGCATCAGCCTCCTCCCCGCGAGCCTGTTCCGGGGAAAAGTAATGTACTGAACCCATTACTGTACCTGACTGAGTCATAGTAGCACTGGGCACGGAAAGAAAGCGTGCCAATCCAAAATCAGTTACCTTGATCTGCCCTTCAGGTGCAACCAGGATGTTATGGGGCTTGACATCTCTGTGTATAATTCCTTTACTGTGAGCATGACCAAGAGCAGCACATACCTGAATACCGATATTCACCACTTCTGAAGGAGAGAGTGCACCCTCGCTGCGGATTAACTCTTTGAGATTTTTCCCTTCCACATATTCCATTACCAAATATGGCAGGCCATTCTCCTCTCCCACATCATAGATGCTCACAATATTGGGATGAGATAGCAAAGCTACTGCCTGCGCCTCATTCTGAAAACGGCGAACAAAATCCTTATCTTCAGCCAATTCACTTCGCAAAATCTTGACAGTGACAATCCGGTTTAAAATAGTGCAACGAGCCTTATAAACATTAGCCATTCCACCGGCACCGAGCTTGGCGATAATTTCATACCTGTTACCAAATAATTTTCCGATCATTATTAACCCTCCCCTGATAGGGCAAGCTTTATAATTTCTCTAGCGATGGGTGCTGCAGCTGATCCTCCCTGTCCGCCATGTTCTATGATAACACTAACCGCCACCTCAGGCAGATGAGCAGGCGCAGAGGCTACAAACCAGGCATGAGTACGCCCTGCTGGATTTTCCGCAGAACCTGTCTTACCTACCACTTCAATCCCCGGCAGAGAAGCTGCTGTCCCGGTACCTCCGGGCTGTACAACGCTAAGCATCCCTTCCTGAACCTGCCCGGCGATTTCCGGCTCAGCCACCACCCTTAGAAAACGGGGATCCTGTTCCCAGAGCACCTTGCCCTCAGGTGAATGAATTTCTTTCACGAGACAGGGATTCATCATAACCCCTTTGTTACCAATAGCTCCTGTAACCATTGCCATAAACAATGGGCTGACCAAAATTTCCCCCTGCCCCATAGCGGATTCCGCGAGTCCGTTGGCGTTTTGCAAACTCTTCTGTTCTAAAGGAATCCCTTCTGTCGGAAGGTCAAAGGGAATTCTTTCTCCCCAGCCAAAATCCTGAAGACCTTTTATATAGTCTCCACTACCGATTTCCAACCCCAGATTAGCAAAGTATGAGTTACATGATTTAGCTAACGCTTTTTCTAAGTCTACTCTGCCATGTACTCTTAAATCAGGCAAGACCCGCCCCTCAATAGTAAGCTGACCCTGGCAGTCATAGTACTCATTTCCTAATTGAGGGAATTTGCCCAGTCCCACTGCAGCAGTAACAATTTTCATAATAGATCCTGGAGGATATAAACCCTGACAGGATCTGCTCAGCAGCGGATGGTCATCATCTTGCCGCAGCTGATCCCAATTTTCATCTAAATTGTTCTTATTAGGATCAAAGCTTGGGGAGCTGACCATTGCTAATATCTCACCATTCCTAGGATCTAGAGCAACCACAGCCCCTTTATAAGGAGAGAGCAATTCCCAAGCTTTCATCTGCAGATCATGGTCAATGGTAAGATAGATATTATCCCCTTCAGTTCTTTTTATGCCCCAGCGTGCCTCCAGGTTCCTCTTAGAACTGCCTTTTATACCTAACAGCTCCTGGTCATATGCATTTTCCAGGCCTGTTTTACCCAGACGCCTAGAATGATAGCCGGTCAAATGAGCATACTGCTGTGGATAATGGTATATTCTGTCTATTTTATCCCCATCGACAACACTTTCGACTATTTTTTCGCCATTACGCGCATAAATTCCTCCTCGAACAACGCGGCTTTCAATAATCCAAGGCCTTGGATTAGCGCCATGGTTGCTCAAAACAGGGCCCTGGATAATTACAAGACAAATAAGATACCCAGCATAGATTACAAAACAGACAGCTATAAATACAAGAAATTTCTTCACTGCTTGACGCATTCGGATGTTCCTCTTTTCTTAGTGGTTCACTACACTTTCCTCAGGCACAATCCACTCATCTACATCTTTTTCGCTATCCACACTAACTTTATAGAGTATTCCCATCAAAAAGCAGTTGGAAATAAATGAACTGCCTCCATAGCTCAAAAAGGGCAGAGGAATTCCGGTAAGTGGAATCAAGTTGGTCACCCCACCGATAATAATCAATGTTTGCAGAGCAAGAATAGCGCTGAATCCGCACGCCAAAAGGCTCCCAAACCCATCAGGGGTTTTAAGAGAAACCTGCAGACCCTTCCAAACCAGCAAAAAATAGGTCCCCAAAATTATCAACAGTCCTAAAAGCCCTAACTCCTCCCCGATCAGGGAAAAAATAAAGTCTGTATGCACAGCCGGTATCAGATCAGGAAAACCGCTTCCCAACCCCTGCCCGAAAATGCCTCCTCCGCTAATAGCAAAAAGGGATTGAACAATCTGATAACTGCTATCTAGCTGCTCCCAGGGATCGAGAAAGATCATCATCCTAGTTTGAACATGGGGAAAAATGAAGAACATCAAAACAGCACCGACAGAAAAAAGTCCTAGGCCAAGGAAAAGGAAATGAGAGCGCTCTGTAGCAACATAAACCATCACCAGAAATATTGCGAAAAAAAGCAGAGCCATCCCCAGGTCCTTCTGGAAAACCAAAAGGAGAAGGGAAAGGCCGCAAACTGCCAGGAGGGGGCCCAAATAAGGCCAATCCGGAAGATAAAAACGCCCCAGCTTAAGTGTCCCTACCCTTAAAATATCCCTGTTTTCCTCAAGATAACCCGCCAGAAAAACTACCATAAAAACCTTAACAAACTCTGATGGCTGAAAGCGAAAGGACCCCAGAGAAAGCCAACTCCGTGCACCCCCAGCTTCCACACCAAATACAATAGTAAACACAAGAAAAACAATGCTCAAAACCATAAAGATATACTTATAATCAAGGAGCCGTTTGTATTCAGACAGAAATATTTGAGTAAGCCAGAAAATAGTATAGCCCGCTAACACCCAATACGCTTGGCGCAATCCATAATAGGGATCAACCCTGAAGATAAATATTAGACCTAGAGCTGTAAGAACACCTATCAGATGAATAATTAATGGTTGACCCTTTGCCCTATATTCGACTATTATCGAAGAAACGACCATAAACACTGCAGCCATAGCCAGCAGAGCTATCTCTTGAGAACCTAATAACTGTTCTCTGTATAATTCCAGACTACCTGCGGCAAGAACCATCCCAGAAAACAATGCCAATAAAAAAGAACTACTAGCTTTAGCCTGCTCTGGCACCTCAGCACTTAATATAAACTCTCCAATTTTGAGTTTTGATCCATCATGGAGTATCTGTGGCGTTATGAGAGCTTGTTCATCAAACAGAGTGCCATTAGTGCTGCCCAAATCGGTGACATAATATCTACCATTCTGTAGGGTAATACGGACATGCTGGCTAGAGACGTAGGGATCAGGAAGAATCACATTACAATCACTGCCCCTTCCCAGTATCAGCCCTTTCCCTATATTCCAGCGTTTCCCTACAGGCACCGCATCAGAACCTGAACGATGAACAATAAGAGCAGCCCTATTAATTTTTCTACCTGTTCTACTGTTAATAAAAACAACGAAAACAAAAAGACATATTAACAGCAAAATCAAGTATTTCAGAGCTAATACCAGCCAAATCATGGCTTAACTCCCTTCAACTCGAAAAACGTTCTCTCCAATCATAAATTCATCCCCAACTTTTAGCTCATACTGCTCTATACGAATTCCATCAACAAATGTTCCATTTTTACTTCCCATATCAATAAGCCGCAGAAGATCACCGTACTTCTCCAGCCTGATATGCTCTCTGGATGCGTTAATATCTGTCAGAACCAAATGGTTAGTGCTTTTTCGACCTATATAGTAAGGTTCTTCACCCTGAACAAAAATGCTCTTTCCCTGGTCAGGGCCACTGACAACAGCTATACGATAGCTCTTACCTGAAACCACCCCTTGGGTTTCTTTCTTGTCAAAGATTATTGTGTTATCTGATGGTTCTTCCAGGATTGTATGCTCTGATGGTTCTTCCAGAGGAAGCTCCGATGAAAAGGCAGAATTGATGGTGATATCTCCTAGTTCCAGAGATTCATCTTCAATAAACTTAACTTTAGGCCTTCCGATCAAAGTATACTCTTTTTCTCTCGCCTTGTTTTTAACATGCACTGCCAGCTCTTCGGAGAGAGCACCATGTAAAGGCGCACTCTTTTGAAAATCTTTTTCACTTAAACTGACTTCGAAAATATTGGGGACATAGACTCGGGAAACACTGACCCGTCTCTGAACCACCATCTCCCGTACTAATGCCCTGGCCATTTCCACCGGTTGGATAGGTCGCTTACCTTTACGAAAAATACCCTCCCAGAATTTAGTTATCACACTTTCTAAGTCATCTAAATTCATGGATTCACCTGCTCTCCTAAATTTTTCTTAGACAGGCCAGGAAAAACCCATCGTTACCGTGCCGGTGAGGCAGCAGTTGCAGAAAACCCTTTAAAGCATCTGTCCTGTCGCAACTTTCAACCAAAGAAAATGGTAGTAATGGAAGCAGAGCTTCCGGCTTAAAACAAGTGTATTCCTTTAAAAATGAATTGACAACCCCTGTATTCTCCTCCGGTTCTGTAGAACAGGTGCTGTAAAGTAGTATTCCACCTGTTTTCAAGCACTTACCAGCCTGTTTTAGAATCTCCTTCTGTTGTTTGGCATGAAGCTTTAAATCACCCAACTCAACCCGCCACCTGAGATCGGGCCGTCTGCGTATCACTCCCAGACCGGAGCAGGGTACATCCACTAGAATATAATCTGCTTTTTCCCTGAGCTGATCAGGTAATTCTCTGGCATCAAGAAGTTTGGTTTCGACAATGGTTACCCCTAACCTCCTGCAGGTATCTTCCACAAGCTTCAGGCGATGTTCATGGACATCAAGAGCCAGGATTTTCCCCTTATTCTTCATCAATTGAGCAAGGTGGGTGGTTTTGCCGCCCGGCCCGCTGCAAGCATCGATAACAAACGCTCCAGGAGGTGGATTAAGAACAGAGGAGGCGATCATAGAACTCTCATCCTGCACAGTATACAGCCCCTCTCGAAAAGATGGCAGTTCAGGCAGAAAAGATGCTCTCTCTACAATGATCCCCTCAGGCACTAAAGCACTAGGGCGAACGCTCAACCCCTCTTCAGTAAGCCTTTCAATAAGTTGGTGTGGTGTGATTTTTAAAGTATTACAGCGCAGCACTACAGGTGGAGGCTCATTATTAGCCACACATAATGAAGCGGTTTCTTCCTCTCCAAAACGCGTCAACCAGCGTTCCACCAGCCACAGAGGATGGGAGTGTTTGACACTCAAACAAAGTGCAGTTTCCTTCTCTGGATCAGGAAAGACAATCCGCTCTTTTTCACGACTGATTTTACGCAACAGAGCGTTTACAAAACCTGTTAAGCCGTAAAGTCTACGACTTTTTACCATTTCCACAGCTTCATTACAGACAGCTCTCGCAGGGACCCTGTCCAGATAGAGAAGCTGATATACACCCATCCGCACAATACAGCGTATGCAATCATTCATTCGGGCAACAGTAACCTTACTGAATTGATCGATCACATAGTCTAAAGTACCCTGTCTGCGCAGGGTCCCATATACCAACTCAGTTAAAAAAGCAGTATCACTGGCTGCTAGCTTCCATCGCCTTGCATTTTTCTGCATCTCTAGATTTGCATAAGCACCGTTTTTTTCCACAGCCAGGAGCACACGCAGTGCCCCATCCCTAGCAGGAGATACCTTAGACTTACTCAATAATTACAACCACCTTACTTCGGTTTTTACTGCTTTTATCCTAAGCGTAAACCAGCTGCGATATTATAACCCCGGACAAACTCAGATCCACTCATCCTTTTACGACCTGCAGGCTGTACCTCTGTCAGTAGAATTTGTCCACACCCGGTCTGCACAATAAAACCGGTTTTAGGGTCACATTCTACAACCTCCCCGGGAACATAACTAGAAATCTTGTCATTGATAGAGCCCTGCCATAATTTTAGCGTTTTACCTTCTTCTAGCACAGTATACGCCCCAGGTTTAGGATTCATACCATTGATCTGATTGACAATCTCTTTCGCAGTACGGCTCCAATCTATTTGGGCCTCTTCCTTGCGGAGTGGAGGCGCATAAGTAGCCAGATGGTGTTCCTGGGGATGTCGTGGTGCAGTTCCCTGCCGCAGCATACTCAGAGTCTTCTCCATCAGTACTGCTCCCCGCTCAGCGAAGCAAGCCCCCAATTCTCCAGCAGTGGCACCTACAGGGATCTCTGCTTCCTCCTGAAGAATAATATCTCCCGCATCCATCTCTGGTGACAGATACATGGTTGTAATGCCAGTCATCTGCTCCCCATTCATAATTGCACGCTGTATAGGTGCAGCACCCCGATATTTAGGAAGGAGTGAAGGATGGAGATTGATGCACCCTAGGGGAGGTAGATTGAGAATTTCCAATGGCAAAAGCATTCCATAGGCAACCACAACGATCACATCTGGTTTAATATTGTATTTATTAATAATTTCAATTAATTCTTGAGTAGTCGCTGGTTGATAAACAGGCAAAGACCCTGCAAGAAATTCTTTAACCGCTGGTGGAGCGATCTTCCGGCCACGGCCCTGCCGCCGGTCAGGTTGGGTCACAGCACCTACCAAATCCCATTTATTCTCTATCAAGTATTCTAACGTAGGTACAGCAAACTGGGCTGTACCACAAAATAGTATTTTCAAGGCCTGCCCCCCCTTATCAGCTTTGTTTGCTGATATTTGTTGCTCTGTCGATGAATAAAATACCATCCAAGTGATCAATCTCATGCTGCAGAGCTCGAGCTCCTAACCCTTCAGCAGTAATCAGCTGTTGTTGGCCATCTCGATTAAGGGCTCTCACCTTTACTCTGGCAGCTCTGCTCACTTCCCCTGCCACACCAGGTATACTCAAGCATCCCTCTACACCTAATTCTTCACCATCACGAGAAACTATTTCAGGGTTGATCAGTTCCCAAACACCCTCTCCCACATCTACTACTACTACACGCTTGGAAACCCCGACCTGAGGGGCAGCTAACCCCACACCATTGGCTTCGTACATAGCTTCTTTCATATCTGTAAGCAGTTTTTTGACTTTTTTGTTGATTACTGATACCCTGCGACACTTTTGGCGCAGCACAGGCTCTCCTAATTCCACGATTTTAAGACTAGCCATCAATCTGCCTCCTTACATTATCAAAAACCGAAAGGGTCCACTTCAACATTAATTATAACACTTTTATTTTTTCTATAAACATCCAGGCAACTATCAATCTTATTTCGTGCCTTACGGCAGTTACCTTTCAGCATTACCTGATACCTGTACTGGTCCTTGACCCGTAGAATAGGAGCTGAAGCAGGTCCTAATACATCAATTTGGTCTGTCTCTAACACTTGTTTTATATGCTGAGCAAACATAGTAGCATTATGTATAACCTTCTCTTCGTCCTTTCCAATGAAACGCACCCTGATCAATTCACCAAAGGGAGGATAACCTAAAGAGCGTCTCCTGAAAGCCTCTTCCCGATAAAATAGCTGGTCTCCCCCCTTGCAAGCAGAGTCAATGCTGTAGTGATTCGGATTAAGGGTCTGCACGATGACCTCCCCTGGTGTTCCCCCACGGCCGGCCCGTCCGGATACCTGGGTCAAAAGCTGAAATGTATGTTCCGCAGAACGAAAATCAGGGAGACTCAAAGACAGATCTGCATTAAGCACTCCGACCAAAGTCACACCAGGAAAATCATGCCCCTTGGCTACCATCTGGGTTCCCAGAAGAATATCAGCCTCATTCCGTGCAAACCCCCCTAATATCCGCTGGAAATCTCCCTTTTTTCTGGTCGTATCAAAATCCAGCCGTACTACTCGCGCACCTGGCAATAGCTTAATAAGCTCCCTTTCCACTCGCTGGATTCCCACTCCCAAAAAGCGCAGTTTCTTTGTACTGCCACAGGAAGGACAGGATGCAGGCAAGCTTTTGATGACATTACAGTAATGACAGCGCAGGTCCCTGGTCTGTTTATGATAGATAAGAGAAATAGAACAATTGTTGCACTTTATAACATCCCCACAGACAGGACAATAAACCATTGGAGAGTACCCCCGCCTGTTTAGAAATAAGATGACCTGCTCTTTCCTCTCCAAGCGCAATTTAATCTGCTCCACCAGGTATTCACTCAGATATGACAGAGCTCTACCCTCTTGACGCAGATCAACAATATTAACAACCGGCAGGCAGCGCCCAGCAGGTCGCTTTTTCATAGAAAGAACTTTCATCCTTCCCCAGGCAGCAGAAGCATAGCTCTCCAATGAAGGAGTTGCACTACCTAATACAATCACTGCTCTGTTATACTGTGCACGCCATAAAGCTATCTGACGTGCGTGATAATAAGGCTTACTCTGCTGTTTATAGGCCGGGTCATGTTCTTCATCAATAATAATCAGACCCAGCTGACAAAAAGGCGCAAAGACAGCAGAACGAGGGCCAATGAGTACCCGGAGCTTCCCACTGCGGATCCCTTCCCAGACCCGATACTTCTCTCTCCCGGCTATCCTGTAATGCCAAACACCCACTTTTTCCCCAAACCTCTCCTGAAAAATATGGTTCATCTGGGGTGTTAAAGCGATCTCTGGCAAAAGATAAAGCACCTGATAGCCATTATTTAATGCCGCTTCTGTAGCTCTAAGATATACCTCTGTTTTGCCGCTCCCGGTCACTCCATAAAGAAGAAATTTGCTGTATTCTCGACTCCCTATAGCGTTTTTTATCTCCCCCAGTGCCTGCTGCTGTTCAGCTGTCAACACTAATTTTGGAAACTGCAGCTGTGGTGAAGCAGATTGCGTTGAAAAGACCGGAAGTGGTCTTTTGGGCTTATGGGGTGGTGAAATTGAACTAAGAATTTGACCAACAGGATGAAGATAATACCCAGACATCCATTTTGCTAACTTTAATATTTCCTCTGTAAAATCCGGTTCTCCCCTGTCAAAGTCAATAATCTCTCGCAATCTGATCCCCGGATCCGGTGTGCTATAACCTATTATCCATCCCTCCACAACACGAGCCCCAAAGGGTACAGTTACTCGTGTCCCAGGCAGCGGTTTCTCCATTCCTTCGGGAACCAGGTAATGGTAGATGTTTCCTAAACGGGAATGATTATTTTTGATAACAATCTCTGCACATTCTTTTGCCATGGCTCAACTCTCCATAAAAATACTCAATCAAAAGATGCTTTAACACCGAAGACATTTTGGGCGCAAAAACACAAAGCCAGTTATAGCTGCAGTATAACTGGCCAAATATCAATAAACCCTGTCTTAACCTAAGCTAGATGCATCCGCCAACTGAGAGCTTTTCAGCTTCATCCCTGAGCATCTCTGCACTGTCTGTTCTTTCCCATGTAAGATCCAGATCAGGTCGTCCGAAGTGGCCGTAGGAAGATGTCTGCCTGTAGATAGGCTTTCTAAGCTCCAGTTTCTTGATAATCGAAGCCGGTTTGAAATCAAATAATTTCTTGACCAAACTGCAGAGCTTATCATCTGATAACACACCTGTCCCAAAGGTATCCACATAAACAGCAAGGGGTTTGGCTACTCCAATGGCATAAGCTACTTGAATCTCACACCTGTGGGCAAGTTTAGCAGCCACGATATTTTTAGCAACATACCTGGCGAAATAAGAAGCCGACCTGTCTACCTTTGTTGGATCCTTCCCTGAGAAAGCTCCGCCACCATGTCTGGCAGATCCCCCATATGTATCAACAATAATTTTTCTGCCTGTAAGACCTGTATCACACTGCGGTCCTCCGATCACAAACCGCCCTGTAGGGTTGACAAAAAAACGAGTTCGTTCATCAATATATTGGGGAGGAATTGTGTCCTTAATTACTTTTTCGATAATATCCTCACGGATCTGGTCCAATTCTATCTCTGGGTCGTGCTGTGCTGAAATAACAACGGCATCAACCCGTTGGGGGCGATCGTTTTCGTATTCCACAGTAACCTGGCTTTTGCCATCAGGACGCAGGTAAGGAAGTATTCTTTTCTTGCGCACCTCAGCTAAGCGACGCGCTAATTTATGTGCTAGATCGATAGGAAGAGGCATTAGATCCGGGCTTTCATCTGTGGCATAGCCAAACATCATTCCCTGATCCCCTGCTCCCAATTCTTGCTCACCTGTAATTTCACCTGTTTTTACTTCCAAAGCCTGATCCACTCCAAGAGCAATATCAGGAGACTGTTCTTCAATGGAAGTGAGCACAGCACAGGTATCACAATCGAAACCGAATTTAGCCCTGGTATAACCGATATCCCTGAGCACAGAACGGACAAGGCGAGGAATATCAACATAACAGTTCGTGGTAATTTGGCCAGCCACAAGGACCAGCCCTGTAGCAGTCATTGTTTCACAGGCAACCCGTGCCATCTCATCCTTTTCCAAGATGGCATCCAGAATGGCATCAGATATTTGATCCGCAACCTTATCAGGATGTCCCTCTGTCACTGACTCAGAAGTAAAAAAGTGTGGCGCCATTCTTTTTATTCCTCCCTTTCTAACTTAAACAATTTAACGATCTCATCAATTACTACACAGGCCAATTCCTTTTTTGTCATCCTATCGAGTTTTTTCGCTTTTCCATCTTTCAATATGATCGTTGCCACATTAGTATCAACCTCAAAACCTGCTCCTTCCACAGTGAGATCATTGGCAACTATCAGGTCAAGGTTCTTGCGAGCCAGTTTATCCTGGGCATTATTGAGCACATCTTCGGTTTCTGCAGCGAATCCAACCAAAATCTGCTTGTTCTTATGCTCTCCCAGATAGCCTAAAATATCGTCTGTTCTTTCCAGCTCCAGAACAAGTTTCCCTTGATGTTTCTTAATTTTTTCCGTAGCCTGCTGTTGGGGCCGAAAATCAGCCACTGCAGCAGACTTGATGACAATATCAGCTGTAGAAAAGACTTCCTTAACAGCATTAAACATTTCTTGCGCAGTCTCTACTGAAACTACTTTAACACCCTCTGGCACAGAGAGCCTTGTAGGCCCGCTGATTAAGGTTACCAGGGCACCCCTATTCCGGGCCTCCTGTGCCAGAGCATACCCCATCTTTCCTGAGCTGTAATTCGATAAAAAACGTACTGGATCAAGGGGTTCACGAGTAGGCCCCGCAGTCACCAGTACATGTCGTCCCTCTAAATCCTTTTTCTGAGAAAACATCTGCTCAACAAAAGCAACTATTTTTTCGGGCGCAGGAAGCCTCCCTTTACCACTCACACCACAGGCCAGGTGTCCCTCCCCCGGTTCAATAAAGATATAACCCATACTTTTAAGAAAACTTATCCAATGCTGACATATTGGATTTTCATACATCATAGTATTCATGGCCGGAGCAAACACAACTGGCGCTCTGGTCGCCATAATAGTTGCTGTCAAGAGATTACCTGCAGTACCACCGGCAACCAAGCCGATCGTATTGGCTGTGGCCGGCGCTACCAACACCAGGTCTGCTCCCTGGGCTAGGCTGATATGCTCAACAGTCCATCTCTCTGTTATTTTAAACATATCCATATGCACCGGCTGCTGTGATATTGTTTGCATAGTTAAAGGTGTGATAAATTCAGCTGCAGCAGCTGTCATGATCACCTGGACACGGTAATTTTTTTTGACAAGCAAACTAGCTATTTCAGCAGCTTTGTAAGCAGCAATACCCCCTGTAACACCCAGCACTATATTTTTCATTTTATCATCTTTTGCTGCTGTGGCCGTTCAAGCAGTAACTGCCCCTCGGATATCTCCATCAGAGCAATGGTAACTGGCTTTTCTGATTGAAGATTTTCATCAGTAATACCCAATTCTGTTAAGGCACGAGCCCTCTTAGCTGCAGCAACGACAAGTTCATATTTGCTCTCTACTTTGTCCAACAGCAGGTCGAAACTGAGCTTTTTCAATATCATTCCCCCTTATGCTGTGTCCGAATGTTTTTTTCCCACTCAATTATATTAAGTAATTCTGCATAGGCGTCCTCTTTGACATCATTATATATTATATAATCGTATTTTTTTGCTGCCTGTAATTCATCCGGGGCACATCTTAAACGCAGATCAATAGCCTCTGGAGTATCTGTTCCCCTCCCACAGATCCGTTTATTGAGTTCATCCAGGGATGGCGGCATGATGAAAATGAGCACAGCTTCAGGAAAAGCCTTTTTAACACTTTGAGCACCCTGAACATCCACCTCAAGCAGAACATCCTTTCCTTCATGCAAGCTCACCTCTACAGTGGAGCGTAAAGTGCCATAATAGTTTCCATATACTTCTGCCCACTCTAAAAACTCACCTGCATCGATCAGCCTTAAAAATTCTTCTTTGGAAACAAAATAGTATTCTACACCATTTTGTTCATTACCACGAAGAGGTCTGCTAGTAAGGGAAACGGAATATGATAGTTCAGGCAAATCTTCTCTCAGCATCTGACAGAGAGTGCCTTTGCCAGAACCGGAGGGTCCAGATACTACAATAAGCAGTGATGATAGCCTTGACATCTTATTCTTCTGCAACTCCAACCAAGTCCCTTGTAGCTAAACGATTAGCCACTGTTTCAGGTTGAACCGCAGAGAGTATCACATGGTCACTGTCTGTTATAATCACAGCTCTTGTTCTTCTACCATATGTGGCATCGATCAGCATACCTCTTTCTCGAGCCTCGGAAATGATGCGTTTAATTGGAGCGGATTCAGGACTCACTATAGCTACAATCCGATTGGCGGAAACAACATTACCAAAGCCAATATTTATCAATTTGATGTCCATATCTTTCCTCCCTAAAAATAGGTGATATAATCACTCAATATTTTGCGCCTGCTCCCGCATCTTTTCAATTTCACTCTTAATCTCGACAACAAGAGGAGAAATAACCAGGTCACTTGCTTTGGATCCGATTGTATTTATTTCCCTGTTCATTTCCTGTATGAGAAAATCAAGCCTTCTTCCTACCGGTTCTCCTGTCTGCAGTATTTTTTTCAATTGGTCTAAATGGCTGTCCAGGCGCACAATCTCTTCAGTTATACTGCTCCGTTCAGCGAACAAAACAACCTCATTAGCCAACCGTGCTTCATCAATTTCATGTTCCTCTAGAAGTTGCCGTAATTTTTCTTGCAAACGAGATCTTAATTCCTCCCCCAACTGTGGTTCCCGCTTTTTGATATCCTCGAGATGATGGCAAATACTATCTCTGCGACACATAAAATCTTCCTGCAGTTTCACACCCTCCCGGGTGCGCATCTCTAACAGCTGTTCGAGACAATCACCGAGGGAAGCCTGCACAACCTTCCAAACCTCGTCAAGGCTTTCTTCTTCTTCCTCTACTGTTAGCAAATCAGGAAACTGGGAAAAGCGGACTAAGTCTAATTGATGCTCAATATCCAGCATTTTGGCCATTTCCCTTAAACAATTATAATAGGCAAGAACTAATTCCTTGTCAAGCTTGATGTTACGCTTTTTTTCACGATTATCCTCGATCTTGACAAATATGTCTAGGTGGCCACGAACTACTTTCTCCTCTACCATTTTCTTTATTTTTTCTTCCAACTGTAAATAAGTCCGCGGCATCCGTACTGTTATTTCGCGAAAGCGGTGGTTCACACTGCGGATCTCCACTGTTGCCTGTAGACCATTATCTTCATATTCACCACGTCCAAAACCGGTCATGCTTTTGATCAAATTCAGGTCCGCCCCACTAGAATGTCGAGGCTGACATTCACTCCCTTCTCATCAGGCAAGTCTAGAAAAACGTTCCAAAAACTTTCTACAGTCTGGAAAAGGCTTCTTGTGGCCGCTCTGTGGGAAAGAATAATAGAGATGCGGAAATAACCCTATCCATATTTGCCATAGCCAGTCCCTGCATCAGGAGATAGTTCCATTAAAACAAAATCGTTTCCTAAACCATGCCATTTAATAAACTCCATTAGATTCCCCCACAGGTCTGATATTCGATCCTTGAAACATCTATTATAAGATTAACTGATCTCAACAAAATCAGCAAGTGCTAGAAGCTGAGTGGCTGTGGTTGATCAGAGATTATCGGCTGCGATGTGATACAATAATATAAAAGTGTTTAATAAAGGAGTATCGGCTGATGTCACCAGATGGAATTACCTTAAACCTGATCACCGGGGAGCTACAGAGAGTTCTTATACCCGGGAGAATAGAGCGGATCTACCAACCAAAAAAACAGGAGATCATCTTAATGATCCGCAGTTCAGGACAAAACCAGCGTCTGCTTCTTTCAGCCAAAGCTGATAGTGCCAGCCTGCACCTTACAACACAGGAAAAAAAGAACCCTCCCTCCCCACCTCAATTCTGTATGGTATTAAGGAAATACCTGGAGGGAAGCCGCTTGACCGAAATCAAACAGGTTGGCCTTGACCGGATCGTACAGCTCACCTTTAGTCGCCTTGCAGAAAGTGGAGAGTTTAAAGATTTAGTCCTTGTCATAGAAATCATGGGCAAACACAGCAATATCATCCTGGTTAATCCTGAGTCAAACCAAATACTCGATGGTATCAGGCGTTACTCCCATGCCTTGAGTAGATATCGTGAAGTTTTGCCTGGACGTCCTTACTTGTTCCCACCTGCACAAGAAAAGGTACATCCCTTGTCACTGGATGAAGACAAATTTATAGAACTTATGCTCAACAATCCTTTGGAAAAATCCTTGGCTAAGATTCTTTTTTCAGTCATAGAGGGCCTGGGACCAGTTCTTGCTCGAGAGATCAGCGTGCGCGCTGGGCTTGATCCCAGTTTGCAACTTGAATACTGTGGAGCCCATGAGCTTCAGTCCTTATGGCAGGTGTTACAGGACAATATTCTTCCCCTGCTCAGGGGAAAAAATATTGAGCCCACCATTATTTTTCATGAGAAAGAGCCAACTGTCTGCGCCCCCATCATGCTCACCCAATACCAGGACTTCAAAAATGTAAGATATCAGACAGTCAATGAGATGCTTGACAAGTTCTACGCAGCACGTCTGGATCTCAACAGATTTCAACAGATCCACAACCACTTAACTCATGTAATTAAGGACAAATTGGACCACTGTAGTAAAAAACAATTAAACCTGGAACAGGATTTGGCAGAAGCCAATGATGCATTAAAATTACGCATGTGGGGAGATGCAATTTTTGCCCACCTGCACCTGATCAAACCTGGTGCTCAAGAGGTAATCCTTCCTAATATTTATGAACCAGAGGGTCCGCCCCTCAAGATCAAGCTTTCACCATCAATAACAGCAAGCCAGAATGCTCAGAATTTCTTTCGCAAATACAACAAAGCCAGAGATTCACTAAAAATCATTGAAAAACACAAACAGAAAACAGCAGCCGAAATACGTTACTTGAACAGCGTTAAAACCGGACTGGATCACGCTGATACCCTATCCGAGCTTGAAGATATCCAGTCAGAACTTGAAGAAGCCGGCTATCTGCATTCAAAAGAAAAAAAGAAACAAAAAATGAAAGCACGAAAGAAGGAAGTCCCCCAGATAAAACAGGTTACTTCCCAGGATGGTTTTACGATCCTCATCGGCAAGAACAACAAACAAAACGACTATCTCACCATGCGGCTTGCCCGGAATGATGACTATTGGCTGCATGTCAAAGATAGCGCAGGTGCCCATGTGGTAATCAAATGCGCCCCGGGGCAGGATGTGCCCCCCTCGACACTGGAAGAAGCAGCGGGATTAGCCGCCTATTTCAGTGAGGCCCGGCTTTCATCCAAAGTACCGGTAGATTGCACCAAGCGAAAAAATGTCAGCAAACCGGTGGGTGCACAGCCGGGATTTGTCATCTATAAAAATTACGAAACATTTTACGTAACACCCAAAGCCCCTTAAGACGCGGTGAGACACGGGGACGGTTCTCTCGTCTCATGGTGACTGTCACCGTCAATCTAAGTTTCTCTTTTATATCCTGTTTCGCACGGTGACTGTCACAGTATGTACCGCGTCTCCATTGACTTGCTTTCCATCCGCTGCAAAAACAATAGTTCCTTCCTGATCCGTTCTGTAAACGATCACTCCGGCAAATATCCGTCGAGTTAATTGCTTTACCATTCCATAGTGGACAATTTAAAAAAATAATTACCCCTTGGCATATAGTACTATATATGATACTATAATAACATAGGAAGTGATTATCAGTGGCTGGTGTAGAAAAAATAATTAATAAAATGAAGCGGCAACCAAATGGTATCCGAATGTCGGAAGCCAATAAGGTTCTAACTGCCAAAGGATACCGTTTAGACCGTCAAAAAGGCTCCCATAGGCAATACATCAATCCAAGCGGCGACGTTATCACGATAAAAGATGAGAGCCCACTAAAGGCCGTGTATGTCAAAGATATTTTAAGCCGTATATCATAAAGGAGGAATGCAAAAATGAGTGTTCAGGAATATATGAAACTCCCGTACAACTATATTATAAAGCCCATATCGGATGAAAGCGGCTCATACTTCCATGCTTCGGTGTTGGAGTTTGACGGCTGTCAAAGCACCGGGGAAACCTTTCAGGAAGCCTATGAAGGCCTTATGGAAGCAATGGAAGGCTGGATTGAAACAAAGCTTGAAAACGGTTTTACTATTCCCGCGCCACTGGATAGTGAACGGTTTAGCGGCAAGTTTGTTGTCCGTCTCCCTAAATCCCTTCACGCCCGCCTGGCCATTGAAGCTGAAAAGGAAGGGGTTTCACTTAATCAATATACGCTGTACAAATTAAGCAGTACTTAAACGATGCACAAAAAAGCTGTGTTTATCTTTATCCAAGGAATTATTGATGCAAGGGTAAGCCCCAGAAATGTAATCGGATTTGTGAATTTGGCCTTCCATGCTGTGCAACGCAAAATGTCATCGGCGCCGGTCTGATAGTCAGCGGAAAAGATGGGCGCAGCAATCACTGTGCCTAACATAACCAACAGGAAAATGCAGAAAGTAAGATAATATCAAGTTTAATCCTCTGGAAGATTCCCTCATTATATAGAACGTTTATGACGTTAAAAATGATTGGGGTTCGCAAAGTATTTATTTTCGATACCATCCCTTATTTATATAATGATTAGTAATGCCATATACCGGCAGATGTAAACCGCGCCCGACTTCCTGTAGTTTGATGAGATCACTTCCACTGGAGCGACGTTTGCAATCGTGAACACGTTCGGGTAATCTCATCTCTCTTTCAGTGTCCTTTTGAAAAATCAGGATACCATAGATGTTGGCCTCACCTGTGGTATCCTTGACTGCTTGGTTTGACTTTGCTGTTGGTAAACAAGTCCGGCTAAAGCCGAACTCTATTTGCCGTAAGTGACCATTGTGTAATTTGCGGATTATCTATTCTTTTCTTCGTATTCAAGAGGGAATGTTACTTGCCAATCTCCGTTTTTTAAAGAGTTGCAAGTATAGAAATGGCCGTAGAGTGTGTAGTCATTGATTTCATTCGGTGAAACATCAAAAATATATTCCTCATAGCTTCCGCTCCGTTCTGAATCCCAAAAAGAAACAGATGCTTCGCTGCTAATTTCGTCACCGTCAGCGTTCACTAAATGGAAATAACCATGATTGTCAGTTTCAAGGATATTCTCATAATACGCCTGAATGTGGAACTTCCCATCAATAAAGCCAACAGCTGTAACAATGACACCGTTAACAGGAGAAAAAGATCCTTCGGAAGTTGCTGTTAAATAGTGAGTGTATTCCGGCTCTTCGTTGATATCGCCACTAAAACTCCAACCTCTCAGATCCACATCGGTCTGCGTCTGTGGAAAAAGGTTTACTGTACTTAAATCAATCTGCGGGATTTTATCATGGTATTCCCGCTTGTTGCTAAGAAATTTATCAACTGTAAACGTAATTTTCTCCCCGCCAATTTCTTTTTGCCCCCATTGTGTGATGCTAATCAAAAAAGTTGCTATATTGGTTTCTTCATCATAGCTTATCCTCTCACAGGTTCCGCTACTGGAAAAAGGGCGATTGATACTATAGCTATCAAACAGGTCGGTTGTTTCGTCAATTCGGTCATCAGTCATGTCTTGCATAGAAATGTATATCTCAGCTTTATCACCGTTGATATAGGCAGAAATGACTTCCATCTTAATACCGTCATCTTCGCAAGACATTCTTACCGGCTTGAGTTCCTGTGCAATTTTCGGAGATACCGCATACAGGATTTCATACGCTACTTGCACATCTGCGGCCGCCATTGCAGGTACAGCAAGTGTAAAACATACCGCAAGAGAAGCGACCAACGCCACTATTTTTTTGCAGGAAACCGTTTGCGTGCAATATTTTGCGACCCATAGCTCTCCGCTTCTTGGATATGCCGTGTGCTGATGTTCCCGACGGCATTGGAAATATCTTCACGTTTCATATTTCAAAACCTGCCTTTCGCAAATAACTTTGTAATTTTTTCCGAGTACGGAAAAGACGGACAGTAACATTGTTGCTACTGATCTGAAACCTTTCCGCAATATCGTGTATGGAATCTGAATACCAATAGCGACGTACAAACATCATGCGATTTTCTTTATCTAAAGTATCAAGGAAACTATCTAATAGCACCGTAATTCCTTTGCAGCTAATTCTGTTTCTACATTGGCTGCCGCTGCAAGACATTCTCCCAACTCGTCCAATGCAGCATCATAAAAACTATTTCGCTTAATGGCAGTGTTCGCATGATATTTTTTAATAGAGAGGTTGCGAACAATACGGCAAATATATGTCAGCAAAGGATTTGGGTTTTGAGGCGGTATCGTATTCCATGCTCCTAAAAAAGCGTCGTTGACACATTCTTCTGCGTCAAGATCGTTGTTCAAAATATTTCTGGCGACTTTTCTGCATACTGATCCATATTTTTTTGATAGTTCCATGATTGCCTTTTCCGAGCGCTCATTGAACAAGTCAATGATTTCACTATCGAACAATAGCACATCACCTCTCTTTATGCCCTCACCCATGTACTACGGATTATAAGTGAAATATTACATCAAATTGAAAAGTTTATTCTATTTTACGAAGTCTGCCGCAGGAAATATCCCTGCGGCAGCATCCTTATCTTTTTAAGTTCGTAGACCTCATTAGTGATGCGACGCGGGGACGGTTCTCCCGTCTCAAATCTTCTTGACTTCCTTCCCATCCGATGCAAAAACAATGGATCCTTCCTGATCTGTTCTGTAAACAATCACTCCGGCATCAGCTAGATGCTCCAGTGTTTCCTGGTGAGGATGACCGTATTTATTTTCGGCACCAACAGGGATCACTGCATATTCCGGAAATACCGACTTCAAAAAGGCCGGTGTAGTTGAACTGCTGCTTCCATGGTGCCCCACTTTTAGCACATCAGCTCGTAGGTCCAAACTATTGTCAAGCATTTCTTTCTCAGAAATATCCTCCGCATCTCCGGTCAGTAAAAAAGATGTGCTCCCATACTGAATTTTCACTATCGCTGAATAGTTATTCAGCTTGTCGTAATCTGAACCACATGGAGCAGCAAAGGTCGCCTGTAGGCCATCCTGCTCCAAAATATCCAGTCCCGCATGTGCAGCTGTGATTTTTATGCCCTTTTCTTTAATTGACAGCAACATATCTTCAAAGGTTCTTGTGGTATGGGCTACTTTAGGCATGTAAACCTTATTAATTTCGAACTCTTTGATTACCGCAACCATACCGCCGATGTGGTCTGCATGGGGATGGGTGGCCACCAGGTAATCAATCTTTTTAACCCCCTGCTGTTTCAAATAAGAGATAACAGCTGCTCCATCTTCATCTGGTCCCGCATCGACCAGCATCACAGAGTCATTTGGAAACTGAATCAAAATCGCATCCCCCTGCCCAACATCTAGGAAATGGACTGTTAATTGTTCAGTTCCATGACTGGGAGAAACAGCATCCTCGCTCAGATCGAAAATTCCTGCAGCTCCCGCAATCGCTAATACAACTACCAGTATAAGATAAATAATATTGCGTTTTTTAGTCTTCGAAAAGTTCATCTACTAATTGATCCACCCTTTTCTTCCTATCTTTTGTGGCTTCCTCATCAACGATAATAGCTATCTTGACTACATCCCCTTCTTTCAACTGTTGAGGAAACAGGGCTTTAGGAATGTTAAAAGTCCCTCCCTCAAACTCGACCACTACCCAATCACCCTCAAGCCGATCAATGATCAATATAGCAATCACTCCTATCTAAACCAACTGCTTATATTTTATCACAGAACTCATTTGCAGTTGGACCGTCCCCGCGTCTCCCGCGTCTCGTTTTAAGACAGACGGCCCGGAAAGAAAAAAGTGAGTCAAAGGCACCGTCCCTTTGACTCACTTTGACTCACTCAAACCACAAACAACTAACTTTTCCGACTCCCTGGCTTTACTATTGGCAGGCCCTCCCGGCATAATGGGCAGTCATCGGGAGAGAATGTTTCTATAGCAAGCTTGAGTAATGAATGGAAGGGTACGCCAAAATCCAACTCTCCGCTATGGCGATCTACCAGGGAGCCAACCCCCACAACCACTCCTCCATTTTCCTTTACTAACTCGATCACTTCTTTGGTGGAACCGCCGGTTGTCACCACATCCTCTACTACTACAACCCGCTCCCCTTCGTTGATCTCAAATCCACGGCGCAGAGTCATATTACCCTCTACCCGCTCCGAGAAAATCGCTTTAACTCCCAGGGCGCGCCCTACCTCCTGGGCTATAACGATCCCCCCGATGGCAGGCCCCACCACTGTATCCACATCCAGATCACGGAAATGCTCCCCAAGCTTTTTACCTAGCTCTGTAGAGAGATCAGGATATTTTAATACCTGAGCACACTGAATATAGCCGTTGCTGTGCAGACCTGATGTCAAACGGAAATGCCCCTCCAAGAGGGCGCCTCGCTCTTTAAATACCTCGATCAATTCCTGTTCATTCATCTTATCGCCTCCTCCATCTCTTGTACAATGTCGATAGCTGCCTGACGTGGGTCTGCTGCCTGCAGTATAGGCCGCCCTACAACAATATAGTCCACCCCACTCTTTACTGCATCAGCGGGAGTACTGATTCGCTTCTGGTCACCGCTACCTGCCCCGGCAGGCCTAATACCCGGGGTGACTATCAGAAAATCACTGCCGCAGTTTTCACGGATAGCTGAGATCTCCTTGGGTGATGCAACAACACCTGAGAGTCCGCCCTCCTCAGCCTGTTTTGCCCAAAAGACCACCTGCTCCAGAGGAGACCTGTTGATACCCATGCCTTCCTGTAGTTCCTCAGCCCCGAGGCTGGTCAGCACTGTCACACCGAGTATCTTAGTGGTTTTCTTGCCATCAGTTTCTTCCCTTACAGCTTCTACAACAGCCTTCATCATCTCACTGCCCCCGGCAATATGCACATTAAACATCTCCACTCCTAGACGAGCAGCAGCTCGACCTGCCTGGGCAACTGTACGAGGAATATCATGAAATTTCAGGTCTAAAAATATCTTTCCTCCACGCTGTTGGATTTCTTCTACAAAAGAGGGACCAAAATTACAGAAAGGCTCCAGCCCAATCTTGAACATACCACAGCAGTCATGAAGCATATCGACTAGTTCAAAAGCCTGTTCTTTCTCTGGAACATCCAATGCCACGATCAATCTATCTTTTATCTGCATCTATATCTCCTTCCATCTACTTTTCTTTCCAAGCTACTCCTACAAGATCCTGAAGTTTGTTTACTCCATGTTTTGTACAGTATTCATCTATTTGGTCAATTATCTTCACAGCAGCCAGAGGGTCATGGAAAAAGGCGGAACCCACCGCCACCGCTGAAGCACCGGCCATAATATACTCCAATGCATCTGTTCCGGTAGTAATGCCTCCCATCCCGATCACAGGGAGATCCACAGTCTGTGATACCTCCCAAACAGCACGCACCCCTACTGGTTTAATAGCAGGGCCTGACAATCCTCCAACACAATTGGCCAGAACCGGTTTCCTTTCATCCACATCGATTACCATACCCACCAGTGTATTGATCAAGGAAAGGGCATCAGCACCTCCATCTGCCACAGCGGCAGCCAATTCTCTGATATCTGTCACATTAGGGGTTAATTTAACAATAACCGGAAGAGCAGTCGCCTTGACAACAGCCTCTACAACTCCTGCTGCCACCTCAGGCACAGTACCCAAGGCCATTCCCCCAGTCTTCACATTGGGGCAGGAGATATTGAGTTCCAATCCTGCAACCCCCGTATTGGAGAGGCGCTCAGCCATATAAACAAATTCATCCCTGCTTCTGCCGGCGATATTGGCGATCACTGGCACCCCAAACTCCAGCATACTCGGGAGCAGATCCCTGATGAAAACATCAACACCGGGGTTTTGCAGGCCTACAGAGTTGAGCATTCCGGCAGTGGTTTCACAGATACGCGGCGGTTTATTCCCTGCTGTAGGTTCTTTGGTCAGTCCCGTGGTCACCAGCGCTCCCATGCTGCTGACATCAAAAACGCTGTCATATTCAACACCGGAGCCAAAGGTTCCCGAAGCAGACATCACCGGATTTTTCATAGTGATTCCAGCAAAATGCACACTCAGATCAGCCATCAAATACCACCTCCCCTGCTGAAAAAACCGGCCCATCCTGACAGACCTTGAGGTATGATCCGTCAGCACCCTGACAGACACACCCTACACAGGCACCTACACCACAGGCCATCCGTTCATCTAGAGATAGCTCGGCTGGTATTTTATTTTGTCTGCTCAGATCTTGCACCCCTTTTAAAACAGGAAGTGACCCGCAGGAATAAATCATATCAAAGGATGAATTCCTCAGCTCATTTGCCGCAAGATCCAGAATAGTGCCCTGAATCCCGCAACTTCCATCCTCTGTTGCAGTTTTCACTTGGCCATATTCCATAAAAGCATCTGTGCGCAAGACTCCGTTTTCACTGCGTGCCCCCATGAGAATAACCAGTTCCCACTGGCGGGCTGCCAGTTCAGAAGCAAGAAACAGCAGTGGGGCAACCCCTACACCGGCACCGATTAACAGTCCCTTACCGGCGCTTTCACTGCAGGTAAAACCATGTCCCAAAGGACCCAACAGAGACAACAGTTCGCCACTGGTCCTCTTAGACAGCCAATTTGTCCCTTTCCCCTTGACCTGATAAAGAATATCTAGCTGTCCCCTGCTCCGGTCTACCTGATGGATACTCATGGGACGTCTTAAAAAATTATCATACCCCTCACCACAGCGCAGCATAACGAATTGGCCGGGAGAGACATTCCTGGCCAGTTCCGGTGCCTCTAGGCTGAGCAAATAGTAATCAGGGGATATGGATAGCTGTTCGCACACCCTACAGGTGAACTCACCTGGCCTTTTCACCATTTCTACTTCATCTTTATTCTTCATTTAACAACCACTCCTAAAATTACATTCTATATATCATCCGCCCTACCCAATCCCTGCCTAATATTAACACATATTTTTAAATAAGAAACGCTCCTATGATCGTTTCCCATATATGTACAACTGATCCTTATCGAAGTTCACGGAAAAACTTAATCTCTCCTGATACAACTGTCATCACCGGCCATCCTCGCAATACCCAGCCATCAAAAGGAGAGTTCTTGCCTAAGGAAACAAATTCATTTACCTTAACAGGCTGCTGCAAATGGGGATCGACAACTGTGAGGTTTGCTTCTGCACCGACCTGAAGTACTCTCTCCGGCAGACCTAAAATTTGCGCAGGATTCCAGGCCATCTTCTGAGCCAGTTCCACTGGGCTTAAGACCTCTTTCTCCACTAAATGCTCCCAGACCAGAGGAACAGCAGTTTCCAGACCTGAGATACCAAAGGGAGCAAGGTTATACTCGGTCTCTTTCTCATCTCTGCGATGTGGAGCATGATCTGTGGCAATGACATCGATGGTACCATCCCTGAGTCCTTCGTAAAGAGCCTCTTGATCTTCCTGGCTACACAAAGGAGGTTTTACCTTTGTATTGGTATCGAAGTCTTTCACAGCTTCATCTGTCAGGCAGAGATGGTGCGG
Source organism: Syntrophaceticus sp. (assembly GCA_050949745.1). Classification (GTDB taxonomy): domain Bacteria; phylum Bacillota; class DSM-12270; order Thermacetogeniales; family Thermacetogeniaceae; genus Syntrophaceticus. The sequence goes on along the minus strand of JBMNGF010000021.1, from coordinate 78,473 downwards.
AGTAACCTCCACTGTAACACGGATCCCGCGTTTTTTTGCTTCTCTGATTATAGCAACCGAGCCTCCACTGCTTACATGAGCAATGTGTAGAGAAGCTCCTGTCAACTCAGCAAGAATCAGATCTCTGGCCACCTGAACATCCTCAGCTGCAGCAGGGATCCCCTTTAAGCCAAGCTGTGTTGAGTAAAACCCTTCATACATCACCCCCTCATCACTTAAGAAAGTATCCTCACAATGGCTGAGCACCGGAATATCGAACATCTTCGCATATTCCATGACCCTGCGCAGCACCTCGCTGCTCATGATCGAGCTTCCATCATCAGAGAGTGCAACAGCACCTGCATCCACTAGTTCACCGATTTCAGAAGGTTCTCCACCTGCTCTCCCTTTGGTAGCACAACCTATCGGGTAAACAGGAAAGGATGCTTGACTGGCCTTTTCTTTGATCAAGGAGATTACCGCACTGCTATCAGCGGGAGGTTTAGTGTTTCCCATGCAAGCAACAGCGGTAAACCCTCCCTTTGCTGCTGCCCTGGTACCTGTAAGAATAGTCTCCTTTAACTCCTCACCAGGCTCACGCAGATGACAGTGCATGTCCACAAAACCAGGAAAAATAAAACATTCCTCTAGCAACAGTTCCTTTGCACCTGGAACATCTAGCTGCTCACCTATCTCAGTAATCTTTGCCCCTTCCCAGAGTAGATCAAGCTTTTTTACAACTTTGGAAAAAGGATCAACCACAAAACCACCTTTAAGCAGATATTTCATTTTCTTCACCTCGTCCCATAAGTAGATAAAGCAGAGCCATGCGTACAGCTACCCCATTTGCCACCTGCTCATTTATCACTGCGTGAGGCCCGTCTTGAACATCAGGACTGATCTCTATTCCACGGTTAACCGGACCTGGGTGCAGCAACAGTACATCAGACTTTGCCACCTGAAGTTTCTGCTGATCCAAACCATATAACCGGGTATACTCTCTGATACTGGGGAAAAGGCCTTTCTTCTGGCGCTCCAACTGAATGCGCAGCACATTGATAACATCCACACCGGCAAGCCCCTCTTCCCAATTGTAATAAGCCTTTACCCCTAGTCTTTCGATTTCGGGCGGCATCAGTGTGGCAGGTCCTACTACCCGCACTTCCGCTCCCATTTTAGTAAGCCCCCAGATATTGGATAGCGCTACCCTGCTGTGAGATATATCACCCAGGATAGCCACTTTAAGCCCCTGAAAACCACCCTTTTTCTCTCGTATGGTAAACATATCAAGTAGTGCCTGTGTGGGATGTTCATGGGCACCATCACCAGCATTAATGACACGTGAACTGACCCAGCGTGACAATAGATGGGGAGCACCGGCAGCACTGTGTCTAATAATGATCACGTCCGCTGCCATAGCTTCCAGAGTTCTAGCTGTATCCCGCAGGCTTTCACCCTTCTTAACACTGCTGGTGGCAACAGAAATACTGGAAGTATCCGCGCCCAGGTATTTAGCCGCCAATTCAAATGATGTGCGGGTCCGGGTGCTGGGCTCATAAAAAAGTGTGATGACAGAGCGACCGCGTAAGGTAGGTACCTTCTTGATGTCTCTGGTCATAATATCTTTCATTGGCTCAGCAGTATCCAGTATAAGGTTGATTTCCTGTGCAGACAGATCCTCTAAACCAAGGACATCCTTTCGTTTAAATATCATAATCTATTATTACCTCCCTTAATAAAATAAAAAACCTCTTTGCGCCTATTTTAGGCTAACAAAGAGGTTTACTGCCTTTCCTTCCCCTTTGCTAGCCTCGCTGAGCTAGTTTAAAAGGGTACTTCCCTTTCATGTATCATTTTCTACAATTGTCACCTTGTCTTCTCCATCTATTTCAAGTAGACTCACACTAATCACTTCTTTTCGAGATGTAGGTACATTCTTGCCTACAAAATCCGCTCTGATGGGAAGTTCCCTGTGTCCCCTATCGATCAATACCGCCAATTGAATAAGCTGCGGTCGACCCAGATCCATCAAGGCATCCAGTGCTGCCCTGACTGTTCGGCCTGTGAAAAGCACATCATCAACCAATACAACCTTTTTGCCAGTGATGCTGAACGGAACTTCTGTTTTTCTAACCAACGGGTGATAGTCCAGCTGACTGAGATCATCCCGATATAGAGTAATGTCCAGAATACCAAGAGGTACTGCATTTTCTTCAATTTTCTTAATTCTCTCAGATATTCTCCGAGCAAGAGGAACCCCTCTCCGCCTGATACCGATCAAGACCAAATCTTCTGTTCCTGCATTCTTCTCCAGGATCTCATGAGCAATTCTTGTCAATGCCCTCCTGATCCCATCCGCATCCATGATCTGAACTTTTTCTCGTGGGGACAACCTTTTCACTCCTTAACAGCCATAAAAAAACCCGCCACAAGGCACCTTGCAAGCAGGTATGACTGCATAATGATTATACTGCCTTGCCAGTCTCACAGGACCAGCTTAAAGGACCTTCATATAATAATTGATCAAACAATAGTCCTTGTCAAGAATTTTATTAAAATATTCTTCACAACATAACCCTTATAGACAATTGCTTATTATCCATTAGCATCCGCTTATTTTTTGCAGGGTAACTGTAAACACTCGAGGCAGAGGAGCCTCAAAGGTGAGCATCTCAGTAGTTCTAGGGTGTTTGATTGTAATTTGATAAGCATGGAGTGCTTGGCCTGGTAGCTCCAGGGGATTGCTCCGCGGCCCATAAATAGGGTCCCCGGCGACTGGATAACCGGCATAAGCCAGGTGAACCCGGATCTGATGTGTGCGACCGGTCTCCAAAGAAACATCCAGCAGAGTGTACCCGCAAAATCTTTCCTGAACAGAATAGCGAGTTATCGCCTCCTTTGCCCCTGCTGTTCCCGGAGACAAAACAGCAATTTTTTTGCGATTTCGAGGGTCTCTTCCCAGTGGGGCATCGATCACCCCTCTATCCTCTTTTACCTGACCGACTACCAATGCCAGATATCTCCTATTGACCTGCCGTTCCTTCAACTGCTGTGATAACTCTTGATGGGCTAAATCTGTCTTGCCTACTAACAACAAGCCGGAGGTATCTTTGTCCAAACGGTGTATGATCCCCGGCCTCAGATAGCCCCCCCTTCTCGATAGCTGAGTACAGTGATTAAGGAGGGCATTGACTAGGGTTCCTTTCTCATGCCCGGCTGCGGGATGCACCACCATCCCCTGGGGTTTATTGACGACCAATAGGTCTTCATCCTCATAAATGATATCCAGGGGTATATCTTCAGGGATAAGTGGAGTCTCCTCAGAAGCAAGCACCTGCATTTCAATAATATCGCCAGCATGTACCCTGTAACTGGAGCGTCTGGTTTTGGCATTGACAAGGACCAAACCATTTTCGATCAGATGTTGCACCTGCGAACGACTCAAATGTACAGGCTGGTTGATCAGGAACTTATCCAGTCTCTTTCCCTCTGCATCCAGAGGCACATCCAACCGATACTTCCGCTCCATAGCCAAACTGCTTTAACCTCCCTTTTTCATGATAAAAACAAATAAAAAAATCGCTCCGGTAAAAATACATATATCTGCGGCATTAAAAATCGGCCACACCATGAAATCCAGAAAATCCACCACATACCCAGTGCGCAGCCGATCAAGTAAATTGCCCATTACACCTCCTGTTAAGATACCCAGTGCACAGCTCATCTTTAGGTTTCTTCCCGGAAAATAGATAGGCAAAATCGACACTAAAATTATGAAAAGAACCGCCATCACTACAAAGATCTCTGTTTTATGGGCAAGGATGCCAAATGCCCCCCCAGGGTTTCTCACATATGTGATATGGAAGATCTGAGATATTACAGGAACCGATTCTCCCGGCTCCATTTGATTGACGATCATCCCTTTGGTGAACTGATCAATCAGCAGAGCCATAAAAACAGTAAATAAAAATATAGCTCCGTTCATGATATTGCTTACGGTATCTTTACTCAAGCTTCATCCCCCATTTGCCGCAGAGCTTCACAATCTCCCGCAATTAATGCCTTATAGGCACTCTCCATACGGAGTGCCATTTTATCTGCTGTTAGTTCATCTGCCTGTTTCAGTGCAGCTGCTGACATACGCATCTTTAGTTCTGGGTCATGTAGAATAGATAGGGTTTTCTCTGCAAATTCTTTCTCATCACCTTCGCAAAGATAACCTGTAACACCATCCCGTACCATGGCAAGAGACCCATAAGCAGCTTTTGCAACTACAGGGAGCCCCGCAGCCATAGCTTCCACCAAAACAATCCCCTGTGTTTCAGTTACAGAGGGAAAAACAAAGATATCTGCTGAACTATAGGCTCCGGCAACAGTTTCAGGGGGTAGTTTTCCAGTAAAGATAACCCTCTCTCCGATACCTAAGTCCATCGCTGTATTTTGCAAATCTCTCTGCTCAGGGCCACTGCCTACCATTACCAAAACAGCATCTTTATCTTGTTTGGCTATATAAGCAAAAGTACGCAGCAAAAAGGAAAGGTTCTTTTCTTTGCCGATCCTGCCTACAAACAGCAATATCTTTTTGCTGCGAGGGATACCAAATTGTTTGGATAGAAAATCTGGGTCACCGGTCTGGAATCGCTCGGGATATATTCCTGTTGGAATAGATATTACAGGTTTTTTCACGCCATTTTCCACGATCATATCTTTGATCACTTCTGTTGGTGTGATCACAAGATTGCAGCGATTACAAAAGTTTGTTGCATACTTGACCATACCTGCTTTTGTTATCTGCCCGAAAAGAGGAGCATAGTGCATATATTGATCATAGAGTGTATGGTAGGTAAAGGCAACAGGTATATCTAAATCACGAGCCATTTTCACCCCTACCTGGCCAAGGGTGAATGGTGAATGCACATGAATTAGGTCAAGGTCGATACTAGATGCATAATCTCTGGCTATCATAGATATAGGCAGCGCTATATAAAACTCCGGGTTAAAGGGAGTATGAAAAGAGGGAAAACGAAATATATTGAACTCTTTCCCCTTTACCTGGGGATAATCTGGAGCAAAGATAAATATCTCATGACCCAGGCGCGCCAGTTCCCTGGAAAACGTTTCTATTGATAAAACAACACCGCTGACATAAGGGCGATAACTATCAGAAAAAATCCCTATTTTCATAATAAGATCAACTCATCAAGGCTCAGCTGGAGGTCCCTCATCATTCTTCCCCCGAAAATTCTGGTAAAACATCCCATCTTCATCCATATAGACAGATATATCTTCAACATCCTCAACAGTTCCCTCCTCCTCATTGCGGTTCTCAAAATCTGAGGAGGTCCCGTAATGCTCCAATGTCTGCCAGGCATCCTCCCCATCGAACTGCACTTCATGTTGCGTATAGAGTCGGTCCTCAGCGAATCCTCCGAAAGGAGGCATCACCACCCCTTCCTCTACTGGACGCCTTGAGGCAGTTGCTTGATCATCAAGTTTCTTTCGGCATTGATAACAGAAGGTTGTGAAAGGTACAGCTTCCAATCTCTCCTCAGGGATCTCTTTTCCACACCCCTTACATATTCCATAATTACCTTCTTCAATCCTCCCCATGGCATCTTCGACCTCTTTTAAGAGCCGCTGAAAAAGATCTTTATAGCCTATATCTTTACTGCGCTCAAAGGTTTCCGTCCCTATATCTGCTGGGTGATTATCATACATGGATAGTTCTTGTAAAGTGTCTTTCAGACTACCAATCTCTTCGGCTTCCTCAAGTGAGGATAAATTGTCCAGGATTCTCCTTTTTTCTCCCTGTAACAGCGAACGAAAGTAAATTAGTTTATCTTGTTCCAAGACATTTTCCCCACCTTATTTATTTTAGACCTTCCCCTCTAACTGCAGTTGCACCAAACGCACAATAGTTGCGATAAAATCACTGACTACAGGAAGGTTAAGTACAACAATACGCTGCATAATATAAAGGACAATCGCCCCCAGAATTGTAAAGCCCACAGCTATACCAAATCCACGAGCCAGCCCAGAAATAAAGTTGATGAAGAGAAGTCGCTTTGGGTTATTTAACAGCTCTACATACTCTACAAGCTTCATGTGCTCCAGGTTTAGGGATAATTCTTCTATTTTTAATTTCAAGGCTTCAACAAGTTCGGCAGTTAACTTTTGCATCATGTTCCCCTTAAAATAGAGTCTTCCCTAAACCTCATCTATTATATCCTAAAATTCATACTTTTATATCAATTGGTCAGAGCTTGTAAAGGAGCGGGAATTCTTCCCCCTCTTTTTATAAAGACATCTGAATTATAACTACTCACATCCATCACAGGAGCACTGCCCAGAAGTCCTCCAAACTCCACCATGTCTCCTTTTTTCTTACCTGGAGCAGGTATTAAACGTACCCCTGTGGTCTTCTTGTTGATCATACCGATTGCTGCTTCATCAGCTATAATCGCTGCAATGGTCTCTGCGGCGGTATTCCCTGGAAGTACGATCATATCTAAACCTACTGAACAGATACAGGTCAGGGCCTCTAGTTTTTCAATTGTCAGGGCACCTTCAGCAACTGCCCGGGACATAGCCTGATCCTCACTTACCGGGATAAAGGCTCCACTGAGTCCACCCACATAAGAAGAGGCCATTGCCCCTCCCTTTTTTACAGCATCATTCAGAACAGCTAGGGCAGCGGTGCTACCTGGTGCTCCACACCTTTCCAACCCCATGGCCTCCAATATTTCCGCTACACTGTCTCCTATAGCCGGTGTCGGCGCCAATGAAAGGTCCACAATCCCAAAAGGAACGCCAAGCTTCTCCGATGCTGTACGACCAAACAGTTCACCCATGCGAGTGATCTTAAATGCTGTCTGTTTGATCATTGAGGCCAGTGTACCCATATCTGTATCATGGTGCTCCCTGACCGTATTTAAAATAACGCCAGGTCCGCTGACACCAACGTTTATCACACATTCCGGTTCACCGATACCATGAAAAGCCCCTGCCATAAAAGGATTATCCTCAGGAGCATTACAGAAAACAACCAGTTTGGCACAGCCCAAACCATCCTTATCAGCGGTTCTCTCTGCTGTCTCCTTAATCACCTTTCCCATATCATAAACAGCTTCCATGTTAATACCGGACTTTGTTGTACCCACATTGACCGCTGAGCAAACACGCTCTGTTTCTGAAAGGGCTTCAGGTATAGAATTGATCAGGTTACGATCCCCATTCGTAAATCCTTTATGAACCAGAGCAGCAAAACCACCGATAAAATCAATTCCTATCTCCTTGGCCGCCTTATCCAAAACACGAGCCAGATAGCAGTAATCTTTATCTTTAGAGCTTTCAGCTACCAAAGCTATAGGGGTTACAGATACCCGCTTGTTGATAATCGGCACTCCATAATTGCGCTCCAATTCCTCTCCTACTTCAACCAAATTACCTGCACAACGAACGATCTTCTCATAGATCTTCTTTCCTGCTGCCTTCAAGTCAGGATCAACACAGTCTCGTAGGCTTATTCCCATGGTAATCGTTCTAATATCTAAATTCTCCAACTCTACCATGCGTATGGTTTCAAATATTTCATCAGTTGTATAAGAAAAAGGCACTCAAGATTCACCCCTTCTAAATCCGATGCATGAAGCGGAAGATATCTTCATGCTGCAGGGTAATCTTTAAACCGATTTCATCACCTACATCTTCCAGCTTCTGCCGGAGCTCTGTAATATTATCCTGGGAACCGGAGAGATCCACAATCATAATCATCGTAAAATATCCCTGCAGAACAGTCTGACTGATATCGAGTATATTAACATGGGAAGCAGCAAGAATTCCCGCTACTTTGGCGATAATTCCTACCTGGTCGCGGCCGATAACTGTGACAAAACCACGCTCTTTGTCATCTCTCTTTTCTTGGTCTGCGTCTGCCACGCCCTCTTTGCTGTTCTCTTTGATATACTGTAGAGTTATACCCTTTTCCTTGATCTTCTCCCGTGCAGCGCGAGTAATAATCGACCCCACCGCCACTCTTAATTCCGCATGATCCGGTAATGCATCGATCTTATCTTTAGTAATTACATCTTGCATGCAAACCACCTACCTTAAAAATAGAAGTCGGAGGCCAGATGCCGGATGTCAGAGGTGCATCCTGATGCCGGTTCTGACCATCATTGATACTCAAATCGGCCCTGTTTTCACCCTTTGCCGGTCTTGTCAAAACGGCATTGCCATCTAGCTCGTAATTGAATGTCTGGAACCAGCTATCAGAAGTTTAATCTCCTTGACTTTCTTCCTCATAGCTTTCCACTACTTCATAACAGCGCTGGCAGAGATCCAGATGGGAAGCATGATTGCCAACAGTCTCCTTATAAAGCCAGCACCTGGTGCATTTCCTGCCGGGAGCGGGGGCTACCTTTATCAATAACTGTAGATCATTATTCAGCTTCATTGCTCCTCGGGGAGCCACCTCCCAGACATCGTGCACTTTCACACTGGATACAATAAAAATTGTCGGTAATTCATCTTCTATTTGGCGTAAAAATTCGAGTGCTTCCTCATTCTCTGGATAAAGGGACACATTTGCCTCAGTAGCTGGCCCGATAACCTTTTCTTGACGGGCAGACTCTAAAACTTTGGCAACCTCGTCCCGTAAAGTAAGTATTCTTTCCCAATATCTCTCTAACTCAGGATTCAAATAATCACGGTTTGCCTGGGGCAAATCAGTCAAGTGTACACTCTCAGCCATATCTTTTGCACCGGGCAAATAGCTCCAAACCTCCTCAGTCGTAAATGGCATGACAGGAGCCAAAAGCCGTGCCAGAACGCTGCCTGCTTGGCAAAGGACTGTTTGAATACTGCGGCGCTCCCGCTCAGATGATGGGGAGCAGTATAATGTATCCTTTGTTATATCAAGATAAAATGAACTCATATCCACAATACAAAAAGTAGAGATGGCATGATAGACAATATAAAATTCACTCTTTTCATAGGCCTTGTTTACCCTTTGAATTAACTGATGCAGTTTGAATAAGATCCACCTATCCAACAATGTTAATTCCTCATAAGGAATGCTGTCTTTATCTGGTTGAAAATCATAAAGATTCCCCAATATAAAGCGGAAGGTATTGCGGATCTTCCGATAGGCATCTGCCATCTGGCTCATGATCTTCTTGGAAACAGCCATATCATTCCGATAATCAGCTGAAGTCACCCATAATCTCAACACATCTGCCCCAAACTTATCCATAATATCCTGGGGATAGACCACATTACCCAGCGACTTGGACATCTTTCTCCCATCTTCATCCACAACAAACCCATGGGTGAGTACAGCTTTATAAGGGGCTATACCTCGTGTGGCAACAGATGTGCATAAGGAAGAATTAAACCAGCCCCTGTGCTGGTCACTGCCCTCTAGATAGAGATCGGCAGGCCATCGCAGCTCTGGGCGTTGCTCCAGTACAGCAGCGTGGCTGGAACCTGAATCAAACCAGACATCCATAGTGTCAGTTTCTTTGTAAAAGTGCTCTCCACCACAGGAAAGGCACCGGAATCCAGCAGGCAGGAGTTCTGCGGCTGAACGCTCAAACCAGACGTCAGATCCATGCTCAGCAAAGAGCTGCTGCAGATAGCCAATGGTCTGCTCATTGATTATTGTTGCACCACAGTCCTCACAATAAAAGATAGGAATGGGTACTCCCCAGACGCGCTGACGAGATACACACCAGTCACCACGCTCAGCAATCATATTATAGATGCGATCCCTGCCCCAGGAGGGAATCCACTCCACTTCATCAATAGCTTTAAGAGCATCCTCCCGGAAGCCATCTATCGAGGCAAACCACTGCTCAGTAGCCCTATAAATCAAGGGGTCTTTACAGCGCCAACAATGGGGATACTGATGCAGCATCTTTTCTTTATGATAAAGCCTGCCCTGCCTCTCAATTTCTTTAATAACATCTTCATTGCTTTCCCAAACTGTCATCCCGGCAAAGATCCCTGCCTCGGAAAGAAACCGTCCCTGTCCGTCAACCAAGGACAACACAGGAATATCGTACTTTTGACATACCTCGAAGTCCTCGATACCGTGAGCAGGCGCGGTATGCACAGCACCTGTACCCTGTTCTAAGGTGACATGTGTGCCCAAAACTAACAGGGAATCCCTATCATAGAAGGGATGAGAGCAGCAGATTCCCTCCAATTCTCTACCCTGAAAGGAGCCCAAAATTGAAGGATTTTCCTCTCCTTTGATTTCTGCCACATTATTAAGAAGGTCTTTGGCTACGATTATCCTCTTACCATCTACCTCTGCAAGTACATACTGAAAATCCGGATGCAAAGATATAGCCATATTGCCTGGTATTGTCCAGGGTGTGGTGGTCCAGATAAGTACATAGGTGTTTTCGTCAACATCGAAAACTCCCTTACTGTCCCTGACTGGAAAGAGCACATAGATGGATTCACTTTCAGACTCCTGGTACTCCACCTCTGCTTCAGCTAATGCAGTCTCACAATCCATACACCAATAAACCGGTTTGAGTCCTTTATAAATAAAGCCACACTCAGCCATCTTACCAAAAACACCGATCTGTACAGCCTCATAGGCCGGGTTCAGGGTAAGATAGGGATCATCCCAATCACCCATCACACCCAGTCGCTGAAACTCCTTTCTCTGTATATCAACGTATTTCAGCGCATATTCCCTGCACAGACGGCGAAACTCCACAGCACCTAGTTTATGACGGTCCACTTTTAGATTTTTAATAACCTGCTGCTCAATAGGAAGACCATGGGTATCCCAACCAGGCACATAAGGAACGTCATACCCGGCCATAGTGTGATACCTATTTATAATGTCTTTCAGTACCTTGTTGAGGACATGCCCAAGGTGGATATTGCCATTGGCATAGGGAGGGCCATCATGCAGAATATACTTGGGCTTTCCCTGAGATTTTTTATGAATCTGGCTGTCAAGATCCATATCATCCCATAACTTCAATAGTGTGGGTTCCTTTTTTGGAAGATTAGCGCGCATAGGAAAGTCGGTATGCGGCAAGTTTAATGTCTTTTTATACTCCATATCTGCTTCACCTCATTTATATTAGAATTGGATATCAAATAAAAAAACCCCTCCTCCTTGAGGGGCGAGAGTTTCCCGCGGTACCACCCTTCTTTCTTCTGTACTTAGAAGACACTTTAAGGAATAACGCCCCTAAAACGGCCTAGCTTACTCATGATAATTTTCAGCAGACGCTCCCAGGTGATTTTCCGCTGTCTCGGCGGCCGGGCTCACATCAACCCCGACTTGCTGTTCTCAACCTTTAACAGCATACTCGTCCTGTTCATTGTTTTCAACTGTTTTCCGTTATATGTAGCTATTATAAGGAATTTACGAAGAGATTGTCAACAAAATGCAAAAGGTGCCGGCACCGCTTTCACAAAAAGAAAGGCACCCCAAGAGTGCCCTTGCCAATAAAAGAGTAAGTTTATTACCTCTCTTGTTCACTCTCCGCTATGGCTTTTCTCTTAAGATCATCAACGGTGATGTACTCTGACGCTGTCTCTACATCTGTCTGCCGCGGTTTTACAGCCTTGGTTCTACTCTTTTTCTTTTTCGCCATCTACTCCACTCCTTAAATGAATAAGTTTATCATTAGTATGGGTGAAGTGATCAAAGTTATACTCTTTTTTTGCAGCATCTATTCACCTGACTTCGGATCTTATCCTCTGTCAAACCGGAGATCTCCAGCAGCTTATTTCGACCTGTAGCTCCACTGATTATCTTTATCTTACCTGAACTACAGCCTAAAGCCTTTCCCATAAATTTAGTCAGTCTTTTGTTTGCCTCACCCTCCACAGGTGGAGCAGTCAATTTGACACGCAGATAATCATCTGTTATCTCTATAATCTCATCTCTGGAAGCCCTGGGGAGCACTTTAACTTGAAGTCTTACTCCTCCTGGAAGAGATTTTATCCAAGACAGTTCACTCACCTCTAAAAAAGAAAATGGAGCAGTTGAATCAGTAAAACCCTCATAATTTCCAAAAAGATAATAGCTATAAATGGAGAAAAATCAATATTCATCATCGGGCCAGGGAGTATTCTCCTGCATAGACTCAATAAGGGCTCAGTCGACTCATAAATAAATCTGATAATAGGATGGTAAGTCCGAGGTTGAAAAAATGACAAAATGACTCTTGCCACAATCAACCAGATATAAATAGTAATTGCTAAAGAGATTAGCTGAGTAATCATTGTAACTCCTCCGACCGTTTAGTAGCAGCCTCAACAGCATCGATCAAAAGCCCTCTTATACAAGCCTTCTCCAGGACATGAACACCACTGATGGTACTACCCCCCGGAGAACAGACTCGATCTTTAACTGCTGCGGGATGTTCGCCTGTCACCTGAACCATCCTGGCAGTTCCAATCATAGTTTGAACAGCCAACTCCAAGGCAACCTGCCGGGAGAGCCCCATCTTGACACCCCCATCAGCTAAGGCCTCTATAATAATCGCCATATAAGCAGGGCCACAACCACTGATCCCGGTCACTGCGTCAAGTTCACTTTCCTTGAGGGTGATTACTCTACCTAATGCAGAAAAAAGCACTTCGGCAGCTTCCTGCTCGTCTTTACCAGCATGAGCCCCTAATGCCAAAGCACTCATTCCTTCGCCGATCAGTGCCGGTACATTGGGCATCACTCTAATTACCGAGACACCGGCAGGCAAATGTTTTTCCAGAGTTGAAATCCTGATCCCGGCAGCTACTGATACCACCAGATGCTTCAGGGTAATAAATGGTGCGATTTCCTTGAGGATTTCTTCCACCTGGTTCGGCTTTACTGCAATAATAACCACTTCACTTCGCTGAACCAAAGTGCTATTATCGGATGTTACCTTCACAGAAATATCTTCCTGCAGCCTTTGAAGTGCATCTTTTTTTGGATCACTTGCTGTTACATCTTTAGGTTGGAGGATACCTGCCTTTAGGAAGCCTCGGGTGATTGCGCTACCCATGGCACCTGCACCGATCACGCCCACCTTTTTTCTGTTAAAACTCATTAGCACCCTCCCGATCTAATTCTGTTATATAAGGTTCCTGCGAGATTCCTGATAGCTCAGAATAGACCGTCATATTGCTGGGAACAAAAAGAAAGGCATCTTTACTGACTCTCTGCATACTCCCATTCAACGCAAACACTGTGCCTCCCAAAAAGTCAAGGATGCGTTGAGCCACTTCCTTTGTTATTTTACTGAAATTAACAATTACCGGTTTCCTGTTTTTAAGGTGATTAGCTATCTTTTCCGCTTCATCAAAACCTTCAGGTGTCATAACAACTATTTTTACCTCGGGGGAAGTGTGCAGACTCAAAACAGGTGCTCGTTTTCTACCCTTTGATCCGCCTTCATACTCATCCTCGAAGCCTTCCAATTCATCATCCTGGTCCGTATAACCTAATAAATTAGCAATTTTATCAAACAAACCGCCAGCCAAAAAGCTCACTCCCCTTTTAAGATAAATCACTAAATAGTGCGCTCCCTACCCTGACAAGTGTCGCTCCTTCTTCAATCGCAATTTCAAAGTCATTGGTCATTCCCATAGAAAGGTGACGCAGATCAAGGTGTGGCCTTGTCCGGGACATTTCTTCACGCAACTGGTAAAGACCTTTAAAAACCGGACGAACTCTCTCTGGATCCTCCACATAGGGCGCCATCGTCATTAAACCGCATACAGCGACTCCACGCAGGTCCTGAACAGCATCAAGAAAATCGGGTAGTGCTTCAGGAGATAGACCATATTTTGTATCCTCCCCTGATACATTAACCTGTACAAGCACCTGCCAGGGATATCCCTGTCTAGCACTCAACCGATCAAGCAGTCTTGCCAATGGCAGCCTGTCAAGGGAGTGAATCATATTCACCTTTCCCAGCAGGTATTTTGCCTTATTGCGCTGCAAGTGCCCGATCAGATGCCACTCAGCATCATTACCGATTTCCTCAAACTTAGTTAGAAAATCCTGAACCCTGTTTTCACCAAAACTATGCAGCCCATACTGCAAAGCCTCTTTCGTCAGTTCGACTGTGGTCATCTTGGTTACAGCGACAAGTTTCACTTCAGATGAGCTGCGGCCCGCACGGTGACATGCCCGCTCAATTCTTTCATTTACTAATTCTATACGCTCTTTAAGAGTTGCAGACATTTAATCGTCTCCTCTTCATTCGGCAAACAAAGACCGATTCCTTCCTTAACTTATATATCTTTCTTGATCAAGCTGGCTAACCCTGGGTTCTTCACCACATCCGCACCAGGCGAGATCCCTTGAACTACTGCCTGACCATCTAATACTGCAACGACATCCACATTTTTTAACACAGGACCTATAACAGACATTATATATACTCCATTTTCACCATTTTCTTTTACCAGTGCAGAATCAGGGACAATAACACCCTCCCCTTTTTTGCAGATTAAATCCAAGTCCAAAAGACGCTGACAGGGAAACGGCCGCACTTGTTCCAACTCTATAAGGGCATACATACTATCTTTTTTGTCGATGACAGAAATTATCTTCCCTTGACCGCTCTTTTCCTTCCCCCAGGTAAGCTGCAGCCGTTCACCAACATTTACATGAGGGGAATAGTCTGCAGCAAATTGTATAATAGCATAAGGGTTTACCAGGTTATCGATAATCTTAAAAACAGGATCCCCCTTATTGATCACTTCCTTTTGCGAAGCTTCCTTTTGCGGAGCTTCTTTTTGCGGAGCTTTTTTTTGCGGAGCTTTTTTTTGCGCCTTGCTTTCCTCTGTGATGTTATTAAAAATTAGAACAGGATCAGTGCGCTTCCAGGAGAGACGATCATAGACACCCTCCCAGCCATCGAAAAGATAGCAGACAACTCCGGTAGAGGGGCTTTTGATCTCAATACTGTCAGTACTGCCATCAGGACCTGTCAGGGGTTTAATACGCCCTACAGCTGTATCGATGGAAAGCCGGGTCCCCTCAGCCGCCAGAAGCTCCAATTCTCCGGAAGCCGGTGCTCTGACTACCTCTTCCTGAAATAATATGACTCCCTTAGCCTTAGCTGTTGCTGTCAATACCCCTGTTTGAGCCTCTACTGTTCTGATGGCTTGAAACACGCAAAAATTAAACACCTGCATTCCCAGCCAGACTACAACAATAACGACAAAAGAATATAGTATCAGCCTTTTAAAAAGACTGCTCAGCTTTTTCTTGGAAGTTTTATTTCTCAATTTTTTATGCCGCATTTTTACGATATCTTTTTCCAACTAGAGCACCTCGTAACCGGCCTGTTCGATGGCAGCTTTAAGTTTCAGTTGGCTAACCATTCAACCATTATAGCTCTATTTCCACAGCCCTAGCTGCTGCAAGGGAGGCCGCAACATCAAGAAACCGCTGGTTCCTGGAGCCACGATAGGATATACTCAAATCCCTCTCTGATGCCAGATAAGGACCATCAACCAGAAAATCACTTCTCTCTAACAGCAGCTTAATACCTTGAGCATCCTTGGACATCTCCAAGAGTTCTTCAAAAGTATACCCAGTGTAGGTAACTATATCTAAACCCATTACCTTGACCTGTTTAGCGAAAGCTGCCAGAACCTCAGCCTGTGCAAAAGGCTCTCCCCCAGATAAGGTAACACCCTGCAGCAGCTGTGTGCCCCGAATCAAAGAGAGAATCTCTTCTGCTGTTATCTCTTCTCCCCCATTAAAATCCCAGGTTTCTGGGTTATGACAGCCCGTACAGCGATGAGGACACCCCTGGGCATAAATGACAAACCTGATCCCAGGTCCGTCGACAACACTTTCCTCTGTATAACCTGCAATACGAAGTTTCATTTTATCTCCCCTCGACTAACACCCATCTTCACACACCAATGCCCTGCTCTCGTAACCGAAAACATCAACTGCCTTGACAAAGATCTTTCTGACTCCTTCTACCTCAGGCACACAGATCTCGGCCTCACGGCAGACCCTAAGGTCTCTACCTCGGCAAAACTGCCACCTACTGCGAAAAACCTTTCCATCATAATCGGGATCAACCATCCAGTATTCAATCAGATTAAGGGGATCATCAGTGATCAACTTCTGTAATTGGTCACTTACCTTTATAGAATTAAAAAGTGAATCCAGGTCCTCCACATGATAGTCAATGAGTTCCACTTTTATTATATCCAACCCCCTGGAACTTCTGGTAACGGAATTCTCAAACTTCAAGCGGCCGATCGAAGGTAAGGGATCCTTATAAGCTTGACTGATAAACGGTTTGCTGTATTGAGCTAAGAGGCGTTTGTAGGCAAGCTTAAAGGCCAGCCGGCTTGCATCAGCCATGATCCAGCGCCTTCCAAGCTTTTCAGCAACTGCACCGGTAGTCCCACTGCCGCAGAAAAAATCAGCTACCAGGTCTCCTTTATTGGAATGACCATTGATGATCCTTTTCAACAAACCCTCCGGTTTTTGGGTGCTGAACTTGAGGTTTTCATGTGCTGTCGGACTGAGGATCTTTTGCACAGCTTTGCCTGCCCACCAATCATCCACACCGGCTCCTTCTTTTCGCAGCGCATACTTATCCCCTTTGACAGCGGTAAGCCCCCTCTCCAATGTCCCCTTTGTATAAGGGCGAAACTGCCTGTTAAAAGTCCAGTCAGAGCCTTTACTGTACCATAAAAGCAGATCATGTTTTTTGGGATAGGTTTTCTTGGGTGCTCCCCCACCCCCATAACACCAGGCAATTTCATTGCGAAAGTTATCATAGCCGAAGATATCATCAAGCAGCACCTTGACATAGTGTACAGCATGCCAGTCTAAGTGAATGATCAGCGAACCTTTCTCACTCAAGAGCTCCCTCATCAGAAACAGTCTGGGACAAAGCATCCTTAGATAGCCAGACATTCCATCATCCCAGGAATCTTGATAAGCCCTTTGTTCCAGCATAAGAGACTCCCCACCCACATCAGAGACAGTGCTAGTTGTCCGATAGCTGGCCCCGCTGGCAAAGGGGGGATCAATATAGATCAAATCGATCTTCCCCTTCATTGATGGAAGACCTGTGGCGACATCACCTGCCAGCAGGGCTTCCATCAAAAACAAATTATCCCCGTAAAGAAGACGATTAGTCCATTCCCCTAATGAAGCTGCCCCATTCATATCCGCCACACTATCGGCTAGTGGGAAGACATACTCATTGACCTGCAGTGATACTGCATGGCCACACTTGCTCCGCTCTAGTATTTCGTCCGCTTCTTTTCTGCCCGCCATAACAATTGCAGGGAGCTGAACGATTAATGAGTCAGACACAACTGATCACCAGCATTCCTATTGCACAGATCAACTGTGTGGAATCCTGTCCATCAACTCCGCTACCTTGCCCTCATTAAAGCGGTCCACAGTGCTCAAATACCCAGTGATCCTACGTACCCGGCGGATATCAGAGGAACCGCAGCGCGGACACTGTTTCTCATTTATTACCCCTAGCAGATTGCATCCGCAGCAAAAGTCCACAGGGTAATTGATCCCCGCATATCCCATATCACAGTCAGCCATATATTGTAGTAGCTTCTCCACTGCCTGCGGGTTATGCTGAGGTGGTGAAGGCATCTCTACATAGCTGATATGCCCTGCATCGAAGTATTTATGAAATTGCCCTTCCAGCCTGATCTTGTCGAACATGCTGATAGGATAGTGAACAGGGATGTGAAATGAATTTGTGTAATAGTCCCGATCAGTAACTCCGGGTATGATCCCGTACTCTTGTCGATCAATCTTGATAAATCTTTTACATAATCCTTCAGCTGGTGTGGCTAAAAAGGTATAATTCAGGTCAAACCTTTCACAAGCCTCATCCACTTTTTCCTTTATGTGCTGCATAATCGCCTCACCAAGTGTTTGGGAATCCTCACTCTGCCCATGATGGTAACCTGTCAGGGCAACCAGGGTTTCTGCCAGCCCGATCACACCCACAGACAGAGTCCCATTGACAATAGCAGGTTCGATACTGTCATCAGGCTTTAAGTCCTCTGAACCCATATATAGTCCCTGGCCCATAACAAAGGGAATATCCTTCACCCTCAGCCTGCACTGCACTTTGAACCTGTGATAAAGCTGATTGAGAGTGAGTTCTATTACCTCATCAAGCAAGCTGAAGAACTTTTTAGTGTTTCGCTCTGCTTTGATAGCCAATCGGGGTAGATTCAGCGTTGTAAAGGAAAGGTTTCCTCTCTTGGTGGTTTCCGCAGGGCCCCGGCGATTAGCCATCACCCGGGTACGGCAGCCCATATAGGCAACCTGATCACCATACTGCTTATTGAAAGATGAATCCATAAAACTGAAAGTGGGGTTAAGCCTTTTACTGGCTACCCTCACTGCCAGTTGAAATAGATCATAGTTAGGGTCTTCCGGATTAAAATTTATTCCTTTCTTCAGCCGGAAGATTATATTGGGAAAGATAGGATTCTCACCTTTCCCCAGTCCCGCCTCATATGCAAGCAAAAGGTTGCGAATAACCATACGCCCGGCCTCAGAGGTATCAGTACCCAGGTTTAGTGATGAAAATGGCACCTGGCTTCCCGCTCTACTATGCATAGAATTCAAGTTATACACCAGGGCCTCCATAGCCTGATAGATCTCTTCTTCATCTTCACCATCAATATATGGAGCTAACTGTTTATCAAAAAAGGGAAAGGATTGGCCTCCATACATATCGTTCTGCGAACTCTGCAGAATAATCGCCGATAAAGCTGTTGCAGAGGCTGGACGCTTAGGCGGCCTGATAAAACCATGGCCATTATCAAAGCCATTGCTTAATAATTCTTCCAATGGGATTTGAAGGCAATTTAGGGTAGTAGCATAGAAGTCTAGATCATGTATGTGTATATCCCCCCGCTGATGAGCTAGGGAGCAATCCTCATCCAAAAGCCTGGACAAGTAGTAGTTCCTACTGGCTGCACTGGCAATCTGGAGCATCTTGGCTGAGGGAGAGTTCCCCACATTAGCATTATCCCTGTCAGTTTCCCTAACAATATCCTCAACAACATCCATCAGTTCGCTTTTTGCATCACGCATCCGTGTACGCTTGTCCCTGTACAGGATGTAGGCCTTGGCGGTACGGGCATGCCCTTTTTCGATCAACACCTTTTCCACCACATCTTGAACATCCTCCACACTAAATACATGCCCGTTGTACTGCTGTTTCAGCATCCGTAGCACATCCAAGGTAAGAGAAACCGCCTGCTCGCGGTCCTCCCCACCTACAGCAAGTGCAGCCTTGAATATTGCATCTGTAATTTTGGAGTCATCAAAAGATACTTCCCTTCCATCCCTTTTTCTGATTTTAGTAAACAAAATGGTTCTCCTCTCTGTTACGATATTGCTATTTATTAGCGATCCTTGACACCCATTTCCTCCAAACAGTCAAGGATTTCTCCTGCATCTTTGAACTCTCGATAAACAGAAGCAAAGCGAACATATGCAACTTTATCCAGGTCAAACAGGTGGTTCATCACCATCTGCCCGATGGTCATACTGGAAACCTCAGGTTCAGATTGATCCCGTAGCTTCCTTTCAACCTCATTTACAATAGCGGATAATTTAGTATGAGCTATCGGCCTTTTTTCACAGGCCTTCATTATCCCGGTAAGGAGCTTGTCCCGACAGAAAATCTCTCTCCTGCCACCTTTTTTTATGACCCAGAGGGGTATATCCTCAACACGCTCATAGGTCGTGAAGCGTCTGCTGCATGATGTACACTCCCGCCTGCGTCTGATGGTAAAACCATTATCCAGAGCGCGAGAATCTAAAACTCGCGATTCTCCATCTTCACAATAAGGACATGCATAAGCCATTAGATCACCCCCCTATCTTCACTAAAATATCAACATATGGGGTATTACTATATGTATTATACTACATCTAGATCCAATAAAAATAGTCCCATCTTTTTTTGGGACTAAATTTTATTATCTGATTTTATTGTATAAAATATACCGATTTATGACTTCCCAGTTGCCAGCGGAGTTTTCAGAAAATATTCTATTTTATCTGCTGTTTAACTGCAGAGGTCAGCTCGACAAGAATCACATCCACACCGATCTTAACAATATTCTCCCAGGGAACAACCACCTCTTCATTTTTTGCAAGAAAGTTGAGTATATGACTGTTACCTGGTAGGATAACAGATTTGACACGGCCAGTATCCAGGTCAATATCAATATCCTTGATCATACCAAGCCGCTTGCCGTCATTAACATTGATTACATCATGGAGCCGCAGTTCGGAAATCTTTATCACTGCTGTCACCTCCCTCATCAATAATATATGAGGGTAGGTTGCGTTTTGTTCGTTATATCTTATTGTAAAAGACCACAACTAGCAAAATATGATTAAGCAATACATTTATTATATCCGATTTTTAGACAACAGCAACAGCATCCCCAGCATTTTATAATTACAAACTTTTATCTTTCGCCAGGTACCTGTCATCACTTTTTATCCATTCCAGCAAGCGAAACCTCAGGTCAACCTCATTTTCATCTCTCTTACCCTGCTGTGCTATTGTTTCTTGGACAACAATGTTATCCTCTCTCTCTGAGGCATTTGCGGAGATATCCACGAAACACAGGGGTGGAAAGAGGACACACCACCAATTGGCTCCCTTACCCTCACCGAGCACTATCTTCAGTGCCTCATACTCCCCTTGCGGCAGCACAACATTCCCATAGGCTTTAGGAGGAAAATCTGATTTACCCAATTCCACACGCACCTCATAGGACTGCCCAGCAGCAGCAACTGTTTCTCTGGCGACTGCGGCCAACTGAGTGCGGTTGTCGGTGATGATTCTTTGGGCTTCCTGATAGTTCTCCGCTCCACTTAACTGCTGCTTTAAAACCTCAATCAAGCGATCCCTGACAATGTATTTCACATGTTGGTCCTGTTCTTGATCACTGTTTGCTATCACATGAAACCTGATCAGATTATCTGTGGTAAAAGCCTTTTTTGCCTGAACTCCAAGTGCTAAGGGAATGAAAAGTAATACTATCACAAAACAGAGCAACAGCAGGATCTTTTTCCTTTGCTGGAGCATGATATCCCCCCTAGATGTATTTTTGCATATGATTTAAGGCTGCTTTCTCCAAACGTGAAACCTGAGCCTGTGATATTCCGATCTCTTCTGCTACCTCCATCTGTGTTTTTCCATGAAAAAAGCGCATATTCAAGATCTTTTTCTCACGCTCAGTCAATTTATCGAGAGCTTCGCTGATAGCAATATTCTCCAACCAATTTTGGTCATTATCTTTCTCATCATCGATCTGATCCATCACATAGATCGGGTCACCACCATCATGGTAAATAGGTTCAAAAAGGCTGACCGGTTCCTGGATAGCTTCCATAGCAAAGACAACCTCTTCCCTTGGCAGGTTAAGCGCTTTGGCAATTTCATTCAGTGAAGGATCACGGGAGTGTTTATTGAGCAGAGACTCCCTCACCTGAATAGCATGGTAGGCGATATCCCTTAAAGAACGGCTGACCCTAATCGGATTATTATCCCGCAGATAACGTCGAATCTCCCCAATAATCATAGGCACTGCATATGTGGAAAACTTTACATTCTGACTCAGGTCAAAATTATCGATGGATTTAATCAAACCTATACAGCCTACCTGAAAGAGATCATCCACATATTCACCACGATTGGCAAATCGTTGAATAACACTGAGTACTAGACGCAGATTTCCTTTTATCATTTTTTCCCGGGCGGTTTTATCACCTGCCTGAATAGACAGAAACAATTCATGCATCTGCTCACTGGTCAGAACAGGTAACTTTGCTGTGTTTACTCCACAAATTTCAACTTTGTTTACCATTACGTCTGCTTCCTCCCCAGCAATCTTTTTCCTTTGGTCGTTCTTCATTATTGCCGCGGAAGTCACAAATTATACCGCCGCGTTATCAAATACCCATTAACGCTACAAAAAGAAAAAACGAAAACAGCTTTCGCATGCTCTCGTTTTTTTCAATTAAAAGACAGTTATTTTTGGGGGAATTTACCCTGTCTGTTATTCCATACAGCAGATATCCTTGCGCAAACGCTTAATGATACGCTTTTCCAACCGAGAAATATAGGACTGGGAAATTCCCAGCAGATCGGCCACTTCTTTTTGTGTTTTTTCCTTGGCTCCGCGCAGCCCAAAGCGCAGTTCCATTATTTTTTGTTCTCTGGGCGCAAGTTTGCTGACCGCAGCATGCAGCAGCTTACGATCCACTTCCTCCTCCAGATGACGGTAAATGACATCACTTTCCGTACCAAGGACATCTGAAAGAAGCAATTCGTTCCCATCCCAGTCGATGTTCAACGGCTCATCGAATGAAACCTCTGTTCTGGTCTTATTGTTTCTGCGTAAATGCATCAAAATTTCATTTTCAATACAGCGTGATGCATAGGTGGCCAATTTGATTTTACGCTGGGGCTTAAATGTATTAACAGCCTTAATTAAACCGATGGTGCCAATCGACACCAAATCCTCAATCCCTATTCCGGTATTTTCAAATTTGCGGGCAATATAGACCACCAACCGCAGGTTTCTTTCAATGAGTGAATTCCTAACACTGACATCTCCCGCCTCCAGTTTATTCAACAGCGATATTTCCTCATCACTGGTCAAAGGAGGAGGCAAGGCCTCGTGATTTCCCAGATAATAAATATGAGACGGAATATTAAATCGCTTTAAAACCCTTATCATCCATAAACGAACCCACCATAAAAACGTACCATTTTCCCTCATCAGAATCCCCCCCCAAATAATTATCAATGGGCAACAACCTGAATCAGATCAGGGTGAAGCAGTGCATGATAAGTTCCACGCGACGATAAACGCCTATTATAGATACCGATCACAACATTCTTTTTATGTAAGCATTCATCCCCAGTCAAGACGATTATTTCATCAGGTCTGAAGCCAATCAACATTCCATGGCGCTTACCGATTGTTGTAAAGGGTATCAGCCTAAAGAAAAATCTGCTCCCATCCTCAGGAATAATCTCAGTCAATTTTGACAGATCCACTTCCCCGCTTTTATCGATAATTTTTTGCAGCTCAGAGGGCAGATACCGTTTTAAGATACCATACTCAACAATAACCACTGGAGAACCAGTCAAGGGATCTACCAGTTGGTTCCCGGTATCCACCAAACCGGTTACTTTGAGTTCTTTTCCCTGTATCCGAATTATCATTGGAACCTTTAATAGATCTTGCAGCACCGACTTTTTGAAAAAAGCCACCCCATATTTACCCAAAATCGCTGCTGCAACTACAGCTATAAGCAACCATAGGTAGCTAAGTGGTAAATTATTGAATACACCTGTCAAGCTACTGCTGCCCATCAAATAAATTAATCCGAGAACAGCTCCACCCATTGTAAAAGCAACAAAGTAAAAATAGAGAACAACCCGGCCAAATTTCTTCCAAGAAAGAGGAAGATAGGCCACTATGGCCATAATTATAGAGATAATAAATTTCATTTCTATTCCAGACATGTACTGTAGATCAGGAAGTAAAACAAGAATACTATAGATTGCTCCAATAAGTGCTCCAGCAAGGAGCCGCCATAATGATACCCTGATCTGAGCCAATCTTGCTGCTGCCCAGAGAACCACAAAGTCCATTAATAAATTGATTAAAAAGAGCATATCTACATATACCGCGGTGCTTCCAGGCATGACAATTCACCCTAAAAAAATAATAATAAATAGATACTTTGTTTCTTCCCATATATATGCATAAATGTTTACGGACATACCAGTAACATTATATTAGTTTAATGCTAACAAAACTGTCACAATATGGTAACGCCAGCTGATAAAATTGCCGAATGCTGCTGCTTTCGGCATACTTTCGAAATGCTTATTTATATGCTAGACAAATGGTTATAGCGGTTGGCATGGCTCCAACCGCTATAATGTCATGCAAGAGGAAAAATCCCCGGCAAATCTAGCGTTTGCGTAGAAATGCCGGTATATCTAAATCATCAGAAGTGAAGGAATGCAAGTCAACAACTGTATTTTCTTTCTCTTCATTCTTTTCAGAATCAAAACCGGTTGCGATAACCGTTACTCTGATCTCTTCCTCGAGCTCCTCATCGATCACCGCACCAAAAATTATATGTGCTGCCGGATCAGCAGCCTGGGAGATAATCTCTGCAGCCTCATTCACTTCAAACAATCCTAAATCTGGGCCTCCGGTAATATTAAGTAAGACCCCTCGTGCACCTTCAACAGATGTTTCTAATAGAGGGCTGGAGATAGCAACCTTAGCGGCTTCAACTGCCCTGTTCTCTCCTTTGGCACTGCCTATCCCCATTAAAGCTGTACCTGTCTCTGACATAATGGTTTTGACATCGGCAAAATCCAAATTGATCAATCCGGGAACAGCGATCAGGTCTGATATGCCCTGCACTCCCTGCCGCAGAACATCATCTGCTATACGGAAGGCCTCATTGATCGAAGTTGACTTGTCCACCACCTGTAGCAAACGGTCATTTGGAATGGTAATCAAGGTATCTACCTTGCTTCTCAACTCCTGAATTCCTTCCTCCGCCTGATTCGCCCTTTTCCTTCCTTCAAATGTAAAGGGACGGGTCACCACTCCGACTGTGAGAGCACCGATCTCCCTGGCCACTTCAGCGACAACAGGAGCTCCACCAGTTCCGGTTCCGCCTCCCATGCCTGCTGTCACAAAAACCATATCAGCCCCAGCCAGGGCCTGCATCAATTCCTCACGGCTCTCTTCCGCCGCTTTTTTTCCGATCTCTGGATCAGCTCCTGCTCCTAATCCTTTAGTGAGTTTTGAACCAATTTGGATCTTATGCTCTGCTTGAGACAAATTCAGAGACTGGACATCTGTATTTACTACCAAAAAATGCACACCCTGAAGCTCTGCCTGAATCATTCTATTGACGGCATTTCCTCCACCGCCGCCAACACCTATTACCTTGATATCAGCAAACTTATTTGTGTCAATTTCCATTTCCAACATCTCCCTACCATCCCTCACTTCTCAAAAAAGATCTTGAAACCATTGTTTTACCTTGCTGAACATCACTTTCACTGATAATGCATCTTCATTCTCTTCTATCACATGTTGGCGTCTGCCGCCATATAGCAGCAACCCCACACCTGTAGCATATTCTGGGCTATCAACAACATCGGCCAGACCGCTAATTCCCTCCGGATATCCCACTCTGACCGGTTTTTCCAGGAGATCTACTGCCAATTCGGCAATACCCTGTGTTAGAGCAGTCCCCCCGGTCAGAACAATCCCTCCGGGCAGCATCCCTGTATAACCGGAACTATCCAATTTATTCTTTACAAGATTAAGGATCTCCTGCACACGAGGCTCAATGATGCTAGCGATCATTTTTTTTGAGACACGGATTGCGTCCCCACCTCCCACATTGGGAACATCCACAAACTCACTGTCCGATGTCAAGGCAGGAAGTGTACCTCCATGCTCCTTCTTGATTATTTCCGCCTGATTAAGTGGTGTCCTCAGACCAACAGCTAGGTCACTGGTAATGTAATCCCCGCCTATCGGTATAACCGCTGTATACCATAATGTACCTTGATCAAAAAGGGCGATATCGGTTGTGCCGCCCCCTATATCAACCACCACTACCCCCAATTCTTTTTCAGCCGGATAAAGGACAGCCTCTCCGGAGGTGTAGCCATTTAGTACCACTTCATAGACATGGAAACCGGCACGTTCACAACATTTCATAATATTTTGCAAGGCAGCATTTACAATTGTCACAATATGGGTTTCCACTTCTAATCTTGACCCGATCATACCGACTGGATCAAGTATGTTTTCATTTCCATCAACAACATATTGCCGTGGTATTACATGAATAATTCTCCGATCATGAGGAATAGCGATAACTTTTGCTGCCTGCAGTACCCTATCTACATCTTCCTGCATTATTTCCTGGTCAGAACTAGAAACAGCGACAACACCACGGTTATTAAGGGACGAGACCGTAAGCCCAGTAATCCCAACGTAGCCCCCATCGATCTCGCGCCCGCTCATCTGCTCCGCTTTCCCAATAGCTACCTCAATGGCACGCACTGTGTTTTCAATATCGATCACATTGCCCTTGCGGATTCCAGACGATTCTACAGATCCAAAACCAACAATCTGTAGTTTTCCATCCTCTCCAACATCCCCAGCAATGGCCGTAACCTTCGAGCTGCCAATATCAAGGCTTACCACCATATTTTCCCGACCCAATAACCGCACCTCCACGGCATTAAAGCATTATAAAACTCTTCAACATAAATAGATATTTTCCTTTAATTTTCTAGCAAAGAAAACAAATTATCCCCCTTGGTGATCTCATCTTGACACTTGACTGCAGGTGCCTGGATACTTCTAATATCAATGTACTCTATTCCATCCACATCCACAAGTAAATTTAGATAGGATACTGCGATATCTAGCTTTTCAGACAATTTTTTTGTGGTCCCTAAAAACACTGGAATACCCTGACGTGTATATGCTATAAGGTTATCAGCTTCAGCAATGTTGACCTCAGAAAAGTTCTGCTGGACATCCTGCTCTAGAGCAGCAAGAACCACTCTCAGATTATCACTATTAATCACTTGTTCGCCCGGATTTTGTGAATCCGGTTTAAGCCCGGTGATAATCGGCAAATCATAGCTTACTGCTGTCGTACACTTTTCCAGACAGTATCCCTGTCCGTCAATAACAAGCAGCCCCTCCTGCGTACAGAAACGTGCCAGAGGTTTCCGCTCCTTAATGTTGACCACCACACTATCCGGAGGACGCTTTTTTACAGCTACTACTTCCACCAATGGTATCGAATGCAGACGCTTTTCTACAAGCTCTGTATCCAGTTCAAAATAGTTAATTCCTGTGCTTAAACCGCTTTTATTAATTATTTCAGTCTCTGTCACTTTCGTATTTCCACTGACCTCAATATTTTTCAGAGCAAAGAAAGGTGACTGGGTAAAATAATAGACCGCCAATACACCCATAACTATCAAAAGCATATTTCTCAGAAATCTAGCCAACCTTCGCCAGTCTCGTTTTTTCATACTCTTTTTTCGTCTTTTTGCAGATGACATCCTTGTCCACCCAATCTATAAAAAATAGCATGCCGCTATTTGTATTCCCGATTAATATTTGCTCCTAGCATGCTCAACCTGGCTTCAAGTCTTTCATATCCCCGGTCCAGGTGCTCTATACCTTCAATAATAGTTATATTCTCTGCAGCCAGACCTCCCATAACCAGGGCAGCACCGGCTCGCAGATCAGTGGCTTCCACCGTTGTACCTGTCAGATGAGGCACACCGGTAACCACAGCGCTTCTTCCCTCAAAACGGATCTGGGCCCCCATTCTTCTCAGTTCGCCAACATGCCTAAAGCGATTCTCAAATATATTCTCGGTGATAAGGCTGGTTCCTTGAGCCAGAGCCAGAAAAACCATCATCTGGGGCTGCATATCTGTAGGAAAACCAGGATAAGGCATTGTCTTGATATCCACTGCCTTCCATATAGAAGGACTTTTCACAATGATCCTGTCATCCTCTTCTTTGATAGAGACACCTGTTTCTCGAAGTTTCGCAGTAATTGCTTTTACATGCTCAGGTATCACATTGTTTATCAACACTTCTCCTCTGGTGATGGCCGCTGCTGTCATAAAGGTTCCCGTTTCTATACGGTCAGGAATAACGCTATGTGAGATCTCTTTACCCAGCTTTTTTACTCCATCAATGCGAATCGTATCTGTTCCAGCCCCCTGGATATGAGCACCCAGTTTATGTAAAAAGTTCTGTAGTTCAATAATTTCCGGTTCCCTAGCGGCGTTTTTAATCATTGTGGTGCCTTTAGCCAACACTGCCGCCATCATAATGTTTTCAGTTGCTCCCACACTGGGGAAATCAAGATGAATATCTGCCCCCTGTAATACAGGGGCCTCAGCTGTAACACAACCGTGGCCATCAGAAATCTCTGCTCCAAGAGCTCTAAAACCCTTTAAATGAAGATCCATAGGCCGTGACCCTATTGTACAGCCACCTGGATAAGATACTTTAAACCTCCCACAGCGACCCAACAAGGGCCCCATCACTAGATTGGATGCCCGCATACGCCTAGCCAGAGATGGAGACAGCTCTAAAGAGTGAAAAACGGAGGGATCTACCTCCATGTTATCCCTCTCCCATTTGATCTTAACACCCAGTGACTCCAATGCCTCTTTCATTGTTTGAACATCATTTAACGAAGGTACTCCCTCCAGGACAAGGCGCTTCTCACTCAACAACGAACTGGCAAGGAGTGGCAGGATCGCATTCTTTGCACCATTGATCCTTACTGATCCACTAAGCCTTGCGCCCCCAGTAACAACCAACCTCTCCACCAACTCACCCCTCCTCCCCTATAATCAAGACCTCAGGAACCAACATAATACCCTTATTCTCAAAAACACGCTCTTGAATGATCTTGATCAGTGTTAAAATCTCCCGCCCTGTTGCACAGCCACAGTTAACAATAAAATTGGCATGTTTCGAAGAAACCTCAGCATCTCCAATACGCTGTCCTTTCAGCCCCAATTCCTCAATAAGCTTTCCTGCATAATCCTGTGGCGGATTACGAAATACACTTCCAGCGCAGGGTAAACCTATAGGCTGTATCTTAGCTCGTTCGGCTTTGTTTATTTCCATACGGGAAGCGATATCTTCCTTTGGAGCAGGAATCAGCCTGAGAACAGCTCTTAAAACAACCAACTCTTGCCCCGATATAGAAGATGAACGATAGCAAAAGGAAAGTTCACCCTTTGATAAGCTCTGCTCTTTCCCCTGGTAGTCGATAGCCTCAATTTCCTGAACAAGGCTTCCAATACTCTGTCCAAAGGCTCCGGCATTCATCACCAATCCCCCGCCAAGGGTAGCTGGGATCCCAACAGCAAACTCCAATCCACTTAAAGATGCTTTACAAGCCATCCGGGCTAGAACAGGAAGCATTACTCCCGCTTCTACAGTTATCATGTCTCCCTGCAGGGAAACCCCTTTAAACTCTCCGAGCTTGATCACTAATCCTCGGATACCACCATCCAATACCAGTAAATTAGATCCATTACCAATAACAGTTATCGGGAGACCATATTCTTTGGCAAACAATATGCTATTTTTGATGTCTTCTTTATTATGGGGAGTAATCAGTAGATCGGCAGGCCCACCTACCCTCCAAGTTGTAAAGTTTCTCATGGAAGCATGAACAAATACCTGACAATCTACCTTCTTCTCCAATTTATCAGCCAAAACATGAAGATTCATTAATTTAACCCCTCAGTTTACTTGTGAACAATGCTCAATACTAGAAGCAAGATCCCTACCTACAGTCCAGACATCGCCAGCGCCCACAGTCAGCACTGTGTCCCCTGAACGGAGATTCTGCAGAAGGAAACTCACCACATCATCAAGCGAATTAATATAAATGGAATTAATGCCATTATTAAGCATCTCCTGAGCGATAATCTCACCTGAAACACCTTCTAAGGGGCTTTCTCCAGCAGCATAGATGCCTGTAACTACAACAATGTCGCTGCCCTCAAAAGCCTTTCCAAACTCCTCTTTCAAGGATTTTGTTCTGCTGTAGCGATGTGGTTGAAAAACAGTGATTACTCTTTTTCGTTTGATTCCTAAAGCTGCTTTCATCAAGGCTTTAACCTCTGTGGGGTGATGTGCATAGTCATCAATAATCTTGATCCCATCATACTGAGCTACAAGTTGAAAACGACGGTGAACACCCTGATAGTAAGCTAAAGCTCTGGCTATATTGCTAAATTCCAACCCCAGGTGCCTACCCACAGCAACAGCAGCCAGGGCGTTTTGTATATTATGGATACCAGGCATCGTAAGTTTTAACTTTCCTAGGTAACTACCATTATGAACAACCTCCGCTTCTGTCACTAGGCCCTTCTGAACAATATTCCTGGCTTGATACTGGGCACCATTTTGAAGCCCATAAGTAACCACATTAATTCCATTTGTAGATAATTGGCGAACATTAATATTGTCACTGCATAGTACAGCAATTCCATCTGGTCTTATTTTTGCCAAAAATTCTTGAAAAGCTCGCAATATTCCGGAAATATCTCTGTAATAATCCAGATGGTCATCATCTATATTTGTAATAACAGCAATATCTGGTCTTTGTTTAAGAAAAGAACCATCACTTTCATCTGATTCGGCAACCAAGTATTTACCCTTTCCCAAGCCGGCATTGCCTCCGAGTTCGGGGATATGGCCACCTATCAGATAAGTGGGATCTAGCCCATTCTTGGCCAAGACAACAGCAATCATTGCGCTGGTCGTTGTTTTACCATGAGCACCTGTTACAGCTATACCCTGATAGTTATCCATAACCTTTGCCAACAGATCCCCACGGGCCATGACTGGCAAACCTTTATGACGAGCAGTACATAACTCAATATTAGATGGGCGGATAGCAGAGGAAATAACCACAGCATCGATGCCATTATATATGTTATCTGCCCTATGGCCTATAAAAATTTCAGCTCCCCGTTGCCGCAGGCCATCGATTACAGGTGAAAGTACAAGATCGGAACCACTAACACGCAATCCCATATCTAGCAGAACATGGGCAAGTCCACTCATACCCACACCACCGATTCCAATAAAATGATACCACTTGCCAGTCACGTACTAATCTCCTCCCTTTTACAGTGCCTCAACAATTAATTAACTCCTTTTTGCTACATCAACAGTTTATGTCTTACCCGCCCAGGAGGTGCGATGTGACTTTTTGCCAGCATCAATCAGAACACTGGCAATCAATTCTCCGGCTTGCAAAGCTCCTATACTGCGAGACTGTTCGGACATCTTTTGACGTAAGGTAGAATCATCTGCCAGTTTTTCCATTTCACCAAGCAGCACTTCAGATGTGAGCTCCTTTTCCGGAATGAGAGTCGCTGCCCCCCGGCTCTCCAAATAACTAGCATTGTGATACTGGTGATTTCCTGTTGCAAAAGGATAAGGAATCAGAATTGCCGGAATTCCCAGGGCAGTCACTTCAGCAAGTGTTGCCGCTCCAGCACGACTGATCACCAGATCTGCTGCATTCAATGCATATTCCATTTCCTCTAAATATGGTTTTATTACTAGTTTGCCTATATCATCGGTGTTTATTCCCATACATACCATGTCCTGGCAAAATTGTCGATACTCATTCGCTCCTGTTATGTGAATTACCTGCATCGGCGCCAGTTTTGTCTTCCCCTGGCAGATCTGACGATATATTTCCAACATCACCAAATTGATACGCCGGGCACCACGGCTTCCTCCAGTAACCAAAAGAGTAAATTCATTAGGCTTAAATCCGAAGTACTTTAATCCCTCTCTTCGGTCCGATTTCAATATCTCACTGCGCACCGGCAGTCCTGAATGAATTAATTTCGCCTTCAAAGGAAAAGATCCTTTATCAGTGTTAAAGGTGGTAAAGGTTACCTCAGCCCAACGTGACAACAGTTTATTAGCCATCCCCGGGACAGAGTTTTGTTCATGCAAAAAAAGTGGGATCCTCATAGTCGCAGCAGCCAGTCCAAGGGGTACTGAAACATACCCACCTGTGGCAAAAATAACATCAGGGCGAAACTCCTTGATTATGCCGACTCCCTGTAGATAGCCCTTCCCCAGAGAAATTAAATCACGTATTCCATTAAAAGATATTTTTCGCGGCCACTTTCCGGCTGTAATTTGGCGAAAAGAGTAACCTCTTTCAGGCACCACTCTGCTTTCCAGGCCCTCACCTGTCCCTACAAAGAGGATCTGGCAGCGGTTATCTAACTCCTGCAGCAAACCGGCAACTGACAATGCCGGATAGAGGTGTCCCCCTGTACCACCACCTGTAATCAGCACACGCATACCTTATTCTCCTATTCTTTAACATAACGTGATATATTTAAGAGAATACCAATTCCCACTAAATTCAGTGTCAATGAGGAGCCCCCATAACTGATGAAAGGCAACGTGATCCCTGTTATTGGAAGGCTTCCTGTCACAACACCTATATTTATGAGTGCCTGCAGCACCACCATGATCGTGATTCCAGCAGCAAGCAGCCCCCCAAAGGTGTCAGGTGCCTTAATAGCGATCTTTAGCCCCCTCCACATAAAGGCAAGAAAAAGCAGGAGAACAAATGTTGACCCGATAAAACCCAACTCTTCCGCTATCACTGCAAAGATGAAATCTGTATGCTGCTCAGGCAGGTAGAGAAACTTCTGTCTCCCCTGACCGAGCCCTGCTCCGAAGAATCTCCCTGAACCAACTGCTAGAAGAGCCTGGATGGTTTGAAATCCTGTATCTAAGGGATCGGACCAGGGATCTGTAAAAGCCATGATCCGCTTCATCCGATATGGTTCCATAATGATTGCCAGAGCTGCTAGTCCACACCCCAACACTCCCAAGCCGCACAAATGGCTTATCCTTGCTCCCGCAGCTAACAATAGGAGAAATGCTGTACCTGCAATGGTGACGGTTGTCCCCAGATCAGGCTGCAGCAAAATCAGGAGACAGATACCCCCTACAACCAGGAGCGGGATGGCTAACCCCTTAAAAAACTGCTTAATCCGATCCTGATTCTCAGACAAAAATTTAGCTAGGAAAAAAACCAATGCCAGTTTAGTGACTTCTGATGGTTGAAAGCGAAAGGTAGTACCAACCCCAATCCAGCGTGTTGCATCCTTTACCTCAATACCTACTCCTGGCACAAACAGAAGAACGAGTGAAACAGCAGCCAGCCCTAATAAAGGAATTGCCCACTTTTTATAAACCTTGTAATTGATATTCATGACGAAAATCATTCCGGCAATCCCTAGCAATGCCCATATCAACTGGTTTTTAAGGAAATGGGCGCCATCATCATAATTCACCTCAGCGAAAACAAAGCTGGCGCTGTATACCATTACAATCCCTACTGTTAATAATAGGAGTATGATTATAAAGAGAATAAAATCTGGGGCTCTGCGCGCCTTTTTCATATTCCAACCCCTCCTTAGAGTTCCTCAACCTCTTTACGGAAGAGATCACCCCGTTCCTCATAATCACGAAACATATCCCAACTGGCACACCCTGGTGACAGCAGAACCAGATCACCACTACAGGCAATACTGTGTGCTAATGCAACAGCTTCTTGAAGGGAATTCACATCTTGTATATTATTAAACCCTATAGCCATCACCGTCTGTCGCAACAGGGGAGCTGCCTCCCCTATCAGGATCAAGGCCTTCACCCTTTGCCTTATCTTTTCTGCCAGCTCATCTAGGCCCGCACCTTTATGCCTTCCCCCAGCGATCAGGATTATCGGTTTATCATAGGAATCGAGGGCTCTCAGTACTGCATCTGGATTAGTTGCCTTTGAGTCATTGACATAAAGCACTCCGTCCAATATTCGTACTTCCTCCACTCGATGTGATACACCGGAAAAAGAAGTTAACGCATCGACAACATATTCCTTATCAACTCCAGCCAACAGAGAAGCTGCCGCTGCCGCCAAAGCATTTTCCAGGTTGTGACGGCCAGGCATTCTAATATCTCCAACTGTACACAATAGCTCATCTCTGCCCTGTAAATTATAGATAATCTGCTCCCCTTGCACTCCTATCCCATGCTGAGGAACCCTGCTGCAGGAGAAACCGGCTATTTGGCCAGGAACATTACCCATCTGTGTCGACACCCAGGGATCATCCAGATTGATGACAGCATAATCATCTGGTCCCTGATTGGCAAAAAGCTGGGCTTTAATCCTACCATATGTGGCCAAATCGCCATGCCTGTCGAGGTGGTCCGGAGCTAAATTTAGAAAAACAGCTATATGCGGCCGAAATGCTTCCATTCGCTCCAATTGAAAAGAACTCACTTCCACAATCCAGCGCTTGACTCCTTGCCGAAAAATATCAAGGTTTTTTTCCACTTCCTGAATTAATGGTATTCCGATATTTCCTGCCACTACAGCCTCAATCCCTGCCTGATCAAAAATATATCCCAGTAAAGAAGTTGTGGTGGTTTTTCCATTGGTACCAGTAACAGCGATGATCGGGTCTTTGATAAATCTACCCGCCAATTCCAATTCACTCCAAATAGGAATGCCATGTTTTTGTGCAGCTAATATCGGGGGTATGTCGCTGGGAACACCAGGGCTGACTATAACCAGATCATAGCCACCTTGTATTACTTCAGGGTAACCACCGGCAATTAAAGCAATGGGCAGCTTTTTTAATTCAGGGAATTCACAGCCCAGCTGATCCTCACTTTTAAGGTCGGTGCCTGTCACCAATGCTCCCTGCTTTGCCAAAAAACGAGCCGCGGCCTGGCCACTTCGTGCCATTCCTACAATAAGCACCTTTTTACCTTGTAAACTAGACAATTCAACATCTCCTACCTGAAATGGAAGTCGGAGGCCGGAGGTCAGATGTCGGAGGTTTTATTGAAACTGTATTACACTTAATCCGCAACATTACTGACTTCGGCCTCTGTTTTCATCTTTACCATAGATTACGCCCTTATAAAGCAAGCAAGCCTAGGATGGCAAAACATAATCCCATCAACCAAAAAACTTGTACAACTTTGACCTCAGGCCAACCAGATAGTTCAAAATGATGATGCAGGGGACTCATCTTAAAGACTCGCTTCCCAGTTAATTTAAAGGAAATGACCTGGATAATTACAGAGAGCACATCCAGGACAAATACCCCTCCCAGTATTATTAAAAGAAGCTCTGTCCCTGTAAGCACAGCAAGTGCAGCCAGTGCACCCCCCAGAGCCAGAGAACCTGTATCACCCATAAATATCCGGGCGGGGTGGTAATTAGACCTAAGAAATCCCAGACAAGCACCACCTAAAGCCCCTGCAAAAACCGCTGCAGCATAATGACCTGTATTCAAAGCAATTAAAACATAAGCAGCACTGACAATCACCATCAACCCACTAGCCAGTCCATCCAACCCGTCTGTGAGATTAACTGCGTTAGCAGCAGATATTAAGATAAGCACTACAAAAATATAATAAAAAAAACCAGCTTCTAGTTCAATACCAGTAAATGGTACTGCAATTAAAGTTCCCCGCCCGAGCATTGAAGAACCCCAAGCAAGACAAATCCCCACAAGCAGTTGTCCGACTATTTTTGCTCTAGCCCGCAGTCCAAGGGGCCTTCTGAGAACAACTTTGAGGAAATCATCCCATAATCCCAGCAACCCGCAACCCAGCATGATTATAAAAAGAAGCAGTGTTTCATAAGCATCAGACGTAAAAATAAATCCGGCTATCCCAACACCCAAAATAATCATGACACCGCCCATTGTAGCGGTTCCCTGTTTTTTTAGATGGGAGCGGGGGCCATCATCCCTGACCTCTTGCCCAACTTTTAATCGCTGTAATAGGGGAATGCAGATGGGTGTAATCACCAGCACTACAACCAAGCTTACCACAAAGGCCAGGACTACTCTGGCAATCTCATTCACCTTGCTCACCATCCTGGATGGCTGCCACGATCTCCTCCATCTTCATACCTCTCGAACCCTTAATCAATACCACATCCCCTTTTTGCAGATATGATCTTAGAAAAGATACTGCTTCTGTTTTTTCCTGATAAACATATATCAAGTCACTGTCCATCCCAGCATTTATAGCACCTTTAGCAATTTCCCTAGCTAGCTGCCCAACTGTACAGAGACAATCGATCTGTAAAGCAACCGCTTCCTTCCCAACCTGACGGTGTCCGTCAACTGTTTCTTCTCCTAACTCGTACATATCACCTAAAACAGCGATGGTTCTCTCGCCCCCAGACTCGGCAAGCAGCCTTAAAGCAGCTATTGTAGAGGATGGACTGGCATTATAGGAGTCATCGATGATCATTACCCCATCTTTTTCCTCCTTGACCTCCAACCGCATCCCTGTCAAAGAAGCAGATTGGAGACCTGCCGCAATCTCCTGGAGAGTTAAGCCAAACCTGTGTCCTACAGCAGCCGCCGCCAGAGCGTTTGTCACATTATGGGCACCTGGCAGAGGGAGAAAGCAGGTTCTTTGCCCGGCAGGGGTAGAAAGATTAAACTCTACGCCATCCAGGTTATCCAAAACAACCTGAGAGGCACTGACAGTGCAGTGATCACTATAGCCATAAAAAATAACCTCACCAGATACCATTTCACTGAGTTTTACCTGCCATGGGTCTTCACCGCAGAGCACCGCCCATCCATCAGAGGGTAGGGCTTGCAGTAGTTCCCCTTTAGCCAGGGCAATGGCCTCGTGGCTACCTAAAAGCTCCAAATGGGTCTTACCAATATTGGTGATCACCCCTACTTGCGGGCAGCTGAGCTCACATAAAGCAGCTATCTGCCCACGTCCCCGCATAGCCATTTCCAGAACAGCTATCTGATGGCTGTGATTCAACTGCAAAAGTGTCAAAGGAAGTCCAATCTCATTATTGTAATTCCCACTTGTCTTTAGAACCTTAAATCGCTGCTCCAGTACACCGGCAATTAGATCCTTAGTTGTGGTTTTTCCGGTGCTTCCGGTAACTGCAACCACCGGAATGTTATATAACTGGCGATAGTAATACGCCAGATCCTGCAGTGCTTTAAGTGGGTCATCAACCATAATCAAAGCTGCCCTACTCTGAAAATTCACTGGATGAGAAATAACAGCAGCAGCAGCCCCTTGGTCAAAGACCTGTTCCAAAAAATCATGCCCATCAACCCGCTCTCCAGGAAAAGCCAAGAACAGATCTCCTGGCTTAATCGTTCTACTGTCAATACTCACACCATTGATCCCTATATTGCTACTGCCCTGCACCAACTGGCCTCGGACAGCCTTTATAACATCATTTATATGTATTGGATCCATTACTTAATCAATGATCTCCTTTACAATAATCTCCCTAGCTACCTGATGATCATCAAAGGGAAGTACCTGGTCCCCGACAATTTGATATGTTTCATGTCCTTTGCCAGCTATCACTACAAAATCTCCTTCTTTTGCACTGAGAAGGGCATGCCTGATTGCCTGAAAGCGATCAGTAATTATAGTATAACAGGCATCTTGTATCTCCTGTATACCATCTTCTATTTGACCTTCTATTAACTCAGGAGCTTCTGAGCGGGGATTATCGGAAGTAATAATAGTGTAGTCGCTCAACTCTCCCGCAATCCTTCCCATTACAGGCCGCTTACCGGCATCACGGTCACCACCACAGCCGAAAACTGTGATCAGTCTGCCGCCTGATACTCGGCGTGCTGTTTTCAATACATTCTCCAGACCGTCAGGGGTATGAGCATAATCGACGACTACTGCAAATTTCTGGCCTTCATCTACCGGTTCAAACCGCCCGGGAACCCCCTTCATCTTTTTTAGAATAGCCTGTATCACTGTTACCGGAACACCCTCCTGCAAGCCTACACAGATAGCGGCAAGACTATTATATACATTAAATTCACCAGGAAGTGAGGTAGTTACTGGAAAGGAGTCTTCTTTATAGACCACAGTAAAACTGCTCCCATCTGGATTGAGTTGTACATCCTCAGCTCTTAGATCTGCCTGTTCGTAAATACCATATGTAATTACAGGTACATTTGTACACTTTATAATCCGCTTTGCTGCACTGTCATCATTATTGACCACAGCGTAACATGGCCGTTTTTTTAATCTTTCCTTTCCCAGCCCCTCAAAAAGTAGCATCTTGGCAGCCAGGTATTCATCAATATTCCTATGGAAATCCAGATGATCTTGAGTCAAGTTTGTAAATACCCCTATATCGAACTCACAGGCTGCTACCCGCTGTAGAAAGAGAGCATGAGAGGAAACCTCCATAGAAACAGCTTTTACCTTAGATGTGTTCATTTGAGCGAGAATGGATTGGAGATCAAGGGATTCCGGTGTTGTTCGCTCAACAGAATGCCTCTGATCCCCTATCTTATTGCAGATAGTACCGATAATTCCCGTAGGCTCAGCCTTGCCAGCCAAAACAGCCTCAATGAGGTGTGTAGTGGTGGTCTTGCCATTAGTACCGGTAACACCAATCATAGTAAGCTTCCTGCTGGGATGATCATAAAAATTCGCCGCCATCAAGGCCAAAGCCAGGCGTGAACTATTTACTCTGGCAAAGGAGATCTGGGGCTGTAAATTCATATCTTTTTCGACAACTAACCCTACAGCCCCCCTGGATAAAGCATCCTGAATATATAGATGCCCATCTGTGCGGTAACCTTGTATACATACAAATATATTTCCCGGCTTTATCAGACGGGAATCATAGTGTAATCCAGTAACTGTCTGCTCAAGCCCCGCAGCACCAGTAACCTCTACTCCCTGAAGTAAATCCTGAAAAGTAATGGGCATCCCCTTCACCTCTGTTTACAGTCATTCTGATCATTGTTTCCATTCAAGACCTTCCCCAATCAAGGTGTAACACCTATACCAGATGGGGGCTCAAATTTGACTCGCACCTGCCCACCCTGAGGAAGTCTTGTTCCAGCTGCAGGTTTCTGTTCCCTGGCAATCCCTGTGGGATATGGCTCACCTTCAGGTACCAGTACAAGGCCCATCTCTCCTAAAAGCTCTGCCACATCGCGCATACTCTTGCCCTTGAGATCCGGTACATTTCTTTCATCACCCTGGATCCCCTCTTGCTTTTGCAAATTGAGTAATACACTACTCCCTTTCTTTACTTTAACACCATCAAGAGGCATCTGACCATAGACTAGTTGCCCGGAGCCTGAACGCTCACTGACAAGCCCTGCATCTGTTAATAATTTTTCCGCTTCATCAACCGGAAGGTTGATCACCATAGGCACAGTTGTCATTTCATTATCAGCAGTATTTTCCTCTGGCTCATAGCGGACAGGGACCTCTAAGTAGCGAAGGCTATCCCCCACTACCTCTCGAAATACGGGAGCTGCTACTGTACCCCCATAATAAGGATACCCCTTAGGTGTATCAACCACAACAATAGCAACAAGCTGAGGGTCATCTACCGGTGCGAACCCAATAAAGGAGGCGATATAATCTGTAGCAGAATACCCTCCACCTGGCGCCGGTTTTTGCGCTGTACCTGTTTTGCCGCCTACAGAGTATCCTTCTATATGTGCGTTTCTGCCTGATCCTTTGCTGACAACAGCTTCCAGCATCTCTTTTTCCAACTTAGATGTTTCTTCCGAAATAATCTGACGCACCACCTCAGGTTCAAAACGCCTTACCACTTCCCCTTCACGGTTAGTCAGTTCCTTAACAATATGGGGCTTCATCAATTTACCTCCATTGACGATAGCGGACAGTGCAGTCACCATCTGTAGAGGAGTCACAGTATTAGCCTGCCCCATAGAGATAGTAGCCAGATCCACAGGTTTGACTTGATCCTCTGGTATAACTATACCAGTAGCTTCTCCTGACAGTTCAATTCCTAATTGGCTGCCAAAACCAAAACCTTTAATGTACTTGTATAAACTTTGGGTACCCAACCGTAAACCCAGCGTAATAAAACCGGGGTTACAGGAGTTTTGCACAACCTCAGCCAGAGTTTGGCTGCCATGGCCTCCACCTGCCCAGCATCTAATGGTTTCTCCATTGACCTTAATATAACCAGGGTCATAAAACTGATCCCCTGTTTTGGTTACTCCCTCCTCCAGAGCTGCGGCAAGGGTTACAATTTTGAAGGTAGAGCCGGGCTCATAACTGTCAGCAACAGCTGCATTACGGCGCGCCTCAGCCGAATATTTTTGAAACTCATTTGGATCAAAATCCGGTTTATTTGCCATCGCCAAGATCTCCCCAGTATTGGGATCCATAACAATTATTGTAGCACTTTTAGGGGAGCGCTCCTGCATTATTTTATCAAGTTCCCGCTCTGCAATATATTGGATCGTCTGATCTATAGTCAAGACCACATTTAGTCCCTGTTCAGGTTCGATATATTTTCTTGTGGATTCTGGTATTTCTTGGCCCCCTGCATCATATTCCACAAGGAGACGCCCGTTAATACCGGCCAACTGTTTATCAAAAGCACTCTCCATGCCTTCTAAGCCCTGATTGTAGTCACCGGCAAACCCCAGCAAGTGAGATGCCAGGTTGCCGTTAGGGTAATACCGTTGAGGCTTAGGGATTGTCCCAATACCGGGCAAATTCTTTTCACGCAGTTCTTTAACCTGTTCATTTTTGAGCTTAAATTTAAGCCATACAGATTGTTGATCTTTGGTGATCAGCTCATAAACATCCTTTTCCTCCATGTCAAGAATGCCAGCTAATTCCCTGGCAATTTCATCTTCTTTATCTGATTTCCGCACTTCAGCCGGAATAGCATAACAGCCTTCAGCATCAATACTGACCGCCAGCTCATCTCCATTGCGATCATAGATGACTCCTCGCTT
This sequence comes from Syntrophaceticus sp., assembly GCA_050949745.1. Classification (GTDB taxonomy): domain Bacteria; phylum Bacillota; class DSM-12270; order Thermacetogeniales; family Thermacetogeniaceae; genus Syntrophaceticus. Next base: position 38,023 of record JBMNGF010000021.1, on the reverse strand, counting down.
AGGCTCTACAACAATTTCGCGGATCCTGTTTTCCAGCGCTTTTTCCTGATACCATGTGCCCTTAACAATCTGCAAATAACCCAGACGCAACAGCAACAAGACAAAAATAAGAAAAAGCACAAAAAATAGTGCGGTTGTTCTTTTGCGCATCTCTATATTGCTAATGCTCAACAATAACACCCCGTTACTGAGGCGAAGCTTCTGCCCTGCCCATAAACTGTTTTAATGCTACCAAAAAGCCTGATCCCTTTTCCTTCTCCTGACCCAGTAATGCATTTTGCTTTTGTTCTACAGTGTTATCTTTTGCAAAGGGAAGAGCCGCCAGCAAAACATTTTCAGGCTTATCCATACCAATTTTATTGATCGCAATTTCCTCTACCCTTTCAGGACACTGAAGCTCAGCAGCCTCTAACTCTAACTGTTTAATATCTCTCTGTAGAACTGCAACCCTTTGCCTGTTTTCTTCAACTCTATACCCTAAAGCTGTAACCTGATGATGTTTATAGATATAGAAAATTCCTATTCCAAAACAGCTGAGAATAATGGCAGTGAGCTGAAGATAAACAACTAGCTTTTGGCGCTGTTGTCGCTTTGCTATTTTTCTTTTCTTAGGCCGCCTTGAAGGTTGTCTGGCATAGCTCTTTTCTTCCGCTAATACCAATTTATTCACCTCTATTTTCTTATATTACTTTTTGTAGGCAGTAGTTTTTCAGCTGCTCTTAGTTTGGCACTGCGTGACCGGGGATTGGCTTCAATCTCCGCAGCCTCCGGCACAATTGGTTTTTTCGTAAGTATGTGAATTTCATTCCGAGAATGCCACCCATACTCTCGGAAAACGCTTTTAACAATTCTGTCTTCCAGAGAGTGAAAGGAGATAACAACAATCCTTCCACCCTGCTTTAATAAAGAAATCCCCGCCCTGAGTCCCGCTTCCACACCTGTCAGTTCATCATTAACAGCGATACGTAAAGCCATAAAAGTACGCCGGGCGGGATGGGGGCCAGTACGACGTGCACGAGCAGGGATAGCAGCTTTTATTATCTCCACAAGCTGTCCAGTCGTAGTAACAGGGGCTTTTTTTCGCCAATCCACTATAAAAGACGCGATCCGACGCGCCCATCTCTCTTCACCATAACGAAAGATAATATCCGCCAGTTCCTTCTCTGATAAAGTATTGACCAGGTCCGCCGCTGTAGTTGCTGAACTCTGATCCATCCTCATATCCAAAAAAGCATCATAGTTATAACTGAAACCACGCTCTGGCTCTAATACCTGATTGGAGGAAACCCCTAAATCAAATAAAATTCCATCAACTTTATCAATTTGCAGATCGTGCAAAAATTCCACCATCTGGCGAAAATCACTATGTATGAAAACTACCTGCTCGAGATAAGGTGCTAACACCTCTTTTGAACGGTTAAGAGCAGACTCATCTTTATCGAAACCGATCAATCTGCCTGTAGGGCCAATCAAGCGGAGTATCTCTTTTGCATGACCGCCGCTGCCCAATGTACAGTCAACATATATACCCCCTTCTTGGGGAGCTAAAAACTCTATTGCTTCCTTGAGCATCACTGGAGCATGTTTCACTTCAGCCACCTAAAGCACCGCCTTCATTCATCTTTTCTGCTAATTCTTCATATGTTTCCTCAGCCCCAGTGCAGTATTCATCCCAGCGATCCGCAGCCCAGATCTCGATACGAGAAGATACCCCGATAATAGTAACTTCACGGCTGATCGCTGCGTAATTCCGCAAAGGAGGCGGAATCAGGATCCGTCCTTGGGCATCCATTTCACACTCAGTTGCTCCAGAAAAAAAGAAACGAGAAAAAGACCTGGCTTCCTTATTCGTGAGGGGCAGATTTCTCAACTTCTGCTCCATAATACTCCATTCATCAAGGGGAAACACAAAAAGGCAGTGATCCAGGCCGCGTGTAGTTATACAACGATCTCCCAGACAGGATCGAAATTTGGCTGGTAGTATCAAGCGTCCTTTGGCATCTATATTATGGTAGTATTCTCCGATAAACATGTTTCCCCACTCCAAACATAAAGTACCCCACTTTGCACCACTTTCCACCACACTCAAATATTTCTCTACTAAATTGCTAATTCCTTCTCTTACTTAAAAAAAAATAAAAAAACCGGGGCCGCGCACCCCGGTTTTTTGAGTTGTGTTAAGCCAATGGAAGCTAGCTTAAATTATTTCTATTATCTTTCGTATGGTGTGACAATCCACTTAAGGACGTTGTCCTTCTTGCCACCAAAGATGTCATACCCTTCGAGAATATCGTTCAGAGGCTTACGATGGGTATACAAGAATTTGGTATCGATCTTGCCCAGTTGAATGAGACGAATTAGTTCTGGGATACGGTTAGCATTGACAAGGCCCATAGAGATATTGATGTTCTTGATCCACAGTTCATTCATCTTCAACTCCTGTGGCTGCTCATAAACACCGAGCATCGAAACATTACCACCCGCTCGTACAGCTTCCAGAGCCAGCTCATAGGTTCCCTTGGCACCTACAGCCTCGATGGTTCTATCTGCACCGCGGCCATCAGTGATTTCTCTGATTTTTTCAACAGCATCAACTTCACCGGGGTTAATGCCCATATCCGCAATTCCATTCTTGACAGCAAAATCAAGCCTGGACTGGTTCAAATCAACAGCAATAATTCTTGCTGGCCCCCATAGTTTTGCAGTCATCATGGCACACATACCCACAGGGCCTGTACCCATCACTGCAACTGTATCACCTGGTTCAATTTTAGCATTCTCTGCACCTAAGTAGCCTGTTGACAGGATGTCTCCAACGAGCAGCACATCGTCATCGGTCAATCCTTCAGGGATAATATGGCATCCAAGATTAGCATGTGGTACCCGTACGTATTCTGCCTGGCAACCTTCGATCATATAACCGAATATCCAGCTGCCTGTTGTACAATGGGAATACATCCCCCGTACACAGTAGAAACACTCACCACACTGGGTAACACAGGATACAGCACACTGATCCCCAACCTTGACATTCCTTACTGCAGGGCCTGCCTCCACTACTTCCCCGCAAAATTCATGGCCGAGGATTCTGGGAGCCTCTACCTCAGGCATCCCGCCATGCCAGATGTGGATGTCGGTACCACAGATGGTGGAAGTGGTCACCTTAACGATTACATCATCTGGCTCAATAATCTTCGGTACCGGTACATCATCGAGACTGATCTTCTCAGGACCATGGTACACTAACGCCTTCATTGTCATCTTCTTCGTCCTCCCTCTATAAAATAAGTTTTTCTTACGTATACTCGCTTATTCTTAGAATTTCATAATCATTGATTAATTAAGAGATAGATAGATTTTGAAGATATACAATATTATGTAAGCATGGGGTGCCTTCCCTCAAGGGTCTTACTTTGTGGTAAAATATGTCGGCACATTGGATCTCCACATCTCCCTTGGCGGTTTACCCTCCCATGTCTCACCGGGTCCAATTGGCCCTGTACATTCCTTCGTTCTACCTATCCAGGGATGGAGGCCAGTTTATGCTCCTTAGCAGGGTCTTTGCCCGTATGGATTGTATAGTACCTGGCTGCTCCGTGCTCCTATTGTCAATGGTTATGGTTTTCTAAGTCCTTTAAACTAAGTATTCGCCTGTAAAATAATATTGTTTGTTTTTAAGCTGCTTCCTGTAATAAAATTATTGAGCTGTCTTTTAATAACTTCCTGCCATCGTAGGATGTCTTCTTCTTACCAAGAGCAAACAACACTCGAATTAACTTACAACTTAGAGCTATCAACGACTGTTTTTTCTTAAGCGGGTTTTCTATCCGTGTTGTATAGTAGCAATGCAGGGCTTTAAATTCGGGATTCTTTGCTACTAATGGCATGGTGCACTTGTAAAGCAGTGCCCTTAAGCGCGGGCGACCTCTTTTAGTGATACGGGTTTGCCCTTTATGCTTACCGGAGCTGTTTTCCTTTAAGTTTAACCCTGCCAGCTTCTGTATCTGCCGGGGGTGATGGTAGTTTTCAAGATTACCCACCTCCGCCAGAAAGCCTGCTACTGTGACTATGCCTACACCAGGAATTGTCATCATTTCTTGTGTGCCTGGTATCTCTTTAAGGATGTTTTCTATTTGTTCCATTAGCTGTTCTATTTCCCGCTTAAGCACGCTGTATTGGCTCAGAAGGGTCTTGAGTTCCTGCCTCGCCATAATTAACCCCTCAGTAAGCCCAATGCTTTCTTTAGCTGCTTCCAATAACTCTACCGCCCGTTTCTTTCCCACTGCTCGCTTAATTTCTTGTTTCCAACACTCTAATATGCCTTCTATACCTTTATCCGTGATCTCTTGCGGTAGTGGGAAGGACTCTAGGGTTAATAGTGCCGCTTTGCCCTCCCAGCTTCTAAAGACTGTATTGAATTCGGGAAAATAACGGTCAAGCCAATTGTCAATCCGCCCTTTTATGCATTGCATGTCTTCTATCAAGCGGTCTCGCATGTTCATTCCCACTCGAAGTTCAGCATAAATTTCGGTGGGTATATTTGGTTCAGAGTACCGCCCGTCCTTTACTAGTTGGGCAATTACTCGGGCGTCTTTAACATCATTTTTAGTCGGTGAATTGTCGTCTAGTTCTTTACTTTTCTTTACATGTAATGGGTTAACCAAAACTATTTTGATGCCGTGTTGCCTTAAAAACTGTGCCAGCGGCAGCCAATACTGGCCGGTAGGTTCTATGCCAAAAATTACTTGCTGCTTATCTTGCTCTTCTTTCAGGTTTTTGATCCAGTTTAAAAGTTTGATAAAACCATCCCGGCTGTTGTCAAAGGTTAGTGCTCTGCCAAACTCTATTCCGCGGAAATCTTGAGCTCTGGCAATGTGTTTTTGTTTTGCAATATCTGCTCCGATAATTAGTGTTGATTCATTGACTTGCTCAATCTTTTTGTTTTGGGTATACTTCATGTTAGTACCTCCTCTGCTATTTAAGGGTCGTGCTCTTTGGCAGACACCTCGTATGCTAGCAGGAGGTACTTCTTTTTTCAAACAGCTTTTTTATTCATTACAGGAATGCTCCTTAAAATTATTTTTTTATTGTCAAGGGCACATTGGTGAACCCTTGCAACCATAGGTTCCGCCTCTTCCTACTACAACAAAAGACCAATGCTTTTATGCCTGACTCTGAATGATATTTGAGCCTTCACAAAAACATTGGTCTCTCTTGGAGCCACCTATATGTTTCTCCGCGAACCACCTAAAATATTTTTTATAATGTCAATACACGATCAAATATTATAGCGTGTATCCAGAAATCATTATGGGCCTCAACTTCATATGTTTGATGAACAGCTTTTGCATTAAATAGCTTCTCAAAATAGGGTATATTATCGATAATATGCTGTTGTACAACATGCAATCTGAATGCCCTGACTGCATCCTTCCCCTGAGCTTTTATAACAATAAATTTCTCTGGCTCAGTTAGAAATCCTTCTCCTCTGATAATTAACATGTCTTCCACAATAGTGATCCTCGTTGTGTCCACACTCTTGCCAAGTGTCCGCTTAAAATACTGTTCCATATATATCTTTAATTCATGCTGCAGCCTCTTTCGTTGTTGTTCATTCAGTCTATTGTTAGTTATTCCCTTAATAATTCCTTCAGTCTGTGTGGATTGCACAATAATCATCGCCTCCCCACAACACACAATATACTGCAATAACTCAATATATTCTCAAACTATATAATCGATTCGCTTTTCCAGTCTTTTGCCAACTCTGCAGTCAGCTGATAGATGCGCTTCGCTTGGTCTTCATTCAGGGTGCCTGTACCACAGGCAGGTGTAATCATGCCGTTCTCATAAAGAAGCCTTGGGTCAACCCCTTTTCCTGCTAACTGCTTTAAAAACTCATAAAATTTACTCTTTAAGGTTTCCAGGTCTTCTTTAGCAAGTGCCTCCCTATCTGTGGGTACTATTCCCCAAGCAACAACACCGCCGTTTATTAGATATTTTTGGATAGATTTGTGATATAGAGCAAAATTCGTGGCAAATTGGTAGGTATCAAAACTTATTATATCTAAATCAGCATCAAACAGTATCGACCAATCAATATCCGAACATGAATGAACACCGGCTAATCCCCCGAACCTGCGCACAAAAGAAGCAAATTCGGCGAGTTCAGCCTTTACTTCATCCTTGTTTACAGTAATACGATCATATCTGCCACAGCTGTCGATAACTGGATCATCCATAATAATGATTACCGGTAGACCTAATTCTTCTAGGGTTTTGACCTGCCAGGCCGCCTGCAGTGATAACTGCTTTAACAGAACATCTCGCAGCTGTGCATCATAATAAGCCGGAACTCCGCTCTGATCAGTTACCTGAAAACCGGCAGACAGCAGACCAACCACCTGGCCTTTTAAATATTCAGGCCTATATTTAGATCCTTTTATTCCTTTTTCCTTTAATTCGCCGTAAAGATAATAAAATCCTTCTGCAGATCCAGGTGAAAATGAAAAATTATTTAATGCCTCTCTATCACCATCCGCTGCCCGGATATATAGCTCATAAAAACTGGCTAGCCGCTCCGGCCAGTCCGCTTCTTCATCAAGAAAGTACGCCTTCCTCCCCCTTTCCACCTGTAGCAGGCCAAGATCGCTTAATGTCTGCAAAAATTGGGTGCAGAAATATTCCTTAACTGACCGCTGAGGCAATTGGGGCCAGTGGGGTATTAACGGTAGGTATTTCTTAACAAGAGAAACAGCGATAGCCGGGTCAAGGTGAGGTAAACTGCCGATTCCAGTTGCACAACCGCAGGGATGAAAATGCATCCTGTTTCATCCTTTCTATATTAGATGTTATAAACCTCTTCTCCACTTAAAACCTTGATACCCTTTCCAAGCATCAACTGTTCCGCCACCTTTGAATTTTCCACTCGGAAAACAACCAGAGCATCCCCTGATACCTGGGCAACAAAGGCATACAGGTATTCGATATTTATTCCCGCTTCCTCCATCAGGGAAAGAACTTGTGCCAATCCCCCGGGGTGATCGGAAATTTGGGCAGCGATCACATCGGTCAGCCTGACAGTATACTGGGCTTTTTGCAGCACATCATAGGTACGCTCTGGGTCACTTACGATCAGTCGTAGGATACCAAAATCTGTGGTATCTGCCACAGAAAACGCTCGAATATTGATCCCTTCCTCCCCTATAACTTTAGCTACACTGGCCAGTCTGCCGCACTTGTTTTCCAAAAACACAGTGATCTGTTTTACAGGCACAGAGCATCCCCCCTCTTATAAACTACGGCGATCAATAATACGCTTCGCCTTTCCCTCACTACGCTCTATGGTTTTAGGTTCAACAAGTTTTACCTTAACACTGATTCCTAAAACAACCTCAATCTCCTTGCGAATCTCTCGTTCCAAACCTTCCATCTTCCTTATTTGGTCAGAAAAAACCTGATCAGATACCTCTACCCATACTTCCAGTTGATCCAGCTGATCCTGGCGATCAACAATTAGAAGGTAATAGGGTTCTGTATGACTGATCCGGAAGAGAACCTCCTCGATCTGAGAAGGAAAAACATTAACACCACGAATAACCAGCATATCATCGGTTCGCCCCTGGCAGCGGTCGATCCTCATGTGAGTGCGGCCGCAGGCACATGGTCCATCGGGAATAATCCGTGTAATATCCCTAGTTCTATAACGGATCATAGGTAAGGCCTCTTTGGTGAGTGTTGTGATCACTAATTCTCCATAACTTCCAGGGGGTAGGGATTGTCCGGTGTCCGGGTCCACAATCTCCGCCAGGAAGTGATCCTCCCAAATATGCAGACCATCTTGTTCAGGACACTCGACAGCAACCCCGGGACCAATAACCTCACTCATCCCATATACATCTAACGCTCTTATACCTAAGCGTAATTCAATCTGTTTGCGTAAATTTTGCGACCAGGGTTCTGCCCCAAAAAGCCCCCCTGTAAGGCTAATATCCTCCTTAGAAACACCTAACTCCTCCATAACTTCAGCCATATGCAGAGCATAGGAAGGAGTACAGGTCAGTATATTGCTACCGAAATCCTTCATAATCATGATCTGGCGTTTAGTGTGTCCCGCAGAAACAGGTATAATCGAGGCACCAACCTTCTCAGCCCCGTAGTGTACTCCCAACCCGCCTGTAAAAAGACCATATCCATATGCATTTTGGATTTTGGAGTTTGTTGTTGCTCCACAACAAATCAGCGCACGGGCCATCACCTCGGACCACACATCAAGATCATGCTTAGTATACCCAACGACAGTAGGCTTACCGGTAGTTCCGGAAGAAGCATGCAACCTGATCACTTCACTCAGAGGAACAGCAAAAAGACCATACGGATAGTTGTCACGCAAATCGTTTTTAGTAGTGAATGGAAGTTTTTTAAGATCATCAAGGGTTTGAATATCATCTGGTTCAATACTATTTTCTTGAAAGGCATGGCGGTAAAAAGGAACCTCTTGATAAACACGTTTTACTGTTTCCTTTAGACGATTCTCCTGAAGAGAGCGCAGCCCCTCAGGCGACATACACTCGCAGTCTTTATTCCAATAATGACTCATAATAATTCCTCCCCCGCCCAAATTCATTACTGCAGATTTTAAATGATCACTAATTCCCTGTCAAGTAAATAAAACCCCACATATGCCGTGGTAGACCCGGTGTCTGAACCTGTCTCGGCACGGTGGTGCCCTCCTGACTGTTTTTTATTCCCTCTCAGTGGAGGTATATAAGCTACAGCCAGAGCCCAGGCTCCAAAAGTTTTGGTGTTGGCTCAAAACTCCCAGAGTATCCACGTACATCGTAGGGTTTTTATCAATGTAACTTGATGTAGTTAAATAATATCACAGAAAGTGCACTTTTTCAATGTACCAATACCTGGAGAAACGGGTGCCTGGCACCGCGAGAAACAGAATAATCAAATGACAACAAATCAAACGGTGCCAGGCACCCTAGCTCTCCTAGCTCTTTTTCTCGTGTACAAGCTTTATTTGCAGTTCCTTCAGCTGTTCCGGCATTACAGAAGCAGGTGCATCGGTAAGCAGACATGTCGCCTTTTGTGTTTTGGGAAAAGCAATCACATCACGAATTGAGTCCAGATCAAGCATCAACATCAACAATCTATCAAATCCAAAAGCGATTCCGCCATGGGGAGGAGCTCCATATTCAAGGGCTTCCAAGAAAAAACCGAATTTTTCTTGAACACCCTCTGCTTCCAATCCCAAAACACTGAAAACACGCTCCTGTAAATCACGTCTATGGATTCTGATACTTCCCCCACCAAGTTCTATACCATTAAGAACGATGTCATAAGCCCTCGCCCTTACCTGTTCCGGTTGACTCTCCAGTAATGGCAGGTCTTCTTCTCGCGGCGATGTGAAGGGATGGTGTACTGCATCCAATCGTCCCTCATCCTCATCATATGCCAGTAAAGGGAAATCTGTAATCCATATAAAGGAATACGCCTCATCGTCAATCAAATCGAGTCTCCTGGCTAATTCCAGGCGCAACTTGCCGAGAACCTCCTCTGTTACCCGCTGCTGATCTGCAACAAGCAACAATGTATCCCCTGCCTGCCCTCCCATTTTCGCGATCAAGGCCTCTATTTCCTCAGGATTCATTAGCTTAACGAGGGGCGATCTGATCCCATTCTCCTGTAATATAAACCAGGCTAGACCATGGGCACCCCACTCTACAACCATATCAGTCAGTTCATCCAAAACCTTTCTGCTGAACCCGGCACCAGGTACCCGGATTCCTTTAACGACCCCACCACTGTTAATAGCTCCGGAAAAGACCCGGCAACTGCTGTCTGCCAGGATCGAGGAAAGATCCACTAACTCAAGTCCGAAGCGCATATCTGGTCTGTCACTGCCATATGTCCCCATGGCCTCTCTGTAGGTAAGGCGTGGGAAAGGTGTCTTCAGTTCCACATCCAACAGTTCCCGGAAAAGGGATACAAGCATTTCTTCGGTCAGCTGTTGGATAGCTTGTTCATCAATAAATGACATTTCAATATCAAGCTGAGTAAATTCCGGCTGTCGATCAGCTCTTAAATCCTCATCCCTAAAACACCTGGCAAACTGGAAATAACGTTCAAAACCAGCTATCATCAAGATCTGTTTAAAAAGCTGCGGAGACTGGGGCAGAGCAAAAAACTCGCCTGGATGCACACGGCTGGGGACCAAATAATCCCTTGCACCTTCTGGAGTGCTGCGTGTCAGCATCGGGGTTTCCATCTCCAGAAATCCCCTCTTGGTCAATAAATCACGAATAATGGCTGCTGCCCTTTGGCGCATCGAAAAAATATGCCAGCAATCTTGACGCCGTAGATCTAAATACCTGTAGCGCAAGCGAAGTGCCTCATCAACACCCTCAGCATCACCAGGATAAAAAGGCAAGGCTCTGGCAGCATTAAGTATTTCCAGCTCAACTGTGGCAACCTCAATCTGTCCGGTAGCCATCTGCGGGTTTTCTGTTCCTGACGGACGGCGCCGTACTTGCCCCTCTACAGCAACAACAAACTCTGCCCGCACTGCATTTGACCTCTGGAAAGAAAGATCGCTAGAATCAGGGCTTACAACAACCTGGACAACACCGCTCCGGTCTCTCAAGTCCAGAAAAATAACTCCCCCGTGATCTCGTCTTTTTTGCACCCAGCCCATCAAAACTACATCCTGGCCGATATTATTTATTGATAGTTCCCCACAGCTGTGGGTTCTCTTCAATTCTCCGCTGCTTTCCACTATTCTGCCTCCCTAGTGTCCTCTTATAATATATCTTTAAGGTATTCTACAATCCTATCCCGGGATATAGAAAACTGTTCACCTTTATTCATATCCCTTACCAATACAGTGCCACTTTGCAGTTCTTCAGACCCAAAGATAATAACATAACTGGCTCCTATCCTGCCTGCTTGTTTCATCTGCGACTTTAAGCTCCTGCCCACCAGGTCCTTTTCTACCGGTATATCTGCTTCCCTGAATTCCAGAAGCAAGCGTACAGCCTCTCTGTCCAAATCCCCTGACTGATCACTACTGGCAGTTGCAATATATATCATGTTTCGCTTCTCTAAGGGAAACTCTACACCCTGTTCCTGCATAGCCATCAGCACTCGCTCCAATCCGATGGCAACCCCGATCCCAGGTGTGGAAGGCCCACCACAGACCTCAACCAAATTGCTGTAACGCCCTCCCCCTGCTAGAGAATCCTGGTCAGGACCATTAGGTATTATTTCAAATACTGTCTGTGTGTAGTAATCCAACCCACGCACCAGTTGTTCATTAATTTCATATCCTATGCCAGTCAATTGCAAATAATCCTGCACCTGCTCAAAGTGTTCACCGCATTCTGCACAAAGATAATCATGAATATCAGGCACTCCTTTCAGCTGTGCCTGACAACCAGGCTCTTTACAGTCCAGCACACGCAAAGGATTGCGTTCCAGCCTATCTTGGCAGTTTTCGCACAAGATCTCACGATGCTTTTCTATAAACTCTGTCAATGCTCTTCCATAATCCGACCTGCACTGGGGACACCCTACGCTGTTAACCAAAACTCTTAGATCTTTCAATCCAAGTCTAGAGAAAAAATTATAACTATAACAGATAACTTCAACATCTAATGCCGGGTCTTTACTGCCAAAAGCCTCAATCCCCAACTGATGAAACTGACGCATGCGTCCGGCCTGAGGACGATCATACCGAAACATAGGACCCAGGTAATAGAGCTTGACCGGCTGGGGCTGGTTGTTCAGGTGGTTCTCCAAATAGGCTCTGACAACCCCTGCTGTCCCCTCAGGGCGCAGTGTAATACTCCTTCCCCCGCGATCCTCAAAAGTATACATCTCCTTTTGTACAACATCTGTTGTATCCCCGACTCCCCGCTGAAACAGTTCTGTATGCTCGAAGATGGGGATCCGAATCTCCTGATAACCGTAAATCTCACTTATCTCCCTGGCAACTTTCTCTACATAATGCCACTTCTCAATTTCCCCTGGTAGTAAATCCTTTGTTCCACGGGGTGCCTTGATCACCGATACCACTCCTTTGAACAACTTTAAGAATGCTGTACCATATCACGTAACCTCACTCTAGCTTAGTATATTATACACCCTAAAAGCTAGAGAAAGGGATTATGTTCACGCTCATGACCTACAGTAGTGGCAGGACCATGTCCTGGATAGACAATAAACTCATCTCCACAAGGAAGGATCTTGTTTTTGATAGAGGCAATCAGATCATCATATGACCCTCCTGGAAAATCGGTTCTGCCCACTGAACCTGCAAACAGTGTATCCCCCACAAAAACAACTCCTGTCCCCTTTAAGGAAATACCTCCTCTAGTATGACCTGGCGTATGCAAAACTGATAAAACATCTTTGCCCACTGTCAATTCGTCACCATCAGAAAGGGAAAGATCAGCTCTCGGGCTGCTGTACTTCCTACCCATGTATTGAGAAAGGTTCAATTCAGGATCGGTAAGCAAAGATAGATCTTCAACATGAATAGCTAATTCTGCGTCTGTAGCCTCTTTGATCACATTATTAGCAGCGATATGATCTATGTGCCCGTGTGTGTTGACAATATATTTTAATTTTAAGCCTCTTTTATCAACCTCGCTTAAAATCCGCTTCCCTTCAGCACCAGGGTCAATTACTATCGCCTCTTTTGTATCCTCACACCAGACAAGGTAGCAATTTGAGGCCATAGCCCCTACTGTCAGGCATTCGACCTTCACAATAAACAGCCTCCTTTATACCCTCAGGAGAGCCCCCTGCCTTAGAACAGCAAAGCTAAGAGCCTTCTCATGAAGGATAGTTTGTTTTTATATTTTTTTCTTACTGTCCAGCAAAACTGTAACAGGCCCCTCATTGATAATCCCCACTTGCATCATCGTCTGGAACTCACCTGTAATCAAATGAAGGCCACTGTCCTTTAGAAGGTCAAGCAGTTTCTCGAATAAAGGCAGGGCAGCATCTGGAGCGGCCGCATTTGTGAAGCTAGGTCGCCTCCCCTTGCGGCAGTCACCATATAGGGTAAATTGGGAAACCACCAGCAGTTCTCCTGCCACATCAATGACAGAATAATCAAATTTTCCATCTTGATCAGGAAAGATCCTTAAATTTAATATTTTGTCCGCAATATAGCGGGCATCACTATCATTATCATCTTTCCCAACTCCAATTAAAACAACAAGCCCATTCCCAATAGGGCGCTTTTGCTGTTCCTCTACCTGTACCCAACCGCTGCTAACCCTCTGGACCACAGCTCGCATATCTATCACCCCTTAATTGGGTACCACTCTGTGCACTTCCAGTACATCACTGACCTGGTTGACCTTCTGCATCACTCTATAAAGGTGCTCAACATTGCGAATCTCAATTTTTAGGTTAACACGGGCCATTCTATTTTTCATGCCCCTGGCATGCACTGCATTGATAATTGTTTTTGTATCTGCAATCGTCGTCATAATATCTGTTGCCAGGTTTGGTCGGTCAAAAGCATTTACTTCGATTTCCACCTGGTAGGTTGCCGGTGTCTCCTGATCCCAACTCACTTCAATGATACGCTCTGTTTCTCCTCGAAAATGATGGGCGATATTTGGGCAATCAGCCCTATGGACAGAGACACCTCTTCCTCGTGTAATATAACCGATAATCTGGTCCCCAGGCAAGGGGTTGCAGCAATGAGAAAGATGAACTGCCAGATCCTTGATGCCCTTGACCCTGACCCCTGCAGCAACTGGATCCTTTTTTTCAGGAATCCTTAACAGCAGATCAGCCTCCCCATCAGGGATCAAGGGTTCTGGCTCATTCGCTTTCTTAAGTTCGGTGCGCATCTTACCAATTACAGATACCACAGAGAGATTGCCGCTGCCGATCCCAGCATACATATCATCCTCTGTTTGAAAACCGAGCCGCTGGCAGAGTTCTTCCTTTCCTTCCATCTTAAAGAAGGTATCAGGCTCAAATCCCTGCTTGCGCAACTCCTTTTCCAGCAACTCTCTACCGCGCAGAATATTATCTACCTTCTGTTCCTTCTTGAACCACTGTTTGATCCGATTTTTCGCCTGTGATGACTTGACGATGGAGAGCCAATCACGGCTTGGCCCGCCACTCTGTTTAGAGGTCAGGACTTCCACAATATCCCCGTTTTTTAGCTGATAATCTAAAGAAACTATTCTCCCGTTAACCTTCGCCCCTATACAGCGATTGCCTACCTCAGTATGGATACGATAGGCAAAATCAATAGGATTGGAGCCTGCAGGAAGTTCAATCACATCCCCTTTAGGGGTGAAGACAAAAACAACATCCGAAAAAATATCTATCTTGAGCGATTCCAAGAACTCCCGATCATCTCTTAATTCATGATTCCAGTCTAAGATCTGGCGCAGCCATGATAGCTTCTTTTCAAACTCTTCATCAGTGGGATATCCACCTTCTTTGTACCTCCAATGAGCGGCAATTCCGTATTCCGAAGTCTTATGCATCTCATAGGTGCGAATCTGCAGTTCAAAAGGCTCTCCCAGCGGTCCTACTAAACTGGTGTGCAGCGACTGATACATATTCTGTTTCGGCATAGCGATATAATCCTTAAAACGGCCAGGAATAGGTTTCCACATGGTGTGAACTATACCCAGTGTCGCATAACACTCCTTGACAGTATTCACAATTATTCTAACCGCAATCAGGTCATAAATTTCCGAGAGATCCTTTTTCTGTTCTGTCATTTTGCGGTAAATGCTGTAGAAATTTTTTGGCCTACCTGATATTTCAGCTGGGATTCCGGTTTCGTCCAGTCTTTCTTTGAGTTTAGAGATCACAAGGTTGATATAGTCCTCCCGCTCACGCCGCTTTTTGGCAACCCTTTCTACCATATCATAGTACTTATCAGGCTCTAAGTAGCGAAAAGAAATGTCTTCGATCTCCCATTTAATCTTGAAGATACCCAGGCGGTGTGCTACCGGAGCATAAATCTCCAGAGTCTCCTGGGCGATTTCTTTTTGTTTTTCTACTGGATGATGCTTGAGAGTACGCATATTATGTAAGCGATCAGCCAGTTTAATCATGATCACGCGCACATCCTTGGCCATGGCCAGGAACATGCGGCGTAGATTTTCTGCATGGCGTTCCTCCTTGGATTTGTACTCTATTTTGCCTAATTTGGTCACCCCAGCCACCAGGAAACGCGTCTTAGAACCGAACAACTCCTCAATTTCATCAAATGTGGCATCTGTATCTTCCACAACATCGTGAAGCAGTCCGGCAACAATGGAAAGCATATCCAGCTGCAGATCCGCCAAAATATAGGCCACTTCCAGTGAATGCTGGATAAAAGGATCACCAGATATGCGGAACTGACCAGCGTGTGCCTTCTCTGCGAAAAGATAGGCGCGTTCGACCAAATCTCGATCAAAGTTCGGATAATAGCTCTCAATTTTATTAAAAAGTCGCGCCAAAGTCATTATTCCATCCCTCTCTACAAATATCCTACGGGCAATGCAGTATTTCTGTCAAGCAAAGGCGTCCCAGGTGTTGAGTACAGGTTATCTCTGGCATCGGTAAGGCGATCTTGCTGCAAGTAAACTCCGCTTCTCTAATTAAGCGGAGTTTCAGGATTAAGCGGTTCTTCAGCAGCTTTTTTCTGTTTTTCAGCAGATTTTCTCCTTGAAAAACGTCCCAGCAGAAAACCCACCACAAGGCCACAGAGAGCTGTCCCTAAGATCACCAACACAAGTGGCATCTCAGGCACAGCCCAAAAGAAAAATTTGATAGATACCGGCCCCGCATTCTGGACAGCCAAAATCGCAATTAAAATCGAAAATAGTAAAATGCTTATCCCATAGATAAGTGGCATCCCCAAACACCCCTCCATTTTTGGCTATGGAACCACTTTACTTAGAGTACGAAGCAATACTTCCACTCTAAGTAAATAAAGTTCACCGGTGTGCCATTCCACATATTTTGCAATGTTTAGATATTGACACAAGAGAACCGTCCACCTATGTCTTTTATTCTGGGTTAATTCGTTTCAAAAGGGGTAAATCCCTGCTAATCCATTCTTTTCTTTAGAATTTTGCACTGTCTCCGCTCCCCACATCCCTTACAATCCTCTCCGATCTGACAGGGCTCCACATGGATGAGCACATGTGAACCAGGATATCTATCCTTTATTTCTCCTTCGATATGATCACATACCTGATGAGTAGCAGCTATATTATAATACTGGGGCACCACCAGATGCAGGTCAATAAACCGCTGAGCTCCGGCTTTTCGCGTCCGCAGTGCATGAAAACTGAGAACCATTCGTTCATAACCCTTGATGATTTCTCTGATCTCTGCTTCTTCTTCCTGAGGCAGACTGGTATCGAGCAGGGGGAAAAAGGCTTTGATGGTCAAATCATATGCAGCCTTAATAATCAACAGAGCAACAGCTATAGCGATTAGAGGGTCAAATAGTTGGATATCTGTGACCCAGAGCAGCAACATCCCCACAGCAACCCCTGCCGATGTATAGACATCGGTTCTTAAATGCAGGGCATCTGCCTCCAGAGCTATAGAATCTGTTTCACGAGCTGTTTTCATTAATAGAGATGAAACAACCCAATTCACAGCAGCGGAAAAACACATAACGCCCATCCCCCAGAGAGGTGTCTCCACCTGGACACCTGTAGTCAGCTTGACAGCTGCCTCCCTGATGATCCAGATAGCTGCAGCAAAGATCAGGATTGCTTCAATCACCCCAGATAAATTTTCAATCTTTCCATGCCCATACTGGTGTTCAGCATCTGGAGGCTTGTCGCTTTTGCTCACCGCAAAAAGAGCGATCAGGGCAGCCATTAAATCCATTCCTGAGTGTATCGCCTCTGAAATAACGCTTACCGAATTAATTGTCAATCCGACAGCTAACTTAAGAGCTATCAGAAAAGAGTTGGAAATAACAGATAACCTTGCTGCCGCTACCTTTTTCAAAGCAGATACCCCCTGTTTCAATATACAAAAAGGAACCCATCAAGGTTCATAAATAGCTTGATGAAGTCCCGCGAGATTTACTATACCCGCTGTCTCATAGACCCGGCCCAATCGTGAGCCTGACTTTGTCACATTTATACTAACACAGGTAAAACCATTAGGCAATCAGATGCAAACGACTGTTATATTCAATTAGCGCAAACCGTCATCAGATACTCCTGCCGAATCAAAGCTGGCCATTTCTCTGACGATTCCCAAAGCTGCGTCAATAAGGTTAAAAGCAAGTGCCGCACCTGTTCCCTCTCCTAAACGCATATTCATATGAAGCATAGGCTTCAAACCTAACCAAGTAAGCATAATCTTGTGCCCCGGTTCCTCTGAAAGATGGGAGGCTATCATGTAATCCACAGATTGTGGAGCCAAAGACCGGGCGATCATGGCACCGGCACAGGAGATAAAGCCATCGATAACCACAGGCACACGAGATGCAGCAGCTCCCAGAATTACTCCGGCGATACCTCCGATTTCGAATCCTCCTACCTTGGCTAATACATCGAGACCATCCCTTGGATCGGGTTTGTTGATACTGAGAGCCTGCTCCACAACACGGATCTTGCGCTGCATTGCATCATGCTTGATGCCTGTTCCTTTGCCTATGATCAGGTCTACAGGAAATCCGGTGAAGGCCGCCAGAATAGCAGAACTAGGTGTAGTATTGCCGATTCCCAAATCACCAGTTGCCAAGAGCTGCTTACCTTTATTGATTGCCTCAATAGCTGTCTCGATCCCACCTTCTACTGCAGCTCGGGCCTGCTCCCTTGTCATAGCAGGTCCCTGACTGATATCATCGGTAGCCGGGGCAACCCTCTTTACAACAAGACGGGGGTCATCTAGCTGTTCGACAATACCAAAATCAACACAGATCACTTCAGCACCTACATGTCTGCTTAGCACATTAATGGCAGCGCCCCCATTTAACATCCCGATCAACATCTGCTTACTCACTTCCTGAGCAGCAACACTGACCCCTTGCTTTGTCACACCATGATCACCTGCACAGGTAATCACAGCTTTTTTTTCAAGATTAGGACTTACCTCCCCGGTAATTCCAGCAATCTTAACAGCTACTTCCTCCAGCATACCTAAACTTCCATAGGGCTTGATCAGATTCTTCTGATGGTTACGCGCCCTTTCCATGGCCTCACTTTGCAGTTCACTGATCTTCTTGATGGTAGTTTCCAACAACATCAGCATAACCTCCTCATTTTTTATAAAAAAAAGTCCCCAACCCTTATTATGGGCTGGGGACTTTTCCATCATCCCTTTATTTCACGTCAACAGGCAGGTCTCCTGGCTTCCAGTTCATCCTCCCCTGCACCTTCCCAGACCGGTTGGCCGATCCAGTGGTATCCTACAGGTTTGTTACTGGTTACAGTGGCGGGACCGCTCAAGGATTTTCACCTGATTCCCTATTCACCCTAATGGGCACCTGTTGCACTATTATCGTAGACTATTTTCTAACTCATATCATAACCTATAAAAGACCAGCTGGCAAGAGCTTTATACTCTTTCCCCACGCAATCTGCGAAGATCATACCACAGTGGGCTGGCAAGGAATATTGATGAAAAACACCCTGCAACAACCCCAATGAGCATAATAGCAACAAAACTCTTGAGGGTCACACCGCCAAATATTAACAATGCAGCTAGAACCAAGACAACAGTGAGAACTGTATTTAATGTCCTTGTCAAGGTCTGCATAATACTGCGGTGGAGGATTTCATCCAAAGATTCTCCTTTTTTCCATTTACCCATATTCTCACGGACTCGATCAAAAGTAACGATCGTAGCATTGACTGAATAGCCTACAATCGTCAGCAGTGCCGCAATAAAAGCCTCATTTACCTCTAAACCCAACACTGATACCAATCCCACTGTTATCAAGATATCATGGATCAGTGCACTAACTGCAGCCAAACCTGAAACCAGCTCGAAGCGTATAGAAATGTAGACAATCATTAAGGCAAAAGCAATAACCAGAGAGAGTATTGCTTTGTTCCGCAGTTCCTTACCTACAGTTGGCCCTACACTTTCATTACGCAGCAAATCATAACTGCCGAATTCCTCTTCTAACCCCTGCAGTAATGCTCCGCTTTCCTCTTGAGATAGAGCACTTGTGCGGATCATGATCACATTTCCCTCGCTCTCCTGCACTCTGCTGTCCTGGGGTAGACCTGCATCATTTAAAACTGCACGCACATCACTGATCTCTACTTGCTGCTCAAACCTTAGTTCAATCAGGCTGCCTCCAGTGTAATCGATCCCAGTATTGAAACCCTTGATTCCAACAGAGAGCAGGCCTACCGAAATTAAAAGAAGAGCTATTATGTACCAGTATTTTCTCGATTTAACGATATTCATGCTTTTTTCCGCCTCCCTAATTAAACACCGTAAGCCTTAGGATTGACAACCAACCGGGACTTAGCAACCAGGTGGAGTATAAAACGGATAAAGGAAATAGCCGTAAACATGCTCACCAGAATACCGATACTCAGTGTAATCGCAAAACCCCTGATCGGCCCTGTTCCCAGAAAATACAACACTGCCGCAGCTATTAAGGTTGTCACATTTGAATCCAAAATCGCCCGGAAGGCGTTACGGAAACCTGCATCAATAGCAGAACGCAGGGTCTTTCCTGCTCGCAGTTCCTCTTTGAGGCGCTCATAAATAATAATATTGGCATCTACCGCCATCCCTACAGAAAGAACTATCCCAGCTATACCTGGAAGGGTTAATGTAGTGTCGATTAGGATAAAGATTCCCACTACAATCAGCCCGTAAAAGATAAGGGAGAGAACTGCAATGACCCCAGGCCAACGGTAATAGAGCAACATAAATAAAAAGACTGCCCCTATACCGATGATTCCAGCTTTCAAGCTGAGCTCCAAAGATTCCTGCCCAAGGGTAGGTCCTATGCTCCGCTTTTCCATAAGTTCAACATTGACCGGCAGGGCTCCTGATCGCAAAAGCAGTGCCTCTGTCTGTGCTTCTTCCAGGGATTCATACCCGCCACTGATCTGTGCATTGCCACCGGGAATCGGCCCATTGATCGTCGGGGCAGTAATCAGGTTATCGTCCAGGTAAATGGCCAATTTCCTGCCTACATTAGCTGTGGTTACCTCTTTAAAAATTTTTGCACCCTCATCATTAAAGGTCAGGGCTACAAGAGGCTGGTTATTATTGGGGTTCAACTGGGCTTCGGCGTTCTCCAGATGCTGTCCGGTCAGAACGGTTTTCCCATCCTCTGTTTTAAACTCCATATGAGCAGTCCTGCCCAGCAGTTCTATAGCTTCCTCTGGATCCTTGACCCCAGGAAGCTCCACAACAACCCTATTATCACCCTGCTTTTGGAATAATGGCTCAGTCAGCCCATAGGCATCGATCCTGTTGCGGAAGACGCCGATCAATTTATCGACAGCATCACTGGTTACAGGTGCCCCCTCAGAGGGTACTGCTTCATATACAACATGCACACCACCGCGTAAATCCAACCCCAACTGCCCCTGCAGTTGCCCTGCTATCGGTTTTGTCAAAAAAACAGCTGCACAAAAAATTGCCGCAACTATAAATAAAAAAATTACCGTCTCCGGCCAGCTGATACCGGTTTGCTTGGGCCCGGCAGGCACAATCTTTCGTCTCGTTGGCTGTCCTGTCTTTGCAGTTGTAGGCTTTCGCTTCTTACCTGCCATCTGTGTCTCTCCTTCCTTGGTTAAACCAGTTTTTTCCCATTTATTTCTAATGCAAAAGTGCAACCTAAAAATTCGGCTGCCCGTCTGCACATAATCATCCTGCTTAAAAATATTTCAAAATAATCCATGACCGGACTGATTTGAGAGTCAATATCCAACTCCAGTGATATATGTTTCTTTTCAGGGTCTACCCTTAAAAAAGACCGTTCAACAGCATAATTGACCCGGTCATGAATATCTAACCCGATATTGGTTTTATTGCGCACCCTGGTCCTGTGAACATCAGACTTGTCAGCAAGTATTAAAGCTGCCGCTACATTATTGACCGGCTGCCCTGTCTCTTCATCATGGTTGCCAATAGCTGAGACCACAGTAAAGAGTTCATCAGGATGCATCCCTAGGTCATCCAGTATATAATAAGCAAGGATCGCCCCTGAAAGATGGTGACCCCTTCTGTTCACAACATTACCTATATCATGCATATAACCTGCAATAGAAGCCAGTTCTGCCTCCCGTTCAGATAGCCCCAAGATTCTGATAACATTATATGCGATATTCGAGACAAGACTTAAATGGCGAAAACCATGCTCAGTAAAACCCATAACTTTCAGATTTTCATTGCCGACACGAATCAGGGTCTTGACAAATATATTCTCTTTAATCTCTTCTAATGTGATTCTATTTTTTTGCACTTAACTGCTCCTTAATCAATTCCATTCTAATTGAAATTCGCTATTGCCCTAAAAAAACCTTTTCATAATAATCACTTCTTTTCAGAGTAAACAGCTGTCACTTCCAATGAAGCTGTTTATCATTCTGCTACAGCTTTTATCTCTTTAATAACTATTATTGAACACTATAATGCTTGAAAAAGTCCTCTTTGGCTTCCTGGAAACAATCATCCTTAATGGACTGGCGTATTTTTTCCATAACCCCCAGGGTAAAATGAAGATTATGAATTGTCAACAAACGGGGTCCCAGCATCTCTCCCGCATGAAAAAGGTGCCGAAGATAAGCCCTAGTAAAATTGCGGCAGGTATAGCAGTCACAACCCAACTCCAGTGGAGAAAAATCCCGAGCATACCTGGCATTGCGCACAACTACCTTCCCCTGTGAGGTAAAAGCTGTACCATTGCGGGCAACCCTAGTAGGCAAAACACAGTCAAACATATCGATACCACGGGCTACACCTTCCCAAAGACAGTCTGCACTTCCCACACCCATCAAATACCTGGGCTTGTTTTCAGGCAGCAGGGCTGTTGTATATTCTAAAATTTCATACATAATTGCCTTCGGTTCACCGACACTCAAACCACCTATTGCATAGCCAGGAAAATCTAAGCCTGTTATCTGTCTGGCACTGCGTGCCCGCAGCTCAGGATAAACACTCCCCTGAACAATGCCGAAAACAACCTGGCTGGGAGCATGAGGAGCCTTTAGAGAGCGCTCTGCCCAGCGGGTCGTCCGCTCTAGCCCCTCTAGGGCTTCCTCATATGAACAGGGATAAGGGGAACACTCGTCAAAGGCCATCGCTATATCAGATCCTAAAGCCGCCTGAATTTTCATCGACTCTTCCGGGCCTATGAAGTGCTTGGAACCGTCAAGATGAGACCTGAAATGAACCCCATCATCAGTAATTTTTCGCAGTGACGACAAACTGAAAACCTGAAACCCCCCACTATCAGTAAGGATTGGCCTCTGCCAGTTCATGAACTTATGCAGTCCACCCGCTTCCCTGATGATCTCTGGCCCAGGCCGGAGATAAAGATGGTATGTATTGGAGAGAATAATTTCAGCCCCAAGCTCCTCCACCTCTTGTGGAGTCATGGTTTTCACAGTGGCCTGAGTCCCTACAGGCATAAAAACCGGGGTATGAATATCACCTCTCTCTGTATGCAATATACCCAGACGCGCACCACTCTGCGGTGATTTCTTTAATAATTCAAACCTAAACCCCAATTGGGGCACCCCCTCTAAAGAATCAACATGGCATCTCCATAGCTAAAAAAACGATACTCCTTCTCAACTGCTTCCTGGTAGGCAGACATTACATTATTATAACCAGCAAAAGCACAGACAAGCATCAGCAGTGTGGAACATGGAAGGTGAAAGTTTGTGACAAGCCCATCGACCACGCGGAAATGAAAGCCAGGATAAATAAAGATACTTGTCCAGCCTTCCCCTGGCTGAACTGTGCCATCATCTTTGGCCACACTCTCCAGCAGACGCACAGATGTGGTCCCTACTGCGATGATACGCCTTCCTTCCCTTTTCGCTTTATTGATCAAATCAGCATTAGCTTGATTAAGCTTCCAAAACTCCGCATGCATCTGGTGCTCCTCCAGCTTTTGTACATGCACTGGGCGAAAAGTGCCCAGGCCCACATGCAGTATGACAAAAGCGAACTGCACACCCTTACCCTTCAGCTGTGCAAGGATCTCTTCTGTAAAGTGCAGTCCTGCAGTAGGAGCTGCAGCTGAACCCAATGAACGGGCATAAACTGTCTGATAGCGATCCTTGTCCATCTCTTCAGCTGGCCGCTTAATATATGGTGGCAAAGGAACTTCACCAATTCTATACACCTGCTCCCAGAATTCCTGCTGATCCCTGGTGAGAAATTTAATAAAGCGCCCTCCACTGGCCGTTCGCTCACCGATCACCGCCCTCAAAGCATCACCAAAAATAACCTCTTCTCCTTGACGGGCATGCCGTCCCGGCCGAACCAATGCCTCCCAGCTGCCTGGTTCCTTTTCTTCCAAAAGAAGCGCTTCTAGTTTCCCACCTGTTTTCACCCTTTTGCCAAAAAGGCGCGCCGGAAAAACCCTGGTCTCATTGAAAACCAGAAGATCCCCTTCCTCAATAAATCCTAGAATATTTTTGAAGTCTGTATGAGCTATTTCCCCTGAACTTCTATTAAGCACCATCATCCGAGCAGCATCCCGCCGGGCAGCCGGATACTGTGCGATTAATTCAGAAGGTAGATTATAATCAAAGTCACTTACCTGCAATTATGATTTCCTTTCATCGTCATAAATTAGTGTTTTACTGCACCTATTATAAACCTAATATCATTTTATTTGACCAACTCAGCGCTTCAGCAGTAAATTCAACATGATGGTCAGCACCAGACTCAGAACCAAACAGGTTACAAGCGGGAAATAGAACGAAAAATTACCTTTATGATAAGAAATATCGCCAGGCAATCTTCCCAGAGGTATGCCCATTTTCCCCAACAGCAGTAATAACCCTCCACCTAATACTAGAAACACACCTACAGCAATAATCAGCTTAGCCAGAGATGAAAGATCACCCATTCTTTTTTGCACTCCCTTCATACCGCTCCTGCTCGCTGTAGAGACAGCCGCAGTATTGTTGGCGATAGAGGCCCATCAGTTTGGCCTGTCTTCTGCCCTCACTGAAACGCTTCCTCCAATCGAAGTAGAGAAAGGGGATAGCTGCATCCTCAGCCACCTCTTCCCCGATCTGGCGCATTAAATCATGATTCTGCCAGGGACTGATGAGGAGAGTAGTTGTAAAGCCGTTATATCCTTCCGCTTTAGCCCGATTCGCTGTCTCCTGCAGACGCATCGAATAGCATATTTTGCAGCGCTCTGCTTCTTTAAATGATACCTGACGAAAATATGTCTCTGGATGGTATTCTGGAGCAGCAAGGAGCGGAATCTCCAACTGCCGCGCCATCTCCTCAGCCCCCTCTTTCCTTTTAGCATATTCCTGGTAGGGATGGATGTTGGGATTATAATAAAATCCGTGGACATCATATCCCTGCTTCAATAGATCCTGCACAGGGTAAACACCACAGGGGCCACAACAGATATGCATCAGAACCTTCACTATTGATCACCATCCGTAAAAAGAGTTTGCTGTTTTTTCCCTTCCTCACCTGTCATGGGAATTCCCAGGTGATTGTAAGCCAGAGGGGTTACTACCCTCCCCCGAGGTGTCCGCTGTAGGTAACCCACCTGCAGCAAATAAGGCTCATAGACCTCCTCGACTGTGCCAGACTCTTCCCTGGCTGCGGCAGCCAGAGTTTCCAGCCCTACAGGACCCCCTTGAAACTTATAAATCACAGTCTCTAAAAGAAGGCGATCCACCTTATCCAATCCGGCCTCATCAACCTCCAGGCGCTCTAATGCCTGCCTGACCAGTTCCCTACCCACAACCCGGTCACCATTTACTTCCGCAAAATCCCTGATCCGACGCAGCAACCTGGTGGCGATCCGAGGTGTTCCCCTGGCTCTGCGTGCGATCTCTAAACCGCCATCTTCACTCAGCTCCATCTCCAACAGTAGGGCAGCCCTCATCACGATCTGATGTAAATCTTCCACAGGGTAATAGTCCACCCGCATAATGATCCCAAAGCGATCCCTCAAAGGCATGCTGATCAATCCGGCACGGGTTGTTGCACCCACAAGTGTAAAGGGAGGAAGATCAATGCGCAGTGATCTGGCCCCAGGCCCCTTTCCGATCATAATGTCCAAATTAAAGTCTTCTAATGCCGGATAAAGAATCTCCTCTACAATCTTCGGTAAACGGTGGATTTCATCGATAAAAAGAACATCATGTGGTTCCAAATTAGTTAATACAGCAGCCATATCCCCGGCTCGTTCCAAAGCAGGACCAGATGTGGGATAGAGCCGCACATCCATCTCCCTGGCAACAATATGAGCAAGGGTGGTTTTACCCAAACCAGGAGGCCCATAGAGCAGCACATGATCCAAGGCTTCTTTTCTTTGGCGGGCAGCTTTAATAAAGACCGCTAGATTTTCTTTAAGCTGCTTTTGACCGACAAATTCCCCTAGTGTGTGAGGCCTGAGAGAAACTTCCGTCTCTTTCTCCTGGGGGAGATCAGCTCCAGATACTATTCTTTCACTTTCATCCATCTATCCTACACCCTCTTCCCTAATTCACGCAGTGAGAGGCGCAGAACATCTCCCACAGATAACCCATCCTCTAAACTGGGCTGCAGTTTCTGCAAAACACTCCCTGTCTCCTGACGACTGTAACCAAGGGAAAGAAGTGCCTGAGCAGCCTCATCTAATACGGGATCCCCGAAACCCTGATCAGTATCCCTAACAGGAGAAAGGGGTTCAGGGAGCCTTCCCTTCAACTCTAAGATAAGCCTTTGGGCTGTCTTCTTCCCCACACCAGGCACCCGCATCAGAGACTCCACCTCACCCCGTTCCAGCACAGCTGCCAGGTCCTTACCAGCAAAGACATCGATGATTGACAAAGCTACCTTGGGGCCAATTCCACGGGCATTCAGCAACACCTGGAACCTAGCACGGTCCTGAAGTGATGGAAAACCATACAACTGCAGCAGGTCTTCCCGCACATGAAGGTAAGTATACAGCTCCACCTCATGCCCTGGAGCAGGTAGTTTATGCAGCAAGCCGACAGGTACAGTGATCTCATACCCGATCCCTTGCACTTCAAGCAAAACCTTGTTTTCCTCTATTATTCCTAATAAATTACCCCTCAAATAAGCGATCACCAGTTATCACTCCATTTGGTAACCTTCAGCTTGGATGTAGTACCTGAAATATAGTAATGGCAAAGGGCAGCGGCTAAAGCATCGGCAGCGTGGTCAGGCCGGGGCAAATCTTGCAGCTTCAAAATCATTTGCACGATACGCTGCATCTGATTTTTATCAGCTCTGCCATAGCCGGAGACCATTTGTTTGATCTGCAGAGGGGTATATGTAGAAACCTCAACCCCCTGATGTACTGCTGCCAGGATCACCGCAGCACTGGTATGTCCCACTGTGATCGCTGTGCGGGCATTCTTGCTGAAAAAGATTTCTTCTATAGCAACAGCCTTTGGCTGCAGCCGCCGGCAGAGCCTAGTTATGCCATCATAGATTCCAGACAGACGTGCAGGCAGCTCCCTTTCCCGCTCAATTGTAATGACACCGCAATCAACCAAACTTTCTTTGCCATCTTTGATCTCTATTGCTCCATAACCGGTTGAAATCACACCAGGGTCAACTCCCAATATAATCATCAGTAAAACCTCCCATTTTCAGGATTCGCTAATCCGTACGCCTGTTCCTGCTTACATAAGAAACTTATTCAGGCTCCTCCTGCTCATGCACCTTACCCCGTGCCAGAGAGGCAGCGATCCCCAAAACACATAAAATAGCGAAAATAATAAATGCGATATGTATACTCTGTAAAAACAAAAAGGAATTATCGGAAGTGATCTGTATCCCCCCCATATAAAAGGAAAAGATCAGGGCAACAAGACCCATGCTGAACATCTGGCCAAATAGACGCATGGTGCCGATAATCCCAGATGCCACACCATAATACTTCTTCTTCACCGCACTCATCACAGCGTTGGTATTTGGTGAAGAAAAGAGCCCAAATCCGACCCCCAGCATAACCAAACAAGCGATCAAATAGGCCAAGGGTGTATCTGTAGAAAGAGGAATCAGCATCATTAACCCCAGAGCAGAAAATGCCATCCCTATAGATGCCACTATGCGGGGTTCAATGCGATCAGAAATCCTTCCGGCTATAGGAGACAAAACAAACATCACCACCGGTTGGAAGATCATGATCAATCCTGCCTCCACTTCCCCGTACCCCTGAATATATTGTAGATACAAACTGATAATAAAGCTGACAGCAAAAGTGGCGCTGTAGTTGATCAGTGCAGCCAGATTAGAAAAGGTAAAAGCCAGGTTATGGCGAAAAAGCCGCATTTCTAAAACAGGACTATCCACCCGCAAGGCCCACCAGATAAGAAATAGCAGTCCCACTATCCCTACACCCAGCAGCAGAAAGCCCAATGCCGAGGGAATATTGGAAAAACCAAACATTATACACAGCACCATAGCTCCATAAATCAGCGACCCCGGCAGATCAAACTTTTCACCCGGTGCATCAATCCATTCCCCTTTTAACTTGCTGAGAACAAGGATGATGACCAAAATACCAAGGGCTGCAGTCGCCAGGAAAATGCTTCTCCATCCCCAATAATGAGTCAAAAAGCCACCCACTGTAGGACCTATGGAAAGGCCCAAATAGACCGCAGCAACATTTATCCCTAAGGCTTTACCCCGTTCCTGTAAAGGATAGACTGAAATCAATATAGCCACACCGGTCCCAAATACCATGGCACTGCCCAATCCCTGCAACACCCTGGTCAATAAAAGCACTTCAGCACTGGTGACAAAAATAGCCATCAGTGATCCCACTGTAAAGGTAATCGTTCCATAGAGAAAGACCTTTTTCTTGCCATAAATATCGGCAATCCTGCCAAAGGGAACCAGAAATACAGCTGTGCCGAGAAGATAGGATGTTACCAACCAACTCAGATAGACAACATCAATCCCAAACTCTGCACCGATTGACGGTAAAGCTATATTGATCGACGAACTGAGAAAGGGTGTTATAAAAGAACTGACAGAAGCGATCAGCAGAGTTACCCTTTTGGTGACCACATTGTTCCCACTCATAATTTACTCCTCTTTTATGAAATACCACCTGCAAATAACATAACATGTTTTATTATACCTGATCAAAACAAAATGTGGCACGGGTGTGGCACGGGGACGTTTCCCTTGCCACATCGGCACATGGGTGGATAGGATTAACGAAGCAGGTTTACGATTGAAAGAGTTTAATACAAAAACAGCCGCGATCTATTCCCTTTCTTCTCAGCTGCTGGTGGTTACAGGAGACTCAAGGGAACTAAGGAAACTCTCTGCTACTCTAATATGATTTCTGATTGCCCTCTGATGGGCAGGCCGGCGCAATTGTGAGGCAAAAAACAATAAAGCACACGGGATTCCGTTAATTTAGAGTATTAATACTACTACTTATAAAACGGCAGCGTTTTTAGCACAATCTGACGTCCCTATGCCACCCTTGCCCTGCCACTTATTAACATGTAACATTAATTAACCTCCTATCGTTAATATTTATAGTTGGCCGACAGTGGAAAGAAGGTGTTGATGCTAATGACTACCGATGATGACATAACAAAGGCTGCCGAAGGTGATCTGCACTCCATCGAAAATATTTGTCTGAAAATGTGGGAACCTCTTTACCGCTATATTTATTACAAAGTACAAAACCGCGAAGAGGCCGAGGATATTACCCAGGAAACCTTTGTCAGGACTTTTACCTATTGTAAGAAAAAGAAATTGGGCTTAGATAAATGGCCAGGTTTTTTGAGAACAGTAGCTTTGAACATTTTACGGGACCGCTGGCGACAGAAGAAACGTCGGGGGGTATCGATCGATTATGAGAAAATATATCCCGGCCAAATGGTAACTGAGGATGAGCAGAAAACTGTTACCCAGCGCCTGCAAATAGAAAATGCATTAGCAAAAATAGGCGAAGACCAGCGTAAAATCCTGGATTTGCGCCTCATTCAGGGCTATACAGTTGCAGAAACCGCCAGGTTTACGGGGAAAAGCGAGGCCGCTGTGCGCACAGCTCAATACCGCGCCTTAAAAGCTTTATCTCAAATTTTAGATAACAATGAGTGATTTTAGGAGGGATGAGTAGAATGGATGAGAATGAAAAGAGAATTTCCGATTATATTGATGCCTTAAATGCGGAACAGGAGCCTGAAGAGCATTATGGACCTGCTGATACGCCGGAACTGGAAAAAACTCTGGCTGCAGCTCGCTTAGTTCGTACCCTTAAAGAACCAGCATTACCGAGCCCTGATTTTCCCAAGAGCTTGTCTCAAGAAGTAGCTGACCAGATACAAAACAAAGAAAAACCGTTGATTAAAAATATGGCGATAAGCAAACAGACACAACGGTATCCCCATCGCAGATGGATTATACCTTCTATAGCAGCATTGGCAGCTTGTTTATGTTTATTCATATTATTTGATGTACTCAACAATAACGTGGTCTACGCGATGGAAAAAGCAGTTGCAAAACTTGATAGTTATTATGGAGTTCTGGAAGTACACTCCAAAAATGCTGCCGGAGATGAGTGGATGGTTCGTGGATTAGAGCTTTGGTCCCAGGGTGAAAAATATGCGGTTAAGCAGGATGATGGAACCATGACGATCAATAATGGTGAACGTAAATGGCAGGTTCGCCCCGAAAGCAAAGAAGTGGCCATCCTGCCCCTGCTCCCCGATCCTACAGGCAGTAGTTTTGATCTGCGGGATGAGACAAAACAAGCCAAACAATACCCTCATAAGAATGTTGGCACAGAAATGGTCGCCGGCAGAAAGTCAACCAAACTCGAAATAACACCACCAGGTGGTTTGCCTTACTATTTATGGGTCGACCAGGAGACCAATCTCCCTATTCAGCTGCAGACACCTATGCAAAATGCATTACAGACTACATATACTTTTGTAAACTTTGAACCGAATGCCAGGATAAAGGCAGAAAGTTTCGCTTACCGGCCGCCTAAAGGATATAAGGTGATAGAAGAAGACCCAGGCCAGTTGGTAGCCACGATAGAGGATGCCGTTTCTATCAGCAAATTTATGCCACTGCTCCCGAAAGAAGCGCCACAGCGAATTCTGGCTTTCCAAGACCGCATTGTCCTAGATTATGACGAAACAATTATCGTTGAAACCGCTGCCAAAGGATCCTTTAATCCGGCCCCTGAATCCGCTCAGGGTACTGCTGCAGAAGGGCCGCTGGAAGTAATGAATGAGAGACTCAGATGGCGGCAGAATGGGCTGGAAATTCAGGTGGAAGGCCCCAAACGGGTAGAGCTAGCACAACAGATTGCCGCAGACCTGACTCTTCCCGATGCTGAGACAAACCTGGCTGATCAGGCCCAGGTTAAGGTTCCTGTGGAGCTAGAGATTGTCAAAGCCAACCAGCAGCAGGTGGACAGAGGCAGCAGTCCCTGGCAGCTTGATCCCCTGCAGGTGGCATTCACCTTTGTAAATCTTCAGGTATCACCAGAAGGAATTACCGGCGAACCGGAGATCCAGGCGGAGTCTTTTAAACTGATAACTAATAACGGCGTAGATGCTGAGGTAGAAGTAACTGATGGACCGACTGAAAAGGTATATCTTAAACGGTTGGTGCGACAGGATGAAACCGGTATTTGGACAGTGGTAGGGTATAACCCCCGATGACCCTAGATGACCCCAGTTATAAGATGAACTTTACATTATATGTTGCAGCAGCATTTGTAGCATTGAACAAACCCTATCTTTCAGGAGGTGGTCATTATGTTCAACTTGAGATTGTTCAGAAGATTATTGATGCCTTTGGTCAGCTTATTGCTGCTCTGCTTAATCTTTATAATTGAATGTGCTTTGGTATAAGCTCTGTCTTCAGGATAGGATGAAAAAGGGAACAGAGTGACCGAGGAAATATAATGAAGAAATATAATAAGGGACGAGTATGTTTTTATCATACAAGTCCCTTATTGTTTCGTCAAAATGGTGAAGTCACCGGAGGAATAGGATTCAGGCTTTTATGACAGTCACCGCAGCTAAAGAGGCAAAATAGTGCCGGGTGTGCTAGGGGGGCTGGGTGCGGGGTGCGGATACAGGGTGCCCGGCGCCTTGTGCTAGGTGCTGGACGCCGGTAATCGGCACTGGTTAGACATCGATATTAGACATCGGCTATGTTCCAAGTTCTCATTGCTGGACTAATGCCCAAGCTCCCATTGCTTGCTTGGATAATGCATCCCCTAGGGTTCTCTTTAGGCATTTTCCACATACCCAGCTAATCCCCAGCTATATCATGAAAAGCAGCCTGACCCGAATGTGGCAAGGGAAACGTCCCCGCGCCACCCCGCGCCACACCCCCGCGCCACACCTCCACACTATCGCTCATAATTCCAGGCATCCCGGCACATTTCTCTTACACCACGTTCAGCTACCCAACCGAGTTCTGCCTTTGCCTTACTAGCATCTGCATAACACTCAGCTATGTCACCAGGTCGCCTATCCACAATTTCATAAGGAACAGCGACGCCATTAATTTCCTGAAATTCTTTCACTAATTCCAGCACTGAAGTCCCCCGGCCTGTCCCCAGGTTATAGATATGCACACCTGCCGACAATTTCTCAAGAGCGACTACATGCCCTTCCGCAAGATCCATCACATGAATATAGTCCCTTACCCCGGTGCCATCTGCAGTCGGATAGTCATTGCCAAAAATTCGTAGCTTCTCAAGCTTTCCTTTGGCAACCTGAGTTATAAAAGGCATCAGATTATTGGGAATACCCCGGGGATCTTCGCCAATTAATCCGCTCTCATGGGCTCCCACTGGATTGAAATATCTGAGCAGCGATACCGCAAAATCCGGATTTGCTTTTGCAATATCAGTCAATATCCGTTCACTGATCACTTTTGTTTCACCATAAGGATTAGTAGTGGGAAGAAGTCTCATCGTCTCCACAAAGGGAACTTCATTCTCTCCATACACTGTAGCCGATGAGCTAAAAACAAATCGCTTCACTCCGTATTTCAGGCAGCATTTAGCCAAGATCATGGTGCTGACTGTGTTGTTATAATAATATTTTAAAGGAAACTCCACAGACTCACCCACAGCTTTAAAACCGGCAAAATGAATAAGCCCATCAAAGGAATGATCAGACATGATCATATCCACTGCAGCTTCATCAGTGACATCTTCCTGATAGAACATAACATCCTTATCGGTTATCTGCTTTATTCTATCTATCACCTGGATTTTACTGTTGCAAAGATTGTCAACAATAGTCACTGTATGCCCCGCATTGAGTAAAGCTACACATGTATGTGAACCTATATATCCAGCCCCACCTGTAACTAATATTTGCATCTTTGTAACACCTCTTGTTCGGGTATCAACATATCTTCTAACACTATTCGCTGTCTAAGATATTAATCCTTGTTACAGGCTTGGCGCGGGGGTGGCACGGGGACGTTTCCCTTGCCACAATAATAAAAAAGCGGGATATCCCATGTATCCCTTTTTTAATAAAACATGCTGGAAAGATGAGTGTTTAGAGATAGCGGCATTATTTAGATAGACCTCCACCATTTACTCCCCCTCACTTATACAGTGGCTTACCCCAGCCATTTCTTCTCTGGTTGCCTGCAGATTCTCTTTCATTACACGGTCAATACAGTCCAAAAACTTTTTGACACATGGTGTCCTGAGTTTGTAATAAACACTCGTCCCCTCCTGGCGGGAGGTGACAAGCCCGGCATTCTTTAGAACAGCCAGGTGCTTGGATACCACCGGCTGGTCAAAACAAAGGACATCTACCAGTTCGCAGACACACCTTTCTTGATCAATGTCCAGTTGATCTATAATTTTCAAACGTAGGGGGTGAGCCAAAGCCTTGGTAATCCGTGTACGAAGATCAAATATGTCACTGGCCATTTTCATCACATCCTCAAAATGTTGTGCTCTCTCCATAGACCGATCTGAATCACCACATGCGGTCGCGCAGCATGCACAGCCGCTGCTGGAAGCAGCGGTTCCAAAAACCACAACATCAACCTGTGCCATCGAAAATGATCCTTCCTTATCTCTTTTGTTTATTTGCTGTCCACCCGGGACAATTATGTTGGCAGATGTCACTTTCGCGTAGACAATTCTGTCTCCTTGATCAGCAGATACTGGTAGGGGCTAAGGTTTTCCTCCGGCGCTGCTTCACAAAAGTAGAGACATCCCCAATCCCTGCCTGTTTCATCAGGCGCTTTGACGCGTTTGTGCTTATAACAAAAATATACCCCTTCTGGTTCCATTTTCCGTGCTAGAGCGCAAACACGGCAGGTCCTCTCCACCACGTCTACTTCGCCTCCTTCTTCTCTCCCCAAGACGGGTTGGCAGATGCACTAGGACGGTTCCCCTTGCATACAGTTTTTCCTTGAAACATAGTCGGTCTTAATTTTCATCCTCTGTAGGTATTGGACTATAAAGCAACATGGGTATTCACACTATTGTCCTCCCTGCAGCCATCTCAAAATTTCGTCCTTTTTCGGCAGCCTGCCAGAGCATACAATCTCTCCATCCACAACAAGCCCAGGAGTCATCATGATATCGTATTCAAGGATCTCATTGAGATCAGTTATTTTGATAATTTCAGCGTCAACTCCCAGCTCACCAACTGTTTCTCTCACCAGTTCCTCAAGCTTATTGCACTTGGCACAACCCGTTCCCAAAATCTCTATTTTCATCTCGAATTCCTCCTTATTTTATTAGTATTAGGGGGACCGCATATACTGGTTATTGGTTTCCGAAGCCCCCGCAATCAACTAATGCTGTCCTTGGAAATTCGTGCTGAAATGATTATAGTGTTTAAAAAAACATACCATAGAGCCATCCGGAAAGTGTAGCCATTACAACAACCAGTCCCGCGTAAGTCAATCCCTTTTTCGCTCCGATAACCCTGACGATCACCAGCATACTGGGCAAACTCAAAGCAGGACCTGCGAGCAGTAGAGCCAGGGCAGGGCCTTTCCCCATACCGGATCCGATCAATCCCTGCAGGATGGGGACTTCTGTCAATGTCGCAAAGTACATCAGCGCACCTGCCAGAGATGCTGCAAAATTGGCCTGTAAGGAATTGCCCCCTACTACAGCAGCAATCCATTCAGATGGAATAATTCCATTGTCCAAACCTGGCCTCCCCAGCAGAAATCCTGCCACAATAACTCCTGCGAACAGCAGAGGAATGATCTGTTTGGTAAAAAACCAGGTGGCATCCATCCAGGAAGAAACTTCATCCTTATCAAACCAGCGCCAAACCATCAACCCCAGAATAATCAGCAAAGCTCCAGCAAGATACCACTTCACCTGAAAAACAACCAGCCAAAATCCTTCACTACCCTCAGGTTTACCCCAAGCAGCGAAAATTAATATGAGGATCATGACAAGGAAATACGATAACATCTGCAATGGAGTTCTTTTCTCTTCAGGCAGTTCGGCAGCCAGTTTGCGAGAGCTTTCTAACCTTTCCTGTTCCTCCTTCCGGAAGATAAAAGCCATGAGAAGGCCGATCACTAGGGCAAAGATTACAGCACCTACTACCCTGGCTATACCCAGTTCCCATCCTAGCACCCTAGCTGTTAATACAATGGCCAGAATGTTGATGGCAGGACCAGAGTAGAGGAAAGCGATAGCAGGGCCAAGCCCGGCACCTCGCTTGTAGATTCCCCCGAAAAGTGGAAGTACTGTACAGGAACAGACCGCCAGCACCGCCCCAGAAACAGAACCTACTAGATAGGCTACCCACTGTTTGGCTTCACCACCGAAGTACTTGATCACTGCTTGCTGAGAGAGAAAGTAAGAGATCGCCCCAGCAATAAACAGCGCCGGCACCAGACAGAAGAGAACATGCGCCTGCACATACTCCTGCAACATCATAAATCCTTCGAGAATTGCTTTACTTACCCTTGGATGTCCAAAAGGAATAAAATAGGCTGCTAGAAAAAGCGCTATTAGTAGTAGAAATTTATTGCGTTCCTTCATCTTGTCCCCCTTCCTTAGTAATATTGTTTATGATAAACTAATACCAAATTGATATATGTCCATATTCTCATATTGTTATATATAATACAATACCTAAATTAATGTGAATTTTCCCTCCCTATAAAAAAAATGAAAAAACCTCTGCTGATGTGGCAACGGGACGTTTCGTTTGCCACCACTCTCATAAGTCGGTGGGATCCTTTTATTGCTGGATACAGATAGCTCACTTTAATAAATAGCCCTGATGCTCTTATCATACTGGTTACTTAGAGCACCAGGGCTAAACATAACAGGTAGCATCTGTACATTTATGGCTCTATTTTATCAAACCCTGTTCCTGCAAAAAGCTCTTGGCTACTTCATCAACGCTTTTCTTGTCTATGTCTACTTCTTTGTTCAATGCCATAATGGTTCCCTCATCCAGAATTTCACTCAGTTTTTTCATCTGTTCAGGAATTTCAGGGTATGCATCAATGATTTCTTGTTTGAAAAGAGGTGCAGGATTATAAACTGGAAATGCCATTTTATCATCCTCTAACAACACCAGCCCGTAGCCTAAAATCCGAGAATCAGTGGTAAAAGCAAGACCTACCTCTGCTTGATCGGCTTTCAAAGCTTCATATGTCATATTCAGTGCAATATTTGAAACATTTTCTCTTGGATAATTAAAGCCATAAACCTGTTCCCAGTGCTTCATACCATCACTGCGCTCCTGCCACTCCTGAGAACTTGCGAAGGTCAGCTCAACCCCCTCATTGACTACATCAACAAGATCCGATACCGTTTTTAAATCATATTGTTCAGCAATATCCTTTCTCACGATGATCCCGTAAGTATTATTAAATGGAGAATAATCCAGCCATGCTATGCCTTTTTCGGCATCATATTCTTTTACCAATTGATAGCATTCCTCTGAATCAAAACTGGGCTCATGTTCCATAATATTGATCAATACGGTTCCAGTGTATTCCCAGTAGCAGTTGATCTCCCCGGCTTCCAAAGCCGGCCGGATTACCGCCAGCGACCCCAGAGCCATCTGGTTCTCAACGGGATAGCCAAGTTCTTCTAGATACATATAAGTCATTGTACCCAACAACATCGCCTCTGTAGGAGGTTTTGAACTGACTATAATTGTAGGTTTGTTTTCTTCACTACTGCTGCCAGAACTGCCGCAGCCTGATACTCCAACCACACCAACAGCAATTACCAATACAAGAGCTGCGATACTTAGTAATTTTCTCACGAAATTCACCATCCTAAATTTTTTTAATGACATTATGCTTGGCTTTACAATCCCTCGATCCCTTGGTGAGATTACACCCCGCTTTCTTTTATGCCTAAATGTCATGATTATAATTACTATTAGACATTCATCCTGATTTTCCTACCTCTATAAAATAAGATTTTAAAGACTTTTTCACGTATACATGAAAGTATTCGACAATAACAGATAACCAGTGCCTTTACAAGCAGAGATTCTTTCTCCTGTAGCAAGCTCGGGAAGCCTTCATGTCTGCGGACCGGACGCACAAAACAGGCCTGTTGACTAGCACTAATTTGCCATTATCTTGCAATAGGTACCAGGTACCCGACGGCTTTTTTTTATTTCGCCATCCTAAAAGCTTGAATCATTTCACCGGTCAAAGAAATGTTATCATCCGGATCTGGAATCTCCTCCCGAGGCATCCAGACTCCGACTGACAGCTCATCATCATTGAGATGGATCCTGCCGTTTCCATCCAACTCGGCGAAAAAACCTGCCAGTAGGGTATCGGTAAATGGCCAGGGCTGGCTTTTATAATAACGAATATTCTTCACCTGCAGCCCAACTTCCTCCATAACCTCCCGGCGCACTGTCTGTTCAAGGCTTTCCCCGATTTCGTTAAAGCCGGCTACAAGAGCATATTTACGGTAGTCAGTATTAGCATATTTGGTCATCAGTAGTCTGTCCCCATCATGCACTCCAACAATGACACAGGGTGTAATGGTGGGATAGACTGTCATACCACAGTTTGCGCAATAAAGCATGCGCTCCTTTTTCGAGTGCTGCAAGGGCTTACAACACCGACTGCAATATTTGTGATCAGCATACCACCGATACAGCTGCCAGCCGACTACACCTGCGAAGGAGCGCCAGTTTTTTTTCCGAAACCGAGTATTGCTCACATAGATCCAGCCTGGCACCTCATCTAGCCCATCTTCTTCAACCAAATAATAATTTATCTCGTCAATGGTAAATAAAAAATGGGCCTCCTGCAGCAGATGCGGGTGACTGACGGAATAATCGGCAAAGGACGGATACCAAAGCTTATCCTTATCCTCCCGCACCAGCACGGCATCTCCCTGATAAGCCAGAAACAAGTCCTCCGGCTCCGCCTGTTTATTTTGAAATTCATTATGGAATACTCTAGGCTCAATATCCTGGAACATCAGTTCCCCCTCCTCATACTAATGCTATACAATTATCCTGATTTTTGCAGCCAAATAAAAGGAGCAAAGGTATCAGGTTCTAATCGGTTACCACCCGAATTCTACTTAGCCCCCTGCCTCTCCTCTTTCCCGTTAAAACTACGCCCGCTACAGTGATTTATTATTATAGAATGAACAGAATGAGCAACAATCTGTAAATGCAATAAAAGAAGGCAGAAAATAGAAGGAAAAACTTTTGAAGGAAAGAAACAAATCAATATCAATATATAAAAAAACAGCTCCTCCATTACTCAATCGGGGGGCTGTTTTTTGAACAGTTCTATCTTTGTGTTGTATAGTGTTGGTGCCGAAGGTGGGAGTCGAACCCACATGTGGGGTGAACCACGGCGGATTTTGAGT
>JBMNGF010000020.1:0-105551 GCA_050949745.1 Syntrophaceticus sp. | reverse complement strand
TTGGCCGAAGCATTATATAAAATCTCAGAGCTCATCTGGGAGTTTGACCTTGATTCAGAAACTAGACGCAAGCTCATAGATAAAGCAGTTGCCAAGTTTGGCCCGCCACCACACATGGAGAAAGGAGGTATCGCCGCACACGGCCCATCAATACCCGGTACTGGAATATTTGATAAAGAAGATGATGACGATTGATATGCTACGATGATCTAGTTTACATTGCAGGCTCATTAGGCATTGAGGTTGTCTATCGTGACATACATTCCAAAAAACCATTACTTGACGGATACGCAGCTCCATACAAAAAACTAATAGTAATAGAAAAAACCATTAAATATACAACTCACGGACTTTGTGTATTAGCTGAAGAAATTGGACACTGCTTATACCCACCATTATCAAACCACATCATGTATCATCGCTCTGACTATCACAATATGAACCAGTGGCAATGCGACAACCTTGCTGTACAAGTAGCCAAGGAAGAGAATCAGGCGATAGTATTTGCTACAAACTTGCTAATACCAGATAGCGTGTTCTGGGAATACTTCGAGTCCGGACCGCACGAAATCTGGGAATGGTGCGACTATTTTTGCGTGGCAGAATGGTTTATGCGAAGAAAGATCGGCCTTATGCGTGCCAAGAAGGGTTTCCGGTGGAGAAACGCTATTGCCAGGGCCCAGCATAACTCCTTATAGAGATCCTGCCTACATCAGAAAGCGAGGATGGTGTTCTCTTATGCTCCGCGCAGTAATCTACGCAAGATATTCTTCAGACAACCAGCGGGATGAGTCTATAGACGCCCAGGTAAGGCTGTGCAAAAACTACATCAAAGAAAAAGGGTATGCACTGATTCAAATCTACGCTGACGAAGCTGTATCGGGCAGAACAGATGACCGCGTTCAATTTCAGCGGATGCTGGCAGATGCAAAAGACGGGGTATTTGATGTTGTCGTTATTGATGCGGTCGATCGGTTCTCCCGGGACAAATATGATTCAGTCCTTTACAAGCGTGAGTTGCGGAAAAAGTGCGGGGTCAGGATTGAGTATGCCTCTCAAAAGATAGATGATACTCCGGAAGGTCTCATGCTGGAAGGCATTTTGGAGAACCTTGCTCAGTATTATGCAGCCAACCTGGCTAGGGAAACCATGAAGGGTCTCACAGAGAACGCCCTCCGCGGCTGGCATACAGGAGGGATCCCGCCCTTCGGCCTAAAACTTGTTACAAATACCGACCAAAGCGGTGTGGAATACAAGACATATGACATCCATCCAGACCAAGCCCCTGTAGTGAAAAAGATATTCGAGATATACGATGCTGGTGGCACCTATGGGGACATCCAGGCTGCAGTCAATGAAGATATGATCCGGCTGCGTGGCAGGCCACTGTCGAAGAACTCTATACACGATATCCTCAGAAATGAGAAATATACCGGAACATTCGTGTACCGCAAAGGCACAAAAAAAGAGCATAAACGGACCAGGCCGGACGTGATACGTGTACTGGATGCTTTTCCCGCAATCGTGTCACGAGAGCTATGGGAAAGGGTGCAGGCCAAGATGGACAAACGGAAGCAGTCGCCTGGGGAAAGGGCGCAGAATAAATCAAAAAGAGTGTTTCTTTTAACAGGCATTATCTACTGCGGCAAATGCGGTGCTGCAGTGGTAGGCAATAGCGGAAGAGGAAGAGATAAGAAAAGGCGCTCGTATTATGAATGCAATGTCAAGCAAAGATCAAAAGAATGCGACATGAAAAGCATCAGCGCTGATATGGCAGAGCAGATAGCAATAGAGGATATCCAGAAGGAGTTGTTCTCTAAAGAGGGGAAAGCCCGGCTAAAGAAGCAGTTCAAAAAATACCTAGCTGAGAGACCAAAAAAAATCAAGGAGCAGGAGACGAACATCCGAAGGGAGATTGCGGGACTAGATCGAAAAATCACCAATATAGTAGAGGCTGTAGAAGGAGGCAGATCAAGCGCTGCCCTGTTGGATCGATTGGACATGTATGAGGAACACAAAGAGGATCTTCGGCTAAAACTACTCAATCTTGAAGCAAAAGAGAAAAAGCCGGTTTCCATGAAAGAGGTTGAAACGCTTCTGGAAAAAGCGGAAAAGGAGATGCAAGACAGGTCGGACCCAAAAAGATTGAAAGATCTAATTCGTCTTTTTACTGAGCGTGTTACTGTTTATGAAGACGGAATAGAGGTAAAATTAAAAATTGTACCCCCCGGATCACCGGGGGGTGGTTCTGATACTGAGGGTAGCCCTAACGGGACTCGAACCCGTGTCTCCACCTTGAGAGGGTGGTGTCCTCGACCGCTAGACGATAGGGCCATAAATGGCTGCGGGACCAGGGATCGAACCTGGGCTAGATGATCCAGAGTCACCTGTGCTACCGCTACACCATCCCGCATTTATCTTTATTACTTTATAAGTATACGCAAATCATCACATTTCGTCAAGGGAACTGATAAAATCTATCGCCCTATCTAGTCTTTCTAAAGTTTTTTCCTTCCCTAAAATCACCATGATGTCAAATAAACCAGGTCCCATAGTCCTGCCAGATAGTGCCATTCTGGTGGGATGAATAATATTCCCTGTTTTCACTCCTAATTCCTCGCTCAAGTCTCGATAAGCCTTTTCCGTTGTCTCTAGATCGAACTCTTGAAGGTCAGCAAGCTTTTCACTGGCCTTTTTCAAATACTCTGCTGCATTTTCTTTGCGGAAATGCTTACGCACACCCTTCTCCTCATAAGAAAAATCATCTTTATAAAAATATTCTGAAGCATCAGCGACTTCAGCCAGCGTTTTTACTCGAGTGCGTACAGCACCGACTACCCGCCTTAAATAAGCTATTTCTTCTGCGTTCAATTGTTGTGGAATAAGATTTTTTTCCCGGAAATACGGGATAACTAAATCAATGACATCATCCAGGTCCTTTTCATTTAAATAGTGTCCATTCATCCAGGTAAGTTTCTTAACATCATATATAGCAGCTGTCTTCCCTACTCTATCCAGGCTGAACTGACGCACCAACTCTGAAATTGAAAGAACTTCCTCTTCACCCTCAGGTGACCATCCAAGTAGTGCCAAATAATTGATTAAAGCTTCCGGTAAATAGCCTAAATCCTGAAACTCCTCTACAGATGTGGCCCCATGGCGTTTGCTGAGCTTGCTGCGATCAGGTGCCAAAATCATAGAAACATGAGCAAAAACTGGCAGCGGATAGCCTAAAGCCTCGTAAATTAGAATCTGCCTTGGTGTATTGGAGAGATGCTCCTCAGCTCTTAAGATATGTGTGATATGCATTTTGGCATCATCTACAACACATGCAAAGTTATAGGTAGGTGTTCCATTTGATTTCATAATGATGAAATCGTCCAAAACATCATTGTCAAAAGCCACATCACCCCTAAAGAAATCTCGCACTACCGTTTCCCCAGTATCAGGCACACTCAATCTGATCACCGAGCGATACCTTTCACTCTCTTTATGCGCCCTCTCCTGTGCAGTCAGTTTTTTGCACCTGCCATCATAACGAGGTGCTTTACCTTCTGCCCTAGCCTGTTTGCGCCTTGCGGCCAATTCCTCAGGAGTACAGTAACACTTATAGGCCTTGCCCTGCTCTATCAATTCCCCGACCGCTTCAGTATAGAACTCTGAGCGTTGAGATTGGTAGTAAGGTCCACAAGAACCACCTACATCAGGGCCTTCATCCCAATCGAGCCCCAGCCACCTCATTGCAGATAAAATGCCTCTAGTCGATTCCTCTGTGGAACGTTCCTGATCTGTATCATCTATCCTCAGAATTAAGCTTCCACCATTATGACGTGCAAAAAGCCAGTTAAATAATGCCGTTCGAGCACCACCGATATGTAAATTTCCTGTAGGACTAGGTGCAAAGCGTACTCTGACATCTTTATCCACGTTGATTATCCCTCCTGCTTGAATAGATTGCCCATTTTTCAAGTATACCACAGCTAATAGCAAAAAAACACACTAGATCCACCTATAGTGTATGAACTGGTGATTGCCCCCCAATAGCCAGGTAATGTAATATAAGGATTAGAAAGGGGGAATAGGCTATGGGGATAAGCAAAAAAACTTAGGGTTCATAGATCTTTTTAAGAAACCTAAAATTTCCTGGCCATTCAAAAAAAAGAAGGATGAGCCACATAGTGATGATGATTTATATCCTCTAGAAAAGGCAAAGGATTATTGGAAAAAAGCAGCAGCTTATTATCG
The DNA here is from genome assembly GCA_050949745.1 of Syntrophaceticus sp. GTDB lineage: Bacteria > Bacillota > DSM-12270 > Thermacetogeniales > Thermacetogeniaceae > Syntrophaceticus. The sequence goes on along the minus strand of JBMNGF010000020.1, from coordinate 101,306 downwards.
TACAGGAAGCTATGATAAGGCTACCATCCACTTCCGTCGTTTCGTGGAAATGCTTTTCAAGGCAAACTGCTCTGGTTTTGTCTCTTCTAGTGAAAGCAATCTGTTGGTGCTTGCTAATAAAGCATTTGACGAAATTCCTACAGAAATACACTCAGCCCTTGTTTTTCTAAACCCACACTGTACACTCGTCAAAAGTGTTTACAGCCCCGCCTTTGTTGATGAGATCTATGAAAAATCAAAGCTCATTGCCGAATGGGTTTTCTCTCAAACATCCAAGTATACGCACTTCAACTTAAATATTGAATAAGCATGCTAGAACAAACTTCTTTTTCCAGAAACATATATGTGTAATTTTTGACTCCTGTGCAAATCTTATAAAGTAAGCAACACTTATAGAGGTGGATCAGGTTACTCCCTGCTCCACCCTAATTCTTTAGGAGGTCACAGATGGAGATCAATTGGAAACCCTATGTTTATGAAAATGACCGGGGTGTTTTCGCTGTTTTTGCTGACTTATGTAAAGGATGTGGTTTATGCATCAAAAAATGCCCAACTAATGTAATTGAATGGTCCAGACAGCTGAACTTTAATGGCACAGCAACAGTTGAACCGCGCATGGAAGGCTGCATAGTCTGTGGCAGCTGCCAGACAGTTTGCCCTGATACAGCTATCGCCATCTATCGCCATGATGGTAAAAACCCTCCAGCTGGTGAAGGTGAACCCCGTGAGCTCCAAACTGTACATTAAAGTAAATTTTCAAGGATTCTAATGGATAACTTTATCAGGAATTAATCTGTTGAGCAGTCACAACAACCCTTTTTTTTGAATCAGAGGGTGAAGTACATGTGATAAGGGTAAGTATGTGGTCTTTTGTAGGGCTAAAGATCGCTGCACTATCACTTACATCTATTGTGTTCTGTTTTTTTACACGATAAGCGAGTTTATGATTAGATTCTTTTGTAGAAGCAATATATACCATATCACCAGCTTTTAATTTATGCAGATCCTTAAAATAAGATCCATAAACATTGTTATGAGCTGCAATAATGAGCTTACCCTCCATACCAGGATAAACCCCCCTGGGGTCCCACCCCGGCCCCCGGCGCAAATCCTTATCTTCTACCCCCTCAACAACGACTGCCTCAACAGAGATAGATGGTATTTCCAGTAAAAATGGCGGCTTTATTTGATGATTATCTGCCATGCTATCTTTAATATCCTCAGTTTGTTTCAGTTCATTCTTGAGCTGTAACTGCTGGTAGTAGGTATATCCGTGCTCTGCTAAAGGTTTAAGGATAAGCAATAGACCACAGATGAGCAGGAGTAAACCAATTTTTTTATGCATCCTATTAACCTCCTAAACCAACATTATGTGCTGACACAACCTTATTATAATTCATTATGTTTTTTCTACAGCTTTATCATTTTATCCTTCCAAACTATTGGTTCAAAGTAGCCACTGACCAACCTAACAACATCTTTTAACCAGAATAAACTACATGCACCGTCAAGAAAGGCTATAATACAATCAGAGCTTTCACAAGCTATATCGAACTATGAAAAAAAGAAAGTGACATCAGATATGGACAAAACAAAAAGAAACATAACCGCTGCATTAGTGGTAGCTATGTTTCTTGGAGCTATTGAAGGTACTGTTGTGACTACAGCCGTACCAACAATAGTGAGAGACCTCAGCGGATTTGGATTGATCAGTTGGATTTTTTCAACTTATTTTTTAACATCGGCCATCTCAACACCGGTCTATGGGAAATTAGCTGACCTTTATGGTAGGAAAAAAACCCTTTGTATCGGAATAGTCATTTTCTTGGTAGGCAGCTGCCTCTGCGGCCTATCGCAGAATATGTATCAGCTTGTGGCTTTCCGCGCACTACAGGGCCTGGGGGCAGGCTCTATTTTTACCATAACCTATACCATAGTAGGTGATATCTTCACCCTTGCGGAAAGGGCTAAGGTTCAAGGTTGGCTAAATGCTACTTGGGGCATAGCTAGCATCATCGGACCATTTTTAGGCGGTTTTTTTATAGACTACTTTTCCTGGCATTGGATTTTCTTTATTAATGTGCCTTTTGGCATTCTATCTATATTCTTATTACAAAAATACTTTCATGAGAATATAGAAAGGAAGAAACAAAAAATAGATTATGCAGGAATAATAATGCTTTCTGCTGCCATCATAATTCTTTTAGTTGGCGTCCCGGCAGGAGGGAAAAAGACAGCTATCTCAATAGCTCTTACCCTTGTAACTTTAATAATATTTTATTTTATTGAAAAAAAAGCATCAGAACCCATCGTTCCTTTTGATATTCTCACAAAAAGCAGCACAGTCGTTAATACAATCAGCTTTTTAACCGCTGCTGTCCTAATAGGAGCGGATGTCTATATACCGCTCTATATACAAAATGTATTAGGTTATAAAGCCACAATTTCAGGGCTGTCTATGGCCCCTATGTCTGTTTCCTGGCTCATTGCCTCTGTCATTATAGCAAAAATGCTCCCAAAATATGGTGAAAGAATAGTAATTGCCTCATCTATATTTGTTATATTTTTGAGTTGTTTGCTTTTACTCCAGTTGGGCATTGAATCTTCTTTAATCATGGTAATCATCTGCACTTTTATTATGGGATTCGGCTTCGGAGGAAGTTTTCCAACATTGACTATAGTAATACAAGCATCTGTTAACTACAATAAAAGAGGCGCTGCCACAGCTCTCAATTCCCTTGTACGCACTATAGGTCATACTATAGGTGTAGCCATTTTTGGAAGCATCGTTAACCGAAGTATAGTTGAATACTTTAATAATTTGGGAATCGAGGGAATAGACCCTAATGATCTGTATTCAACAACCAACATGCCCACTGTATCTATGCATGACATACAGCTCTCAATAAGTTCGTCACTTCATATAGTATTCCTGGCTTTTATTTGCATTACTGTAGCCTGTATAGCACTATCTTTTCTTCTACCCAGTAAATTGAAAGGAAAAGACGAGAATGAAACATTTTAAAATTAATAACCAGAGTCAGATTCAATCTAAATTCGAAACCGGGCTACTCTGCTTCCCGCCCGAAAAGTAATAAAGCTATTGATCTAGACTGAACTTGATAAAAATATTGAACTGGTAATGCAGCGGTGTTGATCTTAGTTAATATTAGTATCAGGGGAACAGACAATGATTGTGAAAAAAGCTAGGATTGATGGACAGCCTGCACTGGTTGTTGAGGTTATATCTCCTTCCAATAGGCGCAAAGACCGGCTGCAAAAAATGCAAATTTACCAGAGGGCTCAGATACAACATTATTGGCTGGTTGATCCCCAGGAAAAAACCCTGGAATGTTTTGCCTGGCGTGAGGGTGTCTACGCCCTGCTTGCATCTGGTATGGATGAAGATATTGTGGAACATCCGGATTTTGCAGGGTTGTCAATTTCATTGAAATCCTTGTGGTCCAAATAAAACATATGGGGCCGATCTTCCCAATCTAATCAACCGAGATTTGGAAACTTTGTGCTTATTTATCCAAGATATTCTATTATAAAAAACAAGGGTACAGGATAATAATCGTTGAGAAACATCTTGTCTTTTATAAGATAAATGAAGAGCATATGACAGTTATTAAATATACAATCGTTGATGGAAGAAGAGAATATAGGAATTTGATCTAGAGAAGACTTCCTAATCAGAAAGGATGGGTTAAGCTTTATGGATTTAAACTGCTTGGCTTTGGCCTGTAGTCCTCGTAAGAATGGAAATACCGCTGTTCTTGCCAACAAGGCTCTGGAAGGTTGCAGGGATTCCGGAGGAAAGACTGAATTGCTGTATCTATCTGACTACAGCTATTCTCCGTGCCGTGCCTGTAACGCCTGTGCAGCCACAGGAAAATGTGTCATCAAGGATGATTCCGAACAGTTGTTTAATAAAATCTTGGCTTGCGACAGATTTATTTTGGCAGCCCCCATTTTCTCTATGGGAATCTGTGCACAGGCTAAAAGTTTTATTGACCGTTCTCAACAGTTTTGGGCTTACAAATATATTCTTGGTAAGAAATTGTTTGATAACTCCCAGCGCAAGGGAATTTTCATCAGCTGTGCCGGGACTAAACTGCCTAACGTTTTTGACGGAGCACTTCAGGTGGCACGCTACTTTTTTCTGATGATGGAGATCGAATTAGTGTCAACCTGTTGTTATCCCGGCATCGACCATATAGGGGATATCCAAAAAACACCGGCAAGCCTTCAGAAAGTTTACGATTTAGGAAAGAAATTGGGAAGCTAGCTGGTCTATATAGTAATAAAATGCAGCAGGAAGTGTTTCTCCCTGCTGCATCTCATGGTGCGGAAGGCGGGATTTGAACCCGCATACCCTTTCAGGTACTAGTCCCTCAAACTAGCGTGTCTGCCAATTCCACCACTTCCGCTTTTTATGAAATTTGTTATTGAAACAATTACTTGCAGATGTGAGTTTCTGCTGATTCATCCACTCAGATTAAGTCATCAACAATATAGAATTATACGCAACATCTACGTTTTTGTCAACCTTGGCTTTAGGCCAATTATTTAGCAGCCCGAACATCCACTACAGCTGCCCTTTGAGCATCCTCCCGAAGCAGAACTCCCAGCACTGTCACCGGAACTTCCTTTCACAAAGGCAACACCGGTGAAAAGTTGTTGGAGGTTTCCGCTTTGACAGGAGGGGCAAACAGCCTTTAACCTCCCTGATACTGTAGTAAATAGTGAAAAGCGATTACCGCATTTTTTACATTCAAAATCATATGTTGGCATTAACAAACACCATCCTTTCTATTTAATTTTAATGCTTCATTCCAATAGTGTAAAGATACTATTCTTACCCGTCATGAGCCAGTTTTCCAGTGCAATACAGTTACTCTAGCAAAACCGTGACCATATTTGGCATATCTATGAAGGGGCATTTTACTTATGACTTATTTCTGTCTAACCAGGCGCTCATTAGGAGTCTCGCCGGGAATCCGTCCCCTCTTAGTAAAGGGTTTACCATTGATCTCTTTCAGATCAAGTGTCATATCTATGGGGCGGGAAGCGGAGATGTAGCTGCCTACTCCGAAAGCATCGGCTCCGGCCTCACTCAAATCCCTGATACGCTCTGGAGTGAGACCACCGGAGACAAAGATATTTACATGAGAAAAACCCTTTAGGTCAAGGCGTGCCCTGATCTCCTTAACCATATCGAGGGTAACACCCCCTCGTTCCCCAGGGGTATCCAGACGAACCCCATCCAGGTCATCGCCCAGTGCTTCAGCAACTCGGAGCGTTTCCTCTGCCTCATCCTTAAAAGTATCTACCAGTACTGTACGGGAGGCATCTGCAGGCATCAATTCATTATAAGCCTGGGCAGCCTTTACAGTATCACCGATGATCAGAATCATGGCGTGGGGGATTGTTCCCTGCGGTTCACGCCCCGCAAGTTTCGCCGCTAATATACAGCTGGCACCGTCACAACCGCCGATGATCGCTGCCCTTTCCATCACTGGAGCCACTGCAGGGTGAATGTGTCGTGCCCCGAAGCATATAACCGGTTTGCCCTGAGCAGCCTCCTTGACTTCCCTGGCAGCAGTAGCCCAACCTGAAGAACTGGCCATAATACCTAGAAGAGCTGTTTCATAAACACCAAATTCTTTATATGGCCCCTTAAGCCGCAGCACTACCTCTTTAGACTGCATAGGTGCTCCTTCAGGAAGTGTCCAGACCTCCACATCCTGATTATGGAGAAGTTGCATAACTTCTTCACAACCTGCAAAAATCCCATCTCTGCGGCAGAACACCTCTGCAGTCACCGGTGTTTCCGCTAGATCCAGATGGCTTAATATTTCATGGGTTCTGACAAAGTAGATGTCAGATGTCTCTCCGCGCAAAATTTCTTCCGGAGTTGCGGAAAATAATTTGCGACCAGGATTTATTTTAATCTTCTTAACCTCAGCCATTGTTTGAAGCAGAGATTCTCCCAATATACAGACCCCTTTCCAAATATAAGCTATAGTGATTTTCTGCAAAATTGCCTTGATTTCCTCTATTATTCATACAAATATTGATATATTTCATAATTCCTAAGAACCGATCTAATATATTCCCTAGTTTCTGGAAAGGGAATGTTTTTTAGATCGCTTATGGTACCTTTCCACTGCTCCGATTCCAACCAATCACCAACATTTCCCCTGCCAGCATTGTAAGCAGCAAGAACTGCTACTATATTCCCATCGAATTCCTGGAGGAGATTGGAGAGATACCAGCTGCCAATTAATAAATTGACTTCAGGCTGGTAAAGCATATCCACATGAAAGCCATCAAATCCCATCTGTTCGGCTGCCCAATCAGCTGTGCTGGGCATAACCTGCATCAGACCAACTGCCCCCACATCTGAGCGAGCATCAGGATTAAGTCCGCTCTCAACCTTAGCAACAGCCACCAATAGAAATGGGTCTACACCGTGATTGACACCTACCTCAACCATTTCTTGTTTGTACGGCCAGCTGTAGTAAACCTTCCAAAACCATTTAGCCTGCAGCAAATAAACAATACCGAACAAGATTAACAGTATAATCACGAACAGGCGCAGTCGCCTGGAACTCACAACCATCTTTCACTCCTATCAACAAAATATCATTATCGCCCAAAGCATGTTTCCTGCCAGATCATCTCTAGCTGTTTTTTCGTTTCATTTGGGGTAAAGCGGTTATCAATTACCTGATCAGCCCTTTTTATCTTTTCTTTTAGAGGCATTTGAACTCGAATGCGGCGTTTTGCCTCTTCTGCTGACAGTTTGTCCCTTTTCATCAGCCTCTCAAGCTGGGTTTCAGAATCAACCGCTACTACCCAGACCTGGTCCACCAATCTTTCCATCCCCAATTCCAGGAGAATAGGAGCATCAAGAACCATAATTCCCTCTTTGCCGGACTCTCGATACTCCTTTAATAGCTTTTCGATCTCCATCGTAATATAAGGATGTGTGATCTTATTTAATTTATCCAGTTTATCAGGATCAGCAAACACGATGCTGCCTAGTTTCTTTCTCTTAATGGTTTGATCCTCATTTATAATTCCCTTACCAAATTCCTTCACGATCTTCTTCCATGCCGGTTTACCCGGTTCTACCACCTGCCGAGAAATAAGATCCGCGTCAATAATTTGAGCACCAAGCTCTTTAAGCATCTCACTCACAAAGCTCTTTCCGCTGGCAATCCCACCGGTTAGACCAATGATGTATCCCACAATCTTATACCCTCACAATCGTCAAAAAATTTTGAGCGCTCCCAGCGTACACAAAAGGATACCAGCCAGTAGAGGCCCCTGTGAACGCAGCCAGGCCAATGGGGAAGAGCAGCCCAGATAAACCCCCAATGAAAGAAAGCACTGCTGGAAAAGTGGGATCAACAACACAGTCAAAATACCATCAGAACCGGCCAGTGCTGCCCCAAAAACTGCCCCCAGTGCATCCACAGAGAGGGCAACAGCAAGAAGAAGTGATTCCTGGATACTGATTACACCAGAAGCATCGACATCTGCATAAACTGGCTCCTCAAAGATCTTTATGATCACAGCTAATGAAGCAAACTTTAATTCCCATACTTTTTTAACCCTTTTCTCTTGCTGAATACTATCTTTGTCTTTTTTGCGAAAACGGAATAGCCACAACAATCCTATTCCTAAAAGAATTATTCCCCCCAGTCTTTCACTCCACACATCAGGAATGAATTGACTGACAGCACTGCCACAGAAAACAGAGATCCCTACAATCAGCATAGAGATGCAGATCAACGCACAGTATGACAACAGTGGGATTTTTATTTTACGCAGTCCATAAGTAAAACCAGCACTAAATGCATCTAAACTCAAAGCAATAGCAAAAAAAAATAATGTCCAAATATCCAATTCCACCTCACCCCTACCTACAATTTATTAAGTAGAGGCAAATGTGGTGTCTAATCCTGACAGGACGGACAGAAATAGGTGCTGCGTCCCCCCTGTTTTATTCTAATAATACTATTCCCACAGGATGGACAGGGTTCTCCCTCTCTGCCATGTACTGACAGCATATTCTGGAATTGGCCGCGATTTCCGTCACCATCAACATAATCCCGTAGGCTTGTGCCATGGTGTTTTATGGCTAATTGAATAACATCCCGCATCCCTTGGTAAAGCTGCTCTTGTTCCCGGATACTCAAAGAATCGGCTCGGCGCTGTGGTCGAATCCCTGCCTTCCATAGGATTTCATTAGCATAGATATTCCCGATTCCGGCAACAAAGGACTGGTTGAGCAGCAACCCCTTCAACTGGCCACTTCTTCCTTCTATTCGATCCATAAAAACACTCAAGGTTAGCCGAGGATCCAAGGCATCACACCCTAAAACTCTGAAAGGCGGGAAATCATCCAAATGTTGGCGTTTTACCAGGTGCATTGTTCCAAATTTACGAACATCATGAAAGTGAAGTTCTTTCTCTTGATCAAAATAAAAGACAACACGCGTATATTTGCTCACCGAAACACCTGGATCGGCTAAGATCAGGCGTCCAGTCATCCGCAGATGAACCACCAAAACCAGCGAAGAACCGATCTCAATAATCAGATACTTCCCCCAGCGGTCCAATCCAGTGATCTCTTCCCCCTGAAGAGAAGCAGCAAAGAGATGTGGAGACGGGCTTTTTATTGTTTTTTCATTAAATACCGCTACCTCCTGAATCCTAAGACCAATGATCTTTGGTTCCAGAGAGCGACGGATGGTTTCTACTTCCGGGAGTTCGGGCACTTATTAATCCACATCCTGCATATCATTCCAGTTGTATCCTGCTTCAATACCTACTTTCAATGGAACATCAAGCTCAACCACTTTTTCCATCCCAGAGCGCACCAAGGGTATAAGGATCTCTAACTCCTCTTCAGGAAGTTCAAAGATCAGTTCATCATGCACCTGCAAGAGCAGGCGCGCCATTAATCCTCTTTCTTGAAGTTCCCGGTGAATGCGAAGCATAGCCAGTTTGATAATATCCGCTGCACTTCCCTGGATCGGTGTGTTCATAGCGGTCCTTTCCCCAAAGGCACGCACATTCCTGTTGCTGCTCAACAAATCAGGAAGATACCTGCGTCTTTGGAAAAGGGTCTGTACATAGCCCTTTTCTCTTGCATCAGTAATTGTTTTATCAATGAAACGCTTCACTCCAGGATAGTATAAAAAATATTTTTCTATGTAACGACCGGCCTCTTCTCTGCTGACATGGACATCCCTAGCCAGGCCATAATCTGTTATTCCGTAAATAATGCCAAAGTTAACCCCTTTTGCCTTGCGGCGCAGATCAGCTGTAACATCTTCCTGCGCAACCCCAAATATACTTGCCGCAGTTCTGGTATGTATATCCTCTCCATGCCGAAAATCAGCCAGCAGTTGTGAATCCTGAGACATGTGGGCCATGACCCTTAATTCGATCTGAGAGTAATCTGCAGCTAACAAAATCCAACCTGCTTCTGACGGAATGAAAGCCTGCCTGATTTTCCTTCCCAGTTCGTCTCTAATCGGTATATTTTGTAGATTTGGCTCGGTACTGCTCAACCTACCGGTGGCGGTGATCGTCTGATTAAATGTTGTATGAACTTTTTCAGTCTTGGTATCGACCAGACTCTGCAGTCCATCAACATAGGTAGATTTTAGTTTAGCAAGCTGACGATACTCCAACAGCTTAGCCGGCAGTGCATGAAGTGGGGCAAGTTTTTCTAGCACCTCAGCATTTGTGCTGTAACCTGTCTTTGTTTTTTTGATCACAGGGAGTTTTAACTTTTCAAAAAGAATGTGTGCCAACTGTTTGGGTGAATTAATATTAAATCCTTCCCCAGCCAGGAAATAAATATCCTCGGTCAGTGTTAAAAGTTGTTTGTTGAGTTCTTCGGACATTTCTTCTAACCGCACTAAATCAAGCTTTATTCCCTGAATCTCCATCTCTGCCAAAACAGCGGACAGAGGAAGTTCAAGTTTATAGAAAAGATCCTCCAGGTCATCACCTTTCAATGCTTCTATCAGATTCGGCCACAGCTGCTTGATTATCAATGCACACTGTGCCGCCCTACTCTCATCCTCATCAAAGTTTACAACCTGATTAAGGTGTTTTAAAGAAAGCTCCTCCAGTTTAGGGTTAGAAAGTGATGAGTTCAATAAATGGGCAGCGAGCATGGTATCCCCTTTGATTCCCTTGATCTCAAGGCCGTGACGCTTACAAATGATCAGTTCGGCTTTGGCATCATGGCACAATTTAACACAATCTGGATCAGCCATGATCTCATCAAGCATGATCAGAAACTTTCCCTGTTCCTTAGCATCCTGTGGAAAAGAAATAGCAGCACAGCTATCCCCCAAGGCAACTCCAAGAACAGATAAAGGTGCTTGATGGGGAGATATCCCCTGCTGTTCAAAATAGAATGCAAACTCCCCTGCGGCTTTAATTTTTTCTACTATCTCAGTCAGTTCAGGGATGGTTTTTATAAGGCTGTAATTTTTAAAGTCCTCCGGAGCTGTCAGATGTGATGGCATCTTACACTGAACATTTTTCAATAAGGATTTGAACTCTAACTGTTGATAGATATCGATCAGTGCCTCATAGTCAGGCTCTTCTCTTTTCAATTCAGTAAAATCAACCTTGATAGGAACGTTTTCCGCAAGTGTTGCCAATCTCTTGCTCATCAATGCTTGGTCCTTATATTTGCTGAGTAGACCAGCATTTCTGGAAGGCAGTTTATCCAGGTTGGCAAGACACTCCTCAATACTAGGAAACTGATTCAGTAATTTGACTGCAGTCTTAGCGCCTATTCCAGGTACCCCTGGGATATTGTCACTCTGGTCACCTTTAAGGCCCTTGTAATCCGGAATTTGAACTGGTTTTATCCCATACTTCTCTTGAACCTTTTCAGGTGTGAAACATTCCAAATTGCTGATCCCCTTGCGGGTAATCAAAGCCTTGGTCTGTTCTGTTACCAGCTGAAGCAGATCACGATCACCAGATACGATCAAAGCCTCAATTCCCTTTTTCTCCGCAGCCCTTACCACCTCACCTATTACATCATCACCCTCGTATCCAACAAGCTCTATAAACGATATACGCTGAGCGGTCAGCAGCTTTTTTATCAGAGCAAACTGCGGCCGCAGTTCATCTGGTGTCGGCTTGCGCTGTGCTTTATATTGGTCATATTCCTCATGTCTGAATGTCATACGGTCAGCATCAAAGGCAACAGCTAGATAATCAGGCTGCTCTTGGCGGATAATTTTCTGCAGCATTGTCGTGAAGCCATAAACAGCATTAGTAAAATGCCCTGTTGTTGTACTCAATAGTGGCAGGGCATGGAAAGCCCTGTGTGCCAGGCTGTTACCATCTAATATAACAAGCTTTTTCATTAAGCCCCCCCTAATCTCCCTTGTTTACAATAATCTTCCCTTGATTTTCATTTATATCAAGGACTGTATCTAGCTCCGCACTTAGATTCATCATCTTTTGTAATATCCGTTCGGCATCATATTTTTCTGCTGGTCGAGGCTGTTCAGCATTAATCATAACTGGATGAAGCTCAACTTTCTGCAATTCGTCTTCTCGGAAAAATGTCTTAACAACCACAGTCTCCTGGCACTTTGACCTACGCTGCTTATCAAAAACGAAATTTCCCAAACTGTAAGCAATAAATGCCCCATTATATACTTCCACACCCTGTAGACAGTGAGGATGGTGCCCGATAATCAAGTTTGCTCCAGCATCCACCAACCTATGAGCTGTTTCTTTTTGATATGCCTCGGGATAATCTGAGTATTCAGTACCCCAGTGCAGAGAAACTACAATAACATCTACCTGATCCCGTAGAGAGGAAACGGTTTTCACCAATTGATCAGCATCATACTTCTGTACACCTGGTTGATCAGGTTTTGCCTCAAAAGTGCGTGGATATTGGTAGTCCCAGAAAATATCTGCCATCTCTGTCGCAGCGATAAAGGCGATTTTTTGCTGTTTAACCTCTTTGATTACAGGCTGAATAGCCTCCTCTAAATCCTCTCCCGCACCTACCGGTTCAATCCCCTGTTCCCGCAAAACATTAAGTGTGTCTGTCAGGCCAGGTGTATCATAATCGAGAATGTGGTTATTTGCAACACTCAGCACATCATAACCCGCTTCTTTTAGGGCCTGAGCAGCTGCAGGATCGCAGCGAAACCAGATACCCTTTCCTGGTATAGGTGTTCCCCTTTGGGAAAGTGCTGTCTCCAAATTGCCAAAAGTGAGATCAGCGTCCTGTAATAAGGGCGCCATCTGCTCAAAAGGATAAAGTACCCCATTTTCCTCCATAGCAATAGCTACCCGTCTTCCCAGCATCAGGTCACCATTGGCCACAAGGGTCCATTCCTGAGGCGGTTCCTGCTCTTGTACAACCTGCTTGTCCTGTGGTTCTTCCCCCACTTCTACAGGAGCGCTACCCCCACATCCCCAACAGAGAAAAGCCACTACAGCCAGAATAACCAAGAAAACTGTTATACCAACATTTTTCTTCATAGCAACCCCCTAATAATGCGCTAAGTTATGCACTAGGGACGGTTCCTGTTGCATTAAAAAGTAATAGACCAGGCACATACCCGGGTCATAACAACATTGGCGGCATTATGATACCCCGGGGACTGTTTGGAGTGACCCCCTTGCATATTGACACAAGAGAACCGTCCCCTTGTGTTAGTGATGCTCCTCCAGGCTATCCATGATCTGCAGCAGAATCTCTTCGCCAGGTAGGTCCAGCATTCCTTCTTCTACTTTTGTACGCAGCTCCTCAGGAAGGATATCTGTTTTAATCGTTGTGACACGCACTATCCCACCGTCTACCCCGACAGGTCCTTTAATCACTGCTACAAAACCGCCCTTTTCACCTAAATGTGTAACCTGAGAGCAGTTCTCACACAGATCATCCATTTCTCGTGTGACCATCACTTGAGCATCAGCAAAACGTGAACGCCATCCTTCCTGAGAAGGATACAACTGACGTAGATCAAGCAAAGTCTGTACTTTTAATTCTACAGGTGAAGCATCCCTGCTCTCTTTATGTCCACACAGATTGTATTCAGTTTGAATATGAATCTTTGTGCCATCAGGAAGAGGACGCCGCACAACCACCTGTTCCTGCCATAGATAGTAGGCACCGACAAAAACAAATATCAGCAGACCAAAAACCAGGAGTCGAGAATGCTTTCGTCCCATCAAAACCACCCTTTAATAAGTTCTTACTAATAAATATTACCACTGCTCCCGGTTTTATGAATGCTATTTTCCAAATAATGCTTATTCCAGCTGCTGAATTATTTCATCAGGGATATCAAAGTTTGCATACACATGCTGAACATCATCATGATCTTCAAGTTCATTGAGAAGATCTAAGACCTTTGCTGCGGTTTCCTTGTCTGTCACAGGCACCGTAGAATCGGGTACCATGGTTGTATCAGCATCGGAGTAATTGATCTTCTTTCCATCAAGCAATTCCTTGACCTTTTCCAGATCATCGGGGGCTGTCACAACCTCTATGATTTCTTCTTCATCCCGCACATCCTCAGCTCCCTCCTCAATCAAGAGAAGCATCAGATCTTCTGGATCAATCGTAAGCCCCTCCTTGGAGATAGACAAAGTGCCTTTCATTTCAAACATCCAGGCAACACAGCCCGCCTCTCCAAGGTTGCCCTCGTAACGGGAGAAGAGATGGCGTATTTCGGGAGCGGTACGGTTACGGTTATCTGTCAGGGTCTTTAATAATACAGCAACACCCCCAGCAGCGTACCCCTCATAATTCACTTCTTCATAATTTACACCATCCAGCTCTCCTGTAGCCTTGGCAATAAGTCGATTGATATTATCCATCGGCATATTGACCTCTCGCGCCCGAGCAATCGCCGCTCTTAATTCTAAATTAGCCTCCGGATCGCCACCCCCATGACGAGCAGCGACAAGAATCTCCTTGCCTAACTTGGTAAAAGCCTTGCCCCGTTTCTCATCTACTCTAGCTTTACGATGTTTGATATTTGCCCATTTTGAATGCCCTGCCATTTGGGCACCTCCTCACACTCATACTTAAAAATCTGGAATAGGCGGTGTCCGCCTTTTGTGTCCACTGCCTTTCCGCATTCCTTCTATTTTTTCCTTAACATCTTCGGGAACTTCCCCACCTAACAAATAACGGTCAAGCATTGCATAAGTAAACCCAAAATCATCTTCATCATTTTGATTCTTCCATAAACCGGCGCTGGGAGGTTTTGTTATGATCTTGTCCGGCACACCCAGATAGCGAGCCAGTTCCCTGACCTGGTATTTAACAAGATTACCAAGAGGAATGAGATCACTGCCCCCATCACCATGTTTCGTGAAATATCCCACTGTAAGCTCACTTTTATTGCTGCCCCCAACAACAAGATACTTATGTATACTGGCATAGTAGTACAGAACTATCATTCGCAAGCGCGGCTTCATATTAGCAAGAATTAGTTGCTTTTTTTTACTGGGAATATCTAAACTGACGGGATCCAGCTGCCCCCGTAGAATGTCATATACCTGGTCAAGGACAACAACCTTGGTTTTTAGCCCCAAAACATCAGCTACCAGCCTGGCATCTTCCAAATCTTGCTCAATGCTGTAACAAGGCATAATCACTGCAAGTGAATCTTCCGGAAAAGCCCTCTGACAGAGGGCTCCCACCAGGGCTGAATCCAAACCACCACTTAATCCATAAACAACCCCTTGTGCCCCAGCCTCATATACCCGATCGCGAATCCACTCAATAAGCGACTCAGCCTTCCCGGCAGCATCCATCTTCTCTGGCATTTTGGAAACACCTCATTTAAATTTTAACAAAACATACATTATACCGCAATTAACCCTCTGCTATTGGCGATCTTACAAAGACACTAACTCTACATCCCCAATCGCACCGAGTTTATCGCCAAGGATCACCACCGCTCCTTGGATACCTTTCATCTTAAAAACCTTCTCCAGAGCAGGTGTAATATCCTCTTCCCGGTGAACTAGATTTCCCAGTGTTGAAGCAGCCGCATCAGCAAGGGCAGCGCTATGACTGACAACAATCGCCGCATCTGTACAGCCCAAACTCAAGGATGGGCCTACTGTAGCAGAAGATGTACAAACCCCACAGCCACGTATTCTGGATGAAAAACGCAAGCCCACTTTGTCTGATAGAGGTGATTTTCCAGCGAATATGCCAGTTATAATAGGATGCCGGGTCTTGAAGTAGATATCCCCGCCATTTTCTACAATGATCTCCTTTACATCACTGTGCAGCTTCCGCCCCACCAATTCCGCAAAGGCTCCGGCAACAGCAGCCATAGGACCTACACCTGCCCTCATGGCAGCAGCAGCCATCAACCTAGCGATGCGAGGGGCACCCGGCAATAATTGATGAGGGAGCAGTGTCCACTGAAATTCTTCATCACCGGCAATATAGTTTTCCAGATCACTTCTGATCTCCAATAACACAGACATAGCCTTCTTTTTCAGATCAGGACTGAAACTCTCCCTATCAACACTGATCAGCAGGTCCGAATCCTTTAATGAAATAGGGAAGGATATTTTTCCCTTCCCCTTGACCAGTTTACGGTAGGTACGCCTGCGATATTCCATATACTAAAAACTCACCTCAACAGCACGAGCCATACAAACATCCAAACAGCTTTCACAAACAATACACTTATTATCATCAAAACGCACTTCTTTATCAGAAGTCATATACAGTGCACCTGAAGGGCAGAAGGATGTGCATGCCCCACACTGCAGACAGCGGTCTTTATTCCAAAAAATAGTGCCGCTCAAAGGTGTTACATCCACTCCAATACCTTTTAAGTATTCCAGTCCACCATTATAATTCTCCGAATCCCCACTTAACTCCAAAACCACATAGCCCTCTTTATGGGGATTAATATCAGCTTTTAAGACATTTATTATTAGGTCATAGTCCTTAACTAAATTATAGATGATCGGTTGTTCTACAAGAGCAGAAGAGAAGCGCAGAACAAATTTATTAGCAACCAACAGAGTATCCCTCCCTATCTATTATTCCTTTTCTCCTCAAGATTGTTCATCATAATACCTGCATCTGTTGATGGTAAGGGCTGCACCGGTTCTGTCAGCAGGAAATCCCCCTCTATTATCCAGTCTTTGAGAACCTGGGCAATATGTCGCGCCTTTAAATAACTGGATAGGGATGTTGTAGGCACTTTTTTACCCTGGATCTCGATCTCTCCCGATCTGAGTTCAGCGTAACTAACTCTTCCTAGATCTCCATCATCTCTTTGTGGGTAAGTTGTACTGTAATCTACAATAGTCGCATAGATATCTGCATCAGTTACTGTACAAAAGCGCAAGATTTCTTCATTAAGGATAGGAATAGGAATACCAATCCCAACCGCCAGGCTCACCCCATACCCTACATAGCTCACACCACGCAGCCATTGTGGATTCATCTGTTTCAGGTCCCCAATAAGAGCCAGAGTGCCCGCACCATCCAGGGGAACCCCATTCTCTCCCCTAGCCACACTGGGATTGTGCTGAGTGCCATGCCAGGCCACATAACCGCATCCTCCGCCCAGGAAAATACGTGTCCCCACCCCGATAGTTTGAAAATAAGGGTCATTTAAGAGAGGACTTAGCTGGCCGGATGTGGAGAAACTGGCATTACCCAACCTAGGCTTGAGTACCCCCATATAGGTATAAATAGTACGATTTGATGTATTTACAGCAACCCCATAATTCTGATAAGCATTGCGCGGGTTAAAGAGTATAGCGTCATTAATATCGTCTAAGGATATCCTGGATTCGATATGCCGGCGAGGATAGCAGTCGGTCCCATAACCGAACGCCTCTAATTTGATATCTTTTCCTGCTACAAGATCTTCAATAACATGCCCTCCACCATACAGAAAGCGGCCAGGATAGACACGGTTATCAGGATCACTTTCCGGAAGAGCTGTTGCCCCAATATAGGCATCAACAGCCGCAATACCAGCATAAGCTGGAACACCATTCAGATAGGCTTTATTCATCTTTATCCGTGGTTTAGAATGGCCAAAATTGAGAAAGGCACCACTGGAGCACATTGTTCCGAAAGTACCTGTCGTCACCACATCCACTTCACTGACAGTCTTCTCCATGCCTTTCTCTTGAACAATGTCAATGATCTCCTCAGCTGTAACAACAACAGCTGTACCCTTTTTGATCTTTTCATTAATCTCAGCATACGATTTTTCAACAGCCAAAACTGACTACACCTCCTGAGTTTCTCCCTGCTAAAAACTAATAAAAAAGCCCCCTGAGAGTGGAGGCCTTTATAACAAGCGCTCTCTTATCTCCCAGAATCCATCTCTTCTGCGGGAATTGGCACCAAGCCCTTTACTCAAAGAACCGGTTGCCGGGTTTCATCGGGCCCGTCCCTCCACCACTCTGGATAAGAGTATAATATATTTATTTATATACTGCCGAAAACAGTATCAGAAGGCACATTACCTGTCAAGTTATTTTTCCGTTTCCTCAGTAGCCTCCTTGACTGCCTCTTCTACTTCTTCAACAGGCTCTTTTGTAGCGCTGCGGAATTCCTTAATGGTCTTTCCCAGTGATTTACCGACATCGGGCAGTTTACCGGGTCCAAAGATGATCAGTACGATTGCCAATATTGCAATTATTTCCCAGGGGCCTAAATTAGGTAAAAAACCAAACATGGCTCTCCTCCTTTTTGTGTTTCATGCTATAGGAAATTACATTCTCTAGACAGCAGTATAATCCTGCAGCTATTCACTTTCAATTTCTTCTAATATAATTTTATGATCTACAAGAGCCAACTCCTTGATCCGGGCATTCAGCAACAAACGCCGGCCGAAAATGTCTTCTAGCAGCAGTCCTCCTTCTTCAAACTGCAGCCGATCAACATTCTCAAAAACCTTTTCTTCCTTACCATCTTTAATAAGATAGGCATTCGCTTCACACATCTAATCCACCTCCCTGAATTTTTTGAGATTATCGATCAGCATATCGATCAGATGTGGCAAAGGTTCCTTCTGTACCCCGACAATCTCCACCTTATTCTTGCCGATGGGTAGAAGCATTTTCAGAGCTTTGCTCCGGCTAACAGCGGTAGCTATAGAGGGCGTTAGCTCTCCGAGCATTGAGTGTGCTACTAGGATAGACAAGGAACCAGTAATCACATCAACCTGATCAACGGTATAAACAATAGCACTCTCACCGGTCGCCCCTTCATTCGCACCTGCTTTCAGCATCATAGATGTGGCGACACTATTTGTTCCCAGAGCAATGATTTCAATCTCCCTGCCTAAATGCTTTCTGATTTTTGCTGTGATATGCTTGCCAATGCCACCACCCTGACCATCTATAACAGCAATTTTCATAAATCTACATCCCTACTATCAGACAATTCTGCCCCCAGTGTTTTCTCCATTTCCTGAAGAGCAAATTCATGAGCCTGTTCATCGAAAGAGGCTACCGCATCTTCAAGAATCTTTACCCTGTAGTTGTGCATTCGAGCATCTGCGGTTGTATATAAAACACAGATATTGGTACATACCCCGGTGATAATCAGTTCATCGACAACCAATTCCCGTAGTGTAAGATCCAGGTCTGTACCATAAAAACCGCTGTATCGCCTCTTAGGTATAATTATGTCCCCATCCTGAGGAGCTAGTTCTGTACAGATCTCTCCTCCTGAAGTTCCTGCCAGACAATGAACTGGAAACATATTAAATTCACTGTCATCACTTGTATGTTGGTCACAGAGGTAAATAATAGGCCATTTTTCCCCTCTGGCTCTCTTGAGAACTTCAGCGATAACAGGAATCACCCGGCGCCCGGCTTCACCGGTGTAAAGAGCTCCGCCTTCTTGGACAAAATCATTAAGCATATCAATAATGATTAATGCCTTTTTAGCCATCTTCACCCCTCCCAGATATTATGCCCCACTAAATTCTTCACAGCAAAGTAATTTATAATACTACTATATCATAAAAATCTTAAACAAAGACAGATTAAATCCTTCCTTATTTCTTCATAACTTTATCGACATCTTCCAGATAGCATCTGGGGACCTCTGCACCTCTCATCATTGAGATAAATCCTCTTTAATCATCATCAATTCCACATACCTTTATTAGTTATTATCCACGTATATAAAAAATAAAAACCCCTTGTATGGTGACTGTCACTGTCAATTAAAGCCCCTACTCTTCTTCTGTTCCACACGGTGACTGTCACCGATGTGACAGGGGGACGGGGGTTGTGTTACAACAGTGAGTCAAAGTCACCGTCCCTTTGACTCAGTCCCCTTGACTCATTACTGTATAATCAGAAAAAATCATAAGGAGCACTTATATTATGTGCTCCTTTTAAATATAAATCTGGCAGCGACCTACTCTCCCGGGAAACCCAGTACCATCAGCGCTGGAGGGCTTAACTGCCGTGTTCGGAATGGGTACGGGTGTTGCCCCTCCGCCATCACCACCAGAAACTTTATTCAATTTGTCAAGTAACTGTCACTGCATGTGACAGGGGGACGGGGGTTGTGTCACAACAGTGAGTCAAAGTCACCGTCCCTTTGACTCACCGTCCCTTTGACTCAGTCCCCTTTGACTCACATGAGTCAAAGTACCTGTCCCCTTGACTCACAACATAACAGAGAAACTATCTAGCCTGGCCTTTAACTTTTACACCAAGCAAAGGCGACTGGCTGCAAATTGTGCAAGCCCTCGACCTATTAGTACCGGTCCGCTTAAAGGGTTACCCCTCTTACACTCCCGGCCTATCTACCTGGTCATCTTCCAGGGGTCTTACCCCAACTTGCATTGGGTGGGAAACCTCATCTCGGGGTCGGCTTCGCGCTTAGATGCTTTCAGCGCTTATCCGTGCCAGACATGGCTACCCAGCTATGCTCCTGGCGAAACAACTGGTACACCAGTGGTCTGTCCATCCCGGTCCTCTCGTACTAGGGACAGCTCCCCTCAAGTTTCCTGCGCCTGCGACGGATAGGGACCGAACTGTCTCACGACGTTCTGAACCCAGCTCACGTACCGCTTTAATGGGCGAACAGCCCAACCCTTGGGACGTACTTCCGCCCCAGGATGCGATGAGCCGACATCGAGGTGCCAAACCTCCCCGTCGATGTGGACTCTTGGGGGAGATAAGCCTGTTATCCCCGGGGTAGCTTTTATCCGTTGAGCGACGGCCCTTCCACTCGGTACCGCCGGATCACTAAGCCCTGCTTTCGCACCTGTTCGAGATGTCTCTCTCACAGTCAAGCTCCCTTCTGCCTTTGCACTCTTTGCGCGTGATTTCCAACCACGCTGAGGGAACCTTTGGGCGCCTCCGTTACTCTTTGGGAGGCGACCGCCCCAGTCAAACTGCCCACCTGACACTGTCCCTCTGCCGGATAACGGCAGTAGGTTAGAACTCCAGCACTCTCAGGGTGGTATCCCACCAGTGGCTCCCCCAAACCTAGCGGCTTGGGTTCTATGCCTCCCACCTATCCTGTACAAAAAATACCAAAATCCAATATCAGGTTACAGTAAAGCTCCACGGGGTCTTTCCGTCCTGTCGCAGGTAACCCGCATCTTTACGGGTACTACAATTTCACCGAGTCCCTCGTTGAGACAGCGCCCAAATCGTTACGCCATTCGTGCAGGTCGGAACTTACCCGACAAGGAATTTCGCTACCTTAGGACCGTTATAGTTACGGCCGCCGTTTACTGGGGCTTCGGTTGGGAGCTTGCACTCTTCCCCTTAACCTTCCAGCACCGGGCAGGCGTCAACCCCTATACATCAGCTTGCGCTTTAGCAGGAGCCTGTGTTTTTGGTAAACAGTCGTTTGGGCCTCTTCTCTGCAACCCCCTCGAGCTCCAATTGATTATCTTCACTCTAACGGGGCACCCCTTCTCCCGAAGTTACGGGGTCAATTTGCCTAGTTCCTTAACGAGGGTTCTCTCGCGCGCCTTAGGATTCTCTCCTCGCCTACCTGTGTCGGTTTTCGGTACGGGCACCGGTAAGCCTCACTAGAGGTTTTTCTTGCCAGTGTGGGATCGGCCACTTCGGTACTTATTTTTCCCTCGCTCTCGCTTCTCAGGATTAGCAACCTGACGGATTTGCCTATCAGGTCTCCCTACTAGCTTGGACGGGCTCTACCAACGGCCCGCTGTGCCTACCCTCCTGTGTCACCCCTTCGCTACAAGCGGCTTACTGGCGGTATCGGAATCTCCACCGATTGTCCATCGCCTACGCTTTTCAGCCTCGGCTTAGGTCCCGACTTACCCTGGGCGGACGAGCCTTCCCCAGGAAACCTCGGGCTTTCGGCGGGCAGGATTCTCACCTGCCTTCTCGCTACTCATACCGGCATTCTCACTTCCAGAAGCTCCAGTATCCCTTTCGGTATACCTTCTCTGCTGCTGGAACGCTCCCCTACCAAGTTAGTGGTTGGTCGTTGGTAATTAGTCGTTAGGTTTCCACGCTTGCCTTAAGCGGTAAAGTTGTTTTCCTATTGTTGTGTATTCATTGCTTAGCTGTTTGTACTCAGCTTCTATCAAGTAACCAAGTTCTCTTACAAAGTCAAGCAGTACAAGAACTTCATTACATGATCCGAGTGCGTTTCTTAAAAAATGCTGGAATTCTGCGGCTGACTCTCGTCTGCCATATCCTTCGGCTATGTTCAGCATTATCGATACTGCTGCTCTCCTTAATTGGCTTCCTAGTTCATACTTTTCATATGCAGGAAAGCTTAGAGTTTTTTTGTGTACATTTAATGCTTGCCGATATGCCCTCTCATAAACATTTAACTTCTTATATCCTGGCATTTTTTATCTCCTAACCACTAACCACTAACGACAAACCACTAACCTCCGCAGCTTTGGTGTCAGGCTTAGCCCCGTTACATTTTCGGCGCGGAGCCACTTGACCAGTGAGCTATTACGCACTCTTTGAATGGTGGCTGCTTCTAAGCCAACATCCTGGTTGTCTAGGTAACTCCACATCCTTTTACACTTAGCCTGAACTTTGGGACCTTAGCCGGCGGTCTGGGCTGTTTCCCTCTCGACTATGAATCTTATCACCCATAGTCTGACTCTCAGGTTCTTTCTTTATGGTATTCGGAGTTTGAAAAGGTTCGGTAACGTGGTCGACGCCCCTAGCCTGATCAGTGCTCTACCCCCATAAAGGACCCCCTGAGGCTAGCCCTAAAGCTATTTCGGGGAGAACCAGCTATCTCCGGGTTCGTTTGGCTTTTCACCCCTACCCACAGGTCATCCGCCACCTTTTCAACGATGGTCGGTTCGGGCCTCCACGAGAGGTTAATCTCGCTTCACCCTGCCCATGGGTAGCTCACCCGGTTTCGGGTCTGCATCATGCAACTATCTCGCCCTTTTCAGACTCGCTTTCGCTGCGGCTCCGGATTCTATCCTTAACCTTGCTGCATAACACAACTCGCCGGTCCGTTCTACAAAAAGTACGCCATCATTCAACTTATAGTCGAACTTTGACTGCTTGTAAGCATATGGTTTCAGGTTCTATTTCACTCCCCTCCCGGGGTGCTTTTCACCTTTCCCTCACGGTACTCGTTCACTATCGGTCGTCGGGTGGTATTTAGCCTTAGGAGGTGGTCCTCCTGAATTCCTGCAGGATTTCACGTGCCCCGCAGTACTTGGGTGCGTACTAAGTGAGTGCTCTACTTTTCGGGTACGAGACTGTTACTCTCTTTGGTTGACCTTTCCATGTCTATTCTCCTAAGTATGAGCCTTTTTTCTCACCGGATTCGCTGTACCAAATCCTTCGTACGTCCCTCGACCCCTTAAACGCAACGAGTACAGTCTTTTAAACGTTTAAGGTTTGGGCTGTTCCCTGTTCGCTCGCCGCTACTGGGGGAATCACGGTTGTTTTCTTTTCCTCGGGGTACTAAGATGTTTCAGTTCTCCCGGTTGCTCAACCTTACCTATGTGTTCAGTAAGGCTTGGCTAGGTTTTAACCTAGCCGGGTTTCCCCATTCGGGTATCCTCGGATTGTCGCTTGCTTGCAGCTTCCCGAGGCTTTTCGCAGCTTACCACGCCCTTCTTCAGCCTCCGACGCCTAGGCATCCGCCATATGCCTTCTTTTGCTTGCTCTTGCCGCCAGTCGCCTTCGCCTGGTATCTTTTCCTTCACAGTTAAAGGCTTTCTTTCTCGGCTTTTGTAGTTTCTCTTTATGTTGTTGTCAAAGAACAGTTAATATGGTCTTTCAAAGCTAAACAGTCGTGTGTGTCTTTTTTTACTCCTTAGAAAGGAGGTGATCCAGCCGCACCTTCCGATACGGCTACCTTGTTACGACTTCACCCCAATCACCAGCCCCACCTTCGACGGTTCTTTCCTTACGGTTAAGCCACCGGCTTCGGGTGTTGCCAGCTTTCGTGGTGTGACGGGCGGTGTGTACAAGGCCCGGGAACGTATTCACCGCGGCATTCTGATCCGCGATTACTAGCGATTCCGACTTCATGCAGGCGAATTGCAGCCTGCAATCCGAACTGGGGTCGGCTTTGTGGGATTGGCTCCACATCGCTGCTTCGCTACCCTCTGTACCGACCATTGTAGCACGTGTGTAGCCCAGGACATAAAGGGCATGATGATTTGACGTCATCCCCACCTTCCTCCGGTTTGTCACCGGCAGTCCCCTTAGAGTGCCCACCTTTACGTGATGGCAACTAAGTGCAAGGGTTGCGCTCGTTGCGGGACTTAACCCAACATCTCACGACACGAGCTGACGACAACCATGCACCACCTGTCTCTGCGTTCCTTAAAAAGGCACTCCCGTGTTTCCACAGAATTCGCAGGATGTCAAGCCCTGGTAAGGTTCTTCGCGTTGCATCGAATTAAACCACATGCTCCACCGCTTGTGCGGGCCCCCGTCAATTCCTTTGAGTTTCAGCCTTGCGACCGTACTCCCCAGGCGGGACACTTAATGCGTTAGCTGCGGCACAGATGGCTTTGAAACCACCTACACCTAGTGTCCATCGTTTACGGCCAGGACTACCGGGGTATCTAATCCCGTTCGCTACCCTGGCTTTCGCTCCTCAGCGTCAGGTCAAGGCCAGAAGACCGCCTTCGCCACTGGTGTTCCTCCCGATATCTACGCATATCACCGCTACACCGGGAATTCCATCTTCCTCTCCTTGCCTCAAGTAGTTCAGTATCAACTGCAATCCTCCGGTTGAGCCGTCGGCTTTCACAGCTGACTTGAACTACCGCCTACGAGCCCTTTACGCCCAGTAATTCCGGACAACGCTAGCCCCCTACGTTTTACCGCGGCTGCTGGCACGTAGTTAGCCGGGGCTTTCTGGCAGGGTACCGTCACTTCCTTCGTCCCCTGCAACAGGGTTTTACGACCCGAAGGCCTTCGTCACCCACGCGGCGTCGCTGCGTCAGGCTTTCGCCCATTGCGCAATATTCCCCACTGCTGCCTCCCGTAGGAGTCTGGGCCGTGTCTCAGTCCCAGTGTGGCCGACCACCCTCTCAGGCCGGCTATCCATCGTCGCCCTGGTAGGCCGTTACCCCACCAGCTAGCTAATGGAACGCGGATCCATCTGTAAGCAGATTTGACTCTTTTGCTGTTGTGTAGATGCCTACTCTACAGTTCATCCGGTATTAGCACCGGTTTCCCGATGTTATCCCAGTCTTACAGGCAGGTTATCCACGCGTTACTCACCCGTCCGCCACTAAGTTTGCGGTGAAGTAAACTTCTCCGCATCCTCCGTTCGACTTGCATGTGTTAAGCACGCCGCCAGCGTTCGTCCTGAGCCAGGATCAAACTCTCCGTTGAATTATTTTTAAACGCTGACCTCACACGACTGTTCAGTTTTCAAAGACCTTCCGCTGTCACCGTTATTTCCCGGCGGCAACGGTTTTTATCTTATCACGCTCACTTGTGCGTGTCAAGACCTTTTTCGACTCATTTTTTGCTGCCTTCTGTTTTTGAAGCAGCGTCCTCTAGGTTAACACCTTTCGGCTTTCCAGTCAAGTGTCTTTTTTTTTCAAGTTCCTTGCTGTCTGTAACAGCGTTGTCTATCTTAGCATCATCTCTTGATATGTGTCAAGAACTTTTTTTCCTTCTCTTTTGCCACTCTGGCGTGCTCTTTCTTTTGCACTTCCTTCGCAGCTGTTTTCACTGTTATCTCCAACAGTGTTGCTTATCTTAGCACCTTCCCTCGATATGTGTCAAGAGCTTTTTTGTGATTCTCTTTTGCCACTTGGATCTGCCTTTTATCTGCACTTTCATCCGAAGCTGTCTTGTCTCTCTGGGACAGTGTTGCTTATCCTAGCAGCTTACCTCGAGGTGTGTCAAGAATTTTTTCGTTCTTTACTACCGATCTTGCATTAATAATATACCACCATACCAAGCTTTCATGCAAGATTAAATTCAATAGATTCTACAATAACCACTGTATCTAAAAGCTAAATCTTACATAGGTTTCAGGCACCTGGCCTACAATAATCGTATCTGTTACCGGAACCTGAGTACCAACATCGATCTGAGATGTTATCAAAGGCACAACCACCCTCACTTGGCTTTCAATGTTGAGATAAAGGCGGTGGCGTGTTTGGTTAATACCTGCCTCTACAAAATTGTCTGATACTATTGTTTTGACCGTTCCAATGGGGAGAATTTTTACATTGATATGAGGTCCGTAATTAGCGAGTAGTTGACTGCCCAAAACCTGTCCTAGAGGAATCGAAAATTCTTTCTTCTCTAACTCTTTCAGGTTATTATTTATATATAATGTTGTATCTGATACCAACTGATTGATACGAACAATATTCGGCTGCATCAAAACGATCCGCCCCTGCGAATCTTTTTGCACAAAAATTAGATCCTGATAATTCACAGAATCAGCTATTTTATGTTTCACGGCATCGTTTATCGCTTCTGTTGCAACTTGACGCGCTTTTGCCTCTCCTATCTCCTTTATAGTAGGCTTTAAATTGCGTTCGATAACAAACAGCATCAGCAATAATAGGCAGATAATTAATCCTAGAGCAACTAATACTATAGTCAATCTTGGCACCCGGCGGCAATAGAAAAAATGTATCCGCCGAAACAGTACCTCCACCCCCTCCAGAAACAAGATTACATTATATGCTTATGCTTACTTCCTAGAAAGGGTGCCTATTCTATTTCTTAAAGTATAAGGCGAGCAAACTTTCTCTTACCTACCTGAATAATCATTCCGCTGCTCACCACAACACGGTATTCAGGATCTGTCACTTTTTCCCCATCGATCTTCACCGCGCCCTGCTTAACAAAACGCTTGCCGGCAGAGGTGCTGTTAGCAAGACCCGTCAGAGAAAGCAGTTTGGGAAGCCAGATGGTACCATCTGGCGATGTTTCCTCTGCAGGAACCTGAACCTCTGGAAGCTCATCTGGGAGCCTACCCTTCTGGAAAACAGCAACAAATTCCCTCTCAGCATCAATTGCCGCATCTTTACCGTAAAACATAGCAACAAGTTGACCTGCCAGGTGCATTTTTGCATCCCTCGGGTGAAGAGTTCCATTAGTTAGGTTATCTTGAATCTGCCTAACCTCTTCATTGGACACCGGTGTAACCAACTGAAAATATCTTACAATAAGCTCATCTGAAATTGACATAGCCTTACCGTAGATTTCTTTAGGGGGTTCTGAGATGCCAATGTAGTTGCCCAGACTCTTGCTCATTTTCTGCACACCGTCAAGCCCTTCAAGGATAGGCATGGTAATCGCTACCTGGGGCTCCATGTCAAACTCACGCTGCAGATCACGCCCAACCATCAGGTTAAACTTCTGGTCTGTACCACCCAATTCTATATCAGCTTTGAGGACTACAGAATCATAGCCCTGCATCAGAGGGTAGAGAAATTCATGTACACCAATTGGTATGCCTTCCTTATAACGTCGTTCGAAATCATCACGCTCCAGCATTCTGGCAACGGTGTATTTCGCAGCAAGAGTAATCACATCAGCAAAGTTGAGTTTTCCTAACCAGGCACTGTTATAAACCAACCGGACTCGGTTCAGATCAAGGATCTTACCAACTTGGTCCTTATATGTTGCAACATTAATCTGAATTTGCTCATCTGTCAGCTGCCGACGTGTTTCCGACCGTCCGGAAGGATCCCCTATTCGCCCAGTAAAATCCCCTAAAATGAGAACTACATCATGTCCCAACTCCTGAAGTTGACGCATCTTATGCAGAACAACAGTGTGTCCTAGGTGAATATCGGGAGCGGTAGGATCCAAGCCTAATTTTACCTTAAGGGGCCTATCCTCTTTGAACGAACGCTCAAGCTTTTTAACCAATTCATCCTCAGGAATGACCTCAGATGCACCCCTTTTGATGACCTCCAACTGCTTGTCAATGTCCTTGACCAAATCTGACAATTCTATAATCCTCCCAACTTGATAATACTCAGTTTAAAATATCATTCTTTTTCCCTTCTTACAAGGAAAATGTGCTTGCTATTATAAATTACTCTCCAGTATTTTAACCAGATCTGAATAAACGGCACCCCGCGGATTTGCAGCCAAGGAACCGGAAGGAAGCACGCCCTCTGCCAGCCCAGAAATGTCTTCTTTCTGTAGGCCAAGTTCCGCTAATTTTACAGGAATTTCGAGCCGTTTCTGCAGCATCTTAATAAAATGAATGAGCCGTTCAGCTGCTGCTTCAGAACTGGCATCTTTATCTACAATGTGCAGTTCTCTGGCTATTCTGGCATACTTTTCATGGACGACATTTATGTTATACTCCATAACTTGAGGGAGCAAGACAGCGCATACCAACCCATGTGCAAGGCGATAGCGCATTCCAATAGGATGAGCAAGCGCATGCACCAAACCCACCCGGGCATTATTTAGGGCGATCCCAGCCATCAAACTCCCCAAAGATACCTGCTGGCGCGCCTCCTTATCACTGCCTTTAGAATATGCGGAATATAGATTACGGCAGATCAGAACCGCTGCTTCCATGGCCAGACTTTCGGTCATCGGATAGGCCCACCGTGAAGTAAAAGCTTCCAGAGCATGTGTAAGGGCATCCATCCCAGACTGGGCAGTAATCTGGCGCGGCATGGTCATCGTTAAAACAGGATCAACTACTGCTGTACTCGCCAGCCACCAATCCCACCTGATGCTCTGTTTTTTCCCTATATCGGGATCCCTCAAAACAGTGTTCTTGGTCACCTCTGCACCACTGCCAGCTGTCGTAGGTACTGCTATCCAGGGAAGCACACGCTGTTGGGGCTCTTTTCCTTCGAAATATTCCTTAACTTTGCCATCCTCGTAATATAGGCTGGCAGTGGCCTTTAGCGACATCCAGAACACTCCCCCCACCGACCCCGATCACCAGATCAACCTCATATTCACGGGCTATTTTTAAGCTTTCCTCAACACTCTCCAGAGTTGGCTCAGGAGCGATCCCACCGCAGTAAACAATCTCCCGCCCGGCAGCCTCCAGTGGGGATATCACCCGCTCAATCATCCCGCTCGCCTGCAGGGAACCCTTTCCCATGCACAAAAGGACCTTTTTGCCGAATTGGCTCGCTTCATCCCCCAAACGACCGGCACAACCAGGCCCGAAAATAATCCTCTGCGGTACCAGAAAATCAAAAAGCACTTACCACACCACCTTTAGTAAACAGTGCCGGAAATCCTTTTCCTCGAATCATTCGACCAATATAAGGAGAACTGTAGATCACCCTCTTCCTATTAAAGGAGCCACAGTTCTTAGTTTATTATATATCAGATAAACCATCTCGTCAGGGATGTGTTTGCTCAATTACCGGCGAGGTGTACCAGCATACCTGATCCCCAAAGCTTCAGCAATGTCACGATCAACACTCACTAAATCATCCCCATTTAATTCCTGAAGAGCGTTTTTACCCAAAGACTGGGCTGCCAACTGCATCTCCGCAATACAGGATTGTAAAAAGTTCGCCAAAGACTTTGCTGCAAGGTCCACATTTAACTTATCCTTTAAACTGCCATCATAGAGAATGAGTTGGGGTGGTGTTGTCTGAGGTGCTGCTTCAACCACCTGTGTATGAAGTGCTGCCATAATAGCTATTGAACCAATGTAAACAGCATCTGCACCCAGAGCCATAGCCTTTAAAAAATGACCAGGTGTTTTCATCCTGCCGGAGGCAATCACAGTGAAGCGGTCGCGCAGGTTGTTGTCCTCAAGCCACTGAATCGCCCGCGGCAGACAGTAGAGCAGGGGAAGCCCCAAATTATCTTCAAGTGTCACCGTTGCTCCTGCTGTACCCCCACCGAAGCCATCGATTACGATAAAATCTGCCTCAGTTTTGGAGATCACTTCAAGTTCATATTCAATGTAATCGGAACCCGCAATTTTCACACCCACAGGTACATCATAATCTGTTTTTATTCCATTGATAAGATTGATTATATCCTCTGCTGAAGCTGTTCCAGGCATACGGGACTGGATAACAGCATCCTGACCTTTTTCTATATTCCACAGCTTCCTCAACTCTGAACCAATCTTATCAGATTTAATCGTCTCAGTTACTCCACCACCCCAGGCGCTCTGGCCAAACTGTATTTCAATGGCATCCACCTGTTTTAGCTGTTCCGGATTGTTCAACCATCCGCCACGATTGTACTGTCCAATGAGGTATTTTGCAGCCTTGCGTTCCTCATCTGTAACCGCAGATTCCCCTGTGTTGGTTGCTGTTCCTGCCTGAGATGCCCCCTTAGCCAAGGCAACTTTAAAGGGGAGGCTTACTGAAGCACCATAAGACATCCCAGTGATCATGATTGGGATATCCAGATTGAGCGGTTTACCCGCCTGAGGGCCAATCACAGTCTGTGTATTGATTTGGTTGGGATCTTCAGACGGAAGTTGAAATAATTGTTTAGGATTCAGCAATACCTTTTCCCAGGGATCGAAGTTAACCGGACTACCTAGGGGCCTATCCAGTGCCTTACCTGTTTCGGCCCTCATCCCAGCCTCTATAATAGCTGCTGGTGTAAGTTTTTCCATGGCGGTTATGAGCACAAAAGGATTATCGGCATATTTAGCAGTGAGCATCTTTTCCATGGCATCGTCCACTAACGGATCAGCCATCTTTGACAACATCCAATTTTTCAGCATTCGAGAGGCCTCCTTGTTAATCTCAGTTTTTTCATAAGAACTGTCGGCCAGCTTTCCCCCATTTATATTTCTACCATTCGCTTAGTACATGAGGAGTTTCTCTTATTATTGTCAACTATAACCTACAATATTAGTAAAGGATTTATTATGGATAACCCATCCAAACCCCCCTAAATTTAATAAGCCCCAACTACTCAGCTTATAGAGCAGTTGGGGCTTGATTTTAGTAACAACACTTTCAAATATACAAGAAAGGATCTGTCTTGACCTGAGAGACTACTACTGTAAGCTCTTTCCCGGCTTTCTTCGCCTTTTCTCTAATATACTCCGCCAACACAGGAACAACCACCTGCTCAGTCGCATAATGCCCGGCATCGACCACTGAAATCCCCTGTTCCAGGGCATCCAGTGCTCCATGATGTTTGACATCCCCTGTTAAATAAACATCAGCACTGCATTTTAAAGCACAGTCAAGGAACATCATCGCACTCCCGCCGCACAAGGCTACTTTGGAGATGCTTCTCTTCGGGTCACCACTTATTTTCACCAACTCCAAACCCAGGCAATCCTTGACCTTTTGTGCAAAATCAGCAAGGCTCATGGATTCAGAAAGTTTCCCTACCCTACCGAAACCCTTCCTGGCTCCTTGATTTTCGAGAGGGTAAATATCATAAGCAACCTCTTCATAAGGGTGAGCTGCTGTCATCTCTTTCAATACATTTCCCAATTTCTTTTGAGGAACAATGGTCTCGATCCGGTATTCAGGAACTTTTTCCAATTCTCCCCTCTGCCCAATAAAAGGGCTTGTCCCCTCAAGGGGACGAAATGTCCCAGTTCCTTCTAATTGAAAGGTGCAGTCAGAGTAATTACCTATCCATCCCGCTCCCTGAGAACAGATGGCCTGGCGTACCTGGTCCTCATGACCTTTGGGTACAAAGACCACAAGCTTGTACAGCTTTTCAGCACTGCTGGGATACAACAGGTCAATATCTACAAGTCCCAAGCGGTCAGCCAGAATGTCATTGATTGACCCATCAGCTGCATCTAGATTTGTATGTGCAGCATATAAAGCTATTCCATTTCGAATTAACCGATAAATAAGAGAGGTTGGATAGAGATCTGATCTCAGATAAGGAATGGAATCACGATATAGAGGATGATGAGAGACGATCAACTGAACATTTTCCCTGATCGCTTCTTCTATTACATCCCCTGTGACCTCAAGTGTTACCAAAACCTTACGCACCTCATCAAAAGGCGAACCCACCAAAAGCCCTATCCGATCCCTTTTCTCTGCCAGATCGGGTGCAGCCCATTCTTCGATCCAGTCAAATATCTGTTGACATTTCAGTGACATTTTCTATTGTCCTCCTGTATAACAAAATTTTGCGCCGCCATTCCTGGCGCATTATTTTTGCAGCTGGAGTTTTGGCGTGCCGCAGCGATTTTAATACATTTTCCGCTAGTCTTGTCTTCTCTTGGAGAAATGGTATGAGGAGTGGGTGTTTCTTTTCTACAAGACGAGGTCCTACATCAAGCAGTTCTTCCTCCTGTCTGCCCAGGTTCTTGTCAATAGCAAACACACCAACATTCATTGTGTGTTCGGCAATAATTATTTCATAATAATTGTCATTTTCCAAAACCAGATCCTCATCAATGACCTCCCAATTATGAGCGAACAACCATCTCCGTACAATACCTGCCCCCCTTTGGGGCTGCAGAATTATCCGCACAACTTCATCCAGCACATCAGGTGATGTCTCTAGAATATCTCTTATTTTAGCGCCACCCATTCCTGATATAATGATAACATCCGCTTCCCCTCGGTTAAGCGGCTCCAGACCATCCCCCTGCCTTATCTCTATCTTCTCAGTTAATTTGTAAAGATAAATATTAGCCCTTGCAGATTCCAGCGGGCCTGATGAGATATCACAAGCAATCACATGAGATGCTATTTCTTGAAGAACCAAATAAATGGGCAGCAGAGCATGATCTGTACCAATATCGGCCACAACAAGCTCGCCAGGTACATAGCTGGCTATTCTGGAGAGCCTCTCAGACAGTATCATGTCTATCTATAACCCCCTTAGACCACCTACCTATGCGGAAAACTAGGAATGAAAATCCGCTTGAACGCGGGTAGCAATACCACCGCGCGGCCGAAAATCCGCCTTTACAGTAAGGGAAACAGGGTTCAAAAGTCTGACCAGGTCATCTTTCACCCGGTTCACAACATGTTCCTGTAAAATCCCTACATTACGGAAGGAATTAAGATAGTATTTCAGAGATTTGAGTTCAACAAGCATATCCCGAGGAATATAACTGATCGTCAGTTCACCGAAATCAGGCAGCCCTGTCCAGGGACAAACAGAAGTAAACTCCGGATAGATATAGGCCACTTCTGTGGGACTGCCCGCATATTCAAAAGGTATTGCTTCCAGTGTTTCTGTATCAATTGCTTCATATGTATCCACATCCCAACGCCTTAAATCTTTCTCTTGACTCTCACTCATCTATTTCTTCTCCTTCGTAAAGTAATCATTTCATATCATTTTAATTTATAACAGGATAAGATCAAGTTTCATATCATACTATTACCATTTAGTAGTATTTTCTAGAGTAATCCTTTATCCCCCTTTCAGCTGTCAGAAAAAACTCAACCGGATATAATAACTGGAGTGGTTTCATCTTTTCATCCTGATTACACAAACCGAAAACAGACTTGATGGTTGATGATAGGCAGGAAAGAGATACCTCAACGTAAAATTGATCTCTAAACAATCCCTTAAAGCAGACAGGAGGCAGATCCTTTGAGAAAAAATGAAAATAATTTTAGAGGTTGTCTAATCGGGGGTGCTGTTGGAGATGCACTTGGGTGGCCTGTAGAATTTTTGAAACTTGATAAAATAATAAATAAATATGGAGCTGAAGGCATCACAGACCTGGATATTGAGGAAAATGGCAAAGCAGAGATAACAGATGACACACAGATGACACTTTTTACAGCAGAGGGTCTGCTCAGAGCAGCCACAACAAAAATAGAGAAAGGCAGCTGCCATGTTCATTCGGTTATTTTTAATGCTTATCAGCGATGGCTGACAACACAGGGATACCAAAGCATACTGGAGAAAGATGACGGCTGGTTGATCAGTATCAGTGAACTGCACCAAATGCGTGCACCAGGAAATACCTGCCTTTCAGCACTCAACACCGGCCAAATGGGAACAATCGAAGAACCGATCAATAACAGCAAAGGGTGCGGCGGGGTGATGAGGGCTGCCCCGGTTGGTCTATTTTGCAAGAAAGAGACTGCCTTTCAGACAGCCTGTCAATCTGCTGCTCTGACTCACGGGCATCCCAGCGGGTATCTTTCTGCTGGTGTTCTCGCTTATGTAATCGCCTGTATTATCGAAGGCATGAATATTGAAGACGCTGTATCCACTTCTCTTATAGAGCTGGAGAAACACAAGGACAACGAGGAATGTCACAGTCTGATCCAAAAAGCTGTCGAGTTATCTCGAGATGATACAGATCCACAATCTGCTCTATCTATATTAGGAGAAGGATGGATAGGGGAAGAGGCTATTGCCATAGCTATCTATTGTGCACTTAAAGAAAAGACAGATTTCAGAAAAGCTCTCATCCTTTCAGTTAATCACGATGGAGATAGTGACAGCACCGGTGCGATCACCGGCAACATACTGGGAGCATACCTGGGCTTAGACGCCATTCCAGCAGAATGGGTCCAAAGAGTAGAGTTCGCGGATGTTATTTTTCAGTTAGCAGATGATCTCCTCTCTGGATATCAGAATACACAGAAATGGCGAAAAAAATATCCGGCCTGGTAAGTGGCACGGGGACGTTTCATTTGCCACATTTTAGTCTTTATTAATGGATAGTTCGTCATTAGAAGGAAGCAGCTATATGTTCGACATTTTCACTGTACCTCATAGGAATAGTGCGGTTACATCACGCACTTATACTCCTATTTAAAGAAATTGCTGTGCCATAGAAGGTATCATTATTAAATGAAGTTATTAGGGGTGAAGAAATGATTCAAACTGGTCTTGTCCTTGAAGGCGGTGGGATGAGGGGGCTTTATACAGCAGGGGTATTGGACTTTTTTTTAGAAAAAGACATGCTCTTCGAATATGTAATAGGCGTTTCAGCAGGTGCTAGTAATGCAGTATCTTATATTTCCCGGCAAAAAGGGCGCAATAAAATAGTCAATACCGCCTTTATTGATGACTGGCGTTATATGAGCTTAAAAAGCCTTGTCAAAAAAGGTTCTCTTTTTGGTATGGATTTTATCTTCGACGAAATTCCCAACCACAAAGTGCCCTTTGATTATGAAGCTTTCTTCAATTCACCGATTATTTTTAAAGTTGGGGTCACTGATTGCATAACAGGGAAAGCTTTATATTTTGATAAGGGTGAGATGGATAAAAAATTCACTATTTTGCGAGCTTCAATTTCCCTTCCATTTGTTTCACCTATTGTTCACTTCAGAGGGTACCAGCTGTTGGATGGAGGAATTACTGATCCTATTCCTATTCGCCAGGCCATAACAGATGGTTATCAGAAGAATGTAGTGGTCTTAACCCGCAACCAGGGTTATCAAAAGAAACCGATCAGCACACCACAGCGTTTATTGTTACAAAAGAAATACCGAGATTACCCCAATCTTATCACCGCTATGCTGAATCGATACCAGGTTTACAACAAAACTCTGCTTTATATAGACCAATTGGAACAAAAGGGACAGGTTGCAGTGATCAGACCCTCAAAAAAACTAACTGTGGACCGCTTTGAAAAAAGCGGTGAAAAATTGAATGATTTATATAAACAGGGATATGATGATGCAGCCGCAGCTTATGATAGAATCAAAAATATCATCAAAAGATAAGCTCTTATAGCTGTTTATTTTTCAAGGTTATTGATGTATGTTTATAATTTTCCTCCCATAAACAGCTTTATATAACATTTTAATACTATGCTGCCATTTCCTGCCACGTGGAAAAATAAAGGGAGAAAGCAAACTGCTTCTCCCAATTCTCTTATGACAAATTTTATTGTCTTTCCATTACTACAGGACAACTCTCTATTCATTAAACTATGTTTCGCTCTTATCACTGCTTCTTCCGGACATACTTTGCTGCAACGGCCGCATTTTCTGCATTAGAACCGGTTCAATATTGAGAAATTTCCTGGCAAAGGAACTAGCTGCATTTATGATAGTTCCAAAGGGGCATAGATAATTATGCCATATGCTTTCATGAAAAAATATTGAAAGAACCGCTCCCAATATCAACATTACTACCAGTATCGGTATTTTTTTCCCGCTGACTAAAACCAGGAGCATCACGGCAATAAAAGCAGCGAGCATGCCATAACGAAAAACCGGTTTTTTAATCAAACCAGGAACACCAAGCCTTTTTACCCCTAGCTTTTGTAAGATCCAGGCGATCAACCCAGTAACCGTGTTAATCGGACACATCAAGCCGCAGTAGATCGGCCCAACAAACATGGCAAGCAGTATACCTAAGAGAAACAACCCCATCCACACCTGGCTTTTGCCTGCCGCTATCAAGGCTATAAACATAACTAAAAATATTGTCTGAACTATCTTTCTCCATTTAATCATGATATTAGCAATCCTCAACGATTCTTCCATCACTGCTGATGGTGACTACTCTCCAAGGAATCATAGTCCCGCTGTCAATCATAGCCTTTTTGACAGAGTTTACGAGCCCACTGCAGCATCGTACTTCCATGCGCAAAACAGTAATACTCTTGATATTATGTGCTTTCAAGATCTCTGTCAACTTCTCAGAATAATCAACACTGTCCAGTTTCGGGCAGCCGATCAGGGTGATTTTATTGCGCATAAAGTCATTGTGAATATTGGCATAAGCATAGGCTGTGCAGTCCGCAGCAACCAACAGATGCGCATTATCTAAATATGGCGCATTAACCGGCACCAACTTGATCTGACACGGCCATTGAGCTAATTGGGATTCCACTTCTGTTTGAACTGCTGCGGAAACAGGATGTGCAGCCGCATCCTCTTTGTGAATTGGCTTCACCTGTGTACCGGGGCAGCCGCAGGGCAGCGTGTCTGGCAATGTGTCTGATGAATCACATTCACATTGTTTTGACTCCATGTTTTTCTTTACCGCCTCTTCATCAAAAGGTTCAGCCTCCCGCTCCTCAATAGTAATTGCACCTGTGGGGCATTCGGGCAGACAATCTCCTAAACCGTCACAGTAAGATTCGGATACCAGCTTTGCTTTTCCATCGACCAACTGCAGTGCGCCCTCATGGCAGGCTTCAATACAGAGACCGCAGCCATCACACTTCTCCTCATCGATATGAATGATGTTCCTCTTCATTGAAATACCCCCTTGTATTCTTCCTTCATTCTCTTTGTGCCTCTGGTTTATTGTAATACAATTATAAGTTATAATCAGCAACTTTTATTGACAATTCCGGAAAGGGCTGGTATTGGCTCTTAGGCACCTACTGAATTCATAACGGGGCAACCACTTTCCTATCCGCGCAGGCAGTAACGGCTAATAAAAAAACAAGGCAGGTCTCCTGGCTTCTGGTTCATTTCTGCCTTACGCCTTCCCCTCCGCGCCAAACGGTTGATTTTCAACTAACCCGGTTAAAAAAGAACCGCTCGCAACACTGAAAAGTGGCATTGTGTGTAAGACAGATCCCCATCACAGTGGCGGGACCGCGCCGGATTTCACCGGACTTCCCTTGTGCATCACGCTCTAACAGCGGATACAGCACCCTGTTTCAATTATTCGCTTGTCAAGTTTCCTTACTCCACCCGATACGTCACCCACAGCCCCAGGGCGAACAGCACCGCCGCATAAGCAGCCAGAACAAGCAAGGAAACCAGAGGGAAACCTGTGTTCAGGGCTATGGCCCGCAGTGAAACAGCGGAATGGGTAAGGGGTAAAGCCTGAACTAAGGCGGCGACCAATGGGGGATAATTTTCTACCCGAAAAAAGGTCCCGCACAAGAATGTCATGGGAAGGATGACAAAGGTGGCGAAACGCGACATTTCTTCATGGGTACTAACCACCATCGCTGCCACTAACCCCAAAGCAGCGAATAAGAAACAGGTCAGCAGCAGAGAAACAAAGAACCACACATTAAGGTGCAAATGTGCTCCAAAAAAATAGGAAAAAATAATAATGATCACCGATGAAAACAGGCCACGAAAGCAGCCGCTGAAAATGTTGCCCAGCACCAGTGAGTAGACACTAATCGGCGCCGCCAGGAATTCCTCCAGCGTTTTATGGTACAGCCGGCTGACATTGAGCGAGGCGCCTGTGGCATTGTAGCTGGCATTCATAGCGCTCAAGGCGATGATACCCGGCACAACAAAATCCAGGTAGCTCGTTGTGCCAAATTGAATATTCCTCCCCAGCCCCCAGCCGAAAGAAAGCAGATAGAGCAAGGGGCTGACCATACTACCTGCAAAAAAGCTCTTGAATTTCTTGCGCAACAGCACCATTTCCCGCCAAAAAACCGTGTATGTATCTGTTATCATCTCACCTCACCCACCTTGCGCCCGGTCAGTTCCACGAAGACATCTTCCAGGTTGCTCTCTCTGATCACCATGTCCTTTTGCATCGCTGAGGCGTAGCGCAGCGCCTCTCCTCTCTCTTCGCAGACATGGTACTCGGTCTCGTTATGGTTGGGGACCTCCACAACGAACTTGCCCACTTTCTTTTTT
Source organism: Syntrophaceticus sp. (assembly GCA_050949745.1). GTDB lineage: Bacteria > Bacillota > DSM-12270 > Thermacetogeniales > Thermacetogeniaceae > Syntrophaceticus. Next base: position 63,354 of record JBMNGF010000020.1, on the reverse strand, counting down.
AGTTCTGCGGGAGTTCCCAGGGCTATCAATTTCCCTTTGTTCATGATCCCCACTCTGTGGCAGAGCAGTTCTGCCTCCTCAATATAGTGGGTGGTCAACAACACTGTGATCCGCTCGCTGTTGAGACTCCTGATCAGATCCCAGATCTTGCGGCGCACCTGGGGGTCAAGTCCCACTGTCGGCTCGTCCATTAGGATGAGGCGCGGACTGTGCAGCAGGGCGCGGGCAATCATCAGCCTCCTTTTCATACCCCCGGAAAATCGGCCTACAGCCGTATCCGCACGCTCAGTCAAATCCACAAAAGCAAGCAGTTTTTCGATCTGTTCTCGCCGCTCCTGGACGGGTATCTTGAAGAGGCGCCCGTGTAATTCCATGTTCTCCCGGGCTGTCATCTCTACGTCTAGATTTTCTGTCTGGGAAACAACGCCGATCTCATTTTTGATCTGCCTTTCTCTGCGGGACACCTCTCTGCCGTTGATGTACACTTTCCCTGCGGTCGGGCGCGCTAATGTCGTCAGGATGCGCATCGTGGTCGTCTTCCCGGCTCCGTTCGGTCCCAGCAGGCCAAATATCTCTCCTTCTTGCACTGTCATATCCAGGTGATCAACTGCTTTCACTTCTTTGTAGTACTTGCAGAGACCGCTAATCTCGATCAAATGAAAAACACTCCTTATCCCTATTTCGCAGATTTTTGCGCTATGTCACGTTTCCTCTGACTAAAATTTCACTGCCTCAATTAAAAATGCCTCACTCTTTATCACACGGAGAAAACTGTCAACCCTGTTTCTGTTGATCATCTTGAGTTATTGACGGTATTATTGACATAGTTAAACCCGTTGCTAAGCTGGTTTCCTGTAGAGCAGATCATATCGATGATCGGTTTAACACATAATTACTCAGCATAGCGTTTAATAAACATTAAGAGCTGTGTGTATGCAGATGGCTTCGCCCCCCCATGACCTCCTCCAGCTTCTGCTGATCAAGGCGGAGATCCTGGAAGGGTTTGCGGCGCATCCTGTGCATGAGAGCCAGATCTGCTGTAGCACGGATATCTTCTTCATTGACTTCATCCCGTCCCTGGAGTGCAGCCATAGTTTTTGCTGCCTTCATCATGATCAGATCGGCGCGGTGGCCGTCTACTCCCATTTCTACAGCTATGTCCGCGATTAGGTAGAGCATCTTATCAGATACCTGCACCTTGGGCAGGGCTTTTTTAGCTGCTATTATCTGCTGCCGTAGTTTTTCCTGTTCCGGTTCCCAATCCTCGCAGAATCCGGCAGGGTCTTCCTCAAAGGCAACTCTTCTGCGGATCACCTCCACCCGCTGGTCAGGGTCAAGGATCCCCTCGATCTGTACACACAAGCCAAAGCGGTCTAAGAGTTGGGGTCTTAGTTCCCCTTCTTCGGGGTTCATGGTTCCCACAAGCATAAAGTTTGCGGGATGTGTAAAGGACACTCCCTCCCGCTCCACCGTATTGACGCCCATTGCAGCTGAATCCAATAAAACATCAACTATATGGTCATCCAGTAGGTTGACCTCATCAACATAAAGGATGCCGCGGTTAGCTTCTGCCAAGACACCAGGCTCAAAGCGCCTTTCCCCCTTTTTGATGGCCTCTTCCAGGTCGAGGGTTCCTACCACCCGGTCCTCGGTGGCGGAAACGGGCAGTTCAACAACTCGCATCTTGCGTTTTGTCTTGTCCAATTCATCACCGCTTGTAAGCTGCTCTCTACAGGAACTGCACATTGTGGTAACATCCTCCGGGTCACATCCAAAGGGGCAGTCGACCATTACCTGGTTATCAGGTAGCAAAGCCGCCAGGGCACGCACCGCTGTCGACTTGGCTGTGCCTTTTTCTCCGCGGATTAAAACGCCGGCCAGTTTTGGATTAATGGCATTGAGAATCAGGGCGAGTTTCATGCCATCCTGCCCCACAAGTGCTGTAAAGGGGTAAATGTACCTTACAGTCTGTTCTATTGTTTGTTCCATAATTACCAACCCTTTCCCTTTTGCTTAGTTTTTATTGGAATTCTTGTCACGCATCCAGGACGCCGTGTACTGCTTCCACTAGGCGATCTGCCTTGAGGTCGTCCAGTTTATAGTAGTCTGCATCCATCACCTCAGCAAGCTGTTGGGCAAGGCCGAATGTGAGAAAACCGCTGTTCTCTACATCTACAACAAGGCTTTTGATGCGCCCTTCATCTTTGATTATCTCGGCAGCACTGGTGGCTTCTGCTAATGGCCGCTCCTCACCTAAACTTACATTTGCCTTGCCATCGGAGATAATGATCAGCAGCGGCCTGATATCGGGGTCTTTAAAGAGATGGGCTTTGGCCACCTCATATGATTTGATGAGCCCAGCGGAGAGGGGTGTCCTGCCGCCGGTAGGAAGTTCTTCCAGGAGTTTTTGGGCGCGCTCCACACTGTTGGTAGGGGGAAGAATAACCTCGGCCTGTTCTCCACGGAAGACCACCATGCCTACTTTATCCCGCTTTTGATAAGCATCCAAAAGTAGTGACAGGACAGCTCCTTTGGCCTCTACCATCCTCTGCTGTGCTCCCATTGATCCGCTGGCATCCACCACAAAAAGGAGGAAGTTGCCTACCCTTTTTTCACGCACCTTTTCCCGCAGATCACCAAGTTCAATGACAACAGCAACTCCATCTCGCTGGCGACGCTTCTGGTAAGGCGCTGCCGCACGGAGGGTGGCATCAAAGGCCAAATCCTGCCTCTCCCAGCGCGTGGTGCTCCGCACATAGCGTCCCGATTTGGTGGCTGTCTGACCGCGGGATCTCCTCCCGGAACCCCTGCGCAGTATCCCCTTGACCTTATAGCTGATCCGGCGTACAGGGAAGGGCTCACCTACAGCAAAGACGATCTCGGGTGCGCCCTGCGGGGGTGCTTTCTGAGGGGGTTGATCCTGCTCTTCCTGATCATCCTCTTGCATCTCAGAGGGCTGCTGCTGTTGTTGTTCTTGTTCCTGTTCCTGTTCTTCTTCGTCTTCCGGTTCCTCTGGCTGATCAGGTTCTTCAGGTTCCGGGGGTTCCGGTTCCTGTGGTGGAGGGGGTGCCTCACGCATGCGGTGTGGAAGAACATATTCCGCAGCCTCGTGGACATCACTCTCACTCACTTCTCGCCTTCCGTAAAAGGCAGCCAAGGTGCGGGCACAAGCAGTCATCACTAGATCCGCTCTGTGCCCTGCCACCAACGCTTCGGTGCAGATCTGGGTAACCAGCTCTTCCAGTTCAGGTGCCATGGTGACCTCTGCGAGCAGGTCACGAGCATTAATAATTTCATGGCGCACTTTTTCTTCTTCTTCAGCCCACTTTTCTAGAAACCCCAGAGGGTCTTGGTCAAAAAACTCCCGGCGCTTGATAATCTCTACCCTCATCTCTGGATCGCTCTCCCCTTCTATCTGCACACAGAGGCCGAAGCGGTCGATCAGCTGGGGCCTCAGTTCTCCTTCTTCCGGATTCATGGTGCCCACCAGGATAAATTCTGCCGGATGGCTGTAGGAGATCCCCTCTCTCTCCACGAAGTTGACTCCCTGCGCCGCGGCGTCCAGTAGATCCACCAGGTGATCATCAAGCAGATTGACCTCATCCACATAAAGGATCCCCCGGTTCGCCCGGGCTAAAAGGCCGGGTTCAAAGCGGCGCCCCCCATGCTTCACCGCGTATTCGAAGTCCAAACTCCCAACCACACGGTCTTCAGTCGCTGATACTGGAAGATCAATAACCTGTACCCGCCGCCAAATGAGTGGTGGAGTTTCCCCGTTGTATGCAGCTCTACAATTAATACAGAGTTTTCTGGGCTGAAAGGGGTCACACTGGTAAGGACACCCTGCGATCACCGGTACTTCCGGCAGCAGGGCAGCCAGAGAACGCACAGCCGTCGACTTGGCAGTGCCCTTTTCTCCCCTGATCAGAACACCACCCAGCCGAGGATTGACGGCGTTCAACAGAAGGGCCTTCTTCATCTTTTCTTGTCCTAAAAGTGCTGTAAAGGGATAAGTAAATCTTTTTTTGTTCTGCAAAGTTCCACCTCCAAACTTAAGACTCTACAGCAGACTTTCCTGTAATAAATCAGACCCGGAGTCCCAGCTGTGGTTCGATTATTATCTGCTAGGTACTCCGGGGTATTTTTTATCCTTTACTAGTTACTCCGATGCAGATGGATAAGCCCACTCACCCTGGTACGGCACATCCAGCCACTCGTCAAAATATTCTCGGAGAGATTTTTCAGGATCCATGTTTGTAAACTGCTCCGGATAGAACCATTTGACCAGATAAAGCGCACCCAGGTAGGTCTTATCGGCACCAAGAAGTTCACTGGAAATAACATAGAACTGCTCATTTTTCAGAGCATCTGTTTTACTTAGAACTTTATTGTTTTTTATACTTTCATAATAATCCTTAACCGCTGTATCACCCTCAACTTCATATCCTAGATATCCATCTGTACGATCTATTAAAATTATGGCTTCCGGATTCTGTTCTAAAATCCATTCCGGGCTAACCTCCGGATATTGCTCCAGTTCCCCAGCCACATTATCTAAACCGGCCATCTCTAATCCCTGAGCAGTAGCTGTACCGCTGCCATAAGTACTCCATTTCTCTTGCGCTAAATAATTGGTAGTTATAGTAAATACAGATGTTTTTTCATCCTCTTTTATATCTTTCACTTTATCTAAAATCGCTATTTGCTCACCTTTCCACTTCAAGAAGGCGTCCGCTTGATCTTCTTTACCAAACACCTTGCCCAACGTTTTTAAATCTTTATCATATTCTTCCGGCTTATAAAAGTCCAGAAGCAAAACCTTGACATCTGTAGATTTTAATTTCTCGGCGACCTCCTCACCCGCTCCACTGCTGGCATATGATATTACAACCTGCGGTTCCACTTCTACAATCTTTTCAAAATTGGGCTCGCTCCAAGTTCCAACCACCTCTTTATCCTGCATACCGATAAAGGGGTCTTTTTGGACTGTATCACTGACCCCAACCACCTTGTCCTGTACACCCAATATGCGCATGGCTTCTGCCACATCGGTATTAAGGATAACTACCTTTTCCAATGGCTGTGGCAGCTCTACACTCCTACCAGTAGAATCAGTAACAGTAACCGTTTTACTTTCTGGTTCCTTTTTTGTTTCGCTCTCTCCACAGCCAGCCACCAGCATCATACACCCTAAAATACAAATCAATAATGGAATTAACATTTTTTTTATCTTCATTATTAATCCTCCTCTAAAATAGATATGCTTAACATGCAACCTATAATTTGGAACAAACATCTAAATCCAATTTAAGATAACATCCTCTATTCGGATTCAGTAGCCATAACAACCGGATTCCTGGAGATATTTTATACGCCATATTCACCCCCCTCATAAATAGTCTCTAGACCCGGAATGAGTAGATTAAGAAATATGACATCCAGATTTAAGCTTCATCTAGATCACAATCTGACCAGCCACTGGTACCGACCACGGTGATACAAGGATTCACTCCCATTATTAAGACCCTGCCCCCGCTGCCGCCTGCAGTTCACCGACAGCCGACTCTTTCTGCGGGTCGCTCGGTTTGACGGTGATCACATACGGGCCGAGTTTTGTGTTGATGATCATGGATTCAACCCCATAGACAGCCTTGATGTTCTCCGTGGTCAAGACCTGCTGCACCGTCCCCGCCGCAAAGACTATGCCGTCTTTGAGCATTACTATCTTGTCTGCGAATCGCGCCGCTAGATTTAGATCATGGACCACGATTAACACACATTTTCTCTGCTCCCGCGCGATGCTTTGGATCAGCTCCATTACTTCAAGTTGATGCCTTACATCAAGGTTGCTTGTCGGCTCATCCAGGAGCAGCACCTCCGGTTCCTGTGCCAGGGCGCGGGCGATAAGAACCTTTTGCCTTTCTCCCCCGCTTAATTCGTATAAATATCGCTCTACAAACTGTTTAAGTCCCATACGCAATAGTATCGAATTGACAATTTTCAGATCTTTTTTACCGACACCCCAGCTAATATGCGGTTTGCGGCCCATCAATACCGTCTCCATGACATTGAAAGAAAAAACATCTTTTGCTGTTTGGGGAACGTAACCCATCATGCAGGCGCGCTCTTTGGCGTTAAACCCGCTGAATTCTTTCCCATCCAGGAAGACGGCGCCCTGCTGCGGTTTCAGGATTCTATTGATACAGCGAATCAAGGTGCTTTTACCCGCTCCGTTTGCCCCGATAACAGCCAGCACCTCACCTGACTTTGCTTCCAGTTCCACATCATGCAATATCTCCCGGCTCCCGTAACGAAAGCGAACCCCATTTACGTTCAGCTCCATATTGACATCGCTCCCTTTTCAGCTCTGCAATTTCGCCTTGATCTCCTGCATCTTGGCGCCCCAATCGGCTACTTCCTCATGGGTGAGGATGTCGATGGCGCCACCCTGGAAGTCGCCTTTTACTTCACCCATTTTCTCTTCGATCCAGCCCTCTATCTCCAGGTAGTATTCTTTCAACCCATCGATCACTTCGGAATCTGCATCCCACAGTCCGCGCTGGTGTGCCTCCAGGAGACGGCGAGCGATCTCTTCCATTGCCCAGGGGTTATGTTCTTCAAAGAATTTGCGGTTTTCTTCGTCCAGGATGAAGGTTTTGGTGATGTCATCGAAGATCCAGTCATCGACTTCCTGGGTTGTGGCTTCCCAGCCGTAAACACGGCCGACTCTTTTGGAGATATCTCCTGCTCCTTTGTAGCCGTGCCTTTTTTGTCCTTCGATCCACTTGGGGTTGAGGAGTTTTGTCCTAACTACTCTCCGCACTTCATCAGCCAGTGTCCTTACTTCCACATGTTCCGGCTCTCTGGTGTCCCCGTAGTAGACTCTGACCTCTTTGCCTGAGGCGACTCTTGCCGCGGCTGTCAGGCCGCCGTGGGTGCCGAAGTAGCAACAGCAGCCGAAGAGGTCGCTTTCATCGGTCACAACTTTGTTATAGGTAATGTCTACGGTGCGCAAACTGGACTGGAGCTGTGTGAAGGCCTCCTGGCCATACACGCCTTTCCCGTATGCATAACCGTTCCAGAAGAGGAAGATGTCTGCCAGGTCTTTTTCTTCTTTCCAGGCTGAGGCGTATACCGCCAGGTTGACTCCTGAGGAGTAGGTGCCTGGTTTGGCGGCAAAGATGCGCAGCGTGGCATTTCGCCAGGATTCTTTGTCTTCTTTGCCCTCCAGCTGGGCAAGGGTGTGTTTGCGCACAAAGTTTTGTTCTTCTGGTTCCTCCAGGGCCGCAACAGTGGCAATGGCTTCATCCAGGAGTTCAACACAATTACAGAACATATCTCTGGTGATCCCTGATACTCTGACGGTCAGGTCTATGCGCGGCCTTCCCAGTTTTTCCAGGGGGATCACTTCTATTCCAGATACTCTCCCATTGGGCAGCCATTTGGGCTGTACACCTAACAAGTAGAGCATCTGGCCCAAACCCTCTCCATCTGCCCACATGATGTCATTGCACATCCAGTAGAGGGCGATGTTTTCAGGGTATCTGTCTTCTTCTTCAAGGTGTTTTTCCAGCACTTTGTCTGCCAGGCGTTTCCCTACCTCCCAGGCTGCTTTTGTAGGTACCCGGTAGGGATCCAGGGAATAGAAGTTGCGCCCTGTGGGCAGGACATCATCTCTGCCCCGGGTAATCAGTCCTGATGGGCCTGCGGGAATGTATTTGCTTTGAAAACCTGTCAGCAACGATTCAATTTCCTTTGATGCTTCAATGCGGGCATCCAGATCAAGCACTCTTGGCAGTACTTCATTGAGCGAGGGCAGAGCCTGAGGGCAGACGAATTTATCTCCCAGGATCTCATGGGCCAGAGCGGGTCCTGCTTCTTTGCCTGTGAGGAAGTGTTGGATAAATGCTTTTCCTGCTATATCTATTTCTTCCAGGAGGGCACCGTAGGATTTGCTGTGTTTGAGTGAAATCTTGCTCTGGTCGGCTATCAGTTCTACAAGGTCTAGATCCATCAGTGCGGCGATGCTGCGACGCAGGGATACATCCTGGCCGGCATCGAAGCGGAGGATAGAGTTAATGAAGGATACTTTGCGCTCTCCCTCTGGCAGTTCTCCGAAGATGTGCATGCCGTCTTGGATCTGGGTGTTGCGGATGGTGGAGAGGATCCCGTGGGCACCTTCGATGATCTCTTCTATATTGTCATGCCCGCCGTCTGCGGGGATTTGTTTGTCTAAATTGGCCTTTTTGATCTCTTCTATGATCATGTGTTCCAGCATATGGGCGCGGGTGGGATCTGCTATCTTGGCTTTTTCGTATTCTTCCAGGTAGCGGTCGAGTTCTGCCAGTTCGTCGTAGAGGCCGCCTTCGGTCATCACGGTCTGCATATGATCTATCAGCGCGGCATAGCTTCTTCTTTTGGCGATCACTCCCTCCGGTGGGTTGTCGGCGTTGTAGATGTAGAGGTGTGGCAGATCGCCTATTCCCAGATCTGGATAGCAGTCCCGGGATAGCCCCGCTCCTTTGCCTGGTAAAAACTCCAGGTTGCCGTGGGTGCCTACATGTATGATCACATCCGCTTTGAAGTCATGCTCGATAAAGCGATAGGTGGCCATGTACTGGTGTGGCGGGGGGATGTCGGGGTCGTGAAGGATCTTGCAGACTTGTCCGTCGCATTTAGGACCGGCACAGCCGCGCTTTGGCTGGACGCAGATCACGGCATTCCCGTACTGTACTCCGGTGACCAGAATTTTGCCGTCGTAGACCATTGCTGCGGGTACTCCGTTTAGCTCTTCTCCTGGAGGGACGCCCCAAGCATTACTGATCCGTTTTCTGATATGGGAGGATAGAGTATCAAACCACTGGCAGTATTCTTCTACTGGAACGAGCTTTAGTGCTCCGCCTTTGCTGACGATTTCATCTGTGGTGGTCCAGCGGAATTCGGAGATGGCTTTGTGGTTCATGATGTTGTCGATCAGTTCTTTGCCATCTGCGGGAATATCTACCGCATAGCCTTCTTTTTGCATCTGCTGCAGGATCCTGGCTACGCTCTCCAGAGTATCCAGCTTGGCACCGCCTCCCACAGTGACTTCTACTGATGCACAGGGGTTGTTATGCAGAATAAAGGCTACTTTGCGCTCTGTTATGGGTTTTTCGGCTAAGCGGATCCAGTTGCTTACCCTGTCTACCAGGTGCTGGCAGCGCTCCGGTTGGGGATCTCTAAATTCCATATCTCCATCTCGCCCTACTCCTCCGATGTAGAGGGGCTCGATGACTCCTTCAAACTCGGGCATGGAGATCGTCCAGGAAATCTCGTTGCTTAATCCCTGGGGGTCTGCAATCCATTCTTCAATGGTACGGTGATAGGAAACAACTGGCTGGAAAATTGGCACATTCAACCTCTTTAAGAGATTGACTCCTGATACGGCTACATCCTCTTTATGAAAATCCTCTCCCTTTTTGGATTCGAGGAAGAACGAGATAAGCTTAACCATCGCATTGATGCGAGGCTTACCCTCCCGGTCGAAGAAGAAATCCTGAACTACCCCTGCAGAACCCCTGGTTCCAAGGTCTGCGTCTTTTACGGAGTAGCAAAAGGCGGGGATGACATTATAACCCTTTGCTTCAAAAAGTTTGATTAAAAGCGCTTCCACGGCGATATTGTCGTTTACCCAGTAGCCCCGCGAAAAAAGGATCCCGATGGTCGGTACGTTTCGAGGTTGGTACCAGGTCAGGTAATCCTCTATTTTATCAAAATAGCGAGATGCATTGGGGTGATAGATCCCCTCCCAGGGATGGGCAAAGGGTTCTTTGTAAGCAACCTGTAAACCTAAGACTTCCGCGGCCAGATAGCTTAGCATCTGTGAAAAGTTATCTACACCGCCGTAGACAATATAGGTATGGCATTTATCGACAACTTCTAAAGGTACTGTAGAGAGTAGCCAGAGTCCGGGATCGTGTCCCAGACAGACCACCTTTTTGTCAAGTTGTTTAACCGCGTTCTCCAGCTCGTCCCAGATGGCTTCACCAGACGATCTGTAGAAAAAGATTAAATCCGAATTGTCCAGATCATCCAAAGCGCTAGCCATATCCTCTTTTCCTTCATCTAAATAGCGGGCTGAGTAGACCCGCAGACTACACCACTCTTTGAGCAGTTCCCCTGCCCTGCGCATCGTTGTGGCATGGCTCTGCCACAGGATAGCGGTGATTTTCAACATAATTTTTACCCCTCCTCAAATTTCCGTCGTCACCTTAGAAAAAATATTTTATGGATAAGTCCACACCCCTTTAGGTTCCATGCCATGAATTTTTCCCCTTACCATAGCTGTTGCTTCTTTTTGAGCAACAGGAAGAGAAAGAAGGGAGCCCCGATCAAAGATGTGAGAATTCCCACAGGTATCTCAACAGGCGCCAGCACAACCCGTGCTAGGGTATCCGCCAGCAGGAGCAATACCGCCCCCATTAGCGCAGCCCCTGGAATCAAAAACCTGTTATCCGAGCCGACGAGGAAACGACAAACATGCGGCGCCACTAACCCGATAAATCCGATGATTCCCGTAAAGGCAATCGTGCTGGAAGCCATCAGGGTCGCCAGCATCAGGGTCGTCAGTCTCAATCGATCTACATTGACGCCTAAACTCATGGCGACCTCTTCACCTGACCCCAGAGCATTGAGATCCCAGGAATATCGCTCCAGCAAAACTAAGCATATGATTACTATAGGCGCCAGGATGATCACGGTATTCCAGCTGGCGCCCCAGAGACCGCCCATCAGCCACACAACAAGGTCTTTTAAGGCTTCATTCTCGGAAAAATATTTGAGTGCGGATACTCCTGCCTGGAAAAGATAGCCCAGAGCGACACCGGCCAGTATCAGAGTTTCAGGAACAGCACCTTTGATCTTGGCTATGCCATAGATCAAAAGCATAGTGATTGAACCGAAGATAAATGAGTTCACAACGATCAGATACTTCCCTGCTACAATGAATGCGCTCCCGAGAACGCTGGTCCCCAATACAATTGCTATGGCCGCTCCCAATGATGCTCCTGCGGATAACCCCAGTGTAAAAGGTGATACCAGCGGGTTGCGCAAAACACCCTGCATCACCGCACCTGCCCCTGCCAGACTGAGCCCTGCAAGCATCGCCAGGAAAATCCTGGGGAGTCTGAGCTCCATAACGACAGTTTCTGCCAGATCGCTTATGGTTGCCAGATGCAAGCCGGGTATAATCCTGCTCACAATTACGCGGACAACATCGGAAACACTGATCCCTGCTACTCCAGTGGCTGTAGCTACAAGGGCTATTATAGTAAGTAAAACAAACAGAATTCCCAAAAAAATTAGCTTCCGTTTGGTAGAATGATGATATACTTCCTCAAGTTCGGCAATACCATCTATTTCTTCAGTGGATACATGAACATTCAACAATATCTACTCCCGAAAAAGGATTTTAAATTGAAATCAATGGAAGCAAAAAAATAGTATCAGATTTTAACCGCCCCCTTAAAAAAACAAAAAAAGCCACAACACTTTCCTTCATAGAAAAGCCTTCATGGCTGTAATTTTAATAATCATATGAAATTATGTAAGCTAACTAAAAATTTTCAACTTGCTGATAAAACTTATCCACACTGGCGACCCTGGAACGGTACCCTTCACGAATACATTCTCCCCCAGAAAGCAGTATGTCTATTTAATAAGTATTCACTACAAAAACGCAGATTCCTGCTACTAATTGCAACTTTTTTGACAGAACTTGCATATATCCCAAAGTAAATTACGCGTTCAAACCGAGCATATAACAATCATTACTTTTTCCTTATTACCAGCCCAAACAATATCATTATCCATGGAACTTTCAAAGGTTACTGGACAGGTGTTATAGCATGAACTGGTACGCCTACAAAAAGAACCTTTTCTGGCCCTAAGGCTGTTATCCAATACCTTGGAAGGTATACGCATCGCATAGCCATATCTAACAGCAGGATTGTTGCAGTGGATGAGAACGCAGTAACAATTACTGTTAGCGACTACAAAGAAAAAATAAACCAAAGTTACTGTCACTTAAAGGGGTTGAATATATAAGGCGGTTCTTGATGCGTATCCTTCCTAAGGGGTTCGCAGCTTTTACTGTTTAGCGGTGTCTGAAACTCACCGGAACGAGTATATCCGGCACTTTTCCTCGGCAAGTTGCGATGCCTCATTGTAGCAGTGCCTGGCACCTTTTACCACGGAGACTGATTAAGATTAAGATATAGCCTCCGTGGTATCTGGTTATCTACCTCATCCTTGCTTGCTGATTTACTTACTGATCCAGGCCTTTTCCAGGCTGGGCTTGAAAAAGGGATCGATAGTCAAATCGTTAACTGTCTTTTTAGTGGCATAGATGCAAACGTCATTATAGATAGGTGCAACCGGCACATCCTCAGCCACCAGCTTATCCAGTTCGCCGTACACCTTCTGCCTAGCTGCCGCATTCTTTCCGGTTGCGGCCTCGGCCACTAGTCGGTCAGCCTCAGGGTTATTGTAGCCCAGACCCCTCGCTATATTCATCTGACCCTGGGAATCAATCCATTGTCCAAAATAGAAATCAGGGTCACCGGTCATCAGGGTATAAGGAGAGAGGGTCATATCATACTCCCCATTCTTGAGGGTATCACCCCAGGCGGCACCCTCGACCGTCTTTATCTCTACATCAAGAGTTAAGCTCTTTCAGCTCAGATTGCAGTATTTCCGCAATAGATTTGTATGGCCATCTGTTAGCCAGGGCAGCGTTGACTATTAAATCTACCTTTTGTGACTCTTCTGCTTTGGTTGCCAGTTCCTTAGCCTTGGCTTTGTCTGTTTTCCATAGACCCTTGGTAACCCATTTTTCGGCCAGCGGAGTATAAAGGGTCTCAGCAGGCTGGCCATAACCGCTCATCACCTTATCCACTAATTCTTTGCGGTCTAGTGACAAGCTGACCGCCTGGCGCAGGTCCTTATCATTAAAAGGCTCTTTTTTGTTGTTGAAAACCACATAATGGGAAGTGGTCACCGGCTGGGTGAGCAGAACCAGGTTCTCGTCCTTTTTGATGCTGGAAGACTGCTCCGGCAAAATGCCCCCCACATCCACAATAGCATCGATCTCACCGGCGGTCAGCGCCGCCAGACGGGTGGAGGGATCTGGTACGGTTTTGAATGTAACTTTCTCCAGTTTAGCCTTTTCTCCCCAGTAGTTATCATTGCGTGTGATAACAAGCTGTTCATCCTTCTTGTAATCCTCAAATTTGAAGGGGCCTGTGCCATAGGGATGAGTTACTTTTCCCTCTTCGTCGAAACTCTTGATACTGAAAATGGGACAGCCCTTGCCGGCTACCATAGCGGCAAAACCCGGTTGCGAGCGATTGAAGGTGAATTTAACAGTATTATCATCTGTCGCCTCTACCTTATCCAGAGTCAAAAATGTGCTATACTCATCCAGTTCAGGGTTGTCCTTCAAACGCATGACGCTTTTGACCACCGCTTCTGCATTGAGAGGAGAACCATCATGGAATTTAACCTGCTGGCGCAGGAAAACCGTCCAGACCTGATTGTTATCAGCGGAGTCAATCTTTGTGGCCAACTGCATCATTGGTTCCAGGTCTATACCGGGGTAGGTAAGCGATTCCCAAACCCCTGTGCTGGGGTGCAAAAAATTGCCGCTTTCAGGGCCATCATAAAAATCCCTGCCGATACCGATCACCAATTCCTGAGGAATATCTTCATCTTGAGACTGCTGCTCCGCATCTGAGCCGCAGCCCAGTAAAAGTCCGCAAGAGAGCAGCATCACCAAAAACACCAAAACAACCTTTTTGAAGCTCACTTTACTCCCTCCTTCATGATAATCTCAAATTTTTTAAAAGTTTGAGCGGCATCAACATGCTGTCACTTTATTTTCACAGAGATTCACTTTATCTTGGCAATTCCCCCTTTCTGAAATAAAAAACCACGAAGAATCTCCCCGCTCCATCTGAGGCAAGAAGACCTTCATGGTCTTTATTAATCAAATGATGAAATTTACATCTAGTTAGTTTTATTCGACACCTTACATCGTTTTCCTGCAAAAGAAAAATAGTTTCCAAAGAGATGGGGCCATCAGGTGTCGGGGGAACGGATACTGAGGTCTGCAAATTTTAATTTTGATCCAAACAGATAATCCCGGATTCCTTCGAGTTATTTCGAAAATAATTCATGCGCTTTGTTTGCAATACGCTCACCAAAGACTATGCAAATCTTCTTTCGATCGTCATGTTGTCCCTTGACCACTGTCGGTCCAATATGGATAAAGGGTCTGCCACAACCGGCACCGCTGGAATAAGCCAGCATTCCCTTCACCAGCATGTGATTCACAATTGTCATAATGGCAAGTTCGCCCCCACCACCGTGCGGGCAGTTTTCGGTGGAAAAGGCGGCACCTATTTTTCCACCAAGTTTACAGTCCCAGTTGGTATCAAAAAACTGCTTGAGCTGCCAACACATATTGCCTACATAGGTTGGTGTTCCAAAAATAATGGCGGCACTAGCATTGACAAATTCAACGTCGATATTGGCTTCCTCCGCAATGTTCATCAAACGAACTTCTGTATCTGCAACACTTTCAGCACCTGCCTGTATCCATTTGGCAACAGTTTTTGTATTTCCCGTAGCGCTGAAATAAATAATACTGATTTTCAAAGCTAGCTCCTCCCGACATTATTCTATTTGGTGACCATAAACCATAAAGTTGTAGTGAAAGATTTTTCGTCATAAACTCCTACTTCAGATTCTGGCACCTGGTGGCGCACCACAATAAGGTAATATCCAGGGTCATCGGCAGTTAAGTTGATTCGACCTTCAGCGTCTGTCATTATTTGCCGCTGCCTGTAGCCGGCCGGCCCGTTGTAGGCAATGTCTATTGCCGCACCATCCAATGGCTCACCGCGGAATATTATCTGTAAACTGATCTTATCCCCTGCTCGCCATGGCTTCCACGATGGGGCGACGATTTCCAAAGGTATACCTGCTGGCCGTGGAACGCCCTCCAAATCGTGCCCTACCGGTAGAAAGACCTGGGCATACTGATTGTAGGAAATGGATTTATCCGCATCCGGATATTCCCTGCGCGTACCCAGCAAATACTTCCCCCCTTTACTTATTGCGTAATTGCTGTTATTGACTGCAACTACTTGATAAAATCCCTCCGAAATGGTGGGAAAGGTTAAGGAATAATGCTCCAGCCCCCCGACTGCAAGATTAATTTCTTTCACTTCGCCGTCAGGATTTGCTAACCAAGCCTTGAGTCCCTCCTTCCGTGTAAGCCCATCTGGTCGCAGATTGTGGCCGTATTTGAAATGCACCTCAAAATCTTTGCCTTCATGGCCGTGGCTTCCCGTTAGCTCCAGCCATCCCTCATGACCATAGACCATCAAGTCAGTAGTATCACGCCAGATCCCATTCTGTTCCGCTCCCATTCTAGAATCCTCCTTTTAAGTTATTATTTAATATTATCTCCCTGAATCATAAACATAGATACCCAATTTTACGAACATTGGCATATTCCCCACGCTTAATACAAAAACAAAATACCCCCCCACACCAACAAGGTCACTCCCTCCAGAACCACCAAATTAACTATACTCACTTTGCTCCCCAGCTGCGGACCGAATATGGAGACATTCAAGGGGATATCTTCACTCCAGAAACTGATAAAATAATGCAATGCCGAAGCAAAAAACAGAGCAGCAACACCCTGTACCGGAGTAACGATGCCCGCCTGTAAAAATGGTCCCAGGGTACCGATACCAGCGATAGTACTGAACATGCCTGTGGTGATCACGATCAGTACAGGAGCAGGCAGGCCTAACTGTCGTAAAACTGGATCCACCAGAGTAAGACCCTCTTTAACAACCTCAGTCTGCATCAGAGTAATCACAATAAAGGTTACAGGAACAAAAACCACTATCAGACGCCCGAAGGTAGGAAGTGAGCTTTTTAATGCACCAATGATTTTATACCACCATGGCTCACTAGTTGGCTGAGAAAGCTGCCCTACAACATCCTGCGCATTTTGAGGGGAAAGAAACAGCCTCCCCAGCAAAAGCCCCACCAGCCCAACGACGGCAAATACACCAAAATAAATCAACAGATAAATCAATCCCAGGCGCATCCCCAAAGCCCCTAAAACCACAGGCGCGATATAGAAGACAGTATAGAACAACCCCTTGGGGATATTAGAAGCTAAATAAGAAACTACTACTTCTTCCATGCTTACGAGGCTATTGTTCTTTAGTTCAGCCAGCATGGAGTACCCGGCAACATTGTTTAGCAGGCAGAGCGTAAGAGAGGTATCCGCCCCTGATGGCAGGTTGCCAAAGCGCGCCAAAGGACGCATCACCTTTCCCAGCTGCCGCAATGCTGTTGTCTTCAGGAAAAGGTTCCCCAGAAAGCATCCCAGAAACATCAAGGGAAGGACGCTCCACCAAAGATCCAGGAGAACAGGCATGGCCTTAGAAATCACACTCATATAAACATCACTCCAACTAAAAAACCATGAAGCTAACCCCGCTCTAACGGGATAAAAGACCTTCATGGCCATTGACGGATAACTCCGATTATCCGTTCCTCAAATCTATTATTCAACAGTGTTGATAAAAAACCTGCCTTTTCATTACAATCATCTGATTCTGCATTAATGCAGTTAAAGAAAGCGGCCTCACCCAGAACTCTAAGAATAACCGTAAATCTAACCTGATAAAAAACCTACCTTTATTTTACCTAGCTTACCCTTGATAACTAATCTTTGAGTCCAAAAAGTAGTATTCTGTGGGAGTTATGACCAATCCTTCCACATCTTTATGCACCGCGGTGATGATTTTCGGGTGAACAAGGAAGGCAAAGGCAGCATCATCAATAAGTGTCTGCTGCGCTTCTTTGGCTATTGCAGTTCTTTCCTCAGGATCAAAGGTAGACTTCAGCCTTTTACCCAAGGCATCTAGCTGCTCACTGCTGTACGCCCCATAGTTACCATCGCCCCCGGTCATAAAGATGGTTTCCAACATATACTGGGGATCCCCGGTAGGAGCGGTGCTGAAGCTGTAGATGCTTCCATCAAAATTTCCGCCCCCCATCACTTCTTCGACACTTTCAACATTACTGAGCTCCATCTTGATCCCGATATCTTTTAATTGGCTCTGGACCGCTTCCATGATCACCGGAAGTTCTGGTCTGCTGCTATAAGACAAGAAGTTATACTCAAGTTTCGTATCACCTTTCTGGCGTATTCCGTCACTGCCCAGCGCCCAACCTGCGTCATCAAGGAGTTTTTTCGCTGCTTCCACATTGTACTCATACCCTTTCAGCCCGCTCCCATAGGGAAGCACCTCCGGAAAGGGACCCACAGCCGGAATACCGCTACCAGACATGACCTTTTCAGCAAGATCATCCCTATTAACTGCCATGTTAATCGCTTTGCGCACATAAATATCATCCAGACCAGGCCTTATTAAATTAAAAATAAGCATATGCTGCCGCACTGAAGACTCGCTTAAAACTTTAATATTTTCATCTTTCTCCAGCACTTCTATCTGCTCTGCAGGGATCTTATCAGCCACCTGAACCTCACCTGACTGCAGTGCCATAATTCTGGTGTTGGCATCCTTAATGTGTTTAAATTTAACTTCCTGCAGCTTCGGTTTGTCACCCCAGTAATCATCATTCCTGACCACTGTCACATGATCATCCTTCACATGTTCCTTCAATTTGAATGGCCCGGTGAGAACCGGCTCATCCTTGAATTTATCTCCCAGTTTCTCAGCGGCTTCAGCATCGACAATGGTAGCAAAGGGATCAGCCAGAGATGACATAAAGGATGGATTTGGGTTGTTGTTTTTAACAATAATCTCGTTTCCCTCAGCCTCTATAGAGGCGATATCCAAAAGACCCGGCGCTCGCGCATTCATCTTGATAGAGCGCTCCAGTGATGTCTTGACAGCTGCCCCATCGACTTTTTTCCCATTGTGGAACTTAACATGATCCCTGATCTTAATCTTCCATGTACTATCATCGACACTTTCCCAGGATTCGGCAAGCCAGGGCTCGAGATTCATCCCTTCACTTGTTTTGACTAACGTTTCCCCCATGCCATATTCCATTGTATACCACCCATTATACCCATCATTAGGGTCAAGGTTGCTGTGCCATTGAGACCACCCAACAGTAAGCGGTTTTACTTCCTCTTGTGAAGACTTGGATGCCTCATTACCACATCCTACAGCCATCATCACTAACAAGGCAGTGACGGCCAATAAAACGACAACTTTTTTGCCCCTCATTCAAATCCCCTCCCTCGTTCTTATTTACAAAAGCCCTAACAACCCTAACATCAGTTAAACTCACCCACCAGATGACAGGCTACAAAATGTCCATCTTCCACCTCCCTCAATTGCGGTTCATCCTGACAGCAGATCTTCTCGGCCCGCCGACAGCGGGGATGAAAGCGACAGCCAGCTGGAGGATTCACTGCATTAGGCGGCTCTCCATAGAGAATCTCCCGCTCAAAATCCCTCTTACGGACATCAGGAACGGGAACCGCGGCCAGTAGCGCACCAGAGTAAGGATGACAGGAACGATTGGCAAAATCAACCGCATCCAGCACCTCCACTATCTTGCCCAAATACATCACCGCAATCCGATCAGCCATGTAGCTCACTGCAGCCAGATCATGAGAGATAAATAAATAAGCAAGTCCAAAATCTTCTTTTAGTTTCTTGAGCAGGTTCAAGATCTGGGCTCTAATGGAGACATCAAGGCTGGAGACCGGTTCGTCACAGATGATCAACTCCGGAGTCAGAGAGAGGGCACGGGCGATATTGATGCGCTGGCGCTGACCGCCGCTGAATTCGTGGGGGTAGCGTGAGATATGTGTTGGCTCTAATCCCACTATCTCCAGGAGCTCTTCTGCCATCTCTTGCCGCTTTTGCCGGTCGCCCACAGCAAAATTGGCCAGGGGTTCCGTGATGATTCCCCTAACCGTCTGACGGGGATCCAGAGAAGAGTAGGAATCTTGGAAGATGAACTGAATCCTGCTCCTCAAGAGGCGTTGTTCTTCTCCGGTACAATTGGTAATCTCTCGTCCATCAAAAATAATCTTCCCCCTATCGGGGTCCTCCAGCCTGGCCAGCAGTCTCCCCAGGGTGCTCTTGCCGCAGCCACTCTCTCCGACCAACCCCAGGGTTTCTCCCCCTTTAATACTGATGGCGACTCCGTCCACAGCATGCACTTTTGAAGAACCCCTGAACAAACTGCCTCCGGCTCTATAGTATTTAACCAAGCCCTCTGTTTGCAGCAGTGTCATGCAATAATGACCTCCTGTCGCTCCGCTCCGGCACAATAACAGGCCACCAGGTGGTGATGATCTAAGACCTGCAGTTGCGGTTTTCCTTCGCCACATACAGACTTTGCTTGCGGACAGCGGGGTAGAAATGGACAACAGCCAGGAAGATTAAGCAAGCTAGGCGGTTGCCCCTTTACCGGTTCCAAAAAGTCGCTGCTCTGGGAAAGACGAGGTACCGACTTCAGCAAGGCCCGGGTATAGGGGTGGCCAGGCCTTTCAAATATATCTGAGATGATACCCATCTCCACTATCGAACCCGCATACATGACAGCAACCTTGTCTGCCAGTTCAGCTACTACACCCAGATCATGTGTGATGAGAATTATGGCAGTGCCAAACTCCCTCTTCAGCCTCCTCAGCTCTGCCAGGATCTGAGCTTGAACGGTAACATCAAGAGCAGTTGTAGGCTCATCTGCGATCAGAATGCGGGGATGGAGTGACAGAGCCATGGCAATCATCACCCTCTGGCGCATCCCTCCGGAAAGCTGGAATGGATAACGGCCTAGAAGCTTTTCCGGATCAGGAAGACCCACCCGGCCCAATAGATCCACCGCCCGCTGTCGGGCGCTTTCCTTGGTTGCCTTCTCATGTGCCATAATAGTTTCCGTAAGCTGGGTGCCAATGGAGAGCACCGGGTTCAGAGATGACAAGGGGTCCTGAAAAACATAACCGATCTCTTTGCCGCGGATCTTCCGCAGCTGTTTTCTGTTCAGTTCCAGCAGGTTCTGCCCATCCAGTACAACCTCACCTGAATAGATCTCTCCTGGCGGATCGATCAGACCAACCAAGGAAAGGGCAGTCACAGTTTTGCCACACCCGCTCTCTCCTACCAGGCCAAGTGTCTCTCCGGGTGCGAGTTCAAAACTCACACCATCCACAGCACGAACCTCGCCATATTTTGTGCAAAAACGGGTTGATAGCCCCTTTACTTCCAGAACAGTTTCTCGAGTCAATCTAAAAACCCCCTGTCCGAACTCATGCATAACTATTCATCTCTCATACCATGCCTACTTATAAAAAACCACGAATTCTGTCCTTGATTCATCAAGTCGCCACATTTATACCACATAACCCAGCAGCAGGACTATTTCCGATCTGTTCCTCTGGGATCCAGAGCATCCCGCAGGCCATCACCCAACAGGTTAAAGGCAAAGACAACAGTCATAATAGCTATCCCCGGATAGACCATCAACTGTGAGGCAACCTGCATATAGGGTCTGCCATCATTGAGCATCGAACCCCACTCCGGAGTCGGCGGCTGAGCACCCAATCCCAGAAAAGAAAGACCGGAGATGGAGAGAACTATACTACCGATATCCAAAGTGGCCAAAACAATCACCGGAGAAATGACATTAGGCAGGATATGCCGGATCACAATCGCCCACTCCGGGGTCCCGCAGGCCCGGGCTGCCATAACATATTCCTTTTCTTTCACAGAAAGCACAAGACCGCGGATCACCCGGGCATAGCCCACCCAACCGACCAATGATATGGCCATCAACACATTGAGGAGCCCCGGTCCCAGCATACCGGCGATAACCAGGGCAAGAATCAGACTGGGAAAAGCCAGCAGAATATCGCACAGGCGCATCAACAGGTTGTCCACCCATCCCCCTAGGTACCCAGCTATCGTCCCCACCGGGATGCTGATCAACATGATCAATAAGAGGGCAATAGCTGCTGTACTCAAAGATATCCTGGTACCGTAAATCAGACGGGAGAGAAGACAGCGGCCCAGGTGATCTGTTCCCAAGGGATACTCCACAGAAGATGGTGCCAGTCGCTGATCCAGCAGGACTTTAGTCGGATCATTAGGCATAATATATGGAGCAAAAATCCCCACCAAAATAATCAAGATCACGACCACCAATCCCAGCAGGGCAAGCTTGTCTTTGATCAGCCTCCTGAATGCGCCACCTAACAGGCTTTCATCACTTGTTTCTCCGCCTGCGCCTAAATGCTCCTCCAGAGGAGAGGAAAATAGGCCATTAGCTTTGGCCATCTCAACGTCTCCTTTCCAGACGAATACGCGGATCCAGCAGTCCATATGAGATGTCAACAAGTAAATTGGCAACCACAAAAATCAAAGCCATAAAAAGAACATAACCCTGAATTACAGGATAGTCCCTATTAAAAATGGAATCCACAGCAAACTTTCCTATCCCCGGCCAGGCAAAGATGGTTTCGATGATCACAGAACCGCCCAGCAAGCCCCCAAAGCTCATCCCGAACATAGTGATTGCAGGGATAATAGCATTTTTTAAGGCATGTCGCCCGATGACCCACTTCTCATGAAGCCCCTTCGCTCTGGCTACTTTGATAAAATCCTGACCCAGCACATCCAACATGCTGGCTCTCAGCAGCCTGGCATAAGTGGCAGCCATAGTAAAGCCCAGGGTCACTGCAGGCAAAACCAGATGGCCGAGGCCACCCCTGCCCATCACCGGGAAAATACCTAACTTTACGGAAAAAAAGTAGATCAGCAAGAGCCCTAACCAGAATCCGGGCAAAGAAGCCCCCAGGAGGGCCAGGGTGCGGCTTAAGTGGTCGATAAAGGCATGGCGGTAAAGAGCAGCCAGAATCCCGGCAGGCACAGCAAAGAGAAGCACAAAAAGCAGTGCCGCAATAGTAAGCTCCAATGTGGCAGGGAAACGGTCCAGGAGCTCCTCGGTAACAGGACTGCCTGTGCGGTAAGATTCTCCCATATCAAAATGCAAAATACCCCACAACCATTGACCATAGCGCACATGTACCGGCTCATTCAAACCCAGCTCCTCACGCAGGGCTTCTACGGCTTCCCGAGTTGGCTCCATCCCTTCTGCCCTGAGCATCAACTCCGCAGGATCCCCCGGGGCCAGGTTGATCAGGGCAAAGGTGATGATAGAAACACCGATCATCACAGGAATTAAGTAGAGCAGCCTCTTTAATATATAATTTTTCATCGAAACCAACACCACACCCACCTATAAAATTAAAGCCACGAAGTCTGTCAAGGAGTGTCTTATAAAAAGGCAACACCGGCATCTTGTTCTATCATTGCTTTCCCCTTTTTTCCCTATTACCAGCCTCTGCTGTAGCCTTTTTCACCCCCTAAAAAGCAAATAGCCACAAAACCTTCCTCCATGGAAAAAGCCTTCGTGGCATGCAATTATCATATGAAATTATGTAAACTAACTAAAAATTTTCAACTTGCTGATAAAACTTATCCACACTGGCAACCCTGGAACGGTACCCTTCACGAATACATTCTCCCCCAGGAAGCAGTATGTCTATTTAATAACTATTCACTACAAAAACGCAGATTCCTGCTACTAATTGCAACTTTTTTGACAGAACTTGCATTTATCCCAAACACATCCAGGCCGGTCGTGGGCTCGTCCAACAGAAGCAGGAGGGATCATTGATCATCGCCCTGGCGAAGAGGATCTTTTTTCGCATGCCGCCGGAGAGGTGATCCCCGTTTTTCTTGAACCCCAAACTCTGCTGAAGAATAGCTACCACATAATGGTTTTACGAACGTAAGATATGTATAGCCTTTTCTATTTCCATTCCAGAGATGAAATGATGGTTTCTTCTATCTCAGCCAGTCCCTCCGGGTAAACGGCATCATCAATTGTTAGAGAGATTCTCAGAAACTGTTTATCTTTCCCTTTGATCTGTAATATATAATCGCGACCGGCAATATCCCCACTGTCCTGCAGTTGTGCTGTCCAAGCGACAACATAACCAGTGTAAGAATCATTGGAGAACTTCTCATGTTCAAAGGATGTAAAATTGAAAGTGCTATTCAGTTTGCTCTTTTCAATAAACTCCTCGACATCGCCTATGTTCCAGATCTGAATGTAACCGTGATAATTATGTTCGTCATCACAAAGGTGGGAATTGAGGAGCATCTCACCACTGCTATAATAGTCTTCAGAAACCTTAGTGGTTTCTGGTAGTGATACTGAGAGAGATACATCCTGGTAACTGTAGTTTTGATACTTGATCTTGGACGTAGATACTGCAACATTATCCCCAGTTCTCGCCACAATAGAGTAAACTAAAACTGCTAATAACACTAAAGCTGCCACAATCAATAATGTCTTCCTTTGTCTGTGCACCTGATCACTCCTTTCTGAATACATTATCATACTCAACTACCTTAATCTTAATATTTTCTAGATGGCGTTATGCCCGGTAGTTTTTCCCGATAAAAAAACCGGCTCCTTTTTGGAGCCGGTTTTTGCTGCCAGTTAAGTTCTCTTTATTTTGTTACATTGACTGCACAGACTTTAAACTCCGGAATCTTTGAGATGGCATCAAATTTCGGATTGGTCAGTTGATTGACCGGTGTTTCTGAGAAATGGAAGGATGCAAAGACAACACCGGGCGGTACAGTGTCAGCAATCTTAGCAGGTATCTCTATACTGCCGCGCCTGGATGACAGCTGAACCTTATCTCCATCAGCAATACCGAGATTCTTGGCATCGGCACAGTTGACCTCCAGGTAATCGGCTGGCATCTGCTCATCCAGCATGCCTTTTCTGGTCATAGTTCCGGTATGGTAATGGAAGAGCCGGCGCCCTGTGCTCAAGACAAAGGGATACTCTTCATCTGGAACTTCATCTGGTGGAATGTGCTCAACCCCATGGAATTTGCCGAGACCGCGACTGAATTTCTCCCCATGCATGAACTGAGTTCCCGGATGATCAGCTGTCGGGCATGGCCACTGGATGCCCTTATCCTCCAGGCGTGCAAAAGAAATGCCGCCATAGGAAGGAGTAAGACTAGCAATCTCATCAAGAACTGCGGATGGAGAATCATAGTTCATTTCATACCCCATAGCATTAGCTAATCGGCAAATGATCTCCCAATCTGCCCGGGCTTCTCCTGGTGCTTCCACAGCTTTACGCACACGCTGTACCCGGCGCTCGGTGTTGCTGAAGGTGCCGTCCTTTTCAGCAAAGCAGGCCGAAGGAAGCACAACATCTGCATACTTGGCTGTCTCAGTCAGGAAGATATCCTGTACAACTAGAAAGTCCAAGCCTTCTAATCCTTTTGCTACATGACCGGCATCAGCATCACTCAATATGGGGTTTTCACCCATGATGAACATGGCTTTGATCTCCCCATCATAGGCAGCGGCCATCATTTCGCTGACAGTGAGCCCTGCCTTCTCAGGAATCGTACAGTTCCATGCCTTACCGAACTTTTCCCGTACAGCTTGGTCCACAACGCCCTGGTAACCGGTCAAGACATTGGGAAGTGCTCCCATATCGCAAGCTCCCTGGACATTATTCTGGCCGCGCAGAGGGTTAACCCCTGTAGATTCGCGCCCGATCTGCCCGCAGAGCATGGATAAATTGGCTACCGCAAATACGTTATGGGTTCCAACTGCATGCTGGGTAATACCCATTGTATAGAGGATGGACGCCTTTTCCGCACCGGCATAAGCCCTAGCAACTTCCTTGATCTTATCTGCCGGTACTCCGGTGATCTCCTCTACATACTCAGGTGTATATTTTGCTACTGTCTCCTTCAAAGCGTCAAAGTCTTCAGTGCGATTCTCCACGAATTCTTTATTCCAGAGGTTTTCGTTAATGATCACATTTGCCATGCCATTCAATAAGGCAATATCAGTACCCGGCTTCAACTGAAGGTGTTCTGAGGCCATCTCAGCAAATTCTGTATTGCGCGGATCGACCACAACCAAATTCGCACCGTTCAGAATAGCCTTATTCACCTTGTAGCTGATCACCGGGTGGCAATCCGCTGTGTTCGTTCCGCAGGCTAAAATGAAATCTGCATTGCTGATCTCACCGATGGAATTGGTCATTGCTCCGCTCCCGAAGGCTGCCGCCAGACCGGCGACTGTGGGAGCGTGTCAGAGGCGTGCGCAGTGATCTATGTTGTTGGTGCCGATCACCGCTCTGGCAAACTTACTTAAAAGATAATTTTCTTCATTGGTACAGCGAGCAGAACTGAGAACAGCTATGCTGTCTGGGCCGTTCTTCTCTTTATTTTCCTGCAGCTTAGAAGCCACAAGGCTGATCGCCTCATCCCAACTCGCTTCTACAAATTCTCCGTCTTTCTTGATCAGCGGTTTTTTCAACCGGTCTTCACTGTGGATGAATTCATAACCAAAACGGCCTTTAACACAGAGAAAACGGCCATTTACATCACCCTCAGGATTACCGGTAACCCCAATCACTTTACCATCCTTGACATTTAGATCAATTGTACAGCCTGTACCACAGTACGGGCAGACTGTTTTTACCTTTTCGATCTCCCAGTTGCGGCCTTTTCCGACCCTATCCTTTTCTATAAGAGCTCCCACCGGGCAAACCGTAACACAGCTGCCGCAGTATACACAATCGGACTCACTCATCGTAGTATCCATAAATGGACCCGGTTTCGTTTTAAAACCCCGATAGGAGAAATCTAAAACATTACGACCCACGATCTCTTCACAGGAACGTATGCAGCGTCCACAGACAATGCATTTATTCATATCCCTGATGTAAAAAGGATTATCATCCTCAAGGGGGTAATCATGTCTTTCTCCCATAAAGATGTCCGTTTTTACACCATAATCATAACAGTACTCTTGTAATAGACAATCCCCACTCTTTTCACAGGTGAGACAGTCCAGGGGGTGATTGGCAACCAGAAGCTCCAGAATAGTCTTTCTGGCCTCTCTAATCTGAGGCGTATTGGTTCTAATTACCATACCCTCTGTACAAATCGTCACACAAGAAGCGGGAAGATTGCGCATTCTCTCTACTTCGACAACACATAGACGGCACGCTCCAACAGGTGTCAGATCCGGATCATGGCACAAAGCGGGAATATTGATCCCAATGGACCGGGCGGCGTCCAACACTGATGTGCCTTCTGGGACCTGCACTGTCTGTCCGTCAATAGTGACGGTGACGAGAGCCACTTTTCTCACACTCCTTTTCCCCTAACTTTCATTGTAAATGCGGCTACAGACGCAAAATGGCGTCCTTTTTACACTGTTCAATACAGCTGCCACACTTGATGCACTTTTCTGTATCTATCTTATGCGGCTCTTTCTTATCCCCGGAAATTGCTCCAGCCGGACATACCTTTGCACAGCGACCACAACCGATACACTTCTCTTCATCTACACTGTATACCAGTAAGGCTGAGCAGGCATGAGCCGGACATCGTTTATCATAGATGTGTGCTTCGTACTCATCACGGAAATAGCGCAGAGTAGAGAGTACAGGGTTAGGAGCAGTATTCCCTAATCCGCAAAGAGCGGTTGATTTAATCACTCTTCCTAACCGTTCCAATGTGTCGATATCTTCAGGCACACCCTCTCCATTGCAAATCCTGGTCAGGATCTCCAGCATTCGCTTCGTACCTTCCCGACAAGGAGTACACTTGCCACATGATTCTGATTGGGTAAAGTTCAGGAAAAATCGAGCAAGATCCACCATACAGGTTGTCTCGTCCATAACAACTAAACCACCGGAACCCATCATGGCCCCGGCCTGGATCAATGACTCATAATCGACAGGTGTGTCCATGAGGCTGGCAGGAATACAACCTCCGGAAGGCCCTCCGATCTGCACACCTTTATACTCTTTGCCCCCAACTATACCCCCGCCGATTTCGAAAATAATCTCTCGAATGGAGATCCCCATCGGCACTTCAACAAGACCCGTGTTGTTTACCTTTCCAGTCAAAGCAAAAACTTTAGTGCCTTTGCTCTTCTCGGTACCCATACTGCCGAACCAATCGGCTCCCTTACCGATAATCACCGGCACATTAGCATAAGTTTCTACGTTGTTAATATTGGAAGGTTTCCCCCAAAGCCCCTTTTGTGCTGGAAAAGGCGGTCGTACCCGAGGCATCCCTCGTTGACCCTCAATGGAAGCCATCAAAGCAGTTTCCTCACCACAGACAAAAGCACCTGCACCCTCTTTAATATGTAGGTGGAAAGTGAAATCAGATCCTAAAATATTATCCCCCAGGAAACCGCGTTCCTCTGCCTGAGCAATGGCGATTTTTAAACGTTTAATTGCTAGCGGATATTCGGCACGACAGTAAATATACCCTTCGCGACACCCAATGGCATAGGCGGCAATGGCCATACCTTCGATTAAGGTGTGTGGATCACCCTCCAGAATACTGCGGTCCATAAAAGCACCTGGGTCACCTTCATCAGCATTACAGATCAGGTATTTTAAATCACCAGGTGAACGATGGCAAAATTCCCACTTTAAACCGGTAGGAAAGCCCCCGCCACCCCGGCCGCGCAGTCCGGAACGCTTGACTTCATCAATCACTTGCTCTGGAGTAAACTCAAATAAAGCCTTTTCTAAAGACGCATAACCGTCCCTGGCAACATATTCATCGAGTCTTTCCGGATCGATGGAGCCACAGTTCCGCAAAGCAACACGGCGCTGTTTTTTATAAAAATCGAGGTCCTTGTATTTCGGAAGTTGGTCCTCTTTAACAGCTTCTTTGTAAAGCAAACGGTCAACAACCTTACCATTTATCAAGTGTTCTTCGACTATATCAGGAACATCTTCTGGAGTTACCCTGACATAAAAGGTTCCCTCAGGATAAACAATCACAAGAGGCCCCATTTCACAAAAATCGTGACAATCGGTATCGCCAAGTTTTATTTCTTGATCAACCTTCTGTTTTTTAAGTTCCTTAGCGAAGGCTTCCTTCACCTGCTCTGAACCCAATTTTGAACAATTTTCGCCCCCGCAAACAAGAACATGGGCTCTTACTAATTGCAACCTCTTTCCCCTCCTTCCATAGAGACTTAAATCATATTTCTTCAAAGCGTCCTATTGCGATATCTTCAACTACATGGCCGTGCATAACATGGCCAACAACAATCCTTGCTGCATCAGAAGGCTTTACCTTACCGTAGGTGACACGCTGTCCACCAGGACGCTGAACATCTACCAAGGGTTCCTGTTCACACATTCCAATACAGCCAGTCTGATCAACAATAACCTGCAAATTGCGTTTATTAACCTCTTCGAGAATGGCTGCCATTACATTTTGTGCTCCGGCAGCAATACCGCAGGTTCCCATCCCGACAATGATCTTGATCCCCTCAGCATTACGAGCCGAAACTTTTTGTTTGGCTTCCTCTCGGAGTTTTTTAAAATCTTCTCTGCTTGTTATTTTCATAACTTCCACCTGGCCTCAACCGGCACAAGGCCGCTGCCCTGCTTTAACAGCACGGCATAACCTGGTGAATACACCTCCCTTCTTTCTAAGGAGTTAATTACTCATATTGATCGATTATGCTTCTCAGATTTTCCGGTTCCAGGCGTCCATGAGTGTCATCATTAATCATAACGACAGGAGATAAGCCACAGCATCCAAGACAGGCAACGGTTTCCAGCGTAAAGCGCAAATCTTCGGTTGTCTCACCATCGCCAATGCCAAGCTCTTCCTGCATCCGCTCGAAAATCTTCGAACCGCCACGCACATGGCAAGCTGTACCAAGACACACCCTGGCAATATTGCGACCGCGAGGCTCCAAATGAAACTGAGCATAGAATGTAACTACACCAAATACACGGCTCGGCGGTAACTTCAATTCACGTGCAATATTTAGGAGCACCTCTTTGGGTAGGTATCCATAAATCTCCTGTGCCCCTTGCAGTACAGGAATCAAAGAACCCTTCGTGCCTCGCCACTTTTCAAAAAGATCCTGTAACTCCTTCTCCATCTGGACAACTTCCGCGGATTGTGCACAGCCAGCTTCCGACATTCAATCCCCCTCCCTTCTTTAAATACATTAAAATAACCTGGTATAAAATATCCTGGTATCAGGGCATCATGAGTCCCGACAACAGGGAATTACCCGCTGAAAACCAACACCGGGAACAAGATAACAGTTTGATAATTAAAGTACGTACCTAGATGAGATTAAACTATAGATAGTATAGAAATAGTGATTTGAATAATGATTTGATTAGTAAGGGAATGAAATAATAATATTTTCTCTAAATTTTGTATTCGACAGCAAACCGAAAAAACCTCCTGTAGTGATGAAAAAATCCTTCTGTCTTGTATAGGTTTTGATAGATGTCATTCGCGCCATAGAATTACAATCCTTTTCATTCGGCCGACTTAAAAATAATAATGACCAGAGACGAGCAATGCCCCTCTCCATTTAATGGTTATTGCCGTTCTCCCATTCTTTGCATAAACACAATAACCCGCTCACCATAAAGCTTTTCTTGTCAATCTGAGGTCACCACTTGCCCTATAATACCTTACCTGCAATCACCTTGGCTAATATTACCGCTTGAATTGATGGAAGAACAATGCCATAATTGCCTAAAAATATAGACTTACGCCGAATCCGTACTTATTTCTCATATGTACGGTACGGGGGAACCACTTTGTTGGTACACACAATAAGTGTACTAGGGGTGAATCGCTTTTTTGGACTTGGGGGAGACCTGAAAGCGAAGGTGAACCTTTCTGCCTAACCCATCAGCTGACCCCGGAGGCGAGGAAAGGAGGAAGAGCATTGCGCAAGTTTACCTTGGTCATTATCGGGGTATTGGTCGGATTGTTGTCTTTTTCAGGAATAGGTTATGCAGCAAACTACACAGTGAAACCCGGCGATAGCTTATATTGGATCGCCGTAAACCACGGAACAACAGTCGACAAAATCATGTCATTGAACAACCTCAACTCTACAATGATCTATCCGAATCAGCTACTGAAGTTACCGAATAGTGGATCCGGTTCTGCACAGCAGTACACAGTCCAACCAGGAGATACCCTCTATTTAATCTCCAAAGCTTACGGGACAACAGTTGATGCGATCATGTCACTAAACAACCTGTGGAGTACGGTGATCTACCCTGGACAGGTATTGTTAGTACAGGGTGGACAAGCTTCAACACCAAGTCAGCAATACACAGTCCAAGCAGGAGATAGCCTTTATTTAATCTCCAAAGCTCACGGGACAACAGTTGATGCGATCATGTCACTAAACAACCTATGGAGTACGGTGATCTACCCTGGACAAGTCCTACTTGTACAGGGCAGCAGTTGGACGCCCAACCCTTCACGAGGAGGGAATTATACAGCGGATGAGAGATACTTGCTTGCCCAGATGATCAGTGCTGAAGCAGCTGGTGAAAGCTTTGAAGGACAAGTAGCTGTAGGAGCAGTGATTCTCAATAGGATAACTGACCCCAGATTCCCCAACAATCTATGGGACGTTCTTTACGAACCCTGGCAGTTCGAACCTGTACAGAATGGCACTATTAATCTTCCCCCAACAGCATCAGCCCTTCGTGCAGCAGATGCCGCTCTTGATGGTTGGGATCCAGTTAATGGAGCTGTATATTTCTGCAATCCCGATACAGCTGACAGCACCGACTTCTTCTATACGCTGACATATGTCTGTCGAATCGGGAACCATGTCTTTTATAAGTAAATGAATCAATCCCAAAAGACCCTCTTAAAAAGAGGGTCTTTTGGATTATGCCATTTTTTTATACCATTACATACAGTGGTTAGCATTATGTTAATAGTGTTAATGATGTGTATAAGCTGTTGAATAAATTGTGGGATCTTATACGTCATCCTTTTAGGCTTATAATTGGCGTTAATTATTAATACCTATACCTTCCTTTTCTTTTAGCTAAGAATAAATATAATATCCCACCGGCAACAGCTATTGCCAGCGCCGCAAGCGGAGCCCCCATAGAGCCCTCTGAAAGTTGAGTGTTTTCTCGGAAAAATTCGATCACCGACCTGGATGCCCCATATAAAATAATAAAAAGGCAAAACACCTGTCCGCGGAAACGAACCCCACGACCTTTTATCCACACCAAAAAAATAAAGATCAAAAAGCCTGCTAACATAGAATAGATCTGTGTTGGATGGCGTGTTGCGCCATCAATAAGAGGGAAAACAACCCCCCAGGGAACTGTTGTTACCTTTCCGTAGCAACAGCCATTCATGAAACACCCAAATCGGGCAATGCCGTAACCCAGTGCTGTTGCGGGAGCAACTAAATCGAGAAAGGTTAAAACCGGTATATGTACACGATACAGATAAATAAGAATGGCAACAAAGCCGAGGATCAGACCACCATAAAACGCCAGTCCTCCCCCTGGGAGATATAAAATCCGCAAGGGATTCGCTAAGTAATAACCGGGTTCATAAAGAAAAACATAAAACAAACGCGCTCCGACAATTCCGGCTATAACTGCGATAAGCACACAGTCAAGAACAGTCTCCTGTGACATCCCTTCCTTTTTTGCCTGCCGCAGCATCCAAAGAGTAGCCACAAGGATTCCTAAAGCAATAAAAAATCCATAGCTGAACACACGCAGTCCCCCGATATGAAACAAAACTTGCTGCATATACCCACCGCCCTACATTAAAAAGTATCGTTTTCTATCTACATATCCACATATCCACAGAACTATCCACAGTTTTTCCTAAATAGAACCGTAAATAGAGCCGGAAAGTTCTTGTTTTTATGCTAGGTTACCCCCAAAATCAACAGGGATTCATCATATTATGTCAACAATAATAGTACTATCCAATTATGATTTCAGACCAATCAAAGGATAATTGGCGTGTGCTTCCTGTGTAAGGTTACCAAAATCTCCAGTTAGATAGTGATAGTAACCGGCACAGGCTACCATCGCTGCATTATCTGTACACAACTTCTTCTCCGGAAAATAAAAATTGATGCCCTCCTGCTCTGCTTTCATTTGAAAAAGTCCACGCAGTGTGGAATTTGCCGCAACACCACCGGCAAGACAAACATCCCGCACCCCACTCATTTTTGCTGCCAGAAGCGTTTTCACTACAAGCACCTCTACTACTGCTGCCTGAAAACTTGCTGCTACATCAGGAAGAGATACGGTCTTTCCATTCTCCTGGTTATTTTTCAGATAATTCAAAACAGCAGTCTTTAAACCGCTAAAACTGAACTCCAGGCTATCCTTGGACAGCCAGGCTCTAGGAAAGTGAATAGCCTGTGGATTACCCTGGCTGGCCAATTTCTCTAGAGCAGGCCCACCAGGATAAGGAAGGCCAAGAACCCGGGCAACTTTATCAAAGGCCTCCCCGGCAGCATCATCCCGAGTTGTACCCAGAATATCGTACTCTAAATGTTCTTTTAAAAGAATCAGACTTGTATGGCCGCCAGAGACCACCAAACAAAGCAGGGGAGGAGCAAGTTCTGTGTGGGATAGAAAATTAGCGTAAAGATGTGCTTCTAAATGATGCACAGGAATAAGTGGTATATTTAGAGCATAAGAGTAGGCCTTGGCTGCTGCAACCCCTACAAGTAAGGCACCGATCAAACCCGGCCCAACTGTAACGGCCACACCATCAATATCATCCAAACCAAGGCCTGCATCATCAACAGCCTTATCTACAACATAAGTTATCTTTTCCAAATGCTGCCTGGAGGCAACCTCCGGTACCACTCCCCCATACTGTCGATGTATTGGTATTTGAGAAGCAACAATATTGGATGCAATATAATTGCCATCCCTGACAACAGCTGCAGATGTTTCATCACAGCTCGTTTCGATTCCTAGAATCCAAGTGCTTGACATATCTCCAGACTCCCTCTAGAGCACAATTCTATGTGCCCTCTTCATCTCCATAAATCTCCAGATCATCCGGGTTTTTGCCGGTATCTTCAGCCCAATCATCAGCCACCCTTTTTACCTTTCTTTTACCTCGCTCCACATTTATTTTGCTGTTCGGCACCAAGGGACACCTCCTTGAAAAATGAGATTCCCTGATATTATGCGCGAACACTTAATTTATTATTGATCCGGGTGCCATGCCAGACATTCCAGGAGACTCTTCGGCGACATTTTCCTGGCCTCTTCAGCCGGCACATCCAATCTTACGTCAAAGGAAAGGACATCATTCTCTTGAACACCGGGCAGAAGCTGTCGCGGCCAGTTCACAACAATTCCTTCATCAGTCAATAAAACTATAACCTTTTCACCTTCTATGCGGTCAACAACCCCCTTGATAACCACTACTCCATCCCCCCTACCTATTGTCTTTTTTAAGGTGCCGCAGCATAACGATAGCATCCTCATGAGTTTCCTTATAATAATCCTTGCGCATACCGATTTTTTTGAATCCTAAACTATCATAAAGCCTGATTGCGGCAGAATTGGAAACTCTGACTTCCAGAACCATTGTATCAGCATTATGCTTTTTCGAATATTCGATCAATGTCATCATCAGCATTCTGCCATATCCACAAGAACGGTAATCGGGATGTACTGCAATGGTTGTAATATGGGATTCCCCTGCAAAAAGCCACATGCCAGCATAGCCGATTACCCGCTCTTGATCTAATAGCACAAAATACCTGGCAAACTTGTTTTGAAGTTCACTATAATAAGCCTTTGATGTCCAAGGCGCAGGAAAAGAACGCTGCTCTATGAGCAGGATCTGCTCAATATCCTTTTTCTCCATAAAACGAATTGAAACATCATCAATGGCATCATCAATCATCAACTCTGTCGCCGAATAGCCGGTGGTTTAACATAAAGCGCTTGCACCGCCCCAGGCTCCTTTCCCCCTTCCTCACTCAAGATCTTCGCTCCCAAGACCGCCGTTTGGCCAGCATGTGGCCACATACGGACCGGATTAGCCAGAGATGCCTTGTCTTCAAAGAATTTTTGAAAGGATGCCCAGTAGGCTTCCGCCCCTTCACCTGTGAATGTTATTTTCGCACGCAGTTCACTGCTCATTCGCTCTGCCAGATCTATAGGGTTCAGCGCTAAATAACTGCTCAACCGCTTAATACCATCATCTGAACTCACATAAAGAGCAGCATATACCTCATTCCGTCGAGCTGTGAGAACCGGGCAAATTAAGCCAGGTATGCCCTGCAGTCCCCAAGCGAGGACATCTAAAGTAGGAACATCAACAATCGGCTTCTTTACTGTATGGGCAAGTGCTTTACAAGTAGTCAGGCCGACCCTCAGGGAAGTGAAGGAGCCAGGCCCCACAGAGGCAGCAAATCCATCAAGATCACCAACACGAATCTCCAGGCCAGTCAGCAGTTGATCAATTAGAGGAAGCAGGTTTTTCATATGGCCCTGTTTTGCCATCAGTGAATATTCCCCAAGCACCTTGCTGTCTTCAGCAACAGCAACAGATATCATAGCTGTAGATGTTTCTATCCCCAGGACTCGCATATTTTTGCCAACTCCTCGACAACTGATTTATAGCGTTTACCATGTGAGATAAACTTATAGAGACGTTCGTCTTCTTCCAAGCCCTGCTCAATCTCCACTTCAAGATAATCTTTGGGGATAGCTTCAGGTACCAGGTTCCCCCATTCAATAAGCATGATTCCATTCCTTTGAAAGTATTCATCCCAACCAATATCCTCTAACTCCTGGTAGGATCCCACTCGATAAAAATCCCCATGAAAAACTGGATATTTCCCCCGATACTCCTGAATAATCAAAAAGCTTGGACTGGAAACCGTATCCCTAACCTCTAATCCAGAGGCTATTCCACGTATGATAGTTGTTTTTCCTGCTCCCAGTTCACCGATAAAGGAAATAAAGTCACCAGGCACAAGAAGTTCTCCCAATTCCCGTCCCACAGCTTCTGTTACCTCAGAGCTATAGGATTTTATCTTCCACAACTGATCTCACCGCCCATCACCGGAACCATTCCCCTGATTGGTCTTATAAATCCGAGGGACACGCTCACTGATCAAACATAAAACCTCATAGTTTATCGTCCCCATATGGCCTGCCAGTTCATCCACCGTAATTGTTTCATCTCCCTGACTGCCCAGCAGAACAACCTCATCTCCCTGCTGCACACCAGGAATACGCCCCACATCTATCATTAACTGATCCATACAGACCCGCCCCACTATTGGGGCACGCCTCCCTCGAACCAACACCTCTCCTCGGTTAGAAAGCAGTCTGCTGTAACCGTCACCGTAACCCAAGGGAACAGTAGCGATGTTTGTTTTTTCCTTTGTACAAAAAGTCCTTCCATAGCTGATGCTGCAATTTTCAGGAACCTCTTTTACAAAAGCAACCTTGGCCTTTAGTGTCATTACAGGAACAAGTGTTACCAGCTCGTGGCTGACATCTAGTGAAGGATAATGGCCATAGATTGTAATCCCCGGACGCACCATGTCCAAATGGGTATAGGGCAGATCCAATACCGCAGCTGAATTGGCACAATGCCGCCACTTGATATAGATATGTCGTGCTGCCAACTGTTTGAGAAGTTGCTGAAACCTAGCGAACTGCTCCTCTACAAATGTTTTATCAGACTCATCTGCTGTAGCAAAATGAGTGTAGATCCCCTCTACATCCAAGCCAGGCAAGTGCGTCAAACGGTGGATAATATCTACAGCTTCTGAATTATCTTTAAATCCCAGGCGCCCCATCCCCGTATCGATCTTCACATGCACCCGCGCCTTCTTTCCCAGTTGCTTGGCCACAGTGGCAGTAGCAAGGGCATCTTCCCAGGTAAAAATCGTCTGGCTGATGTCATTTCTGATAACATCCTTAATATCCTCTATAGGAGTATAACCTAAAATAAGTATCGGAGCATTAATTCCCTTCTCCCGCAGCATAATGGCTTCCTGCAGTAGAGCCACCCCTATCCAGGAAGCCCCGCTCTGCAGAGCCACCCTGGAAACAGGCTCTACACCATGCCCATAACCATTTGCCTTGACAATAGCCATCATTTGGGCATCAGGGTTTATCACACGCCGCAGCTCTCGAACATTATTCTCCAAAGCTTTTAAATCGATTTCAGCCCAGACAGGTCGATTCATTACCCCTTGCGCCCCCGTTCATCCACAGCTGACAGACCTTCAATAACTAATGGTATTTCATCCAAGAGATCCCCAGCGATCATACCATTCGTACCCTTTTTATCTGCTATCTGATCAGCTGCCAGGCCATGAATATATGCCCCACAATAGGCTGCCTGAACCGGTAGCAACCCCTGTGCCAAAAAGGAAGCGATCAACCCAGCCAGCACATCACCTGTCCCCCCTGAAGCAAGGCCCGGATTTCCGGTTGGATTGATAAACAAAGGGCTACCCGGTGCCGCAACAATGGTCTTGTTACCTTTCAGAACTACAGTGACACCCCACTCCTGACTGGCCTGTTCAGCATACTGAAGGCGACTCTCCTGGATCTCTGAAATGCTTGTCCCGCAAAGGCGAGCCATCTCACCGGGATGAGGGGTTAGCACCCATTGTTTTCTCTGTTCTGCAAGGGAAGATAATGTTAATAAATGCTTTTTGTATGCCAGAATATTGAGAGCATCTGCATCTAATACCAAAGGAACCCTTGTATTTGTCAGCAACTCCTCCAAGAATTCCGCTGTTTCTTCTTCCTGGCCCAGTCCGGGACCCACAGCGATGACAGTTGCTTTATCTAAAACAGCTTGGATAGATGCAAGGCATGAACTGGAGAAACCACCATTCTTGCTTCCTGCTGCCGGGTAGGTCATGGCTTCGGTAAGCTTAACTGCCGCGATCGGATAGAGTTGCTCTGGGATGACAGCAGTCACCAGCCCCGCCCCACCGCGCAGGGCGGCATTGCTGGCCAATGCAGCAGCACCTGTATAGCCTCTGGTACCACCGATCACCACAACATGGCCAAAATCACCTTTATGCTGAATAGGCAGGCGGCTGGGCAGTGCACCTGCCACCATCCTCTGATCAAGCAAATAAAACCCTCCGCCAGCTTCACCCTTTAGCTGGGGAGGAAAGGAGATATCTCCGACAACCACTTCACCTGTGTAATCAGACCCTGGGTTCAGATAAAGCCCGATCTTAGGCATGCCCATGGTCACAGTCACCGCAGCTCTTATACATTCGCCATTAACACGCCCGGTATCTGCTTCCAACCCTGAAGGGATATCCACCGCCAGAACAGGGCTCCCTGCATCATTTACAATACCGATCAGAGTAGCCAGTGGCTCCCGGGGAACACCCTTGAAGCCTGTTCCAAAGAGAGCATCAACAACTAGGTCAGCTTCTTTTATAATCGGTTTAAGAGCTGATAAAGCGTCAGGCTGCAAAACCTGACAGGAAATCCCCATATTATTGACTATCTCTAAATTGACCGCTGCATCACCCTTGTAATTTTCGGGAGCTGTTGTGATAAATATTTCTACAAGAGCACCTTTGTTGACCAAGTGCCGTGCTACCACAAAACCATCTCCGCCATTATTTCCAGGCCCCGCAAATATCACTGCTTTTTTCCCCTGAGGCTTCCCCTTAAAAAACCGATGCATGATAACTTTCACAATACTCAAACCGGCATTTTCCATTAAAATCAAGCCAGGAATCCCATAGCACCTTGTCGCATCAAGATCCATCTCTCGCATCTCAGCTGCTCTGACAAGCCGCAAGAAAACCACCTTCTTTTTATTAATCAGACCTTATATGTCTCCTGACAATACCACTGCAGCACAGGCATACTCCTTACTGTGACTCAGGCTAAGAAAAACATCCAGTATCCCGTTTTCAGCAACTTTCTGTGCAGTGCTTCCCAGGAAATTGACCATAGGGTGTCCCTTACCCATATCGATTTCCACATCCAACCAGGGTATAATCTCATTTGGAATCGCCGAACTACAGGCTTTGCGCACAGCCTCCTTTGCCGCAAAACGGGCAGCAAAAGATGCTCCCGGCCGTCCCCGACCCAGGCAGTAAGCTATCTCCGATGGTGTAAACAGGCGCTCCAACAAACTCCGACGCCTCTCAAGTGCCCTTTCTACCCTAGCAATCTCAATAATATCGATACCGATACCCAATACCACATTCTCACCTAGTTTCCTCATTCCTCACACCTTAACACAACAAAAACCAGTAAACAAACTAAACCACAGCACACCTAAATACGGTAGGAACCTTGATTCTCTCCTATCAGGGTGATCAGAGAAAACATCACAGCGAACCTATGCGGCAAGAACTATCCATCGATCTAGAACCCCACATCCCGCCAGAGGCCCCCAATGCATTTATATATTAAAGCGGAAGTCAATGATGTCACCATCCTGGACAATGTAGTCCTTTCCTTCCAAACGAGCCAGGCCTTTTTCCTTGATCTTTACCATATCCCCCAGTTCTTCCATATCATCATACTTTACAACCTCAGCACGTATAAATCCTCGCTCTATATCTGTATGAACCTTTCCTGCCGCTTCTCGTGCCTTAGTTCCCTCATTGATCGTCCAGGCTCTTACCTCATCAGCACCTACAGTCAAAAATGAAATCAATCCTAGATGTTTATAGATAGCCCTAGCAACTCTCTCGATTCCAGGCTCTTTAATCTCCATCTCCTCTAGGAATAACTCTCTTTCAGCTGGTTCCAGTCGTGCTATTTCAGCCTCTAACTTCAAGCAAATAGCAAGCACCGGGATGCCTTTCTCCTGAGCATAAGCAGTAACACTATCCTCTCCATCAAAACGACCCTCATGCAGATCATCCTCATCTATATTAACCACAATAATCATCGGTTTTGTGGTCAAGAAACCTAATGAGTGAACAGCCTGCCACTCTTCATCAGTAAGACCTGCCTCAGAAAGTGGCCTTTCATCATTCAGAACCTCCTGGCATTGCTGGAGTGCCCTTTGCTCAACAAGGGTTTCCCCTTTAATCTTCTTACCTGCAGCGATACGCTCCAGCCTTGTCTCAACCATCTGCAAGTCAGCCATAAACAGTTCTGCATTAATATTTTCCAGGTCACGCAACGGGTTCAAGTTTCCATCAATATGAGGAACATCTTCACTCTTAAAGGCCCGCACAACGTGAATCAGCGCATCTACCTCACGCACAGCAGCCAGAAAAGACGCCCCAGTTCCTCGGTTTAGACCAGGTACATCTGTGACCTCAAGCACTGCTGGTACAACTTTTTTAGGATCATAAATGTCCGCCAGAAAATCCAGCCGCCGATCGGGGATCGCAGCAGTGCGGACATTTGTTTTGGTACTCCCACTGTAATTAGCTGTTTCTTCCTCACCTTTTGTTAACAAGTTGAATAATGTTGTTTTCCCAACAAGGGGTAACCCAATAATTCCACAGGTTAGAGCCATATCAGTCACCTCATTACAAGTATATCACAGCGATTAATTTATAGAAAAAAATCCCCATTCTATATAAATGGGGAATATTATGAATACTAAAAGGTATCAGGCCCCTTTATGCGTTTCTTGTCCGCTCTATTGCATCCACCGGGCAAGCCCTGAAGCAACGCCCACAGGCTATACAGGTATCATCATCAATTACAAAAGATGAAACACCATTATATACCACTCCTATAGCTCCACTGCCACCCTCATACTCACATTCATACCAACAAGAAGCGCAATCCATACACAGTTCCTGTAAAATTTTAAACGAAAACTTCTTTTTCTTCTTTTCTTCGGCCATCCCCTAGATACACCTCCCTTTCTATAAACTAAAACTTCTCCCTTATTTTTATTTCGCCAACCAGCCATTAAATCCTGCTCTTCTGAATAACTTTGTTTAGATACGCTTTCCTTTCTCTGCAGCACAGATTTTACGGAAATCCTTCGTCTCTTTTACTACAAGCCCTGATAGAGCAAGCAAGGCGATTAAATTCGGCACAGCCATCGCCCCGTTAAATATATCTGCTATATCCCAGACAATTCCTATATTCAGGACCGCTCCGACCAGAACCATACAACAATAGACAAATCTGTAAGTTCTGATACCCCTGAAACCTGTCAGATAATAAAAACATTTTTCACCATAATAGAACCAACCGAGAACTGTGGAATACGCAAATAGGATCATCCCTATTGTAACAACATGACTACCTATGCCTGGGAGAAAAAAATCAAAAGAACAGCTGGTTAATATAACTGCTGTGGCTTCGGAAAAGTCAGGATAAAGACCTGCCATAACCAATACAATTCCAGTCACCGAACAGACAACAATTGTATCCAGAAAAGTACCGGTCATAGATACCAATGCCTGTCGGCAGGGATGGTCAGTTTTTGCCGCAGCTGCAGCAATCGGAGCAGAACCAAGGCCTGCCTCATTGGAAAACACGCCCCTGGAGATGCCATAACGGATCGTTGTACCGATCAGAGCACCAAAACCCGCTTTTGCGCTAAAAGCCTCAGTAAAGATAAGCTTTAATACTTGGGGAAGCAGATGGTAGTTATTAATGATGATCAGCAGCCCTATAGATATATAAGATAGAGCCATAAAGGGCACCAGTACTCCTGTAGCTTTACCAATACTCTTGATCCCCCCCATGATCACCATCGCAGTTAAAATAGCCACAACGACCCCGGTGATCCAGTTGGGCACACCAAAGACATTATGTACATTGCCAGCTATAGCGTTGACCTGAACCATATTGCCGATACCAAATGCCGCCATTGCCCCACAAAAGGCGAACAACCAGGCCAGCCATCTGCAGCCCATACCACCTTTGATGTAATACATAGGCCCCCCAGCCATTTCACCATTTTCATCAATAACACGATACTTAACTGCTAATACCGCCTCAGAGTACTTAGTAGCCATACCTAGAAGAGCAGAGATCCACATCCAAAAAATAGAACCTGGACCACCCAGTACCACAGCAGTAGCAACACCCACCATGCTACCTATTCCCATCGTGGCAGCCAGAGCAGTCATCAAAGCCTGGAAGTGTGATATATCCCCTTTAGAGCTGCGATCCCGCTGCACAGGAGAAAAAGCAAGTCTAAGGGCATAGGGCAGTGCAGGAAACTGTATAAAACGAAGCCGCAAACTCAATAAAAGCCCTGTGCCAATAAAGAGAACCAATATCCATGG
Source organism: Syntrophaceticus sp. (assembly GCA_050949745.1). Lineage (GTDB taxonomy): Bacteria > Bacillota > DSM-12270 > Thermacetogeniales > Thermacetogeniaceae > Syntrophaceticus. The sequence goes on along the minus strand of JBMNGF010000020.1, from coordinate 22,129 downwards.
TCCCCAAATAAAACCGTTCACCAGATCGATTAGATCAGAAAACCCAGCCATCTTTTCAACCTCTTTTAATAAAAGACTCTATCCCCATCTACCATTTAATAAATTGTATGGGTTAAAATGACTCTTAGAACGATAGCCGGCCTTAAGCTTTAAATTAAAGGCTGATCATGCGCTACCAAAAGGATGGGCGTATCAAAGAAAGAAGCAAAGAGTTATTTGGAACATCATTGCGGATTTCGGACGGAAAAGCACAATATTTTGTGGACTACCGGCAGCTTATGAACTGTCGTTCCTTGAGTGAATGATTGTTTTTACTGTCTACACGCAGACTGAGAAATATTTAAAGCAGTAAAGCAGTACGAGCTGTACTAGACACTTAAGGTACAACAAACATACACCTGGTAAACCGGTTGGATGCTGGAAATGCTGATCAAACTAAAAATGCAGGAAAAATACTCACCGGCTCCGGCGGTCTGCAAAAGGAGGCATACTTTGCAAAAGCACCCTCCATAATTCTGTACACAGTCCCTGCTGGGTCAGAAAAAGTGGAAAACGGGTGGAATATAGTGGCTCAAGAATAGACACATCGCCCAATGATCGCTTGATCATAATCTCATCTCACCATCAAACGGCTTGCCTTCTACATTATAAGTTACGCCGAAAACCATATCAGCAAGCCATTTTTTGAAGGAAGGATTATCAGTGTACTGCTTGAACAGCTCCATATTATCCTTCATCATGTTCATAACAGCTTTATCCAGTGCACGCTCACCTTCCAGCCGTGCATTTTGCTTATCTGAGTTTTTCATAGCGTTTTGGTAGGCGGTATCCTTGGAAACTGCTGCTGGAATTGTAGCGATGTGCTTTATCACCTGGTCTTGGTCCTGCCAATCGATATTGCCCCACATATCATGAAAGCTCTCAAGGATGCTGCTTAATAAGTCCATTTCGGCTTCCGGTCTTCCACCACCGGAACCTGTTGGAGATGGCTCAACAACATATTCAGCTTCATCTTCTAATACAACAGACATCGTTTGCTTGATCTCTGCACGATAACTGTCTAAGTCAACGGCTTCCAAAATACCTTTCGATAGGTCATCTTCTTTGGGAGACGGCAGCTTTGGAATAAGCAAGCTCAGGAACAGCGACAGCTTTTCCCACTCCACATTCCCATAAGGTAAAATGGCTCCCAAAAATCCATAAGTTCTTACAAATGCCTTTGCATTTCCTTTGAAGCTTACCTGTTCATCTTCGTCAAGCTCTCTATAATTATTTGCACAAACATCAAGTATTGGGTCAAGGCGATCTCTTTCAGCAGCCTTTAGATAAAGTTCAACAATGGTATCCACGTGGTGATCCGTATATACCTGATGTTGTTCCATTTCACTGACCATATCATATAGTTTATTCGGATCTGTTTCCTCAGAAAGCACTGTAGTCATGTAATACGCCTCAAAAGAATCTTTGATTGTATCCGTATCATTAGCAAAATCCAACACAAATACATCTTTCTTCCCTGGATAAGCCCTGTTTAGTCTGGATAGAGTTTGAACTGCTTTCACTCCATTTAATACTTTATCAACATACATGGTATGCAGGAGCGGCTCATCATAACCTGTTTGAAATTTATCCGCTACTACTAAGAAACGGTATGGATCTTTTTTAAATTCACTTTCTATCTTTGCGCTGGGAAAACCGTTAATAGCAGCTTCTGTGAGCATTTCCCCTTGATATTCTTTCTCACCTGAAAAAGCAACGATGGCTCTGTACTGGCTCTTTCTTTGTTTTAAGCATTTCTCGATGGCGTAGTAATACTCAATAGCCCGTTCAATACTGCTGGTAACAACCATAGCTCTTGCTTTTCCACCAATTTTGCCCCTTGCAATCACCTGCTCATGGAAATGCTTGACCATTATTTCAGCCTTTTGCTCAATAGCATACACATTTGATTCAACATATTTACGCAGTTTTTTCTGGGCCTTCTTCTTATCAAACATCGGATCATCTTCAATGGTCTTAGCAAGGCGATAGTAACTCTTGATCGGTGTATAATATTTAAGCACATCAAGAATAAAGCCTTCCTCAATGGCCTGTTTCATCGTATATATATGAAATGGCTTATGCATTACTTTATGATCCTTTGGCACAGGCACACCGAACATTTCCAGCGTTTTATTTTTAGGTGTAGCTGTAAATGCAAAATAGCTTGCATTCTTCAGCATTTTTCTGCCTTCCATGAGCTTGATAATCTTATCTTCTATCGTTTCTTCCTCGTCACCTTCATATTCCCCTGACAGTGCAATGTTCATCTTTGCGGACATACTGCCACTTTGACTGGAGTGGGCCTCGTCAATAAGAATAGCAAAGGTGTTCCCCCTATGAGATGTACCGATCTCATCCAAAATGTAAGGGAACTTATGAACAGTTGTAACGATGATTTTCTTGCCCTGAGTGATCAATTTCCTCAAATCATCTGAGCTTTCCGCATGGCCAACTGTGCTGGACACCTGCATAAACTGCTTGATGGTATTTTTAATCTGTTTATCCAGGTTAATTCTATCGGTGACTACGATGATTGAATCAAAAACGCTCTTCCCGTTCTTTTCGAGGCCAACCAGCTGATGTGCCGTCCAGGCGATGGAATTGGACTTTCCACTTCCAGCACTGTGTTGGATAAGATACTTCTGTCCAGGGCCTTTTTCTTTGGCATCTGCAAGCAGTGCTTTCACCACAGATAACTGATGGTAGCGTGGGAAGATTTGCTTATAGCTCTTTTTCTTTGTCTGCTCATCTACTTCTACAATGACCTGGGCATAGTTTTCAATAATGTTAGCAAGCTCTTTTTTTCTGAAGATATTTTTCCATAGATAGTCGGTCTTTAGTCCGTTTGGATTAGGTGGGTTGCCGGCACCACCGTTAAACCCTTTATTAAAGGGTAAAAACCATGATTTCTTACCATCCAGCTTCGTGCAGAACTTCACTTCATTATCATCCACAGCAAAGTGCACCATACAGCGCTTAAACTGGAATAAGAGCTCTCTTGGGTCGCGGTCGAGTTTATACTGCTGAACTGCATCATCGACACTTTGTTTTGTTAATCGGTTTTTCAGCTCACAGGTGATCACAGGCAGCCCATTGATAAAGATAACAAAATCCAAGGCTAATTGCGTGTTATCCTTGGAATACATCAGCTGTCTCGTAACGCTGAAAATGTTTTTATTAAACATCGTTTTTGCTTTATAGTTCAACTCGGTGGGGGTCATATAGAACATAATGAGATTTGCCGGATAAACATTGATCCCTTTTCTCAAAACATCTATCACACCGCGTTTTGCAATCTCACCTTGCAGGCGGTTAAAAAACTTGTTCTTCTTATGGTCGCTATGGAGTATTCCCAGTTTCTCAACTTCTTTAGGCTGTGTACTTTTAAGAAACCTGAGAAGGCGTACTTCATCGATGGCATAGTCACGGTTATAGTCATCATTAAAGCCTTGTTCGTAACCGTTATACTTTATAAGGTGGTTGATAATTAAATTTTCCAAGCCGGCTTCTTTTGTGTTGGTCAGCATGTTAACACCTCCTTATCCCCCTCCCCGATTTCCTCTTCATCCATATCCTCAATGAACTCATCTGTATCTTCTACAGGTATATGTCGGACATCTACCTTGCCTGTTACTACTGCTGAAATAAGGCTGGTGCGGTATTCTTTGACGAGGCTCTATTTGTTTCTTTTTTGCTTTTAGTAAATCGATTTATCTTTAACCGAAAGCGTCGATTATCTAGATAATTAATTATTTCTACTTGCTCATTAATGGGAGGCAAAAGTAAAAATAATCTTGAAAACTTCTTTTCTGTAAAATGGGCAAAGGTTGCTTTATTACAAATAAGATCAATGTATCCTTGCTTTTTAAGGCTATACAACCAATAATATAAAAACTCATTTTTAGCTAATTTTTTTTCCCTAACTCTGTGTACCGCATTTTGTATAAAACAGTTATCTATAGATCCATCCCAAATATGACTTACTGCAACATCCCCACCTTCAACAACAATCAAGTCTCCTTTTTTAAGTTTGTACTTTTTTATCTCTGATGGCGAAAACCACATTTTTTTTATATTATGTAAAGCAATTTTATCCCAAAAAACGTTTAGTGCACAGATATATTTTTGTAATGTATCGCCATTATTTTCTTTATTTGGTTGTAGCATTTTGCCTAATAAAATATCATAAACTTTCCCTACTTGCGTAACTTCCCAATGTTCCGGTATCTTCCCAATCCACTCCACACCACTATCTTTCATTGGTACATTCGGATCAATGCCTTTTGTTACAGCTTGATTGATAATGGCTTGTTTTAGTTCTTTGAGAAACTCTATTTGCCTCTTTTTTGCTTTTATAAATCGATTTATTTTAGAAAGGCGATTATCTAGAAATTTAGCTATTTGATCTTGTTCTTCTTTTGGGGGAACTATTATCGACATCCCCTTGAAATCCTCATATCTTAAACTTAATTGGTCATCGCAAATTCCATAAGAAAATCTGTATGACTCGCCAATATAATTAGGTGTCCTAAGCAAGTAGTGATAATAATGGTGATTAATTTCTTTAATTGGCTTTAATACAATATATGCTGGACTTACAATTCCTCTAAATTTTGATACGCCTACAGCCCCTTGCCACATACGCATTTTGTTATACGCTATATCGTTCTGCAAAACGAGCTTATATTTTGTCTTGTCTAAATTGGATGAATCTTTCTTCGCCGTTGTACTTAATAATTCTGATTGGGAAACAATACCTTTGTTTATTGTTACTGATAGCAATTGTTCTTCTACATAATTGGTTTCTTTTCGTTCTTTCCATAAATATCTAGTATGTTTTATTTTCCAGTGTGTTGGTATTTCATCAATCCAATCTAATCCGGTTTTTTTATATTCCTCATAAGGCATTAATTTTGCCACATATTTAACCCCCTATGATCTCATTCAATAACCCGTCAGTTTCCTCTTCAATGGCTTCAATATCCGCCACGATCTCCTCAATACTTCTTAGCTTCACTGGCTTATAGAAATACTTTGTAAAGCTGATTTCATAGCCTATCTGTGTTTTGCTGTCATCTATCCAGGCATCCGGGGTGTAAGGCAGCACTTCTTCTTTAAAAAATCCTTCGATACCCCCTGGATATCCAAGAGGAATCTGCTCTGTATCCCGCAGTTCTGTATCCACTTCGTATTCGACAATCTTGTCGTTAACCAAAAAACTCCCATAGAATGGATCTTCTATTCCTTTTTTGATTTCTTTCTTGATTTCAGGCATTGCATTTTCGTCCTTTACAGCAAAGTGTTCGGCAATCAAGCGCTTTCTCTTTGCCGGGAATTTTTGGCCTTTTTTCTTTGCTGCTTTGGCTACTTTTTCTTCAAATTCCATGTATGTATCATAAAATTCTTTTTTATTCTCTTGATAAACCTCTTGAACTAACTCCAATGCGATGTTGTCTTTAGCTTCTTCTGCTATCTGTTTAAACTCATCTATTTTCTCTCTGTTCACTTCAGCTTTTCGTCTTAGAGGACGCTCTACTGTAATCTTCCAATAACCGAACTCTTGGTTATCAAATATCTTAGAGTACTCATTCTCTTCAAAATTCAGATAAAGTTCCATAACCTGCTGTCTGATATCTTCTGTTAACTGGCAGTTTTTTTCCCCCAGATTTTTCCTCAAGGGAGACTTTAAGTTAGTTGCATCAATAAGCTGAACTTTTCCTTTGCGTCTGTTTTCCTTTCGATTAGTGAGCACCCAAATATAGGTAGCAATTCCCGTGTTGTAAAACATGTTTTCAGGTAAGGCAATGATTGCTTCCAGATAGTCACTTTCGATCATATAGCGTCTGAAGTTGCTTTCACCCTGGCCTGCATCTCCAGTAAATAAGGATGAGCCATTATGAACTTCTGCGATTCTACTTCCAAGCTCTGTGTTGTGTTTCATCTTAGAAATGTTATTGGCTAAGAAAAGCATTTGGCCGTCGCTCACCCGTGGGATCATATTGAATTCGGGATCTCCTGCAAAATTGAGAACAAAGCGAGGGTCAGTAATATCCTTCTTTCCCCCTAAACGTTCTGCATCTATTTTCCACGATTTTCCGTAAGGCGGGTTGCTCAGCATGAAGTCAAATTCTGTTGTGGCATGGCCATCATTGGATAGTGTAGAACCATACACAATGTTATCGGCGGCTTTTCCATCACCTTTTAATAATAGATCCGCTTTTGCAATTGCATATGTCTCAGGGTTGATCTCTTGACCAAATAGATGAATAGAAACATTCTTGTTGTTTTCTTTTGCCAGCGCTTTTAGCCTTTCATCAGCGATAGTCAGCATTCCACCTGTGCCACATGCTCCGTCATAGCAAAGGTATGTGCTGTCTGTTATCTTATCTTTAATCGGCATGAAAATAAGGTCAGCCATAAGTTCAATAACATCTCTCGGTGTAAAGTGTTCTCCGGCTTCCTCATTATTTTCTTCATTAAACCTCCGAATCAGTTCTTCAAAGATAACGCCCATGGTATGGTTATCAAGTCCGGGGAGAACCACTTCTCCTTTATCATCTAATACCGGTTTTGGGCTTAGGTTGAATCTGGGATCAACAAACTTTTCGATAACAGCACCAAGGATACCTGCATCGGTCATCGTATCAATTTGATTTCTAAACTTGAACTTCTCAAGTATCTCCTGCACATTAGGTGAAAAACCGTCCAGGTAGGCAATAAAATCTGCCTTGAGTTGCTGCGCCTTTGCCCTCGACCTTAAATCTTTCAATATAAAAGGAGAACAATTATAAAAGGCTTCTCCGGCTGCATTGCATAAGGCACTTGTCTGCTCTAATATTCCTGCTTCGTCCAGCGTTTTCTTCATAGCAAGCACTTCTTCTTTTGTTTCTTCAAGCACTGCATCAAGTCTGCGGATGACTGTCATCGGTAAAATAACATCTCTGTATTTTCCTCGCACATAAACATCTCTTAAACAGTCATCAGCTATTCCCCATATAAAACTGACAATTTGATTTAGATTCATTACTAATTATCCTACCTTCTGTCCTAAATAATTTTTCTATTTAACATTTTTCAATATTAATATCAAGTCGTTATTTGCTGAATTCTTTTCATAAAAAAACCAAAACCATCCTGGTCAATTTAATAGGAACAGTTGAAGCTGTCTACTATTGCCCACCCAAAAAGTGACACAGCAGATCTATGGTATTATTTTATTTATTTGACATAAAAGAATAATTCCCTGCAATTCTTGCTATATATCGGGTGTACCGGTTACCACCCGACATTTGTCTAGGGCTGCTTCCTGCGTTTCGGAAGGTGGATCTGTTCAGGCAAGTCTAGGAGGCTATTCAAAGATCTATATTCAGGGAAAAAGGCCACTCCACTGATTGTGCTGGATGAACTGCAGCTAGCCATTATACTGCGCCCGTGCCAGGCGCACCAAAAAAAAGGCAGCAGTTCATCACTGCCGCCTTTTGCGCTAAAAGCATTTAAAACCTTCCCCTTCTTCTCCTTCCTAGAAGCTCGCGAATCAATAAAATAAACACCAAATCCCTAAAAGGCCCTCCTCTAAACTGCTGCGCAATTATATCTTCTCCATCGAGTTCGTCAGATGCATCCCTCATCTCCAACATAACTCTGCTGCAAATTTCATCAGCCATTCTTTCAACAGCATGCCTTCTTGGGCAAGGATAGAAATCCGGGTTCGAAGAAGTGTCATACATCTCACACATCTGCCTCACATGGGGGTAAACCTGGTAGTAAACAGAGGGATACATATCTTCTAACCGCTCAGGACAATAGGTCATAACCAAACCACCTCCAATTTATCCAGAACTTTCATCTCATCCATATTATGGTTGCCGACCAATAAAGGTTACATAATATGGCATGTTCAATTATGTAGAGGTAGGGTATGCATCCTCTATAGCAGGTAAGATATTGTATACCCATGTTTTATATATCATAATTCATGGAAGGATGAAAAAATGCAGCACATCAATTATAATAACAGCATATTGTTTTGTCTTACATCAAACAGAGGAGGAAATACTTTGATACAAATCATTACTGACAGTGCCGCAGACCTGCCGCCAAAGATTATTAATAAATACAACATACATGTTGTCCCACTCACTGTTAATATTGATGGAAATGAATACATAGATGGGGTCGACCTTTCACCACAAGAGTTCTATAAAAAAATGGCCGCAGCAAAGAATCTGCCTAAGACATCTCAACCGCCGGTAGCCGCTTTTAGCAAAATGTTCCGAAACCTAACTTCTAAAGGGGAACTGCTCTGCATCAATATTTCCTCAAAACTGAGTGGTACATACCAAACAGCTTGCCTGGCTAAGGGAATATCGGGTGTTGATGTAACAGTTTTTGATTCCTGGGCAGCCACACTAGGACAGGGTCTGCAGGTGATCAAAGCAGCTAGGTTAGCGGAAAAAGGGCTATCATGTACAGAAATAATAAATAAACTGACACAATACAGAAATAACATGAACATTTTAATCCTATTAGACACACTGGAGAACATTGTCAAGGGAGGTAGACTGAGCAAATTCCAGGGAACCCTAGCTAAACTGCTCAACATCAAGGTTTTACTTACAGGTGTTGAAGGCGCTGTGGTCATGTCGGAAAGAATGCACGGAAAGAAAAAAGCGCTCCAAAGGGTAATGGATATAATTAGTGAAAACGCCCAGAAAACAACGGATATTCCGGTCAATATGTTCGGTATCTCCCATTGTAACAACTATAATGATGCCGAATTTCTGAAAGAACAGATTATGGAGCAATTTCAACCCTGTGATGTGCTCATTAATGATATGGGCTCTACAATAGCTACCTACGCCGGAGAAGGTGGAATGGTAATTTCCTTCTAAACTGATTGATAATATAACCTTCCCCCTTCAATCATATAACCGATCAGTTTCTGATCATTGAGGTATGTTAAAAAAGCAGAAATAGTGGTCTGAATAACATGATACCCCATCAAATTTAAGGCGATATTATTGCTTAGGGTGATTTTTGCTAGCAGATCTTCCCTGGTCTGTGGTTGTTTTAATAGTTCCAAGATCTGCGCCTTGAACTTTTTAATATTTGCCAGGTTCCTCTGCACTAGACCAGGAAGATTATCCCTGGTGATGACACTTGAATCATGGCTGATCACGAAATAATCAGCATCGATCTCAGGTAAAGAATGAAGAGTTTGAATGCTTTCTCCAATGTCAAAATTATAGGGAAGGGAATAGGTATCCAATGTATAGTTGCTGAAAATCGCGTCTCCCAAAAAACACACCCTATCCGGAGTAATAATACCGATCTGCCCTTTAGTATGTCCGGGAAGGGGAATCACCTGAAAGGGTTCTTCATCAATTATTTGTACCCCTGCTTCCAAATAATGATCAACAGGGAAACAGCTCGGGCTGCGATCCAAGTGTTTAAGCGGACTGGCGGAGCTAAATATCGCACCGAGAAGGTAAGGATTTTCCATGAATGGCTTCTCCCCTTGGGAAGCAAACACTTGGCAGTCCGGATAGGCTCGCTGAAAGTAGATATTGCCGCGGCAATGATCCAAATGAGCATGCGTATTAATGATATATTTGAGATGAAGCTTGTTTGTTTTCAGTGTTTGATCGATTATCTTTGCACAGTTTTTGTTAAAGCAGGTATCGATCAAGAGACAGTTATTGTCTGCCAGAGAGCAAACACCAACATTAGTAGAATATTCAATATAATAGGTATTTCCTGTTATCTTAGTAAGATTCATTGCAAACACCCTAATCAATAATAGCAAGCTCTACCAGAAAGAACAAGAAAGGAAAGAATAAAATGTTGAAGGCTGTGCTTTTTGATTTAGACGGAACACTGATCGATTCCATCCCCTTGATCAGGTTAAGCTTTGAACACACATTTCACCAACTGGGTTTACCCTGGGGGAAAGGGGAGGTCCTAAACACTATCGGTTTACCACTGCGAGATGTGGCTGAAGATTATGCCCCAGGAAATGCTGAAACTTTCCTGGCAGTTTACGCTGAGTTTCAAAAAAAGACTCAAGATAAACTTTTAAAACCTTTTCCTGAAACAAAGAAAACCTTAAATCATTTACAAGAAAAAGGCTACCATATAGGTGTAGTGACATCCAAACGCCGCAAGGCCACAAAGACAAGCCTAGACATTACAGAATTGAAAAAATACCTAGAAGTTGTAATATCGGTTGAGGATGCCCAGAAACCAAAACCCAACCCCGACTGTTTGCTTGCTGCCCTTAAACAACTGGATATACAGCCAAATGAAGCAGTCTACATCGGCGACAGCATCTACGATATCCTCACCGGTAAAAACGCCGGGGCAGCAACAATCGGAGTAACATGGGGCATAGCAGCAAAAGAAGATTTGAAAAAACAACGACCTGACTTCCTGGTTGATTCTTGGGAGGAACTGCGTTCTGCCATTGATTGCCTAAGCAGGCCCAATCTGTAATGCAGATGTCAATGCAATAAGCAACTCCTCGCCACTCCGACGGCGGCGTAAAGAAAGGGGACTGACGGCCACAGCATTGAGCGGCACTGGGAGATAGCTTCCCTCCGCATCCCGTCTCCCCTGGTCACCATAATAGGCAATGGCATGGATCACATAATACTCTTCCCTGTGCTTCCCCAGATATAGCATCACATGACCAGGGAAATACAGTATTGCCCCTGCAGACAGCTGCTCCAATAAGCGCTGGCGTACCTGTCTGCTGGCTCCATCCAAAGAATATTTCTTCCCAGCTATCAGCATCTGCTCCCGGGAGTTTCTCGGAAACTGAAACCCAAAGCATCGATAGATGTCCCTGACAAAAGAGGAACAGTCCCGGGAGTGAAAAAGCCCTCCCCATCCATAGCGTTCTCCCTGCATCTTAAATGCCTGTTTGATCACCCCTTCTCTGGTATAGGGCAGATACCCAATGGAAACATCACTGACAAAAGGAACAAGCGCTAGTTTGAAGTGTAGTTTCCCCTCCGCTTCCCGTACCGGTATTTTGACTACATAACACCCTTCAGATGACTGATTATCAATCACTTTTGGGATCTCCTCGTCAACTGCCAAGGGTATCCTTGCACCCATCATAAATTCCAGCTCAGATATTTCCGGAGAATAGGGATTGTAACCCAACCTGAGCCTGCTTCCGGTCACAACCAAAAATGGTTCAGCTTGTAAGTAGTTAAGCCAAGCTTCTGAAGCCGCAGCAACAGCTAGATCTGTAGCAGGCACCCACCCACTGCAGCAAGAGGCCTGCACAAAAAACCATTTACCGCTTTTACTTTTATGCAGAATGATTACCGGCTCAGCAGGGCCAAGTGCCGTTTCCTGAAAAAGGTCAAACTCATTATCGGCGGGATTATCTGTAATAAACAGTTCAGTAGGAAAAGCTCTGATACTGGTGCCTCTGATTGAATAGGCAAATTGCACCTGATTAACCCTCTTAATATTTTTTATATCCATCTCCTGCAGCAAGTCATCGTAAAAACAACTCTTGACCTGCTGCCCATGATAATATAGAGGCTGCTGGGGAAACCCCTTCACATTTATTGCATTCTGAATGGTTTCTCCTGTCACCTCTCCTTGCTTTAAAGCTGGATCCAGGCAATCTTCGAGCTGTCTATTTCTGGTCCCCCTGTTAAAGCTAGCAATTTCATTATTGCTCATCAAAACCCTATCAGAATCAGGTATTTTGCGAACCCAGAATTCTGACGTGCGGATATCTTCGATAACAGAATATTTTTTTGGCAGTATGCCAAAACCAAAACCTGACGGCGTAAAAATCAATTTGTTACCCCCCTCAAACTGTCATTATAGGACATCTTCATCGCCCCCTCTCCCTATGGAGATTGATATAGTAGTTAAATGATCTAATTTATTGATTGTGCTGCAAGGCGCATACAACATAGATTTGCAAGTCAACCCTTATTTAGCTGCCTTGCTCTGATAAGAGGGCATTTACTAACATTTATGCCGCCACTACATTTCTCATAACCAAGCATGATTATTCCAGCTGTGGAACAGCTAATAAATCCCTATAATATACACTCCCTGAATCATTCCCATAGAAGGCGATGGTGAAATTACTTAATAATAACCCTAATATGCATTAGTTAAACGGAATTAACGTTTCATGGATGCAAATTCTGTATCATATAGCACATTAGATACACATACCAAATCTAACTCATTTTTTTCTTGCATTTATTATTCCAATGTATTATGATGATGGTGACATGAAAGAGCTTGGAATAACTGAAGGATCTTTGCCTCCTGTTTCAGATAGGGCGAAAGGTGCTCGAAGCAATTCCGCTTTTTACATGAAAATGCCCGGAAGGAGGCTTGAATTACATGCAAGGAAAAGTGAAATGGTTTAATGCCGAAAAAGGCTATGGTTTCATCGAGCAGGACGAAGGCGGCGACGTTTTTGTTCACTACTCTGCTATCCAGGGTGAAGGCTTCAAAACCCTTGATGAGGATCAGAGAGTGGAATTCGATGTTGTCGAAGGCACCCGCGGACCGCAGGCAGCCAATGTTGTACGTCTGTAATTGGTAACCAATAGACTTCATTCAGATTTTCTGGATGAAGTCTTTCTTTTTCTGAATGTAGCGCGGGTGTGGCGCGGGGACGTTTCGTTTGCCACCAAATATCTGAATCTGTTTTTACTGCATGAATCTTGGAAAGGAAGATCACCCTGAGTTTTCATAATTTAATAGAAAAGAGAAAACTAACCGCTGCGATACTCAACCACCTGCGCCAAGCATACCCTGACGCAGGGCCTCGCTTAAACTTCTCAACCCCCTACCAGTCACTGGTAGCGACCATCCTTTCCGCCCAGACAACTGATGAACAGGTGAACAGAGTCACACCTCTCCTTTTTGAAAAATATCCCGAAGTCGAAGCTCTTGCCGCTGCTGACCCAGCTGATGTGGAAAAAATAATTAAATCGGTTGGCCTGTACAGATCCAAGGCTGCCCACCTGGTAGCAGCAGCAAAGAAAATCCTTGAGGATTACCAGGGACAGGTACCCGCTGACTTTGATTCTCTGTTAAGCCTTCCCGGAGTGGGCAGAAAAACAGCCAATGTGGTTTTGTTCAATGCCTTCGGCAAACCGGGCTTGGGAGTTGATACTCACGTCCACCGGGTCGCTAACCGGATCGGGATCTGCAGTGAAAAGCACCCCGAAGGGACAGAGAAATGCCTTAAGGAATTGATAGCTGAAGATGAATGGGGAGAGGCACACCATCTCCTTATCTTTCACGGCCGACGCATTTGCCGGGCGAGAAAACCGGAGTGCACCTCCTGCACTTTACTAGATATATGCAAAAGCCACCCCTGCGGATCTGAATAAAAATCATCAGCCCATACACACCTTTTTACTTTAAAAACTACTAATTCCCAGCGGGAAAGTTAATAACTCTCAAACTGCAAGATCAAAAACCTGGAGATAAGTTCCCCCGCAAGAGCTATATCTTCTGTATGCATATAGTGGTTGGCAGAGGAATCAAAGAGAATATTCGCCGAACCCGGCAGTTCCTCATCTTTCAGCCAGATCTTAACCGCTCACCGGGAACCTGGGAAAAAGGCTGAAGGCTGCAGTGAGATCACTTGTTTCTTCACATACACCTCCCAGATCGCCACATGCCCTTTTTATCTTTTGCGGCTCCTCCCCTGCTAACCTCTCTACCAAGGGAAAAATACACCTTTTATGAAAGGCAGAGTAAAACACCTGGCCGTGGTCAGTTTCCCGGTAAGTAATCAATTCCCCGGTAAGGGGAGTGTTATCTGCCCGTCCCAGGTAGTGAATGAGCAAATAGCACCACTCCCATACCGGCTGCAGCCCACCATCCTTAAAAAGGACCTTCCCCCGGGGGTATTGAACACCGATGTTCCGCCCAAGACTCGTTAATGAGAGGATACCTTTGCCCGGCTCATAAATGGAACCGCTGTTCTCCGCTATTTTTTCAGGCTCTAAAGAGCTAAACTTCTTCATATTATGGGCTAAACCTGTGGCCGCGCTGTACGGGGCTCTCCATTTTTATAATCTATCATATAAGGGTAGATCGGCAGCATTTAAAATCCCCCCTGAAGATTAATGTTGTGAGTTCACAGCAACAAATTCAAGTTATATCTTTATTCTCATAGATCCGCAAAGAATCTGCAAGGGACACCAAGAATATGGTCAATATAACCGCACTGCAGCCCACTACCTGCAGCCAATCTGGACTGTTAAACACCTGTGCCAGCAGGTTGTAGGCGCTCCCCTGGCCGTACTTTTCCAGCAGCCACACCAAGCCTGCTGGTATCAGGAAAATTGCCATAATGACTGTAACATGCAGAAACCTTGTTTTAATACTGCCGAACTTAAAATAAAGAGGATAATAGGCTCCTCCGATGATAATTATTCCACACAATGCCCCAAACAGATCTTTAACTGCAGGGTATCTCACCGGTTCCCCCAACCCCAGCACATTGCAAATCAGGGCGATCAAAATACCAGCAACAAGGCCGATCACTGCATAAACAAAAATGGATAGATACTTGGATAAAACAATATCTTTTCTTGTAATAGGCAGGCTGTTTAGGAAAACCTCACTCCTGTTCTGTTCGTCATAGGAACAGGCCCCTGCAATCAAAAGATAACCTATGAAACATGTGCAGGTAGCATAAAGAACAACGGCAATATCACCATCCATACTGGTACTGGTAAATACCAACAGCAGTATAAGAATGTAAAAAAGCAGATACCACAGTGATTTTTTCTGAATCAGAAGATCTTTAATCAACAAGTTGAACATGGCTCTCCCCCCTAACTGTATAAAGCATGATATTCTCCAAAGATGCTTTTTCAATCAGCACAGAATCGCCAAAAACCTGACGAGTTCTGTTGATATCACGTGTCAAGCCGGTAAAACCATAACTGCTTTGACTGATGCCAACAAATTCCCCTTTCAACTCCTCATCCAGGAGTTCATTCCCCCCTTTGACCAGGGCATACCTTTCCATGATTTCATCTTTGGATTCACAAAACACCAGTTCACCTCGATTGATAAAAGTAATATAATCAGCTATTTTATCGAGGTCTGTAGTCAGATGAGTTGATAAAAAAACACTTTTGTTTTCATCCTGAATTATTTCCACCAATATATCCAGCAGTTCGCTGCGGAAAATGGGATCAAGGCCGGAAGTGGGCTCATCCAAAATATACAGGTCTGCATGATGTGAAAGAGCTATCACTAGAGAAAACTTCATTTTCATCCCTTTGGAAAGGTCCTTGATCTTTTTTCGTGGTGATAATTCAAATCGGTCCAGGTAATCTTTAAAAACACTGTCATCCCACCTGCTGTAAAAGGGAGCGATGATTTTTTTCATCTCCAGGACACTCAGTTCATTATAGAAGTGATTATCATCATAAACAAAGCCAATCCTTTCTTTGACCTCAAGCTCGTTATTGATATTATCGAGCCCAAACACCTTAATCTCACCTGAATCCCGCCTGATCAGGTTCATAATCAACCTGATAGTGCTAGTCTTACCTGCACCATTTGGCCCTATAAAACCCATAATATAGCCCTTTTCTAGAGTAAAACTCAGGTTTTTCAGTGAAAAGCCCGGATAGTTTTTTGCAAGATTCCTGACCTCTAGAATCTCCTTCATACTTCTCCCTCCTTATCAAGAATATCCAGCATATCCTTTAATTCCCTCAAACTAATACCCAGAAACCTGCTTTCAGCAATCACCTCATACAGCTTTTCCTCAAGCATTCTCAGCCTTTTTTCACGAAACAATTCCTTGTTTTCTCCGGAAACAAAGGAGCCTTTGCCGCCAACTGTTTCGATAAAGCCATCCTTTTCCAGTTCATGATAAGCTCTTTTGGTTGTTATCACACTTATCTGCAGTTCTTTGGCCAGATTGCGGATGGAAGGTAGCGCATCC
This sequence comes from Syntrophaceticus sp., assembly GCA_050949745.1. Taxonomy (GTDB): domain Bacteria; phylum Bacillota; class DSM-12270; order Thermacetogeniales; family Thermacetogeniaceae; genus Syntrophaceticus. The sequence goes on along the minus strand of JBMNGF010000020.1, from coordinate 6,117 downwards.
CCAGGTTTCAGTTCCCCCATTATAATCTGATTCTTAATCTGGCTGGCTATCTGTTCATAAAGCGGTTCCTGAGAAGAGCCGCTGATAATAATCTTCATTCTCAACCCCCTTCCTGTGATTCCGTGTATACCGTGTAAACCGTGACTACCGTTATTACCGTATATATACAGTGTATACGATAAGTACAGTTGTGTCAAACATTTTTTGAATTTTTTTTTAGCATTAATAGGCTGCTTTATGCCAGTAATATAGGTATTTGACTCATTATTTTAATTTCTGGTACTGGCAGAATTGTCCACAACAAAAAAGCCCCTTATTTGGGGCATGGGATCTGATACAAAGTTGGGGCTCTAACCTACTCAGTATTTCTTATTCAAATGGTTGAAAATTAAAATTCCTGTAATGTATTGAAACACAAGAAATCCAGCTAAAAATAATATTATCAACTTAGTATTTTCTATTATATTGAGACTGCCCAATATAGAAAATAATACTATAGACACAGAAATTGCGATCAACCCTATAATATACGTATACCTTCCAGATTTATCCCGTAATATGGTTTTCCTTTCGTCATGCAATTCAATGTTCTCATCCTCAATTTTTTCTTGATATCTGTTTTTGTTTTCCGGTCTGGTCCAGTAATAATATTTCCATAAGATAACTGCTCCACTGCAAATTCCTGCCCCTGCAAAGCCATATAATAGACTTTCTAATCTAGTCCCGAAATTCAGCCCAATAACCAAGCATGCGATTCCTATAGATAGATATACCAGCCCTACATACAAATTACTTCTTTTCATTTTTCCCTCCCCTTTCATAAATAAAAATTTCCTCAATTGATTTTCCAAAGTAGTCCGAAATTGCGAAGGCTAATTCTAATGAGGGGTTATACTTTCCTGTTTCTATTGAGCTAATTGTCTGTCTCGAAACTTTAAGAGCCTTCGCTAAATCCTCTTGATTAAGTCTCATACGTTTTCTAAGTTCTTCAACTTTATTTTCCATTTCGTCACCTCATTTATGACAAGGTACCTTTACATATATTATAAGTATTTTTCCCTACCCTGTCAAGGTTCCTTTACATTTGTGCAAAAGAAAAATGCAAATCCTATGATTTGCATAACTCAAATGGTTATTCAGTTCCATCTTCCGCATAGTTATTTCATACAGAATGGCTTATACGGTATACGGACTTAAAAAGGAAAAGGCTTTACGCTATGAGCTGTTGATTTAATCTTTGTCCTCCTCTCTGAAAAGCATGGTAAGCAGAAGTTCCGACAGTTTGCTGGCAACGCGCTTGGTATGGTTTTCCAGGTTGTCGATATTTTGATAATAGAATTGTGCTTTTTCCTTTAATCTTTCATTAGAGGAATCACCCACATCGGCCAGCAGATTTTTGCAGTTTTCAGAGGTACTGACAACTATCTCCAGTTCTTTTTCATAGTTCTTTTCAATAGTTTCAATTACTACTTTTGACATATTCCGCTCAGCCTCATAGTAATCCCGGCGACTCCCTTTGACCCAGACTTTTTGAGCATACCCTACACCCTCCAGGATGCGGATATTGTTGCTGACAGTTGATTTGCTGACACCGAGTTCCTGTGCAATGTCATCCAATCCCAGCGGTTCGTCAGCTAAAAACAAGAGTCCGTAGATGTGTCCCAGCACATCGGGAAAATTGTACTGACTTTTTTATCATTAGAAATGATTATATTTTGAACATTTAATATGTATTAAACAGACTATATAAATATATAACCCCTCTTGTCAAGGGGCTATAATAGTGGTTGGTGATTAGTGCATTTAGCTTGCTTCTACATCCCACTTACCGCAGCGGCTGCCCCAGCGAGCAATCACCTCACCATTTTGGAAAAACTGTACTACTTCACAATGATTGGAACAGGATTTGCACTCAAAACTTCGGGTTTTGTAGTTGAAATCAGTCACCTCAAAGCCTTTGAACTTCGTATTTTCCTGATTGCGCTCAACTGCTTCCCTGGCCAGGATAGCCACACCAAATGCACCCATTACAGCAAAATTTTTCGGAATAATTACCTCTTGCCCTAATGCATCCTCAAAGGCTTTTTTTATGCCGGCATTGGCAGCAACCCCTCCTTGAAATGCAATAGGAGGGAGGATCTCTTTCCCTTTGCCTACATTATTCAAATAATTGCGCACCAGTGCCTCACAAAGTCCAGCGATGATATCTTCTGTACTGTGGCCAAGCTGCTGTTTATGAATCATATCTGATTCCGCAAAAACCGTGCAGCGCCCTGCAATACGTACCGGGTTCTTAGCTTTTAAAGCCAACCCACCAAAATCCTCGATGGGAATACAGAGTCGAGCTGACTGCTGATCCAAGAACGAACCGGTTCCGGCAGCACAAACGGTATTCATAGCAAAATCTGTGACGATGCCGTCCCGTAGTATGATAATTTTGGAGTCTTGCCCTCCTACCTCCAGTATTGTCTGTACTCCTGGCACAAAACGTGATGTAGCTACAGCGTGAGCAGTAATCTCATTTTTAATGATATCCGCTCCGACCATAACCCCTGCTAGATACCGGGCACTGCCAGTGGTACCGGCTGCCTCGATCTCAATATCATCAGGGACGAGATGAGAAAGATTTTCCATACCTTCCTGTATAACCCGGATCGGCTGTCCCTGAGTTCTGAGATATAATGATGCCAGTACCTCATACTGCTCATCTATTACAATTAAATTAGTGCTAACCGAACCAACATCGATTCCTAGATAAGCCTTTTTCATACCAATTATCCTCCCAAAGCTATTTAAGCGAGTTGCTTTTTAACAGCCATTTTTTCTCTTCTCCGTTCAAGCAGATCCAAAAAAGCCTCCAGCCGTGTTATTACACCAGCAGCAGCTGTCTGCTCATCGATAAAAATGGTCATCACCGGTATGCCCTCTTCCCTACTCACTCGGGGTACGATGCCCTTAGCCATGATCTCTGGAATACAAGAGAAAGGTGCTAATTGAATAACACCGTCATAACCATTTTTAGCATAAATCGCAATTTCGCCGATACTGTTGATGCCATGCCCGCCGATCATTTCGTTAAGATAAGGATATGCCATCTCGTGGATGTCCCGTTCTCCTTCTTTTCCTTCAACAACAATATTTTTTTGTGTGTAGGAGGTTAACCAGATGGAACGATCTGTGTAGACCCCCATTTCACCCAGGGTCTTTTGAATATAGAAATTTACAGCAGGCTCTAAAACCACATATATTTCGCCGATAATACCGATTTTAAGAGGATTTCGTGAGCGATCCTGAGGTACTTTGGCTAAAATTTTTCTGCACTCCCAGTGGGCATCTTCGATGTCATCCTCAGTTTGTGCCTCATCAAGCATATCCAGTGCAGTTTTGAACGCCCTTGCCGTATCTCCTTTGTTAATCTCATAAGGCATGTACCTGTACATCAGATATTCTATCTCATCAATGGCCTCGAGTTTTTTGTATCCCTTTTTTATCAACTGAATAAAGGTGCGCCAGGACATGCGTTTAGGTTTGATCGTCCTAAGTTTTTTGATAAAGTCCAGATAATTAGATTGAGGGGGTTCGAAAACAAGTATCTTTAAGTCATGGCCTAATTCATTTATAATTTTCTGCTGCATTACACTATAATAGCCTGCCCTACAGGGTCCAACACCACCTGTTGATATGGCCAACTCTGCACCCATCTCAATCGTTTCCAAAAGAGTCCCTAACACTACCTTAAAAGGAATACAGGCAAATTCCGGCGAATATCGGACACCCAAATCCATAGTGCGCTTGCTCGGTTCTGGCGGAACTACTGCTTCATAACCTAAATCATTGATCAACATCTTAAATGCTACATATGAATAACCCATATGTGGATATGTTATCTTCATTACTGCCCCCTTCTCCTTTTTAACATATCTATAAAAGCCTCCAGGCGGGTATCTACCCCACCGGTACCTGTTTCTTCATCAATAGAAAGGGTCATAAATGGCATATGCCCTTGCTCTCTAGACTCCATTTCCATATATCTACCCAACATAGCATCAGGCCCACATATAAAAGCAGTTATATGGATGATCCCGTCAACCCTTTTCCTGGTCAAATAATAATAAGCTGCATGCATAGCGCGATTTGAATAATACCAAAACATCTGCTTGGGCATTTTTTTTGCTTCTCTGAGCAGCTGCCTCGGTGAAAGCATCTCCACGGTAAAGGCTTTTGCCCCAAGCTCATTTAGCTTCTTAAAAAGATCCATATTGATAAATCGATCATAGACAAGATAAGGGTAGCCAAGAACAGCAATAGACAGAGCCTCCTGATTCACCTGTTGGCTCTTTTTACATCCATTTTCCATATACTCCAGCGCATCATTGGCCAGCATGCCTTCATACATCAAGCGGTTGTACTGCCGTAAAGCCTGACAGGCCCGATAGTATGCCCTGGTTATTGTAGTGATACTTGCACCGAACCTTTCGCCTATCTCTTTGGCAACATGGAAAAGCTCAAATCGCCCTCTGGTGAGCTCAACCCTTGTGTCAAGCAGATCGGGCATATTTTTAATGGAAGCCCGCAGAAGGTCTGGAAGCGCCAAGAATTTGGGGCAAAATGTTTCCGTTTCCAGCCTACGCAACTTGACAAAACGCGGCACAAAAAGCATGTCCACCTGATCCTTAATTTCCATTACATGTCCGTGATATAATTTAATAGGAATACAGGCGTCATTTACCGCTTCGGCCACTCCAGCGTTGAGAATGTGCTGATTAGTTGGAGATGATGTGATCACATCCAACCCTAATTCCTCAAAAAAGGTCTTCCACATAGGATAAAAAGAAAAAAAACTTAAATAACGCGGAATACCTACCCGAACCGGCATTAACGAAAACACCTCATCTTTCTTATTGATTAATTACACCATATAGCCATATATCCAGCATTTGTTTATAAGCATTTTCTTCGTCCATATACTCTTGCTCGGGTATAAAGTTCATTAAGGCAAGATACCCCCAGAATGAAGAAAAAATTGAAATAGCCATCAGGTAAGCGTCAAAATTACGATACTCACCTGTAGACTGCTGTTTTGCAATAGAGTTTTTGATACGATCTAGAATTGGCGTTACGATCTTTTCAACCATCATTTCTTGAATTTCAGGATGAAATTGTGCTTCATAAAAAAGCAATTTTAATAGGGGCACCTGCTCCATAACCTCTTCCAACTGAGTGATGATAGCGGGTATCTTGCTTTGGCCATCCCCTTTTTCTATCATCTCAACTAGAGGCTCTAAAATATCCAGCAGTTGGTAATTCTCAACTACCTGCAGGAGAATACCCTGCAGTATCCCCTTTTTTGTACTGAAATGGCGAAATATAGTCCCCTCTGCTACACCAGCCTCCCGGGCGATCTCACAAGTTGTGGATCCTTCAAAGCCCTTCTCTGAAAAGACCTTGATGGCAGCATCAATGATCTTTTTCTGAGTTTTAGTCAGTTCCGGCGCTTTATCCATGGAACGCCCCCTAGATCTTCTATAATAATGAGAGTGATTGCTCACTCTCATTATTATAGGTAAGAACAGGTTTTATTGTCAACAAGAAATATCTATTACCAAGCAATTTTTGCTGTTATTCGACATCAGTAATGAATGGATGATTTTCTCAGTTTAATTTCAAGAATACCTATCCACACTATGAAAAGGGGTTATCTTTTGCTGATGAAAAAAATCTGTTAAATGATCTCGATTCAAGTACAGGAAAACATTAGAAAAAGCGGAGAAGTTTTTCAGGACTGGATTCGGCTACCTGATTTATAAATGCAGCTTATCATATCTGGAAATAAGCATAGATCCTCGGAAATGTACTAATCCTGGAAAGGGTTGAATAATGACTGGGACAACGCACTTGATGGTAGGTTCTTTTATGTATGCCATAACAAGAAGGAACAAAATCCTGGGGCCCACCTTGGCTTTTGCATCCCATTTTGCCCTTGATGCCATCCCTCATTTCGACCACTTTTCCTGGAATATTCCTCTGGGATTTATTGCCGTTATTTTTTTACTGCGCATTGTAAAGCGTACTAGAGATCCATTCTTCTTGATAAGCGCACTATTCGGCCTATTACCC
>JBMNGF010000019.1:0-86846 GCA_050949745.1 Syntrophaceticus sp. | reverse complement strand
CCCGCCGATCATTTCGTTAAGATAAGGATATGCCATCTCGTGGATGTCCCGTTCTCCTTCTTTTCCTTCAACAACAATATTTTTTTGTGTGTAGGAGGTTAACCAGATGGAACGATCTGTGTAGACCCCCATTTCACCCAGGGTCTTTTGAATATAGAAATTTACAGCAGGCTCTAAAACCACATATATTTCGCCGATAATACCGATTTTAAGAGGATTTCGTGAGCGATCCTGAGGTACTTTGGCTAAAATTTTTCTGCACTCCCAGTGGGCATCTTCGATGTCATCCTCAGTTTGTGCCTCATCAAGCATATCCAGTGCAGTTTTGAACGCCCTTGCCGTATCTCCTTTGTTAATCTCATAAGGCATGTACCTGTACATCAGATATTCTATCTCATCAATGGCCTCGAGTTTTTTGTATCCCTTTTTTATCAACTGAATAAAGGTGCGCCAGGACATGCGTTTAGGTTTGATCGTCCTAAGTTTTTTGATAAAGTCCAGATAATTAGATTGAGGGGGTTCGAAAACAAGTATCTTTAAGTCATGGCCTAATTCATTTATAATTTTCTGCTGCATTACACTATAATAGCCTGCCCTACAGGGTCCAACACCACCTGTTGATATGGCCAACTCTGCACCCATCTCAATCGTTTCCAAAAGAGTCCCTAACACTACCTTAAAAGGAATACAGGCAAATTCCGGCGAATATCGGACACCCAAATCCATAGTGCGCTTGCTCGGTTCTGGCGGAACTACTGCTTCATAACCTAAATCATTGATCAACATCTTAAATGCTACATATGAATAACCCATATGTGGATATGTTATCTTCATTACTGCCCCCTTCTCCTTTTTAACATATCTATAAAAGCCTCCAGGCGGGTATCTACCCCACCGGTACCTGTTTCTTCATCAATAGAAAGGGTCATAAATGGCATATGCCCTTGCTCTCTAGACTCCATTTCCATATATCTACCCAACATAGCATCAGGCCCACATATAAAAGCAGTTATATGGATGATCCCGTCAACCCTTTTCCTGGTCAAATAATAATAAGCTGCATGCATAGCGCGATTTGAATAATACCAAAACATCTGCTTGGGCATTTTTTTTGCTTCTCTGAGCAGCTGCCTCGGTGAAAGCATCTCCACGGTAAAGGCTTTTGCCCCAAGCTCATTTAGCTTCTTAAAAAGATCCATATTGATAAATCGATCATAGACAAGATAAGGGTAGCCAAGAACAGCAATAGACAGAGCCTCCTGATTCACCTGTTGGCTCTTTTTACATCCATTTTCCATATACTCCAGCGCATCATTGGCCAGCATGCCTTCATACATCAAGCGGTTGTACTGCCGTAAAGCCTGACAGGCCCGATAGTATGCCCTGGTTATTGTAGTGATACTTGCACCGAACCTTTCGCCTATCTCTTTGGCAACATGGAAAAGCTCAAATCGCCCTCTGGTGAGCTCAACCCTTGTGTCAAGCAGATCGGGCATATTTTTAATGGAAGCCCGCAGAAGGTCTGGAAGCGCCAAGAATTTGGGGCAAAATGTTTCCGTTTCCAGCCTACGCAACTTGACAAAACGCGGCACAAAAAGCATGTCCACCTGATCCTTAATTTCCATTACATGTCCGTGATACAATTTGATAGGAATACAGGCGTCATTTACCGCTTCGGCCACTCCGGCGTTGAGAATGTGCTGATTAGTTGGAGATGATGTGATCACATCCAACCCTAATTCCTCGAAAAAGGTCTTCCACAAAGGATAATAAGAATAAAAACTCAAATAACGCGGAATACCTACCCGAACCGGCATTAACGAAACCTCCTCAGCTTTCTTGTTGATTAATTACACCATATAGCCATATATCTAGCAGCTGTTTAAAAGCCTTTTCTTCGTCCATATTTTCCTGCTCGGGTATAAAGTGCATCAAGGCAAGATACCCCCAGAGTGAAGAAAAAAGTGAAATAGCCATCAGGTAAGCGTCATAATTTCTGATAATCACCTGTAGACTGCTGCTTTGCAATAGAGTTCTTGATACGATCTAGAATTGGCTTTGTGATCTTTTCAACCATCATTTCTTGAATTTCAGGATGAAATTGAGCTTCATAAAAAAGCAATTTTAACAGGGGGATCTGCTGCATAACCTCTTCCAACTGAGTGATGATAGCGGGTATCTTGCTTTGGCCGTCCCCTTTCTCTATCATCTCAACTAGAGGTCCCAAAATATCCAGTCGGTAATTGTCAACCACTTGCAGAAGGATACCCTGAAGTATCCCTTTTTTTGTACTGAAATGGCGAAATATTGTCCCCTCCGCTACACCAGCCTCCCGGGCGATCTCACAAGTTGTGGACCCTTCAAAGCCCTTCTCTGAAAAGACCTTGATGGCAGCATCAATGATCTTTTTCTGAGTTTTGGTCAGTCCCGGCGCTTTATCCATGGAACGCCCCCTAGATCTTCTATAATAATGAGAGTGATTGCTCACTCTCATTATTATAGGTAAAAACATGTTTTATTGTCAATAAAAAATATCTATTACCAAGCAATTTTGCTGTTATTCGACATCAATAATGAATGGATGATTTTCTCAGTTTAATTTCAAGAATACCCACCCACACTAAAGCATAAATCCTCGAAAAGCCTATTCTTTTTTGGAAAGGGTTGAATAATGACAGGGGCAGCTCATTTGTTATTAGGTTCTTTCATGTATGGATTGACACGGGGGAACAAAATACTGGGGCCCGCTTTAGCTTTTGCATCCCATTTTGCCCTTGACGCTATCCCTCATTTCGACCACTTTTCCTGGAATATTCCTCTGGGATTTATTGCCGTTATTTTTTTACTGCGCATTGTAAAGCGTACTAGAGATCCATTCTTCTTGATAAGCGCACTATTCGGCCTATTACCCGATATCAACTGCCTCCTTAAAATTAGTAATGAACTTGTCATCCTCCATCAATACTGTCACTTCGATAAAAGCTATCCAATAACTATTTCCTATCTATATATTGAGATTTATGGCTGTTTAATCATTGGCTACCTGATAGCAACCAGATATTCTGAACGAATCACCCGAATCAGAGCCAATAAAAACCCAGTCCCTACACTATTTCAGAAGATCACCATCTTGTTCCACAATCTCGCTCCTGTTCGCCCGCACCGCAAACCATAAGTAAAGCAGAGCTATGGTGTAGTAGATTGACCATCCGTAGACAAAGCCAGGAGCAAGAATCTGATGGAGCGCCTGGAATAGAGTGGGTATAGTGAGAGCGAAAACAGTAATTTTAAAGGCTTGTCCATAGCGCAAGTTGCTGTTTTGCATTGATGAAAACAGAAAGACAAACAAAGCCCAACAGTGCTGCTGTACAGAGCTTTGCCAGGAAAAAATAGATAAGGCCGAAGAAAATTATCATGAATGCCAGGAATTTTTTCGAATAAGCTAAATAACTTTCCACATCAGCTTTATGGATTTCCTGTCCCTGAAATACAGAATAACTAAATCTCTGCTTTTCTACTGTACTCTGTTTGCTCACCATCTCTGTTTTAGAAAAGTATATACCCAAATCATAATCATCTAAAACACTGTCATCTGTCTCACCGCTGGTATCAATGTAAACAGCACTCCCGTCGCCTTCAAAAACCAGCGGCATCTCCCCTGACATCGTCAGCTCTCCATTCTTTAATACAAAATCAGGGACCCTTTTGTGAAACTCGCTGACAAAAAGGTCCACACCTCTATTAAAATCAAAAGCAAAAGATAAAAGCACCGGCAATCCCAAAACCAATACTATAAGCAGTAAATAAGTAATCACCTTTTTCCAGGGCGAATGAGCAAAATTTCGGTACTCTGGAAAGTTGACGGCACTGTCACTCATATCTTTTAGAAAACCCACTTCAAAACCTCCACTTAAATGCCAAACTTACAGCCTCTTTTTATAATTATTTACTAGCAGAATGGGCCTAAACTAGCCCCCTCAGTTGCCATTTATAGCCGTTAACCCCTATAAATGGTGTGTCCCTTCTACAACCCGCACCCCTTTATTTTCAATGCTGCGCTTAATCTGTGCTTTGTGAGGGCAAGGCGGATAATCATCCTTCAGCATCATACAGGAAGAAAGATGAACCACATCAAGGCCATGTGGTATCAATTTTTCTACAAGCCGGGAAACTCTCCTCCCTGGACACCCGCCGCATGTGAAGAAACCGATAATCTCAGCATCTGGCCCATACTGTTCAAAAGCCAGTTTACGACAGTTAAAGGCCTTAAAACATGCTATTCCTGGACAGACCTCTGAAACTACCTCACAGCGCACAATTGCGATTTTTGTCGTTTTCTCCTTATCCTTTCCCTGATCATTGCTTACTGCAAATTTAATATACTTATCGTAAGCTGCACGGACATCTGCTCCAGTTACCTCTTCCCTGCCGCTTTTATATGCCTCTTTTTCTACCGCCTTTTTCGCCATTCCCCTGACAAAAGATGGGGCTTTTTCAATCTGCTTCAAAGCTTCCTCTGTCCAGTGCAATGAAACTTCCTCCTTCCATAATCTGCTGCAGATATGATTCCCCGGTAGCTGCTGTTATGTTGAACCGCTGTTCACAGTTGAAGCAAGTTCTTAGCTCAGAGGGTGTTTCAGTCCCCCTGAACTAAGAACTACAAATGAATGACTTGGTTGACGTTGGACTCCCGTTATAAGACGTGGCAAACTTCCACCAAGTCAGTTAAAAGAGTATATATGCTTTTTCTATAAAAATAGAGAATATCCTTTTCTATGAGTATTAAAACAAGAGCAACCTTTTTGACTGCTCTTGTTTGTAACAATTAGCTATTTTATCCAAATAACCATTTCAACATGTGCGGCAAAAGCAATTCTCGCACAATACAAAGTTGCGAAAGTATTCCCCGCAAAACTGTATACTGTATATGGATAAAAATACCCTGGATCAATTCCAGGGTATCAACTACGAAAACTTATTTCTCGTCTTTAAGGCATCTGATTTTGGCTTCCACAGATTCAGCTTCAGCCTTCAAATCTTTCAGGTAACCCTCCAGCTTAGCAATCTTCTCTTCCCTGCTGAAAAAGCGCCTCTTTAAACCACCGCCGCAGCCGCAGCCGCAGCCACAGCCTCCTCCATGATGATGGTGGCGTTCAGATCTGCACACATTTTTCACCCCCTTTTCACAAGTCCTGGTCACTAAAAAGTGACTGATACGTCTCCAAAAAAACATCCATCCGTTTGCGCTGCTGTCTGATGTGAACAGCCCAAGCATGAAGCATCTCTTCGCCCTCATCACTAAGGCTATACAGGCGCCTGGCAGGTCCCCCTTCACCAACATCCCAGTGGGATGTTACCAAACCTTCATCCTCCAGTCGGCGCAAGTTTCTATAAACTGAACCAGGATCCAGCCTTTCACTGAAGCCGAACTCAGTAAGCAGCTGGATCAGTTCATAGCCATGGGCAGACCGCTGCTTGAGTAGTATAAGTAGACAGGGCTGCATAAATTTCTCTACAGGAAGTCCCCCGCCACAGCGGCAGCCGGATACTTTTTTGTTTTCTGTGTGATGATTGCACATTTGGTATTATCTCCTCTATATGCTATATGCCTATAGTGATTATAGGCATATAGGTAAAGTTTGTCAATACAGTTTAAATTTTTTTAATTATATATATACGCTGACCGAATTAAGATAGGAGATAGATGGTTGACAAGCGCAGGCGTCTGTTAAATGTCAGACTACCCAGCGTTCTGAAAGGAAACGAACTGCTCCTACGGACAAAAAAGGAGCAGTTCTTAGATGAGATTACAGATAATTTGATTGAAGAGATGAAAACTAATGGTAAATAATAACGGGAGTCCCTTTAGGAATATTATTGTATAGCCATTTTGCGTGTTCTTCTTCCAAACGAATACACCCATGAGAAACAGGCATGCCCAGTTTCTCCGCCTCTTCGGAGATTACATTCTGATCGCGATCCATCGGAATACTGTGGAATAAATAGTTTCCTTGAAACGCTACCCACCACTTACCTCCCTGCTGATACTTCTCACTGAAAAACCAATCACCCTTGTTCTTAGTCGTAAAACTGCCTAATGGGGTACTGTTATTTTTTCCGGTCGATACTATCCATTCCTTGATTAATCTATCCTCATCATAGATTCTTACCTTTTGTTCTCTAATACTGACATCGATCCTGTAAATGGGCATCGCAGAACTATATTGTCCTTCTACAGCCCTACTGGCAGATTTATGCTGTGTATTTACATCTATCTTATCGGTTTCACTCTGTGTATAATCATTCACCAAAGTGGCAGATTCAACAACTGCTTGACACTTACTTTGGTCTTGTCGGTTGTCTTGCCCGTTGCCGGCATAATGCATGGCTTGACTTGAGGCTTCATTTTTTTGGCTGCTGGCCTGCTGATCACTGAAAACGAAACCAACTGTAAGCACTACTGTAATAACAATCAGCCATATGACCACAGACTTGATTTTGCCATACTTCCCATATTTCCTGTTGTACAAACCACGAATCACTTGAATCACCTGCTATATTAATTAAAGAGTTATACACCCTACTATTGTTGCCATTTCACCGAGAAATTATATTTTTCTATTCGACAGCTTGCGGACAGACACCTCCATACCAGAACCGCAATATATTACTATTAAACTTTCCGAAGTTTAGCCGCGGCTAACTTCATTACCCGCTGTTAGACTTAAACTAATATTCAGCCATCTGACACACAAGGAGGTTAATAAAATGTCAAAAACTATTGTACCCCTTTCACAACTTTCTGACGGTAAGTCAGGAAGGGTTGCCTTTCTAAATACCAAGGGAAGAAACAGGCGCCATCTATTAGACCTGGGCTTAGTAACCGGCTCACGGGTGGAGGCCATACGCCGCAGCCCAGGAGGAGACCCCACTGCCTTTAATATCAAGGGAGCGATCATAGCTTTGCGCAATGAGATTGCAAATCAAATCTTAGTTTCTCTTGACTATGCAGACGGAGGATCAAAATGAGTTTAACGGAACAATCATGCGATAATAAAACTGTTTATCAATCCTTTGGACTGAAACCCTCACAGGAGCAGCTGGTCATCGCTTTGGCAGGAAACCCTAACACCGGAAAAAGCACAGTTTTTAACGCTTTGACAGGACTCAGGCAGCATACAGGCAACTGGCCGGGAAAAACGGTCTTGAGAGCTGAAGGTACATTTCACCATAAAAATAAAAAAATACTGCTTGTCGATCTTCCAGGGACATATTCCCTCTTAGCCACATCAGCTGATGAGCAGCTGGCTAGAGATTTTATCTGTATCGGCCGTCCTGATGCCATAATAGTTGTAGCAGATGCCACATGTCTGGAACGCAACCTAAATCTGGTACTGCAGATAATGGAGATCTCCCCCAAAGTCGTGGTTTGTGTCAATCTGATGGATGAAGCTGCTAGAAGAAAAATTCGGGTAGATGTTGAGGCACTTTCCAAAGAACTAGGGGTGCCTTGTGTGCCCACAACTGCTCGTGATGGTGTGGGACTCAAGGAGTTAAAGGATATCACCTTAGATATAGCAACAGGGGTTATTGCCACAACACCAAGAAGCATCACCTATGAACCACATGTGGAAGAAGCTGCTACCCGATTGCAGGCACGCATCAGTCCCTTTCTTCCGGATTGGGTGAACCACCGTTGGGTAGCCCTGCGTCTACTGGAAGGAGATATGAGTATCATCAAAGCCATCTGCAAACAAATGGATGCGCAAATGCAAAATATTGTGTTTAGGGAAGGAGCGGCGGCATGGGTACCTTAAATACACCCCTCTCTTCACTTCTTTCTCGTATTGAAAATGAAATAGAGCCACAAGATCGACAAGAGATCAGGGACTCCATCGTCAGCAGCATTTACAGCTGCGCTGCAAGCATTGCAGAGAAGGTCGCCCACCATGAAGTGAAGCGTGGAAGTGAATTTGACCAGAAGATCGATAATGTTGTTACATCCCGACTGCTGGGTATCCCTATCATGCTATCCCTGCTGGGGGTCATCCTCTGGCTGACTATCAGCGGAGCCAATTACCCCTCACAGCTGCTCACTTATGGTCTATTTTGGATTGAAGACCAGCTGACATTACTATTCATGATGATTGGTGCCCCTTACTGGCTACACGGATTACTGGTGTTGGGAATATACAGGGGTTTAGCCTGGGTTGTATCGGTAATGCTCCCCCCTATGGCTATCTTTTTTCCCTTATTTACTTTGTTGGAGGACCTGGGATACTTGCCTAGGGTGGCCTTTAACCTGGATCGTTTTTTTAAAAAAGCCTGTGCCCACGGCAAGCAGGCGCTGACCATGTGCATGGGGTTTGGCTGCAATGCTGCAGGTGTAATATCCTGCCGCATCATTGAATCCCCTCGGGAACGGCTGATCGCCATACTTACGAATAATTTCGTCCCCTGCAATGGCCGTTTTCCTTTACTGATCACTCTAGGGATGTTATTTCTGGGAGGTTCTACAGTTGCCGGATATAATACATTAACAGCTACTGCGGCAGTTGTCGGCCTTATTCTACTAGGGATAGGAATCACCTTCTTGATCTCCTGGCTGCTTTCTAAAACTGTCCTTAAAGGAATGCCATCATTTTTTACACTGGAGCTGCCCCCTTACCGTAAGCCACAGATCGGGCGCATTCTGATACGCTCGCTGCTGGATAGAACTATCTTTGTGCTTACGCGTGCAGTAGTTGTAGCAGCACCTGCTGGAGCCATCACCTGGCTGCTGGCGAATATTTATATTGGTGAGCTCAGCATTATCGCCCATCTAGCTAGCTGGTTAAATCCTTTCGGGCAACTTCTCGGTCTGGACGGGATCATACTTATGGCATTTATTCTTGGCCTACCTGCTAATGAAATCGTCCTGCCCATCATGATCATGGGTTATCTCTCAGCAGGTGCCATGCTGGAATTAGACAGCCTCATTGCCCTCAAAGCACTGCTGGTAGATAACGGCTGGACCTGGCTCACTGCACTGTCGATGATGCTTTTTTCGCTGCTTCACTACCCCTGTGGCACCACTATCTTGACCATCTATAAAGAAACAAAAAGCATCAAATGGACAGTTTTCTCAGTTCTAATGCCCTTGGCTGTAGCCATCATAGTGACTCTGATTGTTGCACAAACTGCCTTTTTGCTGAATCTGGTTTAGATCCGGTTGAATTGAATCAAACTGTCTTAATAAACTTTCACGATATCCAGGAAAAACATCCAGACCTGCGGCATTTGTAACAGTTTTGTAATAATTTTTGATATGTCTGAAACATCTACTTGTTATACTCTTATTAACTTGAAAACGATAGTTTGTTGGGTTTCTCCCCCATGTTGGTATAAAACCAACTACAAATCTAACAATACTGCGCAATGCTTTTTTAGGCCCGGGAAAATTTCCCGGGTTTATTTTTACCATCTGGTGCTCTTGAGGTCAGCTATTGCATTGCTCAACCTCTCTCCCTCCAATAAATTGAACAATTCGCTGTACAAGTTCACAAAACCTTTACTTTATATTTATTGCAGGGTTTTCACCACCAAGCTCCGTTATACTTATGAAGGCCTTTGAAGGAGGGAGAAAAGCAATGTAATAATATTAATAAGTCCTGGACGACTGTGGTTTGGAGAGGATGAACTATGCAATGAGTGACAATCTAGTACAGCGCTGCCTAGATGGTGATCAAGATGCCTTTTCACTGCTGATAGAAAAGTATAAAGGATACGTTTTTGCCATTATACTCAGCTTCGTTCGGGACGAAGAAACAGCCAAAGACATCGCCCAGGAGGTTTTTCTTCAGATTTTCCGGTCTCTGGCCACATACCAGCAGCAGAATTTTAAGGGATGGATCGGTAGAATTGCAGCCAACAAAGCTATTGATCATAAAAGAAAAAAACACCTTTCCTTTCATGAATTAAAAACAGCAGATTCAATACTGGGAAGGAATGATGGCAGTGGAAGTGAACTGGAGAAACTGCTGCTGCAAAAAGAAAAGAAGGCTCAAGTAAAAGAAATTCTGTTCCGACTTCCGCCAATCTACAAAACAGTACTCTATAAATTCTATTTTCAAGATAAAAGCCACAAGGAGATCGCCCGTGAAGAGGGCATACAGCCTAAAACAGTAGAATCACGGCTTTACAGGGCTCGTAAGGCCTTTCGCCAAGAATGGGGGGATGAAATAACATGAAACACTTTAGTGAAAAGGAATGGCAATTATTTAGAAGGGGTGAGTACCCCGAAGAAAAATCCCGTCTGATGGAGGAACACCTGAAGGAATGCCCAAATTGTATGGATATGTTTCTAAATTCCATCAATGAGAGAGAAATAATAGAAGCGCATAAAGCCATACCTGCAGACTTTACCAATACTGTGATCAAGATGATCAACAGTGAGCGGAAAGCACCGATGCCCCCCAAAAGATCTATCGGATGGGTGAAGAAAAACCAAAACCTTTTAGCCTATTATGCTGCCGCTGCAGTACTGACCATTGCCTTGATGGGAGGAGGAGCATTTCAAGCCTTTGTTACAAACTCTACCAATGTAGGTGGGGCAACAAGACTGAACAGCCAAATAATTGAGCAAAAGCTGGATACCCAATTTTCCAAAAAGATCGTTGAACAAACCCATCAACTGATCATACGCATCGAAAATCAGAAGCAAGAGGAGGTAAGATAATGTACAGCAAAAGCAAATTCTTGACTTTCATTTTGTCATTCATACCAGGTTTAAGCCACCTTTACCTGGGATTTGCCAAACGGGCATTGATTTTCTTCGGCTTGTTCTTTGGAACCATATTCGGTATGCTCGCTCTGTCAGGTATTACTGGAGGCGACATGTACATGTTGCTGGCCTTTGCCCTGCCGCTGATCTGGTTTTTCGCACTGCTTGACGCCTTTAGCCTCATAGATAGAGTGCGTCATTCAGCCATCTCAGATAAAACCCATTACACAGAAAATGAAACATTCAGTGAAAGCAAAAAGCTGATCACAGCCGCCCTCTCTTTGGTGCCAGGGGCCGGTCACATGTATTTAGGTTATCTAAAAGAAGGTGCCTTTTTGATGACACTCTTCTTTTTCTCCGCATTTTTGATGGGCTGGCTGCATATGAGTATGCTTCTCTTTATCCTGCCAGTTGTTTGGTTTTACAGCCTGTTCGATGCCCTGCAGCGAGTGGAAGCTATTGATAGTGAAGTTCCGGAACGCAGATCACTTCTTGGCTGGATGGAATCCCATCCCCGTTTGATAGGATGGTCTTTGATTGTTCTGGGATTTCTGGTGATATTGGAAAGACATATCACACCCCTACTCACACCAGAGGTACATGGTTATCTGCAGACCGCTGTTGTGGCTGTCATCCTCATAGCTGGAGGAGTAAAACTTATTGCCGGTTCCAAAATTGAATCAGAGAACTCTGATTCGCGAAAGTATTCTAAGGAAAAAGGCGGGGATGAACAATGCGGAAGTGGAGAGTAGGTACTATTTCCATGGGGCTCGTCCTGATCGGCACAGGGATCTGCCTCTTTTTTGCCAAGATAAACGATCAAGCTATATTTGATGCTGTAATTCACTGGTGGCCGTTGGTTTTTATCCTTCTCGGATTAGAGGTTCTAGTCCTATCCTTTTGGGGAAAAAATAACAACTCACTGGTCAAGTATGATATTTTTAGCATCTTTATTATACTGCTGATCGTATTCTGCGGCCTTGGACTTTACAGCCTCGAAGGTATCGGGGTCACAGGAAAAATAAATGATTACCTGACCTCCCATGAATACCATATCAGGACGAGCACCAACGAAATCCCAGTCGAACCAGAGGTAGAAAGACTAGTCATCAATGCACCATTTTGTAAATTAAAAATACAAACCAGTGAAACAAACATAATAAGCTCATACAGCTATGCCTTGGCGAGAGCCGATTCTCAAGAAGCAGCCAAAAATCTTGCAGACAAAGATACCGAGTTAGTGAGCAGCACATCAGGCAATACCCAGTTTATCAGCTTTCAGCTGCCGGCAGCAGAGAATGTTCAGACTACTGAATACACTATCATCATCCCACAAAACATAGATGTTGAATTACATAATAGTTATAGTGTACAGATATACACATATGAGCTGGATAACAACTGGAAGATAGCAAGCAGTTCTGACCTACAAATATTCATTCCCCGTCAAGCTGACCTGACTATAAGAGCTTTGGTCGATGAAAGCAATACCCTAGGTGGTAGTGTTATATGGGAAGAAACCGAAATAAATGAAGAGACCGATGACAGCAGCGATAATGCAAAAAAGATAGCCCAGATTAAACTGGGAAATGAAACCCAAAGTATGGACATCGTCTTGGACAGGGGCAGAAGTGTTTTTGTTAACCAGCTATAATCATAACCTATAATTAATGACCCGCAACCCTTACTCTAACCAGATGAGGATTGCGGTTTTTTATTCATTTATATTTCTCACTTTGAATAATAATCAAATAAACAGATATTTAATTTTGAAAAGGGATTCATATAGATATCCTAGAGGGCTATAATCGCCTCTAGGATCTGCTCCATTTCCGGTCATTATTGCAGTTTTTACCTTATAATATATTGACATGTTATTATATAATAAATATCGTAATATGTCGAAATAATGAAAACACTTGGGAGTTGTATAAGTTGTTAAACAAAATATCTCTCATACTTATTTTTTTAATAATAGGTATCGCGGTGCTCGCTGGAAATGGAAGTTTTAAACCGAGCATTTCTAGTGCTATAAATGAACAAAATACTATAAGCAGTCAAACAGACAGTCAAGGCGATATAAAACTTAACATTAATAACCCTAAATTTAATAGAAAAAAGGAACCTAATAGAAACGATTCTAATGAACCTAACTATAGAATTGAAGTCAGCACAAGTGAACAAAAGGTCCGTATATTCGATAATAACAGCATGATCAAAGAATGTATTGTTTCCACAGGGAGAAATAACTCAACACCACTGGGCGACTTCACCATCCAAAACAGGGGTGAGTGGTTTTTCAGTGAAAAATACCAGGAGGGTGCAAAGTGGTGGGTGTCTTTTAAAGATTATGGAATATATCTTTTTCACTCCGTTCCTATGGACCGTGAAAAGAATATTATTGAAAAAGAAGCGGACAAGCTGGGAAGCCCAGTATCGCATGGGTGTGTTCGCATGAGAGTTGAAGACGCAAAATGGATTTACGACAATATCCCTGAAGGCACCCCTGTTCATATTGAATAACTGCAGAAAATTTCAAGAAATTAAAGGCCACGGGAACTGCATATGTCCTGTGGCCTTCTTTTTATGTCTACTGACACTATTAGATACTAACATTCGGAAATAGTTTATTACAATAGATGCATGGCTTTCTTTCCACTACTTATTTACTTTTCTTGAGCCAAGGCATCATCGCCCGCAGTTTTTTCCCGACAAGCTCGATCAGATGATTTGCCTCTTTCTTTTGAATAGCGTTGAAGACAGGGCGTCCAACCTGGTTCTCCAGGAGCCACTCCCGGGCAAAGCTGCCATCTTGAATTTCTTCTAAGATGTACTTCATTTCCTCACGTGTCTCATCATTGACGATCCTTTTCCCTCTGGTAATATCCCCATACTCAGCTGTATAGCTGATAGAATTCCTCATCCCGCTGATGCCGCCTTCATACATTAAGTCTACGATGAGCTTTAACTCATGCAAACACTCAAAATATGCGATCTCCGGCTGATAACCTGCTTCAACCAGAGTATCAAAACCTGATCTGACTAATTCTGTAACACCACCACAGAGAACAACCTGTTCGCCAAAAAGGTCTGTTTCAGTTTCTTCCTTAAATGTGGTTTCTATCACCCCTGCTTTGGTAGAGCCGATTCCTTTGGCATATGCTAAAGCTGTATTGAGAGCATTTCCTGTATAATCCTGGTGTATCGCTACAAGGGAAGGAACGCCGGCTCCTTGTTCATACATGCGCCTCACCAGATGGCCTGGGCTCTTCGGAGCAATCATGAATACATCTACATCCTCTGGAGGGTTTATCTGTCCGAAGTGAATATTAAACCCATGAGAAAACATGAGGGCTTTCCCTGATTTCATATGAGGAGCGATCTCATTCCGATAAACACTTGCCTGTAATTCATCAGGAATAAGAATCTGAATAAGATCTGCCAGCTCAGCAGCTTCAGCAGCCTTTACAGGCTCAAAACCATCAGCTGAAGCCTTTTCCCAGTTTTCACTACCTGGCACATCTGCAACCAGCACCTTTACCCCACTCTCTTTCAAGTTGAGCGATTGTGCATGCCCCTGGCTTCCGTAACCAATCACTGCAACTGTTTTCCCATCCAGGTACTTTAAATCTGCGTCCTGGTCGTAATATGCTTTCATAAATCCAATCTCCCTTCAATTTTCGGTTTCTATATATGATACCACTTATTTTCATATTAACCACATAAAATCGGGATGAGAATTAATTGATATAATAGCTCGACAGTACATGACTAACTGTTCTGCATTATTCCACAGAGCATAAGCTCCGGCACCAAACGGAATAATTTCAAAACTTTATCTTTTCAAACCTAGATTACTCCTGAACTCATCATCAAATAGCTCAGCCTCATTTGCAACAAAAATGTAAATGGATACTACTATCTTCGGTAAAAAGACATTATCCTGCTAATGTAATCAACATAAGATCATTAAATAAAGAACTCCGGCATCTACCGGAGTGACCTGAATCTATTATGCTTATTTATTTATTTGATGTCCGAGTTATTAGATCAAAATTCTGTTTACGAATCGCCTCTTACCTAACTACTTAAACATCTCATCCCCACTCTTAAAATCAAAGCCGGGATGATGATCAAAACGCACAGCACCAACCACTGCTTTCCCTTCTACCGCCTGTTTTACCATTGCTGTACCCTCTACTCCGAAACCAGCACACAATTCAATAGCACTTACACCTTGACTCACTAGCTCCTCTGCCACTTTTACAGCTGTTTGATAGTCCTTCACACCGACCACTGAAAGACTTAGAACAGGTGTATCTACTACTGCCCGATGTTTTTCAGCATCCACTTCAGGGGCTACAAAAATAAAAGCTGCTTTTAATGCCACCTTGCCCACCTCACTTTCCAATATCTTTGCAAAAAGAACCAAACAATAATTTAATACCATCACTTACAACAACTATTATTTGGTATATTCCCCCTCAGATAGTATTTTCCTGCCGAAAATATAAAAAATTTCCTTCTATACCCTAATCACTGACCCAATCTCTCCGCCGTTGTGCCAAAGGTGTACCAAAGGGACGGGGGTCTTGACACGGACCGTGTGACACGACCCCCGTCCCCCTGTCACACTCGTCCCCCTGTCACACTCACTGACCCAATCTCTCCGCTGCTTCCTTCAGCATCTCTCGGATTGGCAGGTTGTAGGGGCAGCGCTCCTCACACTCTCCGCATTCCAGACAGTCATCAAGCTTTACACCCATTGCCTGATAGCGTTCTTTTGCCCAATCTTTCAGGTCGTATCTGGTATAGTAGCCATCGAAGAGAAACACTGACGGGATATCGATCCCCTGCTGACAGGGGAGACAATACTCACAGCGCCTGCAGAAATGAGTCCCCAATTTAGCTGCTATTCTGGCCAGTTCCTCTCTTTCTAGTTGAGACAAAGGTCTGGGCACACTTCCCACAGCAGCATTCTCCTCCACCTGTTCCAGGGCATCTACTCCAGGAATTGCAACTGCAACCGGATGCTCCAAAATAAAGCTCAAAGCCAATCTGGCATTGGTCAAAGCACCTCCGGCCATCGGTTTCATAGCGATAATCCCGCAATCCACCTTCTCAGCCATTTCAAATAGCTTTAGTGCGCCTTCTGTCTCTACGGGATTAAAAGGAAACTGCACAGTTTCTATCTCCTCATGCTGCATTATTTCTAATAGAACATCCTTGATATGCCCAGTAACTCCTATATGCCCGATCTTCCCCTTTTCTTTCGCCTCTAGTAAGGCAGCGAGAGCTCCGTCCTCACCCAAAACCTGTTCTAGAGCAGCCTTATCCTTGACGTTGTGCATCTGGTAAAGATCAATATAGTCCACTCCCATGGTCTTAAGGCTTTTCTTTATATCATTGGCCATCCCTTTTTTGTCCCGGGCCATGGATTTGGTAGCAATAATCATCTGATCCCTGTTTTTTTTCAATACTGTGCCTAGCTTTTTTTCACTATCAGTGTAACCTCGGGCTGTATCAAAAAAATTGATACCCAGTTCTATGGCCCTATTTACTAGCTTTTTTGCACTAGAGGCATCTATCCTCTGGATGGGAATACCGCCAAAACCCACTACAGACACCTGCAAATCTGTCTTCCCGAGTCTCCTGTAGTTCATTTATATCCCCCTGTTAATTAATAATATTTAACCAAGAACTTTCACCTTGTCACTCATTGTATAAATTCTCCGCCAGTCTGGAAACACTCATAAACCATATATAAAGTTTTTCCATCTATAATATTCCATCTCCTTAAACCTATTTTACCAAATTCCATTACTTTGCTTCATAAATCAGATCTTATCAAATTATTACAGATTAATGAACCCAAAACTTTTCAGCGAAAAAAAACACTGATTTTAGCCTAAACCAAAGGCACAACAGAACATTCACAGCTCCATTCTTTTCGGCAATCCTGACCCCGGACATAATAGAGCCGGACTTTTACGGAGATCTTGCTCAGCTGAAGCATTCCAGTCCCCTGGTATTTCAAGGCGTATAAATAGATAAATACTTGATAAACTAATACCAACCAATCAAAAAGGAGGAAAAGCAGTGGTACAACTAAATGAACAAGAACTGCAAAATGTACGACACTTTATAGGTTCTCATGAAACCTGTGCACAGAAATTGAAAACCTATGCACAACAATGCCAAGATCCTCAAATCAAAGAAATGTTTCAAAGATCATCTCAACAGGCCGAAAACACAAAGCAGAAATTCCTATCACTATTACAATAAAAAGGAAGGGATATGGGCCATGCAAGAAAAAGATATGGTAAATGACGTTTTATCTATGGTCAACAGCAGCCTAACCGGTTATGCAAATGCTATCGCTCAGACATCAAACCAGCAGCTTCGGCAACTGTTGCAACAGACCAGGGATGCAGATGAACAATTTCAATATCAACTAGCCCAGTATGCTACGCAAAAAGGCTATTACCAACCGGCTCAGCCAGCAAACCAACAAGAAATACAGCAGATTCGTAATTCCTTTACCCAGAGACAGTAACTATCTTTCTATAAATCAGGTAGGGTAGCGACCCAGCAGCCTTTACGGCGTTATCCCTCTTAAAGCAAGAAGCCCTAATCAATAGGGCTTCTTTATTATCTATTGTAGACTACAAGACACTGGTCAAATTGATACCCGATATTTTCACTGTGCAGCAACTTTGTTCCAAATTGTTTTCTGTATTTCGTAAGTAAAACAGATATACTATAATATAGTATAAATTTGTTTGCGTATATCCTAATAATCCGGAAATTTGATCGTAAAATGGCGTTCCCCATCGTCACACGGAGAAAGCTATGAATGGGTGAGACGCCAGGGTGAGATGGAGTGAGGCGGGAGCATAATGCACACGAGAACTTTCCCGGGATCTCCCTCTTTGACACAGGAAAACGGTCCCCACGATCTATTGATTCTTAAAATAGTCACTAAGGAGATGTATAAAATGGCAATAACAAGGCAACCCCTAGCAGAGGTTACTCAGCAGCTTGTAGCCACAGCCACTGGAAAGGTTCCAGCAGATACCGTCATCCAAGGCGGAAAAGTCGTTAATGTCTTTACCGGTGAAATATTATTCTGGGACATCGCTATTAAAGATGACCGGATTGCTATTGTCGGGGATGTTAACCATACCATAGGTCCATCCACTCAGGTAATCGATGCCAGTGGATACTACCTGAGTCCCGGTTTTCTTGATGGGCATGTCCATGTTGAGAGTAGCATGGTAACGGTTACCCAATTTGCCAGGGCAGTGATTCCTCTCGGCACAACAGGTATTTTTATGGATCCCCATGAGATCGCCAATGTCCTCGGAATGGATGGTGTGCGCTTGATGGTAGAGGAAGGGATGCAGCTGCCCTTAAAAGTTATGTCAACAATGCCGTCCTGTGTTCCGGCAGCTCCTGGGTTTGAAGACGCAGGTGCTGTATTTGGCCCTGAGGAGATCGCCACAGCCATGGAGTGGCCGGGTATCTGCGGCTTAGGTGAGATGATGAGCTTCCCTGGGGTGTTAGCTGGAGATCCACAGGTACATGGAGAGCTGAAAGCAACTTTAGAAGCAGGCAAACCGATCACCGGGCATTATTCCATGCCAGGAGATTTCCAGGGAGTTGCCGCTTATACTGCCGCAGGGATAAGATCTGATCATGAAGCAGTCTTGAAAGAAGATGCCTTGAACAGGCTGCGGTTGGGTATGTACACCAAGATGCGTGAAGGTTCAGCCTGGCATGATGTGGCCGCAACAGTGAAAAGCCTCACTGAAACAGGCATTGACAGCCGCAGAGCTGTTTTAGTAAGTGATGATGTACATCCTGAAACCCTACTCACAACAGGCCATCTCAATCATGTAGTACGAAGGGCGATCAGCGAAGGGCTAAACCCAATCCGGGCAATCCAGGCAGTCACCATCAATACCGCAGAATGTTTCCGGGTTGACCAAGAATTGGGGGCCATTGCTCCTGGGCGCTTTGCTGATATTTTATTTATAAGAGATCTGGCGAAGGTAGAAATTGAGAAAGTAATGATAGACGGACAAATAATTGCTTCCAATGGCAAGCTGTTAGTGGATCTTCCTGCAGTCACATACCCAGAGTTCGCCCGCAGTTCGGTTCATCTAAAGGAGCCACTGACTCCCGATCATTTCCGCATAGCAGCTCCAGCGGCAAGCACCACTGCACGGATCAGGGCAATGGAGATCATCGAAGCCAGCGTTCTGACCAAGCACTTGACCACTGAACTGCCGGTGATAGATGGCAGACTAGAAGCCTCTCTCCCTTTGGATCTGGCAAAAGCTGCAGTTGTTGAACGGCACGGCAAGAACGAGAGCATCGGTTTTGGCTTTGTTAAGGGCTTTGGCCTGCAGAATGGCGCAGTGGCTTCAACTGTAGCCCATGACAGCCATAACCTGCTGATTGTAGGAATGAATGATAAAGACATGGCCACCGCCGGTAACACACTGGCGGAATCAGGTGGCGGAATGGTGGCAGTCCGGGATGGTAAAGTTCTTGCTCTCATTCCCTTACCTATTGCCGGCCTTATGTCAGACCACCCAGTTGAAGAAGTGGCAGAACAGTTATCTAAGGTACATCAGGCCTGGAAAGACTTAGGATGCAGCCTGGTGTCTCCCTTTATGACCATGGCTCTGCTGTCACTCCCGGTTTTACCAGAATTACGCCTGACCAACCGCGGCCTGGTAGATACAGTGCAGTTCAGGTTTGTAGATCTGCTTTCATAACCGGACACAGGTGACACGGGGACCTTTCCCTTGCCACATTCATCCCATCAGGGTGACGGTTCTGGTGATGGGTTCAGGTACAAAGTCCAAACGCCCTCAATCCACCGCCCAGCAGAGAAGCGCTATGACAACTATACCCAATGAAAGTACAGGTTAGACAGGCCTTTTTTACAAAAAAGGCCTGTCTTTATTGACAGACCTGATTACTATGTTCTAGAACATTTATTTTATGGATTATATCTAGGCAGCTTTGGCCGGCAATACTTTTGTATTAAATGGTTAAACATTTCAACATGGTGCAGTTCATCTAGGATGATCCTCTCTAGGATGCGATTTATATAGGGATCATCGATCATGCGCTGATGTTTACGATAATTGGCAATCGCCGCCCATTCACTGCCAACATCTGCTGTAAGCCTGTCACAAAGAGCGGTTCCATAAAAGACAAAGGATCCATCCCAATATCTTTCATTTTTGTTCTTCTCTACTGTCCTGTAACGAGGATCAACACCCAGCATTACTATTGTTTCAGCCAGTATTTCCAGATGGTGCATTTCCACCAATGCAATACAGGAAAGCGTATCTGCCACCTCTCTGTTTTCATCTTCAAGTACAAAGTGATGATAGCTGTATTGACATATAGCCGTCAATTCACTTACCATACCGGCATAATCCTCCAGCAGCAAATAGGCATATTCCTTATTAGGCCTGGCTACCCGCACTTCCGGGTAAGGTGCGGGGTAAGCACACTTATAAATAGACCTTGCTTTGTGTCCTTTTGTTTCCGGTTCTTCCTTGCTCATAGATTAACCTCCCCATTAATTCATTAGTAAATGATATTTTGGGGAGCCGTTAAATATACCCATCGATAATGTAACATGGAGGAGCGCAATCTCACTAATATTAAGAGGATTTAAGCATTCAACAAGCTCTCAAAGATATCACGGCACAGCACCGCACCGCATCAGGTACCCATCCCCAAGATCGCATATTTTTGTAGCTCCACTAATTCTATGTTAGAATTTATTAGAAATACCTACCCCAACTCATCTGGGGTTTTTAGAAGGGATTGTCAAAATGAGCAAGAAACTGGTATTGGCTGAAAAACCCTCTGTAGGAAAAGACCTGGCCAGGGTCTTAAACTGCAACCAAAAGGGAACTGGCTATTTTGAGAATAATAAATATATAGTTACCTGGGCTTTGGGACATCTAGTCACATTGGCTGATCCTGATGCCTATGACAAAAGATATGCAGTATGGAGAATCGAGGACCTGCCGATGCTGCCCCCTCAATTAAAACTTGTAGTTATCAAGCAAAGCGGCAGACAGTTTAATATCGTAAAAAAACAAATGCATAAAAAGGAAGTCAGAGAGATCATTATTGCTACTGATGCCGGACGTGAAGGTGAATTGGTTGCCAGGTGGATCATCGAAAAAGCCGGTGTCAAAAAGCCGATCAAAAGACTGTGGATCTCTTCGGTCACAGATAAAGCGATTAAAGATGGTTTCCGCAACCTGAAGGAGGGCAGAGCTTATGAAAAACTTTATGCCTCTGCTGCTGCCCGGGCTGAAGCTGACTGGTTTGTAGGGATAAATGCCACACGGGCATTAACTTGCAAATATAATGCCCAGCTCTCCTGCGGAAGGGTGCAAACTCCCACACTGGCTATCATCGCTCAAAGGGAAGAGGAAATACAAAATTTCAAACCCAGAACTTTTTATGGCATCACCGCCCAAGCCAGAGCCCTGAAGCTGATCTGGCAAAACCGGCAGACGAAAAACACCAGAATCTTTGACAAGGATAAGTGTGACAGCATAATCAGGTCGATCCAGAACAAAGATGCTGAAGTTATAGAAGTAAACAAGAACTATAAAAAACGCCATGCTCCTCAGTTATACGATCTGACTGAACTGCAAAGAGATGCACACAAACTTTTTGGCTATTCAGCAAAGGAAACCCTCTCCATCATGCAAAACCTTTATGAAAGGCACAAACTGTTAACCTATCCCAGAACCGATTCCAGATACCTGACGACAGATATAATTGATACCCTGAAGGATAGGATTACATCCTGTGGAGTAGGCCCCTATTCCAAGCTGGCCTTTCAAGTCTCCCAAAGACCAATCAAAGCAAATAAATCCTTTGTCGACAACAATAAAGTTTCAGACCACCATGCCATCATACCAACAGAACAGACAGTTTTCATCAGCTCTTTGAGTGATAAGGAACGAAAAATTTATGACCTGGTTGTCAAACGCTTCTTTGCAGTTCTCTATCCACCCTTTGAATATGAACAAACAACTATCAAAGCAAAAATAGGGGATCAATTATTTACAGCAAAAGGTAATAGAGTGATCAAAAAGGGCTGGAAAGAGATCTTTGATATTTTCGATGATGAAGAAGATGAGGATGCTGATATTGCCGAGCAAAACCTACCCGAAGTAAACAAAGGCGATATTCTCAAGATATCCGATGTTTCCCAAACAAGAGGAGAAACCAAACCCCCAGCCCCATTTAATGAAGGGACTTTGCTGTCAGCTATGGAAAACCCGGCAAAATATATGGCTGGCGAAAACAAGGAACTGATCAAAACAATCGGTGAAACCGGAGGACTGGGCACTGTAGCCACCAGAGCTGATATTATCGATAAACTGTTCAATACCTTTCTGATTGAAAAGAAAGGAAAAGAGATCTTTATAACATCCAAGGGCAGGCAGCTCCTGGATTTGGTGCCTGAAGAACTGAAATCCCCGGCACTTACTGCAGAATGGGAACAAAAACTGAGCTCCATTGCCCAAGGCTCTTTGAAAAAGGATGCTTTTATCAAAGAAATGAAGCATTACGCCAAAACAGTTGTCAATCAGATCAAAAACAGTGAAAAAGAATTTAAACATGACAATTTGACCAGAAATAGATGCCCTGAATGCGGCAAGTATATGCTTGATGTCAATGGTAAGAAAGGCAGAATGCTCATCTGTCAGGATAGAGAATGCGGACACAGAAAAGGCATCGCTAAAAAAACCCATGCCAGGTGCCCTAACTGCCATAAAAGAATGGAACTGCAAGGTAAAGGTGAAGGTCAAATCTTTACATGCAGCTGTGGCTACAGAGAAAAATTATCTGCCTTCCAGAAGAGGATGGAAAATCAAAAACGCAGCGTTCCAAAACATGAGGTAGCAAAATATATGAATAAACAAAAAAAAGCGGAAGGAAAACCGCTCAACACGGCACTGGCAGATGCCCTCGCTAAACTGAAACAGAAGTAATGTGGCAAGGGGATGTGGCAAGGGGACGTTTCCCTTGCCACATCTTAGGCTTTTATCATCACCTAAAGCGTTAAACAGCAGGCATCCTGCTATTTAACATATTTCATTTCCTAGCTCACCCAAGACCAATAGAGACGATCACAGTAATGGTCCTGTGATGGCAGTGAACCCGTTAAAAATATGGTAAAATAGCATTTGAGTATAACTTATATTTTCGTAAAAGGGGTAGTACTGATGAAACTTGTTTATAAGGGCAAAACAAAGGATGTATATGCTATAGATGACGGTAATTATCTGCTCAAATTTAAGGATGATCTGACAGGAAAAGATGGAGTGTTTGACCCTGGTGCAAATACTGTTGGTTTAACTATGGAGGGAGCAGGTAGGGCAGGCCTCAGATTAACAAAGTTCTTTTTTGAAATATTAAAGGGAAAAGGGATACCCACCCACTATATAGATGCAGATATGGAAAAAGCAGAGATGACAGTTAAGCCAGCTGAGTACTTTGGTAATGGGCTGGAAGTCATCTGCCGCTATAGGGCAGTGGGTAGTTTTATGCGCCGTTACGGCATGTATGCTAAAGAAGGGCAGCCATTAGATGCATTTGTAGAATTTACACTAAAAGATGATGCCCGCCAGGACCCACCGATAACTGAAGATGCCCTTGTTATGCTGGGGATTCTTACATCTGAGGAATACAAAACAATCAAAGACCTGACAAGGGAGATCAGCGGTATAGTCAAAGAAGAGTTGGCTAAAAAGGGTATTGAACTCTATGACATCAAATTCGAATTTGGTAGAATAGGCGAAAACAAGCAGATTGCTCTGATCGATGAAATCTCAGGCGGAAATATGAGGGCATATAAAGATGGTAAACAGATCGAACCACTGCTCTTGACAAAACTAATGCTGGAAGACAATTAATCAGTTTTGTTTCCTATCTAATCCGGCACCATATATCAAGCCAAAGGCAGTCCCTAAGCCAAAAAATGCGATAAATAATGGGTTGCCGGTGATGGAAAATAAAGGTACGGTGATTGCTCCACCAATTGCCGTACCTATTAACATCCCTAATACCGTATAACTATATTCTTTCTCCATAGAGAACCTCCAGTTTTGAAGCTTTTAAACATGCACAACCAACTTTTATTTTACTGTAAAAGGATACGTTTAGCACTACTGGATATCATCTTTATTAATCTTTTTGAAAACTTCTTTTTGTTTATTGAGCTCCTTAGCCACCGCCAAATACTTTTTATTTATTATTTCTTTGTCTTCTTCATCTAAAACCTCATTAAATTGGCCGCCCAAAAAAGCCAATTCGCATTCTAATCTGCTTATACTCTCAGTTAAATCCTTGTATTCTACGCCGATTTCCTCGTTCATCTCTTGTTCTTTACATTTGGCTAAATAATACTCATAATCGCCATCATAACAGTACAATTTTTGGTCATCTATAACAAAGACCCTGTTGGCCAGCCTTCTAATAAAATATCGATCATGGGAGACAAAAATAATGGATCCTATGAATTCATCAAGCACATCCTCAATCTTTTCTTTCGATGGGATATCCATATAATTTGTGGGCTCATCTAAAATCAGCAGATTAGCACTAGATAGGATCAGTTTGGCAAAAACAACCCTACCCTTCTCCCCCATGCTCAGGTTGGCAATCTTCTTATAAACATCATCCCCTCGAAAGAGCAAAGCTGCCAGGATTGACATAGCATCCTCAACAGTTGTTCCTGCAGATAAAACACCATCCAGTACAGATGCCTCATTATTCAAATCGTCCAACTCCTGGGCAAAATAGCCGATCTTGACTGCTGGATTTATTTTAATTGTTCCGCTGAAGTTCTCAAGGCCGCATATTGTTTTAAGAAAGGTCGTCTTTCCCACACCATTGTCACCGATTACTGCTATTTTGTCTCCACGCCTGATATCGAATGAAATCCCTCGAAAGATCACCTTCTCACCAAAGCTTTTAGTCAGGTTCTTCCCTCGTACCAAAAATCGCGGAAATTTGGTGCCTATAATATTTTTATTGATCACCTGAAAGCCAGGAACAGCAGTTTTTTCAGGTTTACTGATCTCAGCTTTTTCTATCCGTTCCAACTGCTTTCTTTTCGCTTTAAATACATTGGCATGTTTTTTTGCTTT
This sequence comes from Syntrophaceticus sp., assembly GCA_050949745.1. Lineage (GTDB taxonomy): Bacteria > Bacillota > DSM-12270 > Thermacetogeniales > Thermacetogeniaceae > Syntrophaceticus. Next base: position 61,871 of record JBMNGF010000019.1, on the reverse strand, counting down.
GGATCTATAAAAGTCATGTGTTCCAGCAGCCTTATGTGCGCCCTCATACCAGTTCTTTCTTTCATTAATTACCTGCTTGAGATGTCTGATTTCTATCTGCTGTTTTTCATACTCTCTGGTAATGGTCTTCAGCTCATTCTCCTTTTGCATCTTATAGGCGGAGTAATTACCTTCATACACCTTTAACCCCTGAGCAGTTAATTCCCATATTTTATTTACCGCCTTGTCCAGGAAATAGCGGTCATGGGATATAATCAGTATTGGTCGATCATGGCTGTGCACAAACTCCTCCAGCCAGTCATAGCTTTTTAGATCAAGATGATTAGTAGGTTCATCAAGTATAAGATAATCATAATCGCTGACCATCGCCCTGCAGAGTGCTAGTTTGGTTTTTTCACCACCACTTAAACTCTCTGCTCCCTGTCCCCACTTTTTTTGATCCAAGCCAACTCTGTTTAAAGTCATCTTGACCTTTGTCTCTGATATCATCTGTATTAATGCGGCTGTCTGAGGCAGCCATCCTATAGATCTCGTCATATACCGAAATATTTGGGTCGAATACCGGATACTGCTCTATATACAGAATTGTGCTGTTTAGATGGTGCACGCTTTATCTCACCTTGATCACATGTTTCCTCACCCGCAAGGATCCTAGCCAGGGTTGTTTTACCGATTCCATTTACTCCGATCAGCCCTATTTTCTCTTTGCCAGCGACAGAGCCGCTGATATTTTCAAAAACAATTTTCCCCTTATAGCTTTTGCAAAGGCCCTGAAAACGCAGACTCATACACCATCCCCCTTATCTTTTCAAGCTCTGAGAGATGACAGCCAAAAAAACATAACTGCAGTAAAACACCCAGGTGCTCTACTGCAGCTGTTAACTTATATTTATATTTTCCTGTTGGTGTTTTTTAACTATCATCTCTAAAAAAGCGCACACCGATCCCCTGTAATGCACCTTTAAAGAAATTATGAAATTTGATTAGTTAAAAAACACTCCTCATTTCACACCTCATAAAACTCATAAAATCTGTACTTTGATTTTTATTGTACCATAGGAAGCAGTGCAACTCAATTCCGGCGCCTGAAGCGCCCGTGTGCCTCTTCATCATACAAAAAACTTCTAATAAACTGTCAAAAAACTGATAACTGCATGACTAGCAATTAACATCAATAACCTTTGGTTGGTTACATTATTGTATACTTACACCTATCCTTGTTGGTTTTATATGCCTGAGTGTATTTATCAGGAGACATCGGAACAAATAGATAGCCTTGACAAAGGGGCTCTTACAGCAACAGATGAGGGGCAGCCAAAAAGCTGCCCCTTCATTAAAACAATCTGTTTTTATAGGTCAATTTATTGAACTACTTCAATATAGAGCAGTTCTTTCAGGTCACCACCGGTCAGTTCTGGAATCGCAGCATTGACAGCATTGTCCACTTTTTTGAGGGTGCAGTCGGCAATATCGTCAGCAGATACATCTACAGAGAATCCGTCACTGGCAACAAATTTATAGGTATCCGCTTCTACCATACCGAGGTCAGAAAAAACCTTTTCAACATCTAAAGTGTCTGCCACAAAACAAATAGATTCGTTGGCAGTTTTAATATACTGCAGGAATTTAACACTTAACTCCCCGGCAAGCTCAGGACCGACAAATAATGGAGCACTGTCACCTTCCATGGTGATGTAATGTTTCATAAACTCATCAACAGTGGTGGAGGCGCTGTAGCCGTCTGTTGCCTGCATAGCAACGGGATCAGCAGGATCTGCTGCAAAGTTCTTTTCCACATAATCTTTAACAGAATAGGCGGAAACAGTAGCACCCTTGTTGTCAACATCTTCGGCAGTAAGTTCCATGATACCGGTTTCAAAAATATTGATCCGGCTCATAGTGCTATCACCTGTGCTGGCCCCTCCATTGGTCTCTTCTTCGCTTTGTGCAGGAGGTGTTTGTTCGTCTCCATTTGCGGGCTCATCTGCAGGAGAGCAGCCACAGCACATCAGCATCACACAAAGAACAAGACTTAACACAAGCATTAACTTTTTCTTCATTTTTTCTTCCTCCTAATTTTTATTGATCTTTATATGAACCATTAACTACAAACAAACAGCATATACCCCCCTTTCATCTATTAGATTCTATGTTCATATATTTAAATTCGCATGATAGCGATCCTCATTAACAGCTACTAAAACACCCATATTGGCCTGTGCACGGATATAGCATTCTATCATCAGATCCGCATTGACCATGGCATGTGTTGTTATACTGCGGCTGCCCACAGCAGCAGTAGGAACCCTTGCTCTACGCCCTAGGGAATCCTCACAAATGGTTCCTGTATGTGGAGCAGACATCGGGTAGCGAAGAGGCAGTTTCCTTCTGGCAGACATATCATAAATTGGCGGATGGGTACACTGATAAAAAGGCTTACCTGTTACTAGTGTGTGGTAGAGAGTATAACCTTGATATGCATACCAACCGCGGCAGTTGTCAATCTTTTGATAGGGCAGCAAAAATTCTGCCTCATCCAATCCTTCGATTACAGCCATAAGAACCTTTTTACCTCGATCAAGTGCATCTTCCATCAGGCCGCAGATTCCTTCCACATGACTTGGATACCCGATTTCCGAATAAACAGGCAGAGTCGTATTAAATGTTTCGATATTATAAAGAGCCCTGTTATTGCTGCACAGCCCTTTAAAATGCCAGCCATCTTCAGCGATCAGCAAATAGTCCGGAAAATCACTGATAAAAGCGGGATTTACAACTTTATACTCCTTAACAAAGTCTTCCTTTTTAATAACGGAGCGAATATGAGGTTCTTGAGCTATTACTGCTTCATCTCCCTGTTCACTTTGATAAACACCTGCCATATTATGACACCAAGCACTGGATTGAAGGTTGCCTTTCAATTCAGGCAAGACAATATAGCCTTTTAGGGGTATCAGCCCCCCTGTACTCAGGATGAGAGGGTAGAATTGATGCTTTTTTGCAAAATCGAGAATATAATCGAAAATAATTTTTGCTGTGCTTTTTCTTGCTTCAAGAGGATAGTGGCCATAAGTACTGCTGAAAAATGGCTGGGTAAACCCAAGAAAAAGCCAACCTGGGTTATAATGGCTCACTACTGCTTCAGCTGCCTCTATGGTCCATTTACTACCCGCATTATCCCGGTCACCCGGATAGGGGAATCTTTCCGCCAGTTTTTGAAGTGGCTGCAGAAACTCTTCATCCCGTTTGACAGATTTGGCAGTGACGAGATCGATTACTGCTTGCCATTCCCGTACATCGATAATTCCTAACATACCCTCCCCTCCCTATCATCAATGCAGCTTGTATCACAGAAACTGCCGATCATTTTTATTGCTGTTCCGCAATTCGGACAGCTGCTGTTTGTCATATTGTAAGCAGAGAGAAAAGCCCCACAGGATTGGGCACAGATTCTTTCGATCAAAACCTGACCGCAGGAAGGGCATAAGGTATTGATCAATTGTGTGCCGATATAATTGCTGAAATATGTGTTAGGCAGTATTTTTCTGCACTCCTTGACTTGATCGGAGACATCTTTAATATCAGGAGGTGTTCTGTCCTTCATCTTGTATTCAGGCAGGAGTCGGAAAATATGCCACGGCAACTGCGAGTCGATACCAGCCAAATAATCAGCAATTGCGATTATTTCATGATCATTTATTGTCTGCACTACAGTTGTAGTAACCTCCAAATGAGAACGGGAAGCTAGATACTCTATATTGCGCTTGACAGGAGCGGCGCTTTTAAAACCGACATGCTCTTTGTAGTAGTCATCAGACAGGGATTTAAGACTTATATTGAAAAAATCGAAGTACTCCAGCATTATATCAGCTGCCTCTTGGGTGAAGTAACCGTTGCTGGAACAGCCCACAACCAATCCTTTTTTTTTCGCTTCCTTGGCCACAGCTAAGGCGGAAGGCAGATTTACAGTCACTTCATTAATGCTGAAATGAATTCCGCTACAATTAGCTTTTTGGGCAATTTTCACTACTCTATCTGGCTCAAGCTGAAAACAAAAAGTATTCTTCTCCGGCTCAATGGCTACTCGGGAGTTGATGCAATAGACACAGCTTGCATTGCAGTTGAAGGCACCCAGCTGTAAAAATTGATGGTTCGGCCATCCGTGAAAGAGAGGAATCCCTTCTGCCTTGGTAAGATAATAGCTTGTCCACTGCTTGGGGTAAACTTCTGCTATTCTGCCATCTCTTTCTTCATACATATGACAGATCGAAGCAGGCATTTTGCAGCGCCATTCACAATAATTACATCTCATAACAATCAATCCTTTCTATTTAACAGGCACTACCACCTGACAGGAAGAAGTCTCTTCTATGGCAATTCCATCACCATACAATAACCTGAGATTGCTGCTGTTAAGGTTTTCATCTACTGCACCTGCCGCCAAAATATTACCGTTCTTTAACATCATCACATCGTCACAGTACTGGAGCACTATATTAGGATCATGGGCAGTGATAACAGTTGTCACTCCTTTGTCAAAAACAAGACTGCGTATTAAGTTCATCACCATATGCTGGTTGGTAAAGTCTAGATGAGATGTTGGTTCATCCAATAGGAGGATCGGAGCAGACTGCATAAGTGCTCTGGCTATTAGAACCAACTGCTGTTCCCCACCTGATAGGCGGTCAAACTGCTTTTCCAAAAGATGTTCTATACCGATTTCCGCAGCTATAGAGCTGGCTTTATTTTCTGATTCCTCGCTGGGTGACTCCCAGGCTTTCAGATGGCAGCCCTCACCCAGCATGATCATGTCAATCACATACAGTGGAAAAACAGTCCTTGCCCCTTGAGGCACCAAAGCGATCAGCTTGGCAATCTGATCAGATCTTAATTTTGAGATATCCTGATCCTCAAGAAAAATCTTACCCCGCATAGGGCGCAGTAAACCATTCAAACAGCGAAAAAGGGTGGTTTTCCCACAGCCATTCCTGCCTAAAAGCCCCATCATTCGGCCTTTGCTTACCTGCATATTTATATCTGATAAAACTACAGTGCCGTTGTAACCTGCTGCCAGGTTTTCCGTCCGGACTATTTCACCACACCCCCCTCTTATGTTTAGAAAAAATTAACCAACCAAGGAAAGGTGCCGCTATAAAAGAAGTAATAACAGATATAGGCACTTCACCAGCAGGCAGATTGCGTACAATAGTATCGATCAGCAGTAAAAAAAACGCACCGACAACTGCCGCATAAGGAACAACCTGTTTTTGATTCGAACCGATAATAGAGCGAGCAATATGAGGGATAATCAAACCTACCCAGGCAATGTTCCCAACAGCAGCAGTGGAAACTGATACAATCAAGGCCACAAACAGAATATAAATAAAACGCCATAATGACAAATTAATTCCCAGTGCCTTGATTTCTTCATCAGTCTGCCCCATTATATTTAAACGCCAGCTGAACAGAATAAGAAAAAAGATACCCACGCTAACCAGTGGAACAACAACAGCAACATTATTCCAGTTAGCAGTATTAAAAGCTCCCATCAACCAGTAATTTATCCGCAGCATATCACTATAGGGATCTGACATATACAGCAGCAGGGTCAGACCTGCCTGAAAAAGTGCACTGATAATCACACCGACCAAGACTAGCACAGTAACACTGCTGCCAGGCAGACGGGAAACAATAGCAAAGGTCAGGAGCAAAGCCATCACACCGAAGCAGAAAGAGAAACCCTCCACCAGAAAGGTACTACCAGCAAAAAAGAAGATAGCAAGCCCTGCACCTAAATTAGCAGCCTGGGTTACTCCGATAACATCAGGAGAAGCCAGGGGGTTTCTGTAGAGAGTTTGCATAACAGCACCGGCCACTGAAAGAGCTGCACCCACCGCACAGGCCAAAATAGACCGAGGCAGACGCACATTCCAAAAAACTGTCTGTTTTTGGGCAGCAACATCTGCGGAAAACCCCTGCCCCAAATTCATTTTTTTCAATAAAATAGCGATCATATCGGTAAAAGTAACACTAACTTTGCCGATATTAAGAGAAAGAAAGAAAAACGCAATTAAGATCAAAAGTGTAAAAGTAAGAATTGGCCACAGCCGCCTGCCTCGCTTTACTGCAGGACCATCCCCTGCAGTGATCACAAGACACCACCTAGCTTAGAATATGTATAGCCATAGATAAATTCATATACACTGTCTGCCATTTCCAGCATATCAATATCAGTAAATTGATCAGGATGAATGGTCTTGGCAGTCCAAATGATCCCTAAAACAGATTGAGGCAGAGGAAAATCCCACCAACCTAATGTGGAAGGGAAAATATATACATCCTTGTTTTTAATCGCTGTCACAGTCTGTAATGCAGGATCAGCTAAAACACTTTCAACATCATCAACACCAAAGCTAGACCCAAGAACAATATAATCTGGATCCCAGAGAATAATATCCTCGGCGCTGACATTTGCCCATTTGCCATTTAAGTTTGCTCCGGCATTAATTCCACCTGCAGTTTCCACCATCTGGTGTTGAAACATATCTGCTGTTGCAGCGGTATAAACACCACCAGAGCCGCAGACCATCACAACAGGTTTTTCATCATCAGAGATATTTTTTACCCGGCTGAAGACCATATTGCGAAGATCCTCGATAAAATCGATCACTTCCTGGGTTCTTTCAGAGCAATCTAGTACTTCGCCCATAATTCTGGCTGTTTCGTAAACCTCATCAAAGGTTTCACCGCTGACTGCTATCGCCGGAATACCAGCATTTTCAAACATTTCTGCTTCCTCTTCCCCTTTGCCCGCATCAGTGAAAACAACATCTACACCCAGAGCTAATAAGCCTTCAGGGCTGTCCACACCATTTGGGGCACTGAGCACAGTAGGCAGAGAACCATAAAACTCATCAACTTTTGCCAAAGCTTCTGTATCAGCACCGATCTGTAGCTGATAAGCTATTTTTTCCTTTTGCCCCATGGCAAAAAGCATCTTCCCTGCATATATATGACCAGCGGAGACTTTTTCAATTTTATCTGGATACTCTACAGTTCTTCCCAGTTGATCAACTATTACATTTCTATGATCACCTGAACTATTGTCCGTACTGCTGCGGTCGTTACTACAGGATGTCAGCATTGTTATAATAAGAATCATCGCCAGTATACACAACAAAAGTTTTTGGAATCTTTTCTTGATTTCTTCTCTCCCCTTTCCCAGAAAATAAAAATATCGAATCCCAAATTAATGATTTGGTTCGACACAACTCAGAGCATTTAATTTTACCTCCTTTCCAATACGGGAGATTATATCGTTTCCAATATAACCCTAACGCCTGTAAACCGTTGCCACAGCTGAGGTGATGTAGGTGTTACAGGTTCGGAGTCCTACTATTGTTTATTATTAATATATTTTATTTTAGCACATATTTAAACCAAATAAATATTGATTATACATTTATAGCAATAATAATTATTTTATTATACAATCCATACTATATGGCGTTTATTGTTAACCGACTATAAGGCCACAACTTTATTGTGTTCCTTTTTGGCTTCATAAAGTGCTTGATCAGCTGCATTAATTAATTCATCAATTGATGATTGTTCAGATGGTATTATTGTCGCTACACCTAGACTGATGGTCAAATAGGGAGCAACTGAAGAGTATTCATGTGGAAAAGCCATATCTAGAACCCTTCTTCTTAATTGTTCAGCAAAGTCCAGTGCATCCTCTTTTTTCATATGAGGAAGTATGACTGCGAATTCATCCCCTCCATACCTTGCAACTATATCGGAAGAGCGCTGTGCACTGGATCTCAACAGTTTTGCAACACACCTGATGCACTCATCACCTGCCTTGTGACCATGGTTATCATTAAAACTCTTAAAAAAATCAATATCTATCATTATTAAGGAAAGAGGAATAGAATGACGCCTGCACCTATCCCACTCGGTCAGCATAACTCGTTCAAAAACAAAGCGATTAAAAATGCCTGTTACGCTGTCTGTTTGCGAGAGTTTCTCCAATATACGGTTGGATTCTTCCAACTCCTTGTTTACCCTTTCCAATTCATCGTTCTTTTCTTTTATAATATTCTTACATTTAAAATCTTCAACAAATTTTACATATCTCATACGGGATATAACCCATGACACTATTAAAAATGTGGTGCTGTTTACAGCATGGCCATAGAACACTTCGCTGGACTGCTGAAAATAAGGCAGGAAAGCTAGAAATAAAGCCTGGCCGCAACCATATATCAAGAGTAATGTAAGAGGTTTGAAAAGTGGAATAACTGCAATCCCTAACAGTGCTGTGATATAAACTATAATTTGGCCATAAAACAATTGATCCAATAAAGATATACCCACACACCAGATTAAGATAAAGCCAGCAAATATTATCCCTAGTGTGTGAATTATGCTCCCATACCTAGGAATGTTTTTCCCCAACTTAATAAATAACAAGAGATATATAACCATTGCTGTGAATAATAAAACATACATCCCTCCGTAGCAGCTGTCAGGGAATTCATACTTGTTATTAATTAACCACAAAATAATCAGGATAGCTTCCAAAACAATAAAGGTTATCGCTGTGGCTTTTACTCTGCTGACATTTATCTTATTAGCAATTAATTTAAACTCACTCTTATACCGGTCAGATACCGGTATTACGAATAAACCCTTTATTAAATGGAATATCTTTAAAAATATTTTTGATAATCTGGTTTTTGAACTCAATTTTTTTTAATCCTCTTTATTAAACTCAAAATCTGACATGACCGGACAAACAATTAATGGTCCCTTTGCCCCATGATTCTACTGCCAATAAAAGCATGTGCCTATATATTTCTCGCAGCATATCAAAATTCCTTTTTTAATTACTGTAAACTCAGCACAATATTTTGCAATCCTCACGCCTCCTTCAGCAGATAATTGTCGAGATTACTCTACTTCACTGCATCAAAAGTGCTTGATACTTCCTCATAAAAAAAGCCCGTGTAGGTTCTGTATATCCTACATGGGCAGTTATGCCTCATAGCCATATTATTTAGCCGGTTCTCTTTATAAACAGCATAGGTTTATTTTTTTAGGACCAGTATTCTCCTATCGAGAATTTTACCATCCTCTCTCCTGCATACGCTCTTCCGGTGCAAGAGCAGATATTTCAAGACCAGGCATCGCTTCGCCCAGTTCGCTGGAAACCTCTGCAAGCACTTTCGGATCATCATAATGCTTAGTTGCGTTAACGATGGCTTTGGCTCTTGTTTGCGGATCACTTGACTTAAATATGCCTGAACCTACAAATATACCATCACAGCCTAACTGCATCATCAAAGCTGCGTCTGCCGGGGTGGCAATACCACCGGCGGCAAAATTAACTACCGGTAGCCGGCCATTATCGGCTACACCCACAAGCAAATCATAAGGCGCACCAATTTCCTTGGCAGCTCTCATCAATTCTTCCTTGGGTAAATTTTGGACACGGCGTATTTCCCCCATCACCATACGCATATGGCGGACAGCCTCTACCACATTGCCTGTACCAGGTTCTCCTTTGGTACGAATCATAGCAGCACCCTCGGCAATACGCCTGAGTGCTTCACCTAAATTGCGCGCCCCACATACAAAAGGCACTTTAAAAGCCTTTTTCTCTATATGATATTGATCATCTGCCGGTGTAAGCACTTCGCTTTCATCTATAAAGTCAACACCTAAAGCTTCAAGTATTTGTGCTTCGACAAAATGACCAATTCTTGCCTTTGCCATTACCGGTATAGATACTGCATCCATAATCCGTTTAATAACAGTGGGATCAGCCATCCTGGCTACTCCACCGGCCGCCCGTATATCAGCAGGAACTCTTTCCAGTGCCATTACTGCACAGGCTCCGGCTTCTTCAGCAATTTTGGCTTGTTCAGGAGTAGTTACATCCATAATTACTCCACCCTTAAGCTTTTCTGCCAGGCCCATTTTCGCAGTCAATGTTCCTTTTTCAGCTATAGTTTCAGCCATCTAATCCGCCTCCATTCAATTCAGCTCAACTCATTAGAATATTTTACACCATTCACTTAGTATTAACAAGCAGACTGAAAGTCAGTTCCAGTTCCTACAACTTGCAGCACAGTAGAAATTTATTTGATAATAGTTTTTCTTGATCCAATAAATATCGTGATTCCTAGACCTAAACCAAAGGTTATTACACTCATCACGATGGTTGCACTATCGGTTGCAATGCCGGGAAAGATAGGAAAAACAGAGCCCATCAGCATACCTATAATGATCGCAAAAGTCATATAAGGAAAACGAGTAATAGCATACCTGATGCCTTTACTGCTCACAGCAAATCCAACTATAACACCTGAACCAATAGTAACGATCAAGGGGATATTGAATGTGGATAACGCATAAATTCCTGTTGAATACACTCCAAGTAAGAGCAATACAAAGGAGCCGCTGATTCCGGGAAGGAGCATAGCCATACTGGCCAGCCACCCAGCAAGAAACAGCCCCAATATAGAAAGAGTATTCAACGATGTAATCGGTTCTACTGCTTTATTAGGGTTCATGAACCCTGTTAGTGCAAGAAGAATCGCCGCAGCTATTAACACGAACCAGTGACGAAATGCGAAATTTCTCTTCACATCCGCACCTTTAATTATAAAAGGTATTATCCCGATAATTAAACCCAGGAAGAAGAATTGGGTTGGTTCGAAATAATTTTGGAGCAAATAAGCTATTAACCTGCTAAATAATAAAAGAGCAGACACTATTCCAATCGCCAATGGTACTAAAAAGCTAAGCTGCTGCCTCCATTTCTTGCTAAAAAACCCACTTAGCGCTTCCAATAACCGATCATAGACCCCAAGAATGATCGCCATTGTTCCCCCGCTTACTCCTGGTATCAGATCAGTTATTCCCATAAGAAAACCACGATAAATGTTTTTCCACTCCATTTTTCTTTTCATTGCCCCCAAGTACCCTAGAAATTAACTGATGCAGGGATTGTCCTTTGAATAAAAGTGAATCAGGAGAACGCCCTATGAAGCGCTCCCCTACTCCACAGTCACACTCTTCGTCAAGTTGCGAGGCTTGTCGACATCGCAGCCACGGGCACAGGATATATAGTAGGCTAAAAGCTGCAGAGCAACAACAGACAGCAGCGGACTCATATATGAAGGAGCTGCAGGCAGCCTGATGATATGGTCACAGGCTTCATCGATCAGGTCGCACTGTCCCAGTGTAACACCGATAACTGCTCCCTGGCGTGCTTTAACACCTCTAATATTGCTGACCATCTTCTCCAGAATGCCTTCCTGTGTAGCAAGGGCAAGCACAGGTACATCTTCTGTGATCAAAGCAAGGGGTCCATGCTTCAGTTCTCCAGCTGCATAGGCCTCAGCATGTATATATGATGTCTCTTTCAGCTTGAGTGCCCCTTCCAGAGCAACTGCCCAGTCCAGGCCGCGCCCCAGGTAGAAGAAATTATCGCAGGTGTGATAATGGCCGGCAATCCCCTGAATGGCTTCCTTCTGCTCCAATACTTCTTCAATCCAGTCTGGTACCTGCTGTAGAACTGTAATGATACCCTTGGCCTGTTCACTGTTCATTGTTCCCCGCTCTTTGGCAAATAACATCGCTAGCAGGTACATCACCAGCACCTGTGCTGTATAAGCCTTTGTAGAGGCGATGGAAATCTCCTGTCCCGCCCAGGTGTAAATCACTTCATCAGCTTCTCTGGTGATGGTGCTCCCCACCATATTGGTGATCGCCAGTATCCTGCATCCCTTCTCCCGTGCTTCTTTGAGAGCAGCCAATGTATCTGAGGTCTCACCAGATTGACTGATTACGATAACCAGGCAGTCCGGGCCTACTAGTGGATCCTGATACCTGAATTCTGATGCAAGCTCAACATCTACTGGAATCTTCGCCCACTTTTCCAGCAACTGCTTACCCACCAATCCGGCATGGTAAGAGGTGCCGCAAGCTGTGATTACTATCTTGGAAATACCCCGCATCTCCTCCGGAGTCAGTTTAATGTCCTTAAAATCTATATCATCCCCGGCAGGAGTTATCCTGCTTCCTAGGGAATTCCTCAAGACCTGGGGCTGTTCGTGAATCTCTTTGAGCATAAAATGGGGATAACCGCCTCGTTCTGCCGCACTGATATCCCAATCAAGATGACAGGCTTCCTTTTTCACCGGACTGCCCTCTTTATCAAATATCCGCACACTATCCGGAGTGATTTCCACCACTTCTCCATCGTCAACATAATAGACATCCCTTGTAAAAGGGAGCAGTGCCGAAGGATCGGAGGCCAGGAAGTTTTCCCCTTGGCCAATGCCTACCATAATCGGGTTGTTTTTGCGGGCAGCTACAAGGTGATCGGGATGGTGTTCACTGAGCACTATCAAAGCATAGGAACCCCGCACCTGATCCAGGGCACTGCGCAATGCAAAGAGCAGATCCCCCTGATAAGCATCCTCTATCAGGTGTGCAATCACTTCTGAATCTGTCTCTGAAGCGAATTGATGCCCTTTTCTTTCTAATTTGCTCCGCAGTTCATAGAAGTTTTCTATGATCCCGTTGTGCACCACCGCAAATTTTCCTGTACAGTCGCAGTGTGGGTGTGCATTATTGTCTACAGGTGCACCGTGAGTAGCCAGACGAATGTGGCCGACCCCGATCCGAGAATGGCAGCTCCTTGTTACTTCCTTCTCCAAAGCTGCAATCTCATCCGCTTTTTTATATACCTTGAGATTGCCTTCATTTAAGAAAGACATCCCCACAGAATCATAGCCTTGGTATTCAAGTGTTTTTAAACCCTCGAATATAACTGAAACCGCGTCCTTTTTACCGAGGTATCCAACAATACCGCTCAAGTGTACTCCTCCTTTGATCCTCCCACGCGGTACCACTGAATGCCCCCTTTGTGACGAAGATTACTCTCCGCTTTTCTGAACATTCTAACGACAGTGGTTCGCCGAGGGGCATCCGCCGAATAACTCGATTAACCCCTTCCTCGTCAACCAGCATGTAATAAGCTGGTCCTGGCGCTTGAAAGATCCCTATTATAAAAGAACAGCTTAATTTGCGTGGAAGATTAATTATTTTTTAAGACAACCCAGTGCCATCTGACACAGAATAAAAGCTGTATTCCCCCCCTTCATTTAACTTATCACTAATTCACAGCCCAGCTTCTCTTCAATAATTCCACTCAATTCATCAACTACTTCCTTGAGTTTGAGTTCGTCCAATGCCTCCCCCATAACCCTGACCAATGGTTCAGTCCCTGAGGGACGCACCAAAATCCTTCCCTGCCCCTGAAGGCATTCTTCCGCATGTTTTATAGCATCCTGCAGCTGGGCGTTGCTGTACAGTGCCTCTTTGTTTTTCACTCGGACATTGACCAAAACCTGAGGAAAGCGTCTCATCTGTGCAGCAAGGCGGGAAAGAGGCTGTCCTGAATCCTGAACCACTCGCAGAAGTTCCAAGGCTGTGAGCAGCCCGTCACCTGTTGTTGAGTGATCCAGGAAGATGATATGGCCGGACTGTTCTCCACCGAACACCCCACCATTTTGGCGCATCTCCTCCACAATGTAGCGATCACCCACTCTTGTTTCCTTTACAGTGATCCCTTCCTTTTGAAATGCCTCTTTGAGTCCTAGGTTACTCATCACTGTCACAATGACCTTGTTGTCCTTCAGTGTGCCCTTTCGCTTACGATCAAGGCCACAGATCACCATGATCTGATCCCCGTCAACTAGATTTCCCTGTTCATCAACAGCAAGCAGACGATCAGCATCACCATCAAAGGCCAACCCTAAATCTGCTCCCCTTGCTGTAACTTCTCGCTCTAATGATTCCGGGTATGTGGACCCGCACTTTTCATTGATATTGATGCCATCAGGCTCACCATGCAGAACTGTTACAGATGCTCCCAGTTCCTCAAAAAGGCGGGGCGCAATCCCTGAGGCAGAGCCATTGGCACAATCCAACACAATCTTCAAACCACTTAAATCCACACCGAGATCCTTCTTCAGGAATAAATAATATTTCTCTGCAGCTGCTGTATCATCGATAGCACGCCCCACATCCCCTCCTATTGGGCAGGGAAAATCATTATTATTTAAAACAAGGTTTTCAATCTCTTCCTCCACAGAATCAGGCAGTTTGAAGCCATCAGCTGCAAAAAACTTGATCCCGTTATCTGCTACCGGGTTATGTGAAGCTGAAATGACAATTCCAGCACTACAGTCGTAAAAACGTGTCACATAGGCTAGGCCAGGTGTGGGAATAACCCCTACCCTCAAACAATCTCCACCAACAGATAATATACCGGCAGTCAATGCCGCTTCCAGCATATCACCTGAAATCCGGGTATCCTTACCGATGGCCAGCAGCGGCCGTTCTCCCTGCCGACCAAGAACATATGCCCCGGCTTTACCCAATTTATAAGCCAGATCCGGGGTCAATTCCTGATTAGCAACACCCCGCACCCCATCTGTACCAAAAAGTCTAGACATCCCTTGAGGTCCTCCTCCCGACAAAATAACTTTCAATATTATATCATTATTCTATTGAACTGATAATTGCTCATCTTCATCCTGACCTGGCAATTGCTCTTCCTCAACAGGTTCGGCAGGCTCAACAGCTTCAATAACAATAGTTACCTTTACCCTGGTTCGCCCCAGAGGTATAACTCCATCAGGAATTACCAGTTCAACATCTCTGGAGATAGTTCTTTGAGCACCGCTCAGATCCACAGGACGGGTGCGTATCTCTCGGAGATTAGCCATTAATTGTTCAGAACCAGTCACACGGAGAGTGTTTGGTTCTACACTCTGTCTCTTCACTTCGAACCCCTCAGCCACTTCCCCCTCAACAGCAACATCAAGTGCTACGGTTTTAACAGGACCACTGGTAACCACAGGAAGGAGCACCTGTACAGTGTCAGGTGTAACTGTCACCCTATCATTATTTGTGGCCAGCTGTACCTTCACCTGCTGGCTGATATCACTCTGCGCTCCATTAATTTTGACTACAGTCTGCACATCTATAATCTCATCCAATAGACGGCCTGGCCCCTTCAATGTAACTTGTTCAGGGATAACAGTAGGGTCTCTATAAGTAAAACCGGGAGCTGCTTCCCCGCGCACTAGTACCCGCACAGGCACCTGCTTCTCTGTCATAACATCCAGATCAACTGTGACCTTTTCAGGAGAGATACTGACGACCTGAACACCAAAGGGAACCTCTACCTGTACCGGAAGGAGCCTTTCACCCACTTCCTGATCAGGAATCACAACATAAACACGGATCTCCTCTTTTTTAATACCATCCATAATACTCCTCATCCCTCGAGCAGTAACCCGCACCTCAGGAAGGGGTGAAACCAGTTCAGTGGAAGCGCCCTTGACAGTCACAGGCACTGTATAGTTGCGTTGGACAATCGGGTCACGCTGTCCGGCAACATAATACCAGAGCATAATGGCTACAAAAAGTGCCAAGAGCTTATAACCGGTATTGTTTTGCACAAACCATTTATACAGTTTAGTATTTTTCATTTCTTTCACTACCCTGCCCAGGACCCAGAAGGGCCTTCAATTTTTGTTCCAAGTCTCCCCTTCTCAATCCTCGTATAAGTTTACCACCTTCCGCCAGAGAGATGATGCCTGTTTCCTCTGATACCACCACTGCAATAGCATCACTCTGTTCTGTGATACCAAGGGCAGCACGATGTCTTGTTCCCAGCTCTGTACTGACAAAAGGATTTTCCGTCAGGGGTAGGTAACAGGCAGCAGCCAGAATCCGTTTACCCCCGATAATGGCTGCACCATCATGGAGAGGGGTATATGGCTCAAAAATATTCACTAAAACCTCTTCAGATATCAGAGCATCCATCTTTACTCCGCTTTCCACATGCTCCAAGAGCCCTGTTTCTCGCGTAAATACCATTAAAGCCCCCACATACCGCTGGGCAAGGTTTCCGGCCGCTTGAGCCACATTATGGGCTATATTCCTCGCTTCTTCCTCAGCCAAAACAGACCGACGTCCAAAAAGACCGCCTCTCCCCAACCGCTCCAAAGCCCGCCGCAGTTCAGGTTGAAAAACAACCGGGAGAGCAACAGCGAGGGCTGTCCATGTCTTCCCCAGTAACCAATTAATTGTAGTAAGGTTGAACTGCGCACTCACTGCGCTGGCAATCAACAGTACAGCCACACCTTTAAGAAGCTGCACAGCACGTGTTCCTTTAATCCACATGAGGAGCTTGTAGATAACAAAGGCAATAATTAAAATGTCGATAAAGGTGCGCAAATCAAGATAATTAAAATAAACTAAATACTTGGACATATATTTTTCACCTATTAGAAATCTTACATAAATATACGCCTATGAGAAGAATAACCAACGCAGCGCATATATCGACCCATTAGAGAGCTTATATTAATATACACTACAAGGGATATGTCTGACAAATCATATGCTAGAAATATGTAGCATAATTGCTGAAAAATCAGGATAATAGTGTTAAAATAATATAAGTTTAGCGATAAAATAAATTCTGCTGCCCAGGCAGGTGACGCCCTGTCGGAACAACAATTGTTTTTTAGTTTTTTTATAGGCTATAGAGCATATTAGGAAAAACACCTGCCGCTTTTTCTAGCCATGCAGAATTGTGTAACTATGCACTACAGATTATATATGATTTGCAGGGTTTTTACGCCAAACTCCGTTATATTATTAAAGACCTTTGAATAGGGCGAAAAGCAATGTAAAAGATATGGGCTCAACGAATTATTACAATTATTTACAGCAGGAGATTAAGACTATATCACGAAGAATTTAGAGATTCCTGCTCAAAATGACAAAGAGGGTGTCCGCATGAAGAAGAACTGGAAGCTACCGATGACATTTGTTATGTTTATGGTCGGAATATTACTTACTTCTGCCATAATATCCCTAAAGAGTAGCGAGGCTCCTCCTTCTAAAACCAGATCTGAGACACTGATCTCTATGATCGAAGCCCAAGAAGAAAAACAGCAGGAACTTACAGATACTATCATGGCAAAAAGGGAGGAACTTGAGCAATTTAAGAAGAGCATTGCCGGCGGAGAAAAAGAGTTAGAGGCATTACAGTATGAGCTGGACAGCTTGTATACCCTTTCTGGCATAAGTAAAGTAGAAGGGCAGGGGATCTCCATCACCCTTGATGACAACACTAAGGGCTACGAGATAGCAAAGAGCAAAAATCCGGAGCAGGTTAAAGCTGATGATTATCTGATCCACGACAGACACCTGCTATATATCGTTTATGATCTGCGAGCAGCAGGAGCAGAAGCAATTTCCATTAACGGAGAGAGAGTTATAAATTCGACAGATATTAGATGCGCAGGGACAACCATTGGAGTGGATAATGTAGCCATTGGCCCACCCTTTGTGATCAAGGCCATCGGAGACCCGGACAGAATGATCAGAGTTATGGAGGATGATACCAGCCAATACAACATTTTGAAAATGGCTGGTTATCCAGTGCATTTGGAAAAACACCGTAAAATAAGTGTTGAATCATATAAAGGCGGTTACCAGTTTAGTTATGCTCAACCAAAGGAGGACCAATAAATGTGGGTTCCAATTTTAGGGCTGTTAGTTGGGCTACTGATCGGTTCAATCATTGCCATACCTATTCCGGCAAGCTTGGCAAAGTACCTTTCCATAGCGGTTCTGGCAGCTCTGGACTCAGCATTTGGCGGCGTTAAAGCTATTTTTGATGAAAAATTTGATGCCACTATTTTGCTAACAGGTTTTTTTACTAACACCCTACTTGCTGCCTTACTCGCTTATCTTGGTGACCAATTAGGCGTAGACATCTATATGGCAGCGGTCTTCGCCTTTGGTGTCAGGTTATTCCAGAACTTGGCCATCATCAGAAGAGAGTTGGTAGCAAGATGGTCAAATAAACGGCAAATTGCAAAGATAAAGAGGGATAAAGGTGAGTAAAATAAAAAAATGGCAGGCCCCTGTTTTTATCACCTTTTTACTGCTGGGTCTCCTTATAACAGTTCAGTTTCGTACCCAGCAAGATTATTTAAGAGATCTACCCCAACAATCTTCAGATGATCTGGTTTTGCTATTTAGAAAAAACAATGAAAAGAATGAAGAATTGGAAAAGATATTAGCAGAATTAGAAAGTCAGCAGAATTTGTTCAATACCAATATTTCTGAAGATGAAGCTCTGATCAAACAGATGAACCAGGAAATAAGCACACAGCAGATAGCACTGGGTCTTAAGTCTGTTGAGGGTCCAGGGGTCACAATTGTCATCCCTGCCAATCAACCCATTATGTATTATGATATTATCGATATCATCAATGAACTCTGGAACTGCCGAGCAGAAGCGATCGCTGTCAATGACCAACGAATTACCAGTTGGTCTAAGATTTACTGGACCGAACAAACAGAGCTCACCATTGATGGACAAGCTGTTACCTTTCCCTGCACAATAAAGGCCATCGGAGAACCGACTAAACTCCTCTCAGGCTTGAATCTGGCAGGCGGTGTACTCAGCAACCTTGCCACCTACAACATCAAAGCTACTGTCAATGAAGAGGAAGAGCTGTCACTGCCGGCTGCAGATGTACCTACAGTCAAATACATAAGGCCCATTAATTAAAGCCCGAAGCTGCCTTCGGGCTTTCCAACTTATATACCAAATATGCGATATACATGTCAGCTGCTGAATTTGGTGCGCCTCATCAGAAAATAATTCATGCTGTCGGTCAAGGCCTGCCAGCTGGCTTCTATAATATTCTCCGAAACACCCACTGTACTCCAGGTCTCTGATGTATCAGCAGATTCTATAAGTACCCGTACCTTGGCGCTGGTGCCATCCTTGCCATCCAAAACACGCACTTTGTAATCCACAAGGTGCATCTGCTGGATATAAGGATAAAATTGCTCCAAGGCCTTTCTGAGAGCATTATCCAATGCATTGACAGGTCCATCTCCCTCAGCTGCTGTGTGCATCACCTGGTCCCCTACCCAGAGTTTGATCATAGCCTCAGAATTGATACTCTCTACCCCTCCGCCATTAGCCGGCTTTTTTTCTATAAAGATTTTCAGGCTTTCCAGGATAAAAAACTCTTCATACTGCCCTAATCCCCTGCGCAGCAGCAGTTCCAAAGAAGCATCCGCACCCTCAAATTGATAGCCACGGTATTCCATCTCTTTTATCTCACTGCTTAAGCGACGGGTAGACTCCACATCCTTCATCAAATCCAGCCCTAGCTCCTCAGCCTTATATCTTATATTGCTGGAGCCTGCCAGTTCTGAAACCAGAACACGCCTACTATTGCCTACTATTCCAGGATCCATATGTTCATAAGTAGAAGGATCCTTTAAAATAGCACTGACATGAATCCCCCCTTTATGAGCAAAAGCACTGGAGCCCACGAAGGGCTGACTGCTCAGGGGTGTCATATTAGCAATCTCACTGACATAGCGGGAAACCTCTGTCAGCCGTTTTAAAGACTCACTGCTCAAACAGCGCATACCCATCTTTAACTGAAGATTGGGAAGCACAGAACAAATGTTTGCGTTACCACACCGCTCACCGAATCCGTTGATAGTCCCTTGAACCTGACGCGCCCCAGCCTTTACTGCTGCAAGGCTGTTTGCCACAGCCAATTCCCCGTCATTATGGACATGGATACCTAAAGGGGTGTCAATCTCCTCTCCTAACTGTTCAAGAACCTCTTCTATTTCACCAGGTAAAGCCCCTCCATTAGTATCACAGAGCACGATCCAGTCTGCACCTGCATTAGATGCTGCTTTGAGTGTTGCCAACGCATAATCCGGATTGGCCTTATACCCATCAAAAAAGTGCTCAGCATCATAAACAACTTCTCTTTTCTGGGCTTTTAAATATTGCACACTTTCCCAGATCATGTTGATGTTTTCCTCTAAGGTGGTATTTAAGGCTTTGGTAACATGAAAATCCCAACTCTTGCCAAATATAGTGACAACAGGGGTATCGGCTTCCAAAAGAGCCCTGATATTAGGGTCATCATCAACAGTGATCCCAGACATTCTAGTGGAACCGAAGGCAGATACCTTTGCCTGCTTTAAGGATAGTTCCTTCACCCTTTTAAAGTAATCAAGATCTTTAGGGTTGGAGCCAGGCCACCCACCTTCTATATAGTGGACTCCCAGTTCATCAAGCTTAGCTGTGATCTTCAGCTTATCCTCTAATGTCAGGCTGATCCCTTCACCCTGCGTTCCATCCCTTAGTGTCGTGTCATAAAGATATACTAAATCCCCAAGCTTTCTCATCCTCTCAATATATATTCCGCAACAAGATCCCCCATAGCAGCTGTGGTAACCAGCTTACCACCGGACTGCATCAGATCAGGAGTGCGGTAGCCGTCTTCTAATACTTGTCTAACTGCATTTTCAATACTGCGCCCTTCTTCTGGCATGTTGAATGACAGATCAAGCATCATCGCCCCGGAGAGAATTGTTGCCAGAGGATTAGCCTTCTGCTGTCCGGCAATATCTGGTGCAGACCCATGTGATGGCTCATATAGGCCAACATCCCCTCCTATGCTGGCAGATGCCAACATGCCGATTGACCCTGTTAAAACACTAGCTTCATCGGTCAATATGTCCCCGAAAGTATTCTCTGTGACGATCACATCAAACTGAGCAGGATAGCGGACAAGCTGCATCGAGCAGTTATCTACATACATATGGTTCAGTTCCACATCAGGGTATTCTTCACCCAATTTAGTAATGACCTCTCTCCACAGGCGACCGCTGGCCAGAACATTGGCTTTGTCTACAGATGTCAATCTTTTGCGCCTCTTTTGAGCCATCTGGAAAGCGAGGCGCCCAATGCGCTCGATCTCCGAAGTTTTATAAACCAGCGTATCTAAAGCCTGCTCTTCACCATCAACAACTTCTCTCTTTTTGGTTCCGAAATAAAGGCCTCCTGTCAGCTCTCTGACCACGACTAGATCCATCCCTTCGACTACATCCCTCTTTAGAGGTGATGCATCGATCAGTCCAGGATAGAGGACAGCCGGCCTGATGTTAGCATAAAGCTTCAATTCCTTACGCAGGGGCAGCAATGCTCCCATTTCCGGGCGCAGGTGTACAGGCAGACGATCCCATTTCGGCCCACCGATGGCACCCAGAATAATAGCATCACTCTCTTTACAGAGGCGCAGTGTCTCCTCTGGCAGTGGGTTGCCACAGTCATCATAGGCAGCCCCGCCGATAAGAGCCTCCTGAAAGTTAAACTCGATTTGAAAGCGTTTCCCTACAGCTTTTAAGGCTTTCACTGCTTCTGGTACAATCTCTTGTCCGATTCCATCTCCAGGTAAAAGTAAAATATCAGGCACGTTCTTTCATCCTTTCCTGCACATAGTTGATTAATCCACCCTGCTCAATAATTTTCTGCATAAAGGAGGGAAAGGGTGTTGCCTGGTATTCACCAGGTCGTGTCAGATTCATAATCAAGCCCTTGTTCAGGTCTATTTCCACAGTGTCTCCCTCCTGTAATGCTGAGGCAGCCTCCGGGCACTCCAGGATAGGCAGCCCGATATTGACGGCATTACGGTAAAAGATTCGTGCAAAGGTTGCAGCGATAATACAGGACACCCCTGCTGCCTTAATGGCAATTGGCGCATGTTCCCGAGATGAGCCACAGCCAAAATTTTTTCCTGCCACCATCACTGAGCCTGGTTGAACAACCCGAGCAAACTCTGGATCCGCATCCTCCATACAGTGAGCAGCCAGTTCTGCCGGATCTGTTGTATTCAGGTAGCGTGCCGGTATTATCTGGTCAGTATCTACGTCATTCCCAAATTTATAGATAGCTCCTTTAATTTGCACTGCTCAACACCTCCTCAGGAGAAGTAATAAACCCTGTTATAGCAGAAGCAGCAGCTACAGCAGGGCCAGCCAAATAAATTTCACTCTCCGGATGCCCCATACGGCCGACAAAATTGCGGTTTGTCGTTGACAGTGCCTTTTCACCTTTGGCCAGGATACCCATATGGCCGCCCAGACAGGGGCCACAAGTGGGCGTACTGACTACAGCTCCTGCCTCAACAAAGGTTTCTAAAAGCCCTTCCCGCAGTGCCTGTAAGTAAATCTCCTGTGTTCCAGGTATGATAATCACCCGTAGATGATTGTGCACCCTTTTCCCTTTCATGATCTCTGCAGCAATACGCAGATCCTCGATCCGGCCATTTGTGCAAGAACCGATCACCACCTGGTCGATTTCGATCCCCTGAGCTTCACTGACCGGTCGTGAATTTTCCGGCAGATGTGGAAAAGCCACCTGAGGTTCGATCTGTGATACATCATATTCTCGGATTTCTACATAGAAAGCATCAGGATCACTTGTGTAAAATTGATAAGGTCTCTTTGCCCTCTTTTCCACATAATCTTTGGTTTTTGCATCAGGCGCAATGATCCCATTCTTAGCTCCTGCCTCAATAGCCATGTTGCACATGGTCAATCTTCCATCAACAGATAAATTCGCTATAGCTTCTCCGGTAAACTCCATAGAGCGGTAGAGCGCTCCATCGACACCAATATCGCCGATGGTATAGAGGATCAGATCCTTACCCCCCACCCAAGGGCTGAGTTTTCCATGGTAAATAAACTTCATGCTTTCAGGCACCTTAAACCAACACTCACCCAAAGCCATTCCGGCAGCCAGGTCTGTGCTGCCCACACCTGTGGAAAAGGCACCAAGAGCACCATAGGTACAAGTGTGTGAATCTGCACCAATGATCAGATCTCCAGGCAGAACAAGTCCCTGCTCAGGGAGGAGACAGTGTTCGATTCCCATCCTCCCCACCTCGAAATAATTAGTGATTTTATAATTGCGGGCAAACTGCCTGACATAATTTGATTGTTCTGCAGATTTAATATCTTTATTGGGTGTAAAATGATCTGGGACAAGAGCTACCCGCTCAGAATCAAATACATGATCCAGTCCCAGTCTGGAAAACTCCTCAATAGCAACCGGAGCAGTGATATCATTGCCCAACACCAGGTCCAAATGGCAGTTGATCAGTTCCCCCGGCTCTACCTTTTCCTTTCCTGCATGTTTGGCCAAAATTTTTTCTGAAATCGTCATACTCATAGAGCATCCTCACCCACCTCTTGAAGTACTTTATTCAATGCATTCAAATAAGCTTTGACACTGGCTTCAATAATATCTGTGCTCACACCGCGACCAATGAAGTATTTATCTTTATACTTAACCTGCGCCATTACTTCACCCAGAGCATCCTTACCACCGGTGATTGCATTCAGGTTGTAGTCTACAAGGGCAATATTATGGACACCTAACGCCTTGTCTAAAGCCTTATATGCAGCATCCACCGGCCCATCCCCACAAGCGGCCTCTTCATATTTTTGCCCATTTCTTCGCAGCCCCACAGTTGCTGTGGGAACAATATTTGTACCGCTGAAAACATGTAGATATGAAAGATGATAAATATCCCCGGCAATATGAATTTCATTCTTGACCAGTGCTTCCAGGTCCAGGTCTGTGATCTCTTTCTTGCGATCAGCAATCTCCTTGAAGCGCACAAAAGCCTTGTCAAGTTCCTCATCTGCCATTGAATACCCCAACTCTGACAAACGCTCCCTTAAGGCATGGCGCCCAGAGTGCTTTCCCAGAACAATACTATCCTGGGGAACACCGATCAGCTGCGGATTCATAATTTCATAGGTTGTGCGTTCCTTTAAAACGCCATCCTGATGAATGCCTGACTCATGGAGAAAGGCATTTTTCCCTACTACCGCTTTATTACGCTGCACCTGCATCCCAGTCAGAGAACTCACCATTCTGCTGGTACGATAGAGCTCATCATACTTGATCTGGGTCTCGCATCCGTAATACACCTGCTTAGTATAGAGGGCCATGACAATTTCTTCTAATGCCGCATTGCCAGCTCGCTCACCCAGTCCATTGACAGCAACCTCAACCTGGTTTGCTCCAGCTCTTACCGCTGCCAGGGAGTTAGCTACCCCCAGCCCCAGGTCATTGTGGCAGTGGACACTCAAAATAACCTTATCAATATTGTTGACTCGCTGACGAATTTCTTGAATAAATTCACCGAACTCCGAAGGTACGGAATACCCTACCGTATCCGGTAAATTGATCACAGTTGCTCCAGCTTCGATAGCTGCCTCCACAACTTCACAGAGATAGTCAATATCACTGCGGGAGGCATCTTCAGCAGAGAACTCCACATCAGAGGTGTACTGTTTGGCGTATTTGATACCATCAACTGCCAACCTTAAAACCTCATCTCTACTCTTTTGCAGCTTATACTTCAAGTGGAGATCAGATGTGGCAATAAAAAGATGGATCCTTGGATGCTCAGCTTCTTTTAAGGCTTCCCATGCTCTGTCAATATCCCCATAGTTAGCCCTAGCCAAGCCACAGATAACCGGCCCCCGCACCTCCCTGGCAATAGCCTGAACCGCCTCGAAATCACCAGTAGAAGCAACAGGAAACCCAGCCTCAATCACGTCCACATTGAGCTTTGCCAACTGTTTGGCGATCCTGAGCTTTTCCTCTGTATTTAAACTCACCCCAGGAGATTGTTCACCATCCCGGAGTGTTGTATCAAAAATGTATACTCTCTTTCCCATTGTTGAACCACACCCTTTACACTCATACTCACTGCCACTTTTATTAGCCTTCTCCATACTTTTGTCCCCGCACCATGGCTATCTTGCCGGTACGCACCAATTCTAATATGCCAAAAGGTTTGAGTGAATTTTCGATGGCACGTATCTTTCCTATATCACCTGTGCATTCAATAATCAATGAGTGTTGGCCAATGTCAACAATCCGTGCCCGAAAAATATCCACAATCTGCATGATCTCGCCCCTGACCTCCGGCTCGGCTTTGACCTTAATCAAGACCAATTCCCTATCCAAATGCTCATCACTGGAGATATCCTTCACTTCGATAACATCTACCAGCTTATCCAACTGCTTTACTACCTGATCGATCACCTGGCTATCACCGTCAACAACAATGGTCATACGAGATACCCCTGGTTCATGAGTCTGGCCTACCGCTAAACTATCAATATTATAACCACGTCTGCTGAACAGCCCCGCAACTCGGGTTAACACCCCTGGTTGGTTTTCCACTAATACTGCAAGTATATGAGACACATTTTCACCCCCTCAACATATCCGTTAAGGAACCCCCGGCGGGAACCATCGGAAAGACGTTTTCATCTTTTGCTACCACACAATCTACAATAACAGGCCCCGAGCAATTGATCGCCTCTTCTAATACTGAAGGGACATCTTCAGTACGCTGGACACGTAAGCCTTTAATCCCATAAGCCGCGGCCAGCTTTATAAAGTCAGGCACAGGAATCAATTCGGTCTGAGAATACCTCTTTTGATGGAAAAGTTCCTGCCATTGCCTTACCATACCTAAATATCCATTATTAAGAATGATAATCTTGACGGGAAGCTGGTACTGTACAATGGTAGCCAATTCCTGCATGTTCATCTGAAAGCTGCCATCACCAGATATATTGATCACAAGCTGCTCTGTGCAGCCCACCTGAGCACCTACAGCTGCCGGAAGACCATACCCCATAGTGCCTAAGCCACCAGAAGAGATAAAACAGCGAGGCTCTTTAGCTTTATAGTATTGGGCAGCCCACATCTGGTTCTGCCCCACCTCTGTGGTGACTATCGCTTTACCCCCGGTCAGCTCACTGATCTGCTCTACAATATACTGAGGCTTAACCTCATCCCCGTCCCGCTCATAGGTCAGCGGATGGTCTTCTTTCCAACAGGATATCTGCTCAAGCCACTTTTCAGTTTGAGGCACACCTTCGATACGCCCTAGCAGTTCCTGCAGGACAACTTTGACATCTCCCTGTAGAGCACACTGCACAGCGATATTCTTCCCAATCTCAGCAGCATCAATATCGATATGAATTATCTCAGCATGAGGTGCAAATGTATCCAAATTACCTGTAACCCGGTCGCTAAAGCGAGCACCTACAGCAAAAAGCAGATCGCAGTTAGATACAGCGTAATTAGCATAATATGTGCCGTGCATACCCACCATCCCCAAAGAGAGTGGATGGTCATCTGCTATCGCTCCTTTACCCATTAGGGTAGTAACAACCGGTATGTTTGTTTTTTCGGCCAGCGCAGTTAGTTCCTCCCCTGCATTTGAGGAAATAACTCCTCCCCCTGCATAGATCACCGGTCTCCGAGACAAACCGATTTTTTTGGCTGCCTGATAAACCATAGTAGAATTTGGTTCCCCTGGAACACGGTATCCCCGAAAGAATACCTCTTGAGGATAAGAAAACTCAGCCTCTGCCATCTGAATATCTTTAGGCAGGTCAATTAAGACAGGGCCCCGCCTTCCTGTACCGGCAAGATGAAAGGCGGAACGAATAGTGGAGGCCAATTCGTTGACATCTCTTACTAAATAGCTGTGCTTAACAATGGGCAGAGTAATTCCTGTGATATCCGCCTCTTGAAAAGAGTCACGCCCAATGGCTCCCCGAGCCACCTGTCCTGTAAAAATGACCATCGGTATAGAATCCATAGCCGCATTAGCAATACCTGTAACAAGGTTTGTAGCTCCTGGGCCAGATGTAGCAATAACCACACCGGTTTTACCTGTAGCGCGAGCATAACCATCAGCTGCATGGGCAGCAGCCTGCTCATGCCGCACCAGTATATGCTTCAGGGGAGAGTCATACAGCTTATCATAGAGAGGTATAACAGCTCCCCCCGGATAGCCAAAAACAACCTCAACCCCTTCCTGTTCCAGCGATTTGACAATAATTTCTGCACCTGTTATCATGGGTTTTTCCTCCTCCCCCTTTATTCATGCCTCAGCACTGCTCCTTTGCTTGCCGAGCTGACAAGCTGAGCATAGCGGACCAGATAGCCGTTCTTTACTTTAGGTTCCGGAGGCTGCCATTGAACTCTCCTTTTCTCCAACTCCCCGTCATCGACAAGGAGTTCCAGCTTTCGTGCAGGTATATCAATGCTGATCATGTCTCCTTCTTTAACTAATGCCAATGGGCCTCCTTCAGCAGCTTCAGGTGAAATATGTCCGATAGAAGCCCCTCTGGTAGCACCGGAAAAACGCCCATCTGTAATCAAGGCCACCTCTCGGTCAAGGCCCATACCGGCAATAACCGATGTAGGTGTCAGCATCTCCCGCATCCCAGGACCACCCTTAGGACCTTCATAGGCGATCACAATGACATCACCTGAGTTGATCTTGTTCCCTAAGATAGCAGCAACTGTATCCTCTTCACTGGTGAACACCCGGGCAGGGCCTTTGTGCACAAGCATCTCTGGGTCCACTGCCGCCTGTTTAACTACAGCTCCGTCAGGTGCCAGGTTCCCTTTTAGAACAGCCAGCCCTCCTGTTGGACTGTAAGGATTTTTGATCTCCTTGATCACTTCAGGACGCCTGATCCTGGCTCCCTGCACATTTTCAGCCAGGGTCTTACCTGTTGCTGTCATAGCATCTCCCTCGATCAAGCCATGCAACAGAAGCTCCTGTAGGACTGCGGAAACTCCTCCTGCCTCATCCAGATCCTGAATATACTGATCACCGGCAGGACTCAACTTACAGAGATGGGGCGTCTTTCCACTGATCCTGTCCACAGTTTCCATGTCCAGGTCAACACCTGCTTCGCCAGCTATAGCAGGCAGATGTAGTACTGTATTTGTTGAACCACCCAGAGCCATATCGAGAGCGAGAGCATTCGTAAATGCCTTTTCCGAAAGAATATCACGAGCTTTAATATCACTGCGCAGCAGTTCCATCACCTGCCAACCGGCACTTTTAGCCAACCGGATACGGGCAGCACTCACAGCGAGATATGTACCGTTTCCTGGCAGTGCCAATCCCAGAGCCTCTGAGATACAGTTCATTGTATTGGCGGTAAACATCCCAGAACAGGAACCGCAGCCAGGACAAGCTGCATTCTCAAGCTCTTCCATTTCTTCTGATGTCATCTTACCCGCCTGTACAGCACCAACACCTTCAAAGATTGTGCTCAAAGAGACATTCCTTCCTTGGAAACGCCCAGCCTGCATAGGGCCGCCGCTGAGCAACACTGCCGGCAAATTCAAACGAGCGGCAGCCATCAGCATGCCTGGCACAACCTTATCGCAATTTGCAATCAAAACCAGAGCATCCAGGGCGTGAGCCAGAGCCATCACCTCAATGGAATCAGCGATCAACTCTCTGCTAGCCAGAGAATAGTGCATTCCCTCATGGTTCATGGCTATGCCGTCACAAACCGCTATAGCCGGAAATTCAAATGGTGTTCCACCATTCGCCCAGACCCCGGCTTTTACTGCCTTAGCGATCTCGTCCAGATGCAAATGGCCTGGAACAAGATCATTCTGCGAATTGATAATTCCTATAAAAGGGCGGTCTTTTTCCCATTTTGCCAACCCTAGTGCATTCATCAAAGACCGGTGAGGGGCTTTCTCAACCCCTTTTTTGATAAGCTCGCTTTTCATGCGAGTCACCCCCCTCTCCAATATTTCGTGACACGGTGATGGGCCTTTTGTCACGCTTTTATTATCAGTCTTCAAAAGATCTTTGCGAAAAAAGGTTCAATCGCGAGAACCTTCCCTCTGATTGGTCTAAATAGCAGTACCCTCACTCTGTACTAGTTTCCTATACACTTTAATTAAGGCTTTACTGATTTCACCAGGTTTGCCATCTTCGCCAATAATCCGTCCATCCACTTTGACAACCGGGACAATTTCTGCCGCTGTTCCACTGAGGAAACATTCATCAGCCGTAAAAATATCATGGCGGGTAAAGACTTTTTCATAAACAGGATAGCCCATTTTTTTGGCTGTTTCCATAATACAGTTACGTGTTACACCTTCCAGTATGCCTAAGAAAGGAGGCGATGTGATCAGCTCACCATTTTTTACAATAAAAATATTATCTCCGGTGCACTCGGTAACATAACCATCACTGTTAAGCAGAATCGCCTCAGAAACACCTGCTAGATTCGCTTCTATCTTGGCCATAATATTGTTTAAATAGTTCAAGGATTTGACCCGCGGGTTGACACCTTCGACAATATTGCGGCGGGTAGGAACTGTAATTACCTCTAAACCCTTTTCGTAAAATTCTTCAGGATAAAGCTGGACCTGGGCAGCAATAATAATAACTGAAGGTTTCTCACATCTACGAGGATCCAAGCCGAGATCGCCCTTCCCTCTGGTCACAACAAGCCTTATATAAGCATCACGCAGATTGTTTTTGCGTAAGGTTTCCAGTAGGGCTTCGCACATCTCATCCTTAGTCATCCCAATATCGAGGAGAATCGATTTAGCAGATTCATAGAGGCGGTCAATATGCTCATCTAGACGGAAGACCCGCCCATTATAAGCCCGGATTCCCTCAAAAATACCGTCACCATAAAGCACACCATGATCGAAAACTGAAACCTTAGCATCTTCCTCATCAACGAACTCACCATCGAGATAGATAATTAATCCCACTACAAATGCCCCCTCCTTTTTTTCGAGCACAGAATCGATAAAGCAAATCATATCTAACGCGAATAAAAAGACCCCCTTCCTCCCTGGACAATATATGCCAGGGACGAGAGGGACCCGCGGTACCACCCTGATTGCTACCCAGGAAAACTGGACAACCTCTTTGCCCCGTTTTTTTAACGGACAAGGGGCAGTCCGGCACCACCTACTCAGCCTATAAAAGATGGCATTTCGGATGGCAGTTCTCAGGGATGAGCATCCTTGCCGCATCCGGTGCTGGATTTCAGCGACTCCAGCTCTCTGTGACCGGCACCTCAGCAGGATATGTTCCCTTCATGACTTTTCTCAGTGCTGTTTGATGTATAAATAATATACTGTTGGGAACAATATATTTCTACTAGTATAGGGAATTGCCGGTTCCATGTCAACTTTTATTTTTCGCATTTTTATAAGTTCATCTGCTAACTTATTATTTTATTTAAATGCAGCCAGCTTCGCTGAGTTAATGGAAGAATTTCCACCACCACCGAATCTAATATTGAGAATAGACCCAAAGGAGAAATCCAAGCCAATAACAGTAAAAAGGAAGCAACGAAAAAGATAAAAGAGACAGCTATAATAAGGCGCGTCACACCAGAGCCCTCCAGTGGCTGCCGGACAGATACTTAAAATAGTTACACTAGATGCACGGTAACTGACCCTAGTGTATCTAAAAAAAAATAAGGGGCAAAACTGCCCCTTATTTTTTTTTATCAATAATTTGCAAAAAGCTCTCAAGCACTTCTATTCTCCGCTTTTCTACAGCCTCGAAATTCATAGCATCCTGATAATAACTCTCCATCTCATGATACACCACCCTGACTTTCTTCAGATAGGAAAGCCCTCTCTGCAGGCACCTGCTAAATAAGTCCTGTGTTTCCCGCATCTCTTGTTCATATTTTTTTAAGGTATTTTTCTCCAGACAACTGCTGCAGTCAATCCTTTCACAGTATTTCAATTCTTGCAAAGAGTCACAGTCAAAGTCTAATTCCGGAAAGCAATTCAACACAGCAATTTTCCTTTCTGGAAGAACTACCAGATCGATGTTAGTAGGATCAAAGGCACAATGATAAACCTCAACATCATATCCGCTCCGATAAGCATATTCTGCCATTTCCCTTAAGAACATCTCTTTTCCTGACCCAGGCTCTCCCTCTATTAGATAGAGAAAAGTCATTCCCTCCAATAAAGATGGAAGATAGTGAACAATCCCTTGTGGGGTCAAGGCAGAAGCAAATAGGTGCCGTTCTGTAGGTGAGCCATCACCCCAAGAACTATCCTGGCCAAAGATCTGCCGAAAAAGCCCTCCGGTAAGCTGATGGAAACGCTGGTAATTCAAAGCCTTCTCTCTGCAGCATATTTCTTCATCCCGTGCCAGTTTTGCCATCTTTAGACAGCTGTAAGTTGTGGCGAAATGGTGTGTGACACTTTTACGAAGTGCAATAATCTGCTCTTTATAAGGCTCCAATTTAGTCCGATCCCAGTAATCACCCAGATTCACAATCTCATCAACAATTCCCGGATAGCTAGGATCAACCACATGGGGTTCCGTCCCATCCAAAATAGCCAACTGGTATTGAGGTACGGTCAGCGCATCCAAGGACTCATTGTCAGAAGAGCACCAATGGTATTCCATGTCTAAGCCCCGCGCCAGGAGTTTCTCCCCAATCCGCTTCATAAATGTGGACTTGCCTGTTCCCGGCCCCCCTTTGAGAATGAAAATACGCCGCGCCTCTTCGCCAATAATATAGTTATAAAAAGAATAAAAACCCAGGCATGTATTGCCCCCTGGGAAAACCTTTTTTATCTTCCCTTTTGCCATTCTATACCCTCCCTAAGCTGAAGGCTGAAAAGATGTTATTGAAAAAGAGATCGATAAGATATAGGTAAAAAAAGGCGCCCGTTGAGGACGCCTCTCCTCTATTCAATTTTATACAGTTAGAGAGTGAATTATGCAAAAGACAGTCTAGAGGTGTCTCAATGCCTCTGCAGGACTCAGGGATGCTGCCCTGCTGGCTGGATACAGTCCGAAAAAGATACCGATAATAACGGAAAAACCTACAGCCAGAAGTATCGTCCAAATGGAGATCAAAGGCGGCCAATTAGCTACCATGGCAATGGTAAAGGCACCAAGGATTCCGAAAATCATTCCGATCATACCGCCCAGCAGACAGAGGGCAACAGCCTCACCTAAAAACTGCTGCATGATATCACGCCTGCGTGCGCCTAAAGCTTTTAACAGGCCTATCTCCCGTGTTCTTTCTGAAACTGCAACCAGCATAATGTTCATCACACCGACACCACCTACC
Source organism: Syntrophaceticus sp. (assembly GCA_050949745.1). GTDB lineage: Bacteria > Bacillota > DSM-12270 > Thermacetogeniales > Thermacetogeniaceae > Syntrophaceticus. The sequence continues at coordinate 29,939 of JBMNGF010000019.1, read as the reverse complement.
AGAAGAGCGATGCCAGCTACAGCAGCAATAACTGTAGTCAGGACAGATGTAACATTACCCACCATTTCTAACTGCTCTTCTAAGGTTGTGCCTACATAATGCTTAGACATACTGGAGTGTCTGCTTTCTAGAATTTTGACACTGTCGGAGATAGCTTGTTGAAGCATATCCTCAGAAGCCGCTACACCACATAACTGGCTGATCACCCGGGTATTAAGCATCTCCTGGGCAGTGGTGATCGGCGCATAAATAGTCCAGACATTAAAAGATTCCATCATCGATGAAGGAGGCTTCTCCAAGACTCCGACTACGGTCAAAGGGGTGTCCTGGACGAATATCTTCTGCCCAAGGGGATCATCCTTCGGAAACAGGTCTTCAGCAAGACCGGCATCGATGACCACCACCCGGGCGTGGGCAGTTACATCCATATCAGAAAGGAAACGCCCCTTTTCTACCGAAAGATTCATGATATCGGCTAAATCCGGATTTGTGCCGTAAAGTGAGGACATCATCGGCTTCTTCTCGCTGTGAGGGACCCGAACATCCACCATAGGGCCAAGAGTTATTGCAGCCATCTTTTCTACAGCAGGAGAAATATCTTTGATAAGTTTAGGATCTTCCAGGCTGAACGTACTGGAATCAGCTGTTTCTCCCCGCATATAGTCAGGACTAATATCAAAATAGAGACTGCTTCCCATCTTTTCGATCTCAGATATAATGACCGATTCACCGCCCTGACCAACTGCAACAACAGCGATCACTCCGGCAATTCCGATGGCAATGCCAATGGTTGTGAGTACTGCCCGCATGCGATGAGCACGCAGATTTTCCCATACTATTTGAACTAGATCAGCGAAGTTCATCCTTGACCTCCTCCCGCACAATCTCCCCATCCCGGAAATAAACTATCCGCCTAGCATAAGCTGCAATCTCCGGCTCGTGGGTAACCATAACGATTGTTCTTCCCGCCTTGTGCATCTTTTGGAAAATACTCATAATCTCCAAACTTGCTTTGGTATCCAAATTGCCTGTAGGTTCATCAGCAAAAATAACCAATGGATTGTTGGCCAATGACCTGGCGATAGCCACACGCTGCTGTTCCCCTCCTGATAATTCTGATGGTTTATGGGTAAGCCGATGTCCTAACCCCACTTGTTCCAACAGTTCTTGGGCACGCTTACTCCTCTCCTGACGCGGCGCACCAGCATAAATAAGGGGCAACTCAACATTGCGCAGAACATGATGTCTGGGCAGCAAATTGAAGCTCTGGAAAACAAAACCCAATTTTTGATTGCGCAGTTCTGCCAATTCATCATCTTCCAGGGAGCTTACATCCCGGCCATCCAGATAGTACTCACCTGAAGTGGGGCGCTCCAGGCAGCCTAAAAGAGTCAAAAAAGTAGACTTGCCACTGCCAGAGGGGCCCATGATGGCCACAAAATCCCCCTCAGGTATATCTAGATCAACACCCCGCAAGGCATGGACAGCAGCATCTCCGCTTCCGAACACCATGGTCAGTCCGCTGACCTTGATCACTGGGCTGCACCACCAGTTAGGCGAACTTTCTGCCCCTCCTCAATATCCTGAGGTTCGAGTATCACCAAGGTATTTTCTTTGATTCCCTGCTTTATCTCTGTGTAAAGTTCATTGCTGTGGCCGGTCTGAATATTAACTTTCTTTGCGGTCCCATCCTCTACCACAAAGACAGTCTTAGATTCACCATCTTCAGTTATTGCCTCATTGGGGATTAGGAGAGACTGGCGCGGTGTAACCCTGTAGACCACCACATCAACAGTAGCACCAGGCTTTAGTGCTTCCCCCTTCTCGATAGATAGATAAACTTTTATAGATGTCTCTGTTTGACCCATCTGTGGACTAGGACCGCTCACCACAGGTGCAACACGAGAAACCTCACCTTTTACTAACTCTTCCGGTGCACCAGCCCAGCGCACCTCTACCTTCTGCCCAACTTCCACACCATTGATGTCCTGTTCACTAATATTGGCAACCACCTGCAGTTGATCAGGATCACCTATAGTGATCAGAGGCATACCCGGCTGGACATAGCTGCCATCTTTTGCTGCAATTTGAAGCACAACACCATCTATAGGTGCAGTAAGCTTACCTTTCTCCACAGCAGAGCGAGCAGCCTTTACAGCTGAACGAGCAGCATCAACTTGAGCCTTTGCCTGCTCCACCCCAAGCGCTAAGGATGCAGGATCCGGAACTTCCACAGAGCTAGCTGCTTTTTGGGCTTTCTCTGCCTCATCATATGCCTGTTGTGCAACATCCAGCTGTTCCTGTGTAGCCTTCTTTTCCTGGAAGAGTGACTTGACCGCATCCAAATTTTGCTTCGCTTCTGCTAGCATTGTTCCAGCATTTTTTACAGCAGCAGCGGCTTCCTCTCTTCCCTTTCGAGCATTAGCCAAATTCGCTTCAGCCTTCTGCAAACCATCCTCTGCCTTCTGTAAGGCATCCTCTGCCTCCTTCAACTGCTGCTTTTGCTCAGATACATCCAGTTCCGCTAAAACTTGTCCCTTTTCTACCCGGTCACCCTCCTGCACCTTGAGGGTCAGCTTACTGGGCAGTGAAGAAGCCACTTCGGCTGAATCCACTACTTCAACCGTTCCGGTGGCCAGGACTTTGTCCTCATACTCCATTTTTTCCACTTCAGCTGTTTTTACCTCTACCATAGAGTCATTATTGCTTTTGATCACTGCTCCTATAATAACTGCAACGATCAGTGCAAGACCTAGAGCTACTGCTATTTTCTTTTTCAAATTGATTCCCCTTCCTCAACCTATAGACCAGGTACACTGCTGGCTAAAAGTCCTATTATAAGAGCATAAACCAACCAGAGTCCCAAAAGACATGCCACTACCCCTGTGGAGTTCTTGTTTTTCATAACAATAGCGCCTCCAATGCCGCACAGGATCAGACTCCACCAGGTAAATGGATTGCAGACGCTTAAAAAACCATACAAAAATCCTGATTCCACCGGAGAGAACACTGCTAAACTAAGGCTTACCCTGCCAAAATTCTCAATCGGTGTGTACATGTGCAATATATTACTGATGATTGTACCCAGTAATGCCGGAACATAACCATAGATACCGACTGCATACAGTGTCCCAAATGGCGCTTCTTTAGCACTTATTGCCGCATAGATCTTCATTAATACCGCCATCACCAGCCCGAACACCCAGGGCGCAGCTATTGCAGCAACTATTGCGGTACCAACAGCAACATTGCCTGTGAGCGCACCGAGTGCTTCAATGTCTTCAGGTGAGATCCCTGGAGTATTCTCTAAAGTCCATAAAGAAAACTCCTGCATCTTTGGAATCGTAAGCGCAGCAGAAATAAGGCTGATCACAGTAAGGGTAAGTGCTGCAGCCCCGAATTTGGGATTCTTAACAATATCTTGAAAACATTCCCCCGGACTGGTTAAAACCCCAACAAGCAAAGACAGCCAACTCTTCCTTTTTTCCTCTTCCACATTATCTCCTCCCATTTTAAGTATCTATTAAGTTAGGTTAATTCTCTTTAATCCCTTTTTTCCCTGCATATCCAATAATTTTCCTGCATTATATGCAATGGGGACAGTTCCTATTGCATAAATCATCTAGTAGGCGTGTCCAAGCCTTCCTTTTATAATTCTTGCCTTTGAAACACCATCACTGCTGCAACAACCAAGATAATTACCAATGATGCTGTGACAGCTAGGGCTGGCAGGGCATCACTGAAAGCAATACTGCCTGCAACCAGTTTGTTTTCCATACTGCTCAACGCCCCAGGAGTATATCGAGCCAACCATTCGTTCAATGAAGGCAGCAGTGACAGCAGCAGAACCCCACCGATGGCTATTCCACCGGATACAACTGAAGTTTTGCTGATGGTACTGGCGAACAGTGTGATCGCCAAAACCAGGAGATAGTAAACCAACAGCAGCACTAACCCTTGGAAGGAAGGCTTAAAAAGTATTTCATCAAAAATAATTCCGCAGTAATACAGACAGGCAGCATAAGAGAGCAAGGTTGAGCCAATAATCAAAAGAGCACTGGCCAGGTATTTACTGATAATAAACGACCACCGCGGCACAGGTTTAGCCAAAATCAGTAAAGCTGTACCACGACTCTTTTCCTCCACTACTAAACCGATAGATGAAATCAAAACCACTAAAATACCGATTTGATTGAAATTTTTGAACAACTGCAGATAAGCATCTACCGCAGTAGAGGGTGGGAGTTGAATGATCACTTCACTGCCGCTTCCAGCCAGCGACTTTACTAGGTCCGGAGCTATTTTGGCGATAATTGGACTCATCAAGCCCAAAACGAGAAAAACAATTGGAATTACGTAGATTTTATATGTCTTTCCTATTTCGCGGAATTCTTTTTTGAGATAGGCTCTGGCACCGCTCATTGATTATTCACCAACCTCACAAAGATATCCTCCAATGATGGCTCCACCAACTCAAAATGCCGTAAGACTAAACCATGATCAGCTATAATGCCAGGCAGTACCTGTTGGGCAGCCTGAAGATCAGTAGGATGAAGGTACCAACCCTTATCATGTTTCTTAAGTCGGTCAACCCAGAACTGTCCATCTAAAATTGCTGAAATATCCTGTTCTCCTTCAAATTCAAGGTAAATTTTATGAGATGAATAGCTCTCTCTAAGGGAACTAATGCTCTGCTGTGTCAAAAGACAACCATCGTTGATAATAGCAACAGTGTCACAAACACGCTCAACATCATTTAAAATGTGGGTGGAAAAAAATACTGTGGTGCGTCCTGCCAGCCTGGAGATAGCATCCAAGATCTCCTTGCGCCCAATTGGATCCAGAGCAGATGTCGGTTCATCCAAAAAGAGCACTTCCGGTTGATTGAGCAATGCTTGGGCTAACCCCAGCCTTTGCTTCATACCCCTGGAGAACGCACCGATCTTGACTTTTACACCCTTTAGCCCTGTTAATTCCAGCAATTCTTCCACCCGAACCCTTAGCTCCCGCCCTGACATGCCGAAAATATCACCAACCAGCATCAGAAACTCTGCCGGACGCATCCAATCATAAAATCCTGGCACATCTGGCAGAAAACCGATTCTGCGCAAATACGGCTTTCTAGGTATTAATATAGATTCACCAAGTACAACAGCATCACCAGAAGTAGGACGAGCCAAACCTACCAACATCCTCAAAGTGGTGGTTTTTCCCGCACCATTTGGCCCTAAAAAACCAAAAACCGCCCCTTGAGGAACCCTGATGGTGAGTTGATCCACTGCTGCCCGGGTTCCAAAATGTTTACTCAACTTTCTTGTCTCAACAGCAAACATTGTTTAGTCCTTTCTGCCAAATACAAAATAAATTAGAGGTCCAATGATATTGATCAGTAGAATAATCACCCACGGCCATCTTGATTCCCCAGCGCAGCTGTTGAGAATCACGCCGCACTAGATCTACGAGACCTGCGATAAACAGTATTAACCTGCAAAATAATCAGTGGTGCAAGCAGCAGGATGTTTTCTTGAAAAAACTCCAAAATTCATCCCCCCATTCTATTGATTCATCATACTTAAAAACCTACCCGATAAAGCCTTCCCCATAAACCCAATGATTTCGTCGGTGAGTATCGAAGCAAGCTCAGCTACAAATTTGAGCTCTGCTGCAAGCTTCTGCGCAAGCCGCAACAGATCGTCATCTTATTCTATTTACTTACCTTCTCTAGAATGCTTAGCACTTGGCCAACGCCCTGACTTTACAGCCGCATCCCGGAGAAGGAATTCAATCTGACCGTTTACACTGCGGAATTCATCAGCTGCCCAGCGTTCAAGAATCTCATATAGTTTAGGGTCAATACGCAGTGGAAATGCTTTTTTCTTGGCCACAAATAGATCCCTTATCTAATAAAGGCTTCCTGTATTAATGATCGGCTGGGCACCACGATCAGAAATGATCGCCACTAACAAGTTATTGATCATGTTTACCTTACGCTCTTCATCCAAATCAATAATTCCATCCTGCTGAAGCTGTGAAATAGCCATCTGTGACATCCCTACAGCACCTTCCACGATCTTTTGACGGGCAGCCAAAATCGCTGCAGCTTGCTGGCGCTGCAGCATGGCGCTGGCAATCTCTGTAGCGTAAGCCAGATGGGTCAGGCGAGCTTCCATTACCTTTACACCAGCTAACGAAAGGCGCTCCTGTAGTTCATGACAGAGCTCATCTGCAACTTCCTTGCTGTTCCCACGCAGTGAATACCCTTCATCCTCAAAGTTATCATAAGGGTACCCTGTTGCCACATGCCGCAGAGCTGTTTCACTCTGGATCTCTACAAATTCTTCATAATCATCAACATCAAAGACAGCCTTAGCTGAATCCACAACCTTGAAAACCACTACAGCGGCGATCTCAACGGGATTACCGTCTATATCATTGACCTTCAATGTTTTGCTGTTAAAGTTGCGAACCCTTAATGAAATCTTCCGGTCATAAGAAAGCGGTAAAACATACCACAGCCCAGGTTGGCGAACTGTACCAACATAATTACCAAAAAAGATCACTGTCCTGGCTTCATTGGGCTGTACAACTCTAATGCCCGAGGCTAGGATAACAGTAATTATGGAAAAGACACTTCCCAGTACAATTTGATTGATCACAAAAGCATAGATACTGAGACCGAGCAAAACAAGAGCACCCAAAACACCTATGAAACCATTGATCGTCCATGCTCTTTTTTCTACCACAGCAGCTACCCCCTTATTTCATTTTGATATTACCATGATATCACTTTTTGATAATAATGTAAATATAAAAATCAGCCCATCCAATAAAAGAGGGCTGGTTTATTTTTAAGGTACAAAATTAATTTCCAAGGAATATTAATCGGGCATTACACAGCACTGGTTATTCAATAGATTCTATTAACTTCAGTTATTCTCCAGCGGGATCCACACTCTGTTTGATGAATAATAGCCGGTCCCTTATTACGATTTTTTGTCAAGGTAGCTTACTGCGCTGAGAGCGGCAGTAAGACCTTCCCCAGCAGCTTTTCCGATCTGATAAGGCTTACCGGTGCAATCACCTGCAGCGAAAACCCCCGGAATGTTGGTTTCCATCAGCCTATCAACAACTATAGACTTATCTTCAAGCTTTAGATCAGAGATCAACTGCTCTGCCGGAGCAACCTCTCTGATGATAAAAACACCCGCCACAGGGAGTTTTCCATCAGGCAGAGCTAGCCCTTCTGCCCGCTTATTCCCCAGCACAGCCAAGGGCTTTTCCTTATACACCTCTACCTGAGGGTCAACCTGCGGCTCTCCCTTATAGGAGGGAAAATAATGAACCTTACTGCAGATTTCCGCCAGGAAGTTTACCTCCTCTTCTGCCTCCCGAGTCTCCCCAATCACCGCCACCTCTTTACCCCGGTAGATAGGGCCGTCACAAGTGGCACAGTAACCCAGGCCATGCCCCAGCAGTTCTTTTTCACCGGGGAGCAGCCGCGCCTGCTGAATCCCTGTAGCCAGAATCACAGTTCGGGAGCGATAAAGCTGATTATCCCGGGTTACCACTGTAAATTCATCCCCAGGATAAATAGTATCCACACGCCCTTTTTCCAGCACAGCCCCTAAGCCTACAGCATGATCGGTGAATCTCTTCATCAATTCTTTTCCGGTAATTTCGGGAAAACCCAGGTAATTTTTGACCTCAGGGGCTTTAGCCATTTTTTCCGAGCCCCCCTCCCCACCTAAAAGAATGACATTTTTCTGCCTGATGCGAGCATTAACTGCAGCACCCATACCTGCAGGCCCAGTTCCAACAATAAGTATGTCCCAAAGAATATCTGACTTCATAATAACCTCCTGTGTGTGACAAGGAGATCCCTGTGACAGGGAGACGTGACAGGGGGACGGGGGTCTTGTCACGTTTGGTGAGTCTTTTCCCACATCCAACCTCCCACTTCCCACATCTCAAATGGACGGTCCTGTTGTCACGTTATCTACAAAAAACACGAGAAACGAATACTGCTATCAAAACGCCAAATCGTGCCCCACTAAGATGTCGAAGGCAACAGAGACTGTTATTGGTACTCCTTGACTGCTGCCACAAGGCCGAAGCTTCCGCTGAGCATCATGTCACCATAGGGAACGGCAAAATAGCCCATACCTTCTGCCTTATGGCGCTGGGGACCTGTGATAACTGTAAAGTCAAAACACCCTATAGGGGCATCGGGCAGCACAGCGCAACCATGTCCATGATCATTGTAGACCTCTTCATTTGTCACCTTCCCTTGGACAAAGCGGTGCAGATAATCACCGAGTTTTTCAGGTGTCATTAAACCTGAGTGGTGCTCGAAAATCCCCCAAATGCGGTTTCCCTTCAATAAAGCCGCTAATGTATGCTGATTTCCCACATTGACCGCCAGCACACCCTTCTCCTGATGGCCAGCCACAACAGGATCCAGCAAAGCCCCCCTGACTGCCGCTGCCCCTGTATCCATAACATAGGCCCCTGGGGCATCCTGCTGCACTGCCAGCATTCTGGTAAAATAAGCAGGAACATTATCTCTATAAATCAGATCACCCACAGTCCCTCCATCCCTTAAGAAACGTTCCCAGTGCTGGAAGCGGAACTTTCGATTGCTCATTCCGATGGCCTCCCCATGGTCCTGTACTGCTACTGCCACTAGATCTGGCAGAGAAACATCATAGTGAACCAGGGCAGCTCCCAATTTATCTAGATCAATATCGCCTAGTTCTATTTCCAGCAGATCACCATCCGGTCGCTCCTGGACGATCTGTACGCCCATGGCCTCAACCTCCTGCGGGTCATCTCTGACGGTTTTGGCCGCAAAAGGTGAAGCATAAACCTGCAGCCCTGCAGCCAGATGCTTTTTTAGAGCACTTACCATTGGGCCGCCTCCCATCAAATGGCCGCTTAAGTAAATATCCCTGCCCGCCGCTGTCGCCCGAGCGATTTTACCAGCCACCTGTGTCGTTGCTGAAGGGAGAACCATTTTTACACAATTTTCAACCGGAATGCCATCCTCATAGAGAAGAATATCCTGAGTGCCTGCTCCAATATCTATCGCTAAAATACGATTCCTGAAACTCATTAACAACTACCTCCAATGGCAGGATAAAAATCAAAAAATATTTCATAACTACAGAGATCAATACAAACAATAATCAAAAATGCGTTCGCCGATCCTTGTTCTGCGAAAAGTAATATCAGAAAAAACCCTGCGCTTAAGCTTTCGTGAGTCCCCCTGATAACGCTCCATGATGGTAAAACACAAATCCCAAAAGTCAGTAAAAGCCCTTAACGATGATCCCAAACTAATATAGACATGCCTGCCCTGATCAGTGATCTGCAAACACCCATCCCCCTCCTCAATAAGTTTCTCTGCTTTTAAATCTGCCAGAAGCCGCTGAATATTACAGCTGTAAGCACCTTTCCCCAACCTCTTAAAATCGTAGAAACCGAGAGCCTGCTCCTCGCTTTTAGCAGCGCTCACCAAAAAGAGTAGATGATGCAGTACTGCTTCATTTTGAAATTTATAACACATAAATAGCCGTAAAATTAGCAAATGCTGCACAGAATAAATGAACACATATCTGCAACTCCTATTACTGCCGAGCATTTATCTTAAAACCACTATTATAAAATATCTTTCAACTAAGTCGGAATCTATAAGATAAATTTTACTAAATTCCCGGCATTCTGCTGAAGCTTTAACCTTTAAGGTTGTTTCTTTTTATAAATATTAATTTCCTGCATACAAGGAAAATATTAAACAAGTATCTCTTCCCCCCTGGCCAGTTTGAGACCTACAAACCGAACATAAACGGGAAGTCAAACACTTTCCCCTATAAACAAAATCCCCTAGGCAATAGTTTCTCACGATACCCATGAGAACTAAAAGCAGTATTCATCAACAGCTTCACAACCCTAATGCCGCTAAGAAGTTATTAAAATACATTCATTATTATAGTACATTCTGATGGTTTTGGAACTATTAACATAAGATACCTTTTCATTTTTTTCACTTTTTATGATGAAAGCTCTTTAATCAGGACACAATTTATAATAAGTAAATCTAAAGGAGATGATGAAATGTCTTCCATTATGCGCCGCGATAACTGGAGAGATATGACACCTATGAGAGAAACGATCAACAGCTTTATTGATGATCTTTTTACAAGAATGCCCTCTGTTTCAGGTATGGGGGAATGGAAACCATCTATCGATTTGCTCGACAGGGGGACAGACTATCTGATTAGGGCTGACCTCCCCGGTTACTCTCCTGAAAATGTGAAGATCAATGTACTGGAAAACAGTGTTCAGCTTGGGGGAAAAATTGAGGAAGAAAAAGACACTACAGAAGGAAACTTCAAACTCAAAGAACGCAGCTTTGGCTCCTTTACAAGAACAATCACTCTTCCAGACCAGATTAAACCCGAAGAGGCCAGTGCACGCTATAAAAATGGGGTTTTAGAAATCACCCTTCCTAAAGAGAAGGTGGTCCAAGGGCGCACCTTAAATATAGAAATTGAATAAATTATATGCCTCTCTTTCTCTTGTTCTGCGCTTCACGGAAACTACTGTCACAACCCCATCTGTCATAGAAGTGATTGTTGACGGCCAAGCCCGTCCAGTGTTATCGGCATCAGTCATACATGAAATGACCATAGAGTAATTACCGCAGAGTTCAAAGGAGAGTAAAGTCTGACATCTATATAACGGTAACAGGCGGCCACTAAGAAAGGCCGCCTGTTTACACTTTCGGATAGAAAATAAATATGGAAGCAAAAGAAGGTCCCCTTGCTTCCCTATAGGACCAGCGTACCATTAGGGGTTTCCAGCAGCTTGAATATTTGCTCTTCTCCGCCAGTCTGGGCATTTATGTAAACAAGGAAGCTGTCTCCCCGCATTTCTCCCTTAAATTCATATGTTAAAACCTCATGTTTGCCAGATGTGGGAATGAGCGCCATCCGCTCTGACTGAACTTTGAGATCAGTATTCAGTTTCTTACGTGCTTCATCTATACTGATCTTGGCTTGAGGAAGATCCCGCTCTTCATGAGACATCAGGAAGCCAAGGGCATCATAGGTCAGGATCTGCCCATTGTCCAGGGCTACCATAACCTTGATCAAATCCGGGTAAATGATCACATCATCCTGCTCATAAGCAAAGGAAATCGTCAGGGCATTGTTCGACTTTATGGTATAGGTAGGCACCATATTTTTGATGCCCCTTGACTCTAGAAAGGACTGTGCAAGGGATTTTGCCTTAGACTCGGAAAATCTGGTCTCATTGACAGAGCGGGGGTTGGTGTAAAAGACCATGTGTCCCCCTTTTTTGGTGATATGGGCGGTGATTATTTCCTTGTTACTATCTCCGGCTTGAAACTCAAAGCTGTAGGCAGGTATTCTGCCATCTGCATCTCTACCCTTGTTAACTTTGGAAACCTCTGCCCCCTTAAAATCAATAAAATCGCGGGCGTTATTACGGGCTTCTTCTGCATTAACCTCCTTGCCTGTAACTCCCCGGGGCTTTGCTCGTTCTAAATGATCTGAAAAAGGGCCATCGTAAATCAGAACAGGGACTTCCTGCATCTGACTGTCCACACGGCGAAAGGAGTCATCAGCACCGGAAAGCTGACCCTTAGAAAGGTTTCTATTGAGTCCCTGTCTAACTTCTGTCCAACTAAAACTGCCGGCAGCAGCCTGGCGCTGTACCCTACTCAATTCTCTGTTAAGATCCTGTGACTTTTTGTAGAGCTCACTCATGGTCTGGCGATCCCGCTCAGTTAACTTCTTTCCCTGATCTCGCTTTGTAATTGCATAAGCATAATCCCCTACCTGAGTCAGAAATTTAGATGTTTGCGCTACAACCTGATGTGACACAGGAAGTTGGTGCAAGTTTGCTTGAGCTGTATTGGCATTGTACCAAAGATCAGAAAAAAGATTATCCATGTTATCAGAAGAACCGCTGGCCAGCCCCTTAGAGAGCAAGGCCTCTACATTCTTAGTCCGTTGTAGGGATTCGTAAAAAGCACCATTGTACTTGTTTACCAATTGGGCTTCAGCCACACGGCGTTCTTTCAACTGGAACCCACCCCACACTGCCGCTAGCCCGAAAAGAACAGCAAGCCCAACAATAGCATATGTTTCTCTTTTATTCATCTTTTATTCCTCCTTTTATAGCAGTGAATTTCTTAATAATTTTCCAGTTGTCTACTTGACATCGCACCGCTACTCTATATCGCAAAGACATGCTGCCCGATTTCCGTAATAATCTGCCGCGACCAGATCCAGGGGCTTACTGGTTTGCTCGGATTCCAGAAGAACAGAGCACCATAAGTAGGATCAAGCCCATTCAAAGCTTCCCCTGCTGCTCGCACAGACTCCTCTGATGGTGTACGCTGCCAGATGAGGCCGTTAGAAACTGATTCAAAGGCATATGGTTCAAAAACAACACCAGAAATGCTGTTGGGAAAGGAAGCACTATTCACCCTGTTCAGCATAACAGCACCGACAGCCACTTTGCCCAGATATGGTTCATCGGCGGCTTCACCGTGGATAACCCTAGCCAAAAGGTCCATATTGTCAGATCTTGACTCCGGACTGGCATCGGCAACATTTTCACTGGTATAGGCATCAGGAACCATACCATTACCCTGACTCCAAACAAGATATCCTACACAAGACACCACAAGGATAAGAGCTAGTGCGATAGCCAAAGGATACTGTGGTTTTCGCATATCCATTAAGATAACCCCCTATTAATTGCTAATTTTGTTGGACGTTAATAATGTATGAAGAAAATTGTTTTTTATACTAATTTCTACAATTTTATCAAAGAAACGGACGATCTTTCAGAGCAGAAGGACGTGGAATCTTTGAATGAAGGAAAAAAAGAGTCTGATAGCGAATTTTTTTATGATACATGATTTTGGAGATGAGGCGAAATAATTGACTGTTATCGCATCAAAGATTAATAACATTTGGGCAAAGTTAAAACTATACGGAGATTTGGTAATGTTCAGCCACAGCCTTTTTGCTCTGCCCTTTGGCTTAATAGGGATGTTGCTGGCTGCCAACGGACTCCCCTCGGCACGAGTGTTTTTCTGGATCATTGTCGCTCTCATAGGGGCTCGCAATGCTGCCAATGCAATAAACAGGTTGATCGATGCTCAATTCGATGCCTGGAACCCCAGAACGGCCGATAGACACATGCCCCGTGGGCTGGTTTCCGCAAAAGAAGTTCTTGCCCTGAGCATTATCGGTTTTGGCCTGCTATTACTGGCTGCTTGGCAGCTAAACCCTCTCTGCCTGAAACTTGCACCTGTGGCAGTTCTATTGCTGGTCCTTTATTCTTATACCAAGAGATTCACCTGGGCCTGCCATCTGGTGCTTGGTTTTTGCTGCGGGATTGCTCCTACCGCCAGTTGGCTGGCAGTTACCGGTGAGTTCGCCCTGCCCCCTATGCTCTTGAGTGCAGCAGTGATGTGCTGGGTGGCAGGATTTGATATTATTTACGCTACACAGGATATGGAATTCGATAGAAAAACAGGGCTTTATGCTGTCCCAGCCAAATTCGGGATTCCTATGGCTTTAAAGATGGCGAAAGCACTGCACTTAGCTGTTATATTATTATTGCTGATGGTTCCTTACTTTTCAGCCCATCCCCATGCCATACCCGGAGTATTTTATTACCTGGGCATAGCTGTGGTTGCTGGTCTGCTCTTTTGGGAGCATCTAATTGTAAAGCCTGACGATTTAAAACAGGTGACAACAGCCGCTTATACTGTGAACCAAATCATTGGTGTTACCCTGCTGATCTTCACTATTATTGATGTGTTTATCACAAAGGTTTAAATAGATGGGGGTAAAATTTTATGCAAAGAGTAAAGGAAATGCCCAGAGTAGAACTTCTAGCGCCTGTAGGGAAATGGGATGTACTGGAAGCGGTGATCAGAGCAGGTGCTGATGCCGTATACCTGGGCGGTAAAAAATTCAATATGCGCCTGCACCGAAAAGAGTTCAACTTCACTAGAGAACAGATGCGTGATGCAGTCGTCTACTGCCATGAAAAAGGAGTCAAAATGTATGTGACCGTTAACAACATGCTCACAGATGCAGAAATGGCAGAGATACCTGATTACCTTTCCTATCTCCAAAAAATCGCAGTAGATGGTCTCATCGTTCAGGACTTAGGTGTTGTAAGATGGGCCAAGAAAATTGGGCTGACAGTACCTCTCCATGCCAGTGTGATGATGAATGTTCATAATCTGGAGTCTATACGGCTTTTAGAGGAATTAGGACTAACCAGAGTGATCCTGGGACGTGAGCTGACACTGGATGATATTAAACTGATCCACAGTAAAACCTCTCTGGAACTGGAGTACTTCACCCATGGGGATATGTGCTTTTCTCAGAGTGGCCAATGCTATCACAGCGGGATGCTATTCGGAAAAAGCAGCAACCGGGGGCAATGCCTGAAGCCCTGCCGCTGGGCTTTTGAGTTGGTAGATAGAGAAACAGATGAAGTAATTCCTGTACAGGTCCCCGGTCCTTATTTTATGGCAGTCAAGGATATCAGCCTGCTTCCATTTCTACCAGATGTAATCGATTCCGGAATATGCTCTCTTAAACTGGAGGGGAGAATGCGCCCTGCTGAATTCCTGGAACCCCTTGTCGGCTTTTATCGGCGAGCCCTGGACCGGTATTATAAAAACCCTGTAGGCTATACCTTTGACTGGGATGAATTCCTGCAGTTCCAAGAGATGAGGGTACGAGATTTGAGCCCGCTTTACAGCTTCGGCAACCCCGGAGCCCCTTCTATAGACTATACAGGTAAACGTGAACCCCGGTTTTTCAGCCGTGCATTGAAAGAACCTATGATCAGTGAAGAGGACTGGAAGAACTCTCCTCTGACTTCACCGCCCTGTGCTGTTAATAAAGACAAACCACTCCTCTCTGTGAAGGTAGGGAGCAAAACAGCGGCACTAGAAGCACTGGAGAATGGGGCAGATCTGGTTTATACCAGCGGCGAGTCCTTTTTATCTCAAGATAAACCATGGGAACTCGCTGATTTTGCGGTTATATTAGATAGAGCAAAGGAATTGGGGAAAAAGGTTGTCGCCGGACTCCCCCGCATCGTCATGCCCCATGAAATGGACAGAACCTTCTACTTATTAGAGAATATCAAGGACTATGATATTGACGGCCTCCTGGTCACTAACCTGGGAACAGTTTACGCTGCGGCTAAAACCACGGGGCTGCCTCTCTATGCAGACTATTCCTGCAACATCGCTAACCAGGCGGCAGCAGAACTGTTCAAAGACTATCAGGTTATACAGGGCACCGCTTCTATAGAATTACACTGGGATGAAGTCATGGCTATGACCGGCAAAGGACTCCCGGTAGAAGCGGTAATTCACGGAAATCTTCCAACTATGGTTACAGAATACTGCCTTCCAGCAGCCCTACTTGAAGGAACCACAAGACATCAGCTCTGCAGTGGTATTTGCCGAAATAGATTGTATGGGTTAAAGGATACAGCTGGGCAGGTGCATGCTGTGGAGATCGACCAGAACTGCAGGAACCACATTTACATGGCAAATGATTTAGCCATACTGCCTTATCTAAACATTTTCTATGGAGCTGGCTTTGCAAGCCTTCGCTTGGAGATACCCTTATATAATGCAGATGAGGCAGGAGCAGTAACCAATCTTTATCGCCAAGAAATCGATGGCCTTTGGGATGATCCCACCAATTACACCTTTTCTGAGTCCAGTTGGCAGCAGCTGCTCAAGATAAAAAAAGGACCCTTTGGCACCGGTCCTTATACCAAAGGTGAGAAAATAAAGAATGATTAAGGGAGAGTGTTAAATGGAGAAGAAATATTGGGGGCCAGAAGAAATCGTTAAAAAGAAAAAGGAATACATCATCCCCTGCCTTTACCACTTCTACGAAGAACCGATGCAGTTGGTAAAAGGAGAAGGGCAGTACCTCTTTGACAGCAATGGAACAAAATACCTTGACTTCTATGCGGGGGTTTCAGTGGTTAACGCCGGCCACTGCAATCCGGAAATCACTGAACGCATCTGCGAGCAGGTGAAAACCTTACAACATGTATGCAACATCTACCTCACCCAGCCGATGCTAGAACTGGCAGAGAAACTAGCTGAAATCACTCCCGGCCGGCTCCAGAAAAGTTTCTTCTGCAACAGCGGCACCGAAGCCAATGAAGGTGCTGTTTTAACGGCGAGGCTTGCCACAGGCAGGAGTGAGCTTTTGGCTCTACAGGATGGTTTAAGCGGACGTACCTTTCTGACAATGAGCCTGACAGGCTTGCGCTTCTGGCGCACTGATCCTAATCCTGCAGCAGGTATCTCTTTTGCACCGAACGCTAACTGCTACCGCTGCCCGCTGAATCTGAGCTACCCGGCCTGTGACCTGGCCTGTGCTGAAGAGGTTCGCCGGGTAATTGAAACCTCTACATCAGGAGAGGTAGCCGCCATGATCGTAGAGCCCATTCAGGGAAATGCGGGGATCGTCACCCCTCCCCCGGAATACTTTCCGCGACTAAAGGAGATCCTCCAGGAATACGGCATTTTACTGATCGCTGATGAGGTTCAATCTGGTTTCGGACGTACAGGAAAGTGGTTTGCGATTGAAAACTGGGATGTGGAACCGGAGGTCATGACCATGGCCAAAGCACTGGGCAATGGAGTCCCTATCGGTGTTTTTACAACTCTTCCCGAGATCGCTGACCATTACACCCGCCCAGGGGCTTCCACCTTAGGAGGCAACCCGGTTTCCATGACCGCGGGCCTGGCGACACTGGATGTTATTGAGAAGGAAGGACTCATCCAGAACGCCGCTACCCAGGGAGCTTATCTCCGTGAGAAACTGCTGGAACTGCAAGATAAGCACCCACTGATCGGTGATGTGCGCGGGATCGGGCTAATGCAGGGTGCCGAACTGGTCAAAGAAGGAAAAGAACCTGCAGCCGAAGAGGTTGACCGCATTTTAGAGATAATGAAAAATAGGGGTGTGATCATCGGTAAAAACGGCCGCTTCCGGAACGTACTGGCCTTTCAACCACCACTGATCATCGATCAAGATAATGTGGACGAAATGATCACCACCCTCGATCAAGCACTAACAGAAGTAGAAAGGTGACCATCAGGGGGGACGGTTCCGGTGATGGGTCCAGTCACAAGCGCGATAGATTATGAAAATGTCGCGCAGAAGAACCGTCCCCCTGATTGGTCCTAGAAAGAGAAGGAGATATAATGCCATTTGGAGCACATATGTCAATAGCGGGAAGTATCGACAAGGCAGTCCGACGGGGACAGGAGGTCGGCTGTGAAACGATACAGGTTTTTGTGAAGAGTGCCAACAGATGGAAGGCAAAGCCTCTTGAGCCAGAGGTAATCACGCGTTTCCAGCAGGCATTGGAGGAAACGAAGATTTCTCCGGTGATAGGCCATACAGCCTATCTGACCAATCTAGCATCCCCTGATGAGGAGCTATGGATGAAATCCCTTGATGCATTAGTGGTAGAAGTAGAACGATGTGCTGCCCTGGGGATCCCTTTCTTGGTCATGCATCCTGGAGCACATTCCGGAGCAGGAGAACAGGCAGGACTGAATCGCATTACTACTGCTCTCAATGAAGCATTAAAAAGAACTGAAAATTCACAGGTGACCATTCTTTTAGAGACTACAGCCGGACAAGGCTCCCTCTTAGGAGGGAGATTTGAACACCTGGCTCAACTGCTCAGTGACAGCTTCTACCCAGAACGACTGGGGGTTTGCTTAGATACATGCCACATCTTTGCAGCCGGCTATGACCTGCGCACAGAGGATGCCTGTGAAGAGACATTCAGAGAATTTGAAAAGATTGTGGGTTTAGATAATTTAAAAGCAATTCACCTCAACGATTCCAAGGGTGAATTGGGAGCTAGGCTTGACAGGCATGACCATATTGGGATGGGCATGATCGGGCTGGAAGGGTTTCGCTGGCTGGTCAATAATCCGGAGCTATCTCACCTGCCTATGGTTCTGGAAACTCCAAAGGGTCCAGATATGCAGGAAGACAGGGACAACCTGGAAATATTGAGAGGCTTACAAAGGGAATAGGCTACTTTAACTTGTTTTTTGCATATTACACATGCGGCCCGGATAGGCCCGGGACTGAGCATTTTCTGCTAGAGGAGAAAAAGGAGGAACAGGCCAATGATCGCACTCATCAATGGAAATATTATTACAATGGCAGGCCAAGTTTATAATAGAGGTAGTATTTTCGTTAAGAATCAAAAGATAGATGCCCTCTCCCCTGACCCATCAGCACCTGCCGGGGCGCAAGTTATTGATGTCTCGGGGAAATATGTACTCCCGGGATTTATTGATGCCCATACCCATATGGGGCTCTACGAGGAGGTCTACGCTATTGAGGGTGATGATACCAATGAAGCTTCTGATCCGATCACACCACATCTGAGAGCCATCGATGCCGTCAACATGGAGGATCTAGCTTTCAATGATGCACTACGGAGTGGCGTAACTACTGTGATGACAGGACCAGGCAGTGCCAATGTGATCGGTGGGTTGAGTTTGGCCATGAAAACCTGCGGCAAGACTGCAGATCAGGCTGTGCTTAAAAACCCTCTAGGCCTTAAGTCAGCCCTTGGAGAAAACCCAAAGCGTGTTTACGGAGACCAAAAAAAGGCACCGATGACTCGCATGGCCACAGCAGCGCTGTTGCGGGAAACTTTAGCAGCAGCACAAAACTATGGAGCAAAAATTAAACAGGGAGAAAAAGACCCGGACAAACTGCCTGACAGGGATCTCAAGATGGAAGCCATGCTTCCCGTTATTGCTGGTGAAATCCCCCTGCTGATACACGCCCATCGGGCTGATGACATCATCACAGGGCTCAGGATTGCTGACGAATTCCAACTAAAAGTCATTATACAGCACGCAACAGAAGGCTATAAAATCCCCGAGGAACTCGTCTCCAGAAATATTCCTGCAGTTGTCGGCCCTTCTCTATGCAGCAGAGCTAAAGTAGAATTGAAAGACCTGTCACTGAAAACACCAAGGGTTCTTTCCCAGGCAGGAGTTAAGGTGGCAATCATAACCGACCACCCTGTGGTTCCTATTCAATACCTTCCCCTCATGGCATCCCTGGCTGTTAAAGAGGGTATGGATGAACAGGAAGCCCTAAGGGCGATCACCATCAACCCCGCCGAAATTCTGGGGATAGCTGACCGAGTAGGCAGTTTGGAACCTGGTAAAGACGCCGATATAATTGTTCTCAGCGGCCATCCTCTTGACTGGCGCACCAAAGTGGAACTGGTCTTGGTCAATGGTAAAATTGTCTATGCTGATGAGACCTTTGGCGGGTCCCCTTCACCGGAACGGTTAATGTAAAAGTATAGGATCAAATGGATATTTTAATCTGTTCTCCTGTGTCAGGTACTGTCATTATCATTCTAGTGATTGGTCAATCAGAAGCAAGGGATTGCAAATGTCAGTAACTGCCCCATTGCAGCAGTGCAAGCATTACGAAAGGTTTTCGTATGTGGCAAAAGAAAGATCCCCAAGCCACGCCCCTATGCCACGGAGAGGAAATTATTATGGAACACTTTGACAGCGAGTTATTAACAACGCAATGTAAGATCATCAAGCTCGACGAAAAGGGCTCTCGTGAAGTTGAGGACATGATTGTCCGTGAAACAACCCTTACGGTTTATGTCAACTCCAAAGAAACGGCTGCACTTGTCTGCTCTCCTAGGGATCAGAAATATCTGGCGGTAGGCTTCCTTTGTGCTGAGGGAGTTTTGACCAGACGGGAGGAGCTTCGAAAAGTAGAATATGATGCTGAGCATTGTATAGTATACATCGAAACCAGCTCTGAACCGGACCTGACAGACAAATTAGTCATGAAGCGCTGGATCACTCCCAGCGCCGGACGCAGCGGAACCAGCGTCTCTGCTCCTGCTGTGCCCCCTCTCCCACCCCCTGTTTCCTCTCAGCTGAAAGTAAACGCAGAAACAGTGCTCAAATTGGCTGCAGAACTGCAGGATAGATCGCGCCTGTTCCAACGCACCGGCGGTGTTCATAATGCTGCCCTCGCCCAGGGAGAAGAGATTCTTATCTTTCAGGAAGACATCGGCCGCCACAATACACTGGATAAAATCCATGGCCAGTGCTTCCTTGAGAAAATCCCTAGGGAGGACAAAATGATCATTTTCAGTGGGCGTGTCTCATCTGAAATCCTTTTAAAAACAGCCAGAATGAGAGTGCCTATCCTGATCTCACGCAGTGCGCCCACAGATCTTGCCCTAAAACTGGCAGAAAAACTGCAAATTACAGTGCTGGGATTTGTCAGGGGAGAGCGTCTCAGCATCTATGCTCATCCAGAGCGGGTAATAATCTAACATAGGCTATATTTCTATCGAAAGAATAAAAACGATAAAAAATAAAAATTCCAATATTGTTTCAAAAGAGGCTAACATATGATGTGAAATTTCTACAATTCCTTTTTATTAATAATAGCACTAATTACCGTTTATGCTTGTTCTTTATGGCATATTCAGCTCACGGGTTATACCTTAGGCGGACCCAACAAGGAGGAATGAAAGGTGAAAATCAATATAGAATCCCTAGAAAAAGAACCAGTCAATATTGCTGAGGGTATTTATTGGATAGGTTATTCTGATGAAAACAGAGACCTTCACTGTAATCCATATCTGGTTATTGAGGGCGATGAAGCTGTCTTAATTGACGGTGGAAACCGCGATGATTTCAGTACTGTCATGCTGAAAATCCTGAGAACAGGGCTGGCACCTTCACAAATTACCAGGTTGATATACCAACACTATGACCCGGACCTCTGTGGAAGCCTGCCCCAGTTCGAGGCGATTATAAATAATGATGCGCTCAAAATTATATCTCATATAGAGAACAATGTCTTCATTCACTACTATTCCGATAAAACAGAAAAGCTCGATTTTCGTGAATTGGACAACCATTATGACTTCGCTACAGGCAGACGGTTAGAATTTATTGCAACCCCTTATTGCCATCAGCCAGGTAGCTTTGTTACATATGATACGAAAACAAAAACACTGTTCTCGAGCGATTTGTTCGGCAGCTTTGATACCCAATGGACATTGATGCTTGAAATGGACGAGACTTGCAGGAAATGCCAGGATCTGAATAAGTGTTCCTTGAACTTAACAAACTGCCCTGTCAACGGAATCGCGAAGTTCCATCAAAGACTCATGACATCAAACCGTGCACTAGCAAACACCCTAAATACTATCGAAAAGCTAGATATTGACAGGATAGCACCGCAGCATGGCAGCATTATCTCTACAAAAGAGAATATAACGGCGATTATTCGACATTTACGCGCTATCAAAAACGTCGGAATCGATTATCTGTTGTCGGAGGAGCCCATATGAACAATCGAAATTTACAACTGCAAGACATTTTATCAAACGGTCTGCGTTCAGACACCGAAATGAAAACCTATGCGTTAGAAAGCTTCGCAAAGGAGATTGACTACCATAATCAAACAGAACTACTTACGAAATTAATCCTGGATTATTCCTCTATAGCACAGCGCCTTGAACAGCTCAACAAGGAATTAACACATAGCCGCGAAGTTCTCGCTGAAGCGCAGGAAATTGCGCTGTTAGGTCGTTGGGATATAAATCCGACTTTGGATAGTATGGTTTGGTCAGATTCGATGTATACCATTCTTGAAATTGACAGCTCGACTCCTGCAACTTTGGATTTATTTTTTTCTTTTGTCCATCCAGACGATCTGGAACAAGCAACTACAATGTTTCAGGAGATGCTTGTAGCGCAAAAACCCTGGACCACCAGGTATCGTTTGCTGATGAAAAACGGGAAAACAAAGTGGGTGCATTTAAGATTTTATTCCAAGTTTGACGCTAAAGGTGTTCTCACTCATTTTTATGGGACGATTCAAGATATCACTGAAATGAAAAAAATCGAAGATGAACTTGAAAAACACAATCATCATCTTGAACAACTGGTGGAAGAGAAAGTTCAGGAAATTTCATCTTCTCAAATGGCAACAATTTATGCGTTAATTAAATTATCGGAATCAAGGGATGACGATACCGGTACGCATATCGAACGGACAGCCAGCTCCTGCCGGTTGCTTGCCGAAAAAGCAAGACCAATCCCCGAATACGCAGATTTAGTCTCAGATACCTTTATAGAAACCATATATAAGGCCAGTCCACTTCATGATATCGGAAAGGTTGGCATACCCGACAGCATTTTGCTCAAGCCCGGTAAGCTAACCGACGATGAGTTTGCCATTATGAAGACCCATGTGCAGATAGGTTATGATACGCTATCTAAAGTCGGACAGCAATACGATAAAAACGAATTTCTTTCAATGGGTATGGATATTGCTCTATACCATCACGAAAAATGGAATGGTAACGGTTATAATAAAGGCCTTAAAGGAACTGAGATACCCTTATCCGCTCGGATCATGGCCCTTTCTGACGTTTATGATGCGCTGCGCTCCAAGCGAGTTTATAAAGATGCCTTTTCACACGAAAAGAGTATGGAGATTATCAGTTCAAGTAAAGGAAGCCACTTTGATCCAGTGCTTGTTGATATTTTTATCCAGCATCAGAAGGAGTTTAAATCACTATATGATTCCATAAAGTAATCGGCATGACAAAATGAGAAACTTCACGTTATTAGAATTCAGCCAATCACTAAGAGACCGTTTTTGATAGGTATCGCCCCCATATAGCACCATTTACTCCCATTTTACGTATAATAGATCATAATGTGGGAGGCATCGCCAGTCACACTAATTCATAAAAACAATATCCTCCTCCCTCTGGATACTGTTCTGGTATGCCTCCACATTTATCCAACAAATTCAACTTGTGGGAGAATCAATGGCTTACCAACTGACTCCGGGGCCTCCACCTCTTAACCAGAAGAAAGCCCCGGTTAGAACAAATGTCACTTCTTTAACTGATGCCATGAGGGGAGCACTCCTGCACCAGGCTAGAATATCCGGCGAACAGATAATTGAATACAATATCCACATTAGAAACAAAACAAAGGGACTGACTTTTATCAGCAACGCGACAAAAATCAGTCCCCCTGTCACGCTTAATCAGAAACGAAACAAAAGGGCCATCCCCCAATCACGGTTTTACGCTCCAGCGATACGTGAGGGATAATAATCACTACAGGGTATGCAGACATACTCTCCATCTCTCACCCTTGCCCTGGGCTCCATCACCGACTCACCGCACCTGACACAGGTCACAGACTGGAAAATTCGCGCCTTTTCAGGCAGATCAAGCTGTACCTCCTCCACCTGCAGCAGATCATCCAGTGAACCCTGCACGAGTTCAGAGATCACTTCCATCTGCATCTTTTTTAATTGTTCTTCATCTTCAGGTGTCCCCTTTCCTCCCCGGACACGGTCGCGAATAGCTACAAACTCCGGAAACTTCTCAGCAAAAGGTTTTACTGTGATACGCACTGCCTTCCCTGTGTCTCGGCGCCCAAAAGTATAGGCAGTTTTACCATAGTCCCGGTAGATAAGATTCCCCTTGCCCATGGTACATCCGGTAACAACCTGAACAGCATCCACACCGCAGTTGTCTGTCTCAGCAATGACCACCAACTCTTCATCAGGAGACCTATGTGCAGCCAAATGCTCCATCCCTACTTTAGCAGCACGATAACCTGTGGCAAGGCCAACACAGATGTGGCCATGAAACTCCATCGCTTTTTCCCAATCTGTTTTTTCTCGACACATATTCAATTACCCCCTGTAGAAAAAATACACCACAAAGTAGTACCCCCTTCATCCGGAAGGGAAGAACACCTTCATGGTGTCATTCTCATCAATATATACTCTACCTATTCTACTTTTTCTCTCTATATCCTCCCTAACAGAAAAAGTTCATAATAAATTTTATATAGTTAACTGCACAATTTATCCACAGCCACGTATAATATATCACATGTGGAAGGTATTGCCAAAGAGAAATCACCTCATCCCAAAACTCAACTTCCCCTCCTGGAAACAGCCCTCAGGCATACCTTCCACATTCATTTATTGTCCCCCACCTATAAAACCTTTTTGAGCGGAAACCATTGATATCAGAATAAAAAAGACACTCCGGCAGATAATATTTCTAAAGAAAATACTTATTAGGAGGAACAATATGCGGGATATCAGCATCGATCTCGGCCCATCCATCAGCCCCGGAGATATTGAAATCGTAAAAGCCGCAACATCCAAACTGTCACCAGGTGATCATTTGCTGCTCAATCTTGAAGCTGCAGATGCCCATGAAACAGATAGAATCCTGGCTTTATTAGAAAAGGAAGGGATGGATTTCCAAGCCCACGGCAGCCAGAGTGGTCAAAAATATATGATTATCGCCACACCCCGCAGTGAAAAAAAGCTCCATTAAATGATAATCTCTGCCGCCATTGATTAGTATGACCTACTCAAACTCTTTAAGAACATGATGCTGCTTAAAGAGTGTTTGCACCCGCTTGACTATATAAAACAGGGCAAAGAAGAATAATGCAACCAGCACAATACAACCCCCTGAAGCCAGCCCAAACTGATAGGAGCCGACCAGCCCCAACAAAGCAGCGATTACTCCCAGCCCTAATGAGTAATAAAACACTTGCTTGAAACTGCGCCCTATAATCAGGGAGGCCAATACCGGAATAACCATCAGCGCTCCCACCAATAATGTGCCTACAACTCTCAGGCTTACTGCAACCGTTAATGCCACAAGGAAGATAAAGACTAGATTGAGCCGCTCAACAGGAAGCCCGGCGACACGTGCCGACTCTTCATCAGAGCAGATGAAATATAGCTCTTTGTATAGAAGCGCTAAAAACAACAAAACAATTCCCGCGACAACCACTATTAACCAGAGATCACTGTTGTTGACCGTCATTAAACTGCCAAAAAGGTAAGAAGTGATATCCAGCACCCCTCCCTTGGCCAGTCCGAAAAAAATAACAGCCAGAGCAAGCCCTCCGCTCATCACCAAAGCCAGCAGAGCGTCAGGAGAAAGGCTGGAATGTGAGCGCATGTAATCCACTACCAATGCACCAAGAACAGCGACAACAATGACCAGCAATGGTGTATATGACGCAACTCCTAACCAGAGGCCAATGGCAACCCCTGCCAGGGATATGTGGGAAATGGCATCAGCCATAAAAGCATAGCGGCGAATTACAAGGAAATTGCCTAGAGCCGGACAAATAATACCGATTACCAAACCGGCAAACAGAGCACGCACCATAAAATCGTATTGCAGCATTACCATCTATATTCCCCTTTGTCTATTAGCCTAAATTGACAGCAGTAGAATAATCATTTCCATAGATATAGCTGAGATTATGTGCTGTCAATACTTCCTGGGGAGAACCCTGACAGATCAACCTCCTGTTGAGGCAAGCAATTCTGTTGGCCAATGCCCCTAAGACTCCCACATCGTGAGAGACTATAAAAACAGTTATTTCTTGCTCTTTATTTAGTTGCAGCAGCAGCTGATAAAAATCGTGGATATAGCGGTCATCAAGCCCTACCTGTGGCTCATCCAATATCAGAATATCTGGCTGACCTGCCAGTGCCCTGGCAATAAACACCCGCTGCTGCTGACCCCCAGATAGTTCTATAATCGGTTGGTGCTGTAGAGAAAGAAGCCCTACCATATCTAATGCTTCCTCAACAGCTTTCCAGTCATCCTGCCCCAGTCTGTGACACAAACCAACCCTGCCAAAGCGCCCAGTAGCCGCAACTTCTCTAGCTGTAACAGGAAACTTGCCGCTAATCTCTGCTCGTTGAGGAACATAACCCACACGGTGCCACTCTTTGAACTGATCAACACCGGTTCCAAACAGCAGTATTTCCCCCTGTGTAAGTTTCAGCAGTCCAAGTATCAACTTCACCAGTGTGGTTTTTCCTGAACCATTTGGTCCGATGAGAGCCAGAATCTCCCCTTTTTCCACCACTAAATCGATTTCTTCTAAAATCAATCTGTCACTGTAAGTAAAATATATATTCTGCAATTGTAGAACTTTCACATTCTCACCTTTCATTCAAGTGCTTTTTTTAGATTTATCAAATTCTGTCGCATCAGATCAAAGTAGTCTATACTATCTTCCCTCTCTTCCTCTGTGATGGCTCCAATGGGATGGAGTTCCAGTGTCTCTATCCCTGTCTCCTGGGCAATGGCCTCAGAGACCCTGGGGCTGACCAGTGCCTCATAGAAAATGGAATCAATATTTTGTTGGCGCACAAAATCAATAACACTAGCCATTGTTGCTGCATCTGGTTCCTGTTCTGGGGTCAGACCCAAAATAGGAATCTGGCACAGTTCATAGCGGTGTGCTAGATAACCGAAGGCTGCATGGGAAACAACAAAATTACGGTTCTTAAAACCGGAAACTGCTGCACTGTACTCCTGGTGTATCTGATCAAGTTCACCGAGCACTTCCTGAGCATTCTGCCTGTAATAATCTGCGTTAACTGTATCCGCTTCAGCTATTTTCTCAGCTATAAATGACACCATTATTTTTGCTTGCAGCGGATCCAGCCAGACATGTGGATCAAAACTCCCATGTCCACCATGGTTATCGTGGCCGCTCGCCCTCTTAGACCCCAGAAATTTTGTCAAACCAAGGCTTTCCTCCTCCTCAAAGGTAAGCAGTTCCACCTTTTCTGTGGCTCTAATGATCTTTATATTTCTCTTTTGCAGTTCGGGAAGAATTTTATCCACCCAAGGCTCCATATTAGCTCCATGATAGATAAAGACTTGTGCATCATAAACTTGCTTCATATCTGCCGGTGAGGGTTCCCAATGATGTGGTTCACTCCCCACAGGCAAAAGTTGAACAACAGAAGCCCTGTCCCCAGTTATTTTAGAGCTAAATTCAAACAAGGGATAAATCGTGGTCATAATGTTAAGCTTTTTCTCAGATACATCAGATAGATTGTCACTGCTGGTTTTTCCCTGTCCACAGCCACTAAAACAGCCAACAAGCAGCACAACAGCCAGCAACCAGCAAATCTGTTTTACTGGCCTCTTTATTGAACTATCATGCATTTTATATTAATTCCCTCCGGTAGTTAAATTAATCATCCTTGCACTCAGGACAATAACCATATAACGTAAAAGAATGGTCCTCAATTTTATATTCTGGATAACACTCTTTGGTCCGCTGCAAACAATCTACAGGGCAATATGGTAGCTTTATGATATCGCCACAGTCCAGACAGACAAAATGATAATGATGGTCATCCTCATAAATCAATTCAAATCGCCGGGAATGCTCCCTAAACTGCAATTCTCTGACAAGCCCTTCTGTGGTAAAAGTAGCTAATGAACGATAAACCGTATCTAAGCTAATAGAAGGGTACCGCATCCTGACATGCTGCATAATTTCAACAGCACTGAGCGGCGGGCTACCCGCCTTAGCCCTTGTTAACAGCAACATGAGGATTTCCTGACGCTGAGGTGTCACCCTAATTCCCATCTTTTTTAGCTGCCCAATGAGCTCATCTTCTCCCATTACCATGGGTATGCCTCCTAGATAAGAACCATTACTAATAAGTATTCATTATTAATTTACCGCACAGCTAAAGATATGTCAATTCTTTTATATGTGCCGGTAGGATGACATATGAGTAAAACGAAGTGGGAGAGAAATTGACCCGTTGGCTGGTATGACAAAAGTCGGGTGGTACTCAGTGCCTTTGCGACACAAGGAAAACAGTTCATCTATAGCCCTCTGATCTTGATGTTGAACAAATGGTTGATTTTTTGATTTCATTTCATGTAACAATATCATCCGGTTGTGCCTCAATATGGTCCTTTTGGGATTGTCAGGCAGGAGAATAGGTTTCTTGCATCTGAAGATATTTACAATGCCAATTTGCTTTGGTCCTTTATCCAGTTACCCATCTTGGTTGCCTTAACGACATTGATCTGTAGACTGCATTTTAAGCATACTGCCTTGGCTTCACTACTGAGGGCGGTCGTTATCGCCTTGGCAGAAAAAGTGTTCAACTTTCTGACTTCATTTACCGGCATTTGTCTGTTTAACAATCTTCTATTTGGTGGTGATATTTGATGGAAACAATATTTATTTTAGTGGTTTTTTGTTGTACTTTGCTTTTTTTCTTTTTATTATTATATCCTTTCTATCTTCGTGATAATAAACCTGAACAATACAATGGTATAAGTCATGTGTGATATCTTCTGTAAAAGGGCCTGATAATTTAACAGGTCATCGTTCCTCTGGTAAATTAGATAGTAATCAAACCATTAATTACCGGAGGGAGAAACGATGACCCAATATAAGATTACCGTAAATAAGAACATTTTGCATCATCTACTTTCAAGTAATGATGAAGGGATGAAAGAACTCTTGAAACAAATCCTAGACCAGATTCTAGAACAACAGCGTACAGAACAGATCAATGCAGAGAGATATGAACGTACTGAAGAACGTCGTGGCCGCCGTAATGGCTACAAAACACGCAACTTAATTACCAGGGTGGGTACTATTACATTAAGAATTCCCCAGATTCGGGACGGGGTCTTCTCCACAGACCTTTTCAAACGCTACCAGCGCAGCGAACAAGCTCTTGTACTGGCTTTGATGGAGATGGTCATCAATGGCGTTTCCACCCGTAAGGTAGCTGCAATTACTGAAGAACTCTGTGGTACTTCATTCTCTGCATCGACTGTTTCTGCCCTCTGCAAGAGGTTGGACCCTATCGTCAATGGCTGGAATGAGCGGCCACTTTCAGGATCACTATTCCCTTTCATAATCGTGGATGCAATAGTCATCAAGATCCGTGAAAACAACAGGGTGTGCCCTCACAGCGCTCTTATTGCCATAGGTGTTAACGAGGATGGTTACCGGGAAATCCTCGGTATGAAAATCGGAAACAGTGAAACAGAAGAAAGCTGGTCTGAGTTCTTTACCTGGTTAAAGGGTCGTGGCCTAAGAGGCGTTGATTTTGTGGCTTCCGACAACCATGGTGGTCTTGTTAATGCGGTAGCCAGATGTTTTCAAGGAGCCACATGGCAGCGGTGCCAGACCCATTTTACACGCAACATTCTAGACAACTGTCCCAAACGCATGAAGAACAATCTTCATGGTCACTTACGGTCTATTTTTGAGGCCCCTAACTTGGAGAGTGCCAGATCATTATTACACACAACGATTGATACATTTGCAGCACAGGCTCCTAAAGCGGTTGATATCCTGGAACAGGGCTTTGATGACGCCACAGCAGTACTCATACTACCTGAACGCTACCGCAAGCGTCTACGCACTACTAACAGCATTGAGCGCTTGAACGAAGAGATTCGCCGCAGAGAGCGGGTTATTCGAATCTTTCCTAACCATGCTTCTGCTGCACGGTTAATCGGTGCGCTGCTTATGGAACAGGATGAAACCTGGAGCACTGGCCGCAAGTACTTTGATATGGATGAATACTGGCAGTGGAAAAGACAGCAAAAACATGTAAATAAAGTGACACATCTAAATACTGCTAGACAATTCTAATATTTTTTACCAGAGGGCGATTTTACAGAACATTTCGTACTTGATCATGGTATATGGTTGTTTATTGGAGAAATACTTAAAGGTAGGCATAGGTCTTTATTTATTATTAATATATATTTGGGGATGTTAATCGGAACAATTGTATCGCAACAAACCAATAACTCACATCTAGGGGCTGCTTCACTTGCTATTTGGATATTTTCTTTTTATGTTATTTTTTTGCTGTATCCTTATAATTTAAAGCATTATCAACCAGAAAAGTATACAGGACTATGGAGAACAATTGGTG
>JBMNGF010000018.1:0-226363 GCA_050949745.1 Syntrophaceticus sp. | reverse complement strand
AACCCTCCCACCAATAGCCTTTTAAGATACAGTTCCGGAGCAATACGCAAATAAAGATCCATATCTAAGGCATTATGATGAGTGATAAAAGGACGTGCTGCCGCACCGCCAGCCACCGGCTGCATCATAGGTGTTTCAACTTCAAGAAAATCCCGCTCTTCAAGATAATGACGGATAGCACGTATAATCTCGATCCTCTTCAAGAAAACATCCTTTACACCCGGATTGACTATTAAATCCAGATAACGCTGTCTGTAACGCAGATCGATATCTTTCAAGCCATGCCATTTCTCTGGAAGAGGGCGCAGCGATTTCGATAATAGCTCAAAACTTTTAATAGCTACCGTAATTTCGTCTCTTCTGGTGCGAAATACTGTTCCCTGAACACCGATGATATCCCCGATATCCAGCTTCTTATACAAGTCGTAAGCATCACTGCCTAGATCATTAAGCCTAGCATAAACCTGGATTTTTCCCGAAAAGTCCTGTAAATCACCAAAACTTGCTTTACCGTGCCCTCTTTTAGCAGTCAGACGCCCGGCAATTGTGACCTCTCGGTCCTCATAATCAGAAAAATCATAAATAATTTGTGCTATATGATGCTGCACCGGAAATCTTTTGCCAAAAGGTTCTACACCATTAGATTTTAGTTCTGCAATTTTTTCTAACCGTACGCCAAAAATATCTGGTGACTCTTCCCTACTGCCATCAGGCATAAAAAAACTCCTCCTATTTCTATTTCAACCAATGAAGGATGCGGCATTTGATACCTAGCGACGAATATCCAGAATACAATACCTTAGAGTTCCGGCAGGCACTTTGATTTCTACTGCTGAACCGACTTTTTTCCCTAAAATGGCCTTACCTACCGGCGATTTATTAGAAATCTTACAATCAGCAGGATCAGCCTCTGCACTTCCCACAATGGTATACTCAATGTTATCATCGGTATCCTGATCTTTTAAAAGAACCGTACAACCTATACCAACCGTGTCAGGAGGCAGCTCACTGGTATCGATAATCCGTGCATAGCGCAGCATTTTCTCTAATTGTATTATCCTGCCTTCGATAAAGGCTTGCTCATTTTTTGCTTCTTCATATTCTGAATTCTCAGAGATATCGCCAAAATCGATAGCTGTACGAATGCGGTCGGCAACCTCCCGCCGTTTAACAGATTTTAAAAGATGCAGCTCATCTTCCAGTCTTTTAACCCCATCTCCTGTTAAAAGAACCTCATTTTCTGGCAATCTTATCTCTCCCTTGATCGAAATTTACTTAAATCTTATGACCCTCGTCAATTTATTATTCGGTCACAATCACAAAAATATATATCAGAAGAATGCCCACCCCCTAGATCAAAAAGGTGACAATAACACCTTGTTAGGTGCCTTGTCTCCCTGTTGCATTAATTATATGTCCAGCCGCACTGGACGCTGAGATCTAGCGTTATCGTTCTGCTCGTTCTGCTCCAATTTTGTAGCTATTATAGAGATCTGTTCACTATTTGTCAAGCACTCTTGGAAAATGTTTTAGCTCCTCTGGAGTAAGTGCGCGTTCAAAACTGCGCAGGCCTGCAAGTTTAAAGCCATGCTTTTTACCTAAACGATGAATTTCTCTGACCTGGGAAACAGTAAGCTCCCGCCCTAGAGAAAAGTTTTCACATCTATCCTCCAGCGCAAGGATCATGGTTTCCGCCATACAGGCATAAGCTGTCCCTGGTGGAAAACCGAAATTGAAATTAAACTGAACATTATCACCAGGAACATCCACTACACCACCCTCAACAACCAATACATCAGGTCGTTCACTAGCTACTTTAGCAGAGACATCACGGGGGCGGGCAACATCACAAACAACAGCACCTGGCTTTAAATCCTGGGGTTCGATGAGCGTATCAACTGCAGATGTTACAGTTATTACAATATCTGCATCAAAGAGAGCCTTTTTTGTGTCAGTGGTAAGTTTAACAGCAGTTCCTGTTTCATGCAGGATCTGATAAGCCAGCCTCTCCAAACGGGATTGTGTACGGGAAACCAGAGTCAGAGCCCTTACCTCACCAGCCAATATTCTGGCACAAACACTGCCTATTGACCCCGTAGCACCCAAGACTACTGCTTTTGCTTGAGTCATGTCGATACCTGCATACTCCAATGCTTTTCTGGTTCCCTCCAGAGCCATAGCCACAGTATAACTGTTGCCAGTAGTAACAGCAATACCCAGGTTATCAGCTATCGTTATCCCAGCATCTCCAACCACAGCTGTCATAGCTCCCAGTCCCACTATCCCAGCTCCCAGCTTTTCAGCCAATTTACCTGCTTCGAGGATCCGTTTCAGCACATATTCTTCAGGCAATTCCAACATCTGGCGAGAGGTCAACGGACAGATAATAAAATACCCTTCTGTTTCTGCTAGAGATGATTTGATCCCTGTAATATTAGAGGCTTTATAAACGGGAAAACGAGATACTATACCCTCCGCAAGTCTGCTCGGTAACAGTTTAAACGGTTTTATTTTTCTTGTAATGTATCCCAAATCAATGGGATGTATGATAAATGCAAATTTCGTCATCATTAATCACTCCTTACTCTAAGCAGCTGCAGCAGCACATTATAACTCCTATTTGGATAGGAGATGGGAGCTTTATTTGTCCTGTTCAGCAAAACAACAATAATATCACTATTTTGCTAAAGATAACGGATCCCCGATCGGTTCTTTCTCTTCCTGTAGATAGACGATACGGGGCTTCAACTGCAGTCTATCTAACAGACCGTTATAATCCTCAGGTTGTACCTCATCAACCCCCTTCCCCAAAAGACTGATCAAGACACCCTCCAGGACATTAGTACCAAAGGAGCGCCCCTGCATTTCCGGAGTAGTGGTTACCAGAACCCTTACACCCCGCTCCCGTAGAAGTTCCAAGTCATCTTTGGTCACAGTATTGGTGATGATGATCTTACCAGGTAGTTCTGGGGGCATATATTTTCTAATAAAGTGAAAATCTCCGGCAATAATATCATTGTGTTGATAGTAGTACTCGTATTTTGTGTTTACTGTCTCCTGCTTTTTCCCAGTAGGATACAAATACTTAAAGGGAAGTTGACTCAATACAGGAAGCAGGGTATGAGCAATAAACCGCAGAGTCGATAACCTATGCACTGGAATAGGTATTCCCAACGCAAAGATCAGGTCACCATAAGTAGTCTTACAGCCAGCATTCCAAAGAGCCTCGGCGATTCCAAAACGGTCAACCCCTGATACCACCAATACATGTTTGCCCTGAAAGTTCCATTTTAATTCTTGTTGAAGATAATTGATCACTCGTCTCTCTAAGGTGTTTTTTAAACCGCTGCCATCAACAATCGGAGTGAGCTGTGCCGCAGCGGCGATTTTTTTTGCCTCTCGGAGAGCATAACGCCTGTTTCCGGCCACCACATAGAGATCGATCCCCCCCATACCGAAGGCATCTACTTTGCCATCAAGTTCACGGATCATCTGGATCGCTCGCTGCATATCTCCATCAGTACCTATCCGCTCTATAACAAATTTTTCCCCTAAAAATTCAGCCTCTACTTTATGATCCCGTTTAGACGAACCCAAACTTACGCTCACAACCTGTTTCATAGGTCTACCTCGCTTTCAAAAAAGCATCTGCTTACCGGTCATTTCACTGTGCCGAAATGATCAGCTTTCGCAAATGATCAGGGTCAACATATTTGTCCTCTTCAATTGGCGATTCTCCCAGATCAATCCCTAGCACTTCCTTGTCCAAAAGAGCAGCACACCAGTTAATACGCTGCCGTGATCCGATTAAGATTACCACATCATAAGTTCTACTCTTTGCCACTAAGCTCATTACCTCATTGAACAACTCCAGGCCAGACTTTTCGGTCACATAACGCCAGCGCTCATTATTTGTCATCAGCAGTCTGAACTCAACCCCCAACTCATCCAATAAGGAAACGATCTCTTCCTTGTTCTGTATTGGAAAACCGATAACAGCAATGCTTTTTCCCTTACGTACAGCTCCCAGCTTCTCCAATCGAGAAAGAAAGGTTCGATCAACACCACAGCGATCGGCAACTTCCTGCTGGGAAAGCCCTGTACTGCGTAGAGTCAGCATCTCAGCCAAGGAGCGGTTGAGCTTCTCCATACTGACAAGCTTATCCCCGATGCGGTAAAAGTCATTCAATACCAAAACTCCCTTGTGCACATTTTTGTATACATTCCTTTTCCAATTCATTCTAACAGTTCGCCTTTCTATTGACAATAGCAAACACTCAAAAAATAGGGTTTCTTTCACTCTTTATTTTGGCATAAATATTGCATATAATAGTT
Source organism: Syntrophaceticus sp. (assembly GCA_050949745.1). GTDB lineage: Bacteria > Bacillota > DSM-12270 > Thermacetogeniales > Thermacetogeniaceae > Syntrophaceticus. The sequence goes on along the minus strand of JBMNGF010000018.1, from coordinate 222,028 downwards.
AGCACCGGTCAAATTGTGAAAAATGGTGCATGCCTCTCAAATATCAGAAGAAGGGGGTGTAATCAACGGAATGGCCAAAAATGCAGCCAATATAGAACGCCACAATACCAGTAGCAATCAGAAAAAAAATATAATTGAAACACCTAAAGCAAAGGATTCGAAGGATATCAAAAACAACAAACAAGAAAAAGTTCATCTTGAATTTCCTTATGATGATTTAGAATTTCTTTACGAGTATACGCTCAAAGAGATGGGGATCAAAGATCCATTCAAATAATATAGGCCATTCTTAAAGCGTTTTACCGGTTCTGTCATAGCTCAATAACAGTATTTTAAGGGCATTTACATTGTCAACAACAACCATTTGTTCTGCCGTTTTATCGATACTAGTTAACAATATTACGGAATGTTCCAATAAACATCATATTATATGCCGAAAAAACGGAATCTACATACCACAGTACAACTGTGAAAATTATAATTTTAGACACACTCTGTGATTATTAACAAGGAGCACAAAGTCTGTGACAACTTTCTAATTATAGAAAATACCGACTATCTACATGGTGGTGAGAAGAGTCAATATTATATCACCCAAAATAAAAGGGTAGCACCTTAGATAAAAGGTGCTACCCTAAAAATGTTGATAACCAACCTGCTTCATTATTCGCTTTCCAGTTTGCTCAGCCGGTCCTTTATTTCATTAAGCTGTTCTTCAAGAAACTGAGCCTGCCTCTGCAAGGCCTCCTTTTCATCCACCCCATAGGGACCAGCAGCCGGAGCAGCTGGAGCAACCGGAGGACGATAACCATATGGTACATACCCAGCCTGCCATCCCGGGTTATACATCCTTCCAAAACCTCTACCTCTGCCCCTGCCAAAACCGAATCCTGCTGACGTGAAACCTGGTGCTGCTGCTCCTGCACAAAAGCCTGCACCTCTTCCTGTCATTGGGCCCATTCCCATCGGCCCGGTTCCATCTCCTCTAGGCATCCTATACACTCTCCTTTTAAAAATATTTTAATAATTTATCTGGTCATTTTTGCACCACAACTTGGACACTGCATAGATGTACAAGGTACTCCCTGCTGATGAGACACTCTTGCACCACATGCAGGACATACACATTCTCCTATAGGTCCAGCTTGGTTTGCTGCTCCCATACCACCGCGTCCTTTACCGCCTTGGCCTCTACCGCCCTGACTTCTGCCGCCGCCAGATCCTCGGCCACCTCTTTTTCCTGCTCCTGCAGGACCTGTTCCATCACCAAATGGCATAACATCCCCCCCCTTCTTGTGGGATATCTTCCTAACCTCTCCCGCCTCTGAACCTCCGGCGATGACGATTTACTGTGCTGCCATCTACCAATTCGTAATGTCCACCGCTGATCTGCATCATCTTTCCGTTTATAAGAGCATCAGCAACCTTCTCCCTGGCGGTTTTGATAATGCGCTGAAAGGTTCCCCGGGAAATATTCATCATTTCAGCCGCCTCATTCTGTTCCATCTGTTCCAGGTCGGCAAGTCTGATAGCTTCAACCTCTTCTATATTCAGTATCACCTTATCTGCGTTTTGATTTTGCGGATAAAAAGCTTGGTTGGAGGGAATAAATCCTACCCTTCTGCATTTCTTCCTCCTAGGCATGCCTTCACCTCATCATTATTATGTGCATATGCTCATTACATAATACACTGGATTATTATTTTTGTCAATTATTTATGAGCATTTTTTTTAATTATCGCTTAATAAAAATTCATCCCCACAGGTAAGCACTATCATCCTGTCCTGCAAAGCCTTTTTCATTTCATAGACCGCCGTAAAACCGGTACAGTGAAGTGGTATAACTCTATCAACCCCTAATTCCAGTAAACACCTTATCGATGCCTGCAAACTCTGCATCCCAACATTTCGGAGATGCATACCTCCTATGACAGCAGCAATCCTTTCATTTGGAAAAAGATTTTTTGCTTGTCTAATGCAGTTGATAATACCGGGGTGGCTGCATCCCACAAAAATGTAAATACCTTCATCTCTCTTAATGGTCAGAAACTGCTCATCTATAACCCTGTCTTCACAGAGCCTGTTGTTGTCACCTCTTAAGAGAAAGCTTGATGGCCCACTTTCGAAAGATACAGTCCTTTCTACTTCACCTGACAATATTACGTTTTTATGTATTTCTAAAGGCATTTCACTGGTTATAATTCTGTTTTTTAAGCTATCCATATCATCCGATGTCCAAGGAATACCAATATGCGCACCTGAGGGTTTTCCATCTGAGCTGTTAAATCTCTCAGCAAATGCCTTGGGGTGGATATAGAGGGGTGCATCCCTATTCAATTTACAAAAGTGAGGGATGCCTCCTGTATGGTCATAGTGTCCATGACTTAAGACAACTGCATCCACACACCTGAGATCAATTCCATCCTGTTGGGCATTGAAGGTAAGCACGCCAGTCTGTCCTGCATCAAAAAGCACATTGATACCATCGATTGTTATTAAAATAGACAGCCCGTGTTCAGCAAGCAAGCCCCTTCGGTTCACCTGGTTTTCCACAAGAATCTTTATTTTCAGCAACTCCGGCATCTCCTTTATGGGTTTAAGCACAAAATATACCATTTCAGAGATGCTGTCAATACAAATGTGAATTATTGCGTTTTTCCGGCATTATGGTGCTCAAAAGTCATAACGCCGCAGAAAGCTACTGCGGCGTACTACTCTAGAATATACTATCATCCCTTTAGTACATCCTCTGAACCTCCTGCAGGGCATCGATCACTCCTTCGGTTTCATCAAGGTTTTCCAGTGTATGCTGTGCCTTGCGCTGCCAATTAGGGTAATCTAAATCTCCGGGAGCATTTTGCGGTTCCTTTTCCAGCCAGAGATCCTCTAAGCTGATGAGCAGTATTTGGGCAGGGCTGGCGGCCAGATATTTCAGCCATCCCTGGAGCACTTCCCTTGCCTCGGGATTCAACGTGGTGATCCAGCCGCCTTCATAAAGGTAGTTGGCCATGGCCGCCTGCTCATCCCTGTTTTTGCTCTCCCAAAAGGCAGCAAAAGGTACCATGTCATGTGTATTCATAGATGCCTGAACGGCAGACTGTACCGGCTGGGGCGCACCCTTAGGCCCGTATAGTTCAAAAGGCAACACATACATGCGGTAAACATCACGCTTATCCATAGCAACACGCACCCTGTCTGGGACAGTTCCTAGATCTTCCCCAATGAGCACGGTTTTGTAACGGGAGGACTCCAGAGCGAGAATTGCATAAAACTCCCTGGCCTTATAGCGAACATAAACTCCATCCCGGGCTCCGAGTCCCTCAGGCACCCAAAAAAGCCTGTGCAGCATCATCACATGGTCTAACCGCAAGACCCCTGCATACCGGAAGTGATTGCGCATACATTTTATGAAGTAGCTGTATCCCTGTTCCCTGATCCTTTGCGGGTGCAGGGGTGGAAGCCCCCAGTTCTGCCCTTCAGGCAGAAAATCATCAGGGGGGGAACCGGCACTGGCTGTGAGTGCAAAGGCATCCCGCTCCCACCAGGTATCAAACCCAGATCGATGGACACCAACAGGAAGATCGAGATAAAGCCCCACTCCATCCTGACGGGCCCGATCTGCCACCCCACCCAACTGCTCCCCGATGAGCCATTGAACATAAAGGTGGTACCTTTCGGCTGCAGGGTCATAGTCCCCTTCTTTCAGCTCTTTCTGCATCTGTTCAGGCCACTCTAACCATCCCTTTCCCATCTTTTCTACCGCCGCCCGGAAACGGGCATACTGTTGAGCATCAGGGTTATCAGACAGCCATTGTTCCAATTGTCTCCGTCTATCAGAGCTTCCATCGAACAAACATTCTGCCAGCTGTTCCAAAGCCTGGCGTTTGACTGCCATACACCCAGCATAATCCACCAAGTCCCCATCTCGCAATTTCTTTATCTCCTCCTGAAAGCCCGCGGACTGAATCAACTGCTGAGCTCCCTGACACTGCTCTAATTCCGGCGCTCTAGCCACATCCAGGTATAACTCATTCCAAAAAAGTTTGCTGACAGGAGCATAGGGACTGGGATCGAAAGGCTGTCCAAGATAAGTGGAGAGCAAGGGAAGTGTTCCCACCAGGCCACCCCCCTGCGTCTGTGCCCACTGCATCAGTGTTTCCATATCGGAAAAATCCCCCACACCCCAATTGTGAGCAGAGCGCAGTGCATATAGTGGAATAAATAATCCCCAAATCCTGTCTTTTTCACTATCTGCAAGGGTATACATCCGCTCAGGTGCAGATATCACCATCGTCTCCCAGTTAGTAGAGGAAAACGTTAATGTAAAATGGTGATAGCCTAGAGGAAGAGGAGGCAGCTCCAATTTTTTTAACACATAGCGTGAACCTTCCACTTCAGCGCTCTGCTCTTCCGGAAGCTCTGACAAACTGGTTTCCCAGTTTCTAGTCTCCCCTGTTTCCAATTCCAGCTTACAATAAACCATTTGATTGACCTGTTCGGCACTGAGCCTCACCGAAAGAACCGGTGTCTCCCCCTCAAAGAACGTATACACCGGTTCCAAACACTGCTGCCACCGCTCCATTTTACGTTCCCTTAGGGCATTATGCACATCACCCGAATTATCAATCTCTAATCCTAAGCAGCGCAGCACAGCAAAGAGGGCATCGGGTTCTGCCTGCTGATGCTGCCCCTTGATATCATAATAACTGGTCTCTAAACCATATAACTGCGCCAGCTGCTGCAATTGTTTTTGCTCTGTTCCCAATAAAATTCCACCTCCGGATTTTTCTTGCTACTAGCAGTACAGGGAAACAATCCTTGGCTAAAGACCACCTGACAGCACTCTATCTAAAAAACCGGGTAAGCTGTTGTCATGCCCAAGTCAGTGTCAGTCTTTGAACTGAGTTCATAAAACAGCTTCAAATAGTTCAGCATATTGGTGGTGATCAAGAAATTTTGACGCACCTTTTCCTTGCCCGCAAGGCCCATTTTTTCAGCCATAGCCGTATTCCGCAGCAGTGTCAGTACCCTTTCCGCACATTCCTCAACAGTTTCCACCAGGTATCCGTTAATACCATCATCAATTTGCACCCTTATACCCCCCACATTACCACCTACCACAGGTATCCCCTTCCAAAGTCCTTCAGAGACAGTAAGACCAAAACCTTCCCTGATCGATTTTTGTATGATCACACTGGAGCAGGTTTGAAAGGCATTTACTTCCAGGCTTGTTACACCATTAAAATTAGTAACAACCTTGATATCATAATCTTCTCCCGCTTTTCTCAGCGTTTTGTACAGATAATCCCATCCCTCAGGGTCATCGGTAGCCATAGAACCCACTAAAGCCAACTGCACACTGGGGAACTCCTTTGTTACGATACGATAGACATCGATTACACCTAAAGGATCCTTCCAGGGATCGAAACGTGAGATCTGGGTAAGCAGAGGCCTATTGTTATCAACCCCAAACCGGCCGAGTATTTCTTTTGCCTCATCCAATTCCAACGGAATGTTTTTGATCCCCAAGGGATCAATGGTCGGAGTGAAAAAAGTGAGATGAGGCAGACTCTCATTTTCTCGAACATACTCATCCATAGTGAAGATACAGGCATCATAATCCTGGATGAACTGATAGATAAAATCCCAACACTCCGGGTCGGGAGTAGATGTATCAATATGGCAGCGCCAGATCCACTTCCCTTTCCCCACTTGATCCCGCATGCGGATCATAGCGGCAGGCTGAGGATCGTGGATAACAATAAAGTCATACTCCCAGTCTTTGATTTCTAAAGCATTTCGTCTGTTATATTCCAGATAGATTTCTTTTTCTTTATCGGTCAACTCAACATTCTGCCCCTGCAGACAGTTATGAATGGTTTTCGTCACTATAAAAAATTCATCACTGCCCTCCATCTTCCACCAATCAATATCAATTCCTAGACTCCTGAAGAGGGGAACCAGGGAATGCAGAATCTCGGCAACCCCACCCCCAAAGGCAGTAGCATTGACCATAGCGATCCTTTTTCCCTGCAGCCTTTCAGCAAAATACTCTAGCTGCAGTTTGGTATCCACATCAATTAATTCCTCATATTCTTTGTAATTTTTCAACTCTGTATTGACTAACTCCACCGAACATTACTCCTTTACCAGTTTTTTATCATGGGAATGCTTTTACATTTATAAGAGGCTTGGCAATTTGCTCTGTAATATAAGGAGGAGATCCCTCCATATGACTCAATACCCTCACTAATATTTGTCATTAATGGTCATACTAATGGTTGATCGGTATTAGTGAATGAGGTGTTATCTATATCATGCTCCAAATGGGCAGCAATATAATCAAAGAAAATGAAGTCAGTTTCAGGGTTTTCGCATACAACCTGCAAACTGTCGGCTTGGTGGTTAAGAATGAGGATAAAACAGAAGTGTTCCCCCTTGACCAGGAGGAGGAACACATTTTCAGCACAGTCCTCAAAGGGGTTGCCCCAGGCTCGTTATACAAGTTCCGTCTTGATGATGGGAATTTTCCCGACCCCTACTCTTACTTTCAACCTGAAGGTGTACATGGTTTTTCCCAGCTGATCGATCACTCCTCATACCAATGGCATGATGAAAACTGGAAGGGAATAGACCAGGAGAAGCTGGTCATCATGGAAATACACCCTGGGACATTTTCGGAAGGAGGAAAGTTCCAGGGGATCCTGGAAAAGCTGGATTACCTGCAGCAATTAGGCATCACAGCCATCGAGCTGATGCCTATCGCCCAGGCACCAGGAAGGTGGAACTGGGGATATGATGGTGTCAACCTGTTCAGCGTCAACCACAACTACGGCACCCCTGATGATCTAAAGCAACTGGTGGACACCTGCCATCAAAAGGGGATAGGGGTTATCCTTGATGTGGTCTACAACCACTTCGGCCCCGAGGGAAACTATCTATCATTTTTTGGGCCATACTTGACGAAAAAACATGAAACACCCTGGGGAGAAGCGGTCAATTTCGATGATGCCTACAGCCATTACATCAGAAAATATATCCTGGACAATGTCTGCTGCTGGCTGGGTCTCTACCATATCGATGGACTGCGTCTTGATGCAGTCCATGCCATCAAGGACAACAACCCCCTGCACATCATCCAGGAGATCTCGCTAATTGCCAATAACCTTTCCCGTGAACACAAGGTCAGCAAACTGATCATCGCTGAAAGTGATGAAAACAATACCCGCTTGATCGAACCCCTGGATCAGGGGGGCTATGGAGCTGATGCCCAGTGGATGGATGACTTCCACCACATCATTCACACCTCCTTGACCGGAGAAAACAAGGGGTATTATATGGATTATGGGAAGCTGAAAGACTTAGAAAAAGCCTACACAAACTACCTCTACACAGGCCAGTATTCACACTATTGGAAAAGAAAAAGAGGCACAGATGCCTCAGCTAGGCCAGGAAAACAATTTGTGGTCTCTCTGCAAAACCACGACCAGGTAGGCAACCGGGCACAGGGTGAGCGGCTGTCTGCATTGATCGACTTCCCTCTGCTCAAAGCAGGCGCCGGGTTGGTGCTCTTCTCTGCTTACATACCATTGATCTTCATGGGTGAGGAGTATGGTGAAGAGAACCCCTTTCTCTTTTTTACCGACTACCAGGATCCTGAGCTAAAAAAAGCTGTTTCTCTAGGGCGAAAGAAAGAATTTAAGCAATTCGGGTGGGGAGAGGTTCCAGATCCTCAAGACCCTGAAACATTTTATAGATCAAAACTTACCCCTCAGGAGAACTGGAAAGAGAGAAACCATCAATTATTCAATTTCTATAGGGACCTGATCAAGCTGCGGGTCTCTCATCCGGTACTGAGGAGGTTAGATAAAGATAGATTGACGGCAAAAGTAGATAGTCAAAATCGGGTTGTACAGATACACAGATGGGAGAATGATCTCTCCCTGACCGCCTTGTTCAATCTGGGAGAAGCCTCATTTCCCATCGATCACCAAGGGAAACAGATCTTCAACTCAGAATGGGAAGCCTACGGTGGAAAAGAAACCGGCGAAAGGGAAAGCCGGTTTCTAGGCAAAGGCCAAATGGTTATCCTGGAAAACCAATCTACACCGTGACCACCGTCTGCTTAAAGTATTCATCCACATCCCTTTCACTCATGGAATCGATCTTTTCCATCATTCTGGGGAACTGTGGCGGATAGATATCATATAAATAATGGTACATCTTATCCACCAGGAAGTCGGGATTACCACCTTCACCCCATACCTGCTGGATGCTGTCAGTTGCCATATAGAGAGCCATAGAATAATCCTGCAACAATTTTAGAAAGCTGTGGTAATCAGCAGGATCCTTTCGGTATGCCAGGAACAAATCCTTTCCCCTATCTAGAGCAATCCTTTTCCAATGCTCCACTTTCGCAAACAGTTCCTCGACAGCAGAGATGTCAACATCCCGCTCTGTAGCCAACTCCTTGAACCCGTAACCCAGATATTCCACCCGATTATCGATAAAAACATTCAATACCTCACAGAGCCCCACAAAATTTCGGGAATTGATCTTTTTCATCTCTCGGCTCAACAATCCCGGGGTACGCTGTTTAAGAATACGCAGCAGCACCGAACAGAGCAGGTACCCCTTCAGGTAGGGCAGCTTTTGCCTGCCCTCTGTAGGGCGCCATCCCCAATTGCAAGCCCTCTTCATCAGCCTCAGATAGAGAACAGCCTGGGATTCCAGACTTTCCCCGACAATATCATATCCATTCTCCCCCAAACGTTCCATACTGAGCGGTACCTCTGTGGAGATGGCGAAGTTTTCCAACAGGCTATCAAAGATCCCGCAGTAATACTTCCCATTTTCCCAGAATATCAAGGGGTGATCATAAGTGCCGGTTTTGTAGATATCATAAGGGCCTTTACCTGTGACACCGAGAGGTGGATAATGGCCATCCACCCGAAGTACCAGCCTGACCTCTGGAGCCCAACAGATCTGGTTGAATACAACTTCCGGCAGGTTGTCCACACCTGCGGGAATGACTACCTGCTCCAAATACTGATCGGGAGTGACAAAATGAATCCGGTATTCCTGCTCATCCTCAAGCAGCCTCTGCCATGAGCTTTTCATAATATCCAGGGCTATATCCCCAAAATCCATCAGCTCCAGGTCCTGAATATAGACCAGCACCCCCTGATCAGGTGCCTTTTCCAATTCATTCCGCAAAATATCCCTGTAAATTTCCACACCCTCATCAAAGCTGATGGGGTAGCGCTCCTCTTCCCCGGTCAGGTATTCGTTATAAAAGACCGGATAGTCTCCCAGCATATACCCCTGATCCTTTACTTCATCCCTTTTCATCTTAGTAATAGGACGCCAAATCTCTTGAGAAATAGGAAAGTTGCGGGGTAGGGCGATCACCTTTTTATTGCCCGCTCTAATTAAAAACGGCAGGTAAACACAATCCCCTTCTCCCCGAATTTCAAAGGGAACCTTCTTGTCGCCCAGGTGTGGAAAGATCACATAATCCATATTTGCCCGAGCAATAGGCTCCATTTTATCGTAGCTGTATGAAGCCTCTGAGGAGAAAAGGCCATTGTATTTGGGATAAGGAACTCCCATCCCATTATGCAGATACTCCCTGTTCCATACTATCTCCTGTATGATCTCTTCCGGACGCAGCAGAGATATATGGGTGTGATGGGCATACCCGTAGATAGGGTAAAGACGCCCCCTCTGGTAATCTTTGACCAGCCGTTGAAAGGATTCAGGCATTACATCCCTGATCTGTACCAGCAGTTCATTGGTGTACTCCACACAAAGCGGCACATCGAAAAAATCACCAAACTCGCTGCACATTGAATAGATATCCCGGCCCTCCTCCTTTCTTTTTTTTATATAGTTGGTATCCAACAGCGTACCCTTCATCGGATTGTCTTCCTCTAGATATGAAAGCATCTTTTCCGGAAGATCCCAAAGTAATTCATGTGCATGGAAAGCCAGGATCACATAAACATCTTTCATAACCAACCTTCCTTTCTCGGTGCCTGGCACCATTTATGTGGCAAAGGGACGTTTCGCTTGCCACATTGTGCTCCTCTGAGATGCCTCAGCTGTGAGATTATAATTCCCGCAAAACTTTACTCAGGCTCATGCTTATAAATAAAACCACTGTATGGAGGCAGTACGAAATAAGGAAAAACACCCTGCTCCAAGATAATGCTGTCGGCATCCTGCGCATTTTTTGTGCCTACAGGTGGCAGGTCATTGACCTGTTCGATATCTGCCAGCTTCACCCAGCGTCCTCTGGTATGAAAGTCCACATCCACCGGAACCTCATGACCCTCAAAATTGAGCATGACCAGCATCCTCTCTTCCGGAGATCCACGGTCATTCACCCGCCAGCCAATGACCCTCTTTCCCCCTCCCCTCTCCTTCCCCAACCAAGGGCCGATGACCCAGGCGAACACGCCATCATCCACAGGATTATAACCCCTCAATTTCAATCCCCCATACCTTCTGCGCAGATGAATAAGCCCTTTTGTCCATTGATAAAAACGATTGTTTTCCTCATATATTGACCAGGGCACTTTGATCCGATTGCGCTCCCTTTCTATCCCGAACTCCTGCCCCATATAGATCATAGGTTGGCCCAGAGACACCATAGATGCCATCAGGCCGAGCCTGGCCTTGCGGCTCTTGATCACCGGATCATGAATTCCATTGGTAGTTACCTCAAACTGGACACTGTTCTCATCATGGCTCTCACAGTAGTTGACAGTATTGTTGGTATGGGCAGCAAAGCTGTCCTTACTGAAATAGATAGGCACCCCAATATTATCCACACCATTCCCCTGGCCTTCAAAGACACCCTCCCGCAAAAGAGCCTTCATCTTGTCATGGAAGATATCGGACCACTGGGCATAGCCGTTATACCCATCCAGATTGAGGTCAGCTTCATTGGGCAAATTCTCGGCAATCAGGATGGCATCTGGCTTAAACCCTGTATCCTTGATTTCATGGGCAAGGCGGTGCAGCAGTTTGTGATTTAAAAAATAGCTGTGAGTGGCATCAAACCGGAAACCATCGATATGATATTCCTTGATCAGCATTTTGCAGGCATCGATCAGCATATTGTCCACTTCCTCTTTTCCTGTAGCCACCTTATTGCCCCACATAGTGGAACCGGAAAAGTAAAAGCCGCCATCCGGGCTACCATCATCGATCAGGTTCCATAAGGGATTAAAATCATTAGATGTATGGTTGAACACCTGATCAGTAAGTACCGCCAAACCATGACGATGGGCTACATCAACCATCTCCCTGAATTCATCTGGAGTGCCGAAATCCTTTTCAATAGCCATAAAGGTACAGGGCTCATACCCCAAACCCCGCTTCGTGGGCACCTCTGCGGTGGGCATCAGAGCCAGAGTGTTGACTCCTAGTTTGGCAAAATAGCCGTCTTTGATGCGCTGAATTACCCCCTGGAAGGTTCCCTGTATCTCATCGGGAATATCAGGGTCATTATCAGTAAAGCCATAGATGTTCAACTCATAGAGTATCAAACTATTGATATCAGGAGTTTTCCAGTCCTGATCTGTCCATTCAAAACCCGTTGGGTCAACAATAACCGAGTTTCTGTGTTTGTAGTCATCACTATACACCCTGGTATATGGATCAGCAGTATAACGCTCCACTTCTGTGGAACCTCCCTGCAAATAGAATTTGTACTCGATGGGATTTTTAAGAACTGGGGGATTGATATGGGCAAGCCAGAGATTTGGTTGATAAAAAAAACCTCTGTACAGCTCCATTTCAATAAACTGCTCCTCCCTCGGGTAAGGGTGGCCCGGACACTGCCAGTCATTGAAGTTTCCTACCAAATAGACCCTCGCCGCCCGAGGATGGAAGAAACCGAAAAGAATTGAGCCATCCTTCAGGACATTCCCCCCCAGCATCGAGGATACACCCATGCCTGAAACATCTGTTGTGGAAAGATAAAAATTTTTTTCAGGGATCAAATGACTGATCTTCCGGTAGAAATCCTTGGCATTTCCCTGTGGTTCCGCAGGCCGGACATTGTAAATATTGTGCCTGTTGGCCATCGCCCAGACTTCGTCACCTAAGCATATGTGAAAAGTCCTGTTATACTCCTCATCCTCCCAACGGCCATGCTCCCCCTTGCCATCCTTAAAAATAAAGTTAAACTCACTGCGGTTATAATTGAGATCATAATAAACCCCGAATTCATCACTGCCGTTTGGTGTGACCTCCCTTTCCAGGGTTGCCCCATCAGCTAACCCACACCCACATCACCGGTTCATGAAACCCATCTTTATTATCGTAATGGATCCTTACATTGTGTCGCATAATATCTCCCGGCCTTTTCATAAAGTTTGTAGATCTCTACCTAGTTTTTCTCCGGGGTCTATTTTTATGTAAGAAATGCTCTGAGACGCGGGGACGGTTCTCGCGTCTCACTCGCGTCTCGACTGTTGGATAAATAGATTGTCACAAAAACCTTTAGCTTATTTCCCTCTACCCTCTTTATAATTCACAAATATTCTGGGAGCAACAATAGTAAAACTGTCCCTGCCCCGCTATATGTGTCTTAAACTCTAACTCACAATCCTATAATAAGTTCTCGCTGTCAGACCATAAACGATGACATAAAAGAAAGCGAAAACCAAAATAGTTGCAACTGTACAGCCGGCATAAAGCTGTACATTGGTCAGAGTTCAATACTTCAAGCATTTTCGTTATCACCTTAAAAGCAAATGCTATATGAATTACCGCTGTGACCAGGGGCAGGAAGAACACAGTCAAGACCTGGCTCTTGATAGCCTGCTTGACCTCGGCACGGCTCATACCAACCTTTTGCATGATTTCAAAACGCTGCCGATCATCATAGCCCTCGGCGACCTGCTTATAATAGATGATCAGCACAGTGGCCATAATAAACAACAGCCCCAAGAAGATGCCGAGTAAATAACAAGCCACCATAAAGAGAATAAAAGACTTCCCTTTCGCTCTCTGCTCCTTCAACATAACCTATCTACACCAAGCTCCTTTACAGCTTTTTGCAGATTATCTGACGATGGCTTACTTGAGTGTCCTTGTCACCTATCTACATCAAAGGCATAATAGTAGGAAAGCTCACCCATATCACCCTGACTACCGCTTATTGAATTATAAATCTGTTTGATCGTATCCAAATCATCGACAATCAGATAGTAACTGTCGGCAAGCAGGGCAGACATTTTGCCCTCTGTTTCCAAAGAGGACAGACGGTCTTTGATGGACAGCTCAAAGCCATTAAAGTTTATAGTATCACCTGGCAGATCTCCCCGCAGAGTATAGAGGAGCGCCTCACCACTGTCCAGAGATACGGACTTGTTCTCCATTCTGTTGTATTCATCAGCTGTCAATACATATCACCATCGCCAATATTACTGGCAGCAAAGTTACCTGAATGGCTAAGCAATGAAAGCTGGCACCATTTTGTTGCGTAACAAAGCTCATGGAGCGATAGCGGATAACATCCTTTGGCGATAAGACCAGCCGCTACTCGCTTGCTTCTTCAACGACAGCATCCAACTTGATTGCCTGCTCATCTGAAACATTATGCGCGCTGACGATAACATTTCTGGGATATCTGGTGCGTAAAACATCCTCTATTCCCACATACATAGAAACAGTCGTAGTAAGCATAACGATCACTGCCGTGGAAAGGATGCAGATATTAGCAAGCCCTGCGGCGTTCTGTTTCATGCGATAAATCATGCCTGACACCGGAACAAAGTGTTTTAACTGATAATAATACCTTTTATTCCTGCGCAGCAACTTCAACAGTGCAATACTGCCGGCAGTGAACAAACAGTATGTTCCTATCATGACTAATGCAACTGCAACAAAAAAGAGGCTCAGCGCTGCCAGCGGGGATTCAGTTGTCAAGGCAATATAATACCCAATACCAAGTGTTACTACACCAATGATAGCCATCAGCCAGTTGGCCTTTGGCTCCTTTTCCCCTACATTCCCACCCTGCAGTAACTCAATTGGCTTGGACCTATACACTTGAAGAACATTATAAATAAGATTCAGCACAAAAATTCCGCCAAACAAAATCATTGTATATATGACAGCAGCGATTGGTATTTCAAAGCCAAAGGTTACCTTAAAAGAGATGATCTTAAAGAGAAGCAGAATCATCAGCTTGCTTAAGAGTATTCCTGCCGCAAGCCCCACCCCTATGCTTGCAACTGCAGTAAACAAGCTTTCCCAGAACATAATTTTGGCAATGTGCTTCTTCTCCATGCCCAAAATATTAAACAGGCCAAATTCCTTTTTGCGCCGTTTAATCAAAAAGCTGTTGGTATAAAACAGAAAGATCACCGAAAAAATAGCGATAACCCCTGCTGCAAAGGCTAAAACAGCTCTTAAACTTTGGCTGTCACTGAGAGTGCCTATATCTTTGGCCACCACTAAAAAGCGCATATTATAAAACATCATGATTGTACAGATACAGGTCAACAGATAAGGAATGTATGTTTGTGCATTCTTCTTTAGGTTATTTACAGCAAGTTTAAGATAATAAAATCTATTCATTGCGGGCACCACCTGTTGTGAGCAGGGTGAGTGTATCGGATATTTTCTGATACATCTCTTCATTGGACAGTGAAGCCTTGTAAAGCTGATGGAACACCTCACCATCCTTGATAAAGAGAACCCTTTGAGCATAGCTCGCATTTTTTATGCTGTGTGTAACCATCAAAATTGTCTGCCCATCATCATTTATTTCTTTAAACAGTTTTAACAATTCACTGGAAGCACGAGAATCAAGGGCACCAGTTGGCTCATCGGCCAGAATCAACTGCGGTTCCGTAATCAGAGCGCGGGCGATGGCTGTCCTCTGTTTTTGGCCGCCTGATACCTCATAAGGAAACTTATTTAGAATATCTTCGATCCTGAGCCTTTTCGCAATAGACTTCATCCTTTCGTTCATTTCATCATATGACTTCCCTGCCAGAACAAGGGGTAAAAAGATATTGTCCTTGATAGAAAAGGTATCAAGCAAATTAAAATCCTGAAAAACAAAGCCTAAATTATCCCGTCTGAAAGCTGATATCTCCTTTTCCTTAATCGATACGACACTTTCCCCATTTAATAACACCTCACCGTTTGTCGGCTTATCGAAGGCTGCAATAATATTGAGCAGTGTTGTTTTACCTGATCCCGACTCACCCATAACAGCAACATACTCACCCTGCTCAATAGAAAATGTCACATCGGTCAGTGCCTGGACAGGATTACCACCGAACCTAGTCGTATAAACTCTTCTTTAAATTATTAACCTCTAGAAGCGGCATTGTTATTCCCCCTAGTCTTCATTCTTTGCATCCATATTAACAAAAAGAGAAAATGACCAGCCATTGTTCTGGCTTACATTTTCTCTTTCAAGCTTACGTTTTGGTAAGGTTTGAGTTAATCTGCAGCTATATCAGCAACATCAAGCCCGATTTTCACTTTAGTGCCCTTACCAACCACAGATTCAATGGTAATGGTGTGTGACATTTTATTTAAAATCTGCTTACAGAGAAAGAGCCCAATTCCGGTAGATCTTTTATCTGCCCGGCCGATATACCCTGTAAAGCCTTTTTCAAAGACCCGGGGGAGGTCCTCCTGTTCGATTCCTATTCCTGTATCTTCTATGACCAATGTATCAGGTAGTTGACTATCCATATAAATAGAAATTTCATCTGCATCGGTGTATTTTAAGGCATTGGACAGTATCTGTTCTACAACAAAAACCAGCCACTTCTCATCGGTCAAGACATCATAATTTAAATCCCCGTAATTCAGCCTAATCTTTTTGCGGATAAAGAATTTTGAGTATTTCCTGATCCCTTGTTTCACAATATCATCAAGTGAATGCCTTTTGAATACTAAGTCAGAACTCATATTCTCCAGGCGCAGATACTGCAGTACCATCTCTACATACTGTTCCACCTTAAAGAGCTGTTCTAATAGTTCATTATTTGTTTCAGACTGCTCTGACTGCAGCAGCAGCCGCATGGCAGCGATAGGTGTTTTGATCTGATGCGCCCAGATGGTATAATAATCCACCATATCGGCAAAAGCCTTTTCCTTTTGATTTATAATTTCTGTACGGCCATGATCAATTATTCTGATTAAATCCTGATAATCAACTTCAATCAGGTCCTTGGCAGTGGGAAACATATAGCTAGATACGGTAATACTGTTTCTCAAATTCTCAAGTATCTTGTGCCTCTTATAAAACCCTGCAAAATCAATCATGCCAATTACTAAAATAAAAACACCTGCCAGGAGAAAGGCATAGCCTACAGCTTCCCAAGGCAGGGAATAGAGTGAAAAAACAAGCAAAATAATGCCGAACGAAACTAAAACAACAGCAACAGCTGCTATCTTTCCTTTAAGATATGCACCTAAAATACTTGCAAAATCTTTCATATCACTCCACCAGATAACCAAGGCCTTTTTTAGTTTTAATGAAATTTTGCAGCCCAGCTTCTGCTAATTTTTTCCGCAGGCGAGCTATATTAACTGTCAGGGTATTGTCATCGACAAAATTATCATTTTCCCAAAGGTGCTGCATGATTTCTTCACGAGAAACCACTTTCCCTATGTTCTCCATCAGCAGCTGCAGAATCTTATAATCATTCCTGGTCAGCTCAACCTTTTGATTTTGGTAGGTCAGGGTTGTATCTCTGAGGTTTAAGACAGCTCCATTATGTTCAATAATGTTTACCTGCCCTTGAAAGGAGTATGTACGCCGCAGCAATGCCCCTACCTTGGCTGTAAGAACATGCAGATCAAAGGGTTTGACAATAAAGTCATCCCCACCCATATTCATAGCCATGACAATATTCATATTATCACTGGCTGATGAAATAAAGATCACAGGCACCTTAGATATTTTGCGTATTTCGCTGCACCAATGAAAACCATTAAAAAAGGGAAGCATCACATCAAGCAGGACAAGCTGGGGCTCAAATTGAACGAACTGCTCAATAATATTTTTAAAATCGGTGACATAGTAAACATCATAATCCCATTTAGATAGATGCTCTGCTATGGTTTTAGCAATGGTGATATCATCTTCGATGATCATGATTTTATACATAGATCTTCCCCCAACAGGCATTATACCCATTCCAATAGTACACTTACCCCTCGGCTTTATTAAATGATTTTCTTTCTACCGATTCCACAAAGGACCATGTCTTTCCCATATCTTCTGATTTGTATTTTGCCATGACATTACCCCCCATAAAATCACCCTGGCCACCCTGTCCCACCAGGAGAAACAATTGGCCGCCCTCAAAATAAGGCGTTTCTGGTTGGATATAGGGTTCAAGGCTTATACCCATCCATTCCTCTTCTACAATAGGCAAAATAATAGGCTCAAAGGTTTTACCGCCATCTTCTGTCCGGTAGAAATTGGTCTCGGCTCCATCTATTTTGGGATAGCTCATAAACCCCACATTTTCATCCACAAAACCCCCGTATTGTAAAAGCCATGTACTGGGGCCATACCCAACCTCATTCCATGAAGAGCCGCCATCTGTTGTTTGATAAATGGCCTGCCCCTCTTGTGACATAGTTCTGTCCCCTGCAGCAATCACATAGCCAACCGATACAGTTGGAAAGCTGCAGAATTTCACTCTTATGCTCTCCAACTGTGCACCGATTTCAGCTGTTTTCCAGATGGCTCCCATATCCTCTGTATAGGTAATCATAAGCTTATTTTCCCTGGTACCGCCGTAGAGAAAGGCTGTTTTTTCTGGCGTAATCAGAAAGCTTCCCTGCTGTAACTGATTATAATACGAGTGCCCATCACCAACCTTGGCCAATGTCTCCAAAGGAACGGGAACTTCCCTCCATGTATTTGCATGATCATAGCTGACAGAACAAATTCCATTTTCGATTTTGTAAGTGTACTGCTGCTGCTCATAGGGAATCTCGTCTACATACTTGTGCTGATATTCATCTTGTTCTTTTTCACCACTGGTTTGGTATTTTTCTAAATCATAGCCAGCCGGCCTTTGTAATTTGGTTACAGTATAGACAATGGTGTCATCAGATGTTGTCTCTTTATCAAACCATAAAACCCATTGGCAATAAATTTTATTATCTTCTAAACCACCATTCCAATCGAATGCAGTTTTTTCATCTAATTGGGCTGTAACAATCCAAAAATCAATTTGAATCACATTGCTTTCCTTTATATCAATATCATCAATCCCATATTCTATGAGCTTTTGGCTGCGAGGCATATATTTTTGCCGGTATTGTTCAGTGTATGCTTCCAGCCACTTTTCTCCTGCCAAACTGATGTCGTCTGTTTTACATTCAACAGAAAAACCCTCTGGTTCTTGAATATGAATTGCATTTTGTCGGTACAGATAATAACCAAAATAACTGACACCCATTACGGCAATAGCTATGCAAAAGATTAACCCCCGTCGATATTTTCTCTTTTTGAATTCGTTTGAACCATCTATGGGCATTGTTTATCTCCTGTGAAAAATAATTTAGCAAATCTCTTCCTTCATTATAAAAGAAATCCACGCCCGGTTTCAGGATATTTTCATTTAGAAAAGAAAAACAGCATCCATTATGCTACAATATAGCAAATAATAACACTGCAAAGGGGTGAATGCAGTGCCTCAAACAATAGAAGATATTTTCTACACCCCAGGTAAGAGAAGAGATATGCTAGTCGCTGCTCCCCACCACGGATATATCCCAGGTTCTGACTACTACACTAAAGAATTTGCCAAACTAATGGCTGTTCAGCTCATTTGCCCCCCTTGACCCCCAATATCATTCCACAAAATGCAACAGGAACCGTCCCCACTACATCACAGATGAACGAACAGCACACAAAGGACCTATATATCAGTGAAGTTAAACACAAAACATTCATCAGGGCCGATGAGAAAGGTACTGAGGCCTCAGCTGCAACCTCGGTCGAGATAAGAGTAACCGCCATGCCCTTATCAGACACCCGGTACCTTTGCGGGGTACTGTTCTCCTAATGCGCGCAAAAAGGCGGCCCATGCAACAACCGCATAGGCCGCCAAAGTCAACTTTTTTTAGATTCGCATTAATGCGCCATTAGGCTTTGGTAACTCCCCGTCCCCAATCTGATTCATTTGGCACAAAAACTTCATTGTTTTCCAATAAGTTTGCAGCTTTTTCTGAAAGATCTTCCGTATCATTTAGCAGATACCTCAACACAATATTTGCATCAACTATTTTCATGTTTATCCACCACTGCTTTTGCCCAAGCTCCGGTTTCCTGCTCTTTTAGCTCCTCGTTTTTATACCTTTCTAACAATCCCCTAGCTCTTGTAGGGTGCTTAGGTGTGAGACTTTCCATATTCGTGTTTTCGTACGGGAATATCAGTATTTCCACTTTTCTATTTCTTAAGCTTTCCGGTATGTCTATGATGTCAGCCAATTTATCGCTATTTACAACCTTCCTGATAAAAGCCAAATTGATCGCCCCTTCCTCTCATATGTGAATATCACTTCCGTTTTATTTATTATACCATGTAGCCTAATAATATAGCATAAAACCAGTTTATGGAAGGGTAAGTTTACTGATTTTATCGTGAAATGCAAGCTCGGGGAAAAAAGCAACTCCGCAAAGCACTGGGGTGCCGTAAACAAATAGAAGAACTCATCGCTTGGACCAGGACCGAAGCAAAGCCTCTCAACCCCCAAACACAATCTGTTTCACATACTCTTTTATTTTTGCTTTACTGGACAGCTCCAACAGTTCGGCTACTAGCGGCAGTGAAACAGGTTGAAGCATTACCTCTGCGTATTTGGTTCCTGTTACCGGATTTTAATAACTATTTTCTGCAGTGTTGCCTCTTGGGACAGCACTGCCACCAGCCCTTTACCCCCCTGCCCTTGCAACCAGATCAGGGGACTTTCCCCTGTGTTTGGATGACAGGGGGAGAAAATGGGTAGAAATAATTGAATAAGAATATTAGGAAAACCAAGGAACTGCGATCATTATATGGTCTCGTGGAAGAGGATATCTATGCCTTGGCTGGCCGGGCGAAGCAAATTCTTCTTTGGGAGCATGATAAATAATTGAATGAGCGGAGTACGCAATTCTCCCAGGATAGAACCAAAGCCACCCTTACCCTTATTAGCGGCTTCCTCTTGCTGTCTCATCCTTACCTCTGCGGTCAGCGACTCCTTCAATAAAATAAACACTGTAAGTACATTGGCTATTGCCAGACCCGCTGCAAAAAAGAAGGGAAAGGCGTAGGAGATACCTGATAAGATACCACCTAGGGCCGGCCCCATCACCATGCCCAATCCCATAGAGGCGCCCATCAAGCCCATACCCGAGCCGCGCTGCTCTTCTGTTGTAATATCACCGATATAGGCCATCGCGACTGGAGTAAAACAACTTAGTTTACGCAATCCGCTTTTTCCCGAAGCCTGTATGCCGTGTCTATCATTTTAGAAAGGGATTTATCAAAAACACCCTCCTTAATATAGTACCGGTTGAAATAAGCGATAATACCTGAATGCTTGCCAGAATCACAATGGCCTAAAGCCGCGGGTACTTCTGCGGTTTTCATGGGTGATCCCGCTTGATCCCCATATCTCTCACAAAAGCATCGATCAATTTTTCTTGGTATCCCGCTCTCTTTGTTTTTATCATAAACTCTTTTACATCGGCTAGCTGCGGCGAATTTAGTTTCTTCAGTTTGTTAAGCCTATTTTCTGAGAGAACCACTTCTGATAAGGTGTTTTGGTAATCTGCTAATGTATAATGCCAAAGTCGTACTTTTGAAGGATGCCTGTTTTCCAGACGCTGAGCCATCAGCAATCCTTCCGGATCAAAATCTCCCGAATAATAAATAGTGACATCATTTTGCACTAAACTGTCAAATAAAAGCAATGCTGCTAATTTAAATTGACCATTGGTGCAAATTAGGGATGGGGGGGGTAGCATTTTATCTTGATATGTATCTAGGATTTCGGAAAAGACCCCGGAATTTTCTACAACAAAAACCGCCTTTTGTCCGTTAAAAGGGGAGAAACCTTCCTCTTTAATGATTTCTCGTAATGGTATATTCAGGGCTACCCCTTCTTCGGCGCATTTCTGCCACCAGTCTTTTCGTTTTGCAGAATCTTTTTCATCGGCGATAATACCCACACAGGTAACAAAGTTCAGAATATCGTCGCGAATTATACCAAAGCTACTCAACAGTTCAGTTATTTCCTCTGAGTTGGGGCTATTGTTCAGATGATAGTTTGCATCCTGCAGTCCTCTAATAAAACCCAATGCCTGAACCAGCAGCCGGCCCTGGGAGGTGTTGGTGTCAAAAGCATGGGGGTCGTCAGTGATCTGGTGAGCGAAGACCGGTAAACGACAATACTCAACTGGATGATTATTGTCTCTAGCAGGCAATCTACCGATTGCTTCTAGCACGTTTTTTAGCTGCTCTTCTAGTAGATAAGGGTTTTCCTTATATGTACAATGGACGCCTTTGCTGGCACTTTTGTTACTTTGGATGTGTTCTAGCCACATCTGGCAGGTTTCTTGCGGGTACTTCTCTGATAAGTCCTGAAAAAACCTATTCTTAGTCTCTAGATATTCATTTTCTTCCTCTCTCTTAGTCAGAATCGTGCCGCCGTGATAGGCAAATAACAATTCCTTTAAATCTATATGAGCAAAACGGGTTTTTTCCAGTGCTTTGGCGAATCTCCTTACAGATATTGTCAGGGTCGATTTCCCGCTAAGGTCTTGGCCCAAAATACCACCTAGGGCCTCTTTTTCTTCTAAAGTAGGCTTAGTCAATTTGGCTGTGCCACCTAAACGGCCAAGGCTTCGGTAGTTTTGAATAAATTTTTTGAAGAGGCGTTTAAAGCCCGGCTCTCCCCGAAAAAATTCGGCTGCAACCTGTAAATCCTTTTTGTTCATGATTTAGACCCCATCTGCTGTTTCTTTTAATTCGACACTGTAGTTTTCAGGGTAGCTTTCAGGAACCACCAACTCTTTCTCTCTCCCGTTCCACCAATAACGGATAACTGTTACATAGGGTGCATTTTGGGGGCGTACCAGTTCACAAATGCTCAATGCCGAAACAGTGTCATAGTCCCCCCAAAGAGATTGGGAATTCATAATAAAGTTAAAACCCAGCTTTTCAACAAGATCAAACATGTCCCGAATATTGTTTTCATCTACCCCAGCAAAGGCTTCGTCTAGTGAAATAATATATGGGGCATCTTTCCTGGCTTCCTGATAACGGGAATAAGCAGCGGAAAATAACGGTATATACATGGCCATTGCCTTTTCCCCACCGCTGAAGGTGTAAAAGACCTTATTGGTTAATTCCTTTTTCTTTTCCCCTGTTCTTTGATAGTATAGGGTGAATTGGAACCATTGGCGATAATCTAGCATTTCCCTGATGATCTGATTGAAGGTTTCCCCATACCCTTTTTCGGCCATCAGCTCCTTAGCTCTGCTGATCTTCGAACGAAAATGCTGAGTGATTTTATCCATGTCCGTGGGTTTTAAAAATTTGGGGTCCAGGCGCAATAATTCCACCAGTTCTTTTGTATCCAATTCCTCTTCCCATTGGGCGGTCAGCGGGCGCCATTTAAGAGAGAAAGTGAGACCGCTGGATGTGTCACGTTCTGACATCAGCTGATCAATTTTGGCCACCCAAGCCTCGGCCCGGTTAATACGAGCCCGGATAATCCGGCCCACACTATTCATAATTATCTCTTCATAAAGCTCTCGGTCTTTATCATTAAGGATTGCCTGCTGTAGTTCGATATCCCCTTCTATTTTTTCTAAAACAAAGAGAGGGCTGACCTTGTTACCAGAGTACTCCAATAAAATTTGGGTTCGGTAAGATTTTGCTTCTAAATCACCGACCAAAAACTCAATCGCCTGGCTTTCTTTATCCAAACCCGCTAAATCCAATTCCACTTTAATGCCGTCAATAGGTTGTTGGGTAAGCCGGTATTCGATCAGGGTACTTTGTTCTTGATAAAAAATCTGGTTAAGCCTGTCCGCAAGCCGCTCCCGTGTCGTATTTTCCCTAACCGTCAACACTTCTTTTATTTCCCTGACCAGCTTGATGAAATCAATGGAAGTGTCTAGCTGGGCAGCTTCCTTGACCAGGCCCAGCTTAAGCTCGGTTTTTAAAGTCTGCTCCCAGTGTTTATGGAGTTCCCCATAAATTCGTTGCTTTAGCTTTAGTTGCGCAAGATCATGTTTTTTGGTTTCTATCGATTTAACGTGGTTAGCCAGCTGGTTTTCCGTGTTAGATAACTCCTGCGGGAACTGTCTAATTCTTTGCTCCACTTCATTAATGCGTTTCTTTATATCTTCTGCCCCGGATAGGTTCAACCTTTCCTTAACACTGTTAATTTGCAGTTCCAGCTTTTTGATTTCATCGCTGATTACATTTATTTCGCCTTTCAGTTCATCGACTCTTTCAATAGCATCCCGTAAGTTCATTTCTAGATTTTTCAGATTGCTGGCTGAGTTTATATAATCCTTGTATTTCAATTCTAATTCATGCAAATTTGCCTGATAATGTGTCATCTGTTCTACAACTGCTCCATATATTTCACCCTTGATCGGCAAGGCTATATCTTTAGTTAAATCCCTCAATTCAGCCTGTCTTGTGTTTAAAAGTGCCAACAAATTTTTTACTTTGGTGTTTTTTCTATCGACATCTTCCTTAAAAATGTTCCCTTCAAAAATCAACCGCTGCCATGAATCATAAGCAGATTTAACATCGTCAACAGCGGGGAGATTACTCAATTCCTGCTCCAATAATTCTTTCCGCTTATCTAGCTTATCCAGGCTATCGACCAAGTTTGCCTGGACATCTTCCAGCACTTTCAGCTCGTCTGTGAACTTTTCAATCATCTTTTGCCGATATCTTTTGCGGGCTTCATGTCCAATAAAACAGGCTGTTTCCTCACAGGGAGCCTGGCCTTCAAGTAAAGCCATCTGATAGCTTCCATCTTTGCGGACTACAGCCTGACTATCCCCACTGCCTTCTAACAAAATGCTTTCCAGAACATTGATGATCGTACCCTCTGTCACCCCACTGCCTTCAACAGGAGTGGCCACTAAAAGATCAGCCAGGGTGTGTTGGAAAAGTTGGGGGTGAGGCACTAATATTTTGTCCGACTGGGGGATGCGGCCCTGATATTTTTCAGGCACAATCAAGGCATCTAAAATGCCCATTTGAGTAATGGCGCTCTCTATGCGTTTTCTTTGTTCGGGTGTGTTCTCCGGTCTAAATTCAACAGCTTGGTAGAAGGGCAGGTAGGGGACCTTTTTCGAAGCCAGTTCCTGCCGAGTTAAAATTGTCTCTTTGTGTCTCGGGGGTTCCGGATCTTTTTTGCTTTGCCATTCCTTAATTTCCTCTTTCTTGGCAGTGCATAGTTGTTTATTGTTTGTGCTTTTTTGTTTTAGGGAGGCAATCTCTTGCTCCAATCGCTTGAAATTAGTTAAATAGTTTCGATCGACTATACTCTTTAGATCATCAGCAGAGCAACTCTCGAAAAGATTCCCACAAACCCGGCTCATTTCTTGTATATCAAACTCAGTCAGTTTGAGCTCTGTTGCTTGTTCCAGCCAAATGTAGATGGCAGATAACAGCCTCTCTTTCTCCTCTGCAAATAGTTCCCCCCACTTTTTGGCCTCTACTTCATTTAAGTCTGCCTTTTTACTGGCCTCAGCCAATTCCTTATCAGCATCCTGGAAATCAACCTGGGTTTTATCAAGTTTTTCGATTGCTTTCAAAATAGCGGCCAGTTTATTTCTATAGTTTTCTGTTTCCTTTTTCCAAAGATCGAAAACAAACTCGCCATTTTGGTACTTTTGCATAAATTCATTCCTGGCCAAGGAGTGGTTGAAAAATTGGGCTTCGTCACTATCATAATCAAGATCCTCAATTTTTTCGGTGATCTCGGTATCCAACCTGGCTAAATATTGCTCTTCCTCGCTCTTTTTTACGGTATAAACCCTGTTCGTTACTTTTTTGCTTGTCCAAACTTTTTTCTTTGGCCGCGAGTCCATCTTTTTTAGTCTGCAGATTTTGTTCTAACTGTATTTTCTCTTTCTCCAGATCAAAAACCTCGTGTTTTACCAGCTTGCTTTGTTCCTCTTGCAGCACATCGTGTTCTCTATTTAATTCATTTTTACGAGCTTTTAGTTTATCTGTGAGCTCACCCAGGCTCACTAATTGGTTATTCAGTTCTTTTTCATCTGCGATGAATCGGTTAAGATCAGCGTGTATATTCAAAAACCCCCGGGCCTTTTCCAGTAAAATCATCTGGTTGTAATCATTATATTGTTTACATAGCCTTTGTAAGGATTTTTGCTCTCTATCTAACTGTTCAATTTGTTGTTGGATTTGATCCATATTCTCAATGGTTTCAGACAGGGGACGCAATTCATCCTCACTTAACCCAGGTAAGGATTCGTTGAGAATTTCATAAATTACGGTTGGTCTAAAATCCTTGCTGAGCTTAGGGCTGCGCAGTTGAATAAGCAACTTGATCAGCTCTTCAAAATCAGTGATATTTTCAAAGCCAAAAATGTGCTTGTTGACCAAATTCATATATTCCTTAGAGGTGCGGACTACCCGGCCTCCGTCAGCCAGGCGGTTTTCCAACTCAACACGGGTCAAGGGGACTTTTTCCTCTTTGCCCAAACTGCGTTCTTTTTTATAAAGTAAAAAATCCTTGCCTATACGCCGGTTATCGAGTATCACAAAACCCCAAAAATTCATAGCGCTGCCACGCTTGGCCCGTAAACCGATACCTGTTGTAAGATATTGCTCTAGGCCTTCCTTCTTATATTCCAAATACAGATAACCAGTCCGCTCCTCCCGATCGACTACCCCCTTTTCCCCAAGCAGGTAATCTTCCATTCTGCGGGCTTTTGAGCCGAAAGGATCCAAGCGGTCAGGACTTTTGCGTCCATCCAATAAGATGGGAATAAAGCTTTGCATGGTTACCGACTTTCCGGAACCATTATTCCCCCTGAGGAGTAGCTTGCCGTCAGCAAATTGAAATTCATCCTCATCGTAATACCAAAAATTTAATAAGCCTGCCCGGTGTAATTGCCACTTATAGTTTGCTATTTTTTTCTCCCCCTTCGGGAAAATCCGGAGGGTAATCACCCGTAATCCTCGCTAGAAGCGGTTTTAATGCAATTACCCCGGTATCTTCATTAATCTCGGCCATTTGCCAATCTACTAAAACAGCCAGTAAATCTTGGCGTAACTCCTTTGAAGTGGCTTCCCGATATTGTTTACTCCAGCCGTGACTATAGCGCGCGAAGCATTTCGCTGCCCATTTGGAGAAATCGACTGGGCTTAAACAGAGGCTGCCATCATCTTGCAAAGGAATATCCTCATTTTCTTTTTCTTCACGAACCAATTTGGCAAATTGTAAAACTATATCGTTAATGGCTTTATTATCGGGAAACAAGGTATAAATAGCCCGTTTTTCTTCCGTAGTGAGCAAAGCTGCATTACGATATAATTCAAAGGTAAAATCGGTGTGTTTTTCTACATCATCCCGAATCCGGTTGCGGAAGTTCCTTAGATATAAAAAATCGGGATCATTGTTGCCACTGCTGTACATAACTGGTGAAAGGAAAAGTTTGCGGTAAATTCTATGCCGCCTTTTTAGTCCCAGTTGTTCGCCGCTTGTTAAATCATCAATATTTAAAAAATCATCTATGGTGTTAAAACCCGTAAGTTCTTTAGGAAAAGAGCGTAAAAAATACCTTGCCACCAAAGGTACTTCATAAAGCACCTCATTACTTTCCGAAAAACTAAAACCACCTATATCTCCGTCAACGGTCTTTACTAGATCTTGGTCACTAGCAGTTTGTAAAGCCCGCACTAAAGATTTGCGGTGCTCGTAGTGGGTCCAGTCCAATTCTTCAAAGGGGGGGTAAATAGACTTTATCTCTTCACAAAGATCTGACAATAGAAATTGTTCATCAACATTTTTGCCCTCCAGAAAAGCCATCAAACAGGCAAACAAAACATAATCACGGATAGTTGTAAAGTTTTCAATGCCCATCCAAGGCTCTGGTTCGACAGGGAACTTTTCCAGCTTGACAAATTGTCGATGGACAATTAAAGTTAAACCCATTTTTTCTAGGAAAAAGTTTTTTAATGCATTTTCCCTGCGCCGAATTTGTTGGTAAATCTCCGGCTCCTTTTCACGAAGAATCCAAAATCTTTCTAAAAGATATTGGGCACCTTCTTTGGCAGTTTCATCAAAACCCCGTGATTTATCATCCATCTCTTTGCTCCTTTTTACAATAACTCAATCACAAAGTTGGGGATCTTTAAGATACCATCATCCCAATACATGGTAACCGTTTGTTCATCTAGTTTAGATAGTCTGAACTTATGGCCTGTTTGAGTTTTGGCCAGGCCATCTTTATTGCCTAAACTTTTGCTGATCCAATCTAATAGGGTTTTCCTCAAATAGGGATCAGATATGGCAACTTTCTTCAAAACTATACGCTTATTTTCCACAACTGAGTTGATCAGCCTTTGTTCTGCTTCTTTTTCCAGCAAATATTCTTTTAAAGTTTTAGCCTTTTCTTCTGGAAAGCTGACTACCGCTTGGGGTCTTGTCTTCTCCCGATAAGTGCGGACTCTCGGTTTTAAAATGGCTTCGGACGGCGTGATATCCCAAATTTCACGGTAAATATCCTCAGTGTCTTTTTCTTGGGCCCATAGATGGCGGGTGTGAAAAAGGCCGAAAACGCAGGCGGATAGCTTTTGCGCTTCTTTTAAATCGGAGCAGTTGGCAAAAATGTGGGCCAGATGTTGGTAGTCTTTTTTCCGGCTTTTAAAATTATGATGTTTTTCCCCTAACCGTTGGGCAAACCGAGTCATACGCCGCACCGTTTCATTGGTAGTGTTTTGTAAATAAATTAAATCGCTATCCCGACCGTCCTGGCCAAGGAACCAGGCATGCAAACCGTCCCATTGGTTTAAATACCTCGCAACCAGTTCTTCTGCTGTAAATGTTTTGTCTAGCCGGGGAATACTCAAATAATGCTTGACTAACACTTGACTGATCGCCTGTATATGTTCATCAGATATAGCCTTCAGGCTTCCTTCAATCTTTAAAGATGTTCTTTGCAAAGCTGTCATAAAATTGCGCAAATACTCCGTAACTGCATCTTTGTAAACTAGAAAAGCCTCAGTGATTACCAGCTCTTCAATTTTTTCACTTTCTAAATGGGCTAGATAATCAGAGGCATTTTCCGTTAATTTTTTAAAATAACCAAACAGTTCATCCCAGATTGCATAGACTTTTTCAGGTTCTGCCGTATCTAATTTTAAATCTTGCAGCACAGAAAGAAGCTCCAAAAGTCGGTCAAACAGATTTTTCTCTAAAGAACCTCCAAAAGAATCCCCTTTCTTCTCTAATTCCTGAATCATTCTTTCGAATTCCACAGTATAAGGGGTGCATTGATAACGAAACTTCTTTTTTTTAAACTCCTGGATTGTAGTAACTTTACCGGCATCCTGTCTCGGTATTAGGTTTTTCCATTCTACAAGCTGATTCAAATCCTGTTCCAACTGTTCCTCAGTATAGTCAGTAAAATAATGCTTGGATGTCAGGTGTTCAAATATTTCCTCGGGAAATAAATAATACCTCAGCTTTTCGTGCTGTAAATAGAAATAACGCAAAATAGCCCGGTACCGCCAAGCGTTGACGGCCACCAGGTAGTTTGCTTCGGGAATAGGTTTTAATATTTGTTCATCCATATAATTGTTTATCCATTCTTTCAGCAACTTATTTTCTGGTAAGTTGTTATTAACATAACATTGATAGTTCTAAAGCACCAACCCTGATATTTGAAAGGGTACTTACTTTTCCCTAGATATTGTTCGACATAAAGATCGAAAAACCTGCTGTTGAAGCCCGGAATGCTCACGATAATCGGTTACAGCCGCTCGCCTAAAAACAGCGACTTCTGCCAGGCTGATATCCCTGAGCTCGTCGCAGCAGATTGGAACAATTCGCGAGTCGGTCATGTAGAGCATCTTTCGCAATTCGCTTTCAGGTTTAGGTTTGAGCACCTTTGCAGGCATTTTAAGTGAATTGTGACATGTTGTCCATGTTTTCGGCGCATTTCCCGCGGATCCCGCGAAAAGCGGGGCAATGATCCGGGAGATCCTGCGGGCCATAAGGGAGAAAAAAAGGGTGTGTCTCAGCTATCTACGCACCTACGATGGAGCTGTAGCAAACTCGGGGAGAAAAGCGCCTCCCCTCGCAACGGTACCGGATACCACCCACAATTTGTCGAATTCCAACGAACGGGACAATATGGACCAAAGAGAATCTGCTCTGATGGGGTTCTTTTATAACATAGCATTTGTTATCGGAATAATTATGGTTATGATGTGCTTTTTATATTAACGGCACCGCTACCTGTTACCAAAGTTCCTTCAGCAGATACTCTACTGACCTAGCCGGAGCACCTACTTAAAGCAATAAAGTAAGCCCGGTGCCATCGATAGCTAGTTATTTAAAATAGCTTAAAAAAACGTCCAATGGGATTCCAGCTTGTTCGAGAATGCTTTTTAGAGTACCCTTTGCAATTTCACTATGCATTGGAAGAATAAGAACTCTGGTTGGGTTCCCGGTCTTCTTATATTTCACATGGCTTCCTCTCTGTGATACTTTTTCAAAACCGAGTTTTTCTAAAACCTGAATAATTTTTTTAGGCGGCAGCACTGGATATTTAGAACCCATTATAAAGCAACTTCCATTATTGTTACGAAAGTAGGTATGCTGCTATTTTCAGGATGTACGTCTTCGTAAAATAATTCTAATGCTTCACGTAAATTTTTTATTGACTCCTCAATTGTTTTACCCTGAGATGCTATATTGTTTTCAACACATCTTGCAACATACCAATTTTCTTCTTTTTGAATGATAACAGTTACTTTGATATTCATTGTTATCACCTCATTCTAGATATTTACATTTATATTATACCATAATAATTTTAAGGAATTCCATAGATGGGGTCAGGCTTGAGTGATTTACTTTCTGTCGCCAATCACTTGCCAGGCTAGCACCAAACTCGGGAAAAAGCTCCTGTTTTAAAAAAATACATCCTTGCGGTCTTTTCCTATTTTTAGCATGACAAAAGAAACTAAAAGCTATCGGCAGCTATCTGGAGCAATCTGAAGTTATAAAGAGATGGAAATTCTGCAGAAAAGATGAAGTTCGGCGGGCCAAACGGAGAACTCTCCGCTGCCATCCGCTACCTCTCCCAGCGCTACTCCATGCCAACGGACAGAACGAATTGCTTCTTCATTGCTCAGAAAAACATTGTCATCCTGCTCCGCATAATAGATATCAGTGATAATTTAGAAATGGCATCATCCGCATTTGAATGATGCCATTTTAAGGACTTTATTGTTTTTTAAATATCGAACCCCAAATTATAGCGCCAACCCTTTGTTTATCACACCGATTGTTCCATAGTTATATAATCCTCTGGCAAAACACTCAATGGCGATATCTGCACCACTTGCCAAATGGGTCAATATACTGCGTGTGCCAACCGCAGCACTCCTCCCTGAAAATTTACTGCCTAGGGTGTCTAATCCATTCTTTGCAAAGAAAGCCGAAAAAGGATATTCCCTATCCTCAGTATCTTCGATATAGTATTTATAGCCTGGCGAGTAGGAATGATATGGTAGATGCCGGCCTGTGTTAATAGTCAAATACTGTCCATCTCCAGGTGAGTATTGATACCAATCAATATGATTAGTGCAGATGGTATATGGCTTGGGGAATTCATCAAATCCAATACCTTCAATGATGACCAGCGCAATATTTTGAGTTGTCAAACCATTTTCAATGAATCTGCGAATATCTGTGATAGAATCCACACTACCAAGTAGCGATCTCAAAGGTATTGTCTTATTTTCTGCTGGAACCTGATAAAACCGCCTGGGAATACTTCCTAAAGTTTTGAAAATATAGCCTTCCTTTGCCATAAGCATATAGTCTGGCAACCGTTTATTAAAATCCTCTTCTTCTCCAAAGAGATTTATTATCTCGTCTTTACTAAAAACACCTTTAATAAATGAATGATTGTGAACATAATCTAGATCTTGTTGTGTGGGCTCATATAAACCTGCATAACGCCCCACCATTCCTCCTCCGAGAGCTAAGCAATCCAGATTAGAGAGGTTAATATAGCCAGCTAGATCTGTTAATTCACCGGTTCCTAAAATCAACGGAACCATACCTGTTTTTTCAGTAAAGCGCCCAATATCCTTGAAAATTTGCTCAACCAAGACTTTGCGATTAATTTGTGATTGATCTTGAAAAACAGAAATAAAATAAGGCTGAGCATAACTGAGCAGCATAAATCGGGGTTGATAGCTTTCATATAAATCAAGTGCAACATTGCTTACCCAACTTACACTCTCTGATTCCAAGTCTCCGGGGTAAGGTTGTTTTTTTAGAACATTTCGTGTAATTTCAACAAGATGCCCATCTGCATCCACCGGGATTCCCCGTCTCATATCTACAACAGTCTGCCATTCAACAACATCAATTATTCCAATATTACTCATCATAATACCTCCTGAACAGGCTCAGACTCATTCCAGTGCATGCGCTTCCCGTAAATAGGAATTTCCTGTCCACAATCAGGGCACTTGTTGTCATCCAAAGAATACTCTGTTATTTTTCCCCCACACCCGCCTAAATTGATGCGTTCTATCACTGTTTTACCACAACCAGGGCATAATGTAGAAACCCACTCAGAGCCAACAAAATTACCGAAATAAATATATGGTAAAAGTTTACGCGCATATTCTAATTTGGTATTAATATCATTGATGCTTGGGGGTTGGCATTCTTTCATTTTATATTCAGGCAAAAGACGGAAGATATGCCAGGGGATTTGAGGATTAACACTGTATATAAAGGCAGCAATTCCATCGATTTCATGGTCATTGATTGATTGTATAATTGGAGTAATGAGCTCTAAATGGTTATTATCTGCAAAATATCTTATATTGCGCAATATTGGCTCAATATTGCTGATTCCAGTGTGCTTCTGATAAAACTGTGAACTAATAGATTTTAAACTTATGTTGATAAAAGAACAAATAGAAGAGAGTAATTCTGCCGATTCAGGAGTCATATACCCGTTAGTCATACATCCCAGAGGGATACCAGCCTTTTTTGCTTCTTCTCCCAGTTCTTGCAATGATTGCAATGAAACCATCGGCTCATTGAGAGCAAAGACAATGTTGTGGCAGCCAGTCTGCTTTACTCTTTTGATTATTTCTTTCGGCCCTAAATGGTACAGGAACAATTCGGATGGAGACACCCGAGCTATATATGAATTAGAACAGTAAGAACAGTCAAAATTGCAACCACTACTCCCTATTGACAGGCTCCTACTTCCGGGATAAGCATGGTAAAAGGGGAGAGACTCAATATGAACCACATTCAAACTTGACCAATGGTGAGGTAGTTTTTCTTTAATAGCACCGTTTTTCATGATATAGGCCCCGCAAACTCCAGTATTACCTTCCTTTAGCTCACAGCGCCACTCACAATAATTACATCTCATTATTACTACCCTCCAAACTGCTTAATCTTTCCCCTGTTTCCACAGGAGATAACCCAAAAAAGGCGCGCCAATAAATGAAGTGATGATCCCGATAGGTATTTCACCACCGCTGATTGATCTTGCCAGGGTATCCATCAAAATCATGAAGGCAGCCCCTAAAATTGCTGCAAAGGGAAGTAAGTGATTATGGCCTGGCCCGATTATTAATCGAGCCATATGAGGCACCACTAATCCTACCCACCCAATGGTTCCACAGGTGGCAACAGAAGAAGCGACTATTAAGGTAGCTATAGCAATATAGATAAGCCTCATATTATTGACTTTCACCCCTAGAGACAAGGCTTCTTCATCACCTAAGGCCATAATATCCAGCTTCCATCTCAGCAGATACAAAATTAATATTCCAATCAAAACCACCGGTACTGTCATAGCAACATCTTTCCAGGCGATTGTGCTAAAACCTCCCATGGTCCAGAAGACTAAAGCCGGTAGTTCTTCATAAGGGTCTGCAACATATTTAAGAAAGGATAATCCTGCAGTAAATAAGGCGGAAACTATAACTCCTGCGAGAACAAGGACAGTAATGGTATCTGTTCGGCAGTGCCTGGCTAATTGATAGGCTAATGCCACAGCTACCAAGCCAAAAGCAAAAGCAGATACTTGGATTGCAAATGCCGAATTGCCTATAAGAAGAATAGCCATGCCGGCACCAAAACTGGCACCGGCTGACACTCCAAGTATATCTGGTGATACAAGAGGGTTTCTAAATAAACCCTGAAAAACTGTTCCCGAAACTGCCAAAGCAGATCCTACAAAAAGAGCCATCAAAAGTCTGGGCAGCCTCACTGACCAAAAAACAATATCATCTGAAGTTAGATGGTCTGGGATGGATTGGTCAGTTATTCTTAATTTGATCACTTCCAAAATATTAAACCAATCCAGCTTATACCTTCCAACGGTCAAGGAAAACAAAAATGCAGCCAATAATAATACTATTACAAGCAAAAACAGTTTCTGTTCTGTTGTTTTAGTCATCTTAACCCCAGCAAGTTTTTTCAATACTAACAATCCTTATGTTTATTGATCTTTGTCAGTGTTCTTAGGATTTTTCTACAAACTCCCTACTTGTAAGGCTTCCACCCAATTCAGTAAATGTTTTGCCGTAAAAACTTTCAAAATAGTTGTCCGCTTCATCAATCATATCCAGGTCTGGAAAGAGATCAGGTTGCAGCTTTTGTGCAGTCCATAGAATACCCACAGCAGCCTCTGGTGAAGGATAATCCCAAGGACTCAGGTTTGAAGGGAACCAGAAGACCTGCTTATTCTTAACTGCACTAATACCCTGATAACGACTGTCATTTAATACATCTTCTGGGGTAATATTTGTTGTGTACTGTACAATTAAAATAATATCAGGATTCCACTCAATCAGCTGTTCCGGAGAGATATCGACCCATCCACCTGTCAGTTCACCTGCAGCGTTTTTGCCTCCTGCCAGCGTGATCAGGTCATTTTGGTACATATCCTGTGAACAAGTAGAAAGTAGCCCCATAGGACCTGCTAAATAGACTGTAGGCTTATCCCCATCACTTAGAGAAGCTGTTTTTTCTTCAACCTCTTTGATGACATTATCATAGTATTTGACATATTCTTCAGCCTGCTCTTCTTGTCCTAGGGCTTTTCCTAATTGCTGCACAGTATCTTTAAGCTGATCTAAATCTTCAGCCACCACTCCGAAAACATTGAGCCCTTTTTCCTCCAGTGTCTCAACCAATTGTTGATTACGTCCTGGTACTAAAATAATGTCAGGATTTAAAGCAATCCCTTCTTCCACATTGAACTCTGCGGGACTCCCTGGGGTGGCCATATTCGGAACATTAGGGTCAAGACTAATTAAAAATTTATTTGTTAATGAAGGAGAATCTATACCTACCAAACGATCCTGTGCACCAAGTGTAAACACCATCTGAGTAGCAATCCCATAACTTGTTAATATTCTTTCCGGTGTTTTATCAAGTGTTATTTCCCTTCCTAAACCGTCAACAACAGTAATTTTCTCTGTACCATCGCCAGATGCTGATGGTTCTGTATTATTTGAACATCCGGTAAACATTAACGAAAAACAGAGCACTATAGCTAGCATTAGGACGATGAACCTATTGTACTTTTTCACGAATTAAACTCCTTTCTTGATATGTGTTTTTTCCTGCCAACATTCCGGAATAATCACTTTTTTCCCCCGCTGTGTCACCTCCACATTCACACTCAGTTCATAAATATTACTCAAATTTTCATCGATAAGGATCTGGTCTGTTTTTCCTATGCCTGTTATACGACCGTTTTTTAGCAAAACCACCTCATCGCAATTATATAAAGCTAGGTTGGGATCATGCAGAGTCATGACCGTTGTAATACCCCTCTCTACTGTCACACTTTTTACGAGCTCAATGATTTTGACCTGATTTTTCAGATCAAGATGGCTGGTCGGCTCATCTAACAACATGATCTGTGTATTCTGAAAGATTGCCCTGGCAAGAAGCACCATCTGCCGTTCTCCTCCACTGATCTCATTAAAACGGCGTTCTGCCAGGTGTCCAATTCCCAAATCTTTGAGCAGATTAACTGCATCAACACGGTCTGACGGAGAGGGCGCCTGCCATATCTCAAATGTGGGAGACCTGCCCATTACCACCATATCTGCGACTTTAAAAGCAAAAACTGAATTTGTTTGTTGGGGAACAACACTCATTTTTTTGGCTATTTCTTGTCTGTCCAATTCAGTTAGAGGTACATTATTGACTTTTACACATCCTGTTGCAGGTTTATAAATCCCATTAATACACTTAAGTAATGTTGTTTTTCCTGATCCATTGGGTCCAAGCAAACCACAGATCAAGCCGCCGGATACAGAGAAAGAAACTTCATCTAATACACAGCTTGTACCATAACAGAAGGTCAGTTTTTCAACACTCAGAGCTTCCATTAAACTTCCCCCATAAAAAAAATCAACCAGTGCGAAAGGACAACTGATCGACTCTTTATAGTTAAAATCGATATAGTTATCCTTTTCACATTGGGAGGCATAACCGTTTCCAGTTATACCCTACCGGTCCTGCGCCATAACCTTCAGGCAGTAGGTCACAAGACTCGGATAACATTTTTTTAGGTACAATAATTTGGTTAATATACACTATTTCAACAATCTTTTATACTTTTCCTGCATATAAGTTAATATTTTATGATTGAAGGAAGCAAAAAAAAATCAAACAAACAGTTCACATTCGACAGGCCTTTTCTCTACGACATCATGGAACTTTAAACAGGAATGCCCCTCTTTATGGGTAGATCCGTTTTCTCTTTTTGAATTCATTTGAACCATCAATAGGCATTGTTTCTGTGAAAAACAATTTAACTATTCTCTTCCTTCATTCATTATAAAAGAACTCCACATCTGGCTTCAGAATATTTTCAGTTAGAGAAAAAAAACAGCATCCATTATGCTATAATATAGCAAATAATAACACTGCAAGGGGGTAAATGCAGTGTATCCGAAGATCCCGAACTCGCTTCAACACCACAGTTAAAAGAACTCTGCCACATCTATCAAAAACAGCGTCCATTTTTGGATATTATTATGCTGCAATACCAACAAATACCCCCATAGGTGGAAAAGCGATATAAAGAAGAAAACCCATTAATGAGGAGGATCCTACCTGTGAAACAAAAAGTTTGTAGCCTTCTTGTCATTTTTATCTGCCTGTCAATGGCCTTTTCCGGGTGTGCTTCCACAGGCAGTGCCGCTAACTTAATGGCTGGTATAAAAGCGGCTGAACAGCCAACATCACCTGCCCAGTTGGATGAGGTTATCAAAGAGGAGATCAATCGTTTCTCAGCCGAACTGTTCAAAGAGTCAGCCAAAAATGAGGGTAATGTCATGATTTCACCGGCATCGGTCTATTTGGCGCTGGCGATGACACTGAATGGTGCTGATGGTGAGACAAAAGAAGCGATGCTGGATCTCCTGGCTGATCAAGGCCTGACCGTCGACATGGTCAACAAAGCTTGTCACAGCTGGATTAATCTTTTAGAAGGAGCAGACAGCGAAACAAAACTGGAAATTGCCAACTCAATCTGGTTTGACGAAGATTTCACACCATACAAGCCATTTTTACAGAGCAATGCAGACTATTTCGCTGCAGATGCACATAAACTCGATTTCAAGGACAAAAACACTCCACAGATCATCAATAAATGGGTTGAAAAGGCCACACATGGCACAATCGACAAAATCGTCGATTCCATATCTCCGAATGTGGTTATGTATTTGATCAACACGATCTATTTCCATTCTGATTGGAAGACACAATTCGACAAGAATGACAGCCATGACCACACATTCAACACACCGAAAGGCACCGTCAAGACCCCATTTCTGCAGCAGATAAGCAGAATACCCTATTTTTCGTACAATAATGCCACAGGTATTGCTCTCCCCTATGCTGACGAAAAGTTTGCCTACTTTGCCCTGCTGCCTGATGAACAGCTGGCAGCACGGGAATGGCTTGCCGAACAGGAACAGTCACTGTTCGCTGATATCGCCGAAATGGTGGCCCAAAAGCCTGAGTTTACAGTTCAGCTCGCTATGCCTAAGTTCGAAGCACACTTTGATGACAGCCTGATCAATGAGCTGACAGATATGGGTATGGGCATCGCCTTCGACCCATATAATGCAGATTTCTCACAGATGAACGAAGAGCACACAAAGAACCTACATATCAGTGAAGTTAAACACAAAACATTCATCAGGGTCGATGAGAAAGGCACTGAGGCCTCAGCTGCAACCTCGGTCGAGATAAGAGAAACCGCCATGCCCTTATCAGACAAAGAGATCACATTCGACAGGCCTTTTCTCTACGGCATCATGGATCTTCAGACAGGAATGCCCCTTTTTATCGGTATTATGGAGGATCCGGCAGCTGAGTAATGTGGCAAATGAAAGGTCCCATGCCACATTACTCAAAAAAGGAGGTATCTTTAATGCTGGTAAAAGACATTCAGAAATGCAGCTACTTCACTGCTAAGGATGGCAGCATCCTCTGTGAACTGCTGCATCCTCTACGAGAAAAAAGGGAAATTGCCCTTCACTGCAGTATCGCTCATGCCCACCTTCCCAGAGGCATGAACACACTTCCGCATAAACTCCAAGAGAGTGCCGAAGTTTATTACATTTTGGAGGGCGAAGGTATCATCCACGTTGACAAAGAATCAGCTGAGGTCAAGCCTGGCAGCGCAATATATGTGCCTCCAGGGGCAGTGCAGTACTTGGAGAATACAGGCAATAGTGAACTTTCATTTCTCTGTATTGTAGACCCTATGTGGACAGCAGAGCAGGACCGCCAAGAACTTGCTCAGACTTGAAAGCAATAGATAGGATTTACTATAGGCTCATTAAAGGGCAAAGACGCCCCGGTTTATATATGCTGCTTTAGCTAACGGCAGCACCCGAAACGTCTCCTATGAGTAGGAAATACATCCTGTTACTCAATCAATAGAATTACTATCCCTTAAAACCATCATAGCACAAACCATATGGCTTAGCCATTACTTGTTCACCCTGACCTTCTTTGCCAAGGTATTTACCGTTTTCAGCTACTAGATTTCCTCTAAGAAACACTTTTTCTGCTCTTCCTATTTGCTCAAAGCCTTCATAAGCATTGTAATCAGTATTATGCAAACTAGTCTCTATACTGAAAACCCCTTTGTAATCAGGATCAAAAATAACTACATCTGCATCTGACCCAGCAGCAATTTCCCCTTTCTGCGGGTATATACCACAGATTTTAGCCGGCGTTGTGCAGCAAACGTCAACAAATTTTGTACGGGAAATCCTACCTTTTTCAACCCCATAAGTCCAGATCATATGCAGGCGGTCTTGAACTCCTGGAGAACCTGGCGGTATTTTGCTAAAATCATTGATACCCCTATGTTTGGCAATAGCAAAACCGCCGATAACTGCACAATGGTCAGAGCTTACTGCCAGAATCCAGCCATTTCGAATTGCTTCCCACAGAAAATCAACATCTTCTTGTGGTCTTAAAGGTGGATTACATACATATTTTGCCCCTTCAAAATTCGGTTTTTCTAAATTCTTGTCATTTAAACTCAGATAATGAGTACAGGTTTCTCCAAAAGCTTGAACCCCTTCAGCACGAGCTTCCCTTAACACTTCAACGGCTGCCCTGTTGGTTACATGGACCACAAAAAGCGGTGCATTAGCCATCTTCGCCATATAAACAGCTCTGGAAGTAGCTTCAGCTTCACATAAAATAGGTCTGGATACAGAGAAATATTCGGTGCCGATTTTTCCCTCTGCTAAAAGCTGTTTTATTTTAACATCTATTATGTCTGCATTTTCAGCATGAACCATAATGGTTACACCGCATTTTTTGGCTATCTGCAGAGCTTTAAAAATAGAATCATCGGTGGCATAGTAGTCCATACCTTTATAGGCCATAAAGAGTTTGACTGAAGCTACCCCCACTTCAGGCATAGAAGGTATATCGTTAAAAGATTGGTCAGTAGGATCCATTATAATTCCATGCAGCACATAGTCTACCATAGCTTTATCTTCTACTGCTTCTTTTTTGTATTTTATTATGGAATCTTTAAGCCCTATGCCTTTAGGCTGGACAACGAAATCCCCAACAGTTGTAGTACCGCCCACTGCAGCAGCATTAGAAGTTTCATAGCCAAGAGAATCAAAAGAATTATAGTGCAGATGTTCATCCACACCGCCAGGAATAACATATTTACCTGAGGCATCTATTACCTGGTCTGCCCGATCTTCTAAACCACTCCCAATCGCTGCAATTTTTTCACCTTCTATGAGCACATCTGCTTTGTATTCATTTATCGAAGACACTATAGTACCATTTTTAATTAAGATACTCATTTTTCCCCTCCTGTTTTTTTGGTCTATCTACCAAACCTGGTTTCATAGCAGCCAGCTTTTCACCTTAACCGCTGATATCATGGTGCCGTTTTTTATCAATAGACTCACGTTTCTTATAAAAAGACCTAGTCTAAGGTGAAGGGTGATAATAACAAGGGACACGGTTTATTTATTTAATTAAATGTGTCCCCTGCTAGTATCTAAATTTCAATTTAGTAAATGATATTTAGCTGATATATGGGTGTGATGTTTTATTCCAAATAAATCTGCCTGACTATATCTCTCTTTTATATACGCTTTTGTCGATGCCTTCCAGATATTTAACTACATTTTCTACAGGTTCTACATCGCAGAACTTGGCATCCATATCAAACAGATTCCAAGCAATAACTCCTGGCACTCTATCTCCAATAGTACCTTCAGGAACTATTGTTTTAAATCCATATCCGGTTGAATCCATGACGGTGTGTCTAACACATGCGCAGGAAGTGGCGCCCATTACTATGACCGTATCTACTCCCAAATAGTATAGGGTTTCAGCTAAATGGGTACCGAAGAAATTGCTGGCGTATTTCTTATGAATAACGGGTTCTTCTGGTTGGGGTTTTAGTTTGGGGTCAATTTCCATCCATTCAGAGTTAATATCTAATGTACGCATTGGGATTTTCTCATCCCATCTGCATAAATCTAGTTGTCTTTTTCCAGTGTATCCGGTAGTTGTATGAAAAATAGGTACTCCTGATTTTCTTGCCGCTTCCAATACCTTAAGGGCATTGGCACAAACCTCTTCATTATTTTCACATGTAAAGGGGTGTCCATCCGACATCCAGGCCTTTGCCATATCCACTGTAGTTACAGCAGGGGCTTTTCCATAACCCATTCTTCTTTGGAAGCCTCTTTCTTTGTAGATCCTCTTGGCTTCCTCAAAGGCTCTATTTAACATTTCCTCATCAAAAGCATACTGTCCACCAGAATCCGTATAATTGTTCCAATTTTCTGTTTTTTCCCACTTCTCTGCCATTGATATCCACCCTTCCTTTTCCGAGTTTTACAATAAACGGCCGTTAATTGTAACTATATAAGAAGCAATAACCGTG
Organism: Syntrophaceticus sp.; assembly: GCA_050949745.1. Classification (GTDB taxonomy): domain Bacteria; phylum Bacillota; class DSM-12270; order Thermacetogeniales; family Thermacetogeniaceae; genus Syntrophaceticus. The sequence goes on along the minus strand of JBMNGF010000018.1, from coordinate 181,284 downwards.
CCAACATCCTATTAGCCTGGTTGCCGGTTTTGGGTGGAATCTTAGGAATTTTGTGTTGCTTGCAAACAACAGCAGTTTGTTAATCTGGCTTTTCGTCTGGCATAATACCACCTGACAGATTTGCAACAACTTCTAGTCCTGTTGCACCTTTGCATCAGTTTTCATAATATTGCCTTCACATACCTGTTGTTTAACACCATATTTTTTTAACTTTCTTGATAATGTTGACGGATTAATACCTAAAGCATATGCTGCCTTCCTGATAGATGGATAGATTTTGATCGCAGAGAGGAGTATATCTTTTTCGAACCGTTCCAATAGATAATTCAGTTTTCCTGTTTGTTCGGCCTCTGGTAAATCATGCGTGGATAAAACATGGTCAGCTACGATTTTGGCAGGAAGGTTCTCCATATCAATTTCATCGCCAGTATTAATGATAAATAAATACTCGATCAGATTTTCCAGTTCTCTAACATTGCCAGGCCAGGAGTAACTAGTCATGATCTCCATCGCTTCTAGAGAAACAAATACATTCTTTTTATAACGTTTATTAAGCTTCTCGATAAAGTAGCGAATCAACTCGGGAATATCTTCTCTTCTTTCTCTTAGAGGGGGAATGGTAATAGGCACAACATTTAATCTAAAAAAAAGATCCTCTCTAAAGTTACCCTTTTTGACCTCTAGAGCAAGATCTTCGTTTGTAGCTGTCAACACTCGGACATTTAGTTTGGTTGGCTTCTGAGCACCTAATCGGAGCACTTCCTTTTCTTGAAGTACTCTGAGCAGTTTGGATTGAACTGTTAAAGGTAGTTCACCAATCTCATCAAGCAAAATCGTCCCTTCGTTTGCCAGCTCAAACATTCCAGGTTTACCTTCTGAGCTTGCCCCTGTAAAAGAACCTTGTTCGTAACCAAACAATTCCGATTCAAAAAGCTCTGTAGGAATTGCGGCACAATTGACTCTAATATAAGGGCCTTCAGCTCTGGGACTTTGCTCATGAATGAATTTTGCTAAAAGTTCTTTTCCAACACCAGACTCCCCCAAAATTAACACAGAGCTGTCAAACTGCGCTACCTTTAACGCCAACTGCAGCATCTCTGCCATGGTTTTGCTCTTATAGATAAAGTTTTCATACTGTTGCAGATGATGCTGACGTAGCTGCTGCAATTCATTAGAGTATTTCTGAAGAAGTTTTTTGTTCACCTCTAATTCATTCCTTAAATTGATCAGCCCTGAAATGTCTCTAGTATTACTTAGCACCCCGACAATCACCTGTTCATCTTCATCGTAAATTGGACACCCAGTGGTCAAAGCCTTTTTGCCAGTAATATACTCATGGATAATGGAAGCAGGTTTTTTTTGCTCCAATACAACTAATGATACAGCAATGTTGAAAAGTTTATCTTCATCACGTAGTTTACGAAGATTATTCCCTACCATCTGCTCCCTTGTTAATCCTGTAATGGACTCATAGGCACTGTTTACATATAAAACATTACCTTGGTCATCAGAAATCAGAATACCATCTGAAGAAGCATCCATCACAGACAACAAAAAGTTTGCATCCTCTAACAAAGATATGCTGTGTAATTTGTTCAATGTGCTCTCCCTCCATTAATTAAAACATGCAGGCAGCCACTAACAGACAACTTTTACTGTATTCTACATTAACCTCCGTCTTGTTTTCTTAAATATATTTGTTTTAATTCGGTGCAACGCAGGTAATAAATATAGCCCACTCAACAGCATAATTAACTTTGCTAATATTATACCATTCATGACGATTTTGCAGGATCTTCAAACAGAAATGCCCCTTTTTATCGGTATTATGGAGGATTCGGCAGTTAAGTGATGTGGCAAACGAAACGTCCCCATGCCACCATTCGCAAATTCATGTGGCAAACGAAAGGCCCCCATGCCACACTGACAATAAAAAGATGCACCAGATAAGTCATGGTGCATCTATAGTTCATTCTTCAACTTTGTGCAAAATCAGCGCAGTTATTCTAAAAGCTATCCTTCAACAGCACTTTGCCCAGCAACCCAACCTGTAGTTAAGCTGCGACCATGGCTCAAACCAGGCATAATATTGGGATAGTCATTATGGAAGAAGCACCCAGACGTATTTCCAGCCGCATATAATCCCGGAATAACTTCGTTATTCGTATCCAATACCTGCATTTTTTCGGTAACTTTCAGACCACCCAGGGTTACTAATAAGGTCACACCCAATTTTACTGCATAAAACGGCGCTTTTTCTACGGTCGTTAGAATGTCGCCGTGTTTGCCGAAGTCTAGATCCTCTCCCAGCTTCGCCAGTTCGTTGTATCTTTCCACAGTTGCCTTAAAGGTCTCGACAGGCACATCTATCTTTTCTGCTAACTCTTCAATAGTATCGGCAGTTTTAATAATTCCCTTTTCAATGAGTTCTTCGATTTCCTCAGGATTATGCATAGGTGATCTCATATTTTTACAAGCGGTCATACCGAACTTCGGACCCTCTTCCGGCCACTTGGCATCCCAGATAACCCATTTCATATGACCTGGCTGCCGCAGTAATGATCTACTAACATAACCATATGGTAAATTTTCATTTGCGAAACGCTCCCCAAGCATGTTCACGCCCAACCACGGCTGACGGGTGAGAGGAACTGGTTTATAGCCAGGGGGCAGACCTTCCAGACCCTGGTCGAAATACATCGGGGCATGTGGTCCTTCATCCATAGCCGCCCCAACCCACAGGCCCATTTTATGGCCATCACCTGTATTGTACTCATCTGGAAATGTAATACCATAGATATTTTCAGTAGAAGGAATGTAATGCTTCAACATCTCAGGATCATGTCCGTAGTCACCAGTACTAAGAATCACACCTTTTTCAGCATTAAAACGAATATATGAGCCATCCTCACTCTTAGCAATAACTCCGGTGACTCTTCCATCCTCTTTAATAAGCTGTTCAGCAGGTGTATTGTATCTGATATCTACCCCAGCTTCCTTGGCGTTCGTCTCCAATGTGTATCTCATAGCAGCCTGCTTTGGCGACACTCCTTGAGCTGCAGCAGCAAGAGCCTCCTCACTGGGAGAGAGAGCAAAAGACTGTGTCGTATAGTATGGAATTGTTGAATTGGGAACTATTTGCTCTTCTATTGGCACAGACTCGACAGTTTGCCCGACCTTTTCCGCCATTTCCACCAGCCAATCGGATGCTTCACCACTGCGCTCAGCCCAGACAGATACTACACGCTGGTCAGCTTTATAGCCTCCCCATCTCATTATTTCATGTACAGCTGCCGCTTTATCCACATCAGCCCCAATGGATTTCTGCATCTTACTACCAATAGCGGCATAGTCTATCCCGCGCAAGCTAATAGTTGGCCCCTTTTCAAGTAAAACCACTTTAGCTCCCTTTTGAGCAGCGACCACGGCAGCACATGCCCCGGCTAACCCAGCGCCGCAAACCACAACATCTGTTGTTATTGTCTCCTTGATATCTCCCTCGGGAATTGGATCAGGGGCAACTTCAAAACTAAGCTTTGCTTGTTCATCAGCACCATTCGGTGTTTCCCCTGTAGGTTCCTCACTAGTTCCTTCACCACAACCGGCCAAGGTTCCCGTTGCAGCTAAACCGGCAGCCCCAACAGCAACCCCTTTGAGAAAATTCCTACGTGAGATCCCCTTTTTTACTTCCTCCATTTTTTCCTCCTCCATAATGTTGTCATTTACTTTGACCAATGCAAACGGCTACTGCACTCTTTCTTCTGATGCACAACATCCCAAAAAGCACAATATACTATTACATATAAACAAAAGGAAATAAATAAAGTATGTGAAGATATATCAATTGTAATTATATACAACCATGCATAATTGTCAACCAACGGCTCGAATATTCAGTTATTTTATCAAAAACAGTCACATTTTGTCCTATCCATATGTTTTAATATGCGATTATATGTAGCTGGCAAGCTTACTGGTGGCGTGTATTTTTAGTAGCTTCGGCAAATAGAACCTTTGTCTTTATTCCTGCAATTTTCTTGGTTGACTTACCAGTAGGCAGTTGCTAATATAATAATTGTAGAACAGTAGGATGGCAGGGATTTGAAATTATAATTACGCGTGGTAGCACGGCCGGACGGTAGGAGCGTCTTGTATATTGCATAACTGACACTCCGGCTTGGGGTGTCTTTTTTTGTCTAGTTGGCTGCCCGGATTCCTGTAATCCGATGAGGAGGGAAAAACATGAGGAAGTTGTTTGTATTGGGAATGGTGTTATTGCTGCTGCTGACGGTTATAACTGGCTGTGGGGGAGTCTCCAGTAATACAGCAGGGCAGGACACAGGAGAAGCAGATCAGGTAAAGTTGGGTATTATCCAGGTTGCAGACCACCCTGCACTGGATGCCGCCCGCCAGGGATTCCTGGATGTTATGGCAGCCAATGGTTACATGGAAGGGGATAATTTGGATGTTAATTTCGGAAATGCCCAGGGTGATCGCACTGTTTTGAAAACCATTGCTAAAGATTTAGTGGCTAGCGAGTGTGATCTGATTCTGGCAATTGCCACCGATTCAGCTCAGGCAGTGGCAGCGGAAACAACAGAGATACCGATTCTATTCACCGCTGTTACAGATCCGGTTGCTGCCCAACTGGTTGATTCCAACGAAAAACCGGGAACCAATGTGACTGGTACCAATGACATGAATCCTGTGGCTGAGCAGATTGAACTATCGCAAATACTGGCCCCAGAAGGAAAAAGGATAGGTGTTGTTTACAATGCCGGTGAGGTCAATTCTGTAGTACAGGTGGATATGGTGAAGGAGGCAGCTTTAAAAATGGGGCTTGAGGTTGTCGAAGCAACTGTTTCCAATACCAGTGAAGTGATGCAGGCGACACAGTCTCTGGTGGGGAGAGTCGATGCCATTTATCTTCCTACCGATAATACTGTGTCATCATCGGTGGAATCGGTAATCAAGGTTGCCAAGACCAATGCTCTACCTGTTATTGCGGGAGAAGCAGGAATGGTTGAGCGGGGTGCTATAGCTACCATAGGCATTAACTATGAGAAACTGGGCAAACAGACAGCTGAAATGGCACTTAGAATACTGAAGGGAGAAAACCCCCAGGATATGGCTGTGGAATCACAGAGGGATATGGAGTTAGTGCTTAATATGAAAGCATCCCTGGACATGAAGGTCACCATACCTGAAGATATAAGAAAGCAGGCAGATAAAATCATTGAATAATCGGCTGCCTAGGAGAACTCAGCTGATAGCGCCTGACGCTTTAGACTATTGGCAACGGTGTTGAAATAAGTAATCTATTTGACAGCTGACATAATAAAAATATCAGAACGGAGTGGGGAAATTGCTTTATGCACTGGCTGGCACACTGGAACAAGGACTTCTATTCGCTTTAATGGCGTTGGGTGTTTATCTCACCTTTCGTGTGCTTAATTACGCCGATTTAACTGTTGATGGAAGTTTTACAACCGGAGGAGCAATTGCCGCCAGCATTATTTTTGCTGGCGGCAGCCCCTGGCTGGCTACACTGGCAGCTATTGTTGGGGGGCTGCTAGCAGGGTTAATTACAGGATTGCTGCATACGGTTTTTAAGATTACCCCCCTGCTCTCCGGAATTTTAACTATGACCGGCCTTTATTCAATCAATCTGCGCATTTTAGGACGGGCAAATGTGCCGCTGCTCAGGACAGATACTGTAATCACCGATTTTAATACCTGGCAGCCTCTAGATAATATTTACGGCCCTTCTCTGCTGGGACTGTTCATCGTAGTGCTGGTAGTTGCCGGATTGCACTTCTTCTTGAAAACTGAGGTCGGCTTAGCACTCCAAGCTACCGGGGATAATGAACAGATGATACGCGCCCAGGGAGTCAATACAAACCGGATGAAACTCCTGGGTCTGGCCATTTCCAATGGAATGGTTGCTTTTGGCGGAGCTTTGGTGGCGCAGAACCAGCAGTTTGCTGATGCCGGAATGGGAATCGGAATGATTGTAGCCGGACTAGCATCGGTGATTATCGGCGAAGCCATTTTCGGCAAACGCACCCTGCTGCAGCACATTATAGCTGTGGTGTGCGGCTCAATTATTTACAGGGCTGTCCTTGCTCTGGTGCTACGATTGGGGCTGGCCCCAACAGATTTTAAACTGCTGACAGCTTTGATTGTGGTGATAGCCCTGGCTTCACCACAGGTAAGAAATTGGCTGGGATTAACAAAAAACAGCCGGAAAAGAGGGATCCCCAATGCTTGAGCTGATAAACATCTGTAAGGTGTTTGATAAAAATACTGTTAATGAAAAGCTTGCCTTGGACAATGTTTCTCTTTCACTGAACCGTGGTGATTTTGTCACCATGGTGGGAAGTAATGGGGCAGGGAAATCCACACTGTTAAATGCTGTCGCCGGCATGTTCACCCTGGATGATGGGGCAATAATCCTGGATGGTGTTGAAATAACCCACCTGCTGGAACATGAGCGTGCAGCCATGATAGGGCGTGTTTTTCAAAATCCATTGACAGGCACCGCAGCCCATATGACCGTAGAGGAAAACCTGGTGCTGGCCTGGAAACGCGGACAGCGCAGAAGGCTGAGGAAGGCAATCCGCTTTCAGGAGCGTTCCTTTTTCCAGGAGCAGCTAGCAGGCTTCGGGCTGGGCCTGGAAGATCGCCTTACAACCAAGGTCGGGCTTCTATCAGGGGGCCAGAGGCAGGCTCTGACACTCCTGATGGCAACCTTGAGGAAGCCTCAGCTGCTGCTGCTTGATGAGCATATCGCATCCTTGGACCCACGTACAGCTGAAATAGTCATGGACCTCACTTGCCAGATCATTGAAGAACAGCAGCTGACCGCTATTATGGTCACCCACAACCTGGAACAGGCCCTGGCTACAGGGACACGTACAGTGATGATGCATGAAGGACAGATTGTGCTGGATATCAATGGTAATGAGCGTAGATGTATGAGTGTGCTGGATCTAATGAGTTTATTCGAAAAGAACAGCGGCACTGCACTGAACAATGATAGCGTTCTGCTCACCGCTAAAGCCTGACCAATTCTTCTGTTGGGAGGGCCAAGGATGAAACCAATGCAGGGTTTTTGAATGCAAATGGTAGGGATTCAACAATCCATATTGCTGATGACGGTATACCAGTAGGAAGCGGTTTAAGGCTTGAATATGCGTATTGCCAGATGAGAATTAACTAATATTGGGGGGCGAAAAGCAGTTTCTTTTCGCCCCCCAACTAAATCCCTGAGATTAATTTCGTCAATCAATAGGACAGTGTATACAGATCCCAAGTTTATACCCATCTGATAAAGCTCCTCTCCGTTTCAGATGTGCCATATGACAATATTGACCATATCGATCCATGATTTTGTCATCTGTCCAGCGATGTTTGGGATTGTTTGGTAAGGACCTTAGACAATCCTTTATTTTTTCTGTCTCAGCTTGTAGGTCCGGTATGGACAACTGATTTGCCACCAGCCAGTAGAGATCAAAAATTGCTGGCATGCTACTTACAGGAAGAGTGGTTGACACAAAAACTAAGATAACTGCATGTATGTGACACTATGCTGTCATAGCAATTTGTTATCATTTCTTTTAAGGTGTTTTTTTATCTAAAGAAAGCTGTTATTTATAACAAAGAATTAACTGGATCGTCGCTAGATTTACCAACCTTCAATTTTTGCGATGCTTCACCCTTAATCATGCCAACTGAAATCCAGAAGATACATTAAGAAAAGTCCTCCAAGTCATCAAACACCCATAAGCCATTATTAATTGATAATTATTAATTGCCAAAAGGAGGTGATCGTTTGAGAATCGCATCTGGCATTATCTCTTTAATGCTCGGTTTTGCAGTCTTGTTCCAAAGTTGCGCAGTAGCAGGCTTAGGAAGCATTGTCGACCCAGATTCCACAATCGGTGCAGTAGGCATGTTAGTCGGTTTTTTGCTATTAATCAGCGGTGCATTTTCGTTTCAGCTCCCTAAGGTATCTCTGGTTATCTGCATCATAGCCGCATTGTTTGCTGGAATTGAAGCAATAAATGAGTTCCCAGATATGAAAGTTTGGGCTGTCCTATGCCTCGTACTTGCTGTAATGAATTACTTTGGCGCCCGCAAACCAAAAGATCCGGTGAAAAAGGACCCTTTAGCTCCCTCTCCCTAGTGCCTAGGTAAACCAGGATAGCTATCCTACCGGGGATACTTCGGCTCACAGCCGGAAATTCCCCGGCACTAGGGTTTTATAAGAGCAATGAAAATTTAGACTCTGGATCAGGGAAATAGGTCAAGTGTTTGTAAACTTTGCCTATAAAAATTGAGATAAGCAGAAAGAAAGGAGGTGACAATAGATGCAACATCATAAAATTTCTTTGCTGTTAGCTCTTTGTATTATGTTCACAATTATTTTATGCGGCTGCGGTGAAACAACAGAACCGAAAAAAGCAACTACAGAGCCGACAGAGACAAAACAGCAACAAACATTCAAAATTGGAGAAAGAGTTGAAATGGGCGAGCTAGTAATCACAGTAAATTCTGTAAATGATTCGCAGGGCAGTGAATTTATAAAGCCTGCAGCCGGACATGTATATAAAATAACTGACTGCACAATAGAAAATTTGAGCGATGAATCGCAAGGCATCAGTTCATTGATGATGTTTAAGATGGTTGACAGTGAAGGATATAACTATAACACAACAATTACTGACAGTTCTAAGCCGAGTCTTGATGGTGAATTAGGGCCTGGGAGGAAAATGAGAGGAGAAGTTGCCTTCGAGGTTCCTATTGATGCAACAGGGTTAGAATTAATTTTCGAACCTAACATATTAGGCTTCGGACAGGCAATTTTTAAACTTGACTAAACATTTTGCTTTATCACCCTACTATGTGACAAATTAGGGTGGTTTTTTTTTAAACAAAGATCCCCAATAAGCACAGATCTTTGTGTTGTTAATACGCATTTATAGAAGGATATTCTTGCTATTGTGTCGTATGTAACACAATGTGGAGTTTAATTAATGTCAACAACCCAATTCCGATAGAGAAGGGGGTTATCTGCATTGACCTGCTATCCCCACACCGGCACTCAACCGGAAACGATGGTGAAAATACTGATCACAGTTATTGAGAAAACCCCTTCAGGAGGTGCCACCCTGGAGGATCTGCAGAACGCTTATGAGGAAATTAACGACCGGCGGCCTTCTGTAAGAACCATCTATCGTTATATAAGACGATTGAATCTTTTTTTTGATCCCTTATGCTATGGAGAAAAACCGGAGCCTGGAGAAGAAGACCTGGGTAAAGACGATACAGATGAGGCTGTTATCGGTGAGAAAACTATTGTCAGTAAAAGGCGCGGCCGGAAAACACACTATATTTATTGTGGCAAAAAGAGTGAGCTGCTGGCTGGCAACGATGATACCACCATGATGCTGCTGGGCATGTATCCTCAGCTGCGAGGAGCGATGAGAAGCAGCATCGAAGCGGCTATGCAGAGCATCTTTCGCAATTCACTTTCCGGTTTGAGTAACTTTGCAAGCATTTTAAGCAAACTGGAACATGTTGTCCATGTTTCCAATGCCTTTCCTGCTGATCCTGCGAAAAGCGAAACCATGATTCGAGAGATTTTGCGTGCTATCGGGGAGAAGAAAAAAGTTAGAATCAGCTATCTGCGAACCTATGATGGGGCTATCACCGATCGGGTGGTGGAGCCTCATGGACTCTTGTGCCGTCTCAACAATTGGTACCTCACTGGATTGTGTACACAGCGGAAGCAAAGGCGTGTGTTTTTGCTGCTGAACATCAGAAAGCTTACAGTGATTGAAAACAGCGTTTACCGCATGCCTCCCGGGTTTTCACTAAAGGAGGCTTATCAAGATATTTGGGGCACCTGGACTGATGATCAAGCTGGAGAGCTGGAAACAGTGCGCATCCATGTCTGTGCCGGAACGGCGGAGCGCTTCAGGCACAATCTTTTTCATGAAAGCCAGGGCGTATATGAACTCTCCGACGGAAGGCTTGAGGTCACCTACCGGTTGACCGGGGCACAGGAGATGATCCCCTGGCTAATGAGTTGGGGCAATGAGGTGGAAGTGCTTGAACCCGCCTGGCTAAGAGAACAGCTGATCAGAAGTTTACAGGAAACATTGCATTGTTATCTACAAAATCAATAACATCCCACCTATATTACCCCTGTAGTTTACTGTATAAGTGGGGTAATAAATCGTCACCCTTGCATAAACAGATAACCGCCGAGTCTTTTTTCAACCGGCGGTTATTTATTAAATACGGCGCTGCCTCCACCCGCCCTTGCGGGCAGGTGCGAGAGGTGGCGGAGGGACCTTTCCCTTGCCACATTAACAGCAACTGGCACTGGGAAGTAACGAGACTATTTTTCTTCCAAAAATGCAGCAAAAACCATCCCAATGCATACCCCGGGATAAATCAGCTTACCGGGTCAGGCTGCTTTTCGAGTACCTCGGGAAGCCCCATTGTAAATACACCGAAAAGAACGACTGCAACAGCTGCAAATATCATGAAGACATTGAAGTTGTTGCCCGCTATAGGCGCTATGATGTAAGAGGGGAACACAAAGGCAGCGAGAAAGCGCATCATGTTCGCATAGCCGCCAGCGGCGCCCATGTATTCGGGCTTCATGCCGGGAATGTAGACCATCGCCGACATACTCACCGGCACCAACGCGCCACAGCACAAGGCACCGATAAACATAAGAACTGCCGATATGGCAGGGGAAGCAAAGGTCCATCCCACATATATGCAGATACCACCTATGATACCGACGAACAGAGAAGGAATACGGAACTTGCCCTTGCCTATCTTGAGTATCACCGCGCCACCGAAAATAGTGCCGATCATGATGCCAGTGGCAAATGCAGATGTAACAAAACCTGCCGTGGTCACTGGGATACCTCTGGTAGTAAGCGCCGTAGTGAGGTAAATGGAGACGGTCATATTGCCGACCATGAAGCAGATCATAGTAAGGCCGATAATCCATATATGCTTGAGCCTCAGCACGTTGCCAATGGTCTGTGAGATAGGCACGTCCGCGGGAGGCGGAGTGGCGCCTTCGGGACGATCAGAAGCAACGACCAAAAACAGGACATACGCTATGACCATCATGATAAGGGTCACTACACATGCATTGTGGAAAGTCCCAAAGTATGCGGTGATCGCCTGAGCAATAGCGTTACCTGCGCCACCGCCGGCCATGAATATGCCCATTGCAATACTGATCTCTTTTTTCGGAAACCATTCGGATATGAGTTTCGCAGAGTTAGAAGAGATGAATACCGGAAGAAAGCCGAGCAAAAAGCTGGAAATCATCAGCATCCCATAGTTCATGGATATGATCCTGAGTGCAGCACCGATGATTCCGATAATGCCGGCAACGAATACCGAAAAGCGGACACCTTTTTTATCAGCGATGGTGCCAGCAAAAATGGAAAAGATTATGCCCGTTAGCATGGGACACATGGTGATGGCGCCAAATTGCGATGTGCTCAGACCGATATCATCCATCAGATATCCGCCGAAGGCTGTTGTCACAAACTGCGAGAAGGAACCAACTACACAACCAATGAATATGACAAAAAGTACTGCCCAGCGCTTGCCTGTCGGTTTTACCTTTGGATCCATTTGATATTTCCTCCTTTCTGTACGGTTATGGCACGGCCTGCAAAAGCGAGAGTGCCACCCGATGGTCCTATCGACCTATGAAAAATGAGCTAATAATTCTACTGAGCAAGAAAATATTCACAAAAAGCAGGGAGAGGAGAACGAACTTCTCCCTGCTTTTCCATGGGATTAGGATAAGCGAAAAATCAACAAAATTAGATGTCTTTGCGGCCTGTTCCCGCATGTGCAATGGATGACTGGGCGTAAGCATAGACATAACCCATGCCGCCTGCCACATACAAGCAAAGCCCGGTGACATAGCTGGAGAGCTCTGATGCAAAGAATAGAGCTGGCCCTGCGATATCATCGGCTGTACCGAGGCGTCCCAGAGGAACCTCGATGTCCGCAATGCCTTGGAGCATCTTGGTACGCTCATCTCCGGCTTCCATTAGTTCATCCCAAAATGGAGTGATGATTGGTCCGGGTTTTATGCAATTGACACGAATACCAAACCTTGCAAGATCCATGGCAAGGTTGACGGTCAGCGATTCGCAGGCGCCTTTTGCCATATGATACTCATAAGCGGGAGCGGTGGGGTTGAACGCACCGTTGGAGGAGCAGATGATGATCTTGCCGCTCTTCTGTTTCTTCATCTGAGGGACAACTGCGAAGCAACTGTAATACACTCCCCACTGGTTGACAGCGGTGGTTTTTTCCAAACACTCCTGTTGTGTCATATTGGGATCGCCGTCAAAGGTCTTACCTGCGTATGCGGCGAGAATGTCCACGCGACCGAACTCCTCGATGGTCTTTTCTACAATGGACTCGACCTGTGCACGGTCGGAGGCATCCATAGGATGATAGAAACGGGCGACGCCGCCGTCTGCAATAATATCATCGACAACCTTCTGAGCGGTCTCGGGGTTAAAATCAGCGATAACGACCTTTGCTCCTTCTTTTGCGTAAAGCTTAGCGGTGGCTTCCCCCATTCCGGATGCACCGCCGGTAACGATAGCAACCTGGTCTTTCAGCATATCTTGCATGGTAAATATCCTCCTTTGATTTAATTAATTCTTTTGGCGAACGCCAGAAAAGCGATATTATTGATTTTTTGCAGCAGCCTCCATCTGAAGCTTGCCCTTGGGACCCAGCTCAGGCACCATAAGAGCGCCGGTTATAATGCCGATAACACCCACCACGGCAAAAGTGATGAAAATGGCGTTGTAGTTCGTTTGAAACAGATTGGCAATGACAATAGGAAATACAAAAGTCAGAAGGCTCTTAATGGTCTCAAGCGCTCCTGCTGCTGTGCCAATATATTCCTGCGGGAACTGTCCGGTAAGTGGGACAAGAGGGGTACGGCTAGAACAAGCACCGATAGCGCCGCCCTGAATCAGCCCACCGATCACCATAAATATCCAGGTGTTAATGCCAAGTGGTGTAAACCAGCTGAGCAGATAGCCCAAGGCACCGCCAGCAAAACAAATAAAGGTAACGACATTGTATCTCTTAATAACTCCCATAAGGAAGGTCCCGAAGTAACCGCCCACAAGAAGCGACAGGTTAATGACCGTGCCCATCATCGCGGCACCGGCAGGATCCAATCCCTTGGAAACAAATGCGTTAATGACGTAAGTATTGACGAGCAATGTTGCGCCGACTGCACAAGAAGCGGCAATAGATAGCAGCCATAAATAGGAGCTTTTGTAGACTTTGGCGGTACCTCCCTTTGGAGGCGCTTCTGCACTGACAGCGACAGGTCCGTCCTTGCCAATGATAATCCAAGCGACCCACAGCACTATGTAAGCGAACGCCACTAACAACAGGGAATTATGGAGTCCGATTGCAGCGCCCACGACAAACACGGTAGCAGAACCAAAGCCGGCGCCACCTGCCTGGAATGCGAAAGCGACAGAAACCTTATCTTTGGTAAACCATGTGTCAAGCACCTTCGCAGCAGCGACTTGACAGACACCGACGAAAAAAGATGCGAGGAAGGTCAAGACGACTACAAGAGTATAACTGGCAACAAAGGCACGAACAAAGAAGAGCACGATACCGATCAGCATGGCGATCATAATCGTCTTACGGGAACCGAAACGGTCCAGCAAAGGACCAAAAATGATGCCACCGAACAGTCCGACCACCGAGGTAACAGAGGCAAGGGTTGTGAGCCCCGCTTGTCCTATGCCGTAAGCATCCATGGTATCGACTGCGCAGGCGGGAAAGACAAGCAAATTAAAGGTCATGACTGCCATAAACAATGTGAAAAAAGCGGTTATTAGCAATGCCCGTCCTGATACTTGATTATTCATTTTTAAGATTCCTCTCTTTCCGAATCTTTCCTAAAACATTCTAAATCTTTCTAAATCTTTCTGGAAATACATAAACACAAAATCAGGAAAACTTTAAGAGTGGATAAGTCGGATACTCGTTGAAATCCCGAACCATAACCGGCACCCCCGCTCCGACGGTGGTAACAGTATTGTGGATTTCCTGAGAAGAATAACATTATTCTCTTAGAAAGACAATGGGCTAAAATGCTTCGAAAAAAGCTTGGATTTTGATAAATAAACAAAGAAAAAGCCGCGTTATACCAGGGAAATATTAATTTTTTGGGGGATAATATCGCGGCAAGGATGATAAGTAAAGTGAATCATTGGGGAGCCTTTGATATCAAAATCGAATCAACCGAAATGCTAGAAATTTACCTGATACGCAATATTTAGCAATGATTTGGCAATATCCCCCTTCATTTTCCATTATAATCATTATCTGGTCAAAGCAGTCCGGCTGTGGCGATATCACTCCTTGTAAACCACCTATTTTTTACTATAAGCAATACTTTTAGCACTATGCGGCGTTAAGCGATTTGGCAATAGCGAGCAAAGGTCCATTGACTTTGGATTGAAATCCTATTTAAAATATTTATAGTTGGATAAGTCAGATACTGTATTTACTTACGTTTCCCTTGAGATGTGTATAAACCTGGCTGTTCGCTCCGAAGGACGGCTGATGTGTTTATGCCCGAACAATTTAGGAGGTAAATACAATGACGATTGATTTTGGTAAAAGATTCGGATTCGGCGGACTACGCTTACCGCTTTTGGATCCCAACAATCAGATGTCCATAGACTACGAGACCCTCGATAAGATGATAGACAAATTTATGGCCCAAGGCTACAACTATTTTGATACTTCATATATCTATCACGGTCAGCTCTCGGAAACAGCTCTCGGCAAGTCACTGGTAGCTAGATATCCGAGAGACTCTTTTCTGCTTTCCACCAAGATGCCAATTAAGTTCATGAAGAAGAAAGAAGACATGGAGCGAATCTTTGAAGAACAGCTCAAAAAATGTCAGGTTGACTACTTCGACTTCTATCTTATCCACAGCATCGGCAAAGAGTCTTATGAAAACTGCAAAAAATGGGATACATTCGAATTCCTCAAGAAAAAAAGAGCAGAAGGGAAATTCAGAGAATTCGGCGTCTCACTGCATGACTCTCCAGAGTTCCTCGATATGATTCTGACTGAGCATCCGGAGATCAACTTCGTTGTTTTGCAGCTGAACTACATCGACTGGGTCAACCCGGCGATCCGCTCTAAGGAGATCTACGAGGTCGCAATAAAGCATGACAAACCCATCGTCGTTATGGAAGCTTGCAAGGGAGGCACACTGGCCGAGATCCCCGATGAAGCAAAGAAACTCATGAAGGAGTATAACCCTGATGCATCCATCGCATCCTGGGCGTACAGGTATGTGGGGAGCCTACCCGGCGTTCGCGTAGTGCTGGCAGGCATGCCCAAAATGGAGTTTCTTGATGACAATATGAAGACCTTCGAGAACTTCGTTCCCCTTAATGAAGAGGAATATAAGATCATCGACAAGGTGGTCGAAATCATCAACAGCAATACTGCTATCGCCTGTACATACTGCAGATATTGTGTTGACGAATGCCCGCAAAAGATCGCCATCCCCGATTACTTCGCTCTTTACAATGACTGGAAGAGGCTCCAGAAGAGCAGTTCCGAGAACGATGTTATGACTCAGGCATTCTATTACTTGAGCTATATCGAGCAAGGCCACGGCCCTGCCTCTGCATGTAAAGACTGTAAAAGGTGCGAGAAGGTCTGTCCCCAAAATCTGCCCATAAGCAAATACCTGCATGACTATGTAGAGGCTGAAATTGAGTCCTATAATCCTGAGGCCAATATCCAGAAGGATAAGCAGGTAGAGATCTAATTTGATAATGGTTTGTGAATGACAAGGAGCGCTGCAGAGCGCTCCTTGTTACCTAACAACTAACCTGTCTACTGAAGGATTATGCACAGCCCCCTAGAAATTTTGGAAGCTGAGACTCGTGAGGAGGAAAATACTGATATGGAGACAATGAAAATTCTACAGGCGGTCCAAGCCGGAACGATGACCCCGCAGGAGGCCAAATGCAAGCTTAAGATACAGCCCTTTGAGGGGGATATCGGGTTTGCAAAAATTGACCACCACCGAGCCCTGCGTCAAGGTGCACAGGAGGTCATCTATGGTGCTGCAAAGACAGCTGACCAGATACTAAAGATAGCACAGGCCATGGATGCCCACGGGGATAAAAACATTTTGATCACCAGGATGAAGCCTGAGGCCGCAGAGCTCGTTGGAAAAAGCCTCGATCTGTTCTATGATCCCCTATCAAAGGTCGGCATCGTCAACAGGGAGTTCAAAGACACCGGAGACGGTTATATCGCCGTCGTATCCGGAGGGACCGGCGACCAGCCCGTAAGCGAAGAGGCAGCCCTCACCGCCGAGGCGCTTGGCAACCGGGTCGAGCGGATCTATGATGTAGGCGTAGCCGGACTATACCGCCTCCTGGCAAAGCTGGATGTTATTATGGGTGCTCGTGTGATCATCGCGGTCGCTGGGATGGAGGGCGCCCTGCCAAGCGTCGTAGGGGGCCTTGTGGACGCGCCGGTAATCGCGGTCCCTACCAGCGTAGGCTATGGAGCCAGCTTAGGCGGCATTTCGGCCCTTTTGAACATGCTCAACAGCTGTGCCAGCGGAGTCAGTGTGGTCAATATCGACAACGGTTTCGGTGCAGGCTTCCTGGCGGGACGCATCAATCATATGGAGGGATCCAAATGAAGGTCTTGTATCTAGAATGCAATATGGGGGCAGCAGGTGACATGCTTATGGCATCCCTCTCAGAACTACTGCCTGAACCGGAAAAATTTGTGGAGGACCTCAGGGCGCTGAACCTCCCTCAGGTCGAGATCTCAAGAGGATATGCTTCCTCCGCCGGTATCCGGGGTGCCCGCATGCATGTATTTATCCGCGGCGAGGAGGAGATAAGCGAGGATGTGCTGCAAAGTGGCGCCTCTTTCACTGGTCATGACCACGATCACAACCATGACCATAAACATGGTCACCACCATACCTCAATAACAGATATACGGCGCATCATCAAAGGACTATCGGTAAGCGAGAAGGTCAAAAACGATGTGCTGGAAGTATACAAGCTTATCGCCGAGGCTGAGAGCGAGGCCCACGGCTGTCCGGTGGAAGAGATACATCTGCATGAGGTCGGGGCGCTGGATGCTCTGGTGGACATCACTGGCGTCTGCATGCTGATGGAAAAAATAGGCGCAAACAAAATAATCTGTAGCCCGATCAATGTGGGAAGCGGCATGGTGAACTGCGCCCACGGAATATTGCCAGTACCGACGCCGGCAACGGCCGCAATCCTGCGGGGTGTTCCCTGCTATGGCACTTTCCAAGGTGAGCTGTGCACGCCGACAGGAGCGGCGCTTCTGAAATATTTCGCATCCTCATTCGGCCAAATGCCTCTGATGGCCACCGAAAAGATCGGTATCGGACTGGGCACAAAGGAATTTCCCGCAGCCAATATCCTGCGCGCCTTCCTTGGAGAGGCCAACATACCGGTGATGACCGTGGAGGAGCTCTCATGCAACCTTGACGACTGCACCGGCGAGGAGATTGGCTTCGCCGCCGAACTTTTGATGAAAAGCGGGGCATTGGATGTGTTCATAACCCCCATCCAGATGAAGAAATTCAGACCCGGAACCTTGCTAACTGTGATTTCCAGACCGGAAGATGCAGAAAAGCTCACAAAGTTGATGCTCCGTCACACCACGACACTGGGTGTCCGCAGAAAGACCTGCGCCCGCAGCTGTATCCAGCGCTCCATCGAGACAAAGGAAACCCGATTCGGCCCTGTGCAGGTCAAAATCTCCAAAACCAGCGGGATAGTGCGCCGCAAGGCCGAGTATGAGGATATAGCCAGGATCGCCCTCGAACAGGGAATCTCGATTCGGGATGTCATAAAAGAGCTTAAGGACTGCGACGATGCAACTGAATGAGGAGGACAGAGAAGAAAGTCGCATCAGGGAGGCGGTTTGCTGCAATAAGAGTCGGCTGGTCATCTGTAGACAGGTCGGCTTATTTTATATCTTTATTTTATTTCTCCGTGAAGAAAACCCTGTCAGCATCGGATATGTTCTGCTTTCGCATACTGCGACGGAGTAGATCAAGGGTGGGATTTTTGTTGCTCTTTAGGTTGCAAAAGGTCAGTACAGCACCAAGCTTCTTGTCGGTATCTATTTCACGGTACACTATTTGAGTGTCCGTAAAATTGCGGAAATAATCAGGGACAAGGGCTATGCTGTTATTCATCTCCAACTGCATGAATACCTCCTCCGTAGTGGAACATTCACAGATATTCAGCTCTGAAAGCCCAGCGTGGGTCAGCTCGCTTTGCAGGTCCTTCTTCGTTAGCTGCTGGTTGCTGGCAGACAGCATATAGCAGGTCTCGTGCTTCATGAGTTCCGCAGGTATCCTTTCCATAGAAGCAAACGGATGTAGGGAATTGACGGCAAGGATCAGATTCATATCACACAAGTCGTATACTGTAAGGTCTTCATCAGCGAGAAAGTCATAGGGCCAGCACACAGCAGCGTCTATTTCGCTAGATTTGAGGGCTTGTTGCATATAATTGGGCGACACCGTATGTGTTCTAATCTGCACATTTGGATATCGCCTATTAAAAACCTTCAGCTGAGGCATGAAAAACAGACCGTCGAATAAGCTTGCAAACGCGATGGCAATGTCCCCTGAGTAGCCGGAAGCAATATTCTTGCAGCGCTTTACCGCATTATCATAGCTTTGAAGTATCTGCGACGCCCAATTGTAAAATTCCTTTCCAGCCTCGGTCAGACCGATGACCCGGTTGTTGCGCTCGAACAGAAGGAACCCGAGCTCATCCTCGAGTTTTGCGATCGCCAAGCTTACCGCCGTCTGGGAAATATAGCATTCCTTTGCAGCCTGCGTGAAATTGAGATACTTTGCCGCATGCACGAAATAATTCAAACTACGCAGATCCATAAAATTGCACACCCCATCATACAACTATGATTATACTATATATAGAACTGATGATTAACTATGCTTATCGTGAAAATTCACCTTTAGAAAGGATGCGCGCAGAACAAGATAATTCAACTTTTACTTATATTCTAAAGGAAAAGAGAAAAAGTATCAACGATAATAGCTAATAAAGCACAGACAAAAGAGTTAGTCAGACAATACCGGACAGCCCCAACCTTTGTCGAATATCAATGAACTGTTTAATCTTCAATGATCAGTATTAAGCAACTTCGTCTGTCTATCCATCCTAAGCTGGACACTAACTTTACTAATCCCCCCTAACCCTTTGTCACATAAGAGCAATTTACCACTTACTGCATATGATGAACTAACTTTATATTTTGAAAGGAGAGGTAATAATGTCTCTTACACCTTTTCTTGATCCACTACCTACCCCCAGAGTTTTAAAACCTAAAAAACGATATAAAGATATCACTTATTATGAAGTTAAGATGGAAGAGTTTTTTCATCAGTTTCACAGCGAACTTCCGCAAACAAAAGTATGGGGATATGAAGGACAATTGCCTGGGCCCACTATAGAAGTTGAACAGGGAGAATGTACCCATGTGAAGTGGATAAATAACCTGCCAGATAAGCACTTTCTGCCGATTGACCGCACTCTGCACTCATCTGGTGAACACATGCCAGAGGTGCGTACAGTTGTCCATTTACATGGAGCAGAAGTTGAGCCTGAGAGTGATGGCTATCCAGATGCCTGGTTTACCAGGGATTTTGAAAAATGTGGTCCCCGCTTTATACAAAAAGTTTATAAATACCCGAATAATCAACGACCCACCACACTCTGGTACCATGACCATGCAGTGGGGATCACTCGCCTAAATGTTTATGCTGGACTTGCCGGGATTTATATCATTCGCAATGAACAGGAACGCGCCTTAAATCTTCCTTCAGGAAGTTATGAGATGCCTTTAGTGATAATGGACAGGGAATTCTATAACGACGGTTCCTTGTTTTACCCCTCTACAATTGACGATCCTCCTCCTACTTATCCAAATCCTTCTATCACTCCTGGGGTCGCAGGTGATTCGAGATCTGACCCTCGATGTAACAAGAGATAGTTTCAACCGGCTTAGATTTCTGTTAAATAACCATGAATATATGAATGGAATCACCGAAAATCCTGTTGTCGGAGATGTTGAAATATGGAGGATTATTAACCAGGGGCTTGCAGTACATCCGATCCATATTCATCAAATACAATTCCAGATCCTCGACCGCATACCCTTTGATACAGATGCATTCAATCTTACAGGGCAGTTGCATTTTACAGGTGAACCTGAGCCAGCTCTTCCAAATGAAAGAGGTTGGAAAGATACTGTTCAGGCACTTCCTGGTTTTGTAACACGTATTATCATGCGTTTTGGACCTTATACAGGAAGGTATGTCTATCACTGTCACATCTTAGAACATGAAGATTATGACATGATGCGACCTTTTGATGTCATACCACGGAGGTGTGTGCCGGTAGAAAACAATAACTATAAAAAGTGCTCAGAAACTTTCATATGCTCTTCCGAATAACTGTTTTACAGTAAATTAAGAGGGGAACTGCTCCTGTGGCTGCTAACCTTGCATAAACCGAGAGGGATAGCGCCACAGTAGCTTTCTGCGGCGTTATCCCTCTCACAGAACCGTACCTACGGGTCCAGTATACAGTTCCTGGTAAATATTATCTCTCATAAAAGAGAGGCAGAAGCTAATCTGGAACCTATTTTATCAAGTATGTTGATACAGTTTGGCTTTGCTTTAGCCTTCTTAACCGTAGCAATGGTGATCAACAAGAAACGAAGATTTCAATAAAGGATCTAGGTACTACTCAACTTTTATCGGATATCAAAGAATTATTGATTATCCCACATTATAAATCACATCTTCTCCTGTTTCGGCCCTTTTCTTTTCCCTCTCTTCCTCTTCGCTTAACTCTTCTTCAAATGTTTTACTTCCCCCTACCCAACGGTCCATAACCAGACAGGCTGTGAAGTCTCCAGTCACGTTCAATACAGTTCGGCTCATATCAAGAATTCTGTCTACGCCAAGAATAAGGGCAATTCCAGCAGTGGGTATTCCTGCGCTTTCCAGAACTAAAGATAAAATCACTATGCCAACTCCGGGGGTAGCCGGAGTACCGAGAGAGGCTGCCACTGTTGTGACCACAATGAGAACTAAAGCTGACAGCCCCAGTTCAATCCCGAAAACCTGAGCTAAAAACACTGTGGCTGCACCTTGGTAAAGAGCTGTACCATCCATATTGATGGTGGTCCCTAAGGGGATTACAAACTCTGAAATAGAAGGCCGTACCTTTAACTTTTCTTTAGCCGTCTTCAGGGATAGAGGCATCACTGCTGCGGAACTGGAGGTGGAAAAGGCCAGAAGCTGTGCTTCCCGGATCGCTCCCATAAAAGCCAAGGGGCTTTTGCCGGAAACAAAAAAGACTATTAACAGGTAGAAACAGAGTAATAGCAGCAGTGCCAGAAGGACAGTGCCCACATACGCGGCCATACCCAGCAGAGCTTCAAACCCTACCTTGATGGTGATCTGTGCCAATAATCCAAAAACAGCCAGAGGAGCCAGGTACATAGCCCAGCGCACCACGGTCATACATACCTCTTGTATAGACCCTAACAACTCCAGTAAAGGTTTGGCATGGTTAGAAACCATAGTTACAAGGGCAAAACCGATAATTAATGAAAAGAGGACAACCTGCAGCATCTCCCCTTTCATCATAGACCCCAGGGGGTTTTCAGGAAACAGACTAATTACGATATCGGGAAAGGCTTCCAGCTCCGGTGTCTCCGTGATACCTTCCTGGCTTTCAGCTGGTGCCGTTTCTACCACCGATGTGACTAGTGATTGGTCTATAAACTGGCCAGGCTGCAGAACGGTAGTAACACCTATACCGATAGTAATGGCCACTATGGTGGTTATGGTTAAATAAAAAACAAGCCTCAGCCCGAGTTGTCGCAAATGCTCCAGATCCTCACTGGCAGCCATACCCCGTATAATGGAAGCAAGTATCAGAGGGATCACAATCATCTGAATAAGCCCTAAAAATATGTTTCCCGGCAGTGCCAGCCAACTGCCGAACACCTCGGCTGCCTTAGGGCTTACAAGGCCTGTGTGTGGAGATAAAATCAACCCCACCACAAGACCAAGGAACATGCTTATGAGTATCTTCAGCCATAACTTTCCCTGGATGAGTCCCTGCAAATGACGTGTTAGGTGTATCAGTGACCTTGGGTACAGTTTTTCCATGTACTGATTCATCATAATTTATAGGTTCAACGTGATGAAGAATTCTCCTGCAAGAATGGCAAAGGGACATTTCTTTTGCCACTCAAGAAAAAT
Source organism: Syntrophaceticus sp. (assembly GCA_050949745.1). Classification (GTDB taxonomy): domain Bacteria; phylum Bacillota; class DSM-12270; order Thermacetogeniales; family Thermacetogeniaceae; genus Syntrophaceticus. Next base: position 158,828 of record JBMNGF010000018.1, on the reverse strand, counting down.
GGAGAACCGCCTATCTAACAGCGGTTCTCCATTTTCTATAGTTTTTAACACTATCGGTCAGCGTGCTTGTCTTTATATACTCACAGCCGCGGAAAGGGCATCGATTAGCTCTAAATTGTCCCTTTCTGCCGGAGGACAAACTTTGTTCAACTTTTCGTATTTACCAGCTATCAGGTAACTCCCTTCTATTTCGAGAGGAGTGCTCCCCGGAAGAACCACAGTGGCCGATTGAGCTAATGTATTGAGTACCGGTGTAGTGACAAGCAGGAGTTCTAGTTTTTCGGCTTCTGCACTGGACAACAGTTCTTGTCCAATCGGATCTTCTCCGAAAACAAAGAGCCCACGACACTCACCACTTCTCACCATTTCAGCGATTTCGGAAAAATCAGTTCGGACTCCCAGTTCCCAAATGCCCGCTGCGTTGGCTCCTGGTTCTACTACCAGGATACTGTTCTCCGAATCCACCTTTTGCAGGCCCAATGCCATATTGGACAGCAATTTAATGTCCTCTTCAGCTACTGAGAAGCCATCAATCAGAATTAAGGGCTTCCTGGCAGCAGTATATAAGGCAGCCAGTTGCCTGACCTCAGGTGTGGGATTGAATCCTGTGCCACTTTGTAATTCTAATTTCAAGGTAGCCACATCATCAGCCAAGGTGGGTTCATTGCTCATTATTACCAGGTCCACACCCTGACAGGCCATCTCCCGAGCCGAAAAAGCTGCAACCTCACATTCTTTCATAGCACCCACCATGAGGATTAGGTCAGCTTCCTTGATTTGCTTCAGGCCTGCATTCGAATACTGGGCATATTTTCCTGCAGATGAAACCAAATGCTCTGTTCCCAAAACATCACGCCCCAAGTGAACAGCTGCCTTTATTTCCTCCTGTGTATAAGTAGGGGAGATGTAAACAGCTATCGATTCTGCCCCGAAACTCTCCTTGATCCGAGATGCCTCACTGGCAGCCCTGGAGATTGCCTCCTGGTAAGTGGCCTCACAAAGCTGTTCACCACAGCGTATCATCGGTTTAGCCAGCCTATCTTCGACAGCTTGAAATTGTCCGTAGCGCCCCTTCTCACACAGATAACCGGTGGAGGCTGGTAAGGCACGCAGAACCAGATCATCATAGGTATGGTATACCAGCTCACACCCTAGGCTACAGCCTGAGCAAAGAGAGGGACTTTCCGTCAACTTAAGGGATAGCTGTTTTCGCATTGGATAATGATCGGTCAATGCACCGGTCGGGCAAACTGCCACACACTCTCCACAGGACAGACAGCTTGTTTCTTGTAGAGGCAGTCCAAACTCCGGCTTGACCACAGTTTCAAAGCCACGGTGCACCAGCCCCAATACACCAGCCCCTACCACCTGATCACAGATGCGGACACACAACCCACAGAGGGTACACTTGTCTGGGTTGATCTCGATCAATGGATGCTGTTGTTCGGGCTGTTCCCGCATCACCTTAGCTCCTCCTAACCTCTCAGGTTCAACATCATAGAGATCAGCATAAGCGATTAACTCACAGTCATAGTAAGCCTTGCAGCCACATTCTAAACAGCGCTCACCTTCTTTTTGAGCAGCATGCTCACTAAGGGTGTGGTTGACCTCACGAAAATCCCTAATCCGTTCCGCTATCGGCTCCTGTGGTACAGATACCCTTTCCGCCTTTTCATAAGCAACAAACTGTTCATGATCAATGTCCTTTTGCCCAAGCACAAAGGGCTCCTTGAAGCTCATAGGCCTTCCCTGCAGATAGTCATGCATTGCATCTGCAGCTCTTTTTCCCTGGGCCACAGCCTCAATAGCGATACCGGGACCTGTTACAGCATCCCCACCTGCAAAAACACCGGGGATGTTTGTCGCCATTGTCTCCTCATCAACAGTGATCGAGCCCCATTTCGTCAGTTCCAGTCCATCCAATCCAACAGGCTTCACCCTCTGGCCTACAGCACTGATCACCGTATCCACAGGAAGCACTTCTTCTGCACCGGGAATAGGTACCGGCCTGCGCCTCCCGCTGGCATCCGGTTCCCCTAACTCCATCTTCTGCAGCTTAATGCTCGTGGAAGCTCCATCAGACATCACTTCCAGGGGGGAGACCAAGAATCTGAAAACAACTCCCTCCTCCATCGCTTCCTCTATTTCAATATCTTCTGCAGGCATTTCTGCCCGAGTTCTCCTGTACAACACAGTAACCTCTTTGGCACCTAACCTTACCGCAGTGCGGGCGGCATCCATAGCAGTGTTGCCACCCCCGACAACCGCTACCTGTTCACCGATAGCAACTTTTTCATCCTGTGCTACCTTTGCCAGGAAATCGATCCCACCCATCACACAGGGCAGGTCCTCACCTGTACACCTCAGGGACATACTCTCCCAAGCCCCGATACCAACAAACACCGCATCATAGCTCTTTTGCAATTCGTCCAGGCTTAAGTCAGCACCGATCCTGCTAGAGGTCACAAACCGGACACCCAGCTGCTCGATCAATTGGATCTCTTGATCTAAGATCTCCCTCGGCAAGCGGTATTCGGGAATGCCATAGCGGAGCATCCCTCCCAGTTCTGGCATCGCCTCATAAACTGTAACCTGATGGCCATTTACAGCCAGATAAGTAGGCAGCAGTCAGTCCTGCGGGTCCTGAGCCGATAACAGCAGCCTTTTTACCTGTATCCGCCTTTACTTCCGGCATGTAGGTTTCATCGCTGTTCAAATCTTGATCCCCAACAAAGGCTTTCAAAGTGGCGATAGCCACCGGAGACTCTACATACTGCCTGCGGCAGACAGACTCACATGGGTGTGGGCAGACACGACCGATGCTTGCCGGAAGAGGCAGTTTCTCCTTGATCAGGGAAACCGCTTCCTTGTACTTACCATTGGCGATCAAACTAACATAACCCTGGCAATCAACATGTGCAGGGCAAGCCATAGTACAGGGCGGCAGACAATCACCCTTATGATCCGACAGCAGGAGCTCCAAAGTCATTTTGCGTGAGGCACGGAGGCGAGGAGTATCTATAGATACCTCCATCCCTTCTGTGATCTCTGTGGCACATGCTCTGAATAACTTAGAACTTCCTTTGAGTTCCACCACACATAACCCACAGCCGCCATAAGGTTCCAGGTGATCATCAAAACATAAAGTAGGTATTTCGATACCATTCTCCCTGGCCACATCAAGGATCGTTTGGCCAGGTCGACCTACAACACTGCGACCATCTATGATTAAATTTAGTGTAGTCATTATTATCCACCCCTTAATCCACAAATACAGCTTGATATCTGGCAGGACATGCCTCCAAACAAGTACCACATTTAGTACACCTGCTCTGGTCAATTACATGTGGTTCCTTCTTTTCCCCGGAGATACAGTTCACAGGGCACTTCCTGGCACAGGAACCACACCCGGCGCACCGCTCGGGATCGATTCTGTAGGTAAGCAAGCTCTTACACTGGTGAGCAGGACACTTCTGTTCATCGATATGGGCCTCGCACTCATCACGAAAATAGCGAAGGGTTGTCAAAACAGGGTTAGGAGCGCTCTGCCCCAGCCCACATAAGGAGCCGTCCTTAATCTGGGTGGCCAATTCCTCTAAAAGCTCGATATCCCCTTCTTTGCCCTTTCCATCGCAGATCCTTTCCAAAATCTCCAGCATCCGCTTGGTACCGATTCGGCACTGGACACACTTACCACAGGACTCATTTTGGGTAAACTCCAGGAAATAGCGAGCAATATCCACCATACAAGTGGTCTCATCCATAACCACCATACCGCCTGAACCCATAATTGCCCCGGTCTCCATAATCGAGTCATAGTCCACAGGGGTATCCAATAGTTCTTTCGGGATACACCCACCTGAAGGACCTCCCAGCTGGACTGCCTTGAACTCACGGTCCTGCTTAACCCCACCTCCAAGGCTGAAGATCACCTCACGAAGAGGGATTCCCATCGGAACCTCTACTAACCCACCCCTTTTTACTTTTCCGGCCAGAGCAAAAACCTTGGTTCCCTTGCTCTTGTCAGTACCAAGGGAGGCAAACTTCTCTCCCCCATTGCGCACTATCCAAGCAACATTGGCAAAGGTCTCTACATTGTTGATATTGGTAGGCATTCCTTGATAACCGGATTGTGCCGGATAAGGAGGTTTCAGTCTGGGCATGCCGCGCTCACCCTCCATGGAGGCGATCAGAGCAGTTTCCTCACCACAAACAAAGGCACCTGCACCCTGTTTGATCGTTATGTCGAAGGAAAAATCAGAGCCGAAGATAGAGGAACCCAGGCTCCCCTGCTCTCTGGCCTGCTCCAAGGCTAACTGCAAACGGCGGATTGCCAGTGGGTACTCAGCCCGCACATAGACTACTCCGTGCTGTGCTCCCACAGCATAACCTGCAATGATCATCCCTTCGATTACATTATGGGGATCCCCCTCCAAAAGGCTGCGGTCCATAAAGGCACCCGGGTCACCTTCATCCGCATTGCAGATGATGTACTTGGTATCCCCTTCTTCTTGGCGGGTAGCCTGCCATTTGAACCAGGTGGGAAAACCTGCACCACCGCGCCCGCGCAAACCGGAAACTTTTATCTCTTCAATTACCTGCTCTGGGGTCATCGAACCTACGGCTTTTCGCAGGGCTTCATACCCCCCGGCATCAACATAATCTTCGTATCTTTCAGGATCGATCACACCGCAGTTGCCTAGTGCTATCCTCACCTGGCCTGCCAAAAAGTCATTAGGCTTTTGACTTGTCCCTACCAGGACATCCTCAACCGGTTTTCCAGCGCAAATATGCTCGTCAAGTATTCTTGCTGCATGATCAGGTGTTACATGACCATAAGTGTAAACCGTACCGTCATCTTCAATAACATCTAAGAGAGGTTCATGGTGACACATACCGATACAGCCGGTCTGTTGTAGATCAACATCCAGTCCCCGGGCAGCAATCTCATCCTTTATAGTGTCAAATATCTTTGCTGCGCCAGCTGCTATGCCACAGCTCCCTAATCCAATCCTGATCCTCATCCTGCCTCACCTGCCTGAATAGAACTTTCCTTTTTTGCCAGCTTTCTTACAATCTGACGTGCCTTTTTGGGTGTCAATTCCCCATAGACCTGGTCATTGATCATCATGACCGGAGCTAGGCTGCAGCACCCCAGACAGGCAGCACTGTTGAGGGTAAATAATCCATCGGAAGTGGTTTCCCCCGACTTGATCCCAAGTTCCTCACTGAGGGCATCCTCCAATTTACCGGCTCCATTAACATGGCACGCTGTACCCTTGCAGAGCAGAATAACATACTTCCCTATTGGGGTTAGACGAAACTGTTTATAAAAAGTGGCAACCCCATAAATCTTAGCGGCTTTGATACCCGTCCTCTGCGCCAAGTACTGCATAGCGGAAAGTGGTAGATAACCGTAGATCCCCTGGATCTTCTGTAAAATGGCGATCAGGTTGGATGATTGAACATCGCAATCATCCAGCAGGTCACTGATCAGCTGCAAATCCTGCCGCTCATCTGCACAACTGTTGCCCACATCTGTTCCTCCTCACCTTGTGTTATTAACTGTGCAAATAGTAACTCTTTATATATAAACACTGATTTTGATAATAGAGCACTCTACAATTCTATAAAACCAATCGTATGCAATTCACTTGCCCAAGAAAATTATCAATAAAATAATACCCTACAGAATGTGTTTTGGTAAGTGAATAACGATTACCCGCCTACTTCATAAACTCAGCAACCTTCTGCCGGTCAAGATCCCCTGTGCGGACGCCATTCCGGCAAACTGCTCCACGCACACCGATGATATCCGGCTTCAATTCCTTCAACAGCTGGAGATGACAGCGTTTAAGTGAACCGGCCAATGCACATAACAGCTTATATTTCCTGCATTTTTCGATAAAAAACCGAATATCGTCTTTTTTCATGTAATCAAAGAGGCACTTCCCGTTTTTGTCAAGGGTATCGATCATACATCCTGCAAAACCGGCAGTGTCAGCTAACCTCGGCAAGGTAAGTGGATCCAATGTACCTGCCTCATGATAATCAGCATAACACGCTGCAATCAGCTTAACTTTATGCTCCCGCCAAGTTAAGGCACCCTGAATGCTAGTCAGCATTTCTAAAGCCTTATCTTCTGATTTTGAACCCAGGAGCCCCACCTTAATATAATCCGCCCCCATTTCAGCAGCAGATAGAGCAGCTAAGGAAGCTGTATTTGGCAGGTGTGGAAAGTCTCCGATAGCAGCGCTCACAGCTAGATGATTACCATATCTATGACAAACCTCATCAATCAGTTTCGGATGGGCCGCACCAAGGGATCCTTCCTCAGGGTTTTTAAGATCGAGGATATCTGCACCACCTGATACTGCCTCTTCTGCCTCTTTTGTATCAACTACACTTACTAATAACTTCAATACTCCCTCACCTACCTTGAAATAGAGGTCTGATGCCAGAAGCCGTCATCCACGGATTAAGGCAAAGGCTTCCGCCCTGGTGGCAGTGTTATGCTGGAACAATCCGCGTACTGCTGATGTGATGGTTCTGGACCCTGCTTTACGCACACCCCTCATGGTCATGCACATGTGCTCGGCCTCAACAACCACCAGCACCCCTCTTGGTTTGGCCTTTACCATGATGGAATTGGCAATCTGGGAGGTCAGTCTCTCTTGGAGCTGCGGCCTTTTGGCATACTCATCAGCTATCCTGGCCAGTTTGGACAACCCGAGCAGTTGCCCCTGATTGGGAATATAGGCCACATGTGCCTTGCCGAAAAAGGGAACCAGGTGATGTTCACATATAGAGTAGATCGGAATATTTTTGACAAGCACCATCTCATCATGTTGTTCTGTAAAAAAAGTTTCCAGGTGCCTTTCTGGATCATTTTCCAGGCCGCCGCAGATCTCTTTGAACATCCGCGCAACCCGGGCGGGTGTATCCTTTAAGCCTTCTCGTTCCGGGTCCTCTCCTATCCCTTCCAAAATCATTCTCACTGCGGTCTCTATCTTTTCCGTGTCAATCACTCAAATCCGCTCCTTCAATATAAGAACAGTTATCTTCTTTACAAAGTAGCTGTGTTTTCAAATATACTGATAAAGCTGGAGGTGTCTATCTAATGCCGCCAACTTCCTTCCCCGCGTCACGAACGCCTGATAGCGGCAGACATTGCCTCATTGAACACTGTTTTCAGGGGAACACTGAAGCGCTCTGCTGCCGCGCAACAGTCCTTATACTCAGGAGCTACCTGCACAGGGGGATCATCCTTAGTGAACCTGCCAAATTTAACTGTAATTTCCCCAAAGGGTGTACTCACCTCTGCTGTTTCCCGCAAGAGCACTCTCCTCAAATCACAGCGGACACGAAAACCCAGTGTAGACGTCTCTTGAAAAATGATTTTTGCCACCTCTACCCAGTTTTCCTGGTGTGCCAAAACTGTCAGCAAGACACCTGGCCTGCCACCCTTCATAATAATCGGCGTCAAAAAAGCATCCAAAGCCCCGGATTCCAAAAGTTTCTTGACGAGGTACGGATAAACCTCTGGATTGAGGTCATCGATACTAGACTCCATGACCACAATTTCATCGGGGTTTCCCAAACTACCGGGCCCCCCTGAAGGTTCTTTCGTCTCACCGATGATCGCCCGCAGTACATTGGGGAAACCGTAGTCCCTGGTTCCCATACCGTAGCCCACCTTATCAACTACCATCGCCGGGAAGGTGGAGAAGGAATGAGCCAGAGTGGTTGCCAGCACAGCACCGGTAGGGGTGACCAGTTCACCCTCGATTTCGGACTTACGGGTCGGTACCCCTTTAATGAGCTCTAGTGTCGCCGGGGCAGGAACAGGGATCAACCCGTGCTCACACCGGATAGTTCCCGAGCTTACCGGCAGCGGAGAACAGATTACCTGCTCTATATCCAAGCTGTCCAAAGCGACTAAACATCCTACTATATCACAGATGGAATCAATCGCCCCAACCTCATGGAAGTGGATATGCTCCGGGGTTGTCCCATGCACCTTTGCCTCTGCTTCACCCAATCGTCTAAACACCTTGTGGGCCTTCTCTTTAATACTGCCGGCCAAATCACCCTGTTCGATCAGCTCGAGGACATCCTGCAAGTGGCGGTGAGGTTGCTCATCTGTGTTTTGGATATGCACATAGGTGGCAGCGATGCCATGACTGCTGCCCTTTCCAGTTTCAAAGGTGTATCCATCTATCGCCAAACTGTAAAGCCCTTGTTTTACTACATCCAGATCCGCTCCAGCATCTAACAAAGACCCTAGCAGCATATCCCCGGCGATACCTGCAAAACAATCAAGATACAGTATTCTCATGTTTTGTGTCCCCTTCCTGTGTCAACGATGGCATAGGCAAGCGATGCTGCACCGAACCCATTATCTATATTCACCACACCAACTCCGGAGGCGCAGCTGTTAAGCATAGCCAAAAGAGCAGACAACCCTCCGAAGTTCGCGCCATAACCAACACTCGTAGGTACAGCAATAATGGGTCTTTTCGTCAGTCCGCCGACCACACTGGCCAGGGCTCCTTCCATCCCGGCAACAACAATCACCACAGAGGCCTGCTGCAGCAAACTGCTGTGTTCCAGCAGACGGTGAATACCCGCCACCCCTACATCATATAACCTAGAAACCTTCAGTCCCATGGTTTCCGCGGATACTGCAGCTTCTTCCGCTACCGGCATATCCGCTGTTCCGGCACTGGCCACCAGAACATCTCCCTTCTCCTCACACTCCTCCTCAGAGGGTATAACAATACAGCGGGCAAGCTGGTGGTAAACCGCATCAGGGCATCTTTCTTTCACAGCATTGAAGGCATCAAGACTGGCCCTGGTGCCCAGTACTGTTTTCGATTTAGCGGCGAGCCTAACAAATATTTCTGCCACCTGTTCAACAGTTTTTCCCTGGCAGAACACCACCTCCGGAAAACCAGTACGCAGCTCCCGGTGGTGATCCAGCCGGGCATAGCCCAAGTTTTCATATGGCAGCTGTGCTAACTGCTCCAAGGCCTCTTCGACCGTTACTTTTCCGGACAACAGGGATTCTAAAAGAATTCGCAGCTCATTCTTGCCCAAGGATCATCCTCCTCTTCTTATGTATGTCATCCTTGCTTTATGCCAAGCATCTAAGTCATTTTGCAGTAGAAAAACAAAGATCGCTGCAGCGGTCAGATCTGCGGTAGTACCTGGGTTAAGTGTATTGCCATCCAATCTGAGATAGGCGTCAAGCTTCTGGATTTCTTCTCTTCCTCCAGCCGAGGAAATCCCCCCAGCTCGTAGAACCTCCGCAGCCCTACGGGAAATATCCAATGCTTCTTGCATATCCTTCTTCCTGGCAATCAAGGTATCCGGCACCTCTGCTAGAATGGTTAAATACGTTTGAACAACAGCTGCGGAAAAATCATACCCTTCTTTCAAAAAGGATTCTAGCGAAGGCCATCCCAATTCAAATGTAATGGCAAAATCGGTCACATACTCCCTGGCGATAGCATCCCTCTCACGCGCCAGGCTCATCGATTCCAGAAGTGTTATATCAACATTATCGGTCACATCATATGTTGGGGCTTTACCTAAACCCCCAGGAGATGCCATACGGATTGCCCCGTAAACTTCCTGGGCATCCTCAATGGTGAGCGATTCCAGCACTCTTTGTACTGACTGGCGAAGTTCACCTTCGCCATAAGCCTTGGCCAGTGGTGTAAAGAGCAGGATTATACCTAAGTTGGTATTCCTCGGTACCATCCTACGGGTATCCTGAACTGCCCTTTTGACTGTCTCCCCTACTGGATTAAGTTGTGCCTCTTCCATACAACGGCCAATCATCACCGCGCTCATCATAAAATCAGCCAAGGTGGTATCGGAAAAATCGAAGCTGCGGTTAACATTGCCGGGCTTGGGGGAAATCACTTCTAACAGGCAAGCGGCCTGTGCCGCTCGACCGACATCCACCCTGTTTAAAGCTTTATTCTCCATATTCTAACTCCCCCCGGGCATACCTGACAACATAATTCGCAAGCTCAGAAGCAATATTCACATCTGTCACATCCTGCAGCCCTTTCCACCCGGGAGCGCTGTTGGCCTCAATCACATAAGAAACCCCATCCGGATCAACCAATATGTCTACCCCCAGGTATGCTGCACCTAATGCAGAAGCCGTCTTGAAGCAGAGTTCTTCCTGTTCAGGTGATAATTTATAGGGTTCAGCAATACCACCTCTGTTAATATTTGTCTTCCAATTGTCAGAACTCCGGCTCATGGCAGCAGCAACCCGGGAACCGATGACAAATGCCCTGATATCCCAATTGCCGTGCGGAATATATTCCTGGACATAGTAAACATAACGGCATGCCTGCCAAGCCTTAAAAACCCTATGAGCGGTATCCTCATCTGAAATCCGTACCATGCCTAACCCCAGAGAACCAAAGAGGGGCTTCACAATTGCATCCCCCATCATTCGAAAAGCATCCATTGCATCCTCAAAGCGTTCGGTTACCACTGTGCGCGGTGTAGGAATCCCATGATCCTCAAGCAGGGTCGATGTATAGTATTTATCCACTGTTGTTTCAATACAGTCCGGATTATTGATCAGCTTAACCCCGGCGTTTTCCATGCGGTGAAGCAGATCAACCCTAAAAATCACCTGCTCTAAAGAGCCGCCGGGGACAGAACGCACCACCACCGCATCAAAATCATCCAAAGGAATAGATGATGGCCCATTACAGGAGGCCACATAAGGTTTTTCACCTATAGATGCACGCATGCGCCGGGGGGCGATGCACGAAACATCCACCTTCAGCCTCTCCAAGGCCACAGCCAGTTCTGCTGCATGCCAGCATTGGTTGTTACCGATAATAGCAATGCGCATCCCTTTATTCACTCTTTCCGAAAATACCTGTTAGTAATGTCTTATTCAATTCGCCTGTATGATAAAGCCGTCCGCTTTTTATATTGTTGATAAAGACCTCAGCAGGGCTGAACAACATAGGATCAATGGAATAAAAATCCCCATACTCCTTGAAAAGGTCATAAAAGGGCTTTCCATAATCCCGGGAACTGTTGGATGGGATCTTATCCAAGATCCTTTCAACTTCGCTGTCTTCACAGTCAACCGTATACCAAACACGGCCACCGTAAAGGACACAATCATTGGTCACTCCGATCGCCTGGAGATCCCCATTTGTTATTGGAGCAAGCGGGCATGTTCCAAACCCTGAAACGATCTTTTTGATGTCAAAACCAAGTTCAGTCAGCTTGTGCAGACCTGTTTCTACCACCCTAGCAGCTATCTGCAGAGAACCTGTAATACTTGCAGTCGGAGCAGCCAAAATATGGAGGTCCTTGCCTGCTACCCCACACCTGCCGGCGATATAATCCGCCGCCTCAACACCGGGGAGCTTCCCTGCTTCTATCGCCAGGACAGCACAAGAGGCATCATCCTTATACCCCAGATCCTGCATCAATTCCTCTGCACCGAATTTAATCCGAGCGGGTCCTGAACCCATAGCGAAATACTCCCCGGCTTTAACAGCCCAGCCGGCATACTGGCAGCCCATACAGCCCACCGCCGGGATGTCCAGGTAAACCTTGATTCCGGGCATAAAAAGATCATCTACATCAAGAGGCTGGATCTCACATTTTCCAAGGCCGCCCATACAAACCTCGGCAAAGAGCAGTCCTGCTGTAATACCCCCTGCCACCTGTACCCCGCAGTCAACAACTGTTGTGCCATTTTCCAGGGTGTGAACTTCGATATTTAGCTCTTCTTTTTGATCTATCATTGCTAAAACAATATCTTTCGCCTTTTCATTTGGACTGTATGCTAACTTTGACAAATCAGTATTTCTCCTTTCCCCTGAACTACCTGATCACCTGCATAGCGCCGACAGGTAACGTTTTCCTCAAGACCAGGCACATTGATCCCGGCTGCTCTCAGCAGGCGCACAAAAACATTGAGAAATACCGGCTCATAAACACAGGTTTGCTGGAAAGTCGGCATCATCTCGGGCTCCTGAATGAGGATCACTGTTCCTCTTTTCATCTCCGCTCCGGTTCTACGACCGGTTGTCCCACCGACGATAACAGTCCCAGCAACCATATTGCCAGCTGTGAAGTCCCCAGTATCACCCAACACTGTGATCAGGCCGCGCCTCATCAAGCGACCGGTCATATCAGCAGCAGACCCCTCTATCAAAATCTGTCCACCGGTCATACCCAGTTTGCTTCCCCAGTAACCGCTGCCAGTAAAGTTACCAACATTTCCCTTTACCCTTATCTGCCCTCCAGACATATGAGCCCCTGTCCAGTCGCCGGTACTGCCCTCGACCACAATACAGCCGCCAGACATAAATGCACCCAGGTGGATACCCGCGTCCCCATGCACCAGAATAAGGCCTTCATCCAGGCTCTGTCCGATGCGCTTCACTCGGGACAGGTCCCCAAAATATTCAAGACAGGCATCATCATCTAAAATAGATATCCCCTCAGGCAGATCCGGAGTTCCTTCAACAGTCTCAACCTGAAAGAAATCACCTACCTGTCTTTTAGTCTTGCCATACCAGATTTCACAGGCCTTGATTTGCTCAATACTCATACCCGCCAGTTTCGCCGGGCTCAATCCATCTACTTCAAGTGGAATCGTCAGCTTATGAGCCAGTGTTAATTTTATTATTTTCATAGCGCACACTCCAAAATATCGGCTAAATGAAGGTGGAATTTGCCGAGACTTCCCCCATAATTACCGGCAGTAATCTTTACTATGCCCGGTTTACAGGCTGCCTTTATCCCTAATCGCATAGCCTCTTCAACACCTTCCAGATCGAGGCCATCAATAACGATCTCCAGCACACATCCGACAGCCTCATCAAGTGAAGACTTGACCTGCCCTTTGATGGTCGGGCAGTAGGCTGTATTTGTTGATGCAGAGAGGAACTTGTACTGGGAACCGACCTTGCTCCCACTGCGCACGATACCGCCAGGAAACGGAAGGGCTACCCCCCTTACTCCCCGCATGGCTTCTACTGCAGCTTCAGCTGCTTCCAGTGTCTTGGGAACATCCTCCCCCAGAATCAAAAAGTTACCTCCACCCACAGACTTTTTAACTCCAAACTCTTCTTCTAGAATAAACTCACCTTCCATCACCGGGATGCGCCAGAATCGCCTGCCATTGATCAATTTGCTGATCTGGTAGCCGTCACCAAAATAACGGATCTTCCCACCTACTTCCAGTCTATCTGGAACATCCAACCCGTTATAGCAGGCAGATGTGGGTGCAGTCATGATCCCCTGCCCCACACGATTGAGCAGCTGTTTTTCCAAGTCCTTCTTGGACATGCCAAAGAAAAGGCAGGAAACACCGGGTCTACCATCAGGTGTATCCTCAACCATTCCCTCGATCCCTGCCTCACAACCACAGCCGATCACAGAGGTAGCAAACCCTGTTACAACCTGGGCGGTGGTCATCGCCCACTTCGGCGATATGGCAGTGATGATCAGACGGGTGCCATACATTTGAAAAGCTTCAGCGAAAGTATCCTCGATCATTACTCCATTTATGAACATGATACCACCTCACTAACTGGGAGGTACTCCGGCTGCACTGGATAGTTGGACATGGAAACAGTATAGAAGCGCTGGAAGTCATCAGCAATTCGCTCCAATAGATCCTTGTTCCAAGGGGCATCAACATAATGGGTTGCCCCGAAAACCTGCTCGATTATTTTTCCACTCCTAACAACAAGCTTGCCGCCCTTAAAAACATAGGTGGGATTGGCAAACATCTCTTCCTTATCCTCAAGCATCGGATAAATAGCAACATCAGCATCAGCACCTGCACCGAGGTGTCCTTTCTTTTTAAGTCCCAGAACCCTGGCCGGACCTGACCTGGTAATCACAGCGATCTCACTTAAGGTGTATTCCCTCTTGATACCCGCCAAAGTGGTATACTTAGAGGTCTTTTTATTCATCTGGGAAAGCATCTCTTCCCTATAGTCGCGATCCATCAAGAGCTTAATAATCGACGGATAGGCTGTAAAAGGACCGGCATTAGGGTGATCAGTGGTCAGGAAAATCTGCCAGGGATTCTCTACTGTCAGAAGAAGTTCGAGACCGATAGCCCACTGTACCGAATTAGCTAAACTGCTCTTTTTATACATCATGGGGACAACACCAGAGCCTGTTTCCATCTCAATATCTGTATTGCCCCATTTAGACCCAGTCATCAAATGCAGCTGATGCTGCAATGCACCATCAGCAGTCATGGTAGTGACCGGTCCGAAGACCACCTGGCCGGCATCTGCCGTTATTTTTGGATGTGTATTCAAATATTCGGCAATCTCAGGAGCTTTAGATACTATACGCCCCCTCTTGCTGGCACCATAGCTGTGAAACTGCAAATGCGTCAGATGCATCCTCTGCCCTTCGACTTCTTTTAGAGTCTCCAGCGTGGTGCGGTAGTTACCAGGCTGCCCCAGGTTATTGCAGTGAATATGGACCGGATGGGGCAAACCCAATTCCTCATTGGCCTGTACCAGATGAGAAACAATCTCCCTGGGGGTAACTCCATAACCCTTAGCCTCTTCATCAAGAGTGGTGGCATTTCCATTCAACTTCCAATTCACAACCCCACCGGGGTTTACCACCTTGATCGCATAACCCTTGGTGGCCAAAAGGAGCCAGGCTATGTAGTCCTTTAACCCCTGGCGGTCCCCGTTTTTGATGGCTCGCAGCACAAAATGATTGTTGCCCATCAACACATAACAACCCTTGTCCAGCATCGGGATATCATTTAATTCCTCATGAACATGCCTCGCCTCAAGAGGGGGGGTTGCCGCTTCAAAAGCAGTTGTATAGCCCATGCGGGCATACCTGTACCCGGTGACATAGGTCGTAGGAACAACCTGGCCGCATCCCGCTCTGGTAATATCTGTTCTAGGCTCCACCCCTACGTAATGGTCTTCAGGACACATCTGGCGCCCTACATTGACCTTAGGCCCTGCGATATGGCTGTGTACTTCCACACCACCAGGCATCACAACCATGCCCTGGGCATCAATAACCTCCGCTCCCTCAAACGGCCCCTCTACGATGGAGCCATCCTTTATATAAATCGTCTTTCTTTCACCATCTATTCCATGAACGGGGTCATAAACTCTACCATTGATTATCTTGTACATGGCAAGATCCTCTCCTTAAGCATCTCCAGTACCTGCTCATCGGGCAGATAGGGGGAATCAACCAGCTTCTTTAAGCGCAGGGGCACATTGTCCATCCTGTATGCTGTCCCTTCCGCTGAAATCCCTGCAGCAGCCACAGGTATCACCACATCTGCCACTTCACTGGTGCAGTTTTCTTCACTGTCCAGCATCACAACCGGTATCTTGCGCAGATGCTCAACAGCCGGAGCCGGGAAATGTGCACCAGGATCTGAGGCAAGGATCAATGCTGCATCAGCCTCACCCCTGGCCAGAAGGTCCACTGCTGTGTATTCACCAGGGTTATACCGGGCGAAACCACGGCTGAAGTTAACAGCAAAGGGGAACCCGGTCTGCCAGCAGACGGTCTGTTCAGCACCGGTAACATTACCATGCCCTCGCATAGGAATCACTGTAAACCTGGTAAATTTATTTAGATCACGCACCAGGGCTATAGCATTACGAATATTATTAAACTTGCCCCTGGTCATGGTCAGTCCCATACCGAAAAAGAAAACCCCGTATTGTGCATTTTTCATAGTTTCAAGCAGGTCTTTCCAGGTGTCGATACTGACACCTCCCACCTCTTTTGCTGCTACACTCTGTCCTGCCAGCAATGCCCTCAGCACAGAAATACACTCATAGTCATATCCCTGCCACGGCTGGATGAAGACATCAGCCATCTTTTCCGATGGCGTCTTTCTAACATCAACAACAACAACCTTGCGCCCCTTCTTACCTTCAGGTACATACATTCCCTTAGGCGTTACTGAATAGCGCACTGAATGACGCAGGTGAGCCTCTGACGGATTACAGCCCCAAAATACAATTAAGTCTGCCCTGTTTTTCACCTCGCCCAGGGTACAGGTGGGCAGTCCCTCCATTTGGCGGGCCATTGACCCCGGCCCATGGCAGACCGAGGAAGTACTGTCCAGACTAGCCCCGGTAATCTCTGCAATCTCCACCGCTTTTTTTTGAGCCTCACAGGTGGTGCTGCTCAGCCCATAAATCAGCGGATTTTTTGCCTTGCTCAAAATTTTAGCTGCGGCAGCAAGGGCATCATCGAGGGAGGCCTCTTGCCCATCGACCCGGCAGCGGGCGGGTTCCACTGGCGATAAAAGCCTGTTCTTTCCTATGGTACAGGCCTTGGACACTTTGGTAATCTTATTATCCTCAATGGTTACCTCCAGATCATCACAGAGGCAGCCGCAATAATTACAAACAGCATCATGTACCTTGTCCAATTCTCCCATCCCCTTTTCTTCTCTACATGGCACTAAAACCGGAAGCATATCTTTATGCTGGCTTAATTTCTACCGGCAAACCCTTGAAATCCGGCATACCCGTACCTCCGGTGTTATAACCGATCAATTTATTGGACAGGGGACCCTGGGGAATAAAAACCATCCCTTTGGGTAGACCATCATTCTTTCTCACAACACCGGTCATCGAACCGAAGTCACTTTCCACAAGCACCTGTTCCCCTACATTCAATCCAAGCAAAACCATATCATCATGGGCGAGTTCCACTTGCTCAACTTCCTGTCGGTAATCCGCTCCCAACTTTCCTTTAACCAGGCCGATACCCTGCTTGCGGGTCCGCCCGGTGATCAATATCCATTTCATCCCTCTCACCTTCCGGTTTTTGATTATTACTAATCTACAGGGTCTAACTGGTTTCTCATCAGCTGAGAGGTCAATTCCAACCTCTCTAAGCATTCTGTCTTACACCATCCCCAGGCAACCGCTGTGGCTACAGGGTTCCCCGCAGGAATAACCTCTCCGGGAAAGGGCAGGTCCCGCAGGCCTAATTTATGCATCCCGTGTGCCCATTCCCACTCACTGCCGTACTGATCTGGCTGTAGCGGTCTAATCCTCACGTTGGAACGAGTATAGATCACCTTTTTTCCCCAAATGCTGCGCGGTTGGTAAAATGTTTGCTCAACGGGCAACCTCCCTACCAGCTGCTTTACATCCTGCCACTTACCTCCTGAAGCCAGCATATGGAACTCAAAAAGGGAAACACCATAAGCCAGGTCCAAGAGCTCCATAGAGGCTGAGTACCTAGGGTTAACCTCGATCACCCAACAGTTTTCACCGTCAAAAATGAAGTCAACACCATTTAAACCCCTCAACCCGTAGCTAGCTGTGAGCCAGCTGGCAATCCACGCTGCAGCTGTAAACACCTTCTTCGGCTCATCCACCTCTAAAGGGAACAGGCTGCCTGCATAGCCAAACTCCCTTCCATTAAAGGACCTTGTGCCTGTAAGCTGCTCTGTTATCCCTAAAACAAAAGCATCCCTGCCATCAGCCACAAAGGTGAAAGAACACTGTCTCCCGGCAATATACTCCTGGCAGATGCACCCTTCCGGGACGGCCTCCCCTGGATTTTTAAGCCTCACACCACGTCCCCCACCGCTTTTCTGCGGCTTAATGAGCCAGCTGCTCCCCAGATCATGCTGTCTGCCATCTGATGGGTAAGTTTTTGGAGCATGGTAACCATCTCTTTGCAGTGCTTGGGATAGGGCAACCGGATCCCGCACATCCTCAATGGATTCCAGACTGTTTCCAATCAGCCGACTGCCGCCCTCCAATAAAGCAGACAACAACTCAGTCCTGTTTTCGAATCCCGAACCATAAACCAATGAATCCCAGGCGCCCTGTCTGGCGAGGAAAATGCCCCACTCCGCAAGGCGCTCCATATTCGACCCACCACCTACCGGAAAACCAGGCAAAGGATGATGTGGGCTGTAAACAGGACAGAGCAGGGCATGATCCAGATCACCAAAAGAGTCCAGCGATATAAAGGAACAGCCGGCCCGGGCTGCTGACTCAGCCACAGCGCGCGTGTCAAACCCGGCCAACAGCAGTTTCAAGTTTATCTACCGCAGATTTCGCAGGCTATTTTATAAATCTCCCTAAAATCCAGCACCAAATCATTTCTCGTAAACAAGCTGGCCACAGCCTGATACTGCACCTTCATCTTGGTATTCCCAATACCGATGGCACCAAAAACTGTTTTTCCTTCCCGTACCTTGCCGTCATCTGTAACCTTGAGCCCTTCTACTCCTGTGGGATCGACCGCATTTACATCAGCTAAAACCTCCAGCTGAGGAAGGCTGCTCCAGATCTCCTTTTTGACCAAGACTATCCCGGGTTTACCGGTACAAAAGGCAATTGCTGCACCATCCAGTGCTTTTTTACAGCTGTCATCATCATTTACTTCCAATGGCAGAACATCGACCCCGTACTTATCTTTGATGCGTTTACATACTTCTTCAGCCCGGGATAATTTGCGGGAACTGAGATAGGTCTTCAACCCTTCTTCTGCCAGCAGGATAGCCGCCCTGACCCCTACGGGTCCTGTACCGGCCAGCACAACAGCCTTCTTGCCTGCAGGGTCTTTCATTGCTGTCATCATTTTGGCTACTGCTGTTGCCGCAGTGGTGTTGCTTCCATTGGCATCAAACATCACTGAAACCCGTAAAGGGCCAAAAAAGGTGTTTAATGTGCGCTCAAAGATCCCTTCTGCTTCAACAACATCAGTACCGCCGATAAAGACAGCTGTGTTTTTTAGCTCTTCCCCACCCCTGGTAAACATAGCACCATAAACTAGGTCCTGGACATCATCAGGGGTCACGCCACCATAAGCGATTATGTTGTCAGTACCCGCATCATAGGCAGCAATCTGGTCAAAAACACTGGCTTTGGGACCAGACTCCAAGTGAATCAAAATTTTTTTCATTAACGCCTTCCTCCTTTTTTGTCAATAAAATAGCGCAGCTCTTCATTTTCGACTGGGATCTCTGTTGCTTTTTAAAAGAAACAAATATATCGATTAAAATGTTACGCTGAGCCTATTTTCCTATATGGTTTTTATCTTAGGCTGACCCCGTTACCCTGGTGCCCTGATTATCTGCGGCAGTAACCAAAACAGAGCCTCCACCGAATTTTTCGAGCATTCTTTCCATCTTACTTTTTAGTCGTTCAGCAGCATCCTGCCCCTCTACAAAGGCATAGATCGAAGGCCCCCAAGAACTTTGGCTTGCCGCAAAAGCCCCCTCTTTAAGGCAGTAGTCCGCTAATTCCGCTGAGACCGGTGAGGCAAAACACCCCCCCTGAACAGGCGAAAAATATCTGCCTATAACTCCTTGTATTTCCGATAATGCTGCTCCGAAATCCTGTGCCTCATGCTCCAGCAGTGAGGGCAGCAGTTTCATCAAAACCAGACGGCAGATCCTGCCACTGTCTTCATCAGGCATAGGCGACAGCTTCTTAAAAGCCTTTGTTTCACTCTTTTCATCCAGCCCAGACTGCTCAGCAGGAATAGTAATCACCGCAAACCAATCCTGAGGGAAGTCATGCCTGAAGAGCACAGGAGGTGGAGCAACACCCTTAGTTAATTCAGGAAGATTCACCGATTTTAGCCCACCGTCAACAACAAATCCCCCTGTGGCATAGGCGGTAGTTCCAATAGCCGAACGACTCTCTCCTCTGTTCATGATCCTTGCCAATTCCGGCACAGGTACCTTTAAACCGTGAAAGCGGGCCAACCCATCAGCCACAGCCAGCCTCAGCTGAGTACCGGAACCCAAACCGATATGGGCTGGAATTGTTGACACAACCCGCACCCGAACCTTGGGGGTTAACTGAAAGTGCTGGTAAAACCGGTCGACCAATTCCCGCAGCAGCTCTACATCTACTCCTTCCAGTACCAGGTCCTGCTCCGGATATATTTCCAATTTCACATTCGGTTCTTGAATTGCTACTCCGAGCCCTCCGAACTTACGCCCGAGAGAGCCGCTTAAGTCCAGCTGCCCTAGATGTAATCGTGCCGGAGTTCGGACTTGGATAGGCATTGGCGCATACCTCCTCGAGGCTAACGGCTAATAGCATGCTGAAGATACTTCTCTACCATAGCGAAAGCCTGTTTTTCTCTTTCTCCTCCTGTTTTCCTCACCAATTCCTTGAAATAACTGGCATTTTTCATAACCTCTGCCTTGCCTAAGTAATTCAGACGGGTTGCCAAAATAGTCGCTTCCAGAACAGCAAAACTGGCGCGGCAGAATCCCTTAAAAAAACGCCGGTTGCTGCGAGACAAAATCTTTACATTCACTTCTCCTGGCTCCCGATCCTTTTTAAAATCAACCACACGAAACTCATAACAGCTATTGGCATCCTTCAACAAAGGAACTTTAACATATCTGGCAGAATCATAGGGAGGTACAGTAGAGTAAAGAGCTGTCTCCACAAATAAGAGGACATCATCGACAATATTTACCACACCCACACCGTTTTCTTGTAAATTTGCATAGGTATGAGAACCTTTATACGGGTGCAGTAAACCACTATGGTCAGATATAGGGGTAAACCCCATAGGAGCAAAATTAGGATCACTAGATGAATTGATAGTGGAGACTATAGTCTCAATGATCATTTAAATACCCCCATCTGAGCTCACTGTCCTGGACATATTTCTTGCCCAATTTCAATGCCAATTCAGCTTTTTCCAGCTCCCGGCCCAGGTAAAAGGCATGTGCAGAGTCAGAGATTTCTATCTGTTTAAACAGCGTCTCCGCTTCTTTGCCCCGCAGGAAAACACGGGAATTAAAAATATAGATGTACTGCCCATCAATAAAAATACGGTAGTTTCTATCTTTAATTAAAGACTTTATTTCTCTCAGTTCGGCTTCTGTATATGGCAACAACTGGGGATCCTTGCTGGTCAAAAGAGAATAATCAAGATGTTTAGGAAGCACTCCAGACTCCCTTGCTGTATGCATCAACTGTCTGGCAATACTGATCTCCTTCACCGCACCCCTTGCCCTTGCACTGCACTCTGTGGTTAGGAGGTAATCAATATCAAGTTCTGTAGCCATCCCTACCAAAACCGCATTGATCCCTGTGCTGTCAGCATCGGTCAGTTCTGTCACATTTCCCGTTCCCATCAACACCGGGACTGAGGGGAATTTTTCCCTCACCTTTATATATCGTCCTACCCCTTCTACAAAGCCAAACATCAATGGCGGCAGAATAGGATCGATCACAATATCTTTTTTCAGAGCCAAAAGTTTTTCCACATTATCAAAAAGTGATTTTAGATCACGATCATCATCAGGGATTACTACTAGTATGCAGTCCAGATCACCGGCAACCTGGATATTCGAAGAGTTGATGCTGAGCACCATGTCCGCTCCAGCTTCGGTAGCGATCAGGATATCCTCTGGACGCAGGCTATCGATGCTGACCTGATACCTCTCTCTTTTTAGGGCAGTCACAACCTTTTTCAGGTGCCCAAACTCCCCGTGTAGTTCTGTCCCGATATCGATGATATCGGCTCCGCTTTCCTTATAGAAAGCAGCACGCTCCAAAATTTCGTCCACGGTCATCTGAGGAGCTTCTACAATTTCAGCCAGTATTTTGATTTTGGGTTTAGTTATAACCTGAACAGCTTCACTACAGCCAAAAAACTGGGGAATTTCTTTTAGATCCTTTGGCCCTTTTATAACCCGGCACCCACAAGCTTTTTCAATGACATCAAGAGACCCCTTGCAGAGTCCGGGAATAACCACCACTTCTTCCTCAACACCGGTTAGGTGCCTGGCGATGAACTCGGTGTTCATCAGAGCAGCAACCGTAATCCTCAAGGCTTCAATCCTGTAACCGCCATCTAGGCCTAGTGGTTCTAATGTCCGTTCCAAGGCCCTCAATGCCAATTTTCCTGTTACAAATAGGTATTTAGACATTCTTCGAGCTCCTGTGAATTTTTTACTACGGTAGTACCTGCAAAAGATTCTAGAGAATTGGTGTTTTCCAGATCTATCTGACGCGGGTAGACATGCACCATTCCTCCGGGCGCTCTAGAGTCTAGCTCAGATGTTACATCTGAAGGCAAAACAATGACCGGCACCCGCGCCTTGCCTGCATGGGCAAAAAGATTGGTAACCAAACTGTCCGATATTCCATGCACAAATTTTGCTACAGAATTGGATGTTGCTGGGGCAACTACAACCAACCGGTAATATCCCAGGTAGAGTTTATTGACCACAGACGAACTGGCAGTCCGATCATAAAAAACCCTTTCGCCACAAGATAGCACCTTCTCCAGGTGATACTTCTTTAACACTTCATTTGCTGCCCGGGAAACGAATAAGTCCACCTTATCTATATTTTTAATCAGTTCTGTTATCTCAGGCAAAAAATGCCCTGCACCTGTTAAACCCCAAGCGATCCTAGATTTTTCGCTTCTAGCCGCCATGTCATCCTCTTTTCTAACTCCATCTCAAAAATACACCAGTTTGACCCATCAACCCAATACACTATATCTAATCCAGAACCAGACTTGCTTATTGCTACCTAGATATATATTTCACAAGCAAATGTCGGAAATTTGTAAAACATATGTATTATTCCAGCCAACCTCAAAATATTAAATAACCCGACAGTTCATTCTCTGATGGTGCCACCTATGATGGCATCGGTGTCTAATCGGAAATAGAATCGAATTCCACCTTATACTTTGTCTTTCTAAATCGGCTCAACGCTTCTGTTTCAATCATCTGTTTCAACTCGTAAAAGGTAATACCAGAACCTTCTTCTGCAAAAATCCTAGCCACATCTTTTAGATCCTCATACTCCACCCGAACAGAAAGAACCGATCCCTGATCATCTAACGCCAGTTTTACATTTACTGGCCCTTCCCAAATACTCTCTCCCAAATCATCTTTGAGCTTCATATTAATAGGATAAATCGTGTATTTATAACTGCTATGATCAGTTTTCAGACACCTGATGCCCAGTGTGCCTATCTCAGAAGCAAGAAACCTGCTCACCGATTCCCTTTCAGGCTCACCCACATCAATAAAAAAAATGTATTCTGGACGTCCTTTTTTAGTCAATGCATTGACAACATGAACATTGCGAGCCCCTCTTTGCATTAACTGCTCAATTAGGTAGGGAACCTGGTCCGAATTGATGTTATCCACATTGGTCATTAAGAGCACTGATGCTACCCCCGGTCATTTTTTTGGCAGGGGCAATAACCCTAAGGTTTTCACCCCTGCCTATTAAAAATATTTTAAGAGAGGTCCTCCATGATGCGTAAAGCCATTTCAGCCACTACCTTTGCTTTATCTTTCCCACCTGGAATAGCTGCAGTTGAAAAGGCTGCCTTTTCAGCCTCTTTGCTTGCATCCTTCGGAGAGAGAACCCCCATAGCAGCAGCAACAGCAGCCGGTACGGTGATATTGATGATCGTATGTCCGGAAAGCAAAAGCTCGGTCGCCGGAACCGCTGCAAATGGCAGAACCTGAAGTAGGTCTTCTTTATTGTTCAGAACCGCATCTGGAACCACGTTCTGGCCAAGCCCCGTCAGGGTAAACTTCTGTCCGTCAACAGTTAATGCCACATCGATATCAGCATCAAAACCGTAGTACTTCTGGGCAAAGGGATTTTTGCGCCTTCCTCCACCTGCGATCTTAGTGATCTTAACCTCTACCTCATGTCCAGTCATACCACCCAGCATCATCCCTGCACGCTCTTCCACTTTTTCTTTCCTGGCGGTATCAAGTTCAGCTACAGATTCTTTCAAGGATTTACCGGCTTTCAGGTCATCATAAACCTTTTGTGCCCGGCTGTAGACAGCATTGACACGTACTCCCTCGGTACCTGTGATGATAGCAGCAGTTACTGGGCCACGCCGGCTCTGTTCAGCTTTCCTTGCAATGGTATTAGCTGCAAAAGCAGCCTGTTCCGGATCAAGCCACTCATTCTTTTTAACTTCCCTGATAATAGCAGCCGCTTTATCCTGATCTCCATCATTAGTCAAAAGGGCGCGAATGGCAATAACAACATCAGCAGACATATGTCCCAGCGGTGGCATAATAGGACCGCCAGAGAACCCAGCACCGATACCTACTCCCTCCTGGAAGGCGGCTAACATTTCCACAAAGGCCATCATACCGATAACAGAAGTGCCACCTACATCCTTGATCATCAATCCCAGTTCTCCCACCAGGCGAGCACTGTCATATTCCTCGTTGGTGCCTCTCATGTGCAGTGTTTCAGGTATTCCAGCTACTTCACAGGCCCCCTTGCCAGCCAGGCAAGCGCTGTTTACGACAAACAGCTCTCCGTAATCCTCTCCTACACAGGCATCTGGGTGAACGATCTCCAAAATAGCGGCAGCACCATATATAGCAGAGATAATCGGGCTAGGTGCTATACCAGCACCAGCATATGTATCCATCATAGCCTGGGTACCAATTTTCGCTCCATTATAGGACATCTCTACAAAACCATAATCCTCACCAAGCACGCTGTGCCCGTAGAGGGGCCCCCCACCTACACCTAACGGCAGCTTTCGGCCATCGACCCTTGTCAACTTGCCTTCTGCCATGGCGTTGTAGATAGCCTGAACCGCAGCAAACCCAGAGATCTTGTTATTGGATTTTGGTGTGGGAACAGCAGCCATACCACATCTATCAACACCAGCGATCATCCTGGCTAGTGCGCCGAGCTTACGGTTGCCGGCAGGCACACCTGCCTGAGCATTAGTGCCACAAAAATACAAAACTGTAGCAGCAAGCAATGCAGCATTAGCTGAATCCGCCCCTGCCTCCTTAGCCGCTTCAATACCCTTTCTGAGAACATCATCTACCGGCAGATAGCCGCTGTCCTCATCGGTCAGCTTGATATTGATACCCCGCATAACATCTTTGACAATGGCATTTGCGGCACACATAGCGGCTATGTTGACCATCCCGTGCCCCTTGGTCAGTGCCTCGATACGGTCATTGGTAACAAAATCGGTGTCGGCGATGGCTGCCATCGCAGCAGCACAAACTTCTTTTTGCAAGGTAAAACCTCCTCGTTTCATTTAATGTTTAATTAAGGTTGCCGCCAAAAAAATAATCTGCTTGCTTTATCTTTTAGGCAACACCCCCTCTAAAACGATTTTGTGGTATTATTCACAATAAAACATCTATGGGTATATAGGGCTAAAAAAAACACTTAAGACAGTTACTTGATGAGAACAAACAGTTATGTACATGATGAAAATGAAAAAAACAACAATTTATTGTTTATAATTATCATATCTTAAAAATAGACAAGATACAACAACTTTTTTAGGCATATGCCAAAATAATTTTTGCAAATAGGTGTTTTTAAATAGGGTGTCGAAATCAATTTTTGGAGACTACTTATTAAAGAAAGGATAGCAAAAATAATGACTAAACAGCTGATCTCTTTAGATATCGGCGGCGCTAATATAAAGGTTGGAACCATGAAAAAAACAGGTTCTGAATTCACACTCTCTTCATCAATACACATATTTCCCATGTGGAGGCAAGCAGATGAACTTGCAGACGTACTGATCGGTATCCATCAATCACACCCCGCTCACAAGGCAGCAGTAACCCTGACCGCAGAACTCGCCGATGCCTTCCCCACCAAAAGAAATGGAGTTATTTTTGTACTAGAAGCAGTAAAAAGGGCTTTTTCTGGTACAGATGTTTATGTGCTTACCGTGGATGGCAAGCTAAAAAACATTGAAGAAGCCCTCCAAAACCCTCTCCAGGCAGCAGGAGCAAATTGGGTGGCATCCGCATGGGCAGCAGCACAACTCTTCCAGGAAGGAATCTTGGCGGATACAGGCTCAACAACAACAGACATCATTCCCTTTAAAGATGGAGTAGTGGCCACCCAGGGCAGAACCGATCCTGAAAGGCTGACTTCTGGTGAGCTCGTCTATACCGGCATCCTGCGCACCCCCTGCAGTAATCTGGCTGCCTGTATACCCCTGCGCGGCAGATTCTGCCGTGTCAGCCCCGAGTACTTTGCAATAACCGCTGATGTGCATCTCATATTAGGCAATATTCAGCCTGAAGATTATCAGTGGCCAACACCCGATGGAAAGGGGAAAACACCGGAATGCGCCCGGGCTAGGCTAGCGCGGCTGATCTGCGGAGACACTGATCTGCTGAGCGATAATGAAATAAACGGTATTGCCCACTATCTATATGACAAACAGGTGCAGCAAGTGACAGAGGCTTTGTATCAGGTGCTGTCACGCATGCGTAAGCCGTTTTCTTTGATCTGTGCCGGCAGCGGCTCCTTTCTGTTGGAAGCAGCTGCCGCCAGGGTAGGCTTGGAAACCCTCAGCCTGGACAAGGTATGCAGCGCCGAGCAGGCCAGAACCTTACCGGTCTGGTCGCTCTGCATGATGCTGGCAGCACAGTTAGGGGAGGAGGATATCTTTGGAAAACTTAAAGGTGATGGTTAAGGTGGGAGGCAGCCTGTGCAGCCCACAGCTGCTGCCCCCCCTTACTGCAGCGGTCAAGGTTTTAGCCAAAAGATGCAGCTTGGCCATTATCCCTGGCGGCGGCCCTTTTGCCAACATGGTTAGGACATGGGATAGCAGGATGCAGCTGAGTGATCATGCCTGCCACTGGATGGCTGTTGCAGCTATGAATCAGTACGGCCTGCTGCTGGAAAGCCAAGGAATGGGAATGGCAGTTGATGATGTGGACATGCTCTTTTCAACAGGAGGGGATGCCCGAATCTTATTGCCTTACCGTTTTTTAAGGGAAGTGGACAACCTCCCCCATACCTGGGGGGTAACCTCTGATTCTATTGCCGCCTACCTGGCTGGACTGTTCAATGCAGACGCCCTAATTCTCCTCAAATCGCTGGACGGTATTCCCAGCAAAACTGAAGAAAACGGGACGATTCTACCTACCTGCTCAGCCAGTCAGGCTGTAGAAAGGGGTATTGTTGACAGGAATTTTGACCGTTATCTCAGCAAAAAAACCGATTGCTGGATTATTAATGGGAAATACCCGGAACGTCTTGTTCGAACAAGCTTTGATTTTGTTGGAACACGAATTTATTCAGAGTAATTAATTATATTAGAATATACTTGGAGGGAAAATTATGCAGATCATACCTGTCTTTGATATCAAGGGTGGGATACTGGTGCATGCCGTAGGAGGAATGCGCCAAAATTACCAACCCCTTAGCACACCTTTACTTCCTGAACCCGACCCAAAAAAGGCCTGTGCCACACTGGTAAATCTCGGATTTGATAGGTTTTATATTGCTGATCTGGACGCTATCACAGGAGATGGGAATAATTATGACATAATCCAAGACTTAGTTGAAGAATATCAGGTGAGTGTCTGGTTAGATGCCGGTCTGAGCTCTTCTGGGCATCTTCCACTGCTGGCTCTTCCACAGGTCTCACTGGTCCTCGGTTCGGAAACTCTTGCCCGTTTTGACTACCTGTTTGACATTTGCCAACAAACCGGAAAGGACAGACTCATCTTCAGTTTGGATACCAAAGATGGTATACTGCTCACACCCGATCCCGAACTTAAAGGAAAAGACCCTGCTGATATTGCGGCAAAGATGTTTAAAGCAGGGATCAAGGAGCTGATCGTCTTGGATCTCAAGGCTGTGGGTAGTGAGGGTGGACTCAACAAAAAACTTCTTCAAGGATTGATCAATAAGGTGCCTAAAGCGCGCATTTTCCCGGGTGGCGGTCTTACACCACAAGACATTAAGGAATTGAAAGAGATGAAGATTCCCGGTGTATTGACCGCCACTGCACTGTACTCTAAGCAGATCAAAGCCAAGCCAGAGCTTTAACAAATAATTGGAGAACACTCTGAGATTTCCCGATAAGAATAAGGAGCATTAACATGAACATACTGGTCTACGAATACAGCACAGCCCAAGCCCCCACAGCATCCACCATAACTGAGGGAATCTCCATGCTTAAAGCATTGACAAACTCCTTTACTGTTTGCGGACATCATGTCATAACGATCATACACCCCAGCCTCAAAGAAAGCCTCAATAGAGATACCACTCCTGGCAGTACCAACACAGCCTCCTATGAGCTTATCCGGGATTTGGCAGAAAACAAACTTGTGCTTTTTGGCACTCAATTTGAGGATGCTCTCAAAGATTGTGTCGCAGGATTGGTTATCGCCCCGGAGGAACGGGGAATTCTACAGGAATTATCTGCCACATTGGAGGGTTATGGGAAAAGAAATTTGGGCTGTCCCAGTAGACAGATACTCAATTCAGCAAACAAATACCTGTCTTTTTCCCTGCTCAAAAAAGCAGGTGTGAAAACCCCTTTAACAAAACTACTAAAAGGGAATAAGAACAGCCTTGATGATCTCAGCGGATTCAATTATCCCTTCATTATAAAACCTGTTGACGGGTGTGACAGCCGCCAGGTTTACCTTGTTGAAAATAACGATGACCTTGAAATCGCTCTTCAGGCTTTTCACAAAATGCAGCCTATCCTAATACAGGAACATATCCAGGGAGAGCATTTAAGTGTGACATTACTGGGAAGAGGAGAAAATGTATACCCGCTAAGCCTCAATTTACAGGAGTTCCGGTGTAGAAAACCTTTTCACTATTCAGGGGGAACCACCGGAATCAAGCATCCCATGAGGGAAAAGATATTTACACAAGCCATCAAAGCCTGGAGAGCAACCGGAACAAGTGGACTCGGTGGTGTTGATTTGGTGGTTAGTCATTCAGGGATCTATGTTGTGGAAATCAACCCCCGTCCCACCGCTCCAGTGATCGCTATAGCGTCCTGCCCCAGCTATAACCTGGGGGAAATGATCATCCACACAGCTTTTAGAGAAGGGGTCAAAATTCCCCTCTTCAATGAAACGGTTAGGTTTGATGTTAACCACCTAAGCTCCCCATAACGCAGCAATGATATCAGCTTATGTTGGACCCATCACTGAGTTAGTCCCCCCCGATGAACCTAGACCGGCTGAAGGCCTCGTGAATGACCGGATTCCGATCAGTCAACCCTTTGGCACTCAACCTAAGTGGCCTTTGTACCACGACCCATCACCAGAACCGTCCCCCTGATGGCTGACGTGCCCTGTCAACTTTCAACAAAGTGAATAGTAGTTTTCGATTGTACTTCCACATCTGCAGGTATACGTAAATAGAGCAGCTGTGAACCAAAGTTGTTTGTGTAGTGCTGCTCAGTTGCTGCGGAATCACCCAATATTTGGCTGACTACAAATTCCCTGCTGAACATTGCCAATCCGACCTCCTGGCACTCCGGCCCGGATACTTTCAATATATTGCCATCGAAGGCTACCTTGTGCGGCATCATCTCTTCAGAAAAGTCGAACTGATCAATGATAGTTTTTGTGGCATAATTGATCACCTCAATCTTACCATCTGCACTGTCCTTCTTTTCAGCTATTATAGTAGTTACCCCCTCATACTCAGAACCCTCTGCCACATTAATCAGGCTGCTGTTCAAGGGAAATTCCCACTGTTCCAACACAAAAGCCCCTTTCACCTGTTCCGGCCTTCCCTCTATCGCCAGTTCGTATAAATCCCTTTCACTAAACATTGCCTCAGCAATGTCCTTTCCACTCACTGTTTTCATCTTCTCATCAGCCAGGTTTTCCACCGGCAGCAATTTTATAAGGGCAGGGGAAGCAAGCAACAGCAGGATATAAGCGGCAATGAGCCAAAACTGTGTATTATGCCGTAAGGAAAAACTGTTGCTGCGCCTCACCACCAACACAATAACCAGGACAAAAATTATTAATAAAGAAATGACAACAGCCATCTATCTGACCTCCAGTCTGTTTGATAGCATAAAGGAGCAAGCATAAATCAAAACTGCTGTAAGGATCACCTTCAGGGCAAATAGAGTCAGAGAGCTCTCTCCACGGAAAAAATCATATACACTTGAGAGCACCTGCATCTGGTCCCCCCTCCTAGCAAGAATAATAGCGCCGAAATATAAACTTGGCAGTATCACAATAAACACCTTGCTCAACTGCATCAAAACCCCACAAAAATACCCCAGCGAACCAAAAAGGAGCAGATACAACAGGGTCACAGCAATACCTGTAAAAATAACATCAGGGGCTACAATAAAATTCTGGCTTAACAGATAGTGGCTGCTCCTAAAATAAACTATTATCCTCAATAAAAAACCGCTCAGCATCGCTGTAAACCCACCAATTAATGCAGCAGTAACCAAAAATGCCGCATTGGAAAGATTGCTGCTCAAGCGGTTAGACACAAAGGTAAAATCAATATTTTGATAATCCTTCGTCGTGACTAAGACAGCAACAACTAAAACCCATAAAATTGTAAACCCTATGACTATTTCACTGGAAAAATAACTAACGAAGGTGTAGAGATATTGAGTCCCCATGCCATGACTCATAACACCACCCAAAGAAAACAGCAAAGCAATCACCTGCACACCCGCCATGGCCAAAAACAATCCCAGATGGCTTTTCAGTTTATATAGATACTGTTTCTTGACAGCATCAAAAAGGCTGAATTCTACCAAACTAGTTTCTGTCGAAGACATCATCAATTCCTCCCCTGTTTCTGGTAGTGAGGTAAACACATAGATCATCTGCCTTCACCGGAAGGACCTCTATCCCAGCAGTGCTGCTCTTTTTCGATATTCCATCAGCCGCATCACGCCTGATCACTGTATAACAATGATCCTTACCCACGCTTTTCTGATAAAATATTTCCTGTCCAGCTGTTAGATCAGAGATTACTTCTTTTTTACCCCTCAAAGCCACGGCAAACTCCTTCAGGTCAGAGCTGAGCAGATGAAGTCGTTTTTGACCCTCCTGAAGTAGAAGAATATCCTCCAAAACATCCTCTACCTCATTGAGCAGATGGCTTGAAAAAATAATGTTTCGGGGCTTCTGCAGGTAATCCTTGAGCATTGCCCGGTAAAAGTCCTTTCTCACCCCAGCATCCATTCCAGAAGTGGGTTCGTCAAAAATAGTCAGCGGACAGCGGGCTGCCAACCCTATGATCATATTAAAAGTGCTTTTCATCCCTTTAGAGAGGTTGTGATGCTGCTGCTTCGGATCTAAAGAAAAATAATCAAAGAGTCCCTTGGCCAGCTCCATATCCCAGTTTTTATAAAATGAAGATGCCGCTAACATTATCTCTGACAGTGAGAATGACGGAGCAAACTTCATGTTCTCATCGATAAAAATCATATTGGATGAAACTTTCAGGCTGTTAAAAGGGTTTTCCGAAAAAACCGTGATCTGCCCAGAAGAAGCACGCATATAGCCCGCGATAATCTTCAACAATGTCGTTTTTCCTGCACCATTTGGCCCGATCAGCCCTGTGATCCTGTTCTCCTCAATAGTAAAAGACAGTTCACTAACCGCTTTTACTCTCCCAAAGGTCTTAGTCAGCCCTTCACACGAAATCACATCCATCCTTTAACCCCCTTCTCTCTCATGTTCGTCAAGTTCTTTTTCTGCATCCCGCATCATCTTGATCAATTCATCTTCATGAACCCCCAGGCGCCGGGCTTCAGCCACAACTTCCTCTACCAGTTTCTTTAAAGTATGGTTCTTGCGTTTATACTGGATTTTTTCCTTTGCATCGGTGGAAAGAAACATGCCCAGCCCCCGCTTTTTATAGAGAATGCCTTGATCAGCCAGTATGTTAATCCCCTTGGCCGCAGTGGCGGGATTAATATTAAACATCTCTGCCAGCTGATACTGAGAATATATTTTTTCGTTTTCTTTAATATTGCCGCAAAGTATCTCGTTTTCCAGCCACTCCGATATCTGCACATATATCGGTTTGTCTCCGACTATATTTAGTTCCAATAACACACCCCCCCTCAACTGCCTCAATGCATTACTCTTGTAATGTACTATACCAGTTGTTCATTTGGATGTCAATAGGCGGAGGAAGAAAAAAACTTTTTTTTGCTTCTTTTTGTTCCTGCAGGTGATCTGCCACTGGACAAATGGAAACCTTCCTTATTTGTCACCTTCTACTATAGATAAACAGCCTCAAGGACAACCCCCTTGGTAGCCCCTGTATCAGGAAACGAGCACTAGGTGCTGTCACCGGGGGTATAATTGCAGGAAATTGCAGCCTGATGAGTGAATAATGCATTAAGTGACTGAACCATATAGAAAAGGCTACCTGTGTAATTGATGTTTAGGCTTCTGTATTCAGTAGTATCAGCCTGTTTGGCTCCATCACCAGAACGATCCTAAAAGACCCCCAGAAAGGAGAAACAAAATGAACAGTATTCGTCAGAGAGTATTTGAAACTATGAAAAGTATGAATATCCCCTACGATGTCACAGAGCATCCCGCTGTATACACCATAGAGGAAATGGAAGAATTGAATATTGACAGCAAAAATGAGGTAGTAAAAAATCTATTTATACGTGATGATAAAAAGAAGCGGTTCTTTCTTATCGTTCTTCAGAAAGACAAAAGGGCAAATTTAAAAGAGATCAGAAAACAGCTGAACAGCAGGCCACTCAGCTTCGCATCGGAAAAATATTTAGATAAATATCTGGGGTTAGATAAAGGGGCTGTTAGTCCTTTTGGCATATTAAATGACACTGGCTGCATAGTAGAAGTCGTCGTAGATAAAGATATTTTGGCATTTGAACACATAGGAGTGCCTCCGAACGATAATACAGCAACTCTTTGGATCCGGCCACAAGACTTAGAATCGATAATAAGAAATCACGGCAATGTTATTTCTTATATAGATGTTTAAGATGTGGCAAACGAAAGGTCCCCCTGCCACACCGGAACTTGGACCCTTGCCACATTCAATCATTTGTCAAGTCACCATTCCCATTAATCGGTATCGCTTCGCCCAGATATGTCGGCTCAGGTTGAATAATTACCGTGAAAAAATCCTTTACTCTTGCCAGGATTTCTCGAACATTTCTTATCTCTTGACCAGCATATCGCCTTGGGTCAGAAGCAACACCATACACGTCCAGCTCTAACTTTTCAGCAAGATACAATGCGCGATACAAATGGTATTCCTGTGTTACAATGATAATCCTGTCTGCTTGAAAAACATCTCTTGCACGATAAAGGCTTTCATATGTAGAGAAACCTGCATGATCCATAAAAATATGTTCAGAATTAATATCTCTATCAATAGCAAACTGCTTCATGACATTGACTTCGTCATATTCTTTCCTACCATGATCACCACTCATCAGTAATCTGTCAGCAGCTCCGTTCTCGTATAATTCGATGCCTTGTAATAGCCTATCCTCAAGCATGTAACTCGGCCTTCCACCATCCCATACACCTGCCCCCAGAATAAGGATACAATCAGAGTCCAACAAGGCCGCCTCATCTACTGTAATGATTTTATCCTTAACCGAAGATGTGACAAAGAGATTTATGATTAATATCGACACCAGTCCTAATACACTGACTGATACTAAGAAAAGTAATCCGATGGATAGTTTCTTTTTTCTACCTACTATTTGTTTATCATTCATATCATTCATAAGAACCCCCGTGTGTAATGATACCACGTTTGACAAGACACAGGCAGCTCTTTTTAGGTGACAAAAGGGACACCTAGGGTCAGGAAGGAGGCTAAATCTTGCCTGCCCTTTTGAGCGGATTTTGCCGGTTCCATTTCGTATTGTTCGATCGTTGGCCCGTCCTTTGTGTGCTCGGCCAACTTTTTTTCTTGTGCAGCGATATGGATCATGAGTTCACTGCGTCGGCCCTCCATTTTTCCTGCCAGATGGTGAGCATCTCATCAACCTGTTTATTAACTGCATTCAGTGAAGAGTAAGCACCTGCAGTCCATTCTGCAAGTGCTAGTAAAAGAGAGGTTGACCCGCTGTCCATTCGGATTTTGGGGCAACCTCTTTTATATTGACGTCCAACTACGCATTGCAAAGCTATTATACCTTGCTTAATTTGTGTTCTGGTTTATTTCTTCGGGTGTGAGTTCTTTGATTGTCGCCATCCCTTTAATGAGCATGGAAGCATATGCGATCATACCTAACCGACTAATCCCGAAAAAAAGCTGCGAGTTTTTTCGTCACTGGGTGATATGAAGAGTTTGCTGGTGGGCCCTTTTTCTATCATCTGCCCATCCATCATAAACACAGTCTCGTCAGCTATCCGGCGGGCTTGAAAGAGGTTGTGGGTGACAATTATGACACACAAGCCCACAGCCAATTCTTTCAACAATTCTTCAATCAGACCAGTGGAAGCAGGGTCCAGACTGGAGCAGGGTTCATCCAACAACAGCACCTGCGGCTCAACTGCCAGTGCACGAGCTATAGCCAGGCGCTGCTTTTGGCCACCTGATAGCTGTGAAGCCGACTGGTTTAGGCGGTCTTTTACTTCATCCCAAAGGGCAACCTGCCGCAGGCAGTCTTCCACTATGGCATCCATTTCTGCGCGGTTTTTGCCACCATAATACCTGGGTCCGAAAAGCACATTTTCTTTGGTACTGAGAGGCAGAGCTACCGGGGTCTGGTAAACCATACCCACCTGCCTGCGCACATCAGAAACATTTTTTACATCCATTACCGACTGCCCAAATATCCGTATATCACCATGACTGTTATAACCCCTTTCCAACTCGGCAGTACGGTTTATACTGCGTAAAAGGGTAGTTTTACCGCAACCTGATGGCCCAACAATAGCACTTATTGCATTAGACTCAAAACCGATATTTACAGTTTTAAGAACATCTTTACGCCCATAACCAGCACTAAAATTTATCAACTCAACAGCATTCATCTGCCATTTATCCTTTCTTGTAAACTATTAAGCCAAAGGGCTAAAATATTTATTATAAGGAGTAAAATCACCAGTACCAGGGCAGTAGCATAAGCATAATTCATTGATAGATGCTCATTAAACAAGATATAAAGGTGATAGGGCAAGGCCATAACCGGTTCAAACAAAGCTGCTGATGAATTGGCTATGACAGCAGCAGCGGTCACCATAATGGGAGCAGTGGCTCCTGCTGCATAACCCAGTGACAGCAGTATTCCAGCGATAATGCCGGCAGCAGCCCTGGGCAAAATTACCCTGTACAGTGTGTAGGATTTGGAAACGCCTAGAGAATTAGCTATCAGTCGGTAATTTTCATCCACAGCCCGTAACGCATCACGGCTGGAGATAACAATAACCGGATAAATCATAATGGCCAGTGCTGTTCCTCCTGCAAGCAGCGATATTCCCCAGCCCAATGTAACCACCCCTAAAGCATATACAAACAAACCGATCACAATAGAAGGCACACCGGTCATGCTCTGTACTAAAAGGTTGATTATCTCAGCCAGACCTCCGCTGCCTCCATATTCGCTCAAATAAATTGCTGTTAATAGACCGGGAATTACAGATAAAACAAGAGCCAGCAAAACTAACCACAGGGTCCCTTTAATAGCAGGATATATTCCTCCTTCACTACCCAGGGGAATTCCAGCCGGATTACCCAAAATAAATTCTCTACTAATGAATGGCCCCCCGCGCCAGATCAGATACGAAATTATTGCTACCAGGACCAGCAATATTAAAAGACCAGATACCCAGAAAAAACCGATCAGCAGTTTGTCGGCTATAGCTCTTTTATTCAAATGGAACCCGCCCCTTTTTGTAAATGGCGTAGGAGAATATTTATCCCAAGATTGATGGCAACAACAATTATAACCAACACTAAACCAGCCGCAAACAGTGCCTGATAATGAACACTACCCGGAGTAGCACTGCCCAGTTCTAGTGCAATCAATGCCGACAGAGGCTCACCTTTACTAAACCAGGAAAATGGCATCTGTAATGTGTTGCCTGCCACCATAAGTACTGCCATAGTTTCTCCTACAGCGCGGCCGAAACCCAGCACCAATGCGCCCAGCATACCTTTCCTGGCCAGAGGTACCAAAATATGCAGCGCCACATACTGCCGAGAGACCCCTAAAGCGATACTTGCATGGCGGTACTCCGGTGCAACCGCACGCAGTGCAGCTTCAGAATTGGCTACTATAAATGGAATAACCATTACTGCTAATACTAAGGAAGCGGCAAAAAGGGATTCTCCGCTAGCAAGGTCGAATCTAACCTCAAAAAATTTAATCAGCACCGCTGCCCCCAGAAATCCATAAACCACTGAGGGTATACCAGTCAGCATATTCAAAACCGGGCGTATAATAGCTGCCAACGTTCCCGGAGCGAATTCAGCTAAGAATATTGCGCATCCAAATCCCAGCGGAGCTGCGATCACCAGTGCTCCTCCTGCAACCCATAGAGTACTGACTAACATCGCCGCAATACCTATCTGGGGCGGACTACTCATTGGTCTCCATTCTGTCCCAC
This sequence comes from Syntrophaceticus sp., assembly GCA_050949745.1. GTDB lineage: Bacteria > Bacillota > DSM-12270 > Thermacetogeniales > Thermacetogeniaceae > Syntrophaceticus. The sequence goes on along the minus strand of JBMNGF010000018.1, from coordinate 122,443 downwards.
TCAAGAAACCTATTATCCCCACCTGTGACCAAACAGGCCAACATTCACGCAATATGAAGAGGATCATCCCTAATAAGAGTAAAGAAGAAAGTAAAGCCACACTGCTGTAAAGGACATATAAAATCCTTTCCTTGAATTCCTGTTTTGAATTTATCTTCTGCATACTTTACCTCTCAGGCGCACAATGAAAAATAACGAGCAAGGTTATCCCTGCCCGTTATTAAAAGACCCCACTATCAACTAATTTGCGGGTACATAACCCATTTCCTCTACCACCTGCATACATTTATCAGACTGCAGGTACTCCAAGAATAACTGCTCATGAGTATCTGGTTTATCTACACTGACCAGGAGCATAGGGCGGCTAATCTTATATTTTCCAGAGTTGATGTTTTCGTTTGTTGGAGAAATACCATCTACACTCAGAGCTTTAATCTTATCTGGGTTCTGATTGACTAATCCGCTGGAAACATAACCTATTGTGTCTTCGTTGTCCATGATCTTTCCGGCCAGCGCACCCATAGATGGGATCTGCAGGGCTTCAGATGAAATCGAGGTTCCTTTCATAACTGCTTTGTCGAAAACTTCACTGGCACCGCCACCGACATCGCGCACAGCGACTACGATGGGACTGTCAGGTAGAGCAGGATCGAGTTCCTTCCAAGTTTTGAATTCACCTGAAAAGATGGAAACAAGCTCATCAGTACTCAAATCAGGTTTGGCCTGAGCAACTGGATTAGCGGGATTAACTCCTATAGCTAGTACATCAGAGCCAAGCTGAACAACACTACCCTCGGCAAACTGTTCGTTTTCTTCATCACTTAGAGCCTTGGATACCATACCAAAATCAAAGGTTCCATCTGCAGCTGATTTGATACCGAAGCCGGAACCACCGGTAGATACGAATATTACAATAGGTTCTTCCGGTAAACTGGCATCAACCTTATCCCACGTCTTATACTCTTCAGTGAAATTATCAGCGCACTGAGCAAGTATCGGAGCCAAAGTACTTGACCCGCCTATTTTAATAGAATTACCGGCCGAATCCTTATCTGTCTCACTGCCTGCACACCCCGCTAGCAGACATAAAGAAAGAATGAATACCAGTAGAACACCCAGCCATCTTCTCCCTTTCATTTCCTCCCCCTCCATAATCTCATGGTTTTCCTATCTTTATATTGTACAATAGATAGAGTTATGCTACCAATAACCATTCGTTATATTAAAGGGCAGTGGGGTCGGCCATACTGTTTTTACGGCCTTTCAGGAAAGCAAGCAGCGTCTTCCCAGTTGCCGTGACTCAATAATGTACTGTACCAGCAGCATGCCAAGGTCCCTTCGTTATTTATACCATCCCCCTACAGAACTAATATCGTTCTATAAGATAGAACAGGAACAGACAAGCAGTCAGGGCCCCGTCAAAAGAAATTATTTCGAAAAATGCAACAGGAACCGTCCCCGTTGCATGCTTCTGTGTATCACATTTTCTGTGTTGACTGTTATATTTCTATATTTTATAATAAGTCCATCCATAACCAATATGTTGCTTATGTATAACGTTATGTTATGAATTGAGAGGATTACAGTGTTATTCACAGGCATTGACATTGGTTCTATGTCCACAAAGGTCGTCAATTTAAATTTAAATGACATACACCTATTTAATGCAATCTCCCCCACTGGTCGGAATTCTCACATGGACAAGATTGATGCTTGTGATATCGAGGGATTTGAGGAGGAAACTGCGCGGCATGTATCAAAAGATTTTAGGCGGTCTTCTTGGTGGAGCTGTTGGAGATGCCATGGGTGCTCCCACTGAGGGGCGTTCCACAATAGAAATTTTGCGGCACTTCGGTCATGCGGTATGTGATTTTGAAAAGCCGCCGGCAGATTCATTTGGTGCCGGAAATGAGGCGGGGCAGCTGACAGATGATTTCAGCTCAGCCTATTTTATTGCACGGCATATTGTTGACCATGACGGCGATATTAATGGGGATATCGTAAGAGAGGCAATTATTGATTGGTCAGAGCATGCTGTGTTTTTTGATCGCTTTGTGGGGCCTACCACACTGCGAGCAATCCGCAGGTTCAAAGGTGAAAAAATTGAGGATTCTGGGGGATTGGATGTTGCCACTCGCCAGGCCACCAATGGTTCTGGCATGAAAATTTCACCCATTGGCCTGTTTAATCCCGGTAACCTTGACCAGGCTATTGCTGATGCCGTTACAGTAACACTTCCTACCCATGATAATCATCTGGCAGTTTCTGGTGCCTGTGCTGTTGCTGCTGCGGTGAGTCGTGCTATGCTTCCTGATGCGGATCTTTATAATGTGGTACAGGCTGGCTTATATGGCGCTTCTGAAGGGGAGTCCATCGGGTTGAAGGTGGGCAAGGAGGTTGCCGGGGCTTCTGTTGTACGCCGGATGGAAATGGCTGTAGATATTGCCCTGGGTGCCGGAACGCCCTGGGAAAAGATGATAGAGATCGGAGATAGAATCGGCAGCGGTTTGCATGTTGCAGAGGCAATTCCCGCTGCCTTTGGTCTTTTTGTTGCCAATAATGGCGATGCCATGGGTTCTATTAAAGCTGGCGTCAATATTGGCTATGATACAGATACCGTTGCCACGATGGCGGGTGCCATTGCGGGAACACTGCAGGGGGCGGGGGTTTTCCCCAGCCACTACCTAGAGCTACTGGAGGAAAGGAATCAACTTGATATTTCCGGATTGGCTGCAGGTATCGAAAAAATCGCTTTGCGCCGTCAAAAGGGGGCAACCTTTCATGTACGATAAAATATTGGGCTGCCTATTAGGAGCAGCAGTAGGCGATGCCATGGGAGCCGCTACTGAAATGCGCTCCTACAATCAGATTAAGGAGTATTTCGGCGGTAAAGTTGTGGACTTTCAAAAACCCCCACAGGATACCTTAGCCAGAGGGCGAGAAGCCGGCCAGGTGACTGATGCATTCAGTATTCCATATATTTTGCTGAAGCATTTGATCGAGGCAAAGGGAAAAGCAAGTAAAGAACTGGCAGAGCAGGCGCTTTTGGATTGGGCTGCTCATGAAGAGTGGTTTGAAGCTTTTGCGGGGATGACCACGCGAAAGATGATACAAAAGGTCAGGGCTGGTAGAGATCCCTTCCGAAGCAAGCTTTTTTCAAGTGATTATTTTGCCTTATCCTCCAATGAAGCGGCTACAAAGGCGTTTCCACTGGGGCTGCTCCATCCCGGAAGGGTTGACTTGGCCATCAGGGACACCATTGCCGTCAGTCAGGCGGTACACAATGACGCCTATTCCATCTCCGGTGCTTGCGCAGTGGCAGCAGCAGTTAGCTCTGCTCTGGTGTCAGGGTCGGTATTTGAGGTAGTACAGGCAGGTCTCTATGGTACTGAAATGGGAGAAACAAAAGGTAGAGAGATTGCCAGGGATTATCCAGGTCCATCAGTTTTCAAAAGAATGAAGATGGCTATAGGCCTTTCATTAAAAGCAGGGGATGCTGACAGCTGCTGTGAGGAACTGGCTGCCTGTATCGGCAACGGCCCACAGGTAGCGGAAACAGTGCCTGCCGCTTTTGGGCTTTTTGTGGCCAATAAGGGGGAGACGATGTCTGCTCTTTTTGATGGAGTAAATATCGGCAATGAGACCAGTGCTATCGCCTCTATTATCGGAGCGATAGCAGGTGCATTTAATGGTGCACAATCCATCACTGCCAGGTATTTATCAGTTATTGAGCGTCAAAACAAGATGGATCTGGTGGGATTGGCTAAGGAATTGGAATCCATAATCTAATTTGTCGAAAGGGGCGGCCAGCAGTGGAAGAGGAGAAGAAACAGCCTTTTTTACAGGTTAAGAATATAAAAAAAAGATTTGGACGTGTTGAGGCACTGCGTGGCGCTGATTTAACGGCCTATACCGGCGAAATTTTAGCGATCGTCGGTGATAATGGTGCCGGAAAAACTACCCTAATTAAAACTCTGTCTGGGGTGCTCAGACCGGACAGCGGTGAAATCATAATCGAAGATAAGGTCTATCAGGGGTTGAATCCGAGACAGGCGCTGGATTTGGGCATTTCCACCGTTTATCAGGATCTATCGTTAGTGAACTGCCGGGATGTTGCGACAAATATATTTCTAGGCAGAGAGCCTGTACGACATAAGTTTTTTGTGGATAAGAGGAGAATGGTAGCGGAAGCCCAGGAGTTTTTACAGCAGCTGGATATGAATATTCCTGAAATTCATGCGGAGGTAGGACAGTTATCTGGGGGGCAGCGCCAAGGGGTGGCTGTTGCCCGAGCCATTAGATTTGGCGGCAAACTGCTGATCTTTGACGAGCCCACTGCCGCTATGGGGGTGCAAGAGAGCGCTGCTGTGCTGAGTTTGATTCGCCAACTGGGTCAAAAGGGTTATGCGGTGATTCTGATCAGCCACAACATGTATGAAGTCTTCGAATTGGCGCAGCGCATCAGTGTCATGCGTCAGGGAAAGGTTGTGTCTACGGTTTCCACCAGTGATGTTACGCCTAGTGATGTGGTTGCACTTATTACAGGAGCCGGCGAAATTCCTAGTTGATTGAGAGGGAATCAGGATGGGAAGAAAACTGTTAAAAATAGCGCAAAGCAAGCATTTTTCACAAATACTGTTGCTGCTTATTCTTTTAGTTATGGGCGTGGTTTTATCATTTTTGTCCCCATACTTTCTTACGTGGAATAATTTTTATAACATTTTAGACCAAACAAGTGTTGATATTATTCTTGCCATCGGCATGGCTTTTGTTATCGCTTCAGGTGGTATTGATTTATCTATCGGCTCGGTTTTGGCTTACAGCGGTATTATGATGGCTTTTGCTATGAAGGCAGGGATTCCTGTGCCATTGGCCGTCACTCTGGGAATATTCGCCGGAGTGATCATCGGTTTGTGCAGCGGTCTTTTGATTTCCCGCCTGCGTCTAAATCCTCTAGTCACCACACTTGGTTTTATGTCCATCGCCAGGGGTTTGGCATTGATTCTCACAAAATCATCACCGATTTATGGTTTCCCCAATGCTTTTAAATTTATAGGCTCCGGACGTGTGGGCCCGGTAAATGTTCCTATTATCATTGCTCTGGTTATCGTGATCATTTCCTACATTCTACTTAATAAAACCAAATGGGGGTATTACACCCTGGCCCTAGGAGGTAACGAAGAAGCGTTGCGGCGTGCAGGGGTCGCTACTCATAAGTACAGAACTTCTATTTATGTTTTTTGTGCTATGATGGCAGCCATTGCTGGAATGATAACCATAGCGAGGTTGAATTCTGCTGACCCCTTGGCTGGCTGGATGGTGGAAACAGATGCCATCGCTGCAGTGGTTTTAGGCGGAACCAGTCTGAGCGGAGGCAGAGGGAGCATCGTGGGAGCGGTTTTGGCTTGTTTTGTGTTGGGCATGTTGGATAATGGCTTAATTTTGATGGCGATCCCTGCTTACTATCAAAAGCTGTTTTGCGGCCTTATTATTATCATTGCGCTGGTGGCAACAGAATTGCGTAATCGAAAAGAGCACAGAAACTTCGGCTAAGGGGGACTGATGATGAAAGTTAATGTAAGGCAGAACTTAAAGCCTAAAGTTCTTTTAGACTCTGCCTTTCCAGGGCAGGGCTTGCCTATGATCAGCCAGGAGGAGCTGATCGACAAAATTGGTAATTTTCCTGATGTGGGTGTTGTTTGGCTTGCTGCCGGGGAAATCCAGGTAGGCACTATTGCTGACTTCCTCGCTTGTCCCAAGGATGAGAGTTGGCGTCGTTTAGACAGCGCTAAGGTAGGCAGTGGCTATAACGGCTATTGTACCGGCTCTGTTACCATGGATGTTGCCCGGGAACTCGGTGTGGGTTTTGTGGCTACTGCGGGCATCGGCGGTGTGGATTGGAATGGAAAGGTTTGTTCAGATATTCCGGCATTAGCGGATTACCCCGGTTTATTGGTGGCAACTGCGCCTAAAGATATTTTGGATCTAAGGGCAACCGTTGCAGCCTGGCGTAAGTATAAGGTGCCGGTTTACGGCTGGAGGACCGACAGAGCTGATGGTTTTCTCTTTTCCTCACGACAGGAAACCTTGGATGGTGTTTATAAAAACGAAACAAGGGGGCTTTTGCTATGCCCTATTAAACATGAACTACGCCTGAAGGATCAAAATATCTTGGAAGCCTGTCGAAAAATAGGACTTGAGACAGCTGCTGAACAAAGTCCCCATCCCTTGGTAAACGCTTATTTGGCTGAGGTTACCGATGGCCTAGCCTCCCGGCTGCAGTTAGATGCCCTGCTGAATAATATCACTATTGCATTGCAATTAGAGAGGAGATGCAACCATGACAATGACGCCTATTCAACGTGCTGAAGCATTGAAAAAAGGGAGCCGGGTTGATCGTATGCCTTGTGCTCCGATGATCGCGGAATATGCTGCTTGTTATGCTGGGATAGATTTACGGGATTATCTACACTCTGCTGAATTGATGGCGGACTGCCATATCAAATGCTACCGACATTTTGGTTATGACTCTGTAGGGATCAGCCCCATGGCAGGATTGGCGGAGGCTATGGGAGGAACCCTTGCCTATGCCCCCGATACCCCGCCCTCGGTTTTAAAACATCCCTTATCCAGTTGGGATGAGCTGGATAAATTGATACCGCCGGATCCTTTGAAAGACGGGCGTTTGCCCCTTTATTTTGAAGCAATGGAGCGTATTCGCGATGCGGTGGGCCATGAGGTGAAGGTAGGCAGCGGCATGGGAGGCCCCATGTCGGTAGCTTCTCTCATCATTGGCACGGAGACCCTAATGATGGGAATGATTAAAAAACCTGAACAGGCACATCAATTATTGCAGTTTTCTACAAATATTATTATTTCTTATATGGAGATTTGTGCACAGCGTGGTTTCGGCTGCAGCATGGGAGATGGGCTCCTTTCCAATTCCCTGATCAGCACCCGGCTTTTTCGACAGTTTGTGCGTCCCTATTTACAGCAGATTGCCGATTGGTACCGGGATAGATATGGAAGTTCCCCCTCTATGCACATCTGTGGGGATACCAAAAACATATGGCCGGATATGGCGGAAATCGGCTTTGGGCGGCTCAGTATTGACGACATGATGAGTCTGGCAGAAGCGAAAAAAGTAGTAGGACACATCAGTTCTTTGAAGGGCAATGTTTCCCCGACTAGGGTGCTCCTTTTTGGTACACCGAAAGAGGTACAAAAGGCCTCCTTCCGTTGTTTGGATGAGACTGCAGATAATCCCAAGGGATTTACACTTTCCACCGGCTGTAACCTTGCCTGGGGCACACCGCCGGAAAATATTCAGGCCATGGTAGATGCCGCAAAAATCTGGTATGAAAACAGGGAGGGTTAATTCAATGAATAAAAGAAGAGTGGTATTAGGGCTGGGTGCCACAGCTATGGATATAGTAATTCGCTGTAGCGATCTGCCGAAAAATGATGGTTTTGCTCAGATTTATGATGAGCGCCGCACCTCTGGTGGAAGTGGCGCCAATGTTTTAGTAACCCTTGCCCAGCTAGGTGTTAAGACATCTTTGGTGGCAAGGATCGGTGAGGATAGCCTAGGAGAGCAGTTTCGCCGAGAGCTTCTACAAGATGGCGTATCTGACCGCTATTTACAGGTCAAACCTGGCGGTGTGACCATGTATACCTATGTTTTTGTAGCGGATAGAGGTAAGCGTTCCATTTTTGTCAACAGCGGTGACAGCTTCCTCAGTTTAAAAGAGGAAAATGTAGAGGAAAGCATGTTAGACGGGGTTGATGTCTTTTTCACAGATGGTTATCCCAGTGGTGCTTCTCTGAAACTGGCAAGGGCAGCTAAAAGCCGCAAGATCCCTGTTTTTTTGCAGCTGGAATGTGTGCCTTCTTTTATGGAGGGTCAACTTACCAATCCCCAGGATCTGCAGGAGTTATTAGGTTTGGCAGACCTGATTTGTGCTGGAGATGATGTCTATTATGAGCTGTCTGAAGAACAGAATGAAGCCTCTGCCGTGAAAAGCATTTATCGGCGTTATCATCCCTCACATGGGATTATCTGTACCATGGGGCAAAAAGATCCTCTCTGGTTTGATGGCGAGGAAATGATCTCTTGCCCGGTGTATTCCGTAGATGCAGTGGATACCACCGGAGCCGGGGACAGCTTCGTCGGAGCTATGATTTACAGCTATTTGCTGCAGGGCTCAGACAGGCGGGAGGCTCTGCGTTTTGCAAACGCTTGTGCCGCTATGAAATGCCTGCAGCCGGGGCCCCGCTTCCATGGCAGTGCTGAGGATGTGCAGCATTTTATCAAAGGCTACCATAGCAAGTAGTTTATATAAAAATCATTTATTAAGGAAGGAGTAAAAGTAGTAATGAAGAAAAAAGGCTTGCTGCTGGTCGGTATATTGTTAGTTTTATGCCTGTTTACGCTGATGGGATGCGGAGGTGAAGAAGAACCCGCAGTTGATAACAACGCCGGTGATGTAGAGGCTGAAGATGTGGTTGAAAACGATGTCTATACTGATCTGGAGCGAAAAATCCTCTCAGCATTGGAACCGCTGCCAGATAAAATGGAAGGTGTCAAAATTGGCGTTGTTGTTCCCACATTCTCCAACCCTTTTTATGTATCCGGTAAGGAGGGCTATGAAGATGCCGCTGCTAGCATGGGTATCGAGGTTGAGGTGGTTGCCGGAGCCACAGAAGATGATGTTGAAGGGCAATTAAATGTGTTCAAAACCATGATAGGCAAAGATTATGATGCTATCATCATTGTTCCTATCACCGGTATGAACCTGATTAGTGGTGTTGTGGAAGCTAATGAAAAAGGGATTCCTATTATTTGCAGCGGCACGACACTGGATGAGGATGCTGCCGCTGAAGCAGGTGCCGAAATTGCTGCCCATATGACCTACAACTTCGAAGAACAGGGCTATGTAGGAGCAAAATACATTTCTGAAAAAATTAAAGCCGAGGGTGGAAAAAATGCCAAGGTAGCAGTAATTGAAGGTTTAGCGGGAGCTTTCCAAGGGGAAGCCCGTCGGGACGGTGCTGTTAAAGCTTTCGAAGAGGCCGGCATGAACATTGTTGCTGTACAAGCCGGGGATTGGGACCGTCAAAAAGCCTTTGATATTGCCACCAATCTGATTCAGAGCAATCCTGATTTGAAAGGGATTTGCTGTGCTAACGATACTATGGCTTTAGGTGTTGTAGAAGCATTAAAAGTAGCGGGCAAAAAGGATCAAGTATATGTCACCGGCATTGACTTCCTGGATGAAGCCCGTCAATCCTTGAAAGCCGGAGAGTTAGATGGTTCGGTTGCTATGGCTCCATATATATCGGGGAAAGGGAACCTCACTCTGGCCTTAAAAGTCCTTCAAAAACATGACATTTCCGAGCAAAGTTATTACAGTCCTATCGCTTTGATTACCCAGGAAAATGTCAATGATTATGACAGCTGGAAGTAGCTCCACATTGTTGTGGTAGCGATCAGCCACTTCTAGAAATTGTATGTTGCTGCATGACATGGGCACAATGGTTTTTATACATTGTGCCCTTCTTTCACAGCTAGAGGTATATATATATTCCCTGCATGCCTTTGGCTATACACAGGAGTTTGAACAACTTATAGGAGGTCATCATGATTAAAACACAGCAGGAGATGCTGCAGATGCTACTTAATGCCGTAGTAAATATGGAGGATGAAACCATCGGTGAATTGGCAGAAAACTATATCAAAATGGGCTACCCTGCTATGGAAGGGATTAACCGGGGTTTGATTCCAGGCATGAAAATGGCAGGGAAGTTGATGGAACAGGGAGTATACTCGATCCCGGAAATTCTGATCTGTTCCATGGCCCTGGACAAGGGACTGAATGTTTTTCGCCCGCATTTGGCAGGAGATAAGCAGGAGAAAAAATCAAAAATTGTCATCGGTGTTGTGGATGGGGATATTCATGATATTGGCAAAAACCTGATACGAGTTATGCTGGAGGTTGAAGGCTATAGGGTCTATGATTTGGGTAGTGATGTGCCTCTTGAACAATTTATAAAAAAAGCTAAAGAGATGCAGGCGAACATAATAGCGATGTCATCTTTGATGTCTACCCCTATGTTAGGGATGGAAAAGGTTATCGATATGCTGAAAGAGGAAGGCTTACGGAAAAAAATCAGAGTAATTGTTGGCGGTGCTTCAGTTTCTCTAGAATTTGCCCAAAAAATTGGTGCAGATGGGTACGCAAAAAATGTAGCGGAACTGTTAGTGTTAATGGAGCAACTGGAGAAAAACGACTTCCCCAGACACTGAGCGAAGAGCTGATCAATTGATGCTATCCCAGAAAGCGCCCTTCCTCTGCAGTTTGGCAGTTGTTTATACTGCCGTCCCCCTGATTGGATGCAACAGAATTGGATGCAACAAAAATGGTCCCCGTTGCACCTCAATACCGCCTCAATAGCCGACATAAAGGGTTTCCATATATATAATATTTCCCAACATAATCCGCAGAATATATGTCCAACAAAAAACCCTTCTGAATTTTAGAAGGGTTTTTTGCTTTATATCAATTTGTACATTCTAACTCAAACATGTCCTATTCATACGGTAAAATCTTTCAGCCATCTGCATGGACAGGGCTAGGTTATCAGGTGCCACCTGACTTTTGAGAAAGGTAGCAAACGAAATGTCCCTCTGCCACATCTAATCGAGAGTGAAAAAGCCCCTTTCATAGCTACTCGGCTGCCATTCATTCTCCTCTTCTACAGTTTCGTATTTGTCATTTGGATTCGCCATGATCCTCATTATCCTCTGCTTTGCTCTGTCGATCTCCTCAGATACTTTCTCAAGTTTTCTCGCCAACTCTTTTTCGTTCATAGCTGCACACCCTTCCGTCTGATTGTTATCTTTGATAAATAAACCTCCTGAACCACGGCACCAAACAGGTTAATTATTATAGATCTTATCACCTGCCAGGGATGCTGTCATTAGGAGGGAGAACCAATCTTTAACTTCGGGTCTTGTCACTGTATGACAAATAGCTGCTACTTCATATTTTTTCTTGCCTGCAGGATATGATACGCCTGAATAGCCAATACAACCCTGGCCACCTTCCTCCAGGAGCTAAACTCAATCCCCGCCACTTCTTTAATCCTTCGTATCCGATAACGCAGGGTATTATAGTGGATAAACAATTTCTGTGCAGCATCCTTGAGATTGCCGTCGGTCTCAATCACTACACTCAATGTTTTCAATAGATTAGCTCTGTGATCTTTATCATACCTGATCAATTCCCCTAGGTGCTCTTCACAATACTTTTCCATTTCCTCTAGATCTGTGACTCGCAGCAAGAGCCTGTTGATCCCCAGGTCATCATAATGCACGATCTCTGAGGAAGAATCCATCTCTACATTCATCTGTATAGCCTCCCTAGCCTCACGAAAGGCCGCGGGAAGGCTGAAAACATCGTTACAAACCCTTGAGATACCGATTTTAACCTCCAAATGTTTCTTGTCAATACCTCCTTGCAATTGTGGAATTAAATACTTGGCTATTTTTATTGATTCCTGTTTTATCGCTGCCACACCCTCTGCTTTCGGAATCAAGAGTATCGCATTAACATCTCCCAGGTAGGCAACAAGATACCTAATCTCGGAATGAGTGATCATAGCCCCCCTGATCACCTTCTCAAGTTTCTGGAGATAATACATCTTGGCTTCGATACTGGTGTGAGAAACTCCATGACCCCCTTGTGTCACTAGCCTAATGGCAAATAACACCTGGGGTTTTGTCAGGTCCCATTTGTAAATATTAGCTCTGTGCATGGCACTAGCCCTTGATTCGATTCTTCCCTCCAGAAGATCCCGCACAAAATCGTTTAAATAGCGACGCTCTATTTCTTCAACTGCCAAACGCTTTTGAAAATCCAGGGCAATCACAAGTGCAGCCTGTTCCACTGCTATCGTATCCAGAGCACTTATCCTTTGGGATTCATCAAGGATACATAGATACCCGAGAATATCCGCTCCCGCTCGCACAGGCTGTATAAAACATACCAGTGGCCGCCCTCCTTCATCTAATTCGATCAACCTGCCTTCGCAAGAATTATTAAGGCCTTCCTGCAGCTGATTTTTAATCCCTTCAAAGGAACATCTGCTCAGATCATCTGAAGAAACAAGGGTATTAAATTTGTTGTCCAATATTACTACTGTTGAGCGTACAAACTCAGAAACAGCAACTACTAAGGCATCCAAACCGTTCTCCTGAAGTACAAGGTTCAGCAGTACCGGATAAAGCCCTTCTCCTCGATTAGTTACACCCATTCTTGCCTCCTGTTTAATGTGGGCCTTTCGTTTGCCATAATGTAGAATACCGACCTGCAGACCTACATCAGGTTGGTTTTGAAACAAACTCCACTCCCCAGTATTTTTCTACCATAATAGCTGGACGGTAAGACAACTTGGACTTCCTCAAACCAGCTTGTCCCATATCCTCCTCACGGTTAATATAAACCAAATCAGGATGCTCTTTCTGGAGAAAAGCAGCAAACTGCTGGTTGATCGTCTGATAAGCACCCTTAATTTCCCCAAATGCCTTTTCAATGTGGATGTCATAGGTATCCGAATTGAGATTGAGTCTGTCCCCCATGGTGTAGGCAATTATTCTTCCTTCACAGCGAAGCAGCCCCCCCTCTAAGCCCAGTTCATCAAAATATTCGAAACAGCAGCGTACCGCATTATATTCATTGGCAAGTTGGACATCATGCTTAACTCCATTTATTTTAGCCCACTCGGTATTCATCTCCCAGCAATCAGCGATATTTTCTGAGGATATCTGTTCAAAACTCCAGTTGTTATTCTTCTTAAAATAATTAACGTGGTTGCGTTTCCCTCGATAATCCGAACCTTTTAGAGTTACAAGCTTATCTAAAAGGTAAACATAGTCAAAACTGTCTCGTTCCTCAGTGTACTCAAACTTGTCCGGAAACAAACTATCAAGCTCAGCTATATTCTCTTTTGATAGTCCACCTAATCTGAATTCAACCCCGCGGCTTGCTGCATCTTTGAGCATTTCTTCAATGACCGGCTTAGGATCGCCCTGGCCTGCTGGATAGAAATAATAATGCGTCCCATCCAAATTCCCTTTAACCACCAAAAAGCCCTCTACTTGTGCTACCTGGTACTGATACGTATTTGCCCAGGCAAACAGGTTGGTAAAGTTATAATGACAGCCCTGCATATCGGCTGCAGCAAGGAGGGGGTCTATCCACTTTTTATCGTCAATTTCTACATTTTTGAATTCTATCATTCAGATCCTCCTTCTATTGTTAGCTATTCTATATCAAAAGCGGAAGGATGGCGAATGAGACCCTGTGTCACATCAGTATTGTTATAAACAGATCCAGTTGCTTTTCTGAAAGAGTGAATTGAACCCTATGTCACATTAGTGGATAAATGTGGGTAAATAAAGACAAAAGGGGACGCACCTTATGACAGGAACAACCCCCTTGGTGACTCCGGTATCAGGAAACGAGCAGTAGATACTGTCTCCGGGAAAGCATCTCCCCTCACAAGAGTACCAGGTAACACTGACTTTTGAGAAAGGTGGCAAACGAAACGTCCCCATGCCACATCTCCCCTTGATTGGTCTAGAGGCGACAGGAACCGTCTCCGGTGCATAAATATGATTGGAGCAGGTGATGTACCTCCTGTGCTGTTTGGCAGTTGTTTATTCTGGTTCGCCATGTGGCAGAACCGGGAAGGCCTTTCAAATAACGGGCCAGCTGTTTTCTCATCTGGGGTACAGCTACCTTCTCATCCTTGAGGTTCACCGCAAGTTGGAAGTGCTTCAAAGCTGTTCTAATGCGCTCCTCTGCATCTGGCTCAGGAAGCAGTTCTCCTGTTTGTAAATAGTGCACTGTTCTTTGAAAGATCCAAGGGTTACCCAAGGCAGCTCTCCCGATCATTACAGCATCACACCCTGTTTCTTCAAACATCCTGCTTGCATCTTCAGGTATGGCAATATCCCCATTGCCAATAACCGGAATTTTAACAGCCTTTTTTACCAGGCGGATGATTCCCCAATCAGCCTCCCCAGAGTAGAACTGTTCACGGGAACGGCCGTGTACAGCCACTGCAGCTGCACCGCAGTCTTCAGCCAGCATGCTCAACTCCAGGGCTGTTGATTCACCAACTGCCCACCCCTTGCGCATCTTTACAGTTACCGGAATATCCACAGCACTGACAACAGCACTGATAATCTCTGCGGCTCTAGGAAGATCGCGCAGCAACGCACTCCCTTCCCCGTTTTTAACGATCTTAGGCGTAGGGCAGCCCATATTGATATCTACTAGAGCAGCGCCATGCTCTGCCACAACCTGGGCAGCCTGAGCCATTTTATCTGGCTCAGAGCCAAAGATCTGCACCCCAACTGGGTAATTCTCTTCTCTTAGATCATAGATTTCTTCTGTTCTACGGCTTTGGTAATGAATAGCTTCACTGCTGACCATCTCTGTATAGACAAAACCACAGCCGTATTCTTGAGCCAGCATACGAAATGATTTGTCGGTAAAACCGGCCATCGGAGATAAAAACACCCGATTAGGTAATGCAAGCCGGCCGATGTTAACACTATCTGTTTTTTTCATATATAATCTTCAGTCCCCAGAGGGTAATATCTGGATCGATGTGATCAACATAGTCTGATCCTGAACAGATAAGCTCAGCCAGACCACCGGTGGCCACAACTACAGCATCATTACCGATCTCCTCTTTCATCTTTTTAACAATCCCCTCCAGCTGTCCGGCAAATCCATAATAAATCCCTGACTGCATACTGGCTACTGTATTCTTCCCGATCACCTGCTGCGGCCTGGTCAGCTCAATACGGGGAAGCTGGGCTGCCTCTTTAAAGAGCGCTTCAATTGATATCCCAATACCGGGAGCGATGGCTCCGCCCAGATATTCTCCGGACCGAGAAATCGCACAAAAGGTTGCAGCAGTGCCGAAATCAATGATCACTGCAGGCACACCATAACGCTTAACCACTGAAACCGCATTAACAATGCGGTCTGCTCCTACCTCCCGCGGGTTCTCATAGCGGATCGGCATTCCGGTTTTCACACCAGGACCCACAACAAGGGGCTCCTTCCCGAAATAGTCTCGACACATCTTATTAACGGTATGGATTAGTGGTGGTACCACCGAGGACATCATAATAGCTTCTATATCCTGGGCATCTAAACCGCGAAAGGAGAAAAGGTTTTTCACCAGCATCCCCAAATCGTCTGAGGTACGGCGGCGGTCAGTGCCGATCCGCCAGCTGGTAACCAGTTCATCTCCGGCAAATACTCCCAAAACTATATGTGTATTTCCTACATCGATCACCATTATCATATCTATTCATCCTCCCGACATAGGTTAACCTCTCCAGCGCTGCACCTGATCTCTTCCCCCTGTGGAAGCCGCAAAAGCAATGCCCCATCCTCAGCAAGCCCTATCGCATGTCCACAAAAATCCTGCCCACTTATCACAAGGCGCACCTTTCTGCCCAGTACAGCTTCATATTGAAGCCAGTACCGGCGGACAGGCGCAAAGCCTGAGCGGCAGTATTCCTCATAATCCTCTTCCAGTGTCTCCAGGATTATCTGGAGCAGCGGCACTCGAGGCACCTCTTCTCCTTTGATCATTTTCAGGGAGGTGGCTGTACTCCGCAGCTGGGGGGGGAAATCATCCCTTTCCTGATTCACATTGACACCAATCCCCAGCACCAGGCTGTTCTTGACCTTTCCCTCAACCAGTATGCCGCAGAACTTTTTCCCTTGATAGATCAGATCATTAGGCCATTTGATGCCCACTCTGATCCCTGTCTGTCGATGGACTGCCCGTGCGACAGCAGCTCCAGCCACTAAAGTGATCTGAGGTATCTGGGAAGGTAAAATCTCTGGACGCAGAATCAGGGAAAAAAGGAGGGCTTTCCCCGCAGGCGAATGCCAGGGCCTCTGCCACCGCCCTCTGCCGGCAGTCTGCTCCTCAGCTACCACCAAGGTTCCTTCAGGATATCCTTTACGCGCCAAATCTGAGGCGAGCTGATTTGTAGAGCCGGCCCTTTGAAAATGAAAAAGCTTTTGTGCAATAATCCTGGTTTTCAGTCCACAGCGCAGATCCTTCAGATCATCTGACCCCAGATTGTTGTTTATATCAAGATGTTCATTATCATCAAGTATTTCCATTATACAGTCAAAAAACCTTTCATTTCTCCAATATCCATGCTGATATCCAAGGCCTTCACAGAATGAGTAACAGCCCCCACAGAGATCAGATCGACCCCGGTTTCTGCCACCTTTCTGAGCGTTTCTTTAGAAATGCCCCCTGAAGCCTCCAGGGGGACCCGTCGGTCAGTAATCTTGACCGCTTCTCTCATCACTTCAAAGGGCATATTGTCTAGCATAATAATATCTGCTTCGGCATCCAGTGCTTCTTTGAGTTGCTCCAGGGATTCAACCTCCACTTCAACCTTTATGGTATGAGGAACCCCAGCCTTTGCCCGTCGGACAGCCTCTTTAATACCACCGGCAACTTTAATATGATTATCCTTGATCAATACTCCGTCATCAAGTCCCAGTCTGTGATTATACCCCCCACCAACACGCACTGCGTATTTTTCTAGAAGCCTAAGGCCAGGGGTTGTTTTCCTGGTGTCAATAAGTTTAGCCTTTGTTCCTTCCAGTATTTTTAACAATTCTCTGGTAGCTGTAGCAATACCTGACAACCGCTGCAGAAAATTGAGGGCTATCCGTTCCCCGGTCAGCATTGCCTGCCCTTTGCCTTTGACCCGTGCAATCACACTGCCAGGAGAAAGCTCACTCCCATCCAATAGCTGCCACTGTATTTCTATCTCAGGATCGAGATAGCTAAAGGTCCGCTCAGCGGCAGACATTCCTGCCAAAACGCCTTGCTCCTTGCTGTAAATCACCCCTTCAGCCCGCAGGCTTCCCGGCACCAATGCATCTGTGGTCAGATCTCCTTTGCCCACATCCTCTGCTAAGGCACGGCGTACTGTTTCATCAACATACCATAAAGGAAGCATTTTATACCACCTCGTTAAATAGATGTCTAAATAGTTGTCAGAGGCCAGATGTCAGAAGTCTGAAAAAAGAAACCTTTTTGCAAATCAATAACGCAAGCCTGCCACCGGCACCGTTATCTTTGGAAAACAATGTGCCTCAGCCACTGCTTGTCATCTCTGCAGGGATGGTCTTCTCTGAAATGTCCGCCGCGGCTTTCTTTGCGCATCAAGGCAGCTCTTGCTGTCAACGAGCCAAGGGTAAGCAAATTCTGCGCTTCTATCCCGCGGCGGGAAGCCGGCCGTTCGGGGCAAATCCCTTTGAGCCTTTCCAGTTCAGCAGCAGCTTTGACAAGGCCACTCCCTGTCCGAACGATCCCAACCTTATCCCACATCAGGGAACGGGCCGCTCCGATTATGCTCTCCCAGGGAACATCCCAATCAGGGACCCTTTCTTCAATATTACACTGCAAGTCCCCATCATCATTGGAATTATTCTCAATATACCCTTTGGCATGTTCCACAGCACGCACCCCGAATACCAGCCCTTCCAGCAGAGAATTACTGGCCAACCTGTTGGCACCATGCACACCATTGCACGCTACCTCCCCACAGGCATAAAGGCCGGGAATGCTTGTCCTGCAATCTCTGTCAGCCGCAACACCGCCCATAATATAATGAGCCGCTGGGGCTATAGGAATCAGTCCCTCTGACAGGTCGATACTATACTGGTCACAGCTGCGCCAAATGTTAGGAAAGCGTTTCTTGAATCTTTCCCTATCCAAATGAGAAAAATCCAGGTGAACATGATCCGCTCCTGTTTTGCGCATCTCAGTGACAATCGCCCGAGAAACCACATCCCGAGGCGCCAACTCAGCCTTCTCATGGTAACCAGGCATAAAGCGCTCACCATTGATGTTGCGCAGAAAAGCCCCCTCACCCCGAACTGCCTCTGAGATCAGAAAACGGGGTATACCACTCACAGATAAGGCTGTCGGGTGAAACTGGACAAATTCCATATCCATCAAGGCTGCTCCTGCCCGGTAAGCAGCAGCCATCCCATCCCCTGTAGCCACAGCAGGATTTGTGGTGTTTTCATAAAGCTGCCCAGCACCGCCTGTGGCTAGAATGACAGCACGCCCCTGGCATGTAGTAAACTCACCAGATAGGCTGTCCATGAACAGGCCGCCCCTGCACCTGCCTGTACGGGAGTCTCGCAGAAAATCAACGAAAAAACAACCTTCCTTTAAGGTAATGCGTCTATCAGCACGGCACTTTTCAATCAGCTTCTTAGAGATCTCCCAACCTGTAGCATCACTGGCATGAAGAATCCTTCTCTTACTGTGAGCTCCTTCTTGCCCCAGAACCCAGGCACTCCCCTCTCGGTCAAAACGCACACCCATATCTACCAGCTCCATGACCCTGACAGGACCCTCATTGACCAAGATCTCTACAACATCAGTGTCACAAAACCCGGCTCCTGCCCCCAGGGTATCCTCCAGATGCAGAAATGGTGAGTCCCTATTATCAACGGCAGCAGCAATTCCTCCCTGCGCCTTTTCTGTGTTACTGTCCTGCGCCTTCTCTTTCGTAATGATCATTACAGATCCATATTCTTTGGCCCTATAAGCTGCTACAAGGCCGGCAATACCACTCCCAATAATCAGAAAATCAGTTTCACAGGAGGGCATAGTAACCCCATCCCCTTCCCAGGGCACCCTGTTATCACCAGGATGCATCCCGCCATTATCATACTGAATACCGCTTTAATCCAGGGTACGTCCGAACTACCTCCTGTATCCATAAGCTTTCAAAATCAGCATCTATTAGATCTTTCAAAAATCAATGATACCCCAACAAACCCGCCCTTAATACCAGGTTTTCGCCTTATCAACAGTCCTATCCGCCGACTGCCATGCCGAACATCATATTGTAATTCGCCCGGTACAGGCACTGCAGTCCAGCGCTCGCCTTCTTAGGGTACAGCAAAAACACGTCCTGTATCCCTAGCTCTTATCCAAATACTAACGACCAACCGGAAAAGCAAAAGTCAGAAGTCTGAAGACTCGGGGAACAATCCTCTGTAATTCAAGGGATGGTTCCACCAACCTGGCAACTTTTTAGACCCTTTCAGACATAGAAAATATTATACTAACGACCACAACGACTAACGACCAATCACTAACACCATTACGATATTTCCAGCATCCGCTTCAATGCCAAACGTGCCTTTTCTGCCACAACTGGATCTACCTCAATCTGAGGCTCCATCTGCAATAGAGCTTTTTCTACCTTTTCCAATGTGGTCACCTTCATATCAGGGCAGGTCATATGCTCGGCTGCAGGATAAAAGAGCTTATCCGGGCAAGCCTGCTCAAGAGAGTGAATCATCCCCTCTTCTGTCCCCACAATAAAGGATTTGTTTTGGGATTCCTTGGCAAATCTCAGCATTCCCCCTGTACTGGAAACGTGATCAGCTATATCGATTACCTCTGGCCGGCATTCAGGATGAACCATCACCAATGCACCTGGATGAGCATCCCTGGCAGCACTGATATCTGCTGCTGTCAGTTTATCATGCACATTACAGCAGCCATCCCATAAATGAAACTGACGGCCTGTCTGCTGTGCTACATAATGCCCTAAATTGCGGTCGGGAACGAAGAGTATTGGTTTGTCTTCTGGAAGAGAATCTACTATTTTAACTGCATTAGCAGAGGTACATACAATATCGCTTTCCGCCTTTACGGCTGCTGAAGAATTCACATAGGTAACAACAACACACCCTGGTATCTGTTCTTTCCTGGCACGTACCCCTTCCCCGGTCGCCTGATCGGCAAGATAACATCCAGCACTTTCCTCGGGAAGAAGCACTGTTTTTTCTGGTGAGAGTATTTTCGCACTTTCCGCCATAAAATAGACACCACAAAAAACAATAACACTTGCATCAATAGTAGCAGCCTGCTGTGCTAACTGCAGAGAATCACCGACAATATCAGCAATCTCCTTAATCTCAGGAGGCTGGTAATAGTGGGCTAAAATTACAGCCCCACACTTTTCTTTCAATCTCCTGATTTCCTGTGCGTGTCCAGTCTCCGCACAAACTTCCAGTGGCATAATAGAACTCTCCTTACCGCCAACCATTGGCTGTTTTCTTAAACCTTTCCTTTAATCTTACGGAACATGACAAAAAGCGTCAAGCAGATTGGTGCAGGTCCAATCTACCTAAGTTCCTTATTTACCTTGTTTCCTATTTGGATTTTTAGGAAACCATCCTTTCTGTACTCTTTTTAACGACATCCTAAGGAATATTCGTCATTATTCCTGCAATTCCTTCGTAATATAGCTTCCCATCTTCATACTATGGGCAAAAAGCTTAATCAATTTTGCTGTGAGCAAAACACTATATCAGTTTTTGTTTTTTTCTGTTTTTATTACATTAATATATATTAAACCTGTATAATAAAAGATTAAGATCACAGTTTGGGTTTTTCATGTAAAGAGCAGCACAATAAGCAGAAAAAGATCTGCTATTCCATGATAAGTGATACATAACAGTTATCCAAAAAAGGAGCGAGTTCATGTCTAAAGTAATCGGCATTGATTTAGGTACAACAAATTCTTGTGTAGCTGTAATGGAGGGTGGTGACGCTGTCATAATTCCAAACTCCGAGGGTAGCCGTACCACTCCATCGATAGTTGCGTTTTCCAAAACAGGTGAACTTATGGTGGGTGAGATTGCCAAGCGACAGACACTCACTAATCACGAGCGTACCATCAGTTCTATAAAGCGTGAAATGGGCAGCGACTACAGAATTGATATTGATGGTAAGAAATATTCGCCACAAGAAACTTCGGCAATGATCTTACAAAAGCTGAAAACCGATGCAGAAAGCTACCTGGGAGAAACCGTCACCGATGCTGTGCTTACCGTACCCGCGTATTTTACAGATGCACAGCGACAGGCAACAAAAGATGCAGGAAAAATTGCCGGTTTAAATGTACAGCGCATCATTAACGAGCCAACCGCAGCCGCACTTGCTTATGGTGTAGATAAAGAAGCAGCACAAAAGATAATGGTCTATGATTTAGGTGGAGGAACATTTGATGTGTCGATCCTTGAAATCGACAATGGAGTTATTGAAGTGCTTGCCACTGCAGGAAACAATCATCTCGGCGGTGATGACTTTGACAGCTGTGTGGTTGATTATCTTGTAAAAGAATTCAAAAAAAAGAATCGCTTTGATCTTACCGAAGATGCCACCGCCATGCAGCGTGTAAAAGAGGCTGCAGAAAAAGCAAAAATCGAATTAAGCGGTGTAGCAACGACTGTGATTAATCTTCCGTTCCTGACTCAAAATTCGTCAGGCCCGCTGCATCTGGATATGACACTGACGCGAGCAAAATTTAATGAATTGACAGCACATCTCGTTGATGCAACAATGGGTCCGGTACGCCAGGCCATAGCCGATTCTGGCCTCCGGGCCACAGACATCAGCAAGATATTACTTGTAGGAGGCTCCACCCGCATCCCTGCAGTACAGGAGACAGTCAAAAAGTACATCGGCAAACAGCCGTTCAAAGGTATCAATCCTGATGAATGTGTTGCCATGGGAGCATCCCTCCAGGCCGGAGTCCTTGTAGGCGATGTCAAAGGCTTGCTGCTTTTAGATGTAACACCTCTTTCGCTGGGCATCGAAACTGTAGGAGGTGTTTTTACAAAAATTATTGAGCGCAACACAACAATACCCATAACCAAGAGCCAAATCTTTACAACTACCGGCCATTTTCAAACAACTGTTGAAGTTCATGTTCTGCAGGGTGAACGGGAAATGGCAGCATACAACAAAACTCTGGGCAAATTCCAACTAAAAGGTATTAGGCGTGCCATCAGAGGCACCCCCCAGATTGAAGTAACATTCAATATTGATGCCAATGGCATTGTCAATGTAACAGCAAAAGACCTGGGAACCGGCAAGGAGCAAAACATTACCATTACGGCATCTTCCAATTTAAGTCAAGCGGAAATAGATCAAGCTATGCGTGATGCACAGCGGTATGCTGACCAGGATGCAAAACAAAAGGAAGAAGCTACTGCTCGGAACAATGCAGAGCAGCTGATCAATCAGGCATCAGCTATCAGGAAAAAGCTTGATAAAAATGAGCGTTCTCAACTTGATCAATCTGTTAAACGTACCAAAAAAGCATTAAAGAAAAAAGATAACACAGAGATAATTGCAGCGTGTAATGAGTTATCCTCCATACTGGACACCATGAAGCAGAAAGTGCCCCAGGATGATAATGATAATTCAGATACTAAATAGCAAATTCAAATAGTAATAACAGACATGGCAGAATATAAATCAGGTAGGTGAAACAGCATGTTCGGCTATGTAGTCGCCAATATGGAAAAGTTAACCACTGAAGAAAAGCAGCATTATCGCTCTTATTACTGTGGCTTATGCAGGTCATTGGGAAAACATCATGGCACACTAGGCCGTATCACGCTGAACTATGACATGACTTTCCTGGTTCTGTTTCTCTCAGCACTATATAAAACAGATAACAAGATAGAGACTGAGCGGTGCATTATCCATCCATTTAAACCGCAAAAATTTATACAAAATGAAATCACTGACTATGCTGCCGACATGAATATTGCACTGGCCTATTACAATTGTCTTGACGATTGGACAGATGAAAGAAAACTGCTGTCTTTTTTTCAAGCAAAACTTTTAGAGCAGGAATTTAAGCAGGTTGTATCAAAATATCCAAATAAATGTTCTATAATCAGCGATTGTTTGAGCAAACTCTCCCACATAGAAAACGCAGGAGAACTGAACCCAGATCTTCCCGCAAATTGCTTTGGCGAACTGATGAGTGAAATCTTCGTATGGCGTGAAGATGAGTATACTGATAATTTGCGGGCATTTGGGAGAGCACTGGGCAGGTTCATCTATATCATGGATGCCTGCCTTGATCTAAAGATAGATATAAAACATGAACGCTACAATCCATTAGTTACATTATCATCTGAAAATCTTAAACCTATTCTAAATCTGCTTATGGCAGACTGTACCGAAAAATACAAACAGCTGCCGATCAATCAAGATAGAAATCTGATTGATAATATCCTTTATTCAGGCATTTGGACAAGGCATGAAGCAGAGAAGAAAAAAAAAGGAGATACAATTAACAATGATATCTGACCCTTATGAAGTGCTTGGTGTTTCTCCAACTGCTTCTGAGAAAGAAATCACAAAAGCATATCGCAAACTGGCGAAAAAATACCACCCTGACCTTAATCCAGGTGACGAAGAAGCCGCCAAAAAAATGAGCGAAATTAACGCGGCCTACGAACAGATAAGAAGCGGGAACGGGAATGCCTCCCAATACAGCAATGGCGGAGGTTATAGCGGCCAAAGTACATATGGTAGATATGACCCCTTTGGTTTCGGCCATTATGGTCACGGTCAGCAGCATAGATAGCCGATCTCCTGAATTTGATCCGGTTAGACACTATTTGTTTACCGGACATTATCAGGAAGCGCTCAGGGTCCTGGCCAATATCACTAACAGGAATGCTGAATGGTTTTATTACAGTGCAATTATCAATGACGGCCTCGGCAACAAAATCACAGCTTTGAATCACGCAAAAACAGCAGTGCAAATGGAACCGAATAATCCAGAATACCTACGTGTATTGTATCAAATACAGAACAGTGGACACACATATCAACAACAAAGCCAAGAATTTGGCTTGCCATACATCAACATATGCAACGTATTTGTAAGTACATGTATAGCCTATTATTTCTTCAGAATATGCTGCCTGGGCTGCCGATAACCTACTAATCAATCAGTCTCTATGGTACTTTTTGAATTTATAAGTATGGACGAGTATATGTTATAGAAATTTATTCTACTAAAAGGGGTGCATGATATGGCAAGTTTCAAAGACAGAATAGCGCGTTTCATGAACGGTAGATATGGGATAGATCAGCTCTACTTTGGGTTGATCGTACTATATACTGTATTGTTTTTTGCTAATGCTTCTATACGGTCTTTTATAATTGACATTTTGATGTGGGCTGTGCTGATTTTTATGCTTTACAGAATATTTTCCCGCAATGTTTACGCAAGAAGCAGAGAAAACGAAAAGTTCTTAAAAATATGGAATCCTATTAAAGCAACTGGTAAATTGACAATTCGCAGAATTAAAGAGATCAAAACACATCGTTTCCGCAAATGCCCCCACTGCAGTACTATGCTCCGCCTGCCCCGAAAAACAGGAGAGCATACAGTCGAATGCCCCCGCTGCCATCACGATTTCGAAGTACGCATCCGATTTTAGTGTGGCACGGGGACGTTTCGTTTGCCACATTGTGTGTAGGGTGCCTGGGGGGTGGCGCGGGGGTGGCGCGGGGACGTTTCGTTTGCCACATCGTGAGGGGTGGCGCGGGTGTAGGGTGCCTAACATCAAGGCTAACCCTTCTATTTTCTGCTGCAGGGTTTTGGCTGCCATCACTAGAATAAAAATAGAAAACACCTGATAAAGAGGGGTTAACTTGAAGCCGTTGTTAAAAATTGAAATTAAACGTGCCGGTTACATAAGTGAAAAGGATGCGATCAAGGATATCAATTTCTCTCTAAAAGAGGGGGAACTGGCTGGCCTGATCGGCCCCAATGGTGCAGGGAAAAGCACTACTATCAAAGCCATTTTAGACCTGCTGCCAATAATGGACGGCAGGATAAATTTTTGTGGAAATGATAAAAGATATGCCTATATTCCTGAGCAGCCCATCTTCTATGATGAACTGACTCTATGGGAACACCTGGAGTTAGCCGCTTCAGCACACAGCATCAATCAGACCGTGTTCCAGGAACGAAGCAGTAGACTGCTGAAACTGTTTCGTTTGGATGAGGTACGACACTTCCTACCTGCCACATTCTCTAAAGGAATGCAGCAAAAGGTAATGCTGGTGATCGGTTTTCTGTTGAAAGCTGATATCTATATAGTTGATGAGCCCTTTATGGGGCTTGACCCACAGGCTATCAGGGACTTTTTGATACTACTGAACCAGGAAAGAAACCGGGGAGCAGGGGTATTGATGTCCACACACGCCCTGGATACGGCAGAAAAGGTTTGTGATTCTATAATATTGATGACAGAAGGCCAACTGCTTATGAAAGGAAACCTAGCCCAAATCCGAGACATCTGCAGGCTGCCGGAGGGTTCGCTGCTGGAATGTTTTAATAAACTGCTGGAGAACAGCCAATGAAACCAATACAGCTCTTTTTTAAACGCTTACTGTCAGAATGGAAATTAATCTATAATACATGGAGCACGGTCATCAATTGGACATTGGCTCTCTACATTATTATTCCCGGCCTGATAATAGCAGTTGTCAGCTATATTCACTTATGGAACCAACCCCCAGCCTGGGTATTTGAACTTCCACTATATATACCTTTACAGCTTATTTATCTATACACATGGACAGGAACGATTAGGTTATTCCTTGATGAAGCTGATCAGCTTTTTTTGCTCCAAAAAAGAGACTGGATCAGAAAAATCATGGATCTCGGTATGATTTATTCTGCGGTGTGCAGCCTTTTAATAACACTGCTCCTATTCTTTATACTCGCTCCATTTCTGCTCTTAGTCTACGAGCTGTCAACAAAACAGATATTACTGCTCTTTGCTCTCTCTTTTCTGCTGAAAATGACTATAGGGTTTATAAAACAGCTCATTTCCCTGCGCCTGAAATCCTGGCAAGCGAAAACCATTTTAATAATTATCTTAGTGCTCATACAACCACTGTTTGTAATCGGAACTCCTTTGCTCATTGTTAATTCTCTGCTCTGCTTTACTTGCTGTGCACTGTTAATTCTGACCCTTTTACTATTAATAAAGATCCGTTTTGAAATAAAAGGAACTTTCCTTGAAGACATAACCCGGGAGAACAAAGAAAGGGTAAAACATGCAGCTGCAATACTAGGCATGTCAGGAGTATCTATCAAAAAACCAAGTTCAAAAAGAAAAAGACCTATATTTTTCTCCAGGTTCAACCATCTGTTTCAGGAACGAAATACAGTCAATGGGTTAACAGAAGTTTTTATCAAATCATTTCTGCGGAACCAGAATGATCTTATTGTATATGTGCTGCTAATAACTATCGGTATAGCCCTTGTCAGTGATCCCCAATGGTCCGCATTGCTCCTCTGGCCGTTTTTAGCCTTTGCCCTCACACAATTTGCAAAATTCCATTGGAATGAAGTCATTACTTCAGATTATATTAAAATGTTTCAGTGGAAAACTGCAGATATACGGGCAGCAGCAATGAAATCAATGCTTCTCTTATCAACTCCAGGCTTTTTGCTGATCAGCTCTGCATTGGGTTTCTCCTTATTTAACTGGGCAGGTGCTATTGGTATTTTACCTGTAGGATTTGGACTGATTCATTATATAACGAAAATCGTGTGCATGTGGCATCATGCGTCCCTTTAAGCTGGCAGTGATAGGTATAACACGTGTGGCGCGGGGACGTTTCGTTTGCCACATTAACCTTGTGTAGTAGGTGCCTGGCACCGTTTGATTTGTTATTATTTAATTATTCTGTTTCTCACGGTGCCAGGCACCCTGACGCTCAGGCACCCTGACGCCCATAAACAATGAAGCACGCCTAGGCACCCCAGTGCACAAATCCAACACCCCTGCATACCTTAATACCAGACATTGCCATAGCAAAGGAGAGTTGATATTTATGGAGCGATCAAAACCAACACAGGCTTATGTTCCTCCAGGTAGGCACAGGCTTCCCCCTCTTCCTTATCCCTATAATGCTTTGGAGCCTGTAATCAGCGAAAGAACCTTGCGTATCCACCACGATCGGCACCATCTCTCTTATGTGGAAGGGCTGAATAAAGCCGAACTAAAACTTGTGGAGGAGCGACGAATGGGTGATTTCAGCCTGGTAAAACATTGGGAGCGGGAAATCGCCTTTAATGGCTCTGGGCACATTCTACACAGCATTTACTGGACAGTGATAGCACCGCCAGCACCAAGGGAGCCGGGCTATTATACCCGTCTGGAAATTGAAAAATACTTCGGCAGCTTTACATCTTTTAAGGAACAATTCACTGAGGCCTCAATCCAGGTCGAAGCCTCTGGTTGGGGGTTACTGTGCTGGGTACCATCCTGGGGAAGGCTGGAGATCCTGACCGCAGAAAAGCACCAGAACCTGACCCAATGGGGAGCAATCCCAGTGCTTGTTGTGGATGTTTGGGAACACGCCTACTACCTGGATTACCAGAACCGGCGGGCTGACTATATGCGCGCCTGGTGGCAGCTGGCCAATTGGGCTGAAGTGGAACGGCGCTTGCGGTTGGCAATGCGGGCCAGAGTGCCCTTGTGGCAAGGGGACCTTTTGTTTGCCACATAGAACTTGGAGGCTGATAGGGTGCCTAGCACTCCATGTGGCGCGGGCATGTACCGCGGTGTGGCGCGGGGACCTTTCGTTTGCCACATGGAGTGTAGGGTGCCAGGCACCGTTTGATTTTTTAGGGTAGTAGGGTGCCTGGCACCCCAGAGCACGCCAAGAATTTATGCGTGAGGTGCTTTATTCCTATTCCGTATAACCACCTTTACATATTCCACAATAACCAATGGCGCAAAGCTGAAGAGAAGAACAACCAGCCAATCAGTGGGCCTCAGCGGTACTGTATCAAAAAATTGTTGCAGGAAAGGAACGAAAAGCACCATTGCCTGAAGGGTAAAAGACCCTAGAAAAGCATAGACCATATAGCGGTTGGAAGTCACTCCCAACTGAAAAACTGATTTGGTATTACTGCGCACATTAAAGGAATGCACTAACTGTAGTAAAGCCAATGTAGCGAAGGTCATTGTATGGGCTTCCGGTATGGTACGTCCCCAGCTGAGCGCCAAGATATAAACACCGAATGCCAACGCCCCGATCATCGCTCCCTGCCAGAGAATACTGATGCCCACACCTCCTGCCATTACACTTTCATTAGGCTTTCTGGGAGGCTGATCCATTACCCCTTTTTCAGGGGGTTCGACACCGAGAGCCAAGGCAGGCAATCCATCTGTCACAAGGTTAATCCATAGAATTTGGATAGCTGTCAAGGGACTACCCAGTCCCACCAAGATAGATGTAAAGATAGTAACGATTTCACCGACATTACATGATAAAAGATAATGAACTGCTTTACGAATATTGCTGTAAATGGTACGCCCCTCGTTGATAGCGCTTACTATTGTAGCGTAGTTATCATCCATCAATACCATTTCAGACGCCTCTTTGGCTACTTCAGTACCGGTTATACCCATAGACACCCCGATATCAGCACGCTTCAATGCTGGAGCATCATTAACCCCATCACCAGTCATTGACACCACATGATTATGTGACTTCAAGGCCTTCACAATGTCCAGTTTATCTTCCGGAGATACCCTAGCAAAGACCGTTGTATTGATCACAGCTTGCTGTAGTTCTTCTTCATCCATATTCCGCAAATCCTGCCCGGTAATTGCAGAATCACCCTCCTGCCAGATACCCAACTCGGAGGCGATTGCCACTGCTGTTGCAGGGTGATCACCTGTGATCATCGTCGTGCGAATACCTGCACGCTTGCTGGTCGCTACCGCATCCTTTACCTCCGGACGGGCAGGATCAATCATTGAGAAATAACCGACAAAAACCAGATCTGTTTCCACACTATCAGGCTGTGGATTTTCCGGAACCTGAGGCCACTTACGTACAGCTAAAGCCAGCACCCGTTCTCCCTTAGATGCGAGTTCCGAGTTGATATCTAAAAGTTTCTGCCGCACTTCTGACGTTAGGGATTCGATTTCTGATCCCCTGGCGATTTTAGTGCAGCGAGCAACTAGAATATCTGGAGCACCCTTCGTGTATGAGTACCTATCACCATCGATCTCGTAAAAGGTCGTCATCATCTTACGCCCAGAATCAAAGGGAATCTCCGCCAACCTGGGATATTCCTGCTCCATTTCCGCTTTTCGTAACCCTGCTTTTGCCGCTGCTACCACCAGGGCACCCTCAGTTGGATCCCCGACTATCGCCCAACCATCCTCTCTCTCAACCAAACGGGCATCACTGTCCAGTAGGCCGCCCATCAACATCAACATTATGTTTCTATTTGCCAGTGGTACAATTTTTTCTCCACTAGCATCTAAAAAAATGCCCTCTGGATTGTATCCGATTCCGGTCACTTCAAACAATTGGTCATCAGTATAAATGCGTGTAACCGTCATCTCGTTCTTCGTCAATGTCCCAGTCTTATCAGAACAAATAACAGTAACAGTTCCCAGGGTTTCCACAGCGGGAAGCCTCCTGACCACAGCATTGCGTTCGCTCATACGGGTCACGCCCATGGCCAAAACA
This sequence comes from Syntrophaceticus sp., assembly GCA_050949745.1. Classification (GTDB taxonomy): domain Bacteria; phylum Bacillota; class DSM-12270; order Thermacetogeniales; family Thermacetogeniaceae; genus Syntrophaceticus. The sequence goes on along the minus strand of JBMNGF010000018.1, from coordinate 92,959 downwards.
ATTGTCACCACAGCGGTGAGTCCTTCTGGAACTGCCGCTACAGCTAAACTGATAGAGATCATGAATATCTCCAGAAGCTCCATACCGCGCAGCCATCCAGCCAAGAAGACAATTGCCACTATAGCAAAAGCCGCAAGTCCCAGGATTTTGCCTAGTTCTGCAAGCCGCTTCTGCAATGGGGTTGTTTCCTGTGGAGTCTCTTGAATCATCTGGGCTATTTTACCTAGCTCTGTTTCCATTCCTGTGGTTATGACCAACCCTTTACCCCGTCCACTGGTAATGGTAGTGCCCATAAATGCCATGTTATGCTGATCTCCAACCGGGACATCCCCCTGCTCTAAGGCCTTTATACTCTTTTCCACAGGCACTGACTCACCAGTTAGAGCAGCCTCATTTGTCCGTAGAGATACTGTTTCCACAAGCCTAATATCGGCCGGAAGGGAATCCCCTGCCTCCAACAGAACTATATCCCCCGGAACCAGATTCTCCACAGCTACCTGACAGACTTCCCCATCACGGAGCACTTTAGCTGTAGGCATCGTCATCTTTTTTAAAGCTTTTAACGCCTCTTCAGCCTTGTGTTCCTGGTAGACACCCAAACAAGCATTGAGCACCACAATGATCATAATAACTAAAGAGTCCATCCATTCACCCACAGCCCCAGAGATAACCGCAGCAATGATCAGGATTATGACCAGCACTTCTTTCAGTTGGTCCATGAACATAGATAAGATGCTGCGAGACGGAGGTTCCCTAAGAGCATTGGGGCCGTACTCTTCCAGCCTCTTTTCTGCTTCCTCAGCAGACAACCCCCTGTCGAGATCAGTGTTTAATTTCTCTCCAGCTTCTGCTGCTTCAATTTCGTACCATTCTTGCTCCTGCATCTTCTTCCTCCTTGCAATGATTTAGTATCTCCCGAAACTAAATGAATATAAAAAGACCTTCGCCTGATATAAAATATCACAGCAAAGGTCTTGCTCGGTTCTTCTCCGCAGGTGCAGCGGGCAAAGACACCCGTGATGTCGCCACACCTGTTTCAGCTACTCCCCTATGCTTTTAACCACAAACAATTTATCTGTCTCGTATCATACCATCTAATGTATTACTATGCAATAAATATTTTCCTGTCTCGTATCATACCATCTAATGTATTACTATGCAATAAATATTTTCTGGTGGTTAGTGTCAAGTCTAAGTGGGTACACCCCCGAATATTTTATTTATTAATTTCATGCTATCCTGACAGAGGTTAATTGTCTTAGTACATATTTAACCCAGGTTTTCCCCGATGATGGGCCTTCCAATACGGGCATTGCTGCAGCTAACCACTCGTTAGTATCCTTCTTACTAGACTTGGATCGTGGGTCCACCAGTGTCTTAGGAAGAACACTCGCGATCTGATCCCGCTTATAACCATCCGAAACTCCGGAGTACTTAACCAATTCATTATTTGCTTTTGCTGCCAACAGTCTCGCCATATGATCAGTACCGGTTGAACTCCAACCTCCGCCAATGCCCTTCATTCTTCTGGCTATGGTATGCCTTACCTGTCCCTCAATAACTCCTAGCCGATCTTCTTTCGGTAAATTAGATATTCCTTCCCAATTGTTCAATATATATTTCTGTAAGTTCGCCACTTTCTTCCGTTTGGCTTCTCCTTTAGTCTTCTTAAGGATGCTTCCAAGAGCTTCTTTTAGGCCGTCTAAGTCTATTTCATAAAGTTTCTCTGCTACTGTTTGATAATAATTTTTATTAAAGCCCAGTGCCTCTGTAAGCCGTTTTCGTAAGTGAAATAAGTCTAAGTGATAGGTTGCACCAGGGAATACATCTGTACCTTCTTTGACCCAAGCAGCTCCATCTCCACCAATTCGAATTTTCTCTTCACCATCAAACTGCCACTCGCCTCCAAATATTGCGCTGGCCTGTTCCCATATGGTGTTTCCGTCTGCTGCCCCTGCAACAGTTTTCCGGTTAATAAGCCGTTTTCTTTCTTGACTGACATGTTCTTTGCTTTCATAACCCACTATCAGCTTTACTTCTTTATGTCGTGTTGTGGACCGTTGTTGCCTGATCATGACTCCATCGGCTTCAATATTCAGGCTGTTTACGCTGCGTTTGCCCTCTGGTATTACCCCATCCTCGAACAATTCGCCTTGTTTTTCTTCTGCTTCTTGCTTTGCTCTAGCTCCGGCCCGCTGCACTTCATCCCATACTGTAGCGTGGCTAATCCCTGGGACTAGGTATTCCAGTGTGTTTGATGCTTTCCTGAAGGTGGTTTCTGTACCCATCTCTAACATCATTCTTTCAAGCCTCGGACTGATCCGTCTTCTTGGTACCAGGCCAAGGCTTTCATCTAGTAGAAAATGGTGTTCCCCTGTTTCTCTATCTTTATAATACCTACGTTTGAGCTCAATCTCTCCCACAGTTGTTAATAATGGCCGCGACCTTATGCCTAGATTCTTATATTTCCCGGGTTCTTTCTTCTTTGATAACCTCGTATCTATCTCATTTAACGAAAATTCTAGCAATCGGGCTGCAATCTGTTGAACTAGTTTTTGAACATCCTTTTCCAATTCCACCATACTGCTTGCTGACCCTAACGCATAAATTATGCCTTTCACTAATTGCAGGAATAAAGACATCAATTGTTGAATCTTGAACATGAGACCTCATCCTTCCTTTGTCAGGGGTTGGTATTCTTCCAAAGAATACTTGTTGAGGTCTCTCTTCTATTTCTGACCCCTTTTTACCTACTTAAACTTTACACTACCTTTCTGGTGGCAGTTGCCTTAGATAGCAGATTGCCGGAGATTGCAGGTGCCAGGCACCTTGACGCACCCGAGTACCAGGCACCTGGGCACCCCGTCAGATCCACTGCAGCCCACGATGTGGCAAACGAAAGGTCCCGTTGCCACACTCCTTATAATATTGACCAAATTCAGGTATAATGATTTCACAAAGCTCCACCAGTTTCTCTGCACCACAATCAAAACAGACAGCATATACTGAAGGATGCAGCAATCTAAATGCAATAATCAACATCATTTTTTAGCAAAGTGGTGATCTCATGCATAAAGGTCGAGGAATTTTAATATTTTTTCTTGTATGCTTAGCTTTTCTCTCGGGATATATTATATCATCTGGGTTTAAACTGCCTTTCCCTCGGGAATCCGAACAACAGCAGAATGATATATCGGAAAAACCTGATCAAAAAGAAGTTGATCCAATCAAAGAACAATTGGACAGCCTGACTTTGCAAGAAAAGATCGGACAGATGGTGATCGTCGGCATTGAGGGAGAACAAATAAGTGACAGTGAAAGGCAATTGATCGAAGAGAATCATGTCGGCGGTATCATTCTTTTCAAACGCAACATTCAAAATGCGAACCAAATGCTATCACTAATTAATGAGCTGAAAAAGACGAATTCGTCCAACAAGATACCACTGTTTTTATCTATAGATGAAGAAGGTGGCAAAGTCACCAGAATGCCTGATGAGATCAATAAACTGCCTGTTAGCGCAAAGGTAGGCGAGAGCAGCTCTCCCAACCTTGCGTTCCAAATAGGCGAAGTGCTCGGCCAAGAATTAAACTCCTTCGGTCTCAATATGAATTTTGCACCAGTCCTGGACATCAACAGCAATCCCAATAACCCAGTGATCGGTGAACGGGCTTTCGGTACAGCCCCAGAGCTCGTCAGTAAACTAGGAACCCAAACGATGAAAGGGATTCAGTCGCAAAATGTCATTTCCGTTGTCAAGCATTTCCCAGGGCATGGAGATACATCTGTCGATTCCCATGTGGGTTTGCCCTCTGTCGATCATGATCTGGATAGGCTGAAGAGCTTCGAATTAAAGCCCTTTGCCTCTGCCATTCAAAACGGTGCAGATGCTGTGATGATAGCTCATATTTCATTACCTAAAATTGATGCCAATCACCCTGCCTCACTTTCTCAAACTGTAATAACAGATATATTAAGAAATGAACTGCAATTCGATGGCGTTGTGCTCACAGATGATATGACTATGGGGGCTATCGTCAATAACTATGATCTTGGAGAAGCAGCGGTAGAGTCGATCAATGCCGGTAGTGATATTGTCTTGGTGTGTCATTCCCTGGAAAATGAAAAACAGGTGATCGATGCACTGACATCAGCTGTCGAAACCGACACAATCCCTATAGAAAGAGTTAATGAAAGTGTCTATAGGATATTAAAACTGAAACAGAAATACCGGCTGACTGATCAGCCGGCAGACAGTGTTGATATAGATGAAATTAACAGCGCAGTAGTGCGCTTGTTAGAAAAGCTATAACACGGACAGGCGGGAAGGGGTGCCTGGCACCGTTTGATTGGTTATCATTCAATTATTCTGTTTCTCACGGTGCCAGGCAGCTTGCACACCGGCACCTTGCACACCACGATGCGGCAAACGAAACGTCCCCGCGCCACCCCCGCGCCACCTAAACATTCATGGCACGTGTTGCATTTAAGACAGCGATCAAGGCCACTCCTACATCTGCAAATACGGCTGCCCACATAGTTGCTATACCAACCGCACCTAAAGCAAGCACAATACCCTTGACACCTAAGGCAAAAACAATGTTCTGCCAGACGATTTTTTTCGTTCTTTTGGCAATCTTGATTGCACTCACCAATTGGGAAGGCTCATCGGTCATCAGCACCACATCTGCAGCTTCAATGGCAGCATCAGAGCCCAAAGCACCCATTGCCACCCCAATATCCGCCCTTGCTAAGACAGGTGCATCATTGATTCCGTCCCCTACAAATACCAACTTCCTATTGGAAGGTACCTTTTTTTCTAATCGTTCCAACCGCTCCACCTTGCGGTCAGGCAGCAGTTCTGCATAAACCTGATCGAGCCCCAGCTCTTTTGCAGCCTTTTCACCCACTGCCCTGCTGTCTCCGGTCAGCATAACGGTTTTTCTGATACCGATATCTTTCAGAGCTTTTATCGCTTCTCTGGCATCTTCCTTGACCTCATCGGAAATAATGATATAACCTGCATAGGTTTTATTTAAAGCCACATATACTACGGTTCCTGTGCTATTTGCCTCTTTATAAGTGATATTTTCTTTTCTCATCAGCTTGCTGTTTCCAGCGAGAATTTCCCTTCCACAAACCATAGCTTTAATCCCCTGGCCAAAGCTTTCTTCATGACTCTCCACAAGTTCCTTATTGACCCTTTTTCCAAAAGCATCTGAAATGGAAAGAGCGATAGGGTGGTTGGAAAATGCCTCAGCATAGGCAGCTAATTCCAGAATCTCCTCTCTGCTGAAACCATCCTGTGGCACCACTTCGGTAACCTTAAACACACCCTTGGTCAGAGTCCCGGTCTTGTCAAAAACAACAGTATCCACATTATTTAATGCTTCTAAGTAGTTACCGCCCTTTACAAGTATTCCTTTTTTGGAAGCCCCGCCGATCCCCCCGAAAAAGCTCAGAGGTATCGATAGCACCAGGGCACAGGGGCAGGAAACAACCAGGAATACCAATGCCCGATAAAACCATTGGGAAAAGGATGCACCCTGTACAACTAAAGGTGGTATCAAGGCTATGGCCAGAGCGCCAAAAACCACAGCAGGTGTATAGTATCTGGCAAACTTCGTAATGAAATGTTCTGTCGGCGCTTTTTTGCTGCTGGCATTCTGCACCATATCGAGTATTTTAGCAACAGTGGACTCCCCAAATTCTTTCGTTACCTGAACTGAAAGCAGCCCATTCTGATTGATAACACCCCCCAGGATTTCACTCCCCTCCTGCACATCCCTAGGAACAGATTCCCCTGTTAAAGCAGATGTATCAACCATTGACTTTCCTTCAATAACTATACCATCCAAAGGAACCCTTTCACCCGGTTTGACAACGATCATATCTCCTATCTTTACACCTTCCGGAGATACTGTGACCAGCTCATCCCCCACCTTTAGGTTCGCATAGTCAGGCCGAATATCCATCAGGTCTGAAATAGAGCGGCGGGAACGGTTTACTGCCATATCCTGGAAGAATTCCCCTATTTTATAAAAGAGCATCACCGCTACCCCTTCAGGGAACTGACGAATGACAAAAGCGCCGATGGTAGCAATACTCATCAAGGAGTTCTCATCAAAAACTTGCCCCCGAGAAATATTCCTAACAGCCCTTAACACCACATCTCCGCCCACCAAAATATAGCTCACTAAAAATAGAACAAATTCAGTCCAAAAAGGAAACTCAAAGATCAGAGCAATAAAAAATAATACAGCCCCACTCCCAAACTTGTACAGTTCCTTTTTGTTAATACCGTTATCCCCTACGGCAGCAGGGGTATTCCCTCTCCCCTGCTCTTCTATAACCTCTACATCAGGCTCTACATTATTGATAATTTTAGTTACTTTATCTGTTATTCCGTCTAAATCATGCTCATTGTGCACATAAATCGTGAGTTTCTTGGCCACAAAATCCACAGAGGCATGTTTGACCGCTGCTAATCTGTTCACTTCAAATTCCATCTTAGCAGCACAATTTGCACAACCAAGCCCCCTCAGCAGCAGAGATTTTTTATGGCCTGTGCTAAAATCACTTGCTCCAAGATCTGGATTAACCGTGCTGGTTGTACAATTTGTACAGGTACAGCCTTGGCTTGACATGAAATCCCCTCCCATCCATAAACGTTAATGGCTGATATGAGCTAATCCCTGGTCAAAGATTTGTTTCACATGCTCATCATCCAAAGAGTAATAAACCATTTTTCCTTCTTTTCTGTATTTAACGAGCCTCGCCTGCTTCAATACCCTGAGTTGGTGAGACACTGCAGATTGAGTCAGCCCTAAAAGTGCTGTAAGATCGCAGACACACATCTCCGCTGTAAATAAGGCAAAGAGAATTTTCACCCTTGTAGTATCACCGAAGACCTTAAAGAGCTCAGCAAGGTCAAAGAGGCATTCATCAGCAGGCATCCTCTGTTTAACTTTGTTTACAATGCCCTCATGGACAACAGTAGAACTGCAGTGTTCAATGGCATCATGATCTTTTTCCATTAAATCATCCCCTCTAATATCATATGAACAGTTGCTCATATGTTTGCTTTCAGTATATGCTTACCCTTGAAAATCGTCAACTCTAAAATAGTGGATATTTTACAAGTGCAGCAAAAATAGAAAGAAGTATACAGCGGTGATGCGCAATTGAGTGTTGGAGGAGATTGCGGGAAGCAAGGGGAGAGAAAGCAAAGGAACGGTCCTTTTGCTTCCTGTTGTAATATTTTGCTCATCCCTTAAGTAGAGCAGCCACCGTCAAGACAAATGGTTCCGCTGTTCTGCCATTTAACTGGTTTAATCGTTCATAACATATTCATTGATTATATGGTACACCTTCAAAAGAAGCTGATCCATGTGTTTACCTTTAAAAAACTTGAGTTCTATACTAATTCCACCAGACAAGGTTAATTTTATTTCTGAATCTAGGTCAAATGTGCCCGCGGTTTCAATTGCATAAGTAACAATGCTTTTATAAGGAATTGTGTAATACTCAATCTTTTTACCCGTTAATCCCTGTTTGTCTACAACCAATATCCGCTTATCAGTAAATACAGCAACATCTCTCACTGTTTTCACTGCAAACTGTACGGTCTCATTATTAGATATAAATGGTTCCAAACTGGGCGATACCGGTACTTCCTGATAAAAGTTAAAAACTTTATTGAGATTAACATCCGCCATTATTATCCCTCCGATGGAAGCTAAGGGACGTTCTTTTTGCTTCCTTTATTTTTATCCCTGAATATCTCGCTTATTGTAACCGATAAAACCGATAATAGTGAGAACTATAGAAATAATCGTCATCACAATCAGCGGCATATAATCTATATCGTCAGCTGGAATTTGTGGAACATGTTCAAATGAAGATATATTGTTCACCCATACAGGAAAATCGAATACCCCACCAAGATAAACAATAATAAAGCAAAAGACTACATAAAACCAAACCAATCCTGCTGCTTTCGGGGCAGCTCCAACAAATAAAACCGCTAACCCGATCATTATCCAGATAGCAGGCAAGTAAACAAGAGCTGAGCTGAAAGTTGTGCCGAATGCCAGTGCATCTTCCATCACTGAAGCCCCCACAGACCACAAACCGAGAGCAACCAGTAACTGCATGACAATACTGACCAGAATAGCTAGCAAAAAGTAACTTCCCATTACCTTTGTACGGGATACGGCTCGTCCATAAAAGTGTTCTGTGCGGTTTTTATCTTCTTCTCCCTTTAGCTTTAACATGGTCACCACTGCTGGTACCGCACTGACCATCGACATAATCACCACCATCAGTGCGATAAACTGTTCGGTCATCGTTTGACCTGTATCATTCGCAAGATAAGCCTGCAGAAAGTCCATATCCGAGAAATAGGCTTCTAAGTCCCCTAGAACTGCACCACAAGCAGCACTGATCACAAAAATACCGATTGCCCAGGCAGCAATATTGGTAAACTGCAGCCTTAAATTAAGGCCAAAAGCTGTTTGCAGAAAGGGAGATGCATGCTCTTTACCCTTTCCAGCCGATATGAAGCCAGACCCCAGATCACGAATCGAATTTAAGTAGAAAGATACAACCACAATCACCACAGTTAAGGCCAATGATAAAAAAACCGGCCACCAATGATCGCCGACAAAAACTTGCGTTCTCACTGCCCAACCCAGTGGCGAAAAGAAAGAGAGGGTCTCATTACCTACATCTCCAACTGCACGAACAAGGTACGCCACACCCAAAGCTGTAAAAGAAAACATAGTGGCTCCTCTAGAGGTTTCTGCGAGCTGAGCAAATAAAGCTGTAAAAGCTGCAAATACCAGACCGATCGCCCCTAAATTAGCGCCGTAAAGAAACGAACCCGCCAGATCCATCCTTTCAATCCCTAATGCATACAACCCGCCCCCAAGTAATACAGCCAGCAACACATTTGTTATAATTGCAGCAATCATAGCGGCACTTAAATAAGACAAACGGCCTACAGGAAGTGAACGGACCAATTCCAGACGGCCATCCTCTTCATCGGCCCTGGTGCCGCGCCCGACAAACAAGATATTCATGATAGCAACAGCAATTGCCGTAAAGAGTCAGCATATCGGTGCCCAATATAGGACCCAGCTGTCTTAGTATAATCCTCTAATGCATAACCTGGCCCCAGCATCGCTGTCATCGCTGGATTATTCATGGTCAGGGCGAAGGCCTGTATAGATTGCTCGATCTGTGTAGACACTCGGATAGGCTGCAGCGGCTGCTAAGGCTCACTGACTATCAATCCTAGACAGCCAGACAAAAATCTTAAAGCCTTCCTGTCGAAAGATTAATTTAATTAACCTGCCGGTTCCTTTAAACAGATGAGAGTGCATTACTGCTGCCCCCCCACTCCAGCACCAGAGGGGTCCTCTACCGCATAGTGGCGCAGAAACAAATCCTCTAAGGTCGGAGGTGCACTCTCCAATTTGATGATTCCAAATTGACTGATATAGCGAATAACTTCATCCAATTCTTCAGTATCTACCTGGAAGGAGAGCTCTGCATTATGCTCTTCAAGATTGTGAACCCCTTTTATTTCATCGAGAGCATTGATAGGTTCTTTCGTCTGTATAGTTAATTTAGTACGGGTTAGATGCCGCATCTCACTTAAGGTTCCTGTTTCAATAATCTTTCCTTCCCTGATGATGGCTATTGTGTCACATAACTTTTCAACCTCTGATAAAATATGGCTGGAAAGAAACACACTTTTTCCTTCTGCCTTTACTTTCATCACATACTCTTGAAAGACCCTTTCCATTAATGGATCCAGTCCAGATGTAGGCTCATCTAAGATGTATAGATCTGCATCAGATGAAAAGGCAGCAATCAAAGCTATTTTTTGACGATTCCCTTTGGAATAAGTGCCACACTTTTTTGTCGGATCCAGGTCAAATCTTTTGATCAATTCTTCTCTTCTTCCCTGACTCCCATTGCCTCTCATTTTTAGAAATAGATCTATTACCTCTCCACCACTTAGATTTGGCCAGAGATTAGCCTCTCCTGGGACAAAGGCTATCCGTTTATGCAGCTCTACAGCATCCTTCCAGGCATCCTTACCAAAGATCTTCACTTCACCCCAGGTAGCCTTCAGCAAACCCAACATGACACGAATAGTAGTGGTTTTTCCGGCACCATTTGGCCCGATAAAGCCGAAAATCTCCCCTTCATTCATAGTTAGATCCACATTATCCAATGCTGTAAAATTACCGAACTTTTTGGTCAACCTTTTAATCTCTACTAAACTCATCTTTCCCTCCTTCGAAGCAAGGGGACGGTCCTTTTGCTTCCTTGCTTCATGTTGTTACACCTCAGGGGACGCAAAAAGGTAAAGATCGCTGCAAAATGATCCCCTCTTTTGCCAGACACTTTTTAAAGCCCCAGCCACCCTTTCATATTCTGGTTCTCTTTTTAATCGATGGCGATATTGCTCAAACTATAAAACTTCAATTAGAATAACCGTATTTAATGATGGCCCTAGAAACCCCTTCCAAAATCGGCTGATCTAAGTATTCACGTGGTGGTTTTATAGCCATCACCTCCTAGGGGTTATGGTTGGACAGTTTAGTAGCTAGATTATTAGTAAGTAAGCGCTTACTTACTAATAATCTACTATATTCTCCCCTCAATGTAAAGGGATTTTTCCTGTAGGTAACTGTGTCATCAATGAAGCCAAGGCACCATCAGCAACAACCAATCACCGGAACCGTTCCCCCCCCCGATTGGTCGGAAGATAGGATTTAATTATGTTCGCAGGTATGCTTCTCCCTTAATTTTAAAAACATAAATTTTGTACCTCCCAGAGGGAGAAAACCGTGGAAGGCATAGAACTGCCTCAATTTTTTTTCTTCCTCACTAAATTTATCATCCTCTTCTATATCATCGCTGTAGGATGCCGCAATTATTATCCCCTCATTTGCCAGGTACTTTTTGATCCATTCTAATAAGTCTCCGGCTACCCTTTCATATCCTGGCTCAATTATAAAATCATCTATAACCCATACTTTACAGGGTTCTATTTCATGGTCATCGTAAAGGACTGTGCATATATCTGCCAAAACTGCGGAATAAGCATCACATGCTTCTAATATTGTACCAATATCCTCCGCTGGTATAAGAACCACTCTGGCCATTGCAATATTAATCTCCCTGGAATCCGGCTCATCCAAGTGCAGACCCATATCAAAAACTGCGTAAACATCAAATATATCAAGGATGGCGTCATCTGGCTCACCATATTTCTCTCTGTCTATGGGAACAGCATTAAATAGATAGCCTACACTGACCAGTGACATATTAATATCTTTGCTGAAATCAGTTAACAGGGCATCATCGCGGATCTTTAAATTCTCCTGGGCCCTTTTTAAGACATCAAGCCTATTTCCAAAAGCCAAATGTTTCTTATTCCAATCCTTACACTTGCTGCATAGAGATAACAGCCTGTTAAGTATTCGTTTAATATCCTGCTGCTGCTCAGAGTTTTCCTCTGTTAAATCCAGCTCTGCTTCCAGAACAAAGCGCAGATATTCAGTTTCATTGACATAGATTGGCAGCCTGTATGCCCCTTTTTCACCTAATAATCCAAGAGCAACAACCTTTCTCAGCCTTTGCGCCAACGAATTATAAACAAGAATACACTCCTCGGCAAAAGTATCACTTATAAATTGCTCCTTCTCAAGAGACTCACTTGACTCGTCCCTGACATGGGCAAAAGCCTCATCTAAGATGTCCATAATTCTAAAATCTTCACTGCACCCTTCTAGAGACACCATTTCCTCGTTTAATTCCTTATGAACCTCCAAGATATCGTTCAATAAGTCTACTTCTCCTGGATAAACCAAGAGTTTCAAAAGAAAAGGCTTAGTAAGGTCGATAAGATTGCTCATCTGCTGTTACACCCCTTTGTTGGAAGGAAGGAGACAGTCATTTTACTTCCTTTTGCTTCCTGGCCTCCAAATGGTCACGCCTTAAATAAAATATTCTGACTAATTCCTGTCACACGGGCTATTTTCCGCTGTGCTACTCCTTTACTTTCTTGATTACTTTCTTGATCTTTCGCAGAATTTCCTGCCGTTTATCTTTTCTGACCCCACTAATTTCTCTACTGATTCGCCATTCATTATGGCTCTAACGAAATTAAGCCCTGTCATGGTTAAAATACGGTGAGTAAAGGGTCTGCGACGGCAGCCCCCAAAGGGAGCGTGCCGTCTACAGATAAACCAGCATATGTTTAATACCCGAAAACTCAAATAAACGCTCTAAACTACAATACCTTATATCAACCCTTGCTCAACAGTTTTTAAAAAAAGCAATGCTTCCATTATTACCACCTTATTCTATTACTTCTGTGGCTTTTTCCAGAACATTGTCTGGAATAACTACTCCCAGGGCAGCCGCAGCTTTCTGATTAACAACCAACTGGTTTCCCTGCTGAGACTCAACCGCCATATCCTGTGGTTTACCTTCACCGGTTAATATTTTTAAGGCCATTTCCCCGGTCTGTTTACCCAATCGGTAATAATCCAGCCCAATAGTAGCCACAGCACCGCGCATGACACTATCTTTTTCTCCTGCAACCAAAAGTATTTTGTTAGTTTCAGCAACCTTAATCACAGCCTCTAAAGCAGAAACAACCACATTGTCAGTAGGTACATATATAGCATCAACTTTACCAGCCAAAGACTTTGCCGCCTGGTCAACTTCGCTGGTATTGGTTGCTACAGTTTCCACAATGTTTAAACCTAATTCCTTAGCCGCCTGTTTTGCCAGCTCCACTTGGACTACTGAATTTACCTCACTGGTATTATAAACAATACCAATATTCTTTACCTGGGGGTTGATATCTTGTATTAGTTTAATTTGATCAGCGACAGGAGCCATATCAATAGTACCTGTGAGATTTGTACCTGGCTTATCCATCTCTTTTACCAAACCAGCAGCAACCGGATCTGTTACCGCAGTGAATAATACAGGTATACCATTATTTTGAGTTGCATTTGCCATCGCCTGTGCAGACGGAGTTGCTATAGCTAGAATAAGCTTATTATCTTTAGCAACTAAGTTTTTTGCAATGGTATTTAGGGTATTCATATCTCCCTGGGCATTATTATAGTTTACATTAAGATTATCTCCCTCTTTGTAACCATTCTCAGCCAACGCATCCAAGAAACCCTGACGGGCAGCATCCAAGGATGGGTGTTCTATTATTTGTATAACACCAATGTTTACCTTCGACTTACCACTTTCCGAGTTAACTGCTTTATTATCCTGAGAGCCGCACCCTGCCAATAACAGGGATGCAGCCAAAATAGCAGCCAATATGATTAAAGACATTCTATTCATAACTATTCTCATCTCCTTATGATTTTTATCTACATAATATTTTTTGTTTTAAATATTTCATCATTTCCCTTGACTAGAGAAATATTATTATTAAACTAAAATTGAGTATCTTTTTTGGGTTGAAGGTCAGCAAAGTGCTGATTTTCAACCATTTTTTTCTTTCTTTCTCTTTATTGACCAATAAGTAGTACATACCTCCTTTCCTTAAAGATAGGACCTATTCTTTTTATCATCCCTCCTTCCTTAAATCCCGTGAATTGAAAATAAAAAAGCTTCTCATCCTCCTATTAAGAGACGAGAAGCCCGTGGTACCACTCTAATTGGTTTAGATCATACTAAACCCACTTCATTAACAAGGTACGAGGCGCTAAATGCCTTTATACCCGCTTCCTTTTATCGGCGGAAGCTCCGGTCTAGCCTAATAACCTTTGGTATTCAGCTGACAGCTCCAGGGGGAACTTCAAAGGATTCCTTCATACCGGCTTTCACCTACCCGGCTCTCTGTTGAATCAGGAAATCGATCTACTTTCCCCTATCATAGCGGTTATGTTATTTATTTTAAATATATTAGCCTCAACAGATCAGTTTGTCAACAAAAACTTTTAGTGGCAACGGGACCTTTCGTTTGCCACATTTCTGTTGTCGGGTGTGGCAATAGGACCTTTCATTTGCCACATCCACATTATATGCATCAATGGGACCTTTCGTTTGCCACATCCACATTAGGGTGGCAACGGGGGTGGCAACGGGACGTTTCGTTTGCCACATCCACATTAAATGCATGGGTGGCAGGAGGGTGGCAACGGGACCTTTCCTTTGCCACTTTTTTCAGTTGTGGAGCGTGCAAGGACACAAACCGCCTAGAGCTGGTTCCGCTCCCCGGTTTCCGCTCGGCAGAACTGGAATGCGTGGAGAAACGGCTTTGTGATTGACAGTTTATTCCTCTTAATGAACAGCTGGAAAACGGGATGATATCTTATTTAGGGCAAGTTCCACCACAAGAACCGCCCCTGGGGCTTATGAGGGCATTATCGAGCATTATCCTTCTTATACCTCCCCGAGGATCAGACACATCACCGGAGTAGCGAGGAATTACATGCACATGCATATGAAAAATACCCTGGCCAGCAGCCTTTCCAACGTTCACTCCGATATTATAACCATCAGGGTGATATTGTTGATCCAGCCTCTCTTTCACTGCAAATATCAGCTGATTGATAGCGTTTAGTTCCTCTGGTGTTGCCTCAAAAAGACTCTCGATATGCCGTTTGGGAACCACCAGCACATGTCCGCGGCTGACCGGATAATTGTCATGCATGACCACAGCCAGCTCATTCTCTGTTATTACTTCCTCTAACTGCCTCTGGCAGAATACACAGCGAGCCAAAATTATCACCCTTTTTTAATATTTTCCGTAGGTGCGCGGGGGTGGCGCGGGGACCTTTCGTTTGCCACCATAAACATACCGCACACAAAAGACAACGCGCACGCTTATACTAATCCTAGGCAAACATAAATAGTAGCCATACTCTGGGTTGCTTTTACTATTTTAAATCCTTGACTCTATTTTTTTACTTTATATTCCCAAGTCAAGTGCCTTGAGTGCTTTACTGACAGTTGTTATAATTCCGATACCTTTATCATAAAAACAAACTAAATATTTTTGGCGCGACAGATTTCTTTCTTGATATTGCTTGCCCCTTTTTACAAAAACAGTTAGTTTAAAGGAATATGTTATCTTTCATCCATTTTAATCTCCATAAAATTATATCAATATTAATATGATGATCCAAGAAAGTGAGCGGTGATACTAATCTGTTCAACTAAAGACAATAAAGGGAGCCTGGCTAGAATGGATGTCAGAAGCCAGAAGTCGGATGTCGGAAAACAGATTGTCCTATATTCGGAAAATGAACCGCAAAAATCTCTAATCCACTATCGATTTGAATATAGCAATTTTTTAAACAAGCCTAGAACCTTAAAGTATAAATGTGGCAAAGGAAACGTCCCTGTGCCACACTACCATATGAATGTGGCAAACGAAACGTCCCGTTGCCACATTAGATAAAAAGCCAAAGAAATCCCCAATACTAATACCGCCTGCAGCCACTCTCCTCTGGTGAAAGAACGCTGCTCTAGATAGGTTCGCTTTTGGTGAAGACCAAAGGCACGGCTTTCCATAGAAATGGTCAAGCTGTCCACCTTGCTCAAGGCGGAAATAACCAGAGGCACAAACAGGTAGCGGATGATCAGGGACAACTTTTTTAAAGAGATCCCTTCAAAATCAATTCCTTTGGCCATCTGCGCATTGCGCACCTGTGCCAGCTCCATATAAAAGACAGGGATAAAACGCAGTGAGGTAATCAGCATAAATCCAAAGCGATAGGGCAGCCCCACCTGCATCAGGGAGTAGGCAAGGCCATTAGGATCAGTGGTTACCACAAAGAGATAGCTGGAGCTGATGATGTTTACAAAGCGAAACAACAGGGACAGCCCATCGGTCAGCCCTACAGACCAGATCTCCAAACTCAGCCCCAGCAGGCTGCTCTGCCACAGCAGAACACCTTTATGGACAAAAATAAGATGCACGAAAAATATTAAACTACCGAATATAATAATAAACCTCAGTTTGCGCCAAAAAAAGTTTAAACCCATTCCAGTAGCCCGATACGCGACCAGAAGCAATATAAATAAACACAACCCAGGCAGATAGTGTGGCAGGGCAAAAACCAGTAGACCGTAACAAATCAGCAGTTCCAGCTTTATCAATGGATGCAAGCGGTGCAGGGGTGTTTCCGCAGGCATATAGGTCAGCCCAGGCAAAAAGCCCTTGATGCTGATCGAATAACCTGATTTACTGTTTTTCATGTTCCCATCATGGCTCCTCCAGTATTTCCAGAACTATAATAGCTCTGCGGTAGATATTCATCTCTACCCTTTCTGGCTAGCTCAGCAAAAGCCTCTTCTGTAGGGCAGTCAAGGATCAGATTGCCCTGATCAAAAAACAGCACCCGCTGGCAGCAGCTTTCCACAACTAAGGGTTCATGGCAGACCATGACCGTCAGGCCTCCCTGCCGCCGGTGTTCTGAAAGCGTATCCAACAGCAGCTCCAGTCGCTCCTGATCCTGCCCTACCAGGGGTTCATCTAATAGGAGGATTCGCGGCTGATAAGCCAGGACAGATACCAGTGTCAGACGTTTCTTTTCCCCCAAACTCAGGGCAAAGGGCACCTGTTCCCGATAAGAAGCTAGATCAAACTCATCCAAAAGCTGCTCCACCCTCTCCAAACTATGCTCCAGGTCTCTGGCTAGAAATTGAGAATGGAGGCTGGCTTCTCTGATCACTGTCCGCTCGAAAAGCTGGTGGTTGGGGTTTTGAGAGGTGAGCCCCATTTCCTGGGCGCGCTTAGTTACACCACAACCGGTAATCTCTTCACCATCAAAATATACCTGCCCCTGATCAGGCTTGTGGATCCCCAACAGAACATTAAGCAAAGTAGTTTTGCCGCAGCCATTGTCCCCCATCACAGCCACCGTTTCCCCTGGATAAAGGGAAAAACTGATTCGGTTGAGTGCAGTCTTTTGTTCATATTTAACTGTGATATCTTCCACTGACAGCAGCGAATGCACTGGGGACGGTTCCTGTTGCATACTTCCGTCATCCGGCATCTGGCTGTTGACATCTTTCAGAGAAGACATCCCAGCCTCCACGGCAGCGCCATCAGAGGAGGGAAACCCTTTATGTGCATCAGAGAACTGTTCCTTGTCAGCGCTGTCAGCACCATCAGCGCTTTTAAGTGCAAGAGAACCCTCCCCTTGCAAGGGGAACAGCCCCCTATGCCCGCCATCATCATGAGGGGATTTTTGAGCACTATGAGAACTGCCAGTTTCCTTATTATCCTTTGCTTTAATGGTTGGATAAAAGCGATGAAACTGGTGAGGCCGATGGTCAGATGTAATCTTTCCATCCTCTATCAAAATCAGCCGATCAGAGAAAGGCAACAGATACTGCAGGCGGTGCTCAATTACGATAATAGCTGTCTTTAACTCCTGATGCAGTTTTTTGATAACAGTCAGCACTTCACGGCAGCCCCTTGGGTCCAGATTGGCTGTGGGCTCATCTAAGATCAGCAGCTGAGGGCGCATAGCTAATACTGATGCTATAGCCAACCGCTGTTTCTCTCCTCCAGATAGAGTATGCACCGCCCGTTCCGTTAAACCGGAAAGTCCCACCGCAGATAATGCCCAGTCCACCCGCTCCTTGATTTCATCTGAAGGAAGGCAGATGTTTTCAGGACCAAAGGCTATCTCATCGATTACTTTCAAGGTACACAGCTGACTCTCCGGGTCCTGCTGCACCAAACCAACGATACCCGCCAGCTCCCCTGGGGTACATGAGCGGGTATCACTGCCGCCTATTGTTGCCTTCCCCTCCATCACTCCATCAAAGCTGTGTGGAATAAAACCGGTCAGGCAAAAAGAAAGTGTCGATTTGCCGCAGCCGCTGGGCCCAGTAATAGTAACAAACTCCCCCGGCCGAACAGTCAAGTCGATATCTTTTATAGCTGGAGTTTCCGACCCAGCATAGGTGTAGGTTAGACCATCAAGTATTACTACCGGTTCTTCCATATCCAAGATTCAACTCCTAATAATCGGCAGCTATTCTACTTTAATTCGGGAAACCATCTCCACCCAATAGCCCCCTTCATAGTTCCCGGCTACTAGGCGCAATGTGTCTTCCTCCTGGATCAGGATCATTTGCTCATCTTTAAGTACATCCTGGAGATCAAAGGAAACTTCATAACCATCTGTGGCAATAACCTTTACTTCAGCAGCATCTGGCTGCGGACCTGCTTCTCTAAGGATATCTTTCATCGGAATACCGGTGTACTCCTGCATTGGGACATGGGTATAATCCCCTATTAACTCTGCCTCAATAATTGTCTCATATTCTGACATCTCAGCCAGAGTAAAAGACAGATCATTTTCCACCAGGCCTTCTACCTGACACCGTGGGCCGGACCAGGGTGGTTCAAAAACAGCTGCATAATAGTAAATTGCACCGCCAGAAAAGGCCACAACTAAAATAGAGGTAACAACCAGCTTAAACCAGGCAGGGCGAGCCTGCTTTTTCTTCTCCCCAGTTTCCGCAGCATACCCACCTGTATTCGATTTTAAGCGCAGCAGCCCTGCCTCCCTGATCACGTCCAACACACTATGCCCAAAACTTCCGCCTAGCAGGCATCCAGAAATAAAAGCCAGCCCCCCGATAAATAAGATATAGGGGATAGGTGCTCCGGAAAAGTATATCAACTGGAAAACAAACACATTGGAGGCAGCAGCAAGCCCTCCAGCTATACTATAACTAGCTAAATTATGACGCCGCATGATCAATAATACCAGATCAACCATTAACCCCTGGACAAGAGAAACCAAAACTATAGCTATCCCGTGTGTGCTGCCGGTGAGCAGCTCCACTATCCCTTTTAAGAGCCCGGCAGCTGTACCTGCTCCAGGTTTTCTGATCAACCCTACCGCCAAAATAATCCAAAATGCATGCAGGCCAGCTACAAACTGGCCGGCCCCAAAAGGCACCACAAAGATCCGGTTGAGCAGATTGCCCAAATAACCAACATACGTGCTTAATACTCCTCCGATACCACTTAGAATAGCGATAATAAGGAGATCCCGGTTGGATAAGTAATACTTCTTTTTAACATTGTGCTCTATTCCTGGTTCTGACATGGAACCACCTCCAGTCGGATTACATTTCTAACCCACCTTCCCCCTGCCGATTGATATAGGTTCCACCCTTGGTCTTCAGCGGAAGTCAAAGAGCAGTCCTCATTATCGTACACCCCATCCTCAGGGAAAAAGGCAATCCGATAGCCGTCAGGCCATTCAGGAACTGTTGTGCCGTTATACTCTACTGCCAAGGCCATCTCCCCCTGGCGCTCCCTCCAGCCGCAGCTGTCAGGGTAAACATTCTCATAAGCAAATTCCTGGGAGTAACCATCTAAGGCGTAGACCATCAGGTTGTCATCAGGCTCCATACCCCCGACCTTCTCTACAAGATCCCTTATAGGCACACCACGGTAAGCCCCTTTTCCCTTAAAGTTGCCGAATTGGTTCTCAAAAGATAGTTCTCCTTCTAGAACAGCCATCCCATCAAGCTCTTCCTGAGAGAGAATTATATCTCCTTCTTTTCCGTTGACAACTAACTCATCAGAATGAGGAGGGGCTTCAATTTTTACAGGTTCAAGCTGCAGCCCATCGCCAGCAACCCGGCATAATGTAAAGTGATAATACCCCCCCTGCTCTGCAGAAGCATAAAGGGATGCACCACCACCGCCGCTGACTACAAAATCCACTCCATTAATCTGGCCTTGATAAAACATATGGATATGCCCCGAAAATATTGCCTCTACAGAGCTAGCAGGGGCACTAACCAGTTCTATAAAAGCCTGGGCTTGATCTGCATCCAAAAAGGCGTGATCACTTCCTCGGGGATCAACCGGTGGAACATGAAGAAACAAATACGCCGGCTGTTCTCCTTCATCCAGCTTTTCCTGCAGCCAGGCCAGCTGTTCATCATCCATCCCCATTGAAGTACTATCTAATAGGATAAATTGGATGCCGCGATAATCAAATGAATAATATTCCGGACTGAAGTTCCTGCAGTAATACTCGATACCATCTCCTTTAACATCGTGGTTGCCCGGGATGGTATAATAGGGGCAGTTGAGCGCTGCCATCGCCTCTTGAAAAGCCTTATATTCATCATCACTTCCTGAAGCAACTAGATCACCCAAACAGATCAAAAAATCCACATCAGACGAGTTTACTTCATCAATTATTTTGCTCAGTACATCAATACGGCCCTGACAATCCCCTACCGCTGCAAATTGAAGGGGACTATCGCCATCGGCAGCTGAAGGAGTTAATTCCAGCCGCTGAGTGCCGCTCCCCTTTACAATCAGCTTCAAGACTGTAGGAGATACTTTTTCAACAGTACAGGAGGCCTCCTGTTGTCCTGCTGCCGGGGTTACCTTTACCTCAGTAAACTCAGCAGCGATATTTTCCACAACTACTGCTGCAGAGCCGCTCTCCCTATCCTCCCAGGTCAAAGTCAGCTCTACTTCTGGGCGATACGCCCGCAGGCGCGTCTCCCCTTCCCGGGAAGGGATGCTCAAAGCTCCCTCCGGTTCCACTTCCACAGCAGACTGTGTGGGAGCGCAGGACAACAGGAAAAAACACATTCCCACCATCAGTGCAGTTACAGCTAATATAATTACAGGGGATAATCGCTTATTTATACTGGCAGACATGGCTCAACCTCCCGACCCTTGTGCTGAGCAACATTACTCAGGTAAATTAACTAATTTGATCTCTTTGACCTGCTTTACCATATGCTTCTTATCTGGGAGATTAGGCCCTGTCAACTGCAGTGGACCAGAATCTTCATCCAGCGGCTCATCATTCACCAAATATGCCAGGAAAATGCCATCATTATAAGCAACATCCTTGGAGTCAAACTCCACAGTATAGCCATCAGCAGATATTACCTGGACAGTATATCCTTTTTGGCTCAGGTCACGGTTGAACCGGTAATGACCATCCTCATCATCGGCACCATCTACCATGGAAACCATAACCCATAGAGGTACCCCTAAATATACTTCGGTTTCGCCATCCTTGTTGGTGCTTTCAAACTCCTGAGAAGGATGAGTTGTGTCCGGACAGGTTGCAGCACTCTCAAAGGTCGACCGGTCACATGTGGCTTCTTCTATACCACTTAAAGACAACTCCCATTCATCCACAGATGATGCCATCCTGATTTCAGCTATATCTTTTACCCAAAAATGCCCGTCAGATATGGGATTTCCTTCACCAATGTAACAAATCCGCGGGGGACTTTCCAAAACCCCTTCATCCGAGCTTTCTATTGCTACAATAGCATCCAAACCCCCAACCTGCAGGGCCTGCCCTTCTTCATCATAAGTCATTACTTCCCCCATCACCTGATCATAGGTTAAGGTCATCTCATAGCCATCATTAGCGATAATTGCGATGGCCTCACCCTCTTTAATACCGCCGATTAAATCCAATACATCCACCAGTTTCGGACCTGTTAATGAAGCTGGCCCAACAATAGCGCCAGTAGACTTTTTAAAACTCGCTTCACCGGTTATACTCTCCAATGTAGTTAAATCTACAGACTGTTCCTGACCATCCTTGCCAACCAGTTTAATTTCCACTGGCTCTGCACTAGTACTACCACCATTACTGGTTCCATCAGCACAGGAGGTCAATGTCATTCCCAGCAAACAGACCACCAGTATCAGCACTAATGGAATTAATGATTTTCTTTTCACTACAAATACCTCCAGTTTTAATACTCTTCTTTAATCCTCTGACATAAAACCGCTTTCCAATAGAACCGCTGCTTTTCAAGACCTCCTTTCCTTTCATTAATGGAACCTAATTTGCTGTACAAATTAAAAAAGCCCGGCTCCCTTATCAGAAGCTAGGCCAGGGTTTTCTACCCTGGGGCCAGGCAAAAAATAAACCCGGCCTCCTCTTAAAGCCGAGCAAAATAATCTCCTTTCCAATAAGGGAGGCTTGAAAATTTCTCTTCAAACCCTGCCGTCTGTTTACCATAGCATTACGCTTTAGGTAGAACAGCTCGGAGGCTTATTAAATTATTCACATTCCATAATTACTCATACTCATTAGACAAAACAACCCGATAATCCTGCCGAAGAAACATAAATTTTGCAGGATTAACTAAATCTTTTTAAAATTACTAGTTAGAAGATACGGAGGGAGTCGCGCGGAGGGACGCCCGGAGAAGCGCGGATGGACGGTTCCATCAGGATAAACTTCCCTGCGATGGCCCAGCACCTCCTGGAATGCGTTATAGTATTGTTAAGGAATGTTAATGCAATAGTCCTTTGTGATTCAAAAGGAAAAGGAAGGGATCCTATGAACGAGATATTGGTCGTCGAAGATGATAAAACCATTGCTATGGGCATCGAGTACGCCTTAAACAAGGAAGGCTTTTCCACCCATGTTTGTTATGACTTCCACAGCGCCAAAGATATGATCCTTGAACAGGTTTTTTTGCTGATCATCCTAGATGTAAATCTTCCGGATGGCAGTGGCTTTGAATTATGCAAACTGGTCAGGGAAAAATTGGATACACCTGTCATCTTTCTCACAGTTAATGATGATGAAGCAAATACTGTCATGGGCCTGGACCTAGGAGCAGATGATTATATCACCAAACCGTTCAGATTGAGAGAACTGATTTCAAGGATTAATAGTGTTCTGCGCAGATACAGCAGACAGCCTGACACTAAAACAGAAATCAACCTGGGTGATATCAGAATCAACCCAGCAGAAGCAAAGGTTTACAAGAACAATCAGCTTGTCTGGCTGACCGCCCTGGAATATAAACTGCTGCTCACTCTAGCCCGCAACAAAGGGCAACTACTCACCCGCAAGCAAATTTTAGAGTATATTTGGGATACAGCCGGCGAATTCGTCAATGATAATACCCTCACAGTCTATATCAAGCGGCTGCGTGAAAAAATCGAGGATGATCCCCGGGAACCTAAGATCATCAAAACCATCCGCGGTTTAGGCTATAAGGTAGGTGATTGAGATAAAACTCACCAGCAACCCTGAAGCAAACAGATTGTTCACCCTATTTGCCCTCCTGCTGGCCGGATTATTGATCATCGCCATCCTGTTCAGCCTGGCCGGCAGGCATCATTTAAAACAGGCTATTGTCAATAACCAGGCAGCGACCATCGGTGCAGTGGCGGAAAAATATCCAGAGGCAGAACAGGATGTGATCAAGCAGATCATGCAAAAGGATAATGTTGCTGTACAAAGGGGAAATGACATCCTATCAAAATACGGAATTCATAGCGAAAGCATCTTACTGGAAACCCCTTTGCTGCAAAACTATTACCACTACAACTTATCTATGTATCTTTTATTGGTTATTTTAGCCTGCACTGCTTGTATTCTGACAGTTCTAGCGTTTCTCAAAAAACAGTACGGCCAGATCAGGGAGATCACCCAATACGCCGGAAAAATCAATGAAGGTGACTATTCCCTCGATATTCGGGATAATCATGAGGGGGATCTCGGGATCCTGAAAAATGAAATCTATAAAATTACCACAATGCTTAAAAGACAGGCCACAGCCCTACAGAATGATAAAGTCATCCTCGCTGACTCCATCGCCGATATATCACACCAGCTGAAAACACCCTTGACCTCTCTCTTTGTTTTAAATGATCTGCTCTCTGATAACCCTTCAGAACACGACAAAGAGATGTTTCTAGACCGGATGAGGTCACAGTTGCAGCGGATAGAGTGGCTGGTGACCTCACTGCTCAAACTCTCTAAACTTGACGCCGGTACTATAACCATGAAAAAGAATGATGTCTATGTCAATTCCCTGGTAGATAAAGCCCTGGAACATTTAAGCATCCCCCTGGATATCAAAATGCTGCAGGTTTATATAAAAGGTGAGAAAAAAGTCAAATTCATAGGCGATTTCAACTGGAGCAGTGAGGCCTTGATCAATATTTTAAAGAATTGTATTGAACACACCCCTGATCAAGGAGAGCTGACCATTTCCTTTGAGGAGAACCCTCTTTATACAGTAATTACCATAGCAGACAGCGGCCCAGGGATCGACCAGGATGAGCTCCCCTATATCTTCAACCGCTTCTATAAAGGCAAAAACTCCCCTGAAGGCCATATCGGCATCGGCTTAGCCATGGCTCAGAAAATTATCGCCAAACAGGGTGGAGATATTACTGTTAAGAGTGAAAAGGATAGGGGTTCAAAATTTACAATTAAATTCTACAAAAGCTTAACCTGACAACAGTGCCGGCACAGCGAAACTCCATTCATTAAGCGATCGGATTCAATCTAATACAAAATAATAGCAATGTGACGAAACTGTCACCTTTATTGTCACCACAGAGTCACATTGGACAGATACAATCTAATTATCAAAATAAAAGGGGTTTTGTTTTATGGAAATACTCAGGGTAGAGAATCTGTCCAAAATATATGGCAGCGGTGCCACACAGGTAAAAGCGGTGGATGATGTCTCCTTTAGTGTAAAAAGAGGGGAATTTGTG
Source organism: Syntrophaceticus sp. (assembly GCA_050949745.1). Classification (GTDB taxonomy): domain Bacteria; phylum Bacillota; class DSM-12270; order Thermacetogeniales; family Thermacetogeniaceae; genus Syntrophaceticus. The sequence goes on along the minus strand of JBMNGF010000018.1, from coordinate 68,400 downwards.
GCTATTATCGGGGCCTCCGGCTCAGGTAAATCCACTCTGCTGCATATGATAGGTGGAGTTGACCGTCCCACCGCAGGCAAGGTCTTTATCGAGGACACAGACATCTATCAGCTCAGTGAAACCAATCTGGCCATCTTCAGGCGCCGGCAGGTTGGCCTCATTTACCAGTTTTACAACCTGCTCCCCATCTTAAATGTAGAAGAGAATATCACCCTGCCTCTGCTGCTGGATGAGAGGAAAATAGACCAAAGCTTTCTAAATGAACTGCTTGACACACTTGACCTGGCAGACAGAATTGGCCACCTGCCCAATGAACTCTCCGGCGGTGAGCAGCAGAGAGTTTCCATCGGCCGCTCCTTGATCAACCGCCCAGCCATCGTCCTGGCTGATGAACCCACAGGAAACCTGGACAGCAAAAACTCCCAGGAGATCATCGATCTGCTCAAACTATCCAACAAGCGCTATCAGCAAACCCTGATCATGATCACCCATGACCAGGGAATAGCCCTGCAGGCTGACCGCATGCTCACCTTGGCAGACGGGCGTATTGTCAAAGATGAGGTGATCAGGCCGTGAACATCCTAAACACACTCACACTGCGCAGCCTGAAACTGAACCGCAAGCGCACCATCGTCACCATCATCGGAATTATTCTCTCTGCAGCGATGATCTGTGGCACCTTTTCTCTTGCTGCTAGTTTCCAAGATCTTTTTGTGCAGAGAGCCATCAGAACCGATGGGAATTTTCATGCCACTTTTCACGATGTAAAACCTGACCAGACTAAATACATCACTGATAATGCATACACAAAAACAGCTATGCTAAGCAGAGATCTGGGATTTGCTCGTTTTGAGGAGTCAGCTTTTGAAAAAAAGCCCTATTTCTTTGTTAAAGAATATGATGCTGCAGCTTTTCAGCATATGCCTGTTAATCTTACCGCGGGACGCTTTCCGGAAAAAGCCGGTGAAATACTGCTTTCAGAGGAAATTTTACAACACGGCGGCGGGGATTATCAGATCGGTGATACGATTACCTTCGATTTAGGTGAACGAATCGCTGAGGATGGGCAGCCATTATCAGATGATCTATCGTACGAAGAAACAGAGCAATTTGTACCAACTGACACAAAAACCTATACGATCACCGGGTTGATGGCCAAACCCCATTTTGAAAATTTCAGCAACATTCCTGGGTTCACAGTGGTTACCTATCTGGAACAGGGCGCACTAACCCCGAATGAACCGGTCAATGTATCTATTCTCGGAAAAAACGCCCGGGATATCTATAATAAGATCCCTGAGATGGCCGAAAATGCCGGAATTAGTGACTTTGCCTACAATAATGAACTCTTAAAGTGGATGGGGCTGACCCAAAATGATTCTGCTATTAAAATGATCTATTCTGTTGCCGCCATTTTGGCCATCCTGATCGCAGTCGGTTCGATAATAGTTATCTACAACTCATTCGCTATATCGGTAAGTGAACGCAAAAAACAGTTCGGCATGCTGGCCAGTACCGGTGCCACACCGGAGCAGATCCGAAAAGCCGTATTTTTCGAAGGCGCACTCCTGGGTATAGTAGGCCTACCGATCGGTATCCTCTCCGGTATCGGCGGAATTGGCATCACCCTTTCCGTTGTCAACCGCATTCTGTCCGACATGATGAGCAGTGAGGGTGTAGCTCTGCGGCTTGTCATCTCTCCCAGCGTTATCCTGGCCACGATTCTCTTTGTTGGCCTGATCATTCTCTTCTCCGCTTATCTCCCGGCCAAAAGAGCCTCCGCAACTTCACCTATCGAGGCGATCAGGCTGAGTAAAGATATCAACATCAAGGGAAAAACAGTAAAAACCTCAAGACTGACCCGCTCTTTATTCGGGTTTGAGGGAGAACTGGCCTTAAAAAACCTTAAACGCAGCCGCCGCCGCTACAGGGCCACTGTAATCTCCCTGATGATCAGCATCATTCTGTTTATATCTATCTCCACTTTTACCAACTACGGGTTGAAAAGCGCGGACCTTTACTATCAGGATATACCCTATGATATAAATGTGGTTATCAATAATGCATCTGTAGAGGATGAAAATAGTTTTTATCAGCAGGTTACTTCTCTTGAGGGTGTGGAGGAATACTCGCTTGTCAAAATGATGTTTTGCGAAACATGGCTGGATCGTGACAAATTCGGCCCTTATATCAAAAAAAATTATATTGAACATAATATATCTTCCGAAAATGAAGAATATTATTTTGACCAAAATATATTATATGTGAATGAAGACGGTGATTATCAATGGTACTTTAACATCATCACAGTCGGTGAACCAGAATTTAAAAGATACGCTTCAGAAAAGGGGCTTGATTGGACAGCTTTTCAGGATCCCCAAAACTTCAAGGGTATTCTCGTTAATAAAAATACTATAGAAACTCCTGAATATGTAGAGTATGAGCCGCTGCAGATGAATGCTGGCGAAAAGCTCCAGCTGACAGGGCTTCAATATGATGAGGCAGCAGCCTCACCAGCAAGTTTTTCAATGGAGGTCAGCGCGGTGACTGATACCCTTCCCCTCGGCGTATCCTATGCTAACCCTGGGGAAGCTAATATAATTGTGTCAGAGGAAGTGTTTGCTGAACTCGAACAGCTCTTACAAGATATACAAGGGACTCCTCAACTATATATATGCTCAACCGACAGCACCACCCTGGCGGACAGGATTCGCACTATTTATGATGGCTATGCTGATGGAACTTCCCTTTTTATTTATGATGTGCAAGCCAATCGGCAGGGAATGCAGCGCTCAAATACAGTGGCCGCTATCTTTCTATATGGCTTCCTCACCCTGATCACCCTGATCGGTGTCACCAATATCTTTAACACCATCAGCACTAATGTGGCCTTGCGCCGCAGTGAATTCGCCATGCTTAAATCAGTGGGACTAACCCCAAAGGGCTTTAATAAGCTGATCAACTATGAATGCATTTTCTACGGCCTGAAAGCACTTCTCTACGGACTGCCGATCAGTATCTTAATCAGCATGCTCCTTTATAAAAGCTTCGGCAATATGTTTCAGTTTACTTTCTTCCTGCCGTGGAAAGAGGCCATCGCCTGTGTAATCGGTGTATTCCTGATTATCTTTATCACCATGCTGCAAGCCAGCTCCAAGCTGAAAGATGACAATATCATCGACGCCTTAAAAGAAGAAAACCTGTAAGATATTATTTTTCACCAAAGATCAGGGTGAGTCCTCTAAACATAGCAGAACTCACCCTGTTTCTGTTCCACCTGCCCTGATGTGATTCCACTCAGCCGCTGGGAAACATCCACCCCCACTGGCAGCAGACAGCTGATCATCACCTGCTCATCATATCTGATATCCTGAATCATTCCCCCAGCCATCTCCAGCTCCCGCTTGACTGAGCCGAAGAACTGATAGTCAACCCGCACAAAAATCTCCTGGTGCAGCCTCTTTTTCACAATCCCTGCACTGTCAACAACCCTTTTAGCAGCATCACTATAGGCCCGCACCAACCCCCCAGCACCCAGCTTAATCCCACCGAAGTAGCGAGTGACCACAACAGCAGTCCGCTCCAGGTCTTGCTTTTTGAGAACTTCCAACACCGGCTTTCCGGCAGTTCCCGCAGGTTCTCCATCATCACTACAACGCATAACCTGCTCATTGATCAGATAGGCAAACACATTATGGGTCGCCCGTTTGTGCTCTTCCTTTATCCGCTCAATAAAGGAAGAGGCAGCATCCTCATCATCTACAGGAGATGCTGCAGCGATAAACTTCGACCGCTTGATTTCTATCTCAACAACCGCAGCTTTATTAATAGTATAAAAACTATCCTTCACAGGTTATCACCCTATATTACAGTACCACTTAATCAACAAGATTACCTGCTTGGCGGAATTTCTCCATTAACAACCGGGTGAAGCGTTAAAGTAAGGCAAGGTTTTTTGCATTTTTACCAGCACACACTTAAAAATATTTGGTGTCCTAAATTACCGCTGAGTAAAAAAACAGCCCTTAGGAGCGGTCAGATAGGGATTAATAATTCCTGAAAAATTCGGCATAGTCGTTGATATTCGGCTATGCCGTTTTTTCGTTTATTTTGGTAAATCGATAGCGCCAATGCAGTTATAAAAAATTTGAATCCGCTGAGTTCTGCGGCCATCTACCTTTTCAGCCTTAAATACTATAATTTTGTCAATGAACTCTCGTATAATCTCTGCATCCAATTCTGTAATTTCTGTGTACTTTTTAACCAGTGCTAAAAAGCGGTCGGTATTGAGGGACTGTTCATTTGCTGTATCAATGGTATGTTTTAATTCAGTTATCTTTTCTTCCAGAGCCTTCTGCTCGGCTTCATATTCAACTGACATCTTGTAAAAACGATCTTCGGGAATTTTGCCCATCACACTATCCTCATATAGCTTTCGAATGATTTTATCTATGTCAGCAATGCGAGTCTGTGCTTGTTCATACTCCTTTTGACTTTGGCGGAGTTCTTTGGCAAGTTCCTTTTCTGAATTATTCATAACTATACGGATGAATTCCTGTTCATGGTCTTTGGCAAAGGAGGTTACACGTCTTAAGTCTTCTAGCAAAAGCTGTTCCACTACAACATTGCGTATCTGATGTGAACTGCACATACCCTTTTTCTTGCGATAAGTAGCACAAACGAAGTATTCCTTATCGTGTGTCCATCCCTTGCCTCTAACCTGATACAGCTTTGCTCCACAGTCGGCACAAAACATCATGCCAGAAAGCATTCCCATTTTACCTAATCGCGATGGTCTTCGCTTGCCATCTCTGATTTTCTGCACTGTTTCCCAAGTGCCCTCATCAATAATTGCTTCATGGGTATTTTTGAAAACCAGCCAATCTTCTGGATTGTTCAATATCTTGACTTTGCTCTTATATGACTTTTTAGAAGTCTTGAAATTTACCGTGTGACCTAGATATTCCATTTTAGCCAGAATATCTGCTACGGTACGAGCCGACCAAGCATATGGGTTTTCAGGTGGTCTTGCTGGAGTGTTAATACCCATTTTGCGAAGATGAACCGTAGGTGTATCAATGCATCGCTTTTCAAGTTGCTTTGCTATCTGCGTGGGTCCAAAGCCAGCCATGCACAGTCGGAAAATATCTCTGACCATTTCGGCGGCTTTCTCATCTATAATCCAGTGCAACTTGTCTTTAGGGTCTTTAATATAACCGTAAGGTGGATTGGTGCAGAGTGGCTTGCCTGACTGTCCCTTGGATTTGAACACAGCACGGATTTTCTTGCTAGTATCCTTAGCGTACCATTCATTAATAATGTTAAGAAACGGTGTAAAGTCACTGTCTGCTTGGTTTGCACTATCAATACCGTTGTTAATAGCAATGAATCGTACATCTGCTTCAGGAAACATAATCTCGGTATAATAACCTACTTTAAGGTAATCCCTGCCGAAACGGGACATATCCTTGATGATAATCGTTCCGATTCTACCGGACTCTACATCTGCAATCATGCGGTTAAAGTCTGGTCTATCAAAAGTTGTACCGCTGACCCCATCATCCACATAAAATTCGATGTTGCGAAAACCGTTGTCTTCAGCATATTTTTTTAGAATTGCCTTCTGGTTTACTATACTGTTGCTGTCTCCTGCAAGCTCATCATCACGTGAAAGCCTGCAGTACAGGGCAGTAATTTTTGCTTCTTCAAATGCTAATGTTGATTTACGTATAGTGCTAAATGTTGACTGTCTATTCATTTTTATCCTCCATTTCCGACAGTCTTCAAGCGGTTTAGCACTATGTATACTACCGTACTACCTTGAAGAAGTCGAGTTGAATTCCGTGGGTTTATATGAACTATCTGATAACTTTGAAAGGCTTTTTGCGTTGACTGTAATCAGTCGTTTCAGCTTGGAATATGCACTTTCCTTTGCTGAATCACTTATTCGTGATTCCACCACATAGACCGTACCTCCGATATCGGATTTGGTTGTGCGGCTGTTAATTTGGTTTTCCATATCTTGACCTCCTGTCCGATGTTTTGAAGGAACTGGCACTGAGCAGAATTGATGACTCAGTGCCTAATCCATTATTTAAGCTTTTATTTGTAATATTTTCAGAGCATCCGGTTGAATTAGCTTGCCATCCAATCTCTCGTAAGCAGAAAATCCAATTTGTCCTTGCAATGCATATAACTCACTTAATTTTTTTATTGTTATTGGTTGACGCTCAATCAGCCAGTAATAAGATAAATCTCCGAATACTATGCTTTTTGCTCCTGCTGATACTGTAGGCATATATGGAGAGGTAACTACAGGCTTTCCGAAGATGGTGTTATCTGAAGAATTCCACAGATAACTGCCGCTTGTATCTTTAAGGGTTCTAAGAAGCATGGCTGTATTATCGTGCATAATAAACACAGCGTTATTGCGATATTCATCTTTTAATGAAAAATACAGAGAGATAATCTCGTCAAAAGAGATAGTAGCACTATCTGCTGTAGTTACATCTGCGTCTGCCGTAAGTATACCTGTTGGCTGAGTTGTGCCATTTCCATTAAACAATGCATTTTCCTCAGCCTTGCCAAAACGCTTCGCAAAATCACCCATCAGATATTTTTCAAGATTAAAGTTCATATCGGTGACGAATGAGCGGTTTAGCTTGACAAGAGATGCCAGCTTGTATGATTTCACCAGAAACTGTGTAAATGTATCGGCATTTTCGGGAATTGGATCTCCGTCTTCAACCCAATCTGCTGTCCCCGTTGAGGATACCGCTTGAATTTTACCTTCTGCAGAAGATAGATTGATAACAGTAGCAAATCTACGGAATATATTCTCCTTTGCCAAAGCAGTGTTAAAGCCTTCTCTGAACTCATCTGGTGCGACATAGGCTCCTGCATTATCAAAGCCCTCGCTTAGATTTTGATTATTTTCTTCTTTTCCTTTCATAACATTCCAAAACGCTCTATTATAAGTTGTTGATGTTGTCATAATCGTTTACCTCCTAAATTCTATTAAATGTGGGGTATATACCCCGTTTGAAACTGCGTTTTTTTACGCGTTGCCCCACGCCCGTTGTCCAGATGTAAAGGTGTGGAGATTTGACCTCCCCTAGGGGCAGGTATTAACACATGGAGTTGTATCCAGTGTTTTAGTGGTTTTAAGCTTTGTAGCAAGATGTAGCAGGTAAAAACTAAACTCTCTATACGAGAGCGATTTTTTATATAACCTGTTTTTCTTGCTACAAGCTGCTACACTGTGTTTAAATAAGAAGAAATTCTTCTTCAGTCAGCTTATATCCGATAAGCATTGTGGTCATTCCACCACCAGAACGTGGTCGTTTCCGTTCTACACGGGCAATAGCTGTTAATGCTTGTTTAAAGTTTCTTGCATTCTCCGAATAGCATCCATTGGCACTGCACCAACGCTGATACCTGGCATACACTTCGGATGTCCGCACCTCACTGTTAGGACTTTCCTCCAAGGCATCCTCGAAAAATAATGCTATTTTATCGCTGTCACGTTTATAAGCCTCCGTTGCTGTCTTAACAGAATCAGGTAAAGTCAAGCCTTCCTTCTTTAACAACTGATAGCCTTCAATTAGCCAGTTGAGGATAGCACTCTGATTCTTCGCTTTGGCGAATTCACGTTTTAGGTTTTTATCCTGCTCGCTTTCATCGAAGTGTCGTTCAAAAGGAATAATCACCACTCTGCCACTAGAAAACAGCGTCATATCCGTAATAACGGGCAGATAATTGGTGTTGATATACAGCTTAAACTTTGGTGAAAAGTCAAAAGAATTCTCATGTAGAAACCTTGCATTGATAGTGTCACCACCCGTCATGCTTTTTACCTGTGCAGCATTTAAGACAAGTCCTCTGCTAGGTTCGGAGATATTCACAAAGCGTACTCCTGCAAGCCGGGCAATATCTTCACTTGGACTTGAACTGTTATTGTTCTTTTTCAGACTGATAGTCTCTGGCCTTGCGGTACAGCCATAACTGCCTAATACCTTAAGAATGCTCTCACATAGCGTACCTTTACCATTTCGAGTTGTAGCACCATAGAGAACAAACAGGCATTCATACCGAGTGTCTCCGCTGATACTGTAGCCAAAGGCCTTTTGGAGGAATTTTGCCTTTTCCTCATCTCCGCTCATAATCTCATGAATAAATCTATCCCATCGCTCACTTTTTGCTTCTGGATCATACTTAACACCAGATATCTTTGTGAGTCTGTCCTCGCTGTTGTGGGGATGAAAATCCATGGATGTTAAAAACAATGTTCCATTGGCACAGTTGAGCATAAGCGGGTCTTGGTCAAATTCAGCCATTGATATGGGATATACACTCTGTGCATCTTTAAGTACCGTTTCTCGGTATCTTCTTGACTGCCACTTTCGGCAATAGTCAATGTATGCCTTTCTTTGATGTTCATCCTGAATAGTCAAAGCATAGGTTAGCAGTTGGTTAGCCAATGATTTACACATTTCCATCACTTTGAGATTACCGACATCAGGAATCCAAATGCCATTCGCATAGCAAAACCACATCTTCCGGGTCGGTGCTATAATTTCGGATAGTCTGGTAAGATAAAAACAAAATGGCAAAGGAGAAGAAAGCCATGTCAAAAACCAGACAACGATATGATGAGGAATTCAAAAAGAATGCAGTTAAGTTGAGTTACGCAAGCAGCAAAACAGTCAAAGAGGTAGCGGGTGATCTTGGGATCAATATAAGCCTGCTGTACCGCTGGAGGAAAAAGTACACTCCAGAAGGAGAAAAAACGCAATTTGCAACGCTGGAAGAGGAAAACCGAGCATTAAAGCTTGAAAACGCGGAACTGAAAATTGAGCGTGACATGCTAAAAAAAGCTGCGGCCTACTTCGCCAAGAACCAAAAGTAAAACCTGAAGAAAAATATGAGTTTATAGATGAGCATCCAGAATACGCCGCAGCGAAGTGGGCCAGATACCTTGGCGTATCTCTCAGTGGGTACTACAGCTGGAAGAACAGGAGAGAACAGCGACAAAAAGAAGTGGAAGAGTACAAAAAAATGATCAAAACGATATTTCAAGAAAGCAACGAAACCTATGGCGTGGATCGTATTTGTGGTGAGCTAAGAAAGCGTGGTAAAACAGCTTCTTATCATCGTGTTAAGGGTTTTATGGACGATATGGGGCTTCATTCTATCCATAAGCGTAGACGTCAAAAATCCCTCACAGACAGCCGTAAAGCGCGCGGGGATGAGTATGTCAATCTAGTTAAGGACTTAGAAATAACTGAACCATTTCAAGCTGTATCCAGTGATATTAGTTACATCCGCACCATGGAAGGATTTGAATACCTTTGCACAGTCAAAGATATTGCAAGCGGTATAGTTTTAGCGGAAACGATGGCCGAGCATATGAGCAGCGAACTGGTACTGGTAACGATCAAAAAAGCCTTAAATCGCTGGCATCTCCCGGCGGGCACCATCTTCCACAGTGATCGAGGCAGCCAATATACATCTAAGAAAGTGATGGAATATCTCAGTGAAAATCAAATTAGGCAAAGTTTCTCCAGAGTGGGTAAGCCAGGGGATAATGCCTGGAGCGAGAGCTTCTTCGCCAATCTAAAAAAAGAAGCGGTTCACTGGCGACATTTCAAGACGCGGGAGGAAGCACAACAAGCCATCTTTGCTTATATAGAGGGTTTTTATAACACCCGTAGGATACAAAAAAGACTGGATTATCTTAGCCCCATACAGTGGCTGAGGCGCTGGGAAAACGGGCACCTTTCAAAAGTGGCTTAGCAAACTGTCCGAAAAAGTGTTGACTTCCCTCTGTCCTCGCTGTTGTGGGGATGAAAATCCATGGATGTTAAAAACAATGTTCCATTGGCACAGTTGAGCATAAGCGGGTCTTGGTCAAATTCAGCCATTGATATGGGATATACACTCTGTGCATCTTTAAGTACCGTTTCTCGGTATCTTCTTGACTGCCACTTTCGGCAATAGTCAATGTATGCCTTTCTTTGATGTTCATCCTGAATAGTCAAAGCATAGGTTAGCAGTTGGTTAGCCAATGATTTACACATTTCCATCACTTTGAGATTACCGACATCAGGAATCCAAATGCCATTCGCATAGCAAAACCACATCTTCCTTTCGGGAACAAAGCGGGCAAAAGACTTATAATAATCAGCAAACAGCCTGCTTGCCCCAATATCCGTCCAAGGGTAGCGATCGTTACTCTCAGGCTTAAAGCCAGTAAGAGAACATTCACCAAAATCCTCTGTAGCTGATGAACGCTTGCCACCTGGTTTATATATTTCAGTAGCATTTGCGATAGCTTTTTCTATGGTTATTATTCCATAAGTACTGCCAGACTGTGGTCTATTCCATTTATCCCGCATTAGGCCGCTCTGCCGGAATAGTCTGTCCATCTGTCCAATATCCCTGCCACACCAAAATGCCAGCATACCGCAAAGTGCCAAATCAGCTTCACTGGCAGAAGCATAGCCTGATGTATCCCCTTGCCATAATGCTTTGAACCTTTCTCCATTTGCCGATTTTAAAGCCTTCTCAATAACAGACTTGTCAGACAGATATGATTGACTTTCTGTATCCAGAAGTTGCTTCACAGTGGTAGGACGTAGCATATACTTGTCTAGTATCATCTGTAGTTCATTCGATTTCTCCGCTATATCACCATCTGCATATACATTGCCTGTTACGGTAACAAAACGATTTGTTGCTCCGCCCACATAGACCTCAACTCCCAGCTTTCTGTTGTTGATATAGTATTTTGTTTTGTCAAAGTTAAAGCCTGTGGCCTTAAAGAAAATATGAAGCCCTTTTCCAGATGGACTGTGTTCCATATAGCAACCCCTAAAAGCCTCTACAACATTTTGGGCAACAGGCTTAAGCTTACCGCCACTATCAAAGCAATCATCTAAGTCGATAACACATATGTCATTACCCACCAAAAATCCGATACCATCATAATCACTTATAGCAGCTACCGCCGAACTAAAATCTTTAAATGTACCACGTTGATTTGGTTTTGCCCTTTTTCTCGTTATAATCAGAGCAATGGATTTAATAGAAGACTGCAGGCGTATTTCACTGGTTGGCCCAGATGGAGTGATCCTGGCAGATACGTCTGGAGAGACTGGAAAAGTTGTCGATTTGCCTGAAGGGATGCCAACAGAGAGGGAAGTTTTGAGGACCAATTCTGCAAACAGTTTGCTTGTCATGATGCCAGCAGCAGAGCAAGGCAATATTATTTGTGCTGAATATGATGTCAACAAAATCAAACTATCGACCGCGCGAGATGATGTAAATTCTGTTTTTGATAATAAGCTGCGAGGGCAGAGCAAGTGGACCTACAGCTTCGGCTACAATCCCAGAAATCCTGAGTTGAGCAAGATCAAGTTTTATGTACTGGGGGATTGTGAACAAGGTGCTGTCGCATTAAACAAGCTGACTAACAGCAATAGTTTTTCCGGTCAAGTGAGTTCCAGAGTTATGTCTTGGCTACAGGATAGGGGGACTGGAACAGAGACTTATGCTGATGGAGATTGCCAGATAATTGCCGCTTACCGGTGGTTGCCCGATTTGGAACAACTTCTGGTTGCAGAGATGAATAGAAACGATGTTCTTTCTGGAATCTTTGCTCAATGGGGGTCTATGGTTTTCTTGCTCCTTTTGGTAATGGTGTTGATCTCCGTCCCTATGAGTACCTTTGTGACACGAAAATTGACAAACCCCCTCTATCAACTTATCGAGGAAGCTCAAAAAATTGCAGATGGTGATTTTGGGTATCAAATCAAGGTGGATTCAGGATTGGAAGTTGGAGTATTGACTCGCGCCTTTAACGAAATGTCCCTTCGACTGAAAGACTTTTATGAAAAACTTGTTCTGCAAATAGAGATCCTGGAAGAACAAAAGAACGAGATCAAAAAGCGCAATCAGACATTGGAAGTGTTCCGTGCACAGCTTGAGGAAAAAAATGCCCGCCTGCAAGAAATTGCCTATTACGATGATTTGACAGGTGTGATGAATCGCCGTTCATTTCTTAGCAGTGCCTGTGAGATGTTTATTGAAGCTCAAAACTTGAGGTTGCCGATAGCTGCTGTGATGATTGATGTGGACCACTTCAAAAAGTTCAATGATAATTACGGACACAACTGCGGCGATTTGGTGCTGAGCGATTTAGCTGATTTGCTTCAAGCTGCTGTACGAAAAGGTGACCTGGTAGGAAGGTTTGGAGGGGATGAGTTTGCATTGATTTTGCAGAATACAGAATTGGAGGGGGCGTTAGCTATTGCCAGGAGGGTTCAGGAAGCAACCCACAAGTACAGTTTTGAGCATCCCTGTGAAGCATCGGAACCTTCGGAGCTTCGAGTGAGTGCGGGGGTTTGTGTCTGGCAGCCCGGTCATGTTCAAGGAGATGTTGACAAGAACTTGAGAGTCTTACTCCAGAAGGCGGATGAGGCCCTATTGGAAGCTAAGCGGCAGGGGCGGGATAAAATTGTAGCCTGTCAAGCCGGTTTGCATTTCTTGTGAAATAGGGTATATACTGGGGCATTGAATATTTCCATCATTAGCCATTAACTGGGAGGTGGTCAATATTAATTTAGTTGTTCTGAATGGTGCCGGAAAAGATGAAGACTTGTCATTAGACTGAATGGCTATTATAATAAAATCGGTTGACCAAGGGATTTTGCCTTGTATGGGCATCAAAATCAGGACAGTGGTCATTCCACGAAAGGATGGAGCCAATGAATAAATTAACCCTGCCCGCAAATTCAGGTGTGGCAGCAATAGGATTGAAAATAGGCCTTATCGTTCCCTATGATGATATTGCTTCTATCACAACAGATGCCGTCAAACCAATAGTCGATGATGGAGATATTATTTGTATTACAGAGGCTGTTGTTGCCAGGTCACAAAACCGTTATCTTTCCTGCAGTGAACTTGCCGGGGAAGTGCAAGAGAAGCTGAACTTGAAATCCGGCGGTACTCTGGCAGTGATCAGCCCCATTGCCAGTCGAAATCGCTTTGCCTTGATTATAAAAACTCTGGCTATGGCAACAAGGGGAGGAAAGGTCATCGTTCAATTTCCCATTCCCTTTGATGAGGTCGGCAACCAGGTGATCGATGAGGAATTTGCCACTACCCGTCTGAGACTTAAAAAAACCCTGTGGAGTTTGCGTGATGCCAGGGGTAATACTCCTATGCTCAATGTTCTAATCAGGGAGATCATTGCCGGTTTGAAACTGCAGGAGATTGGCTGCCATATTATCAGCATTCGCAAGATTGCCGGAAAGGGGATTGCTGATCTGACCGTGAGGATGCCGGATGGCAAACTGGCTGTTATAGAAGTGACCTTTGCTGAGTTAGAAAAAGCAGCCAGAAAAGCAGTGGGTATACAAAAGGATGTGCCAGGGGCCGACCAGGCCCTGGCAATCGCCGTCAACCTGGAACACAACTATTTGACAATGGTGGATGCCAATGACTTCTCTCAGCATAAAAATATAGAACCCATAAAACTTGATTTTTCACCACAGATCGATAGTTATTACGAACGTGATGTTATCTTCGCCAATGAATTAGGAAATAACAGCTTCTCTCACCCCATTACCAATGTGGATTACCGTGGGTTGTATCTCCAAATGATCGAAGAAGGGGGAGCCAGGGGTGAGGTTATCTTCACCAACAACCCCTTGAAGATTTATGACCTGGGCTATATTGACGGTGTCTGCATCGGTGCTGTTCATGAGCGGGAAAAACTGCGGGAATTATTTGTTTCTTTTGGAGCAATGGTTCCGGTGATCACTATCCAGGATATAGGGCCTGAACCCTGGGGGGTCATCGGTTCCAATGTATCCGATTTTGAGGGTGGAGTGCTCAAGCTCCTGCCTGAAGATGCTGATGATACCGCAGAAAAGATAAGAGAAATGATCAAAGAGGAAACCGGCAAATCTGTGGATGTTCTCATTTTCGGGGATGGGGCGTACAAGGATCCTGACACAGGGATCTATGAACTGGCAGATCCTCATCCCGCAATCGGGGTCAGCAGCGGCCTGAAAAGTGCGGGTTTGCGCAGCGGATCCAAACTGAAGCTTGTGGTGGATACCCTTTACCGCAAGGGGTACTCTAAAGAAGAAATCATCGCCTACCTGGAGAACAAGGAGGGGGAAAAGGTTGAAGAGAATCTGGGGACAACCCCTCGAAGTGCTACCAGTATCATCGGGACACTGGCTGATCTTGTCGCCGGGTCTGCCGATGCTGGAACACCCATTGTTCTGGTCAGGGGATTCAAGTATAAGCAGAAGTCCTAACTAGCAGTAAAAAGACTGGATCACGAACCACGCTGTTCACCGTTATTGAAGCAGGTGAAGCAGTGTGGTTTTTTTATTTTGAGAGAGAACGTAAGTGTGCTGCTTTTTATATGACTGTAGCTCTGGAACAATTCCGAAAGGCACTGTTCTGATATTTTGTATTAAAAAAAGCAAGTTAGTGCAGGATTTTATATATTTTTGTGGAATATAAAATGAGTATATGAATAACTGAAGTTATTCGACAATAATCTCGAGTATTTATGAGATGTTTGATAAAAAAGCGCTAATCAGAGAAAAGGCCATGAAGGTCTTATCCCTTGCAGAAGCTGGGTAGACCTTGATGGTCTTTTTATTCGGTTTATTCGGTTTACAGATCAATGGGACATCTACAAAAATGGTGCTGCAAAATGGAGGGAGGGCCTTCTACCGGAACCTGCAGGAACTGGTAGCCAGAGATGTGCCGGTAGCCCCTATCTTCAATGATGTATCCCTTTATGCCGTACGGAAAGAGGTCAAAGGTCTACGGATGGATCCCTTCTTTAAACCGACACTGGAAAAGGCCTGGCTGTGTGAATAGCTGTCATATTACTTTAGAAGAGGGGGTTTTGATCTATGGATGAAGAGTATTTTGAAGAAAACAGGGAGAAAGATGTAGAAAAGGAAAGAATTCTGGTGGTATTGGGAGTGGTTTTGTTTTTGATTATTTTTTTCATTTAAATATGATTTTACTGCAAAAAGTCGTTTTTTGTTGGAAGCGCCGCCATGTGAGCAGCTTAACTTATAACTTTCATCCATAGCGGTTAACAGATGAAAAACAGACTTGAACAAAATGACTATGAAGGTCATATTAGGTAGTATTATATATTTTAGTATATTTTTATATACATATATGTACTTATATTAGTGTAATATTCTTAATGTGAGAGTTATCTCACGATGGGAGCAGAAGTTCTCCTAAGGTGGAATGGGAATTTTGCCGTTCACTTTTAGGAGATTTTTTATATACATCACAAATTAAAAGGGGGGGGTTTTTAGATTGGGAAACTGGAAAAGAATCATTGTGCTGTTTTTGGTTTTGGTTTGTGTTCTTGGGGCATTGACGGGTTGCGGAGATAAGACGAAATCTGATCCAGATAGAGTACTACGCATTGGAACAACTGTCGCCAATGACACCTTCAATGCAACGACTGCAGGAGGTGCCATGGGGAGGCTAAATTATAATGCTTTTACCAATGCTCCATTTTTAATCACCAATGAAAAAGGTGAAGTGTTACCCTTCTTTATGAGGTCATGGAAATCCTCTGCTGACAATAAGTCCATGACCTTCAAGATTGCAAAAGGTGTTCTGTGGCATGATGGCAAGCCCGTTACAGCTGAGGATGTCAAATTTACCTTTGATTTCTTGGCGAAGCAGGGCTCCATCTACACCAAGAAAGTTGTATCTTGTGATATTGTCGATGATGAAACCCTTACTCTCACCTTTACTGAGCCAAGCGGGTATGCCTTCCTGGCTAGAATGGCCAATTATGTTCATATTCTCCCAAAGCATATTTGGGAAAAAGTAGAGGACAATAAAACCTATACCGGTGAGGATTCTGCTATCGGCTGCGGCCCCTATAAGCTTGTCAATGTGGATAAAGATGCACAAATCTCTTATTATGAGGCAGTAGACGATTATTTCTATAGCGATGTAACCGTTAAAAAGGTGTCTCTCCATAGCTACAGCAACCACGATGCCCTTCTTATGGCTATGAAGAACAATGAAATCGATGCTATGTTTGATTATTCTAATCCTCTGCCGGCTACAATGGCCAACTCCATCATCGGTGTTGATAATCTGGACCCCGGTATGAGTCCAAACCAGGGACATAATCAACTCACTTTCGGTTTCAACAAGGCGCCGACAAATGATGTCTCCTTCCGTAAAGCAACCGCTTATGCCCTCGATTGGAAACTGCTTTCCACAGTCACCGCCGGAGAATACGGCAACATACCGGGTTGGGGTGTTGTTGCCCCGTCCAATGTGGGCTATGACAGCTCAATTCCTAAACTGGCGCAAGACAAGGAAAAGGCTAAAGCCATTCTTGATAAAGCAGGATATTTAGACAAAAATGGTGATGGCTTCAGGGAATTCCCGGACGGCAGACAGATGGATGTTTTGATTTCACCGCAGTTCAGCGCAGCAAAGAAGCCATTGTTCCTGCGATATGCTGAAATCATTGCCAATGATCTTAAGGCAGTCGGCGTAAAAACCCATCTGGATGAACAGATTATCAGCAGCCAGGAATATTCCTCCAAGTTCATCAAATCAGGTGAGTGTGAGCTGTTTATCGGATATACCACTTCTGGGAAGGCGGCCTACGATACGGCATACTTCTATTTGATTAAGGGTTTTTCACCAGGGGGATGGCCTACCTGTGATGATCCTGAATTCTATGCCTACTACTCAAAACTGATGAATGCCATGTCACGTCAAGAATATCTTGACTCGATTAAAGCCATCCAAAAGAAAAACGCAGATGAGGTTCTGGGACTGGCCTTGTGCTGGGATACCGTGTTCTTTCCCTATCGCACAGATAATTTTAAGGGCTGGATAAACTATCCAAGCTGGGGTGTCATCAACAACAGCACCTGGTTCAATGTTAAGGCAAAATAGAACAATCCAGGGGGTCGCGTCATTGAAAAATGGCATGACCCCTTAATAAGGAGTTCAATCGGTGAAACTAGCCTACATACTTCAACGTATCGTCCAGGCGGCAGTTATTCTGTTCGTTATTATTACCCTCAATTTCTGTCTGGTGCGCGGCATGCCTGGGGATCCAATGCTCAACATTCTAGGTGAAAGCGACTATCACTTGCTACTGGCCAACGCCCCTGACACCTTAGAAGAATTGCGTGCCTATTATGGATTGGAAAAAAGTCTGTTAGATCAGTATTGGACATATTTGAAAGGCACCTCCAGGTTGAATTTCGGTTATTCCTTTCATGTTGGCCGGCCTGTGACCGAGATCGTTTTCTATCATGCAAAGTGGTCGTTCCTCCTGGTGCTCCCCGCTATCCTCATTGCAGCCCCATTAGGAGGACGGTTGGGATTGAGGGCAGGATGGAAACCCGGGGGAAAATTCGATGCGGTTATGACACCGATTTTTCTCTTTATTAACAGCATACCCTCCAACTGCCTGGCCATAGTCTTGCTGATGGTTCTGGCCTATAAGGCAAGGCTCTTTCCTCTCAGCGGGATGGTGAGCGGCGGCAATTTGACCGGCATGAGCAGAATACTGAGTATTATTTGGCATATGGTGCTTCCGGTAAGCATGCTCACAGCCTATCGTACCGCATCTAATTTTCTGTTAATGAAGAGCACGGTTTCGCAGATTAGGCAGGAGGAATACATTACAACCGCATTTTCTAAGGGTCTGCTGCAGCATGAGGTTTTAAACAGGCACGTTCTGATCAATGCCCTGCCACCCTTCATTACCGCAATCTGTATGCAATTCGGTTATATCATCTCCGGTGCCATGTTTGTGGAGGTGGTTTTTTCCTGGCGCGGCATGGGCAGTCTGATTTATGCCTCTGTAGGCTCTAAAGATTATCCTATTCTGCAGTTTTGCTTTTTGCTGATCAGTTTTTGCGTCATTCTTTCCAATATGCTTGCCGATATACTTTATGTGATTATCGATCCGCGCATCAAAGGATGGGGAGAGCATGAGTAGGTTTCTTCCGAAAAATAAGTTTGTCCGCTTTGGCATGGGTATTCTGATTATTTGCGCTGTGCTTGCCATTTTTGCGCCGCAGATTGCACCCTATGATCCCTATGCCTTCGGCACGCCTTATCTTCGCCCCTGTAAAGCGCATTGGCTGGGCACCAACGATATAGGTCAAGACATTCTCAGTGAATTGATCTATGGAACGCGTGTCTCCCTGATTATCGGTATTATCTGCTCTATCGTTGTCACTGTGATCGGGACATCACTGGGCATGCTTGCGGGCTATTATAGAGGCCTTACCGATAGGGTCATTACCTCTCTTACCCATGTTGCCATGTGTATCCCCTCACTGCCGCTGGCCATTATTTTAGCTGCTTATCTTAATGCCAGTATTATCAACCTGATCATCGCCATCAGCATTACCGCATGGACAGGCACCCTGCGCATTGTGCGCTCCCGTGTTTTTCAGCTGCGCGAGCTTCCCTTTATTAAAATTGAACAGGCCCTTGGTGTTCGCGGATGGCTGATTCTTTTTAAGCACATTTTACCCAATGTGTTGGATATTGTACTTATGCGTTCGGCATTGTCTGTTGCCGGTGCCATGCTCACCGAGGCGGGTCTGAGTTTTTTGGGTCTGGGTGTCTATAAGCAAAAAAGCTGGGGCGGCATACTCCACTATGCATTTTTCCGCAATGGGGTTGTCAATGGTTATTGGTGGTGGATTTTGCCGCCGATTATTATGATCTCGCTGACCGTACTTGGATTTGTGTTGGTCGGATATTACGGCGGAACGACAAGGGCTTATGCCGCATCCATGTCAACAGCGGGAGGGCAGTCAAGTGCTTGAATTGAAAAAGATTACTGTTCGCTTTGGTGCGGGAGGTGTGCCTGTGGTGGAGGATGTATGCCTGACCGTTGAAGAGGGCACAAAGACCGTCATTATCGGGGAAACCGGAAGCGGAAAAAGCGTGCTGATACTGGCGTTATTGAAGCTTTTGCCATCCACTGCAATTGTAACGGGTGAGGTTATCTACCGGGGCATCGATGTTTTCTCGCTGAGCGAAAGAGAGCTTGCTGCGATGCGCGGTGCAAAAATTGCCTATGTACCGCAGGGGAGCGGAAACAGTTTAAACCCTCTGCATCCTATCGGGAAACAGGTGGGGGAGTCAATGGCGGCAGGCAATCTGCTGCCTGCCAAGGAGCTGCGCGCCAGGGTGCTGGCACTGCTGAAAAGCTTTCACCTCGGTGATGAGGAGCGGCTGGTCAAACAGTATCCGCACACTCTCAGCGGCGGCATGCGGCAGCGGGTGCTTGTTGCTATGGGAGTTGCGCCGGGGGCAGCTGTTATCCTTGCAGATGAACCCACCAAGGGTTTGGATGCGGCGCGGGTGCGGCTGGTTGAAGACAGCTTTATGCGGCTGGAGGGGAAATCACTTATTTGCGTTACCCATGACATCTCCTTTGCCCGTAAAATCGGCGAGTATGTCTCAGTTATGTATGCGGCGCAGCAGGTAGAGATTGCATCAGCAGAAGATTTTTTTAAACGGCCGCTGCACCCGTATGCCCAGGCAATGCTTGCTGCCATGCCCGAAAACGGGCTGAAAGCCATTGTCGGCTTTGCCCCGCCGCATAACGAATATCTCAACCACGGCTGCCGTTTTTACGCCCGCTGCCCGGACAAGACAAACCGCTGCCTTACTCCGCCTCCTCTAGTTGAAATTGAAAATAGAAAAGTGAGATGTTGGATCTATGCTGATTAGAACGCAGATGTACGATGTGACATACAAGTCAGCCTACACCGAGACTCTGGGTCTTGCTGATTAGAACCGGAATTTATAATCCGTCCCGCGGTTGAGGGGAGGGGGATGCTGAATCTATGCTGATTCGCACGCATAATTTGACGAAAATATATCCCGGAAGGTTTTCTGTGCCGGATAAGCCGGCTGTGGTCGATGCCTGTATAGATATTGCAGAAGGTGAAACAGTGGGTCTTGTTGGTGAAAGCGGGAGTGGGAAAACAACGATCGGCCATATGCTGACCGGCCTGATTAAGCCATCCTCCGGTGAAATATCGTACTGTGGAGATCCTGTCACACTGCCGCTGCGGGGTGAATTGCGCAGAAAACTGCAGATCATCTTTCAACATCCGGAGATTTCTTTTAACCCCCGGCTCCCCCTCATCAAGAGCATTGAGGAGCCTTACCGCTTCTATCGAAAAGCTGACGGCCTTCAGGCTTTGTACGATGAAATGGGTCAGTTCGGCATATACCATGAGCATTTAAATCGCCTTCCCGCGGAGCTCAGTGGAGGCGAACTGCAAAGAGCCAGCATTATGCGAGTGCTGGCTGTACGCCCCTCCCTTCTCGTTTTGGATGAGGTCACAAGTATGTTGGACAGCATATCTCAGGCGCAGGTCCTGCAAATCCTCAAAGACTATCAAAAGCAGCATCAAGTGTCCTATCTATTTATTACCCATCATGAGGCGCTCTGCAAAGTCTTCTGTGATAAGGTGTATAGAATTCATGAGGGGCGTATTGTAGGTCTAGTAGGATCTACCAGTCAAGGTTTTAACCTATAATGTAGGTATCACCACGGGATTCTAACTGTTGGGGTCATGCGCTTTATCTATCGGTACATTGTGGTTTTGATGGTTATTCATAAACAAAAAAATATTAAATATTAATACTGCAGCGAAAAATACATTATAAAACCGGCTTTATTGTGCCTTGAAAAAACCACGAAAGCTTTAACGCGTCATTCCTTCAAGGTTGGAACCTATCGCTGTAGTATTAAATAAATAAAAGAAAGGGGTTTTATCATATGGAACTGGATTTTGCGGTATTATGCCAGGAAGACTTTTGGCGGCAAGCGTGGGAACAAACCAGGAAATCTTCACCGCAGATGCGAAGGAGGATAAGAGAAGAAAAAGAGGCGATCGAATTTTGGAACCAAGTGGCACCGAAATATGGACAACACCATACCGACAAAAGACAGGAACGCATTGAAAGGGTTATCAACATTCTTGAAGAGAATGGGATGCTGACACAGGAAGCTGATGTTCTTGATGTTGGTTGCGGGCCGGGAACCTATGCCTTGCCCTTTAGCGGCCGGTGTAAGTCAGTTACAGCACTGGATGGGGCTCGGGAAATGTGCCGCATTCTTGAAGAAAAGGCCGCCGAGGATGGGTTGACAAATGTCACAGTATTGCAGCATATGTGGGAAGATGTAGATCTTGAAAAGGATGGTCTTTTAAACAGATTCGATCTTGTCTTTGCCTCGATGACACCGGCAGTCTGCGATTATGATACATTCATGAAAATAAACTTGGCTTCCCGCAAGTTTTGTTGCCTAATTTCCTGGGCAGGTGGAACTGTTAATGAAGCCCGGAGTGATTTGTGGGAACTGCTGTTTCACGAAAAAGATGATAACAGAGGCTACCATGCATTTTTTCAGTTCAATCTCTTGCTCAGTATGGGGTATTACCCTTCTATCGATTATTTTAATTCCCATTGGGTTAACGAAGAAACGGTGGAAGAAGCCATCGAAGGCCTATGCCGCTCTTTTTGGCTCTATACAGAGATTACACCTGAAGTTAAGGATACCATTGCTGGATATGTCAGAGAAAGAAGTAAAAACGGTGTTTTTCGACAGGAAACAAGTTCGCGCTTGAGCATAATGACTTGGCGGGTTGATGAGCAGTTTTAGCGTTTGCTGCCCCGCTGTTTTGAGTAACTGCGCCGGGCAAAAAATAACCGGGTACCCACGGGGGTACCCTATCTATTTAACCCATAAAGTCATCACTGCTTCAACTGCTTCTGGGCAAGTAGGGCTTGCTGAACAGCCCCCAAAAAAACTCATTTTCAAGTGATTGCAGGAATCCGGTCTTTTTTGGTGAATAATTATGTAATTTAGGTATTGATTCCTGGAGAAGAAATGTATCTGTGAAGGGTACCAGTGCCAGGGATAGTAAGCCTCAATATTAAAAACATATTTCATATGATAATTACAGGCCACGAAGGCTTTTCCATGTGTTCCATGAAGGAAGAGTTGACGTGACTTTTTTTATTTTTTTAGTGGGTATATATTCCCTGATGTATCGAAAAGGATGGCTTTCAGCGCTGTTCTCAGGTGAAGATGAAAGATTATGAGATAGCGTGAAAAATGATTTTTTCATTGCTATTTTATGCCGCCGGCAACAGCGGCGGAATGGATGTTAGGAGGACGAAATCCATGAAAATTACTACCATTGATGGTTTGGGTTTTGAAACACAAAACCGATCATCCCCTCCTGCCCCTTTCTTTTTTTGTGGACAGGAGCTCCAAAGAGCTTAAGCATCCCATTTTCCGAATTTCTTACAGGCAGCAAACCCGATATGATCTTGAGGAGAGTTGTTTTTCCACACCCATTCTCTCCGAGAACCACAACCCTTTCACCGGCCTTGATATCGATGCTCACATTGCTGAGCACAGATTTGTGTCCATAGGAAAAGCTTAAATTATTGATGCTGACAGCGCTTTCCTGCCTGGAGTTTCCATTTTGCAGGGTTCTAAAAAACTTTCTTTTCCTCTCTTCCTCCAAAATAGCATCTCTGTCATCAATATCCCTGACCAAAACTCCCTTTTCCATGATCAAAAGCCGGTCACAATAGTGTGCCGCCATATCCAGGCGGTGCTCTACCATAAGTATGCTTTTACCCATGCCTGTCAGGCTCTTAATAAATGCAAGGAAACTCTTGCTGCTCTCATAATCGAGATTGGCCAGGGGTTCATCCAATAGAATTAAATCAGGCAGCATGGACAAAACGGCCCCCATAACCACCCTCTGCTTTTGGCCTCCGGAGAGAGAATGAATAAATGCTGTGTAATCTATATTTAACAACGGTTCCAGCACCTTCAGCCTTCTGGTGATCTCTGAAGCCTCAACACCAAGGTTCTCAAGCCCAAAGGCAAGCTCATCCTCAACCTTTAAGTTGACTATTTGAGCCTCCACATCCTGCCACATAATCCCCACAAGGCTTACAATGTCCTGCACCTGCATCGATGCTGTATTTCGATCACCAATACAGATCACGCCCCTCATTTCTGCCTGAATAAAATGAGGTATTGTAAGATTGATGCACTTTAAGAGAGTGGACTTCCCACAACCGCTTTTACCTGTGAGAAGCACCAGCTCCCCTTTTTTCATTGTAAACGAAACATCCTTGATGCTCGGTTCCCTGTGTATAGGATATCTTACCTGCAAGCCTTCAACTCTTAATAGATCCATTTAACCCCTGCCATAAATAAAGATATGATGCTCAAAAAAATAAGATCAGCCGCCTTAATACCAACAGGCTTATAAACCGTGGGTGCTGCAGTTCCAAAACCCTTCATATGCAGTGCAAGGGAGAGATTGTCTGACAAGGAGGACATCCTGAAAACAAAGGGGATGATCATCCCCCGGTACCAAACCTTAAAACCCCTTTTTTGCCCATTCAAACGCATATCAAATGAGTCCTTGATTTTCTGCATTTCATTCATTAAAACAGGAATAAACCGTAAAGTGATCAGAATGCCGATAGAAACATATGAAGACACACCCACTGTGTTTAAACTTCTGGTCAGCATAGAGGGGCAGGTGCTTCCACAAAACAGCACATAACACAAAAACATGAAAACAATCCTGATCGATGAAACCCCCGCTGCTTGAAGAGTGCTGCCGCAGATAACGCTGATCAAAAATACCGGTATCAAAAACAGCAGCATGATGGGCACCAGTCTAATGAATCCAGGCAGTAAGCCCCAGACAGCAAACATCAGCAACAAAAATCCCAGATTTAAAACTTGTCCAGTCAGGGTGTTTGTCCAAATACTAAAAACAATAATAATTATGGTAAGGACAAATTTAATGATGGGATTCATGCCTTTAACCAATGAATTCCCTGAATTTCCGTCAATAAAAACCATCTCTTTATATCACTACCCCACAGTGGAAATACCACGAAATTCCTTTGATATGCGTGTAGCCAACAAACTGCCCAAAGCACCTAACACCGCGGAAAGCACAAAGGTTAAAAGAAGTACCAGTGGGTTCTGCAGCACTGCTGATATGGGTGTATCCCTTAAGATAAGAGCGCCCATAAGCTCGCCGTACACCATCATTGTTCCCATGTATGTACCCCCGACAATACTGACCTTTGCCCTGTTTAATGCATCCCTTCCCAACAAAAAGAAAACCAGATCCGCAGTGATCCCGCTGGCGACACAAAACATCAGAATAACAGGAGATATAAAAGCTAACGGCAGCCCACAAAGGGTGGATACAATAGTACACGTTCCAACCTTTTTAATCTTCACAACCGCCAAAGCTATCAGCAGCCCATAAAAAGGCGCCACCACAATTGTTCTGATCCCTGGTATAGGGAGTGCCACCACCAGCGGAACAGTAAAAAAACTGACAACCATCATGGCCGCAGCTGTGATAGCCATATAAACAACATCTTTCAGCTTGAAGTCCAGCTTATTCACCTCCCTCTTGTGAATATAAAAAGACCACAAAAATGCCATACTTTGATAAAGTATAAAACCTCCGTGGTTTTGTTGTCATTAATATATTTAATTGTGTATAAGCCCTAACGCTTATATCTGCCCTTTATTATAGCATTGCCTCTTGAGAAATGAAAGGAATAATAATAAGAACACCGTGCTAATCCGGCGTGCTGGGACATTGGAGTCAGCTATCAACACTGAGGAGAATAAGCCTTTTCTCAAACCCACCCCACAACCTGGCACCCAGTCACCGGTTGTACAAAGCTTGACCAGTCTGATGAACCCCATACACATGGATATCGAGGGCGACACCAATTGTTCGTCTTCACAATAGATATCCACATTGAACGAGCCTATCTGTTTCTCTGTCTCCAGAACATTAATAGCAAACCCCAGCTTATCATTTAAATAATCAATATTAGCAGCCAGCCAGGTGGTAAAGTCCGCTGCTTCGTGCTGCCATATTTCCCTGATATCAATGTAATCAAGCCTGCTGATTATTAATTTCACCCCTCCCCCTTGTACAAAAAGGCTCTGACTGTCGGCAGTTTTTAAGGCTTGGTAAACCGCGTCTGCCCCGCGTCTTTAAGAAACTCCTCTACCGGTGTGTCCCCGCTGTGTTTGCTTTATTACGGAACTCGATCGTGTTTCGGATTACAAGACGTCGAAATATAAACAGGCTAAAGAATTCTCAGCTCGCCTATATTTCCGCATCATCATCTCTATGACTTTCAAAAGATTGATTAATAAGATACATTGCCATGTCAAGCTGTGTGGGCGTGGAAACCCGAAACTCCACATCCCCATTACCCCAGTGACCAGCACTTGAAATGTCCTTGCATAGGTTATGCGGATCGTAAATTTTATCAAATGGCATATTCAGTGTAAGAATCAGCTCTTTTTTTAGTGGTATAATGTCAACAAAGTTTGTGTCTGTTTTATAAGCAATATAAACCTTCTTATATTCCTCATGGACTGATGCATCAAGGTTAAGAATTCTCCGGCGAAGCAAATTAAACAAACTCAGAGTTTCTTCACTCATGGAATTGATGTGTTTATTCTTATAGTCTTCCTGGAATAGGTGCGCTGCCAACTCTTCCTGGCTGTATTTTTTATAACTGCTTGCAGTCCAGCTCTTAAACACTTGGTAGGCTGTTAAAATAGCACTTTCCCAAGAATCTTTGATATGTTCAGCTAATTCAATTGTATGGTTCCATGGGAATGTTACCAGCCTAACCCACCGACCGCTTGACCAGCGGTCAGAAAAATCTTCTATTTTACTGAAATAGTAACTTTCAAATCTTTCACTATAGCTCCAATCAAGGCAAAGAGAAATCTCGTAGCTATCACCAACACGCTTAAACCGAATTATCAGCCAATTTCCTAAATTCACGGATATCATATTACCATCCCGGTAGGTGACCGACAAAATATGCTGGGCCTGGTCTAAATCTACAATACGCGCAATTTCCTGAATGATCTCCTTCGCGGCAATAAGGTTTTTTTCTGCTGGGAATACATTAATCAACATTTCTTTTGCTGTTATTTTATAGTCTTCAATGTCTTTATATTCTGGAATAGGCCAAACCTCTACAGCTACTTTTGATAATTCCTCTGCCCGCTTCTTAATCTCTTCCTCATTCCAAGTATCCAAGTTAGCTAGGCTTTTGTTTAGATGAAGAGGGCTGTCAGCAAAACCACCCTTCATATCCCGTTTTTCATTGAACGGCCTGTCACTTAATTCCGAGTTATAACCTGTAAGGGTTAAATTCCCTATCGTGTGCAGATAATTTGCCTGTATATCTTTCCAGTTGTCCCCAAGCTCCTTACGCCAGTCTAGCGATAAATTATTATTTTGAGGCATGATGTGTTCAATTGTATAATTTCCAACCACCATCTTCTCTTTGCGGCCAAAGTTTTCAAGCTTACCTAATAAATAATTACGGCTTTGATAATTATAAACATCTTTAGCCATAAACTCCCTTATGAATTCATCATTCCGCGGAAACCTCCTATACGACCTTTTGCGTAACAGTGCTACTTCAAGGCTTTCTAGATATTTTTCCTTATCAATTTCTTTCATTAGTGTCGAAAAGGTTTTATTAAGCGAATTAGTTGGAATACCGCAAATGGACCTGCGAAAAACATAACTCTCCACTAACCTTAAAATAGTAATGAAATCCTGACGCGCTAATCGTTGATTTTCATAATCGTCATAAACTTCTAGAAGAAAGGGGAAAGATACATCTGTCTTGAGGGCAGTAATATCCTTCAGGACATCATTAATTTCCGGTTCAGTTTCTTTCAAAAAAACCAACTTAGTAAAATGCTTAGAATACCGGTACATGTCAGCCATTATTTCTTTAGCAGTTTTTTTCTCATCAAAACTATAAAACCTTTTAAAACAATCGTAAACCTCTTTGATTTTCGGAATATTACCCATCTTTACAGTTAAATAATCGCGCATAAAGCGGTCAAATAGAGTAGTGTCACCATCCTGAATCAGCACCTTTTCCATAGGGTACCAGTAATCGCGGTAAATTTCCTCTTGACCATTAGCATCTAAACCCATCAAGACAAAATTGCGGATAAGATCGGTTTGAGAGAGTTCTAGTCCCGTTGAGTTTAAACTCTCAAAAATCAGTTGGGGGTTATCATAATTTCGATCCAGGGCAATATCAACGACAATCAACTTTTCTATGCCGCGGTATATGGTATCGAGGTCAAGCCCACATTTGGTGATACGTTCGAGAAAAAAGTTATAGTTGTCAACAACGCGCTTTGAAAAAGGCTCGAGCAACTCTTTACCTTCCAATAAATTTATCAATGTCCACTTATCTCTTTTATTTAATATCAACTTATAGCGCAGTTCTCCACTTTCTTCACTATTAAATAGATAATAGTTGTTTATTTTGCTTCGGCTGATCCTACACTTGCCATTTCCCTCATCGATAATACGACTAAAAGCCGCTAAGAGTAACGATAGCGTTGTCAAGCGCTGCTGCCCGTCAATTACCAACAATTTAGGAGGAGCAGAAATATTTGCAGAATAAATCCCTTTTTCTATATAGACAATAGAACCTATGAAATGACCGGCAACAGAATCATTAACCGCCGCCCTTTCAATATCGTCCCATAACTGCTGACACTGCTTAATTGTCCAACTATAGGTTCGTTGATAGATAGGAATAATAAACTGCTTTGGCCCCTGCATCAGTTTTAAATAATTGGTCTCAAGAGCCTTCATGCTGATCCCTCCTGAAGAAAGTTCTGTCTACCCTTTCTGTAATCTTATAAACACTTCAATTATTATCAATGCACATCCTAAATTGGAAACCTGATATCTGCCAACTCCTCTGAACTGCCACTCTCCATAAACTCGTTTATCTCCTCCAGCAGCTTCTGCCGGAGGAGATGCTTATATTCGGCTTCATCGGCCTTCCGTATACATGCGTTTTTCCCAGAAGCCTGAATAATTTCCGGTATCCTATCCCTTACAAGCTTGTTGTAAACCTTCTCCACTCTTCCCCCTCCTCCAGATAAGGCACTATGCTCTTTTTTATTCTCCTTATACCACCCCGGGGATCACGCACATCCCCGGAGTAGCGGGGGATTGGCTTCAACAGACCTTAGAACTCAGTCTATTTAATATAATCAGATATTTTTCTCAGAAAATTCTTTTTATTCTCCTCTGACATTGCTTTGAATTTTACTAATAAGCCTTCCACTTCGAGTTCATCAAGTCGTCTCTCACAGGCTTTGATTCTCTCACGTACAGTTTTGACTTGCTCTTGGGATAAAACCAGGGGCATTTTTTGCAGGCGAGATTTGTATTGTATAGCTGATGTAGCATTATATTTGAGTATTTCTTCTGGTTTGGGAACATTATGCAGCATCCACTCCGACGCTATTCGTTTCCTCTTCTCAGATATACCTTTATTGATGCTATCATAAATTAGCTCATTATCCAGGGGAGGAGCATCATTGGCAAATTCATTATCATTTTCCTCTTTACATCGCCTGCATGCAGCTCCAAACTCTTCTTCACTCAATGCCTCATTGTCAAGCTGTCGATAATGCATTTCTATTAAATCAAGTTGCTTCTGCACAAGTTTTAAATCTTCTACATCTCTTTCTTGGCCATCATAAACTGATAATAGTGATGCAATTTCACCTTGCCAGTTAGTTATATCAATAGAAGTGTTAATCTCATTGATATTAAAAACAGCAGTTGCCCTTTCCTTATAAAGCTCAAGCTGATTTTGACAGGCATTATTATAGTCAGCTAGTTTTCTAGCCGCAACATCTATGTCATCTTGGACAATATCTGCCCTCATCTTTGCATTATCCAATCGTTTTCTAAAATCTTTCACCTGCTCCAACCAGGCGTTTAATTCTGAGACTGACGTAGAGTTAGTAATTTTATTATTCCGAACCATTTTATCAATATCAGAGGCTGTCCTTTTAAGCTCTTCAATAAATTGTATTCGCTCAGCTACTTTATCAACATGCGTTTCCAATAGTTCCCTTTCCTCTTCAAGGCCAAGCTCGGATAAATTGCTTCCCACAATTTTCAACATATAATGCTTAAACTTACTTAAACTCTCAATAGTGTATGCAGTCTGGCGTTCCAACCACTTTTGGAAATACCATTGGGTATGCAGGCGAGCGTGTGCAAGTTGTTCAGCGACTTCATTCTTTTGTTCTTCGGCCCATTTCCTATCTTCATTTTGCATTCGGTTGTATACATCATTTAGCATTGCAGCTCCCCAGGATATCGTACTAGCATCCTTATTTTCTATGCCGGTTTCTACCTTATCCAAAGCAGAGTCTATTTTATTATTAACATCATTTAGTATACGGAGGGCATCATTAGCATTCTTATAACAGAGCTCATATCTATAATGATATTGTTGTGGTACCGGAATGCGCTCTTTTAACTCAAGTGCTTTATTGCGAAACCTCACTTTCCCATTTAACGTAGGCTCCAGCTCCCATTCATCAAACAGAATCTCCCATTCAGAGAGGCTTTCCTTTGAAACTCGTACCACATCTGTATTATCAAGTACTGATAAGTCAAAAAAGTTACCGGGCATAGCTTCTTGAAGCCAATTCTCAAAGCTAATCATCTGATTATCCTTCATTAAATTAAGCTCATTTTTACGGCGACCTATAAAAAAAGCCAAAATCATACCCGCAGAAGCGATATTGCAACCATAAGGGGGTGAGCACAGAAGTCGCGTTATTTCTCCCATGTTCATAGGTTTTTTAGTATCTGAAGTTTCAGCATCTCCTAGTTGTGATTCCAGAAGTTCGATTATACTGCGTACCGCATCATTTGACGGTATCATTCTAACAGATCCATCGTTGCCAATTACACCCCATGAGCAGTCCAGTACTTCATAGGCTCGATTACGCTGTTGTACACTTCGTGCGGATATCCAATCCCGATCCAGATTTCCCAACAACAATTCCTTGGTAAATACCTGACTATCTTTGGCAGCATTTCCCCTGGCAGTATGGAAACCATCAAAGGGAAAAGGTATCCTCTTTGGATAAACAACATCAAAAAGCTGCGTCAGCATATTCTTGATGCGTGACCCAGCAATAGGTTTATCAGTAGCAAAAACAATCTGCCTTGCCCGCTCCAATTCGGAAAAACAGTTCTGCATCTCCTGTTCCAAGCTGCTCTTTCTATCAAGTATGAAATTGGCGTATTTTTTGGACTCTTCCTCACTCATCTGCTCTTGTATGACCCAATATTCAGCTAGCTTATCTCCAAAGGTCCCCTCAGTATCATCGAGAAAGATTACAGCCAGAGGTGCCCCTTTATCCCATTCAATATCGTTCTTTCCCATACTTGATTTAATCACCTGTATGGTATTTTCTCGAACAGCACTCAACCTGCTCTCAGGTCCAAGATAACAGTAAATCAGCTGCCCCTTTTCCTCATCAACACCCTTTGCATCTCGCCAGGTGCGCAGGGCATAATCAATCTGGCCACTTAACATTGATACATTTGTGAAATATACATTAAAATTCCACTCTCTGGTAGTAATATCATTTTGGGAACCAAAATCAGTAGGGTATGCCTCAACCTGTAACCATCTTTTGTAATTATGGCTGAAAATATCAGCTCGTCTCCGGGAATCGATCTCTGAAACCTTTGCCTTCAGACTACCGAGAAACGCCCTTCTAGGAACAGCATCTCCAGCGATTTCATACTGATGTAGCAAATCGTTCCATTCCAAAACCGCATATTCATATTCAAGTATGTGTACCGCATCCACTATATCCTGGATATCAATGCCAGCAAACATTCCTAACACTTGCAATGAATCCTCTTTGGAATCAACCTTAACTCCGGTTTTAGCTGATAAAAGTACAGCTTTTAATACTGCCTTCCCAGATGGTGATAACTCGTGCTGGTATTTTTGCATTACACTAATGTAAGCGTGCGCTGTAGCACCCTGTTGCCCATATTGCTCAGAAGCAAGAAATTCACTGATCAAGGCTTCATCACAGATATCTACCGGCCTAATAGTTCTTCCCGGTGTAAATACCGTTTGCTGATAAACATCGTAGACATCTGCCAAAAGAGAAAATGCAGAACGCTGTTGAAGAGACTTTCCGACAGATGTCAGCTTATATAACACCCAGGTTGAAAAAGGGTGCAGGGGCCAGCATCCCTTGCAAATAACTTGTTTGAATCGGTGTGCATCCATCCATAGGGCATGGTTTTTAATATCGGGAAAACAACTGTTCATAAATAACTGAATTGAATCAGCAGGCATATCCATGCCCGAAAGCTGACGCTCAAGTTCTTCGGGGTTTTTCTTTTCCAATAAATTTGCCATTAGGGTTTCCAAGTTAGTTGATAGCCTTACTTTGTGAACAGCATCATAACGGGTAACATAGCGGTTCAGATCATCCCTTAGTTCAGGTGCGATTCTGGATATATAAGCCTTTAGCTCATACTGAATGAAACAAAGCAAAAATACCCGATCCCCATTAGCTTGTACAGATTCAAACAACTGTTGAAGCGCACCTGGACCTGCAATATGGGGTCTCTGTACAGCAAACTCCATATAGCGGCCAAACTCATCGAAAATAATAACCATGCCAGAGAAAGGCTTGCCAGGGCCACAGTAAGTTTCTTTGGTGATGCGAATAAAGTCATGGATTGACTCCTGACCAACCGCATGGATAGGAGAGCCCATTTTCTGCTCATAAATATAGCTCACATTCTTAAAAGTTTCTTCATCCTGACACTTCAAACGTTCTATAATATCCCGCGCATCACATCCAACTCCAAAGCGCTCTTCAAAATCCTTTTGCAAAGACAGGAAGAGTGATTCGGTAAAATTAATGGCTGAATTAAAACGCGGGCGCAAGTTCTCCAAAACAGTTGTATCCAGCCCATTATGCTTCAAAACAAAGAGCACTTGTCGTATAATCTCACCACATAAATCAAAATCCTGCATGCCATTAATGGCAATAACAAGAAAAGGCCGATCCGATGTTTCTGCAACAATTTCCTTGGCACACCTGCCAATAGAAGCATCAGCCATAGTAATATTATCTAGAATTTTACTGGCAACTTCATGTTTTGGGTTACTTAACAATGTAGCAAGGGTAATCGCAAGATGCGACTTCCCTGTTCCATAACCTGCAATAGCTAAACTAAACGGCTCATCGACAACTTTACCTGTGATACGTTCAAGAATTTCCAAAGTAAAACTTGCAGTATCAACAAGTTGGTGGCTGCTGCTCTCAATATCAGCCTCAGAAACTCCATGGTAATCCGGACCATGGAAGACAAAGTGCTCAGCTGCTTTTTCAGCCTGTAGCCTATCCTTTTCAAACCAGCTTAATTGAACCGCTCCATTAAACAACAGGTCCTTTCTGAAAGATACAATGTCTACAAGCTTCATCTGCCCCCAGCCCCCCCTAGCTATGCCATATCATCAAATATATGCTGCCATACCTCATCAGACATGGCTTTTTTTTCAATTATCCATGGTTGCATTTGACGATCAATGGATAGATAGCCCTTAGACTCCACCAGCGAAAGTACATACTCGATATCTGACCAGTCCCAAAGATTAATATCAAACCAGAGTGTTCTGTTGTTGAAATCTGAAACAGTCACCTGGTTCTGCCCTGAGAAAAACACATACATCAGTTCAAGAATATACGCTGAATATGGTATAGCATAGATATCCAGAACCGGGGCCTTCTGCCTTCTAACTTCTGCTCCGTCAACAGTCAATACCCCAGATCTCCCAAGAGCCGCGTCATCAGTGTAGGCTAGCACCATCGGGCCTGTTCTGTTCTTACCCTCTCCACAGATACTTACCAGATAATCCTCTAACTGATTTTTGGTAAACGCAGTTCCCAGTATACTTCGCCCTTTTGCAAAAACCTCATGCCATGTTTTAGCCCCTATGTCGTTGCGACACAAGTTCATATGAACCAGCCACTGCAACATTTTTTCGCCCAGAAACTTATCTTCAAGATAAACAACCTTACCAAAAGAAGTAAGCACAGGTTTTTTAATGGAACCAGCTTGCTCGTTTGCTAGTATAAGAAGCCCCATACCTCTTGCATAGTCAAGTATAGCTGGTACCTTACCGCTAGATTTACCCATCGGTATTCCGGTTTCCTTAGAAATATTTTGATAATCACCTTGCTTGTTTAATGCTGCATATTCAAGTAATGCAGCAATTAAACGCCTTTCAGGAATAAATGTCTTATGAAAATTAAGCGGTAACATTAAAGGTAGCCTCCCTAATATCTTTGCTCTAATTGATTAATACGAATCTTAAACCATTTGCTTACCTCTAATTTACCGGTTGCCTCGTTAAAAGCATTCCCGAGCGAATAACATTCGCCCCTCTTCAAAGAAGATAAACGATCAACCCAATCATCAAGCCGCCCATTGGTAACATCCGCCAGTATCTGGGCAAACGACCTAATTTCAGTATCAGCCGGTTTAAAGAAAAGCTTATGACTGGCCTGGAAGAGCCTGTCCCTTTCTTCCTTGGCTAGATTGCTTAATGTCTGGGTAGCGAGTATCAATGAAATACCGAACTTACGCCCTTCTGTAAGGAGCTGGCCTAATGGGCTATTTAAACTGTGATCAAGGTTTTGTATTTCATCAAGCACAATAACTTTTGGATTATCCTTATTTCCTCTGGCGCGGTAGTACCAATAGAGGTCGAAAAGCGAAAACTCTGTAATTAACTGTGCAGTATCCTTCATATACCCAGCCAACTGAATAATATGACATCGGGAATTGACATCTGTAAACAGTTTTTCCCAGCTGTCCACATCTTCTTTGCCGAAAGGTGTCATATCTACAAATGGCTGGAGCTTACTGATTACACTGGCAGCAGAGGCAGCAGTAGGGCCTCCCTCATGCTGGATCACTTCCAGCCTCTCAAGCAACCTATCAAGATTGAAGCTGCTTTCATCTTGATCTACACCATCTCGAATAGCATTATAAAGCGCTGACTGCTGCTGATCACCAAACCGGTAAACCTGCGCAAACAGATCTCTCACCCGTCTGGCAGTTGTTGCTGAATCCTCTTCAAGCCTAAAATCATCAATAAAATCACACTGCCTGCGGAATGGATTTATTGGCAGTGGCTCCATTCGCACCACATGCTGTTTCGGGTTCAACTTTTCTACTACTATGGATTCCAGCTGACTGGGAGTAAATCCATTCGTATAATCCACTATCAAACTGTTTTGACCTGATTTACCCAGTTCACACAAGAGCGCCTGAATAGTATAAGTTTTCCCTGTACCAGAAGCCCCAAAAACAAGTATATGCCTGTTGGGAAGGTCCGGATGGCCAAACTCCCAGTAAACATCCCTACCCCCCATAGTCCCACTTCCTAAAAGAATGCGTTCGGGAACACGAGACACTACTGATATATTACCTGTTTCATTACTAGATGGTCCATCACCAATCCCACCGTCATCTATGTTCTCCTTCCCTGGTACACCATCCTCATCTGTTTTTGTTTCTGTTGTTTCTTCCGGTTGCTTAATACCATCCCCATCTTGATCATCACATTCGGAATCGATAGCAGTGTCAGGTACAGTCACATCTCTTCTGTCAAAATAACTAAGTTCAGAACTCCTACTAAAAATATCCCCTCTTGCATCTTCAAGACACACCTTGCCAATAAAATTTTTACCCGCCGTAGCTACAGAAGCTGCTATTTCCTTGTCATCTATATTAAAATCCCATTCATTCATACATACCATATAATCTCCTTCAACATCGGTCCAGAAAGCCACTGCTGCAGCCTGCCAGGTAATATTAAAATACCCTTCACTCAATCGCTCTAATGCCTGAAGAGTTTCATTATACTCGGTACGACTTGTTGTACCCTTACTTGCAATTAAGCGATGCAACTGCATCCACCAGTAACGCCGGTCAGGTCTATCCTTAATACCTTCTGGTGTCTCAGTCTCATAACGCGGCCGGAAACAGGCAGTAAGCTGTTTCAAGCCGTTTTCAATTTGCTGACGGGCCTTTTCAAGATGGCCTTCTGACTGCTGGGCAAGCTTGCATTCTATAATCTGAGCTTTTATATCAAAATAACCACCCACTATATTGGCCTGTAGCCTCAATATATCAGGGCGCTTTTGATCAGAAGCATCATCAAACCAGTGACGGAAAGCATCCAGGGATATAATTTCATCACAAAAAGCACTGTCATCGGTCGGAAGCAACTTTCTGACCATGGCATAAGCAATATAATCCCTCACATACTCGGAAGGACCTGTTGCCTTGACTACAGAAAGACCCCCGATATTCGATGCTTCACGAATTAAACTTTCAGCTATACGGCTGGTAACATCACCTTGCAAAAATTCAAATAGCCTAGAGATCTGTGCCCCGATCTTTTTTGATATATCTGCAAGCGAAAATTGCTCAGTAGAAATCGTATAATTATTTTCCCCATGTGATCCAACTCCAGTACCAAAACCGATAACCTCCCGTTTACTGGTCCCATCTGGCTCTACCTTCCTGAGCAGTTGTTCATCTACAGAAGGATCTATACAGGCTACCCATGCGCTGTGTTGATGGGCAGTGTCTATAACAGAAGTCCATTGCTGAAAATCGCTAACACCCATTACTACATGCCTTTTACCTGGATCCGCATGTCCCTGTTTAATACGAGCCATAACCTCCGCATGCAAAGTGCCCATCTTAAAACGCTGGTTGCTTAAAATCCTCACACGTTTATTATCCCTGCCCCCACCTGTTTCAGGACAACATATTTTTTCTAATATCGGAAACTTACGATAACTACCCTGGGCGTCATATGCTAATTCCCTAAAGCGACTAAAACCGGATCTAATAAAATCCATAAAAAACACGACATCAACTTCAATTCCCTGCAGCAGCTCACGAAACTGATCGTAGTTCTCACCCCTGGAAACAACACGATAAGCAATGGATATTTTACATTTACTATAGTACTGCCTGGAACTTGCTTCTGATTCCTGCCAGCGCTCCTTCCATGCATTGACCCACTTCATAACTGAGGAATCATCTCCACTGTCTGAAAATATGGTTAACTGTAAAGTATATACCCTTTCATCTCTGTCCTTTAAAATAGAGGATAGGTAATTGTCAATACCTGAAACGAACGGCTGGATCTGATCTCCACAGTAGGCAGCAATACTGATACCGTCATCCACATATTTATGCAATCTGTAGTAATCATTTAGTATCTGTTTGATTAAAATAGAGGCACGGGTTTCCCTAAAAAGATCTGTGTCTGTTACTTCATCTTCATCATTATCTTCATATTCCAATAGCAGACGAGCATTGATCGATGTCGGGTCCTTAGCACACTCCCCAACCAGGTGAAAATAGCCATAACTGCGCATGTTAGTATCAAGAACTAAATCCTCATTTTTTAAGGTGCCCAAAATAGGCCGCTTCATCCTGGATAGATCAACAATCTGGTCCCAATGTTTTTCTGGGAATTTCCCCCCAACTTCCTGCAAGCCAGTTCTGGCATAAAAACAAAAACTCTCACATAGAAATGTATGACTATTATGAATCATTTCCAACAGGGCAGGATGTAAGGGGGTAACCACCATACATTCTTGATATTCA
Organism: Syntrophaceticus sp.; assembly: GCA_050949745.1. Taxonomy (GTDB): domain Bacteria; phylum Bacillota; class DSM-12270; order Thermacetogeniales; family Thermacetogeniaceae; genus Syntrophaceticus. Next base: position 31,687 of record JBMNGF010000018.1, on the reverse strand, counting down.
TTCCAAACCCACCAAACTTGTTCCGCATTATCACTAGCTACAAACATAAAAGCCTTAAAAAGTAGAGGCCCCGCGCTGCTTTCATTGCATTGAAGATATTTTTCATAGGCAGTACTATATGTTCTGCGTAAAGGAGCATATTTTGAATCCAGAGCTTTAAAAAAACCTGCCTGGTCATATTCCTTAAGGAAGTGTTGGAAGGAGATCGATAAATCGTTTAATAGGGGCTTAACAGCATCTCTATTGTCAAAACCTTCTGCGTTCATTAAATTGATAAAAGAACAACCTGTTCCCAGGGCTGTACCAATAAGGCGGTTGACATTCTCTTCATCATCAGCCATAAAAATCTCCGGTATATACGGCATTGTGAAGACAGGTATTGCATTGCTACATTCTTCAAAACTCTCTAAAACCCATTGATAAAGAGCATCCAGAAGACGACACTGGTGATTCTGGGGCAGCGCCCAGGCAAATTCACGCTTACAGGAATCACCTTCCTTAGAAGTGACAATTACCCTGAACTTTAATTGGGGTTCTGCTCTCTTGTTTCTTTGATATGAAACCCCACTATCCTCACCAGGACAGAGGTGAGAATTCACTTTCACATTGAACACTTTTGGCTTACTTAGATCACCTAGATCTCGCAACTGCACCCCGAAAAAGTCGTCAATTCCCCCCAGCACCTTTCGCAGAAAAGTTTTTGCCTTTTCGTTGTCATCTTCCAGGTCACCTTCATCCTCGTCATCAAAATCATGTCTAAATACAGTGCTCTGCAAAGTTATCGAAGATAGATTTTCCGCTACAAGCAGTGAGCTTTGAGACTCTTTTTTGAAATCCCCAAGGGTAATCCATAACGCCCTCAGAAAAACCTCCGGGGGCAAACCATATATTTTTTTTACCCCGCGACTCCTGCGTTTTTCTTCATCTCCATTTTCGGGTTTTTTAGATTTGAAATTAAGTATTTTGTCGTGTATATAGACAAAATCAGCACTCAGCAACTGTTTGCGTGCCGCCTCTGATCTGTTTTCAATATAATCCTTTAGGGCATCAAGCAGTAGATCCAGAGAATCAAAAGATCCCAATGTGTCACTCTCTAGCTGCTCATCTACATGCTTAGTCTCAAACTTTTCAATTCTATCTATTGTTTTCTTCCTATCAGAAGGACTAAAAAACATACTATAATTAAAAAAGTTCTGTGCTGGGTTAATGTAGCTAGAAAAAGGCTTCCTCGATCTATAGCGTCCAACCAGTCCATTCATACACGGTAATTTGAAAGGCAATAAATTACTAAGGATCAGATGGTATACATCACTACAGGTCATAACATCTGATAGATCCAACCTTTCTAAATAGCTACTAACTCCCAACATATCTGTGAGGGCGTTACGGTAGAGCTCTTTAAATACCTCTGCTATCTGTTTAATTTCTTTTTCACTGCCATCAGGGTTAACGTAATCACTCAAGCAAGCAGTCACCCAGTTGAAGAATGACTTCTTGAGACACAATTCCCAAACCGTCTCCTGGTTGAGATGAAAAAAATCTCTCAAACTTGCGCGGTCATCAATATGTTCATAACCCGCTAATAAAATTACAAGACAATCACAATCCGGATCTTTCACAGTGTTTCGCAAACTTGTCAGGTTATCATCCTCGTTATACCAACCTTCTTTGCGAATCCTTTCAAAATTTGCTTGGTCGGCAGATGTACCATCTTCCCATTCTTTGCCCAAGCGATAGGCTATCTTATACTTCCAATCAACCCGGCGATCTGTTATTCTACTGAACTGTTCATCGAGCTCACAGCCTATTTTTAAAAGGAGATCAGATGGATAAGAAGGCAATACAAATCTCAGCATGCCAGAATGGCGATTAGTTTCTTCCAGTATGTATTTAACTATCGTATCAGCCATGTACTTCATTATGCTTACTCCTGTTCCCTTATATTTTATCCAAAAGTATTCCTCACAATAGAACACGCATCAGAAAGCTCATTTAAAAAAGCACCTGCCCGAAGCATCTCAGCCAACCAGGAACCATCTTGTGGCTGCATAGAGCTGTTAGCAGGCAAATTGCTCCAGAGCACAGCATCTGTAAGCTCTTCTCCTTCAACAGCTATACCATAATGGTGATAAAGTCGCCTTTGAAATTCATCATAAGGACAGCGCTCTCCGGGTTTCAAAAGAACCAGCACCATATAGCGTAAGACTTTATCAGTCATAATAAATCTAGCTCCTGGACCCGTCCGGGGTGCTATTATCCCCAGTTTCTTGCCCAAAGAAAGCAATAACTTATGACCATATCTGTCATCTGCCTCACGATAAAGCCTTTCAACAGTTTTTTTAGGATCTGGATGACGATCTGCGTTTTCCTTTAATGCATCATGGCGCAGAGCTTTTTGAATAAGACCCTGGTTAGCCAACAAGTTTTGATGAGAAGTTATACGCTGCTGGCGTGAAGATAAACCAGATGAAGAAAATATCCATGCATACCCAAGCATGCCACCGTTTCCTGCAGGATGAAAATTTTCAGCATACCTAACACTCTGGGCACACAGACTGCGCATCACTTGCAGAGAACATCCGATCATTAGTAAATCCAGTCGTTCTACAGGATCTAATGACGCAGCTAATAGGCGGTTGATTTCCACAGCAAAAAGATAAGCCTCCTGCCAGCTGTCCCGAGGACACCACTCACAGGTTAAATATTCGGATTCTTTATTAGTCTGATCATGGGTATCTTTATCCAATAACTCAATGTAATCAACCAACCTATTAAAAGCATCCATATCATTGCCATTTAACTTTTGTAATCCATCCTGGAGTGAGTGGTGTAATTTGGCCAGATCAGATTCTTCAGTACCTAAATTCATTATTTCAGCAAAGCTACTGACCTTTGTTTGGTCAGTTGCAAAAACATTGCATAATTGCAGATATAATAATTCGCCGCCCCTAGCTAAAAAAATTCGCCGTGTTGTACTATAAAACTTTTTGAACCTTTTTGTAGCACTATCCCAATTTTTAATATTGCTATTTCGAGCAACAGTTTTATTCCAGATGGTTTCCTGTGTTACAAGACTAGCAGAAACAGGATAAAATGTCTGTGCGCACCAGGTTCTATTAAATCCAACTCCCTGAAAACAACGCAAAAAATCCTCTAGCCAATCCCTTATTTCCTCGACATTCCTATTGCTTGTTTTGATACTGTTTTCTATTTTATCAACTAGTTTTTTGTAATGCGCTATGTGTATCTCATCACGTGAATCAACCCGTGAACAACTCAAAAAGGCAAAAAGCTTAAGGTTCAGTTTGATAGGTGGTCTATAACAAAGTTTAGTTTTTGTTGAGAATGACCACTTTCGTATATCTGTTAGGGATGGCAAAGGTGACTCGAACGCTTGGCCGTCACCAATCCGCTTACCTGAAAAAATCACAGCTAGGAATTCAGACAAATACTCTAAAACTGTCTGATCTTTGAAAAAACGGTTACCATACAACCTAATCGCAGGGTTATAATCTTCTGAAACTTTAACCTCAGGAAAAGGATCGGGTAAACTCATGAAAACACCTCCAATGACCCACTTGCAACGTGAACTTTAATCACTTCAAACCCCCCGCCATACTTGATGCGTATCAGTGTTAAATAATCCTTTTCATCCTCTTTTTGTTTGTTATATATATCAAGCAGATCAACCTTTAACTGTTCGAGGCGGTTCGCGTAATGTGCGGAAAGCTCTTCTGCTAACTCACCCTCATATCTACGTGAGATATAATCTAAAAAAGGCAAGTTAAGGGTCATCTCTACATCACTATTTTTATGGCATAGACATAACACATAACTGCTCTTATCTCCTACCTTGTATCTATGCTTAACACTTAATTTAAAATCCTCTTCTCTAAAAGTCGCCAAAGCCATTTGAGTCCCTGCACTGCTTCCAAACGGAGTAAGGGTAAGATACAGATTCTGTTCCTGCCAGGTTTCCTCCGGCAGACGCACCCCGATAAAATATTCTTGCAATACCTGCAGGATCTGATTCCGGTATTTTTCTTCTGCCATCTTTGTTATAGTAGTAATCCCCTGGGAATACTCTAGAAATTTAATTAACATTGGAGATCGTAAAAAGGTGGAGATGTAGCGATTGCCAGCCTCATCATCCAATGAGCCAAAGAAATAAACAAGCCGGCGCACCTGTCTGCGAATGGAGTGATTGTTCTTTTCCATGAGATTATTGCTTACTCCAAGGGCCTCCCCTGAAAGCGGTAATTCTGCATTATCTTTTACCCAAGCCTTTCTTTCAAAGTAGGGATCCAGGAGTGTTCCAAATTCAGCATCCTGAACCCTTCGTACCGGCAACAATTGCAAAGCCTCGGGAATAACCTCATTTCCGTCATCCCCAAAAAAACGATTAAAGAAAAGAGAGCCATTCAGACAACTTTGCAACGCTATTACTGACATAGCATTTATATCAGCACAGTTTTTCCCGGCAGTAATTGCGTAGGCCAGGTGGTCGGTCATCTGACGCATAGTAAGGCGTACATCATATTCATATAAACGCCGATAAAGAAGTTTTACTCTGTGAGATACCGTTTGCAGGTCATCCTGGAGCAGTCGAACATTATTGGATATCGGGCAGCTTTCATAGTGTTGGCATGCCGCACAAGCAGCCCAATTCCCTGTGTTCAACATACGTTCAAAAACCTGACAGGCGGTTTCAATGCTGTCCATGTTAGCAATATTGATAACCATAAAGTGGTCATCAAGTACAAGTTGCGGCTCATCTGCTTCTAACGCCTTAAGCAGCTCACTTTCATCCACTTCTTTTCCATTTATCTTTAGCTCGCGAAAACTTTCTAGTAGTGTTCCTGTATTGGAAACTATCAGGTATCTATTGCCTTCGTCTTTTAGAGCATCCTTAAAAATAGCTGCCCTTTGATCTTGACGTGGTAGCTCACTCATATCTTTGACGATGATAATATCTCCCGCGCGGGTTTTTGGCTGTAGGATTTGAGGGTATTCTCCAGTTACTCTCCGGTAGATGTCAGCAGCAATAGTTGTCTTGCCATCACCGGCATTACCGGTGAGAATGACATTAATATTATCGCAAACAAGAGTCTCATATATAAAATCAGATAATGGATTCTCTACAAATATCCTGTCAAAAAAATCGCTAGCTAGCTGAGACTCTGCAATAGCATTTTCATTACACGCTGATGCTTCAGAGAGTGAATTGATATAATCCACGAAGGGATTGCCTTCCCTTTGTAAATTCTCAACATCAATAACCTGTCTGGTCATCTCTGTTTCAGGTTTCTCAATTGCATCTTCTTTCACAGCATCCTCTGGCCTGCTATGCTCCGCAAAGGCATCCTGCATCTCCTGAATACCCGAAAATCGCTGCTCCGCCTCTGTAGATACCGCTTTTAACAGCCATGGCATGTAAGCTTTAACATCCTCGCTAGGATTTCCCGGAATAGACGGGGCATCCCCAACAGTGGGGTTTTCATAAGGTTTCTCACCAAAAAGCCACTCCCATAAGGTGACTCCCAGTGCAAAGATGTCCCCGCTCTCTGAAAACTCCATATCTGTTCCCCGGAGACTATCGGGGGGTACATAGCCATTTGTTCCCTGAAAGACATCAACTCGGGGTTCACCTGCTATACCACAATCGATCAAAACAGCTTTGCTGCCCGGTTCCGGGGTAATAATGATATTATCCGGTTTAATATCACTATGCAGCAACACCTTGGAACTGACTTCTTGATCCTTATAGAGATGAAAAGCCTTTACCGCTTCCATCATACAAAAGGCAACAGTACGAAATGTTTCTATATCTGGCACTTCATTGCCTACTATTTTCTGGCGAATAGTTTCACCTGCTATATAATCCAACACTAAAAAGAAACGATCATTTTTCCAATGCCCAATTTTATTGTCACAGTTCACAACATAACTGGACTTGATGGCGCTGGTAATCTCAGCTTCGTTGAAAATCCGTTCCTGGGGTACTTCTTTATTAAATAACTTTAAGACTACAGGTAGCCCCCGAAGAGTCCTCGCCTTGTAAATTTGCGCTTCTCGTCCTTCACCAATTTGCTCAAGAATCTCATAAACATCGTATTTATCTCCCGGCTGTAGTTTAGAATTAACAGCTACCGGTTCCGCACCTTGCTTGTCTTCTTCAGCTTCCCTGCTAAATACTGCAATAGCCCGTTCGACATCTTTAAAACGCTTTGTTCTATCAGCAACGAGCATATCTATTATGATCTCTGTACACCCTTCAGGAAGCCCTAACCTCAAAAGCTTTTCCCGCACCTCGGCATTTAATAAGCCGCCTTGTGCCTTAAAGTTTCTAACACTTTTAAATGGCTTGCTCCCTGTAAGCATTTCATATGCAATAACACCTAAACTGAACAAATCAGTACTTTCATCTATGTCCTCGCCAAAAAGGACCTCCGGTGCAATGTAACCATCATCTTTGAGCTGTGAAGCATCAGGAATAACAGTAAGACGGTTTTCTTCAAGTTGATAAGCCAGATCAAAGTTTATTAATTTAGGAATACCGTTAAACATAAGAACATTTTCCGGTTTTACAGCACGGTGGATTACACCCAACTGATGTGCTGTGTTCAGGCCGAGTAAAATCCCATGGCATATTCTAAGAACATTTTCAATAGGAAATGGCCCATCTTGCTGACAAATAAGATCGCTCAGCGTTCCGGTTTCTGACCAGTCAGAACCTTCTATGATGTCGCCGTAATCGTTCTTGATTACCCATACTTTTTGGATATGAGGATGATACTCGATTTGAGATACTGTATTCAGAGTGCTGTATGCCCTTTTCATAAAGCGCTTTTTCTCTTCTGCTGTTGCCTGAAACGGTGTTCGAAAAACCCGGAAACGATTTAGCCCTTTTGCGCGTCCGTCTATAGGACGGGCAATCAGTTCTATGCACTCCGGTTTTTGCGAAAGGTACTCAACTGTTTCATAGCCAGGAACCGCATACTTTACCTGTTTTCTAGGAGTATTAAGTCTGTTTAAGTAATTGATGATGGCACTAATTTGCTGGTTGTCAAGGAATTGACATTCAGATAAAGATTCTTTATTCTTCAGATATGTGATTAGATCTGAAATAGATGCAAAGGTAGGGTTGTTCAACTGTTGCTCAGCAGCTATACCCGGGGAATCGGCACCATCCACAATGCTCTCAGGATTTGTTAACACTACTACAGATTCAACCCATATATTCGGATAAGTATTAAAATTATGCTGGTAGATTCCCTTCAATATTTTACATTTAAAACCGTTGTTTTTGTGAGGATCAGTTCTAGGATGAGTATCGTTGATTATCCAATTGTAAGGTTTAATACGAATATGCCCTGACCAGTGTTTAAGCTCAATCACATATATTCCTGAATGGGCAACCAGAATTAGGTCATATTCATAATAATTATTGGATTGGTCATCATATATCAATATATTGCTAGTTATCTGCCCAATTTGCTGTCTACTAATACTATTTGTAATTATCTCAATTGCTAATTGTTCATGCTCAAATAAACTGGACCCTTCTTTAACAAAAAAACCATTAGCTTCATGCTCTGTTGCAGCAATTAAATACTGTACATTCTTTAAATCATCTCTACTTAGCAACTTAGCTATTTCGTCCTCAAGGATCTTCCGATTTTCTTGGTGGCATAAAATTTCGTATATATCTCTATCTAAATATGCATATTCCACGGTTTCCAAAAGCCTTTTCTTGGTCAATCTTTTTTTTTCATACATTCGATATTTCTTTTCCTGCCCTTGCTTAATTTGCAAAAACCAGAAACCATCATTTTTCATATGGTAAAAAGGGTATTCCAGCATCTTGCAATAAGCCGGTGTATCAGAGAAGAAAGTATTATAATAGGTTAGAAAAATTGGTTCCAATTCGGTAAAAGCAAAACGGTTTTCATGGCCGTCATCTTTATTGAGCAACGTAATAATTGATAAAAGAAGGATGTATTTATTTGGATTAATCTTTTCCCCTTGCCTTGAAACCCTTATCTTTTCTAAAAACTCACTTGCTTTTTGATTGTTCAGCTTAACTTTCCGCTCCACATTATCCACCTCATTTGAGTATGCCACTGCTATCTAAGCTAACTACATCAAGATCGTTTAGCAGGTAGGATAATTTGTTGTTTTTTGTGCTTTCTTTAGATACTTTTCGTTTTTCGGTAGGCATACAATCATCGATATCTCTTAAAAACATCGGTTTACCCCTTCTCTTACCTCTCCACGTATAAACCCGTCCATCTAAATGATTCTCTTCATACTGACACGCTTTTTCAAACTCTATAGGATGATACTTCTTTAACCCCCTCCATTCATCTTCAGATTGGAAAAAGCAGAAATAACATCCTGACCTAGAACGCCATTTATAATAGCCCGGCAAACCTAAGCCACATTCTTCTAATATGTTAATTACATCTTCGAGTATGATTCCATCTTCAGCAAACGGATGCACAGGCCTAATATTTTCTTTAGTACTTTGATATCCTCCTCGATCTTCATCAGCCCTAATAGCAACATAACTGTACGTTAAATCATCTCCAATATAAGCTTCGTATGGTCGAAGCTTAAGCTGGCGAGTACACCACCTATTTTGCGGTGAAGGTAAAACACCATTGTAGTACTTCAGCCAATAATCAAAATCTCGTTCTGACCTAATAACTGTTATATCGATATTCAACACAGCCCTAATTCTATCCAAATACTCATAGGTCTCCGGCAATTCGCAACCGCTGTCTGTAAAAACATACTCCAGGTCTAGATCTGGATACTTATTACGCATATAAACAGCTAATGCTGCACTATCTTTCCCACCTGAGAGAGCTAGTATATGATGTTCTTTCTTACCTTTGTAACAGTCAGTGTCATTGTTCAATAGAATCACCCTTAAATATTTTCTCCACCAGAGCAGCAACAACCGCCCTGTATTTTTCCTCTGGCAATTCCATAATTGGTTTGAGAATGCCCTGTATTTCATTATCACCGGTATTTGCCGTTTTGAGAATCTCTCTTTTTACTACACCATCTGGAGTCATCACACTTAGTAACCTGGTATTCTCTGCAATAAGTTGACCATTCACAGAAGCAAGGGTTTCAAGCTGCTGGATGCGGTCAGCATAATCCCGTAGTTTAGTGGCAAACAAGGTAAAATCCTTATCACTCCAAGAATCCATCGGTTTTTTAACAACAATTCCGGCAATTCCACTGACCCACTCAGCTGAATCTGTATATTCTCTTGCAAACGCCTGCAGAACAGATTTGAGCTCAATATCATCACAAATATCAACCAGAGGTATAATGCGTTGTCGTTGTGTATCATACAGTTCCTGTAGGTTTTCGTGTCCAAAAACATTTAGTATCGTTTTCTGTACCTTAGTGTTCAGAGAAGGATATGCCTTACTTAACTCTAACAGTGCAGAACATAGTCTTTTTTGTAAAAGGTCCCCCAACACATAGTATTCTTTCTCTTTCATTTTTAGATCTATTGCAACCGCCTCTGGCAGTTCATCAAATAACAGGTCTATAGGATCAACAGAGTTTAAAACAGCGGATCGAACAAGTTGAGCTTCTGGGGAAATATCCCTAGTCTGTCTGGCATATGTAGGTAGCCCATTTACAAACTTGATTAGTGGACCAACAACACCCAACATTGTTGCATTGCGCAGCCCCGGATCACCCTCTAGCTGAGCTGTACTTAAGATGCTCCGGTAAATGTCGAAAACTTCGCGTTCTACATTAGTGGAAGTAAATCGCTTTAGCGTAAACAGCTCCGGCCGCTTCAGCATTAACGCCAAATCTGCAGCATTCAAGTAGGGCTGGTAAGCCCCCTCCTGGAATACCGCAACTTCTTCTGATTTAACAAGTAGATATAAACAGATGTATATAGGAGCTGGCCCCTTCCTCATACCAAACGGCGGTTCACGCAATACTCCGAGAATATCAGCAACAGTTATTCCCTCATCGCCGGCATTGGCTATGCATTCGCTGATCTCTTTCCAAAGAACATTCAAACGAGGATCTTTCCCATCCAAGGATAAGCGCCAACAACCTGTCTCCTCGTCTCGCAGATGCAGCCCTTCCGTCAGGAGCAGTGACCTGTATACCGCCACCTCAGGCCCAAACCCTTCAAATCCCAACTGCTCTTCACCTGCCCTAGTTGCCATAGCCTCTACCAATTCGCGCCGTGCCCTCACAGCTACATTGGACAGCTTTTCATAACTAATCATTTCATTCCTTATCAGCGGACACTTATTATAATAACAATCACAAAGATCTGAAAGAGCCGCAGATAGTTCCCTGGCATTATGAATCTCAATCAGTTCCCCTTTTTTATACCAGAGTACTTCTTCTGCACCAGGAAAATACATCTGACTAAGGCACTTTCGAAACTGCTGCTCGGCTACCTTAATACGGAATTTTACCTCTTTCCTTGCCACACTGTCATGTGCAAGTTCAGGACTTTCCTCAAGAACGGATCTGGCCGCAGCTACCTCTAAGGCTAATTCATGTATAGTAGGCAAAGATGGCACATACGCAACAAATAAGGGTCGGCCATCACAACATTGCTCCGGAATATGACTTGGCACCGCAACAGTTCCAAAAGAATATAGAAAAAGCCCATCATATCCTTTTTTAGGCGCCATATCTTTCGTAATAAATTCCGCATTCAACCAACGTCTTTCAAAACGTCTAACAGTACCTGTTTTATAGGAATGGCGTGAAGCAATAATCGAGGTAAAAGGCAAATACTCCTGCAAAAGCGCATCAATTGATCCGATAGCCAGTTTCGCTTTTTTTTCCCGAAGCGCCCCATAGATATCAAAGTCAGACCCTTCCCATAACCGATACTCCCCAGCGTACTCCCTGTAAAGGATAGCTCCCCTAGCAACTAATTGGTCCATTAATGATTTAACCGCTTCTCTGCCCATATTATGAGAGTATTCCATAATATAATAAATAGTCTCCGGACTAGCCTTAACACCCAAGGTTCCTGATAACAGGTTTAAGATTCCGATATTCTTCAAAATGACCTTATCTTGTTCCGATAGGTTGTAGCTGGCATTGCTTACCTTGTCATGTATCTCAACCCACTGCTGTGATTCGGCACGGTTGATATATGCAGCAGTACTGATCTGGAAAAAATAATCATAAAGGTAATCCAAACCTACAGCAGGTATTCTACCCGTAGAACTCACCTCTGTTCTATCAAGGTAGGCAGGCAATGCATTCATATGACCGCTGCAGATAAAGGAGAGAAGAGTTCTATCATTTTGGGCAAATTTCCGGCACAACTCTATTAAAGCCATGGCAGTGAGGGGATGAAGCGGATACATAGAAGCTATGCTATTTACATCAAGCTGCTGCTTGTTTGTCATGTAAGTTTCGTCAATAAAACACTTTGCATCCACCGCCCATTTTTCGACATGGGCACTCTGTTCCTTATTTAAATTCCGTTTCAGTGCTTTTTTTATCAAATAAAGCATCTGTGAAGTGGCTTCCATAAAGGAAATATCCTCAAAACGACCTTGGATTTTGCTCCATTCTCGACTTTGAACAGTAGACAGACCGATCACATATTCATCAAAAGCCTGATGGAGACATACCCACAGATAAACATAATCCAGCTCAGCTAGCTGCTGAATAATATAAATGTCACCTTTATCATAGTGGTGTGACATATATTCCAAATTTTTGCCAATTTCATCTATTACTATGACTATCGGCCTATTCATTAACTCAAATATATCCTGAAAAATAGCATAAATCTCACTGGACTCAATAACACTCTTTGCACGGAGTGCCTTCAACTGCTTAATCACTCCGGCAATGCCTGGTAAAGCTATATTAGTAAGTGCATTTTGTAGTGCACGTGCTAAGGTACAGTTTATAGGTTCATAAGCAGCAGTAACAAAAACACGGAAAAAACCTTCATCTCCAACAACCCTACTCATACTGTCGGACAGCATATCGTGCAAATCTGGATCAACTTTTTTAAGTTTTTGCATAGCTAACTGCGAAACCTGATCTTCTAGTGGACCAGTTATCGCCATCAAATAATTAACAAAAGCAGACTTGCCCATGCCATAAGGTCCAGTTAAAGACCACGCCGAAACCCTCTCCCCTTGCAGAGAATCAACAAAACGGCCAAGTGCTTCACGTGTTTTGGCGGTAATTTGATAATCTGTTATTACATCAACTTTCCCACGATCCCGCTCCAGATTTATTGAACGGGCAATATTCATATCAGGATAAATAAAATCAGATAGATTCATGCTATTATCGCTCCGTATAGTATTTATCAAGTGCAGCCCAATATAACTCTAGAGGCTCTCGTTCAAAATGCAGCTGCTGACTTCCCATAACTTCGGCCAAAGAAAAACCATTCAATTCACTTGCTGCTCTATATAAATAATCACCCACAGCACTTTCCGGTAATTTAAAAACCACACCCGGAGAATTGATATCATGGGTTAAACGGTAAAGAGATATGGTTTTTTGTCCTGAAGAAGCATAGAAAATCATGTAGGAAAAACATGAAGCCGCAAAAATTAGTGCAGGAAGGTTTCGCTTTGTCCCTGTATCGTAGCAAACTAGACTGACTTCTTCTGCTTTTTGTATGAGCCCTAGCTGTGTGAAAGGGCATTCAATTTCAGATTCTTTTTTTGAAGTTGATTCATAATACATTCGAATAATACAAGAAGCATCTCTATAAAAGGTTTTTTCAGATCTCGTTAAAAAGCTCGGATATTTTTGAGCAGCATTGTATATTACTTTGCCAAGCTGCTTAATATCAAAACTCCAAAGGTTGCACTTGTTAAAAGCAAATGACCAGCTTACTGCATCAAGAGGTGGCACAAAGAACTGCCAATGCAGCAGCCATAAAGAAGCAACATCCTCTAGAAAAGGATCCCAACCGTCATCATGAAGGAGTTTATTCCCCAACTCTGTTGGCACCATCTCCCTGTTGCTATCCTCTTCAATAAGCTTGAAAGTCTGGCACCAGTAACGGATAGACCTTACCATGTTCTTCCCAACGCCCAATCTCTCTATCGCATCAGACGCCCTAAATATATTTCCATCTTCCGTTACAGCATCGTATCCTTTTTTCAACCACCCATATCTGGGAGTGAATGTCTCATGCCTTCCTAACCTACCCTGGGCTATATGGTTTTCATGATTTAAAAGCTCCGATTGCATGTTACTATATCATCCCCTTGCAAGTTGTACTGATTAAATGATTGGTGAGTATTATATATTATGTGTTATTTTCGCCATTTTTGTTTATTATTCCTGCAGGTAATATGTTGTTGATGGGGTGTAGTGTGATGTGTTATTATATTAAATGTTGTTTTATAGACGGCATGCCTTACAACGTCCAACAAAAGCAAATGAAAATACCTTAACAATGCACTCACTTATAATCTGACTATAGAGCAAAACCCTTTGTTGCTTAATTCGACATTGGCTTCCAGAAACCTTCCATAAATAATATTTTTAACCACTATGTTTATATGCACGAGGCCATTCGTTAAGATCAAGTACGAAATGTTCTGTAAAATCGCCCTCTGGTAAAAAATATTAGAATTGTCTAGCAGTATTTAGATGTGTCACTTTATTTACATGTTTTTGCTGTCTTTTCCACTGCCAGTATTCATCCATATCAAAGTACTTGCGGCCAGTGCTCCAGGTTTCATCCTGTTCCATAAGCAGCGCACCGATTAACCGTGCAGCAGAAGCATGGTTAGGAAAGATTCGAATAACCCGCTCTCTGCGGCGAATCTCTTCGTTCAAGCGCTCAATGCTGTTAGTAGTGCGTAGACGCTTGCGGTAGCGTTCAGGTAGTATGAGTACTGCTGTGGCGTCATCAAAGCCCTGTTCCAGGATATCAACCGCTTTAGGAGCCTGTGCTGCAAATGTATCAATCGTTGTGTGTAATAATGATCTGGCACTCTCCAAGTTAGGGGCCTCAAAAATAGACCGTAAGTGACCATGAAGATTGTTCTTCATGCGTTTGGGACAGTTGTCTAGAATGTTGCGTGTAAAATGGGTCTGGCACCGCTGCCATGTGGCTCCTTGAAAACATCTGGCTACCGCATTAACAAGACCACCATGGTTGTCGGAAGCCACAAAATCAACGCCTCTTAGGCCACGACCCTTTAACCAGGTAAAGAACTCAGACCAGCTTTCTTCTGTTTCACTGTTTCCGATTTTCATACCGAGGATTTCCCGGTAACCATCCTCGTTAACACCTATGGCAATAAGAGCGCTGTGAGGGCACACCCTGTTGTTTTCACGGATCTTGATGACTATTGCATCCACGATTATGAAAGGGAATAGTGATCCTGAAAGTGGCCGCTCATTCCAGCCATTGACGATAGGGTCCAACCTCTTGCAGAGGGCAGAAACAGTCGATGCAGAGAATGAAGTACCACAGAGTTCTTCAGTAATTGCAGCTACCTTACGGGTGGAAACGCCATTGATGACCATCTCCATCAAAGCCAGTACAAGAGCTTGTTCGCTGCGCTGGTAGCGTTTGAAAAGGTCTGTGGAGAAGACCCCGTCCCGAATCTGGGGAATTCTTAATGTAATAGTACCCACCCTGGTAATTAAGTTGCGTGTTTTGTAGCCATTACGGCGGCCACGACGTTCTTCAGTACGTTCATATCTCTCTGCATTGATCTGTTCTGTACGCTGTTGTTCTAGAATCTGGTCTAGGATTTGTTTCAAGAGTTCTTTCATCCCTTCATCATTACTTGAAAGTAGATGATGCAAAATGTTCTTATTTACGGTAATCTTATATTGGGTCATCGTTTCTCCCTCCGGTAATTAATGGTTTGATTACTATCTAATTTACCAGAGGAACGATGACCTGTTAAATTATCAGGCCCTTTTACAGAAGATATCACACATGACTTTCGTTAAAAAGATTCATATCAAGGATTTAATTATTTTAGGGCACACCCCTAATAAAACGAAAATCGTCCCCTATGCAAATAATACTAAGTTGCTATGACAATATGTTGTCATATTTGTGTTGGCAAGGTTGGTTGGTAATAATTTTGCCCGTCTTTTAGTAGGAAGGTTACTTAGAGGGTAGAGAACCAATTTACCCCGTTACCACATTATCGCTATCCCCCACCCGCCAGACAAAATCTATAATCGCCGATTTCATTAGGGCTAGTTCATCATTGTTATCTGCTACTTTTTGATGGTCAAAGTTACAGGATCAATAATTCCCTAATGAAAAACAATCCGTAAAATTACCTGGGCGGCAAAACAATATGCATACATTAATATTGCACCCAGATTTCTTTATGTTAACATGCTTAAAACTATAGTTTTGCGATATTGTCTATGCTACACTAACAGTAAGCATATATGAATAGATTTCGTTTATGCGGCACCTATATGAAAGACGAAATTGTAGGTGGTGAAAATAGAACAGAGGGAATTGATTAAATGAAAATTAATAGCTGTGAAAAAGAAAATATACGAAAAATATACTTTTATGTAACTATATTTATGTATGGCAATGCCCAGGCACTTATATCGGCAGATGGCGATAATTGTAATATTAACTTTACCTCCGGGGCAGATGGTACCACTGACCAAATAATTGATCAAAAACATCCAATTAGTGATTTTAATGAGGTACTCGATGAAATATGCCGGTTAGAGCTTGATGGCGGTCTGCAGGGTTCCGATTATGATGCGGTTTTTTGGGCACTCCGACTTGCTTCATCAAGTGATGAGATTATTGCAGAATATAAAAATGATGACACAGAAGATCCGTTGTACAATCAGTTAGTGAGAATTCTTGTTAAACGCTTTCCTATACTTGACACTTTTATCATTTATAGATATAAATGATGACTGCTGAATTAACAATGTGACATATATGTATGCTATGATCCTGCATTTTCTAGTAAGCTCGGGGAGAAAAGCGCCTCCTCGCAAAGGTACCGGTTACCACCCGACATTTGTCGGATATCATCGAGTTGCTTAATCTTCAATGATTACCTATAAAGTACCTACACCTGCCCTATCCTTCCCAAGCCGGTCACTGACTTCGCAATAGCGAGGGTAATAATATATTTCTGATTGGAGAGTGGTTAAGCGCTCATTTAACAACGGTCCTGGGGTAGTTCATGATTGCAGAATTCAAGATCATATTAAATCTCTTTCGGCGGTAGATACTGATGGTATAGGTGGTATAGGTGGTATAGGTGGTATAGGCTACAAAGCCGTTAGTGAAAAATATATACATATTGCAGCCAAGCTTTATTTTTGGGGAGCTGTGTCCTAATACTACGTCAATTCTGAGGACCTGTCTCCGGGAGTATAGATCCAGTATCTCTTTTCATATGTTATTGTAGTCGATGATATCCATGCTTCACGTGACAGCCCAGGGAAACTGTGGTGAGAAGTATCACTTTTTTCAAATACATTGTTGCAGGCAGCAATCAGTTTTAAATAAGTCTTTGCGTTGGGAAGCTGCTTGCTGACCTTGTTATAAAATCTATATTCACCTCAAATAAACATTTCCTATATCTACCACAAGAAGAATTATACCACCAAATAGAGGTCAGAAGCACGGCTAATTCTACAGTAATTTCGTCCTTCACCTTTCTTGTTTCTAAAGGGAGCAGGGATCTCTGGCTATTTTCCGCAGCACTTCTTGTATTTTTTACCGCTGCCGCAAGGGCAGGGGGCATTTCTGCCGACTTTTGGCCCTGTTGTTTTGGTCCCTTCTGTGACGCTTGCGTAGTATCCAGGTTGTTTTTTCTGAGTACGTTCGGAATCCGGTAATGAAATACCGGCGAACTCAAAGCTCTTAGCAAAAGTTTCGGCGAACAAATCCTTTTCTGTTTCAAACTCTGCGGCATCACAGGAAGCGGGCCTGTCCCAGGAGTGAACAAAATCATAACACCATAGTACCCTGGAGTAGGCTTCTATTATTTCACTCTTCATTCGTCCGATTGCGTCCAATGCTTGCCGGTGAATACCTTCAGAAATTAGTTCATTGACAATCAGGAAGTCGTATAAATATTGCATACCCCAGGCCGTGGCGATACCGTGCGTTCTTTTATTAGAAAAAAACCCGAGGCGTCCTGAAATATTTTCATTAAATTGCCGCTCATCCAATCTGAATAATTCGTCAAATTGACATTCCCCACTCTTATCTCCGGCCTCACGGCTGAAACATTTTACGGTGGCAAAGTCCCAAAATTCATGGCTGGCGGAAAAATTCACCCCTTTTTCTTCATACATGTACACACAAAATAATAATCCTAAATTACTGAGAAAAGCGTCATTCTTTTTTAGTTCAGCGAGTTCATACTGCCCAATATTGCGGTAATCAAGACCCAATATCTGTATGATTTCATCAAGTATGTCAGTGATGTCATAATCATACTCCGCCAGATCATCTAATACTACCTGCTGATCAACCGGCTGATTGTTTTTAAGCTTTTTATATATATCTTGAAATTTTAATATCAAAATAACATAAGCAAATTTTACTTCCGTTCCCATGATCAATTTGTCGGAATCTTTAACACGTTGATAAACATTTCGTGAAATATCCAAAGCATAACCGGTTTGCCCGTAAAATATCAATTTATCCAACACCTGAATCAGAGTATCAATTGACTCCACAGGATCGGCCTTAAAACTTGCAAGATATTTGTTAAGGTTACTTGTTTCTTTTTGAAAAAGACACCAATCAATGATCAGCCTGTCAATATAGAAAAATTTTCTTAAATGCATCATCCAGGGGTTGTTGCCGGCGATTGATTCATAGAGGGTAAACATCTTTTGATATTCTTTTGTGCGGAACAATTCCTCAAAATAACTAATCAGCAGTTCAGAAAGATCATCTTCCTCAAAAAAATCATCCGGGATCGGGCTACCTACGGTTTCACATAAAAATTCATTTTTCTCTTCATGTGACAATTTTTTGTATCTTTGATACCATTCTTCCGGATCTCCGAGCGGAATATTCATTCTTGTCGTTCCTTTCGTAGTAGTTGTAGGTTGCTATTACAAGGTACTCCCTTAAACAAAAACTCCTTCCGGCCGCAAGAGTTATCCACCATAATCCACAGCGTACCATAGTTTCAGTGCCCTTTACGTCATACATGCAGGACAATATATGGCATTAATATCAATAAATACTATTTGTTTTAACGACTCACCCCTCTCCAGATGTTTCCACCCATCCATGCGCAGGAGCTTCAAAATAATTACGGTCGAAATTGGAGAATACAAACTGATTAAGAATTCTGGAGTGTCATTTTGAGTAAATTAAGGTATTTTAATTGATGTACTATCAGTCCCTATTACGTGTTCATCGGAGCCGACCGTAACTGTAATGTCGAATATCTCCGACTGTTGTATTGTGTTTTCAGGAGCCAAATCAATTACAACGGTTCCCGCGCCGCCTCTCATCAACTTTATAGACTAGGACGTAGTTTTTTATAACAGCCTTGCGATAACCCCCTTTTTCCAATTGGCTATTGCAAGAAAGCTGTAACATTATCGACCTTGCCAAGAAAATCTGACGCGGCTGCAGGGTTTGCCAATTGGATGGCAATGTATGATGCAATATTATCCATATCCTGATGAGCAAGTTCTGTGATAACAAGCTTATACATTGTATTTTTCTCTTATTTTCTTTAGTGACGCATCCCCGTCAAGTAATTTTCCCTCAGCTAATTGTTCTTCGGCAGCATCCAGCTTACGATATACATCAGACATAAACATCTTTTCTTTGTACACTTTCATGCTCATGATAACAATATCCCCATACCCGTTTTTAGTTACAAAAATAGGATCATTCGATTCATGGCACATTCGGGAAATCTTGCTTGTGTTTTTCAAATCACGAATTGGAATAATCTTTGGCATAATATTCGCCCCCCTTCTATGGCTCTATTATACCATAATTGTGTCTCGTAAAGTATGTAGCAAGCATGGTGGGGAAGCAAGGGGAGGGGAGGTGTTTTTCTCCCCGAGCTTGCTGGTGAATACCAGGTCTGAAAGCGGCAGGGGTAAGCCAGGCAGCAAACTACTCTCTTGCTTGCAGATATTGTTGAGTAGGCCAACACCTGCAGCAGGTCGCTGCGGTGACGCTCTTGCAGTTCTTTGTCCAGGCCGTGCCATCCTTCACGGCTCAGTTCTTCCCAGTGGTTTTTATACTTGGCTATGTTCATGACGACACGCTCTCCATCCATCAAGAATCCTGGCCTGGGGCAAACTGAAGCCCCAGGTGATTGATAAACCTTTTTATGCGTCAGCACTGGGAAAATGTCGAAAAAATGTCGAAATTATTGACACTAAAATTCAATATGATAAAATCCTGACTTTTACACCAAAATGGCAGATAAAAGGCCGCAACCCCTTGATACACATGGGATAGCGGTCTTTTGATTTTGTCACAAATATGTAGTGTAAAACCTCATTTTTTGACTTGAGCCAAAACTTTTTTTATCGCCCCCAGAGTAAGCCTTTTATTAGTGAAATCAATTCCCAGCGCCTGCCCGATAGCATCTGAGATCACACTTCTGTAATCAAACAAATAAACATTGTCCTGCTCATTGGAACAGGAAATCTTGTTGAGACATTCAACAATCCTTTCAGCAGAGAAAAGCCGGCCCGTTTTCTTTTGCATTATTCGTAAAATAGTGAGAGCTAAAAAACAAGTGAGAAAGTGAGCGTTAATGTGATCCTCAAGCGACACATAGACCGGCCGCGTTTCCAGCACCCCCTTAGTAACACGGAAAGTCTCTTCGATCTGCCATAGACCGCGGTAAGTATCGATCACCTCAGTATCCGACATATCCAGTTCACTGGTGACAATAGCGTAGTAGCCGTCGTACTTTTCCTCTTCAGCTACTTTTGCAGCATCAAAGACAAGATGGTCTTTAACTTGAAGAATTTCGCCTGTCTTTTTATCAAACTTCACGTTCTTCACATACTTGGCTGCGCCGTAAGCTGTGGCCTTCGAATACTTTTGAGGATTAGCCGCCAGATCATGAGCCTTTTTCAAGATCTCCTCGCGCTCTGTCCGAGCCTTCAAGGCATACTTTTTTCCCCAGAAGACCACCTGCTTCTCATACACGGTTTTCTTGGCCTTTTTCCCGCTTAACAGCGTCACATTGATATCACGCGCGATCACCCTGCTTTTGAGCTTGAAGTCCGTGTCTTCATCAGGACGTTTGCCGTCTTTATCCAGATAGCCTTTATCAGAGAGGACATACTCTTTAAAAGCCTTGGTACCACCCCTGACCGAAAAACTGAAGACATAACCGTTAAAATTTCTCCCCTTCTCCTTGCCTTGAAGATAAAAAATATTATCACCCGTAATAATCCCCATGTCAGCGACAACAATAATCCTGCCGGTATCATAGTTTCTTCTGACCTCGCCGATGACCGGCCGGAAGGTCTCCTTATCCGTCGTATTGCCCGGAAACAGATCATAATGCAGCGGGATCCCGTCCGCATCCATCGCCAGACCCATCTGCACAATGGGGTCGCGGCGTTTCTCTTTGCTCAGTCCCAACCTGCGTAACTCATCCTCTTCATCAATCTCAAAATAGAAATTCGTCACATCGTAATAGATCGTTTTCGTATTGCGTCCATATTTCTCAGTAATCTGAGCGTTCAGATACCTTTGGAACTCCTTCGAAATCTCAGCAAAGTGAGAAAGAGAACGATAGACATCTACTAAGGAGAAATTGAAGCGTTCGAAATAGCGACCCTTTTCCTCGAAAGCCTTCTTCTTAGAGCCAGGCGAGAGCAATCTAGAGACGACAAGCATAATCATTATGGAATTCGTATTGTACTTAAACTTCTTATGCCTGGACTTGTTCTTAAAAAAAACATCCAAGCGGAGTTCGTGGTAAATCTTCAAGATGGCGGCATACCCGAAGTTTTTTCTGTTGTCCGTATCGGGAGCGAGCTTCTCATCCATATCGACCGACAAAGATAACTTCTTCTCCGCTTTTTCCTCTTCCGTCATCCGGCGAGCAACTTTTTTGAAATGGGCAATAGGGTCATCATATTCCTTCTCCAGAACATCTAAATAACCGAGAGATTTAATCGTTTTAGCTCTGGGTTTGCCAGTTGCCTTGTCACGATAGGCTTTTTCAATAGAAAGATAGACTCTGCCGTCTTTTCTGCGGGACTGTTTAAGATTCAAAAGAGCACCTCCCCAAACAAAGGATGTATAGTTTTATTATACCACAATAACCTATACAATCCTATACCTAAAAAAGAAATAAAAACAGAAAAAATATGCCCTTGAAGCGTTTTGCCGCAAGGGTTTCAGGATTTTCGTTTTTAGTTAAGGTGTAAAACTAACGAGTTCTTTGTCCAGGCCGTGCCATCCTTCACGGCTCAGTTCTTCCCAGTGGTTTTTATACTTGGCTATGTTCATGACGACACGCTCTCCATCCATCAAGAATCCTGGCCTGGGGCAAACTGAAGCCCCAGGTGATTGATAAACCTTTTTATGCGTCAGCACTGGGAAAATGTCGAAAAAATGTCGAAATTATTGACACTAAAATTCAATATGATAAAATATTCATAATTGCATACTGAAGTATGCTATTTATGCGTTGTTTGAGAGCTTGACGGTCTAAATATAGGTTGCTTGTTTGGCGTATTTTATGGTTATGTATTTCCATATACCATAAATATTAATATTATAATTTTCAATAAATAATACCACGAAGGTATATAAGTACGTATATATCTTCGTGTTTTTTATATATTCAGCAAAAAATCAAGCACTGTATTTAGTAAGATTCGCTCGTCCTCAAAACTAACCCATCCTTGATCTATTGAATCCAATTCACTTGATTCCTGTATCACTCTCCAGTAGAAACAAAAAGACAAAAATATCTAGAAAGGATGTGAACTATATGAGATATTAGAACTTTTTGCTGGCTTAGGTATCCCAAATTACTATGGAGGAGGGAGAAAATTTGCGTTTCAAAAAAGCCATTTTGTTGTTATTGGTAGTGCTGCTCTCTTGCGGGCTTTTACTGGGTTGCGATTCAGAAAAAGAGGTGCAGTCGGAAAAGGACAAGGTTCCTCAGGAACTGGTTATTGGTATTGGCAGGGATTTTTATGAGGGCCCAGAAACCGCCAACTTCTTACATGGCAGTACAGGGGTTTGGGAAGGGCTTACCTACCCGGGTGATGACCTGGAACCGGTAATGCAGCTGGCGACAAAACTTACCCCTGATGACACCAATAAGGTCTGGATGGTTACGCTGCGTGATGGTGTCAAGTTTCACGATGATTCTCCTCTCAATGCCGATGCAGTGGTCAAAAGTGTCATGCGTTTAAAGAACACCCCCAAGCTGGATGGCTATGGCACCTTTCTTACTCTGGATAAGGTAGAAGCAGTGGATGATAAAACTGTCAAGTTTGCCTTCAACCGCCCGGAGCCAGCTTTTCCAGCCAAGGTGGCGTACCATGGCTGTCCCATTTTCAGCCCGAAGAGTTTCAATGAAGAGGGGAAAGTAACCCATCCCTATGGCACAGGTCCATTTAAGTTCGAGGACTACAAAAAGGGTGAAGAGCTGGTTATTACCCGCAATGATAACTACTGGGGCAAAAAGGCCAAGTTGGAGAAAGTGACATTCAAAACTGTGTCCGATCCCTCAACACGTCTAGCTGCATTGACGACCGGTGAAATACAGGCCATTGTGGATGTGGGAGGTGTTTTGCCGGAGCAGGCATCCACCATTAAAGAGGACAAAAACCTGGTCTTGCTTACAAAGCCGGTGACAACATCACACTATATAATTTTTAACAACAAAAAGGAACCCTTCAAAGATAAAAATCTCCGCAAGGCGGTTAGTTTATCCCTGGACCGCGTGCAGTTGGTGGATAAAGTGCTGAGCGGTTACGGTGAGCCTGCGGATACAATTTACACTCCACAGGCTGAGAAGTGGGCAGAAAAGGGGCTATGGAAAACAGACAAAGCTAAAGCCAAGGAACTGGCAGCCAAAGTAGACAAACCGCAAAAGGTGAATTTTGTCATCAACGCTGCTTTAGCTAATAGATGGCCATATAAATCAATTGCCGAAATATTACAGTCTGAGCTGAAAGCTCTTAATCTTGATGTAGAGTTGAAGTCGATGGAGATGGCTGCTTGGAAAGATGCATTGGAGAAGGGTGAGTTTGATATGACTCTCTCCCCGTATACACTGATGACGGGAGACCCGGATTTCTTCTTTGGTCGCTGGATTCACTCTGAGGGGCAGATGAATGTGGCAAGGGGTCTTGGTTATACTAATCCTGAGGCAGACAGCCTAGTAGCTGAGGCTGCTACCGGAAAAGATATGGCATCAAGACAGAAGCTCTACAGTGAACTGCAGAAGCTGGTGGCTGAGGATGTGCCGATTGCACCTGTTTATAATGATGTTTGTATCTATGCTACCAGAAGTAATGTTAAAGATTTGAAGATTGATCCCTTATTCAAGCCCAGTCTGGAAAAAGTATATATCACCAAGTAAAGAACGGCTGGCCTAGAAAATAATCGACTCGCTATCCTCCCCTGGTTATACGGGAGGAGCAAGCTCGGGGGAAAAAGCCCATCCCCTCGCAAAGGTATCGGTTACCACCCGAACACCCACCCTGTTTGCAAGGTGGGTTTCGTTTTATGCTCATCTTTACCAGTCCCTGCTGAACATATCCTCTCTGACATGGGGAATTGTGGCCAACTGCTCGACTCTTTCCAAAGAAATATTCAACTGATGACAAACATCTTTTATCAAGTGATAGGTTTCGTCACGTTCAACGAGAATCCGGGAGGGAATTTTTGAGTCAACCATCAAATCAGTTAGGCACTGAATGCAGTGATACCCTTCCTCTGAAATATCTTTTACCATTTCATGTCCCAGGATAAGGCCTGTCTTGCTGTCGAGGATGAGAAACGTCTTGGGGAAATACGGCCTTTCACCTTTTTTCTCCTGAACAGGGAAGGGGGCGAAAAAGGTGTCCACCTCCCAGACAGCCTGTTTTCTTTTCCCGGAAGTCAAAATCTTTTTCAAGAGCAGTTCATCGGTGATTTCAAAAGCAACATATTTCATAATGACCGGGGCGGGCTCAAGATACCGGTCAAGCCAGGTTATTATTTCCCCCTGCTGAGAGGGAACGCGGACAAGAAAGGCATTCGGTTGATCACAGACTAAAATGGCCTTGCTGCTGCGGCAGCGCAGAGAAACTTCAATGGCCTGCTGCAGAGCAATCGTTAAAAAGCGGCATTCCCAGGCGTCGATAAACCAGGGGTATAGTCCAGGTTCGTAGGAGCGAAACTGTGGCCACTGGTTTTTCCCTCTGAATTTTAACCCCAGCTCTTTGATCACTGCCCTATCCTCTTTTTCCAGGTCTTCGCGGTTATCAAATGAGGCCATAAGACACTTCTGCACAAAAAACAAATCCGTAGAGTGACTATCCGGGCCCTCCATCATATCCAAAATGGATTTCAATCCTTCAGGACCGAGGTAAGCTCCCAGGGCATACTGTTCACCCAGTAAGTGATTCCCTAATCCAAATAATACTCATAAAAGGGGTGCCACTTCTATTTCGACAAATAACAGGTGATTCCTTTGTTTTGCACCCGAACGAAACCTATTAACATTTTTCCGTCTGGTTTTTCCGAAATAACGGAATTTTAATCGGACTTAGGCTGGTATTATTCTGTTTTTTCGATAAAAAACGTGCCGGTGATTCGGGTGTTTACTAAACAGGGATAACAATCAATAATTTGCGCTACTTGGTTAAAAAACAGACAAAAGTGTTTCTAACCGGCATGCCGTGACACTCTGCTGTCATAGTAGTTTGCTAATATATTTCATGGAGAACAGGCAGCATTGTCAATAGGAGGATTCTTATTGATGCTCCAAACTGCAAAGCAGTGTGGAGATTCTCATGAATTTCCGAATAACTACCTTAAAAGAAAGGAGGTGAGAATCATGAAACGTGTGTTTAAAATTGTTTTTTGTTTTTTAGCAATTACAATTTTAAGCGTTGGTTTTTTAGCTTCCCCGGCTTTAGCATCTGATGCAAAACCTATTGTAAATATATATGAAATAGAACCAAATAATACAATAAATCAAGCAAATGTACTGAGCAACAATTATTATGGAGAACATAGATACTATATTTATGGGACGATCACTAATTACTATTATGATCTTGATCATTATCGATTTACTGTTAACAGCAGTGGTAAAGTTACATTAGGTGGTGGCTGGTTAGGAGATTACTTTGGACGCGGTTTGGAAGATCAGCTAATAATTGGTTTAATGGATTCGCAAGGGAATATCATTCATGCAGCTATACTAGTTGGTTCGTATCCAGATACTATTAGATATTTAAGCGCCGATATACCTGCCGGCACATATTATATAGTTGTATGTCAAGGGACTAAATACAAATACATATTTGTCAATGAACCATATGGAATTGTTCTCGATTTTACACCCTCCATTAGCTACGCAACTGTTAATTTTAACTCACAGGGAGGTTCAAGTGTATCAAGTATATCCGTCGCTCAAAATTCAACAATAACAGCTCCAACAGTACCTACTAGATCCGGATATGCATTCGGTGGCTGGTATACGGAAGCTGAATGTATAAACCCTTGGAATTTCAGGACAGATGTCGTTACTGGTAATATGACACTTTACGCAAAATGGGTCCCTTCCACCAATGCTAACGTCAAGCGCATCGCAGGGGGCGACCGATACGAAACCGCAGTAAAGGTGAGCCAGGATGGATGGACGACCGCCGACACTGTGATTTTGGCAAGGGGCGATGATTATGCTGATGCTCTAGCGGGGGTGCCTCTTGCTTATCAACTGGGTGCACCGATTCTCCTAACCCATACTAATAGCACCATACCGGCGACCACGGCAGAGATAACACGCCTGAAAGCACAGAGGGTTATCCTCTTGGGAGGACCTGGCGCCATCTCCGATAATGTCAAGAGAGAACTTGAACGCCTTGGCCTTACTGTAGAGCGCATTGAGGGGAGAGACCGCTACGAAACTGCCTCTTGTATAGCTGACCGCATGAAAAAGGGCGCCGTATTTGGCCGGCTGCTTTATACTTTGACCATATTCCCTCTATAATCGTATCAGGATGGTCATGGCACAAATAATCATCCCTACTATCGCCTTGCCAGTTTCAGGATATCGTTAGCAAGCGTGAAGGCGAGAAAATGTGGCAAACGAAAGGTCCCCTTGCCACGCCCCTTGCCACTATAGCAGCAGCAAACCCACCGCCATGACGGCCATACCAGCGATAAGCCCATATATGGCAAGATGATGCTCCCCATATTCCTCTGCGGCGGGGAGAAGCTCATCCAAAGATATAAATACCATGATCCCAGCTGTCGCTGCAAATAATATTCCAAAGACTGTGTCATTGAGTATCGGTAGGAAAAATAAATAAGCGAGTATGGCTCCCAATGGCTCACCTATACCAGATAACAAAGACCATCCAAAGGCCTTCATTCTGTCACCAGTTGCAGCGAACACAGGCACTGCCACAGCTATACCTTCAGGGATGTTATGGATACCAATAGCAATGGCAACGGCAATCCCTAATGATGGCTCTTGTACAGAGGAAACGAATGTTGCCATGCCCTCTGGGATATTATGTATCGCAATAACAACAGCTGTGATAAAACCGGTCCTGAGCAGCTTTTTACCGCATTCTATATTGCAATCTTCGATCTCTTCCGAGATACGCGTCGATTCATGAGGGTTTTCATAAGAGGGTATCAGTTTATCGATAACTGCAATTAATAAAATCCCCCAAAAAAAGATATTACATTGACCCCTGCTCCCATACCTTCGCCCAGACTGGAAATCAATAACCCCCTCGATTCGGAGAGCAGTTCCACAAATGAAATGTAGATCATCACACCAGCTGAAAAGCCCATTGAGATCGATACGGCCTTTATGTTTATCTTCTTAAAAAACATTACAAATAAGCCACCGATTCCTGTTGACAATCCAGCTAGAGTTGTCAGTATCATCGCAAACAGAATATTTGTTGAATCCATTATTTCAGCCTTTCTAAAATGGAGTAACAACCATTCTCTGCAAATTAATGAGTGCTATTCTTGCATTCTGGTATAATGCTGCACCATAATACAGAATGTCAAAACGATCGGAATTTAAGATATAGCTATTGTAAGAACACCAAGCTGCACTTCTCATTACTAAGGGAACAGCTCACCCCACCCCATTTTACCACATTACTCATCATATTCCTTAAAGGATGGACACTTTTTTGGCCTCTTCAAGAACTTATAAACCTGCCGGCTCAGCAGAGATGCTGGACAAACATAAAAGTCGGGTATGGCACCCGGGTACCTAATAATGATAATTTATCTCACAATTGGTTAATCCTGCATATAATACAGTAGAAAGGAGTGATGCAACATGCATAAAAGGCCAAACTTTAATTTAGAAGATTATGAAACTTCCCCAAAAGAAAAATGTCTGCCACCAAGCTGTTTTTGTGAAACAGGAGAGCTTATTAGAAATGGTGGATTTGAGATCCCTGGCGTTGACCCCAGACAGGTCTTTTCCGACTGGAGTTTGGGATTGAGTTCTGAAGGTATAAATCTGTCCATGACTACTGACAACGTTTATGAAGGAAACAGCGCGGCAAACATTCAAACTACTGCTACACCAACCCCGGATTCAAGGCGTTTACAGCTGCGCCAAAATGTTATTGTGACACCGGGATGTTTGTATAGGTTAAAATTTGCTGAAAGGCTTGTGGCTTTGGGTGATATCGGCACTGACCTGCCAACCCTTGTAGCAAGAATTTTTTATATATACCAGGGCTTTGAATACGACCTTTTAAATATACCTATACAAAAATCTAAAATAGACAGGAAATACAACCTTCACTGCAAGGCGGCCAGGGTGCCGGTGCCCTGCAATGTGTCCGGGATTATTGTGCAGTTTGAGTTTTTTATAACTGACAGCGGAGGCACTGTATGGAATTTAGATGATGTATCATTGCGCGCCCAATCCAGGACTTCTGCCTGCTGCTGCAAGGAGTAATTGATATGATGATAATAATTCCGGGAGAAAAGCCCCTGTGCCAGAATAAAGACGGACATGTAAACCTTTCACGCAAAGACAAGAAGAAGTGCCTTCCGAAAATTTGCTTTTGTGAAAAAGGAGAGCTGCTCAAAAACGGGGGATTCGAAACCCCCGGCTTTGACCCCTTGGAGGTATTTGCTGGCTGGACAGTATACAGCCGGACACCGGATATAGAGTTGGTCAGAGATACTGAAAATGTATACAAAGGCTGCGCTGCGGCAAGCATTCGCACCAGCTCGCCGTCAGGCCCTGTGCCTTCAACCCTGGTGCTCCGCCAATATGTAAATGTGACACCCGGCTGCCTTTATAGATTGAAGTTTGCCGAAAGGTTCGTAACCCTCGGCCAGACGGATAGTATAATTCATTTGCTTATAGCAAGAGTTGTTTACCTAGACAGAAACTTAAATGAATACGAGCTTTTAAATATCCCCATACAAAAGACGGCAGTAGACGATAAATACAACCTGCACGAACAGATAGCAGACCTTCCTGTGCCCTGTGATGTGCCAGGAATTATTGTACAGTTCAGCTTCTATATAATAGATACCCCAAACTCTGTGTGGAACCTGGATGCCGTATCGCTGCAGGCCGTATCACGGACTTCCGCCTGCTGCTAATGTACTTTAATTAGCGGTAGACAACAAGACCCTCTTTAGGTTTCATGCATGTAAGGGGGTCAACTATGAAATAGAAAGGAGTGTCTAATTTGGTAAACAATATTCAGGATGAACGCTACCCCAAACCGACCTGTCAGGACAGCAGTCCAGTAAATAAGGAAAACCATATGAAAATAGAAATAAACAGCCTAAAATGCTGCCATATACCGGATTGTCCCTGTGAGACTAAAGAGCTTATTAAAAATGGCGGGTTCGAGATATTAAGCACTGATAATACCCAGGCATTTGCAGACTGGAGAGCGGTGAATCGCCTTTCAAATACAATTGTACGCCATGCACCTACAGATACAGTTCCTGTACAATACGAGGGAGTAAGATCAGCATGGTTTATAACCGAGCCATCTGATCTGGAACAACACTCAATATCCCTTCAGCAAAACGTCACTGTGACTCCAGGCTGCATCTACCAGTTAAGCTTTGCGGAAAACTTACTAGCTGGTACTGTTGGTTCTGTTCCTAGCCTTGTGGGGAGGGTATTTCATACCGATAGTGCCGGCAGCCAATTTGACCTTATAAATATTCCGATTGCTACAAGCGGCGTTTTTGAAAATTTAGTGGATAAGGGTTATAACTTCCATCAAAAAACAGCTGATATACCCATACCCTGTGATGTGTCAAAAGTTACTGTCCAGTTTGATTTCTCGGTAAGAGATACGGGGGGCACCATTTGGCTGTTGGACGGTGTGAGCCTGAGGACTGTGTCCTCTACATCCTCCTGTTCCAGGGATGGATGTGCTTCTTCAGGGGATATTTGCAAGACGAGAAACCTGGTTAGAAATGGTAGTTTTGAAGATATTTCTGGAGGCTTAGGTTCGCCGTCTCTATATTGGCATCAAATACCGGAGACTGGTACCCTAGCAAGTGTTTTAGGTTACAGTACGGCATATGAGGGAACTTTTTCAGTACTATTTGTTAGCATAGAAACCGTATCTGCCACATTTAAATCAGTTTCCCTTCGCCAAATCCTAACTGTAACACCTGGCTGCAGATTGGAGTTCAGCTTTGCTGAAAACTTCCTCAACCGGGGGGAGGCGGCCGGAGATAGCCCTCGGCTTATAGGTAGAGTCTTTTGGGTTAATGACAGCGGCAATGAGTTTGACCTAATAAATATTCCAATTGCAAAAATCGGCGGTGAAAATGACGAGGATAAAGGATTTAGCTTCCATAAAAGGATTGCTGACCTCCCCGTGCCTTGTAATGTGACCAGCGTCTATGTACAGTTTGATTTTTCCGTAACGGATTTAGAAAACACCCAATGGATCCTGGACGCAGTGCAGTTGCGCGCCTTACCCTGGGCCCCGGGCTGTAAGGGGGTGAGTTAATATGCAGAGAATTGGATTCTCAAGGTGCAGCTGTGAAACTGGGGAACTGATCAAAAACGGAGGATTTGAGATACGCAGTAGAGAACCGGATTACCCGTTTCAGTACTGGAAGCAAGTTAATGCGAATTTTGCCATAATAAATAACAGCCCGAATGTCACTATTGTTGCCTACGAAGGGCTGTCTGCGGCCAGGTTTCAAAGTTTTGACAGCGCTGCAGAAGTAGATAAATCGGTATCACTGCAGCAAACAGTAATTGTAACTCCCGGCGGCAGCTATAAGCTGAGCTTTGCAGAAAATTTATTGATCAAGGGCAACACAACAGCGGCAGCGATACCCATCCTCACCGCTAGGGTTTTATATGTGGATAATTTCGGCAATGATGTAGATCTTATAATTGTCCCTATATTCAAATTCAGCCCAGACCACGATCCCAACAGGGGTTATACCTTCCATGAGATAGCAACTGATGTACCCGTACCTTGTGATGTATCAGAACTTATAGTCCGGTTTGATTATTTTGAAAACAGCACCGATGGAAGTGTCTGGTTATTAGATGGTGTATCCCTGCGGGCAGTATCGCCCACATCAGCCTGCTGCGAAGATAACAAAAGATGTGTATTCTCCTCCCGTTATCAAGAGAGATAGACTCTGATGGCTGGCACAGGATATAAAATACAGTATAATAGTGTTAATGCAAATCTATATTGTTAACAAACCTACAACATAACCGCTGCTAGCGGCTGCGGGATTCGACAAATGCAGGAGTGATATTATTTGATCAATATAGATATACCAGGCGTGGGAGAATTAAATTTGCAGCACCTGGTTCTTGACTACAACGGCACCATAGCCTTTGACGGCAGGTTAATCAACGGTGTGGAAGAGAAGTTGAACCAGCTGGCTGATGTGTTGAGTATCTATATCATTACAGCAGACACCTTTGGCACAGTCCGTCAAAAGTGCACAAATATAAAAGGTGAAATAAAGGTTTTAACCAGTTCTAATGGCAGCCATGAAAAGGAACAATTTATCGATTCACTAGGAACTGCAAATGTAGCTGCCATCGGAAATGGTGTGAATGACAGTTTAATGATGAAAAAAGCCGCCTTAGGGATCATTGTTATCGGAGAAGAAGGGGCATCTGTCAAGGCAATAAATAATGCAGATATTGTTGTCAAAGACATCCACGATGCTCTCGATCTGCTGTTAAATAAAATAAGAATAAAAGCCACCCTGCGCTTTTGAAATATAGACTATAGGCAAACCATCCAATTAGGAACACTAAATGAAAAGAGAACCCCTTGGATTTATCCACAGGGCTCTCTTCATCTTAAACATCACGCTGTCCCATTCGCTGGTATTCGACAAGAATCAGGTGTTACCTGGCACCTTAATTAATAGTTTTCCTTTCTCACTTCAAAAAATGATTGGGAATATTTGCATACCGGACATACCTCCGGAGCTTTTTTACCTATTTCCAGGTGACCGCAG
>JBMNGF010000017.1:0-190287 GCA_050949745.1 Syntrophaceticus sp. | reverse complement strand
AATCATCAATGGTGCAGTGTGCATCGGGGTTAACGCTGCAGAGCGCAAGTTTACAGATGTGCATGTAGTTTTGGGGTCTGTGGCTCCTACTGTATTAAGAATCAAGGAAGCAGAAGAGCGTTTAATAGGCAGGAGTATCAACCGTCAAAACATAGAAAATGCTGCAGAGATAGTAAAGAATAATATTAACCCGATAACAGATGTGAGGGCTACCGCAGAGTATAGAAAAGATGTCAGTGGCGATTTGTTTATCGAGGCCATGTCTGAATCTTTGGAGCAATTGGGTGTTGATATCTCTATATAAGAGTATTGGAGTGGTCACCAAGATACTTAGAGCTTGCTGAACAACGATAGAGTTCAATTACCACAGGGGTTCTAATTCCTTTTTATCGAATAATATTCAAGGTATTTGAACTGAACCTGGAAAATTTAAAAGATGCCGAAAGAGCAAGCCTTAAAGCAGAAAAAACTTTCAGGTTTGGTACAGGGCATAGGGAGAGATTTCTTCCTATGCCCTGTTCTTATATCATATTTACACAAATAAGAGCCATCAAATCAAAGACAGCATCGTCAATATTAGCCAACCCCATGTTAGCCCAACTGCTTTTCCAGCCAAAATTAGCTGTCCAGTCGGCAACATTAGACAATGAAAAAAGCAAGACACTTTGCTCTACACGATACTGTATAGTTAAATGTTTTTATTTATTTAAAATAGATAAGACAAGGGTATAGTTCTTGTAAATACAACACAAAGGGTGTGTTCTGTTAGTTCTAGAATAAGTCTACGTTATACTAAAAACAAAGTATCATCTACAGTCGCGCCTATGATTGGAGCTAATGTAGCGCTATTTTGGTTCGCAGTAGTCGGTTTAATTGGTGTTATTGCAACAACCATGGCGACAGGGCAATTTGACCCCAACACATCGGATCCATCTAGTATTATGGGGCAGCTTGGCCTTGGTTGGGTTGCATTCTTGATTTTGATCCTTGCAACTGTCACCACCAACTGTGTCAATATATATGCTGCAGGCATGTCATCAGTAAATATCTGGCCAAAAATGCCTGTTTTCAGGTCTCTTTGGATAGTGGCGATTCTTTGTACTATCATTTCTTTGGTGCCAATTGTAATCGGTAGTTTCTTAGATGCTTTCATGGGATTCTTGAGTTATGTCGGGCTGATATTTGCGCCGCTTTTTGCAATAATGATTGTGGACTTCTATGTATTGCGCAAGCGAAAATATGATTGGAGTCATGCGGCTAAAGTAAACGGTAAATACTGGTACAGCAACGGTATCAACTGGAGGGCCATTGCCGCTTGGACAATAGGTGTTATATCCTATATTATTCTTAAAAATTCAGCTTTTATTATGGGCACAATCGGAGCAATATACAGTACTCTGATCGTAACGGCAATTGTCTATTGGCTAATTGGAAGAGGAGCTGTTGATCCTGCTGAATTAACAGACGATATTAACACACCTTCTACTTCTGTGACAGAATAATTATAAGTTAGCCTGTGACCTCTTTATTTAAAGGGGTCACAGGTATGCTATTGCATGATGGTGGAGACAATGAATTACGTTGACAGATATGAAAAACTGACATTAACAGAGTAGGCGACAGTATATTGCAGTTTTGTATTCCCTTGGCAATGCTATATGTACTACTATTCATATCGAAACAATACTCCACTGGAAAGGAAACTATTTCAAGTCAATGAATAATCTACAGGAAAGGAGAACGCATATGGAATACAAATATATCGGCAAGCCATTACCACGCCCAGATGCAATCAGCAAAGCAACCGGTAAAGCAGTATATTTGGATGATATCCGTATTCCCGGTATGTTGCATGCAGCTATTCTTAGCCCTGAGTATGCCCATGCTAAGATCATCAATATTGATACATCATCTGCTGAAAAGATGCCCGGGGTAGTGAAGGTAGTAACTGGAAAAGAATGTCGCATACGTTACGGTGATAACATTGCAGATCAAACTCCTATGGCAGTGGATAAGGTGCGTTATGCCGGTGAACCGGTAGCAGCGGTAGTGGCTGAAACTTTAGAGCAGGCCAATGCAGCGGTGGAAAAGATCAAGGTAGAATATGAGCCCTTGCCGGTCTACACTGATGCTCGGGAAGCCATGAAAGAAGATGCAGTCCTGATTCATGAGCATCAAGAGGAATATAAGCGGTTACCTACGCTGAAATGTATTCCCGACACCAACGTAGCCAACTATTACCGCCTGATTAAAGGCAAAGGTGAAGAAGGCTTTGAGGAAGCGGATGTAATTGTTGAAGGAGAATTTAATTACCCCATCGGTTCAGCGGCGGCTATGGAGCCTCACGGTTCTATCGTCTGGTTCAAGGAAGACCAAAGCATCGAATGTTGGTCATCTTCCGTCTGCCCATTTATCATTCGGCAAGAGTTGGCTCACACATTTGATATGCCGGTTTCAGAAGTGCGGGTGCATATCCCTGAAATCGGTGGCAGTTTTGGTTACAAGTCCGATATTACAGTAGAGCTAACTATAGCCTGGATTGCTAGCTTTGTACCTGGACGCCCGGTAAAATGGGTGGCTACTCGTAGAGAAGACTTTACCAGCACACTTACCGGACATGGTATCCGTACTTATATGAAGTTGGGAGCAAAGAAAAACGGCAAGTTGGTCGCTATAAAAAGCAAGATTCTGCATTCAGGAGGTGCCTTTGCCGAAACGCCAGTAAACGTTACGATAACGGCTACACATAATTGCGGTGGCCCTTATGAATACGAGCATTGCTTTATGGAAGGCTATACTGTGTACACTAATACAACCCCGGTAGGTGCTTTCCGTGGATATGGCCACCCGGAAGCCCAGTTTGCCACGGAACGGTTGATGGATATGCTTGCCCGCAAGCTGGACATGGATCCTTTAAAACTCCGTGAAGTGAATTACCTAAGGGAAGGCAGCATAGTGGCCTCTGGAGAAAAGATGTGGAAAACCAATGGAGATGTGCAAGCTGCCGCCAAAAAAATACAGGAAGCTATCTTTGACGGGGACAAGCCTGAGGAGGATGAAGACTACTATTATGGCCGCGGTTTTGCCGCTCTGTCAAAAGCGCCCAAAGGAGCCACGTTTTCCACCAAGGGATGCTACATGAAGATGAACATCGATGGTAGTGTCTCGATAAATATGGGTGGTGCGGAACAAGGTCAGGGGCTACGCACAGTGGTGAAACAAGTGGCCGCAGAAGCTTTGCAAATCCCACCCGAGAAGATCCATTGCTATACGGAGATCGACACACAGTTTTCTCCCTATGAATGGCAAACTATCGGCTCTATGTTTACCGTGCAGGGTGGGCGGGCCGTCATAAGAGCTGCCAACAAACTCATTGCTATTTTAAAGAAAACCGCATCCCAGGTGCTTAAAGCTGATGAAGATATGCTGGATTACAACGGTGAATACGTCTATCTGCGGAATGATCCGAGTATCAAGGTTGCGGTTAAGGATCTAGCCCGGGGTTATATAACCTCTGACGGTATAACCATTGGTGAGATTGCCCAGGCCTCTTCTGATGCCAGGTTGCCACGCTATTCCAATCCTGATCTGGAAACAGGCCAGGGTACATTAGGTGTGGAGTATACCTTTGGTGCCCAGGGTGCACAGATTCGCGTCGAAAAGAAAACCGGCAGAGTTATAGTAGATCACTTTGCTTCATCATTTGATATAGGTAGGGTAATAAATCCCTTGCAGGCGCGGGGCACTGTTTTAGGTGGCGTGCTGATGGGTATTGGAGCGGCTCTTCATGAAGAGCTAATATATGATGAGCAGGGCCACCAGAAAAATCCCCATTATGGCAGATACCGGATACCGAAGATGAGAGATATCCCCCCAAAATCTACTGTCGACTTTATTGAAAACCCAGGGGCAGTAGGCCCATATGGGGCGCGGGGCATCGGCGAGCATCCTTTTTTAGCGGTAGTTCCCGCTATATTAAATGCCATCTATGATGCTACGGGCATAGACTTTTATGAAATACCAATTACCCCTGAAAAAATGAAGCAAGCCCTTGCCGACAGGAAGGAGAATGCCTGATGGCTGAAAAATACACATTTAAAGTTAATGGTTGCGAACGTACTGTGGAAGTGGATGCAGACACAGTGTTGATCGATGTGTTGCGCGAAGATCTACAACTTACTGGCACCAAACGCGGTTGTGATAATTATACATGTGGTGCCTGCACGGTGATTTTAAATGGCAAAGCAGTTAAAAGTTGTCGCACAACCATGGACAAGGTGCAGGGTGGCGAAGTGATCACTGTGGAGGGTGTGTCCAACGGTAAGGAACTTCATCCTGTACAGAAAGCACTGGTTGATTCAGGTGCTATTCAGTGTGGTTTTTGTACACCTGGCATTGTCACAGAACTGGTAGCACTGTTTGATAATAACCCAGATGCTGATGAAGATACTATTTTAAAAGCTCTTAACAAGCATCTTTGCCGCTGCACCGGTTATGAAGCGATCAAGGATGGTGCCATGCTGGCCAAGCAGTTGATAAAGGAAATGCGATCATAGGACTTTCCCCCATTTAAATAAATTGTGCAACAGCGGAGGATCTTAAACAACCTCCGCTGTTTGTATTTTTCTAAGTGCTTTTTGGCCAGTTAAGTTTAATACGCTGCCGCTATTCTGGATCTGCTTCTATAAACCCATATTTTTATTAAAAAGTTTATCTGCTAGCTTTTTGACTGTTTTGCTGTTTACATAAATTAGCTAGACCCCATTTTTCTTGAACTCATCATCATATCGTTGTCTGGTTTTCGATATGGCTTTTTATTATTCTGCCAGTTTGTTTTATCTTACCAGACTATCCGAAATTATAGCACCGACTCAGGATATAAGAGAGGAATTATGTGAAGTATTGTCGAAATAGGCACTTAGGGCATACATTCTTGTTGTGCTTAAGGGGGCTTCAGTTTTATATATTTACTGAAGTGCATATCGCCATACCAACGATATAGTTAATCAGATTAGCCAAAATACAGCAGTTGCACATAGAAAACCACTTCTCGTAACATCCATGCTCTATTCCCTCTAATCCTATTTATATTCCCTAATCCTAATTAATTATATTTTTACTGGCTCTGCTATCGGAAGTGAACGATATCTTGATCTGAAGATGAAGATATCTATTGTATTATGTCGTAAAAATTGATAAAAAGGAGGGAAAATGTGGGTATCAATGATCGAGTTTCCAATTCGAATCTCGCAGTAGATTTCAATGCAAAACTTACTAAAAAACCAGCCAATATCGGAACAGACCATGCCATAGAGGAACTCACCAGGCAGAACAAGCGTCTGGCCATCATCCATCAAATTGCCAAAAAAATCAACGTGGAAATGTCAATCCAAGAGATTATTGACAGTGTTGCTGTCCCTTTGCGCAGTGTGCTGCCATATGATCTGTTAAGTTTCTGTTTGATTGAGGACAATTCATTGGTTATTACATCAAGTATGCCTAAAGACCAGAAAACACTTGGTACTGGTTGGGTAATTACTAACCACAATTCTGCACCGTGGAAGGCGATCAAGGAGAAGCGCTGCATTTTACGGCATGACATCTGGAATGAGTCTCACAAATACCAGGAGGATGATGACCTGCGCTCGATCGGTATCAGGACTTCCATTATGGCTCCTATGGTGGTCAGCAACATGGCTATCGGAAGTGTTAACTTTGGCAGTACTAAAGCCTATGTTTATTCGGAAAACGATGCTGTTTTTGCTCAGCAGTTGGCGGATCAGCTAGCGGTCTGCATCCATAATACATCGTTTATACAGCCAGGTCTCCGAAAGTGATAGGGAATGGGAGGAAACTTTTAAAGCGGTTGCAGGTGATATCTTTATCATTGATCGTTCTTTTAATGTGCTGCGTTGTAATAAGCAGAATTCCTTGCTCAAGAAGAATGATGTGCATTATAAGTGCTATGATGTTTTTGCGTGCTGTGGTGACGAATGCAGCTTTTGCCCTGCTGTGGAAGCCTTCGAAAGTGGGCAGATGGCGGTCCGCGAAATGACAGATCCTCAAACAAAAAACATATTCCATATTAATGCCTATCCGATATATAACGAACAGAATAAGCTGTATGGTGTGGTTGTATATATCACCGATATTACTGCCAGGAGACGGATGGAGTCTCAGCTGTATCAATCGGAAAAACTGATCGCTATTGGAGAAATGGCTGCCGGGGTTGCCCATGAATTAAACAGCCCTTTGACTGCTGTGATCGGCAACTGTAATTTGATTTTACGGCGGACCTCCAAGACTGATACGCATTATAACCTGTTGTTGGATATAAAAAAATGCGGTCTGAGAAGCAAGGGGATTATCCAGAACCTCCTCACCTTTGCCAGACAAGATATCTATATCTTTGAAGGCATTTTTATCAACGAGGTGGTTACTAACAGCCTTTCTCTTATTGCCTATCAAATCGAAAGAAATAATATTCATATTATAAAAAATTTAAGTGATGATCTGCCTCTTATTAAGGGAAATAAACAGCAGTTGGAACAGGTGCTGATCAACTTTTTGATCAATGCACGTGATGCTTTTAATGATGTTGAAAACAATATATTTACTAACAACAGGATTACCATCAGTACAGGGATGAAATCTGTTGATCGTGGAGAAAAAATGGTTTTTGTCGAAGTTGCTGACAACGGGAAGGGTATATCTGAAAAAATTGTTGATCATATTTTTACACCTTTCTTTACAACCAAAGCGAAAAGCAGGGGAACAGGATTGGGACTATCGGTAAGTCTGGGCATTGCCCAAGCCCATGGGGGGACAATTGAAGTATCCAGTGAGATGGGTGAGGGCAGTACATTTACATTACTGCTTCCAGCTGCAATGAAGTCTGATATACAGATGTAGTATACAAGTTTGGGGCGCAGTATTTATTATTGGAGGGGGGGCAATTGATGAATAAGCCAGAGGTTCTTGTGATCGATGATGAAGTGGAAGTGTGCTCTTTTTTCGAATACTACCTCAGAGAGGAACGAAACTATTCTGTTGCTGTGGCTTATAATGGAATACAGGCCCGGAAGCTCATACAGAGCAAGAAATATGAACTTGCTCTGGTTGATCTGAAACTGCCTGATACTGATGGCATTACATTGCTTAAGGAAATTAAGGATGCCAATCCCGACTGTGAGGTTGTGATAATTACAGGCTACAGTACGATCAAATCAGCGGTTGAAGCCATGAAAATGGGTGCTTTTGATTATTTGGAAAAGCCTTTCGATGAACTGGATGAATTGGATTGTCTGCTGGATAGAATAATAAAGTCAAAAACCGACAGGCAACTATATATCAGCGGCTGGTTGGAGAAGATTGCTTCCGAATTTGGCATTATTTTATCAAACAACAGTCCCCTAAAAGACCTGCTTTTACTTGCCCGGAAGGTGGCCGATAAGAGGATATCGGTATTGATAAATGGAGAGACCGGGACTGGGAAGGAATTGGTGGCAAGATTCATTCACGCCAACAGTCTTAGAGCCAAGCAGCCTTTTTTAGGAATCAACTGTGGGGCACTCACTGAAACTCTCCTGGAAAGTGAGCTTTTTGGCCATGAAAAAGGCGCTTTTACTGGTGCCCAGGGTACAAGGCGCGGTATTTTTGAATTGGCAGATGGTGGAACACTTTTTCTCGATGAGATTGGTGAGGCTACACCCGGAATTCAAGTCAAGCTGCTGCGTGTACTTGAAAAAGGGGAGTTCTATAGAGTAGGTGGAGAGAGGCCTATTCGGACTGATGTTCGGATTATCGCAGCAACCAATAAGAATCTCTGGAAAGCTGTCAAAGAGAAAAAGTTTCGAGAGGATCTTCTGTTTCGCCTCGATGTTATCAGCTTGGAAGTTCCTCCTTTGCGTGAACGGTATATGGATATAGCTCCCTTAACTGAGTATTTTATCAACAAAAATCTGTCTCAAAAAGCAGATAGGAAAGATGTTAAATTCAATGAAGAGGCAATGGAGTTGCTTGTGAAATATCAATGGCCTGGGAATGTCCGGGAGCTTAATAATGTGGTAACCAGAGCGCTGGCACTGCGAAATAGTGATAACATTAGCTCTGCATGCCTTCCAGAGCGCATTGTCCGGGGGGACGATTTCGAAATGCAACTTGATGATACTTATTCGATGGACGACGTTGTCCACAATTATTTCCAGCAGCTTCTATCCGTTATTTTAAGACGCAGTAAAATAGATTTGAATGAGCTGAAAAAAATTCTTGATCGGGAAGTGAATTGTATAGCTCAAGAAATCATAAGAGATACCCTGGAAAAAACCGGGCATGATAGGTGTCAAGCTTCTAAACAGCTCAATATCAGTCGGAGAACACTGCGATATATATGTAACGAAAGAGGCAAATAAAATTATCGTGTCGGCCATTTTTTCGGCTGCCAGCCAATATATTGGCTATATAATAGGCCTGGACCGATACTAGAATGTGACAAGCAAACGCCAATAATCCTTAATAATAGTGGTTTTTTTGTCTAAAATGCCAACCCTTCATATGTTTAAAAGGGTTGGCATTTTTTTTGCGTAGTTATATATGTAAGGATTTGGAGGGGGTATGAATGCTTTTCAGGAGGTGAAATATAAGACAAAATTTGCCCAAGTCTTGTACCTTAATTATATGTTAAAAAGGAGGCAGAAGTGATGCTGCAAGAGTATTACATTCCCAAGTCAGTTGCAGATGCCCTGGTGTTGTTGAAAGACAACAGCAGTTGCGCCAGGATCATCGCCGGGGGCACAGATCTTATATTGGATCATCAAGCAGAAAAGGTTAACGCTGACGCTTTCATCGATATCAGCAGGATCGATGAACTGAAGAAAATTGAATATACAGATGGTGTCATCTGGATCGGAGCTGCAGTAACACATGACCAGGTTGCCAGGTCCCAGTTGATTCAAGAACATGCTCTCGCTCTGGCTCTGGCTGCCAGATCCGTTGGTTCACTGCAGATCAGAAATATCGCCACTGTGGTGGGCAATGTGGTCAACGCCCAACCAGCTGCCGATGCTGCAGTAGCGTTAATGGCTCTGGGGGCGGAGGCGGAATTAAATTCGCTGTCAGAGGTTGAGTATGTAGCTGTGGAAGACATGTATGCCGGTTTAGGTAAATCGATAGTAGACAGCACTTCCCAATTAGTTACCCGAATCAGATTTGATGTTCCCCAGAGCAATCAAGGTGCTGCTTTTGTCCGGCTATGCCAGCGCAAAGCCCTGGCTCTTCCTATGCTCAATGTGGCAGCAATGGTTTCCCTAAAAGGTAATCAATTTGAATGGGTGCGCCTGGTTATGGCTCCGGTAGGCCCAAAACCGATACGGGCTGCCGAGGCTGAGGAGATGCTGAAAGGGGCAGCTGTGACCGATGAAGTAATTGAAAAGGCTGCTCAGCTGGCTCTGGAAGATGCTAATCCAAGAAGCAGTTTGGTAAGAGGTTCCCGTGAATATCGCATGGGTGTTCTCCCAGTGCTGATTAAAAGAGCTTTGGCTGCTGCAGTGGCCCAAGTGAAATAGAAAAAACTGATATTCAAGGAGGAGGCTGACCATGAGTTTGAAGATGCTGAAGTTTACTCTTAACGGTGAACCTATGGAAGTACCGGTATCTCCCTCAGATATGCTTGTTGATGTGATTAGAGATAAGCTTGAACTGACAGGCACCAAGAAGGGCTGCGGAAAGGGAGAATGTGGTGCCTGTACAGTGATCATGAACGGTAAGGCAGTTGCCTCTTGTTTGGTTCCTGCAATGAAAGCTATGGGTGCTGATGTGGAAACTATTGAAGGTGTAGGTAAGGAAAATGCCCATCCTGTCCAGGAGGCCTTCATGGACCTAGGTTCTGTTCAATGCGGTTTTTGCATTCCGGGGATGATCATGTCGTCAAAGGCACTATTGGATGAGAACCCAAAACCAAACAAAGCTGAAATCAGGGAAGCCATAGCAGGTAACATCTGTCGCTGTACAGGATATGTCAAGATCGAAAAAGCTGTTGAGGCGGCTGCAAAGAAGCTACAAGAAAGAGGGTAAGGGAGGGGAAGAGATGAGTGCCGATAAGATAGATGAAAAGGTTGTCAGAACCGGTGATTATAATATCATTGGTAAGAGTGTAAGGAGAAGGGATGCCTTTGAAAAAGTTACTGGTGAGGCTGTATTTAGTACTGATGTAAAGCTGCCAGGAATGCTCTACGCCAAGGTACTGCGCAGCCCCTACCCCCATGCGAAAATCAAGAAAATTGACATCTCAAAAGCGGAGCAGTTTCCTGGTGTAAAAGCCGTTGCGTATTATGGGAACACCCCCAGGATAAAATTCAATACTTCCGCTACCATGACCTTTACTGTTCCACATTTGGAACCGGTATTGGACCAGTATATATTCGATGATGTTGTTCGCTATGTAGGGGATGAAGTGGCAGCGGTAGCAGCGGTCAGTGAGGAAATTGCTCAGCAGGCATTGAAGTTGATCGAAGTGGAATACGAGGAACTGCCTGCGGTTTACGATCCCCTGGAGGGGATGAAAGAGGAAGCCCCACATATTCATGATGGTTGTAAAGAAGGTAAGAACATTCCCGGGGATATTGTCAAAATAGACATGGGTGATTTAGAACAGGGTTTTGCAGAAAGTGATTTAGTGATTGAAGAGAAGTTCAAACTGCCTGTTCAAAAACAGGCCCAAATGGAAACCCATGCTGCGGTAGCCCAGGTGAACCGTGAAGGAAATATTACTGTTTGGTCCACCACTCAGACACCACATCCGACGCGAATGATTTTATCTAAAGCCTTTGATGTACCTCACAGTAAGATTCGGGTGCTCAATCCGCCCTATGTTGGTGGTGGGTTTGGAGTGCGCATTGGCTGCAGCGCCAAAGCGGAACCTATTGCGGTTGCCCTAGCTATGCAGGCCAAGCGCCCCGTGAAGATTGTTTATACCAGGGAGGAAGACTTTATTGCCTCTGATACCCGCCATGGAGGCTATGTCTGGGCTAAACTTGGGGTCAAAAAGGATGGAACCTTCCATGCATTGGAAGTGAAAAGTGTTTTGAATGGCGGGGCGTACTGTAGCTTTACCGCTGAAGCGGCTGGTGTGTTGGGTGCAATGACCCTGTCAGTATACCGCATTCCCCATCAAAAATATTTTGGGCACGGTGTCTATACCAACACCACTCCCGCCGGGGCTATGCGCGGCTTTGGTAACCCCCAGGGTATATTCCCACTGGAATCCGTTGTCGACATGATTGCTAATAAGCTGAAGATGGACCCCCTGGAACTGCGCTTGAAAAACATAATGAATGTCGGGGACCCCTGGTGCTTGCCCTATCCCTGTGGTGCCACCGGTATGGCCGAGTGTATCGAAAAGGGCGCAAAGAGCATCGGTTGGGACCGGCGCGGCAAATTGAATAAAGCAGGAGCAACCAAAGTGCGAGGTATTGGTGTAGCT
The DNA here is from genome assembly GCA_050949745.1 of Syntrophaceticus sp. Classification (GTDB taxonomy): domain Bacteria; phylum Bacillota; class DSM-12270; order Thermacetogeniales; family Thermacetogeniaceae; genus Syntrophaceticus. Next base: position 178,808 of record JBMNGF010000017.1, on the reverse strand, counting down.
ATTGGTTCACATGTGAGTAATTCCTGGCCTTTCTGTGTGGATTACGACAATGCTTATATAACGATACAGCAGGATGGTTCTGTCCAGCTAGCTGCCGGAGTACCCGATATAGGAACGGGAACCACTACCTCACTTCCACAGCTTGCGGCTGAGGAACTTGGGGTAAGGTTTGATTCGGTTAATATGACCTTTGGAGATACTGCCAGCACTCCCTTTGATATCGGCAGCCATGCCAGTAGAACCCTGTATGCAGCCGGTACTGCGGTAGTTGCGGCAGCAAAGGATGCCAGGGAACAAGTGCTGGAATATGCAGGTGATTTATTAGAGCTTCCTGCCGAGAGATTGGATATGAAGGACTCGGAAGTTTTTGTAGCCCAAGGTGCTGAGGAAAAAAGAATCACTCTGAAAGAGATCGCATATCATGCCCACCTGCGCAACAAGCAGTTTATCGGTGTTGGAAGGATTGTACCACCCAACTCTCCTACATGGGAAGCTCATTTTGCAGAAGTTGAAGTAGACCTCCAGACTGGTCAGGTAAAAGTGATCAAGTTGGTAGGTGCTCATGATGTAGGTAAAGCGATTCATCCGGCGATCTGTGAAGGACAGATCGAAGGCGGGCTTGTGATGGGGGTTGGCTATGCGCTCAGTGAAGAGATTAGGTATAATGATAAGGGTAAACAGCAGAACTACAGTTTCCATAACTATTTCTTGCCTACCGCAGATGATATACCTGAAATAGAAGCAATTTTAGTTGAGTCAAATGATCCCAGCGGCCCCTTTGGAGCAAAGGGTGTCGGAGAAACAGGCCTTGTGCCCACTGCGCCGGCAATTGCCAATGCTGTTTTTAATGCCACCGGTGTGCGTTTTACAGAGATACCACTGACTGAAGAAAGGGTTTTCTTCGGATTGAGGAACAGTAAAAAATCTTAACTAATAGTTTGGACAGGACCACATGGGATAACTCATGTGGTTCTGTCCAAACCTTATATTTTTCAGATTATTTGTCATTGAGGGGACTGATCCGATGAGGGTACTGGTTGTTCATAAAAATGATCTGCGGGCTCACAGGCTAGCCAAGGAGTTAAGCAGTGCCTTGCTGGCCAAAGGAATTTCAGTAAACAGTGTGGAGTCTCATCAACTAAAAATTAACAGTTCTGCCCCTCTGGATATGGTTTTTGTCCTTGGTGGTGATGGTACTCTCTTAAAGACAGCCCGATATTTTGCCTCTCATGAAACCCCAATTATAGGTGTGAATCTTGGAACGGTGGGGTTTCTCAGCAGTATTGAACCTGAGGATTTAATTTGTTGCCTCAATCTGGTGTTGCAGGGTGAATATGAGATAACAAAAAGAATGATGATCAATGTTCAACTGCTTAGGGATGCTCTAGGACGCCCACATCAGGCACTGGCTCTCAATGATGCTGTCATCAAGACGCGTGTTTTACACACTATCAAGATCAAGCTCTGGGTGGACGGTTTGTTATATACAACATTCCAGGGGGATGGAGTTATCTGTGCCACACCCACCGGTTCTACAGCTTACTCTCTGTCTGCGGGAGGTCCGATACTTGATCCCGGTATATCAGCACTGGTGATTACCCCCATCTGTCCTCAATTCTCCTCTTCACATCCTTTGGTGATCAGATCATCGTCACAACTGGATTTTGAACTGGAATCTGATTATGTGACCTGTCTGAATATTGATGGTGAAGAGGAAATTCCCATCCTGAAGGGGGACATTATCAGGATCACCCAGTCTCCTGTGGTGGCTGAGATCATTCAGTTTGACCCGGTCAGCAACTCTGATAAGGTGGCACATTGGATACAGCAGGCGGAAATGGACTAGAAGAGCTGAAGTGTTACTTAAGTGGCTTTTATTGATTGTTACATTATATTACAACAAGGCGAGGGGAGGGTTTTCTCCATGTCATGTACCTGTCAGTGCAACAAACAGCAAGAAAATGACCTAAAGAAGGATGCCAAGACCTGGCAGCCTCTGCAGGAACTGCTAGCACAATATAGGGGCAAGAAGGGCAGCTTGGTTGCTATTCTGCAGGGAGTACAGTCAATTTACGGTTACCTTCCGCAGCAGGTGATGGATTATATAGCATCAACAATGAAGATTAAACCGGCAAAGATCTATGGAGTGGCAACATTCTATACACAGTTTCGGCTGCAGCCGGTTGGTAAATATCACATCCTGCTGTGTCAAGGTACTGCCTGTCATGTGAACGGCTCTGAACGGATCCAAACTGCTATTTGTGAGGAACTTAATATTAAGCCTAATGAAACAACATCAGATAGGCTCTTTACTCTGGATTGTGTGGCTTGCCTGGGCTGCTGCAGCTTAGCTCCTGTAATGATGATCAATGAACAGGCTTACGGCCCCCTTACCCCTGATAAAGCCCTCAAAATAATAAGGGATCTGACTGCTTCAGAACAGCAGGTCTGTGAGGGAGGGAAAGGACAATGATAATAAGGATAGGTTTAGGAAGCTGTGGGATAGCTGCCGGTGCCTTAAAGGTAAAAGAAGTTGTCGAAGCAGAGATTCAAAAACGATGTTTAGACATAGAAGTAAAGGACACAGGCTGTATCGGCATGTGTCATGCTGAACCACTTTTAGATCTAATCGATGACCAAGAAAGAGTCTTTACCTACGGCTATGTCACCCCAGAAGTGGCGATCAAGATCTTTGATGAACACATCATAGGCCAGTCTCCGGTGGAGCAATACCTGTTAGCTGCCCCGGAAAAGGGATGCTATTTTATGGAGGGCCAGAAGAGGGTGGCTCTACGGAACTGCGGTATCATCAATCCCGAAAAACTCCAGGATTATGTTGATCATGAAGGTTATCAGGCCTTAAAACGTGTGGTCACCGAGATGACCCCTGAAGAGGTAATCTCTGAAATTAAGGAATCGGGACTGAGGGGGCGTGGGGGAGCAGGTTTCCCTGCCTGGTTTAAGTGGGATGCAGCTCGCAAGAATTCGGGGGACAAGAAGTATGTGGTCTGTAATGCTGATGAAGGAGATCCCGGTGCCTTCATGGACCGCAGCCTTTTGGAGGGTGATCCTCACTCAGTTCTGGAGGGTATGGCCATAGCTGGTTATGCAGTTGAAGCAAATCAAGGATTCATCTACTGCAGAGCTGAATATCCCTTGGCCATCCGCCGGACGGAACTGGCCATCAAACAAGCAGAAGAACAGGGCATACTCGGTAAAAACATCTTCGGCAGCGGCTTTGACTTCGAGATCAGTATCAAACAAGGGGCAGGCGCTTTTGTCTGTGGTGAAGAAACAGCATTGATCGCCTCTTTAGAGGGAGAGCGGGGAATGCCCCGCTTAAAGCCCCCATTCCCGGCACAGTCCGGTTACTGGGAAAAGCCCACTAACATCAACAATGTGGAAACATATGCCAATGTCCCATGGATTTTATTCAATGGAGGAAAGGCATTTTCTGCTATGGGAACAGAGGACAGCCCTGGCACCAAAGTTTTCGCCCTGGCAGGCAAGATTAAGCAGGGTGGGCTGGTAGAAGTGCCTATGGGTTTGAGTCTGCGAGAAGTGATCTTTAATATCGGGGGCGGGATCAAGGGTGACAAGAAATTCAAAGCGGTGCAAATGGGCGGCCCCTCTGGCGGCTGTATTCCTGAAGAACTGCTGGACACCCCGGTTGATTACGGCTCCATCAACCAGACAGGAGCGATCATGGGCTCCGGAGGAATGGTGGCCATGGATGAAACCACCTGTATGGTTGACATAGCCCGGTTTTTCCTGGATTTCACTCAGTCTGAATCCTGCGGCAAATGTGTCCAGTGCCGGATAGGCACCAAGCGGATGTTGGAGATTTTGGAGCGCATCTGCAATGGTGAGGGGCGCCAGGGAGATATTGAACTGCTGCAGGAGATAGCAATCCAGGTCAAGGAAGGATCACTTTGTGGCTTAGGACAGAGCGCCCCTAACCCTGTTCTGACAACAATCCGCTATTTCAGGGATGAATATGAAGCCCACATCAAGGATAAAAAATGCCCTGCCAAGCAGTGCAAATCCCTGATCACCTTCAGGATCGACCCGGAGAAGTGCCATGGGTGCGGCTCATGTGCCAGAAAATGTCCAGCCAACTGCATCACCGGTGAGAAGAAGAAACCCCATGAAATTGACCAGGAACTGTGCCTGAAGTGTGGCACCTGCTTAGAGGCTTGTCCCAGCAAGTATCAAGCAGTCACTGTAGAGTAAGGGGGAGGATAGAATGGATAATTTGAAAATTAGCATAAATGGAAAAGAACTAACTGCAGTCCGCGGCCAGACCATTTTAGAAGTGGCACGCCAAAACGGCATCGATATTCCAACCCTTTGTTATGATGAGCGGTTGAAGCCCTTTGGAGGCTGTGGCCTTTGTGTGGTGGAAGTGGCCGGCAATCCCAAGCTATTCCGCGCCTGTGCAACAGAGGCTGCAGATGGTATGGTGATCTCCACAAATTCCTCTAGGGTACGGGAATCCCGCAAACTCACATTGGAATTGCTGCTGTCAGACCACAATGGTGACTGCCGTGGCCCCTGTATCAATGCCTGCCCGGCACACGCTGATGTCCAGGGATATGTGGGTTTGATCGCCAACAAACAGTACAGGGAAGCGCTGGTCCTGATAAAAGAGTACATGCCTATCCCAGCCAGCATCGGGCGGATCTGCCCTCACCCTTGTGAGACTGCCTGCCGGCGCCAGTTGGTAGAGGAGCCCATCTCTATCGCACAGCTTAAATACTTTGTGGCTGATAAGGATCTAGAAAGCCCAGAACCTTACATGCCGGAAATTGCTCCACCCACTGGCAAGAAGGTGGCTGTTGTAGGTGCAGGGCCTGCTGGCCTTACCGCTGCTTACTTTTTAGCCAGGGCCGGGATTAGGGTTACTGTTTATGATGCCATGCCAAGTGCCGGTGGCATGCTGCGCTATGGTATCCCAGAATACCGTCTACCCAAAACCATACTCGATCAGGAAATAGAACTGATTGAAAAAATGGGGGTAGAATTCATCTATAACACTCGGGTTGGGGTGGATATCAGCCTGGACTACCTGAAAGAGAACTATGATGGGGTCTTCCTAGGGATCGGTGCCTGGGAAAGTTCCAGCATCAGGTGTAAAGGTGAAGACCTAGCTGACGTACTGGGGGGAATTGACTTCCTGCGGGATGTGGCCCTGCATAAAGAAGTGCGGATCGGTGAAAGAGTAGCTGTAGTCGGTGGAGGTAACACAGCTATGGATGCTGCTCGCACAGCTCTGCGCCTGGGGGCAAGTCAAGTAGTGGTCCTTTACCGAAGAACCAGAAATGAGATGCCTGCAGAGGAAATAGAGATCATCGAGGCTGAGGAAGAAGGGGTGGAATTCCGCTTCCTGGTGTCTCCTATCGAAATCTATGAGGAAAACGGATGTGTTAGCTCAATCCGCCTGCAGAAGATGGAGTTAGGTGAACCTGATGCATCAGGCCGCCGCAGGCCTGTACCCATCGAAGGAGCAGAGGAAACCATACCCATTGACACAGTGATCAAAGCGATCGGACAGCAGGTGAATCCTGAAGGGATCTCTGTTTCCTTAAGCAAATGGAACACCATCGCAGTGGATGAAAATACTCTTGCGACTAATGTTCCAGGTGTGTTCGCCGGCGGAGATGGAGTAACAGGTCCTAAAATCGCCATCGATGCTGTAGCCCAGGGGAAAAAGGCTGCAGAGTCCATGATTGCATATTTGGCGGGAGAGGAACTCCCCACTGGTGAGCCCTATCTGGTTGAGCAGGAAGGTTTGACTTCAGATGATTTTGCTGAACAAACCAAAATCCCTCGGGTAATAATGCCACAGCTGGCACCGGGTGAGCGCGTTAGCAACTTCCGGGAGGTCAATTTGGGCTTGCCTGATGGGGAAGCTGTCAAAGAAGCGGGGCGCTGCTTAGAGTGTGGCTGTCGGGATTATTTCGAATGCAAACTGATCAAGTTTGCAAATCAATATGCAGTACAACCGGAAAGATTAGAGGGTTCCAAACGCCAGGAGAAGGTGGATGATGATCATCCATTTTTGGAAAGGAACTCTGAGAAGTGCATCCTCTGTGGTATGTGTGTGCGGGTCTGTGAAGAGGTTATGGGTGTGACAGCACTTGGACTTGTGGACCGTGGTTTCGAAAGTGTGGTTGCACCGGAATTTTTACGCCCGCTTAAGGACACCGCTTGTATAAGCTGTGGCCAGTGTGCTTCCATATGCCCTACAGGTGCACTGATAGAGCGCTGCCCGGTGGACAAACAAGTTCCTTTAGAATTGGAAGAGAAAGAGACTGTATGCTCTTACTGTGGTGTAGGATGTGAAGCTGTTATCAACAGTCGGGGTGATCAGGTATTTCGTGCTCTCCCCAAAGATTCTGGACTGCTCTGCTGCAAGGGGCGTTTCGGTTTCGAAGCTTTTAATCGTGATAGATTGACAAAACCCTTGGTGCGCAGGGATGGCACTTTTGTGGAGGCATCCTGGGATACAGCCATCAAAGACGCTGTTGGCGCTTTACAAAGGGTCTGGGCCCGTTATGGTAAAGAGTCTTTAGCTGTAGCTGTTTCTCCTTCATACACACTGGAAGAGGCAGATGCTGCTGCCAGATTTGGACGACAGTCCTTGGGGACAGGCTGTTTGTTCAGCTTTACTCCGGATGCCGGCAGTGGACAGGAAGCGGTATGGGGAACTTCTATGCCTCAGACCGGCTTTGAGGAACTAAAGGCAACAGATCTGATTCTGCAGGTAGGTTCATTTAACGAAAGTCAAATTGCCGCTGTTAAGGTGAGAGAAGCTGTCAAGGAAGGAGCCGAACTTGTTGTACTGGGTTCCGAAAATGAACTGACAGCAGATCTGGCTGCTTTAGAAGTTAATCCTGAAAACAGCAGCTCTTTCCTGAAACAGCTATTAGCTGCTGTGATCAACATGGACCTGGCCTGTGCCGGAGAAATGGTTCACGGCTTTGCTGAAGTCAAACAAGGATTGGCTTCGGTGACAGCTGGTGACGATGCAAAGGCAGTAGCAGAATTATACGGAAAAGCTAAGAATGCAGTGATTATTGTGGATGGCAGCACAGTTTCAGCAGAGGCTGTCACAATTCTGGCTGACTTAGCGCTGGTAACCGGTAAGTGTGGACGACCCAGGAATGGACTTATTGTGGTCACACCTGGCGGAAACCTCTCTGGATTGCGAAAAATCGGTATCGGCTCTGAGAACAGTATTCAAGACCAGATCGCAACCGGAAAACTCAAAGGATTGTTTGTCTTTGGTGAAGATCCTGTAGGAGCAGGACTATTATCTGCAGCTGAGCTAGAAAAGCTGGAACTGCTTGTTGTAGTATCCCCCTGGATGACTGAAACAGCTGGAGCAGCCAGCGTAGTTCTGCCTGGGGCTACTCCTCTGGAGAGCTGTGGGACATATATCAGCTGTGATGGCAAGGAAAGGTCCTTCTCAAGAATTCAGGAGCCTTTGAGCGGTTTTGATAACTTGCAGGTGATCTTGGCACTTATAAATGCACTGGGAGCCAACCATTTTGTGGAGTGTGAGCTGGATGCTCCTGCTAAGGTGCAGTTAGCGCTGCCTGAGGATGGAGAGTTTTTTAAAACAGCTGTTGTCGTAGATCCAGCTCTGCGGATGTTTAACGATAAAAGAGGTAGCTGACTGTTTGTTTGATTTGTTCTGGAGAAAGGAATAGCGGGTATGGGGTAGACTGTTCCTTCCTAAGAGGAAAACAGGTATAAAAGGGTGGGGCAGTCCCCATATTCTGCATGTTCTGAGAATTCTGTGTCAGGAAGGGCTTATTTACTATGTGTAAGAAGAAGCTAACCATAGGAAATGCTTAGTGAGATGGTTGAAAATAACGTTTATATGTCTTGTAACATTACTGCCAATACGGTATACTTTGATAGACATAACGGCTATGGTTTCATGGTACTTCTGCAGTATCGTTATGGGTATAATAAAATATTAAACGATAGCCATAGGTGTTGGTCAATTGAGTGATTATCTATGTTATTAATATTTTTGTTGTTTATTTATACTTCCGTTATGTTATTTAAAGTATAACGAGTTGGCATGTTAGCATAAAGAAACTAGCATAGGAGGAACTGGCCTTGTTGAACTATGTGTTAATTAAAGGAGCAGGGGATGTAGCCAGTGGAGTTGCCTTAACTCTGATTAAAGAAGGCTTTCGTGTTGTGATGACTGAAATTGCCCAACCCAGCTGTGTCCGAAGAAAAGTATCTTTTGCTGAAGCTGTCTATGGAGGAGAAATAAGAATAGAGGGAGTCCAGGGTTCTAAGGCTGGTGACTTTAGAGAAGCCCTGGAGATTGCCAGCAAAGGACGGGCTGCTGTTATTGTCGACCCTCAAGGGGAAACCCTGAAGAACTACCCTCCACTTATCTACATCGATGCTGCCATGACCAAGAAAAATTTGGGGACGACTATCGAAGATGCAGGTATAGTCATCGCACTGGGACCTGGTTATGAAGCCGGGGTAGATGTGCATGCGGTAATCGAGACCAAGAGGGGCAGCAGTATGGGTAGACCCATCTATCAGGGAGCGGCTCTTCCTAATACAGGCATTCCTGGTGATGTTAAAGGCTATACAGCGGAAAGAGTGTTGCGTTCTCCAACAGAGGGGATCTTTACTGGGGCATTGAACATCGGTGATCCTGTTAATAAAGGTGATAATGTAGGTTATGTGGGTGATGTACCAGTCAAAGCCGCAATTAAGGGGACAGTCCGCGGTTTGTTGAAAGATGGCTTGACAGTGAGCAGGGGTGCAAAGCTGGGAGATATACACCCAGAAGTTAATAGGGAAATTGTGTTTTCTGTTACAGATAAAGCCTGGGCAATAGGTAATGGGGTACTGGAAGCCATCTCTACCTTGCAGGAAAAAGGGATACCTGATCCAAAGAAATTCAATCGGTTGGTTTACGAGAGGCTGCAGGGTAATTTGGATAAAGGGAATCCCGGCATCCTCTATACGTTGTTGGAAGCTCCTGATCATTATACAGTACACAGTGGCTCTCATCTTCTTGTACTCCCCGGAGACTATGTTTATGGGACTCTAGGGAACTTCTCCTTGGATAATGAAATGACTGCCCGGGCCAAAAGGCTTCTTTCTCAGCCAAAGCCATCTACTGATATTATTCATGTAGAACTTTTCCAGCATGATAACAGCACTGCTAAAGTGCTCGAGGAGCCATTTTTTCCGCAGAAAAAACTGATTGTCTTCGGAGCGGGACATGTTGCTTTACCACTGGTGGAGATGGCATCCATACTCGGGTACGAGACGGTGGTTGTAGATGATCGCCAAGAACTGGTCAGCAGGGAACGCTTTCCCCGGGCTAAGCAAATGATCTGCTCTCCCTTTGAGGATGTCTTCAAAAATGATGAATTTAATTTGGACATTAACAGAATGACCAGCATTGTTATTGTGACTCGGGGGCATGAGGATGATCTGATGTGCCTTAGAAATGTAATTCACTCTGATGCCCGCTATATAGGTATGATCGGGAGCAAGCGGAAAGTTGTTAATAACTTTTCTGCTTTGTTAAATGAGGGTATCAGTAAAAAGACATTAGAAAAAGTAACTGCGCCTATTGGCCTTGACCTGGGTGGCCAAACACCTGAGGAGATCGCCCTCAGCATTATGGCTCAATTGGTCGCCTTGGAAAATGGGGGAACCGGTAAACCGCTAGTTCAAAGCATAGATGATTTGTTAAGCAAGTAAAGCTCAAATAATGAGTAGTTAACATTAGGAGGGACGTTTTTATGACGGGTCTGCTCAAAGAGGTTGTCGATATATACCAAAGGAAAGGAGAAGGGGTGCTGGTTACAATGTGTTCTACCAAAGGCTCTACACCCAGAAAGGCGGGGGCAAAAATGCTGGTTTACCCTGATGGCAGAGTAAAGGGAACAATCGGGGGTGGGGAACTGGAGTTTTCGACCACTGAAAAGGCACTGGAAATCATGAAAAGCGAGGAATCAATTCTCTGGGAAAGGGAACTTATTGATTTGGAGATGGTTTGCGGTGGTTCGTGTACTCTCTATCTGGAGTATTTAAATGGAGAATGTGGGTAAGAACAGGTAAAACCTATAGCTCTGCTGCAGCCTGTCTTTTAATAACACCGATATATGTAGATAAGCATAACGAAAAGATTACAACAGCTAAGTTGTTTGTCCTTTTAGCTCGTAAAAATAGGGCAAGAGATAATATTCAACAAAAGGTACTGATGATCAATGTTTATCAATAAGTAAACAAGGAGGTCAAGCAGTGGCAGTTGTTTCCGGCAAGGATCGAAAAGGTGTTCGCACCATATTTAAAAGGACTGTATTGTTAGCTCTGCCAATAATGATATTCATTCTTTCATTTACTATTGGTCGCTATCCGATCAGTCCTGGGGAACTGTTCTCTGTGATGGCAGCGAAGTTTTTGCCCTTAGAGCAAACCTGGCCTGCTACTTTAGATACTGTTGTTTTTCAGGTGCGCTTGCCTAGGATTTTAGCCGCTGTGTTAGTGGGTGCAGCCCTGGCTACATCTGGGGCGGCCTATCAGGGAATGTTTAGAAACCCTTTGGTTTCACCTGATATTCTCGGTGCCTCTGCTGGAGCCTGTTTTGGTGCAGCACTGGCAATCTTTTGCTCTTTGAACTATGCAGGCATCCAAATATTATCATTTGTTTTCGGCTTGGTGGCTGTATTGATCACTTATGCTGTCAGCAGCCGTATTCGCCATGAATCTACACTTACCTTAGTACTCTCTGGAATCCTTATCGGGACACTTTTTACTTCAGGGACATCATTACTCAAATATATGGCGGACCCTTTTGATAAGCTACCTGCGATCACCTACTGGTTGATGGGGAGTTTGTCATCTATCAGTAGTGAAGATGTTCTAGCTGTTATCCTGCCAATGCTAGCGGGTGGGTTTGTTCTTTACCTGGTCCGCTGGCGGCTCAATGTTTTGTCGTTAGGAGAAGAGGAGGCAAGTGCCCTAGGGCTTGATACCAGGAAGCTGAAGATGATAGTGATCCTTTGTGCAACCATGATGACCTCAGCGGCTGTTTCCATCAGCGGCATGATCGGTTGGGTGGGGTTGATTGTGCCTCATCTGGCGCGGATGATTGTGGGGCCAAATTATAAGGTGCTATTGCCGGCTTCTATAATAATCGGCGGCACATATTTACTGCTTGTAGATGATCTGGCACGTGTAATGGCTTCAGTGGAAATTCCATTGGGTATTTTGACTTCAATTATTGGTGCACCATTTTTCATATATCTACTTATGCACTCAAGGAGGGGATGGCAGTGAAATTAGAATTAAGCGGTATTAACTGTGGCTACAGTGACCGGACAATAATAAAAGGGGTCTCAATGACAATAGAAGCTGGTGAGGTCATGTGCCTGCTGGGCCCCAATGGCTCGGGAAAGTCTACACTGTTCAAAAGTATCCTGGGGCTACTGCCTTTGCAGGGTGGGAAGATTCTGGTTGATGGTAATAATATAAGTAGTTGGTCCCGTCCTAAACTGGCTCGGGTGATGGGGTATATACCACAGGATCACATCCCTTCTTTTCCTTACACTGTGCTGGATATTGTACTTATGGGAAGGGTTGCTCACCTGAATAGGTTTTCTTCTCCATCTGCGGGAGATGTAAAGGTAGCGGAAGAGGCCTTGGAGACTCTCAATATCAGCTACCTCAGGGACAAGCTCTATACGGAGATCAGTGGTGGGGAGAGACAGTTGGTTGTAATTGCCCGTGCTCTGGCTCAACAGCCGCAGATATTGATCATGGATGAGCCTACATCTAATCTTGACTTCGGCAACCAGATGCTGGTGCTAAAAAAAATCCAACGGCTTTCCCAGCTCAACCTGGCTGTAATCATGTCCTCTCACTTCCCAAATCATGCATTATTGTGTGCTACCAAGGTGATGCTATTGAAGGATGGAATGGTGTTCAGCATGGGAACTCCAGAGGAAACGGTGACTGAGAGAAATTTGAAGATGATTTATGGAGTGGATGTGAAGATCGTCAAAGCATCAATGGGTAATGGAGAGTATGTAAAGGTATGTGTTCCTGAGGCTCTGCGGGAATTATCGCCCCGATCTGATCATCAATCAGATGAACTGGGGGTGGGATATGAACTAGCTGTTGGTGGATAGTAAGTTAGTGGTTGGTGGTTAGTCGTTAGAAAAAGAAGGTTTTTCTCAGATACTCAGGAAGCAGCGACACCATTAGAAAATGAAAGTAGAGCTGAATTCGGGGAGTGTCGCGGAACCAGAGTAAGGGATACCTTAGGGAGGAGATTTGAGAATTGAAACAAAAACAACTTACTGTCTGTTTTCTTATTATTATATGTACAGTTGTTCTATTGGGATGTGGTAATAATGAGATCCAATCTCAGGCATCTTCTACAACTAAGACCATCGAGGATATGGCGGGCAGAAGTCTTATCGTACCAGACAAAATTGATAAGGTGTTTTGCACCAGTGCTACCGGTACAATTGTGATCTATACACTCTGTCCGGAAAAACTGGTGGGTTGGAATTATGATTTAAGTGCTGTTGAGAAAAAATACATACTGCCTGACTACCAGGAGTTGCCAAATTTAGGTGGTTGGTTTGCGAAGAGTACGGGAAACATTGAGGAAATACTGAAGATCGCCCCAGATATTATTATTTCTTTAGGTGTGATCAATGATGCAGAAAGGTCAAACGCTGACCAGATAGAGCAGCAGTTGGATATTCCTGTGCTCCTTGTTGATGGAGAATTAACTGAAATAGACAGGACCTATGAATATCTGGGGGAACTGCTGGGAATGGAGTCTGAAGCACAGCAGTTAGCCGATTACTGCAGGCAGACGGTAGATGAAGTAGCAGCTGTAGTGGAGCAGATCCCAGAGGATGAAAGGGTAAGGGTTTATTATGCCGAGGGAGCTGAGGGATTGGAAACTGATCCACAGGGATCTATTCATACACAGGTTCTGGATTTAGTGGGTGGCGTCAATGTAGCAGAAGTGTCTGTCGAGGGGGGTAAGGGGATGGCTAAAGTATCCTTGGAGCAGGTACTGGCCTGGGATCCTGACATAATATTGTCTTGGAGTGATGAACGTGGCGGCTGTTACTCTAAGATTATTGAGGATCCCAAATGGGGAGAGATCAAAGCTGTAAAGGAGCATCAGGTATATCAGATACCCCAGGGTCCCTTTAGTTGGTTTGACCGCCCATGGTCTGTAAACCGTATTCTTGGCTTGAAGTGGATAGCAGAGCTGCTCTATCCTGAGCTTTTCGATTATGATATCGAAGAAGAGGCCAAAGATTTTTATGATAAATTCTATCACTATCAGCTGACAGAAGAAGAACTTGATGAACTGCTAAAAGGTGCTGTAATAGATAGTTAATAAGCAGGATCTGAATTGATGCTAATTCAAAGAAGCCCTATCCATTGATCAGGATGGGCTTCTTTAAAATGAATACTGGTTAAAGTTAATAAGTTTATTTTCTTGTTGTGAAACTACGTGCTATAGCAGCGGCAGCCGTAATCTTGATCAGATCACCTGATAAAAAGGGGAGTGTTCCCAATGTCAGCAGTTTAGTAATATCAGAGATGCCTGTAATACATCCCAACCAGATTAGCCCTGTACCATGGATGAAGATAAAGTTGGCGAGGGTCATGATAAGGAGCAGCCCTGTAAGCCGTTTTGTCCAAGCAAAGCGGTTATAGAGGATTCCTGTGAAGTATGCAGCTGGTATAAACCCTATCAGGTAGCCTGCAGTAGGGCCTGCTAGGCCTGTGGTTCCAGCAAAGAATGGTACTCCCATCCATCCCAGCAGCAGGTAGGCTGTAACTGCCAATGTTCCACCCTGTGCTCCCCAAAGCACACCTGTAAGAAGCACAGCGAAGGTTTGTCCGGTGATCGGTACAGGTGTCCAGGGCAGGGGGATTTTCACCTGGGCTGCTAGCCCGATAAGGGCAGCGCCTAACAGGATCGTTGCTAATCTTATAGGGATGCTGGCATTGCTGTTCCAGGCAAGTGTCTCTTTCTGTAATTTTAGCATTAATATAATCTCTCCTCGGTAAGAATTTATATGATTATATGTTGTAATCATTGGCTTTGTCAACAGTCAGCTTATGGTCGAGATAACATGGTTCGGTTGCCTTTCAAGCAGTCAGGTCAGGGGTGCTATACAGGGATGATTTTCGCCATTTGAGCTGTGATGAGGATGTTCTACCAAAGGATGCACTGGGGATTAGCCCCAATGACCGTCCTCGGCATATATGTTTTTCAAACTTATTGTCAATTCTCTTATTGTCAGATTATAATTGATTATGTGGTGCAGGTTGAAGCATGTTTTTTGTTGCAGAGGGTGATTTCAATTCTCTCTGGACTATATTTACTTAGAGTAGAAGCTTGCTATGTACTTTAAGTTAAGTAGACTACCAGAACTGCAAATGAATGACTTAGTTTGCGTTGGATTCTCGCTTAAAGAAGTGGGAGACTTACGTCAAGTTTAGTCAGTTAAACGAGGGAAGTCTGCGGTTTATCTTGACTGTTGCGGTAGCATCTATTGGCAAAGAGGCGTGTGGTTTATTAATGTGACAAACGAAAGGTCCTCTTGCTACAATGTGGCAAACGAAACGTCCCCTTGCCACCCCCTTGCCACCCTTTGCCACAGGAGGTTAGAGTTATGAAACTATACGACGCTTTAAATCTAGGAAAAAATGAACTGGTGTGTTTTATCGGTGCTGGCGGGAAAACTGGACTTATGAAAATACTGCTGGGCGAATGTGCAGAGCGGGGTGGAAAAGTTTTAGTGACGACCAGCACAAAAATGTTTGAGTCCCAGTTAACTAGTTGTTGTCCGCTGATCCTGGAGCAGGATGAAGAGAAGCTGAGTAGGAAATTGATCGAGGCCTCTGTCGGTGAAAGGGTTTTGGCTGCCGCACGAGGGCTGACAGGGAATAATAAAGTTAAAGGTTTGGATAAAGAGGCTATTGACAGACTATTTATTTCTGGGATCTTTGACTATATTTTAGTTGAAGCTGATGGTGCCAAACACAAGATTCTGAAAGCCCCAGCACCCTTCGAGCCACAGGTGCCTGAGCGGGCAACCTGTGTGGTCCTGGTTGCGGGCGTTGACATTCTTGGCAGGCCCCTGTCTGATGAATATGTACACCGGTATCAGATAGCTGCCAAAATATCTGGGCAGAGGATAGGAACTCCCGTAACTGCTGCTACTCTTTTGAGCTTGTTTAAATACTATCGGCAAATACTCAATAAGATATCAGCTGAAATGAGGATTGTCCCTGTGCTCAATAAAGTTGACAACCGAGGTTTACTGCATAAAGCCAAAGAGGCTGCAAAAGTGCTGATTCCAGAGGTGGGGATGGTCTTGATTACCTCAACACTGTTGCCGGAACCTGTATGGGAGGTGGTGGTTTGATCGCTGCGGTGATACTGGCAGCAGGCCTTTCCCGCAGACTGGGAAGGCCAAAACAGCTGCTCAGGCTTGGCAGCAAAACCGTTATCGAGCATGTCACAGCAAACGTTCTCCAGACAGAGGTATGCGAAGTCATTGTCGTCCTGGGGGCCCACTATCAAAAAATTGAGCAGGTCCTAAATTTTTATCCGGTAAAGTGCATTTATAATCCGTGTTTTAAGGATGGAATGGGCACCTCAGTTGCTGCAGGTGCGGCAGCTGTAGCTCCTCATGTCAAGGGCATCATGTTTGTGGTTGGAGACCAGCCCTTATTGTCCTCAGATTACATGAACCGGCTGTTGAAGTTCTATCTTGAGAAAAAACCACTTATCCTGAAGCCCGAAAACGGGATGCCGGCAATTTTCGCTATCAAGTTAAAAGAGGAATTAATGGCTCTAACAGGTGATACCGGTGGCAGGCAGTTGATAAAAAAATACAGTGATAGAGTTGTAACTTTTCCCCCTATTCCAGCACACCAATCCTTGGATATCGATACAGAGAAGGATTATCAAAAAGTGTTAGCGAAATGGCAGTTAAAGCATTCATAATATGTTTGCGACCAATTACCAACTACCAACCACCAACGACTAATTAGGGAGGCTATGATGACAAGCAACCTTTTTTTAACCGGTAGAATAAAATGTGGTAAATCCACCCTGATCAAACAGGAAATCACACCTTACCTGGATGATGTGGGGGGGTATTTCGTTCAGCGTCTTTTTTGCTCAGGGGAAAACTGTGGCTTTAAGATGCTGGAGATTGCGAATAGAGAGGACTATGTTTTAGAAAAAGAAATAAATTCAATTCATGAAGAAAAGGATTTGGTTGTTTATCTCAGTGATGATGGCCAGTGGGATTTTAGTGTAAAAACATTCGAAGAGACAGGAGCCGACATCCTGGAGCGGGCGATCAATAGTGAAAAGAAACTGGTCTTGATGGACGAACTGGGCAAGGTGGAGCAGCATGCTCCGCGTTTCCGAAGTATGGTGAAGAAGCTGCTTGACTCACCTGTATCAGTGCTGGGTGTCATCAAAAAGAAAGAAAACCCTTTTCTGAACGCGGTTCGAGAGCGGGATGATGTGTTCGTTATCGATCTTGACACCTGGGAGTACCAGGATGCTGTTGAAAAGGTGCGCAGTTATATAAAGGTGGTTAGTGGTTAGTCATTGGTGGCTGAAAAACTATGTTATCTAAAGTAAGTCGTAAATATTGCCGGGCTATATATGCCATCTCTTACACAATAAGGGCAGCTTAAGGACACTTCAGACTTCCGGCTTCCGACTTCTGTCTTTCGGTTAGTCGTTGGAAAAAAATAAAGAGTCCCTGGGATAATCAGGGACTCTTTTATGACAGCGCTTATTTACATCATGCCCATGCCGCCCATGTCACCCATACCTCCAGGTGGCATCGCTGGCATAGCATCCTTTTTCTCTGGGATTTCAGCGATCAATGCTTCTGTGGTTAGGAGCATTGAGGCAATGCTGGCTGCGTTCTGCAGGGCGCTTCTGGTTACCTTCAGTGGGTCAACGATACCTTCCTTCACCATATCTGCATACTCCTCGGTGAGGGCATTGAATCCCTGGCCAGGCCCTGAGTTCTTGACATGCTCTATAACCACTGACCCTTCGAGTCCGGCGTTTTCAGCGATCTGGCGCAGCGGTTCTTCCAGGGCACGGCGTACGATCTTGATGCCTACTGCCATATCCCCTTCTGCCTCAATTTCATCTAGAGAGGCAATGATGTCTACCAGACCTGTACCGCCTCCGGGAATAATTCCTTCCTCAACAGCTGCACGGGTAGCGGAGAGGGCATCTTCGATACGATGCTTTTTCTCTTTGAGCTCAGTTTCAGTTGCGGCACCTACCTTAATTACAGCAACACCGCCTGATAACTTAGCCAGTCGTTCCTGTAATTTTTCGGTGTCATATTCAGAGGTGCTGTCTTCGATCTGCCGCTTGATTTGGTTGACACGTTTTTCAATGTTTTCACTGCTGCCGTAGCCTTCAACAATAGTGGTGTTTTCTTTGTCGATTTTAACTTTCTTGGCACGGCCGAGTTGGTCGATCTCAACATTCTCCAGTTTGTAACCCATATCCTCAGAAATGAAGGTGCCGTTTGTAAGGATAGCGATATCCTCCAGCATGGCCTTGCGGCGATCACCGAAAGCCGGAGCCTTGACTGCTGCACACTTCAGAACACCCCGCAGTTTGTTGACTACCAGGGTTGCTAGGGCTTCCCCTTCCAGATCCTCAGCGATAATAAGGAATGGTTTACCTGTGCGGACAACTTTCTCCAGTAAGGGGAGCATGTCGCCAACCGCAGAGAGTTTCTTTTCATAGATGAGTATATAGGGGTCTTCCAGTTCTACTTCCATTGTTTCATTGTTGGTGACGAAGTAAGAAGAAATGTAGCCCCGGTCGAATTCCATTCCTTCCACAACCTCAATTAGGGTTTCAATCCCTTTGGATTCTTCAACTGTGATTACCCCGTCTTTACCGACTCTTTCCATGGCATCAGCTACTAAACCGCCGATCTCCTGATCGTTACCAGAAATAGCAGCAACATTGGCGATGGATTCCTTGGTTTCCACCGGGGTGCTCATCTTCTTCATTTCATCTACAGCTTTTTCGACTGCCATGTCGATGCCGCGCTTCAAAAAGATCGGATTTGCTCCTGCTGTGACGTTTTTCAGGCCTTCAGAGACGATAGACTGGGCAAGCACTGTCGCTGTTGTGGTACCATCACCGGCGATTTCGTTAGTTTTGGATGCGACTTCTTTGCAGAGCTGGGCTCCCATGTTTTCAAAAGCGTCTTCCAGTTCGATTTCCTTAGCAACAGTTACTCCGTCCTTGGTAATTGTAGGGGAGCCAAATTTCTTTTCTAAAACCACATTGCGACCTTTGGGTCCCAAAGTAGTTTTTACTGCTTCGGCTACGATATTTACGCCCTTTTCCAGTTTTTTGCGGGCGTCCATATCAAAGACGATCTGTTTTGCTGGCATTATCTACAAACCTCCTTATTGTACCTTATTCCTTAATAGCAAGAATGTCATTTTCTCGCATAATCAGATATTCTTCATCTTCAATCTTGAACTCAGTACCGCCATACTTTGAAAAAATAACCTTGTCACCTGCTTTTACTTCAGGGGCGACGCGTGTACCATTATCCAACATCCGGCCCTGTCCTACCGCGACGACTTCCCCTTCTTGAGGTTTTTCTTTTGCAGTGTCTGGCAGGTAGATACCTCCTTCAGTCTTCTCTTCCTTAGAGAGAGGTTTTACCAGAACATGGTCACCTAGTGGTCTTAGCATCTAAACAACCCTCCTCAAATAGTTAAAATAATATGTTTTTTATGATGCATTAGCACTCATTAAAAAGGAGTGCTAATAAAATCTATGATAAATAATACAAATGAAGGGGCCACTTGTCAATACTTTTTTACTCATTATACCCAAATTTTTTTTAAAAACGCATATTTTTATGAAAAAAGAGGGGGTTTGTGAAGATTTTATCATCGTTGGCATCATTGCAGGTGGGCTATGATCACGGTTTGGTTTCCTTTTTCTTTTATACAGGAGGGGCATGTAATGAGACAGAGGTAGATGCCTTTGACATTTTTTCCATTCTTTTTGAGCTCTCTCGTTAACCTATCTATGTCTTTTCCCATTCGCATCAAAGGTGATTGGACAACTATAGAATAAAACCTGCCCTGCAGTTGGAGACAGGAAATATCCTTTTTATGTCCCTCATTGTCTCGGGGCGGGTGTATTTCCACAAAAAGCTCACCTTTAAAAAGGCCGCTTTTCAGGAGTATTAGAGCATTTTGTTTAACGATATATCCTTTGCTGCTGGCTTCAGCCATAGCTAGGGCAATATCTTCATTATAAGAAAATGGTTGATGAAAAGCCATGCGTGTGGTGACCCGATAAAAGAAGCGGGGTTCCTCCCAAAGATGCTCCTTTTCATGCCAGTCCTCGGTATTGAGCTTCTGACAGTGGCAGTGTTTAGCCATTCCATCATCTCCCAAACAATTCTCTTTATGGTTGTTAATTCTGCAAAACAATCTTAGTTCCTGCCGTTATAATAAATATCCATATAATGGCAGCAAGCAATGAGATGTGAGAAGTGGGAGGTCGTCAGCAATTAGGGAAAGACGGAGAGCATGAATGCCCAAGACCGGGAATAAAATATTGTCAAGAGAGGGAGGTGAATCAGTGAAATATATTATTTTGCGTTATCGTCGTCTGTTAATGTGGGGTATTTGTTTAATTGTTTTGGCCAGTGTTATTCTTTTGTCAGGGCTGTATGGCCAGGTGTCAGGGGTGTTTAACGCTAATAAACGGGAAGTGCCGATTTATGCGGTGGATATCAAAGAAAAGAAGTTGGCCATTTCTTTTGATGCGGCCTGGGGGGCTGACTATACGCCAACCCTTCTCAAAATTTTAAAAGAAAATAATATAAAGACGACTTTTTTTCTCACAGGTATCTGGGTAGAAGAGTATCCGGAAATGGTCAAAACTATCGCCGAGGCAGGCCATGAACTAGGAAACCATTCTAATACCCATCCTCACTGTAATGCGCTTTCAAAAGAAGAATTTCTTAAAGAATTGAAGGATAATGAGGAAATGATCTACAATCTCACGAAAAAGCGTACCCGCCTTTTCCGTCCACCCTTTGGGGAGTATAACGATATCAACATTAAAGCTGCACGTGATAATGGGTATGAAGTGATTCAGTGGAGTGTGGACTCTCTGGATTGGCAGGAGCAGGGTGTGGAGGCTGTTGTTGATCGGGTTGTCAAAAACGCTCATCCCGGGGCTATCGTTCTTTTCCATAATAATGCCAAATATACTCCGGAAGCGCTCCCAATTATATTAAAAGAACTGAAAAAACAGGGTTATAAAATTGTGCCTGTCTCCGAACTGTTGATTAAAAAAGACTATTATATTGAGACTCACAGTGGAGTGCAGAAAAAAGCGACAGGGAGTCGTTAAAACTCCCTGGGCTTACAGATGATCTCTTTGATTTTTGTATCAAAAAAATTGTTGGAGTGGGCCGGGGTAATTACAATTGCTGTGTCTGCACCGGTTCCTGAACCAGCTACAGCGACCACCTCTTCACCATAAGGGATCATACCGGCATCAAGAGCCATCCCTGAGATCTCTGCACAGACCTTGACTCCCTGGCCTAACATCCGCAGAGTTTGGGCTATGATCTCCGCCGGGTAGACACCTCCGAATTTGTTGCGGAGTGCTCTGTCCAAACCAGCCATCAGATGGGTAGTAGTCAATATCTGGACACCATTATCAGAAAGTTTTTGCCTGGTTGCGGCAGGCATCTCATCCTCACCAGGGGCCGCGAACCCAACGTGATGAGTAACACAGGTAATTTCAAAACCCTGATTGAGGAAATTTTCTACTGTAGCACCACTGTTTGATGCAATTACAATATGTTTGATCTTAAGCTCTTTAGCCCTTTGAATTGCAAGTTTGGCAACGGCTTCTGTATTGGCTGGTCCTTTTTGTTCCCAATACAATATCTTCATCTCCCTTATCCACCGGCAGACTGCCGGACTTTTTCTACCTTCATTTTATCAGAAAAACAGTCTAAGGCAAGAAAGGGGATTATTACGAAATTCATTTGCCGCTTTCCGGTTGTGGAAACTGAAAAATCTTTCTAAAGTGAAAGCCATAGATAGCGAAGGTGATCGCTTCCGGAAGAAAGCGAGGATATTTGACCAACGTTTTCATAAGAAATCTCCAAAATTGACGCCGTCCTTTTTCTAAAAATCCCAGAATGAACATTGCTCTAAAAAAGCCTTTAACATAACAGAAACGCAGCATAGAAATGTTTTTCTTTGTTACTGGCTTGAACTCTTTGAAAAACTCCATAACCCGGTCATAATAAGGTTTTGGGTCATAGATGGTTGTAACGATCTTTTTGTATCCATTGGTCAGCTTTTGGATGTTCATTTTTGGAGTGAAGTTGATCGACAGGTCGGTGTTGTCACCACTGAAGTCTGATATGATGCGGTTTTCATTTTTTAATCGCTGGAACAGCTTGGTTCCCACAGGTGCCTTGAGCAGACCTACCATAGCTGTAACGATGCCACTTTTTTGAATAAAGTTGATCTGGCGGTCAAAGATCGATTGGTTGTCACTGTCAAAACCGACAATAAACCCACCGGTGACTTGGATACCATAGTTCTGAATCTTTTTTACCGAGGCCACCAGGTCACGGTTAGTGTTATGGAATTTGTTGCATTCCTGAAGACTTTCTTCATCAGGGGTTTCGATTCCAATAAAGACTGACGAAAAATTAGCGCGCTGCAGCTGGTGGAGGAGTTTATCATCATCTGCCAGGTTGATCGATGCTTCTGTGATAAACCAGAAGGGGGTATTATGTCTGTCCATCCACTCTATGATCTTGGGAAGGACTTCTTTTTTTAGGCGTGCCTTATTTCCGATAAAATTGTCATCAACGATGAAAACACCGCCTCTCCAGCCGTGATTGTAGAGAGCATCCAATTCTTCGATGAATCTGTCGGTAGGTTTTAAGCGTGGTTTTCTGCCGAAGAGGGTAGTAATATCACAGAATTCACAATCAAAGGGGCATCCCCTCGATAACTGGGCACTCATTGTTGTATAATCTTTCATTTTGATCAGTTCCCATAAGGGAACAGGGGTATTGTCCAACGATGGCTTTTGAGTAGATGTATAAATGTGCTGTGGTTTCCCTTCTTTCAAATCTGCCAAGAACAATGGCAGTGTAAGTTCTCCTTCATTAAGGACAAGGTGGTTCACCTGGGGAAACTTTTCTGGTTCTGATGTAAAAAGAGAGCCGCCGGCAATGGTTTTGACCCCCAATTCACGGCAGCGATCGATGACTTCCTTTGCGGATTGCTGCTGAATGGACATGGCGCTGATCATTACGTAATCTGCCCATCTCAAGTTATCATCTTGGAGATTCGTCACATTCATATCGATTAATTTTTTTTCCCATTCCTTCGGCAGCATGGCAGCGATGGTCAAAAGCCCAAGGGGAGGAAGGGCAGCCTTGGTGTCAATGAACTTGAGGGCATGTTTGAAGCTCCAAAAACTGTCAAGGTGTTTTGGGTAAACCAGTAGTATTTTCATGAAATCACTTCCTTTAAAGGTTATAATAACATAGTATTGAAGAAATTGGAAGTAAAACGTGATCCGGCTAAAATCTTCCCAGCCTAATAAAAATATTTACCAGATTCGTGAGAAATATTCCGATATTCTATGGGTTTGGTGTTCTAACCTAATAGGCGCATTGAATACTGCTTTTTTACAGAAGCGATGAAGGGTTCAATCAGCTGTGGGTCGAACTGGGTGCCTGCATTTTTATAGAGTTCTTGGCAGGCCTCAGCCAAGCTTAAGGCTTTTCGATAGGGACGGTCAGTTGTCATGGCATCAAAGCTGTCAGCTATGCGCAAAATACGTACAAGTAAGGGTGTTTCCTCACCTGTTAAACCGTCAGGGTACCCGCTGCCGTCATAGTTTTCATGGTGGGAACGGATCAGGGGAACCACATCTTTGAAGGCAGGAAGTGTTTCTACCAGCTGGGCGCCCCAGATGGTATGTGCTTGCATAGTTTCCCATTCCTCTTTGTTTAAAGGGCTAGGTTTATTAAGCAGGTTGGTGTCTATTTTTATTTTACCGATGTCATGCAGTGAGGTCCCGTAGCGGAGCAGATCCAGGTCTTCTTGCGGAAGTTTCAGTTCCTCTGCTAGGGAGAGGGAATAGGCCATTACCCTTTCTGAGTGTCCAAAGGTATAACGGTCATTAAGGTTGACCAAAGAAATCAGTGACTGCAAAGCAGGGAAAGCTTCGGTTATTTTCAAGGCGTTGATCTCACATAACACCGATTGGTAGAGATAATCTGTGCCTCTGCTGTATTTCGCTCGATAAAGATCATCCTCTGCGGTTCTGATCAGTGGCACGGCAGCATCCCGGTCCTCAGGATAGCTGGCTATGCCGATAGAGATAGAGAAGGGTTGGGAGTGCTCTGCAGGGAAGATTCGTTCTGCTTCCTGATAGATCAAGTTTTTGATCTTTTCTATAACATTGCTCAGCTTACTTTTTTCCTTCCCCGGCAGCACCAGCATGAATTCATCACTTCCGTATCGCGCAGCATAGGACGGTTCAGGTAACGACTTGGCCAAAACAGCTCCGATAGCTGCCAGCAGCTGATCACCCTTTCCATAGCCGTATAGGGTATTGTAATATTTGAATTGATCGATGTCGAGCATCACCAGGGATAGAGGAGCACCACTCTTTTCTGCTTCCTGAAGAGAAAGTGCGATATTTTCCTGCAGATATCTGTGGTTGTACAGCCCTGTCAGCTGATCGTAATCGGCAAGTTCGACCAGATCCTGCTGGGTCTTTCTTTCTGCTTCTAAAAGCCCACCTACCAGCCAGGCTAAGACTATAGAGACCGAAGAAACGATCAGACTTGCCTGAAAAATATCTGCCGGCAGCTCTGGGAATAATTTGTAATCGATGAAAAACATTAGAATGCTGGCCAGCAGTGCTGCTCCCAATCCAGCCATTTTGCCAAAAGCTGTTGCGGCAATGATCACCGGTATGATGATCAACACCTTGGCCCCAATAAAATCGCCGCTGTACCAGATAAAGGCCAGGGATAAAGGAAAGATGATGACCAGCAGCAGTATCTCTTCTATTTTGACATGGGAGAGGGCAGGGATTTTTGAGAGCAGGTAGCGGGAGATGTAGAGGATGGTGGCGAGACAGAAAAAAACCATTAATAATGATATCTGGGTAATATTGCTAGTTGTTGGCTGTATTTGCAGATCAAAGTATATAAAGGTAATCATTAAGAAGATTAAAAGGCAGGCAATATGGGTTACCAGCACATGTTCGGATATATCATCTTTTCTCTTCTTTTCCCAGTTTCGCATTATCTTGCTCCTGTTTCCAGCATTTTGATAAATCTATATTCTCACCGAAGCCGGCATCCGGGGTTATCCAGATGCCGGCTTCGGCCAGAATACTGCATAATTTACTTCCTCAGTGCTGTGGGCATTTCTGGTTGATGAAACAACCAAAGACAGCACGGTTGTACACCAATTAGAGCGACTAAAGCGAGAACACTGCTACATGCGGACAATATTTTTTTCATACCTTACACCTCCTTCAAAAAAGGACTATCTACTATAGAAGCAAATCGGTGGCCTGCCCTGGTTAAGGTAAAGGCCTGCCACCAGGTGCCAAAACTCATTGCCAAGGTCAGGGTCGGGGAGTTACCCGAAATCAGTAGGATTACCTGTCCCAAGGTGATTAGAGAGGTAAGAGCCATAGATAATTGCTTAAACTTACGGCGCTCCTCAACTGCTGTGATGGGTTTGGCCGCTGAATCCACAGGGGCTAAACTGTAAAAGGTAAATAAAGATAGGAGCGCACCTAGCAGTACTATAACAAAGAGCACAGAAGTGGATAGCTGTGGTGCGGCATAAACAGCCAGCTTAGCCAAAAAAGGGGCAACTAGCATCCCCAGCATATTGCAGAGCAGTGGTGATCTGCTGTGGGCACCTCCGGAAACAAGCCGCAAGGATCCTGCGGTCAGGGCCACAGCGATAGTTGCCCACAAGCACCCCAGGAGCCAGCCCATCAGGCAGATGGTGAGAATACCTGCTAAACTGTAAGTGAGAACCTGCAGGCCATAAAGGATAAGCTCTGTTTCATCCTGGCTGAGCCCGAGCTGCTTTTGTAGATATTCAGCTGCTCTGGTCAGGTTAAACATTTTTTAAAAGCCTCTCTTTTTAACATTATAGTGATTGATTACAAGAGCTACCAGAAGAACAGTCAGTTCTCCTGGAATAGCAAAGACTGCTCTTAAGAGGGGGTTAGCAAAACACTCCTCATAGGTCATGCCTGTCCAGTTAAATAAGGGCTCTGCGTAAATCATTTCAGCTGCCACTAAAATAGCCATCCCAAAAAGTAATGAAAGGAAGATCTTGCTCATCTGTGCTTTGGTAAAGAGCCTAGTAAAGATGGCAAAAGCAAAGATGAGGATAACTGTGTGCACCCCAAATGCAATTGGTAGCTGCCGTACAAGTAGATTGGTAACAGCCATCAGTGTTGTGATGCAGAGGATCGGTTTTGTTTCGTACCTTACTTTTGCCAGACTGAAAATTAAAAGCGTCATCACCAAACTTTCAGGAAAATCCTGCAGCAATAGAGCGATTATCTCGAAATATATCTCCTGTGCCATTTTTTTCTCCTTATAAATATAGATATAGATTGCTAAAATCGCCAAGATTTACTTTACTTCAACATTTATCCCTTGTTTTCCTGCTCACTGGATAGCGATTTGCAAATAATATAGACTATTCTCAGCTCTTGTGTGGAACTAATTCCAAGAAGCGTGCAGCATTCCCCCCACAGATCCCGTCTTTTTCTTCTTCGCTGAGGTCGGTGGCATCCCATTCTTTATAATAGCGTGATGGTGAGAGGAGTGGGTAGTCGCTGCCCAGCACTACCTTTGGCAGTACCCCAGCTAACCGTGCTGTTTCATAAACAACAGGGCGGAACAGGAAAGGGGAGGC
Organism: Syntrophaceticus sp.; assembly: GCA_050949745.1. GTDB lineage: Bacteria > Bacillota > DSM-12270 > Thermacetogeniales > Thermacetogeniaceae > Syntrophaceticus. The sequence goes on along the minus strand of JBMNGF010000017.1, from coordinate 152,708 downwards.
CGCAGTGTCATAATAGACATTCTTTAAAGCTTTCTGCACCTCTGGCATCAATTCATAGGCAAAAAGACCGCCCCCCCAATGGGCGAAGATGATCTTATTGTCCGGATTATTGATGGCAAATTGGTAGGCCTGTTCTGGTCCCATTTCGCCTTTGCCTGGGTAGTAATGCCCTACCAACTCATTGGTGTGCATCAAAATTGGCAGATCTAACTCCTGGCATACTGCTGTGAAGTTTTTAACCTGCTCTTGGTCGGAAATGTCCATATGCAGTGATGCAGGGATCACCTCTCCTACACCTTTTAAGCCAGCTTCACGGCAGCGGATCAGTTCTTTCTCCATACCCGGGTCTTTTGGGTTTACCAGGGCAAAACCGATAAAACGGTCAGGGTACTTATTGATAGTTTCGATGATGTAGTCATTAGTTTCCCGTGCCATACCTGGATCAAGGCAGCAAAAACCAAAGACGATTGATATGTCAATTCCTGTCTTATCCATATTCTCCAGCGTGCTCTCAGCAGTGGCGAACTTGGCCTTCGGGTTATCGTGCAGCAGTTTGAAGTGTTCGTCCCGTTCCATGTTTTTTCTTATATCTTTAATAAAGTCAGGTGCCAGAATATGGACATGAACATCGATTTTCATAGTCTTACATGCTCCTTTCTGATTAAAGTTCAATATTATTAACAAATATTCTCTATTCTCTCTAAGAAACCCTTCGTTCTATTGAGAAATGATTTTAATAGAAACCCAGCAATTTCCCGGAAAAGCCGGAGCCCAATCCTTGTGCAGCACTCTTTGCTTGCACCCAATGAAAGGCTCTGCTATGCTTAACAGAGTATACAGATAGAGTCATAACTTGGGAAAGGATGGTGAGAAAGATGTTGAGGATTTATCGTAATGTAGAAGATGGTCAGGTTGTACAGAGTGCCGAGATTTGCGGAAAATCATGGCTTTCCCTGATTAACCCTACTGAAGAAGAGATACAGATGGTGAGCGAGAAGACAGGAATCACCCGGGACTTTTTAAAGGATCCGCTTGATGATGAGGAAAGGCCGCGTATTGAAATGGAAACTGGCCAGATCCTTATTATTATTAAGGTACCTGTGGCCAGAGGGAAAAAAGGAGCAGAGGCTTATGACGCTATCCCTCTGGGAATTATCGTGACAAAGGACTATCTGGTTACCGTTTGTTTAGATGACCACCCGATTTTCTCGCAGATGCTGAAGATGCCTGTGTTGTATACATTTAAGAAAACACGCTTTCTGCTCTTAATTCTGATCAAGACAGCGACACTCTATCTGAACTATCTGCGTATCTTGGATGACCGGAGCACAGAACTACAGCATCATCTTTCTCACTCCATGAAAAATGAGGCGCTTCTTCAACTTCTGGATATTCAGAAAAGTCTGGTCTACTTTACCACATCACTGCGGGCTAATGGGATCGTCATGGAAAAGCTGACACGTACCCAGTTGGTGAAAGCTGAAGATGCCCCGGCATCGATGTTGATCAAAATGTATCCTGAGGATGAAGACCTTTTGGAGGATGCTATAACTGAAAACAGGCAGGCTATCGAGATGAGTTCTATATACAGTTCCATTTTAACAGGCTCAATGGATGCCTATGCGGCACTTATATCCAATAACATGACCAGTGTCATGAAGTTTCTCACTTCGGTGACGATTGTGCTCTCTCTACCTACAATTATCGCCAGCATTTATGGGATGAATGTGGGTTTACCTTTCCAGAATTCACCCTTTGCTTTTGTAGGGATTATGGGCATAACTTTGGGGATCGCCGGAGCATCTGCTTATGCCCTCTACCGCTGGAAAATGTTTTGAAGAAGCAGGAATACAGTGGGACGGTTCCTGTTGTATGTTAGCTAAATTGAAGGAAGGAAGCAAAAAGAACGTCCCCTTGCTTCCCTCTTTCCCTTCTGCTACATATTGTATGTGGGTGCAACAGGACCGCAAGTTGGACGTGGGTGAGACCCTAGAACTGTCTCCGCATCTCTCCCGCATTTCAAGGAAGGGATGATAATGGTTATCGGCCTTTGCACAATTGAATTATATATTGGAGGGGCCCAGTCCCTGAAGGATAAGCGAAGCATATTGAAGAGTTTGATGGATAGGGTTAAAGCTCATCATAATGTTTCAATAGCTGAGATAGATAAGCAGGATATCTGGCAGCGCTCAACGGTGGCCTTTGTTTGTGTGTCCAATGAGAGAAAACACACTTTTCAGCTTCTGAATTCTGTGGTCAAGTTTCTTGAAAAGCAAGGGGAGTATGAGATACTTGACTACTGGATTGAAATGTTTTGAAAGAATAAATGGAATAAAATACCCTCACCCGGCATAGGTTTATCAAGGAAGCTAAACCATAAAAAGGGAGGAGGGTTATTAGATGTCATGGGATTTTAAGCGTCTGGAAGTGCAGGAAAATGAACGGCGCAGGAAATACCTATATTTTATCGTTTTAACGGTATTAACTGCGGCATTTCTTATGGTGGGGGGGTGCGGCCTCACCGAGAAGCTGGGTTCGTCCTCTGAACAGACCCCGACACCGGCAGTTGAAGACGGAATTTTAGAGTTTGAAAGTGAAGAAGCCGCTGTTCCTGAGAAACAAGAAACCGAGCAGGTGACTCTTTATTTTAAGGATGCGGATAACAGCTGCCTGGTTCCGGTGACCAAGGATGTTCCTAAGGTAACCGGTATAGCAAAGACAACGCTGGATGCACTTTTACAGGGGGAAGCAGAAGGGGAGTATATCTCAGCTCTTCCAGAGGGTGCAGAGGTGAATGAACTCAATATAAAGCCTGATGGAACCTGTGTTGTCGATTTGAACAAGAAGGCTACACAGATTGCGGAGAATGCCCCCAAAGAGGAGGCACTGGCGGTTTACGCTATTGTCAACACCCTGACCGAATTCTCTACTGTTCAAAAGGTTCAGATTTTAGTGGATGGGCAGATCAATAAGACCTTTGCAGGGCATATTCCAGTTGATGTCCCTCTCCAGCGGGATCTGTCTTTTGTCAAGAACTAAATGGAAAGGTGACTCGTGTTGCCTCAATCAAAATAAGAACCGGCTTATCATAGCCGGTTCTTATTTTTGCTAGTATTCATCTGCGATTAAGAGCGCAGGAAAGCCCTGTCTATTTTCCTAAAGGGCCTACAGGCAGAACTGTACGCTTATTAACCTCATTTATGACTCCTGCTGCAGAAGCATACCAGGCTACTGCAGCTGTAACGATACCCATTATACCACCGGAGACAGAGCTTATAATACCGAACTCAGCCAGAACCAGCAGAATAAAAGTGATCTCTAATGTAGTAAAGACGCCGCATACTGCGACACTGGTTCTGAATGATGCAAACCACATATATGTATTGAAAATTGTGAATCCAAGCAGGAAGAAGCCGATTGCTGTACCCATATGCCCCTGCCAGTTGATAACACCGATAAATTCAAAAAGTGTAAGTGTTGCCAATGAAAGCCAGAAGGCTCCATATGAGGAAAAAGCTGTGGCCCCGAAAACATTATTCTTCTTAAACTCTTGCATACCAGCTAGCAGCTGTGCCAGGCCGCCGTAGAAAAAGGCGAGGCCTAGGAAGGCAGGCTTTGCTTCATCTGGTATCAGCTGGGCATTGCCTACGCTGAGTACAAAGGTGGTTAAGGCGAAAGCGCCTAACCCCAAAGGTGATGGATCTGCGGTTGACTGAATTTGACTCATTTCTGTAGGAGCATTACTGTTAGACATACAAAGCACCTCCTTTTTTTATGTATACAAAAAAATTGCTTTCCGATATACCATCTACCACCTCCTCTAAAAGGCAATGAGTTATCTTGGTATGGGAAAAATGTGGACTTATTTAATAAATAAATAATAGTTAGAATTAAAAATCAGGAAGGCTGAATAGGGTAATATGATGTGAATAATTATATTTGTGAGAGGTTAGCGAGAAAAATTGTATAGATATTCCTCATTCTAAAGTATATTGTGCATACGGATTCTGTACAACTACAGAAATAATTATTAAGAGCTAATATTATGCCATATAAAGAAAATAATGAATAGTTACACAATATATCACACATTAGGTAAAAAATAATAAGTATTGCTAACCGGCGATTTTCCCGGGATTGGATTACCCCGCCGAAATGCTGTTTATGGTATAATCTATTAGAATTTCTTTCATTAAGGTGTCATTTTGCTGTGAAAAAGAAAAAGGAATGGAGATGAACGTCATTGGAAAAGACGCAGCCCATTGGAGTTTTTGATTCCGGTGTGGGCGGCTTAACAGTAGTTAAAAGCTTGTGGAAGCGTTTCCCACAGGAGCAAATCATTTATTTTGGAGACACTGCTCACTTACCATATGGGGCATGCAGTTTTGAGCAAATAATTCATTTTGGATTAGATATTGTAGATTTTTTGCTGAGCCATAGGGTCAAAGCTGTTATCGCTGCTTGTAATACCAGTTCATCTGTTTCCCTTTCCTATTTACAGGAAAAATCTCCGGTTCCTGTCTTTGGAATGATCGGACCTGCAGTTCATGGTGCTCTAAAAAAAACCAGGAATAAAAGGGTCGGTGTTTTGGCCACAAAGGCCACAGTCGAAAGTGGCGCTTATGAACGCGCTTTTCAATCAGGTAATGGGGATGTGCAGGTTTTTTCCCAAGCTTGTCCCCTTTTTGTTCCCCTTGTGGAGAATGGGACATATGAAACACGAGAAGCGTATCAGATTGCACGAGCTTATCTTAAGCCTCTTCAGGAGGCAGATGTCGATACTTTGGTTTTCGGCTGTACACATTACCCTTTTCTCACTCCGGTGATCAGGCACATTATGGGAGATGCTGTTCAGTTTGTAGATCCGGCTGAGGAGGTTGTCTGCCATTTGGCTGAAATTTTGGCTCTTAATGGACAGGGCGAAAAAACTTCGCAGCATCTCTTTTATGCAAGCGGTCCGGTTACTTCATTCTACACTGTCGGTAAGGGTTTTCTCGGTTCTTTTCCCTTTAAAGTGCACCAGATTTCTTTAAATAATCAGGGTAAAGATGCCTGTCACCTCCAATAACACCGGCCTGTTTTTCAGTCTATGGCAAATAGTTGTTTTTTGTTATTATGGCATAATAAGAGTCAGGAGATGATGGAAATGCGCCCTGATGGTAGAAAACCAGGAGAATTGCGACCAGTAACAATACAGCGTAATTATTTGAAATATGCCGAAGGTTCTGTCCTTATTGAGATGGGGGATACCAAGTTGGTATGCTCTGCCAGTATAGAAGATAGGGTGCCTCCATTTTTAAAAGGTACTGGAAAAGGTTGGGTGACAGCTGAGTACAGTATGCTTCCCCGTTCTACCGAAAACCGTATTCCTCGAGATAGCACAAGGGGCAGAATAAATGGAAGAGCATCTGAGATACAGCGTCTTATTGGAAGAGCCTTGAGGTCTGTCGTTGATCTGGAGAGTATAGGAGAAAATACTATCTGGATTGACTGTGATGTGATTCAGGCAGATGGTGGTACGAGGACAACAGCTATCACCGGAGCATTCATCGCTTTAGTGGATGCCCTGCGTATATTGAAAGATAAGGAAAAGTGGGATAGACTGCCTGTAAGCGATTATTTGGCAGCTGTGAGTGTAGGCAAGGTGAAAGAACAGCTGCAGCTTGATCTCTGTTTTGCCGAGGATTCTATGGCAGAGGTGGATATGAATGTGGTGATGACCGGAGATGGCCGCTTTGTCGAAGTGCAGGGCACTGCTGAAGGTATGCCCTTTACCAGGGAGGAGCTCGATAGTTTTATCGATCTGGCAGCAGAGGGTATACAGCAGTTAGTTGCTTACCAAAAGGAAATGTTGGGTGTTCTCAATGAATAAAGTTCTGATTGCCAGCAGGAACGCAGGTAAGATCGAGGAATATCGTCAACTGCTGAGTGATTTACCTCTGGTGATCGTCTCCCTTATAGATCACGATTTCAGCGATATTTCTGATGTTGAGGAGACTGGTCAAACATTTCGGGAAAACGCCCTGATCAAGGCTAGGGCTGCTGCTAGGGCTGCTGGGGTAATTGCTCTGGCAGATGATTCCGGATTGGAGGTAGACTACCTTCAGGGAGCTCCGGGAGTTTATTCATCACGCTATGCCGGACATGGGAATGATGACCAAGCAAATAATAAAAAACTGCTGCAAGCTTTAGAGGGAGTTCCTTTGCAGCAGAGAGGTGGGCGCTTTCGCTGTGTGATCGCTTTAGTTACTCTCCAGGGAAGGGAGTTTTTGAGTGAAGGTATCTGCGAAGGAAGGATCGCCTTTCAACCCAAGGGCACTAAGGGCTTCGGTTATGATCCCCTTTTTTTGATTCCGTCGCTGGGGAAGACATTTGCGGAACTGGGCCCAGAGGTAAAGAATCGCATCAGTCACCGTGCCCAGGCCATCAGGGGAATGCGGGATGTTCTTGTGCAACTGCTCGAGGAGGGCAGTTAATTTATTGTTGAAAGAACGGCGAATAAGTGTTATACTAATTCTTGCTGAATACGGGGTGTGGCGTAGTTTGGTAGCGCGCTTGGTTTGGGACCAAGAGGTCGGGAGTTCAAATCTCCCCACCCCGACCAATTGTACAAAACCTTGTGGAGATGTGTTTAATATGTTAAAATAGCATCGCAAAAACAAGCGGGTGTAGCTCAGCGGTAGAGCCCTGGCCTTCCAAGCCAGTCGGGTGGGTTCGATTCCCATCACCCGCTCCATTTTATTTACACCATTATGTCCCAGTAGCTCAGCTGGATAGAGCAACGGACTTCTAATCCGTAGGTCGGGGGTTCGAATCCCTCCTGGGACGCCAGAGGAGAAAAATCAACATCGCTGGAGTCCTTGATATTACTAGGTTTTTTGGTGATATGAAGGACTATTTTTTTAATATTTGTCAATACTTAATTGTGGTGTGACCAATAGTATAAAAGATGCTAAATTTGTTAAAATAATTGTTATAAAATACGGAGGAAAATATGTTGGCATTTGATGAATTAAGATTAAGTTCCCAGGTAATGCAGGCAGTTAATGAAATGGGTTTCGAGGAGATGACTCCCATCCAGCAGCAGGCTATTCCTGTTGCCATGCAGGGAAAGGATCTGATCGGACAGGCTCAGACAGGAACCGGAAAGACAGCTGCTTTCGGCATTCCCATGGTGGAGCGATTTGACCTTGAGCAGGAACACATACAGGGGATTGTGGTTACCCCGACCCGTGAATTGGCTATCCAGGTAGCCGAGGAATTGTATAAAATCGGACAGTTTAAGGGAATCAGAGCGCTTCCCATCTATGGTGGGCAGAATATTGATCGCCAGATCAAGGCATTGAAGAAAAGGCCGCACATTATTGTGGGTACACCCGGTCGTTTATTAGACCATATCCGTCGCAGAACGATTCGCTTGCAGCAGATCAAGGTCATTGTACTGGATGAGGCCGACGAGATGCTTAATATGGGCTTTATCGAAGACATTGAAAAAATCTTTCAGGAGACACCTGACAAACGTCAGACCATGTTTTTTTCTGCAACCATACCCAAATCACTTCAGAAGATCGCCCAACGGTTTATGAAGGAGCCGGAAATTGTCGGTATTAAGGCCAAAGAGTTGACGGTTCCAAGCATTGAACAGTACTATATGGAATTCTCTGACGATAAAAAGTTTAATGTGCTCTGCCGCTTACTGGATATACAGTTGCCAGAATTGGCTATTGTTTTTGTGCGTACCAAGCGACGGGTTGATGAAATTGCTGAAGCCTTGAAAAAACGGGGATACTCGGCAGAAAGAATACATGGTGATTTATCACAGGGGATGCGGGATACAGTAATGCGGCAATTTCGTGAAGGGATTATAGATACATTAGTGGCTACCGATGTGGCGGCTAGGGGATTGGATATCAGCGGTGTGACACATGTTTACAACTTTGACATCCCTCAAGATCCGGAAAGCTACGTCCACAGGATTGGCCGGACAGGGCGCCTTGGTCAATCCGGGCAGGCGATAACCTTTGTAACCCCACGGGAAATGCATCATCTGAGGGTAATAGAATCTTTAACAAGGCGAAAAATAACCCGTAGGCCTGTTCCAACCAGTGCAGAGGCAATCGCCGGCCAGCAGCATCAGATAATGGAGAAGTTGATACAGGTTGCTGAATCAACTGAAATCGAACAGTACCGTGGGTTCGCCAAGGAAATGCTGGAGGAGACCGATTCGGTTGCTCTGTTGTCGGCAGCTTTGAAGATGCTTACCAAGGAGCCTGAATCTATACCTGTCAAGCTTACAGAAGATAGAGCCTGTAAGATGAAGAAGATGCCAAGAAACAAAGGCTATAATCGGAGTGCTAAAGGAAAAAGTCGCCCTAAACGTTTTAAATCTCACCGGGGGAGATAACCGAAAAGGTTGTTTTCACCCGGATGTTAGCTGCGGATGAAAACAACCGTATATTCAGGGCTGTGCTAGATATTTAGCGTCAGAGTGCTGTTTCAGGGTAGGGAGATTCTTTCTTCAAGAGTCTGTATAACTTCATCAAGTTCTCTCAGTTCATCATCTTCATATTCTTCAGATAGTAGCTCGCTCCTTAAAGAGGGAAGCCTCTGTGCCAAACGGTCGATGGCTGTCAACAGCTGCTGTCGTTTATCGAATGCACTTGCAATTCGGGGTTCTGTACCCCTTTTGTCTACATATTCTGGATAGCTAGTCTCAAACAGGTATTCTTCACTGAATTTTGGAATGCTGGTGGGAATCCCTATTTCATTCGTTAATAAATCTGCGAGAGCTTGTGATTCCGAAATTTCTCCATGAACTACAAAGATGCGCTGGGGGTATCTAGTAAATGATGAAACCCACTTTAAAAGTCCTGCCTGGTCTGCATGGGCGGAAAACCCTCCCTGAAGGGAGTGGATTTTGGCGGCGACATTGATCATTTCGCCCATGATTTTTACCTTTTTGACCCCATCTATCAGGCGCCGTCCCAGGGTTCCCTCTGCCTGGAAACCGATAAAGATCACTGCAGACTCCGGGCGCCACAAGTTATGCTTGAGGTGATGTTTGATCCTGCCTGCATCACACATCCCGCTGGCAGAAATAATAACTGCACCACCTTTTAATTTGTTCAGTGCTCTGGACTCATCGGCACTGCGCACATATTTAAGGCCTGGGAAGTAGAAGGGGTCATCCCCTTTACTTAAAAGCCATAGTGTTTCTTGGTTATAGCATTCCCGGCAGTCACTGAAAATTTTAGTTGCTGATACTGCCAAGGGGCTGTCTATAAACACAGGGATCTGGGGGAGTTCACCATTTTCAATCATCTCGTTAAGGGTATAAAGGATTTGCTGTGTTCTTCCTACTGCGAAAGCAGGAATAATAACATTTCCTCCTCTGTTGATAGTATCCAAGAAAATATCCTTGATCCGTTCTGACTGATCTGTTATTGATCGGTGGATGCGATTCCCGTAGGTAGACTCGATGATCAGGTAATCTGCAGCTGTTACTTGAAATGGGTTGCGAACGATTGAACTGTTGCTGTTGCCCAGGTCCCCGCTGAAAACGATCTTAATCTCACGATTTCCTTCTTTTACCCAGACCTCAATGATTGCAGAGCCTAGAATATGCCCGGCATCAAGAAAACGTACTCTTATCTGTTCATTAAGCTGAATGCTTTCACCGTAGTAAACAGCTTGAAAGCACTGCAGGCAGTTGGTGGCATCCTCTGCTGTATAAAGGGGTGGTATTGGCTTTTCCCCCCGGCGTTGAGCTTTACGGTTCTTCCATTCTGCTTCTATTTCCTGGATATGGCCGCTATCTGGAAGCATAATCTCGCAGAGTTCCACAGTAGCCCTTGTGGATAATATCTTTCCTCGAAAACCGTTCTTATAAAAGCGTGGAATTAGTCCTGAATGGTCGATATGAGCGTGGGTGAGCAGAATGTAGTCGATAGTTTTAAGCGATATCAGAGGGGTGCGGTAGTTGAGTGTGCGGAGTTCTTTCTTTCCCTGGAACAGGCCGCAGTCCACAAGCAGCCGCAGGCTCTCCGTTTCTAATAGATAGCATGACCCGGTGACAGTACCAACTCCTCCCCTGAAGATAATTTTCGCCATACTAATGATTGCCCCCAATCTATTCTTTTTTTAATTATTCAATATTTTAGTCGAAAATCCTTTGTTTTGGATAAAGTATTTAGAAATATTTAAAGGTGTTATAAAATAGTGATAGCTCGGTAACCGGGGGCGATTCAGGAGTTGGCATTTTTATGTGGCATTAATAAAAGTGGATACCTTATTAAATGGGAATATTGACCATTGACTAAAAGCAGATAGTTGTGGTATAAAAAAGAAAATTGAATATCTTAGTTAGAGATGAGTTGAGAAAAGAAGAGTTGAGCTGAGCAAAGCTATGAACTATGAGAACAACCAGGCTTTGCAGGCCTGGTTTTATTTTTTTATGTTTGGAGAGGAGGTGGGCGGCCTGGTTTAACTAGGTCGCTGAAAATGGCCAAAACTGTGCCCGAATATTCCCTCATTAGTTTTCAAGAACTGCGAGAGTCCCAGTTTCCTGCTTTATTGCAGCTAATCAGGCGTGTTTATAAACGGAGTTCTTTTTACCGCGCTAAGTTAGATGCTGCAGGCATCAAGCCTGAAGATATTCAAAGCTTCACAGATTTTTCCCATATTCCCTTTACAGTAAAGCAGGAGCTGCGGGAATACCCTCTCGAATATATGCGTGCAGCCGAAGAGGAGGAGATCGTTCGCATCCATTCATCCTCCGGGACTACCGGTAAGCCGACTATTATCCCTTATACCAAAAATGATGTAGGTGCTTTTACAGATATGATGGCTCGCTGCTTGAGATTTGCTGGGGTAACAAATAGGGATCGGGTTCAGATCACACCCGGTTACGGCCTCTGGACTGCGGGGATCGGTTTCCAAAGTGGGGTAGAAGAGCTGGGTGCAATGGCCATCCCTATGGGCCCTGGGAACACTGAAAAGCAGTTGGAAATGATGCAGGACTTAAAAAGCACGGTCATTACAGGAACTGCTTCCTATGGACTTTACCTGGCAGAAGAGATAGGCAGGCGCAATTTGAAAGACCGGATTTCCCTGCGTGTAGGTATTTTTGGCTCTGAACGCTGGGGAGAAAAGATGAGGCAGCGCATTGCCTCAATTTTGGATCTGGATATCTTTGATATCTATGGTTTAACTGAGGTTTACGGTCCTGGCATTGGCATTGACTGTCATGACCACTGTGGTATCCATTATTGGAGTGACTATTTTTATTTTGAAATCATTGATCCTGATACAGCAGAGGTGCTACCTCCCGGAAAAGAAGGGGAACTGGTCATCTCTACCCTGACTAAGGAAGGGTTGCCTCTGCTTCGCTACCGCACCCGGGATATCACACGACTGCTGCCAGAGCCTTGCTCTTGTGGCAGCCCATATCCGATGATCGACCGCATTTTGGGGCGCAGTGATGAGGCTTTTAAGGTTAAGGGTGTGCTGGTTTTCCCCGGACAGATTGATTCAGTCTTAAAGAATACTCCCGGAGTCAGCAGTGAATATCAGGTAGTCCTGACCAGACAAGAGGGAAAAGACTGCATATTGCTGCGGGTGGAAGGGGAAGCAGGTGTTGATCCCGAGCAGACCATAACTGCCTGTAGGCGTAATATCAAACGGGTGATCGGCATTCTTGCTGATATCGAAGTTGTACCCCAGGGCGGCTTACCCCGCAGCGAAAAAAAGACAAAGCGCGTCTTCGATCAGAGAGTCAAATAGGGCTCAATCACAATCACACAATCACTCCAATTACGGTAGTCAATACCGAACGATCATGTGGGCGGTTTCGCTGATAGCTCCAAGAGGTGATCTTGACATTCTCCGAGCGTTGGAGTCCTTAGGTAAATATTTCGTTCAGGTCAAACTTATATTTACAAAGGACTCTTTCCCCTATCTGAAGAATGTATACAGATATCTATAAGCAGGGGTTGAAACTAGGAGAGTGCAGCAGCTGTCAATGGCCGTTTTTTTATATTGTTCAACTTAATCGCACTTAACAGAACCACAAAGGACCTATCTATAATATTTTGTATCCATCAAAGGGAGGGGAAGAAGATTGCCGAAGGTTTTTTTATCAGGAAATGAAGCTGTGGCTCAAGGAGCCTTTGAGGCAGGTGTCGGCCTAGGGATCGGCTATCCCGGCACACCGAGCACAGAGATTATTGAGGTTTTAGAGAAAAAGGAAGGACCTGACTGCGCCTGGGCGATCAATGAGAAGGTTGCTTTGGAACAAGCTTATGGAGCTTGTGTAGCCGGACTGCGCAGTTTAGTAACTATGAAGCATGTAGGGGTGAATGTTGCCGCTGATCCTCTGTTTACGATCACTTATATGGGTGTCAATGGTGGGTTGGTGATCGTTACAGCAGATGATCCGGGGATGCACAGCTCTCAGAATGAGCAGGATAACAGATGGTATGCCTTGCATGCCAAAGTGCCGATGCTGGAGCCGTCAAACAGCCAGGAATGTGTTGATTTTGCGGCATTGGCTTTTGAATTGAGTGAGCGCTATGATGTGCCATTTTTCCTGCGCATGGTGACCCGCGTCTGTCACTCCCGGAGCATTGTGGAAATCGATCCGGACAAGGTTTACCAAAAGCAAGAGCGTGTCTATGAGCGCAATGTTCCTAAATTTGTTACACTCCCTGCCCATGCCAGGACACGCAGAATGGTGCTGGAGGAAAATCTGACCAAATTGAGCGAAGATGCGGATGCCAAGGCAGTAAATGTAATGGAGATCACTGATCAAGATGTGGGCATCATCACATCTGGTGCTTCCTACAACTATGTCAAAGAGGCCTTTGGGGACCGCTATTCAGTTTTGAAATTGGGGCTTGTTTACCCTTTAGATCAGGAAATCATCAGGGATTTTGCCAGTAAGGTCAAAAAGCTTTATGTCGTGGAAGAACTCGATCCTTATCTGGAGTTTAATATCAGGGCCATGGGAATAGAATGCGAAGGGAAGAAGTTTATTTCTCCCTTCTTTGAGCTGAACCAGCAGATAGTAGCCGAATCCCTTTCTAAGGTCGGCCTCAACCCCTTGGAAGAATTGGAGCCAGCAGTAAAAGAACCTGTTTCCGGTGTTCCTGCTAGGCCTCCTATTCTCTGTGCCGGATGTCCGCACCGTTCCTTTTTCTATTTGGCGAAGAAGGAGAAGGTTACTGTTGTGGGAGATATCGGCTGCTATACATTGGGAGCAGCACCACCCCTTGATGGAATCGATGTTTCCGCCTGTATGGGTGGTGGCTATGCAATCGCCCTTGGTTTGAGCATCAATCCTCCTGAGGGGAAAAAGATTTTTGGTGTTGTGGGTGATTCTACCTTCTATCATTCCGGAATCACCGGGGCAATCGATTCAATTTACAATAAAAGAGATATAGTTCCTGTTGTGCTGGATAACAGGATCACCGCCATGACCGGCCAGCAGCAGAATCCTGGTACAGGGCTGACTTTGAGCGGTGAGGACACTTTTATGCAGGAACCGGCTCACATCTTTAAGGCTGTTGGTTATGATCGGGTGCTGGAGGTCGGTGCTTATGATCTGCAGGGGCTCAGAGAAGCGATTTGTGAAGCGCGGGATACAGAGGAACGGGTAGCTCTTGTAATCAAATCACCCTGTCGGCTGCTCAAGGGTGTTGAGAAGGGTGCACTGCTCCAGGTGGACACAGATGTTTGTAAGAAGTGCAAAGCCTGTCTTCGCTTGGGATGCCCGGCAATTTCTCTGGACAGTGAGGCCTACCCGGTGATCGATCCCTTAAGCTGCGCCGGCTGTGGTGTCTGTGAGCAGGTCTGCAAACATAAAGCCATCAAAGTCAAGGATCAGGAGGTGTCCGAGTAATGGCACAGGAGACAAAACGGATTATGATTGCCGGAGTCGGAGGCCAGGGAATCCTTTTGGTATCCCGCATCCTCTCTAATGGCTTGATAAAAGCAGGTTATGATGTGAAAAGCTCTGAGGTGCACGGTATGGCACAGCGGGGAGGAAGTGTAGTCACCCAACTTTCATTCGGGGAAAAGGTTTATTCTCCCATAGTAGGAGCGGGAGCGGTGGATTTACTTATAACACTGGAGAAGTTAGAGGCCCTCCGTTATGTGCATTTCCTGAAGAGAAATGGGACTGTGTTGATGAATGAGAGGGAGATTCCTTCTTTACCCATTATGACAGGGGCCGTTGAGTACCCAACAGATATCAAAGAGCAGCTGTCGAATTACCCTGTTAGTTTATATAGTGTCGATGCTGACAGAGAGGCAGAAAAGCTTGGGAATATGAAAGTGATGAATGTGGTGCTGCTGGGCGCTATGGTCAAACTTGTGGGTCTAGCAGACCTGGTGGACTGGTCCGCTGTTGTTGCAGAGGAGGTCAAGCCTGCCTACCGGGATATTAATATTAAAGCTTTTTCAGTGGGAACAAATCTGGTATAGATCGCCTGGTTGGCTTATCGGAAAAACGCCCTAATTTCCTTGCTTTAGCTATGGGGATATCAGGCGTAAAAGAGTTGGGGCACCAACTCCTGGTGGAGTTGGAGTAAGACCAGCCTGCCTGTTGGCAGACAGGTTTAGCTGGCATCCTTCGATGAAGCAGAATCTCCTGCCTTCAGGCATGGGGAGTATGTTAAAGCTGGCAATATAGCACTGGTTGGTGTCTTCGTCAGAAGAGCCAATCAGTGATTTTTTTCTCTCCTCTTATTACTCAGCTCAGTCCAGAATTATCTACTTCAATTCTATAGAGTTATCTTTTTAGAGTTATAGCATCAGAATTCATGTTAAGATAATAATAAAAACCTGCCCTGAGAAAAAAAGGGTGGCTTATTGGGGAGGATGGTCATGAAGAAGAAGGTAGGCATTGTTACTGACAGCACAGCATATCTTCCTCTTGATTTTAAAGAAAAATTTCAGGTGGAAGTTGTTTCTTTAACTGTAAACTATGAAAACAGATCTATTCTAGAAGAAGGGATTTTCTACGAAGGGCTGGATGAATTCTATGATTGGCTGCGCCAGGCAACGGTACTTCCAACCACATCACAGCCCTCTACCGGAGATTTTCTAAAGACATACCATAGGCTTGGAGAGCAAGTTGACAGCATTATTTCACTCCATATTTCAGGTGGAATAAGTGGAACAGTAGGCACTGCAGTTGCTGCGGCCGAGATGCTGTCTAATATGGATATTACCGTTATCGATTCTGGCTCCACATCTATTGGCCTGTATATGGTTGTTGACGCCGTAGCTCAGGCGGTAGCTGCTGGATTGAATAAAGATAAGATACTGCTGATCGCACAGTATGTAATTGATAATATCAAAGTTCTTTTTATTCCTGCGACCCTGGAGTATCTAAAACGTGGGGGAAGGATTGGCGGCGCTGCTACACTTCTTGGAAATTTACTGCAGATAAGACCGATTCTTTATTTTAATCGAGAACGCAATAACATAATTGATGTTTATGAAAAGGTAAGAACAAATGAAAAAGGTGTTCGTAATATGTTGGCGGAAATGGAAAAGGATGGCCCAGATATAAAGACAGCTGTTGCCCATGTGAGCAGTATGGATCATGGTTATGATCTGCTGGAGCGGATTAAAGAGCTGTATCCAAATTTGCATCCTGAGATTTCAAGTGTGGGGCCAGTTATCGGTTCACATATCGGCCCTGGTACAGTGGGGATAGGTTGGTATCCTCTCACTCCAGAGCTGAAAAATATAGTAAATTTTTAAGATTAAGTGGCAAAGGACAGGGAACCCCAATTCTTTAAGATATTCTTTGTGATGGGTGCATCTGCGCTCATTCAACATAAAGGCAATAAAGCAAGACTGGCGGGAATTGCGGGAATGGATGTCAGAAGCCGGAAGACAGAGGTCGAAGAACAGATGCCAGCGTTGGAATAAGGCAAGTTGCACCAATCACAGAGTGATTTATAATGTCAGGCGAGAGGAGGGAACTCTATGTTTGTTTTTTTTGATAAGAGCAAACAGCAAAAACCTATCAAGATCTGGCTTGAGAATATTGACCAGGTGGATGAAGGTTGTTTACAACAAGTAATTAACCTCTCCAATTTGCCCTTTATTCACAAGTGGCCAGCCTTGATGCCTGACTGCCATCAAGGCTACGGGATGCCTATCGGTGGGGTGCTTGCCGCAGATGAGGCGATTATTCCCAATGCTGTAGGAGTGGATATCGGCTGTGGGGTCTGCTTTGTACAGACCGATGTTTCCGCAGAGATTTTACATAAGGATACAGCTGGACAGGGAAAACTGATTCAGGCCATTATCGGCCAGATTTTACGCACTGTTCCTACTGGTTTCGAACACCATAAAAAGAAGAGGCAGTGTACTGTACTGGACTGGGCAGCTGACCAATTTCCTAAGGAGCACTTGGTTCAGCAATTGGTGCCTGAGT
Organism: Syntrophaceticus sp.; assembly: GCA_050949745.1. Lineage (GTDB taxonomy): Bacteria > Bacillota > DSM-12270 > Thermacetogeniales > Thermacetogeniaceae > Syntrophaceticus. Next base: position 136,258 of record JBMNGF010000017.1, on the reverse strand, counting down.
TAGACTCCGGTTATTACCAGGTAGGGACTCTAGGCGGCGGTAACCATTTTATAGAGATCCAGGAGGATGAAGATGGCCTGGTCGGTTTGATGGTGCACTCTGGGAGCAGGAACTTCGGCTATAAGGTTTGTAATTACTTTAATAAGCTGGCTAAAGGACTGAATATAAAGTGGAAATCACCTGTTCCTGCTGCCTATGACCTGGCTTACTTTCCTGTGGATAGTGAGGAAGGACAGCAGTATATCTCATGGATGCAGCTAGCCCAGGATTTTGCTAGAGAGAACCGCAGTCAGATCATGGACCAGGTACAGATTATCTTCAGCGATTATCTAAACAAACATGCCGGCATACAGGATGTTAAGTTCGATAAACCTATAAACTGTCACCACAACTACGCCTCCTTTGAGCAGCACTATGCAAAGGATGTCTGGGTGCACCGCAAAGGGGCGATCAGAGCCCGAAAGGGTGAGATGGGCATCATCCCAGGCGCTATGGGCAACTATTCTTATATTGTCGAAGGCCTGGGGAACCCAGAGAGTTTTCATTCCTGTTCTCATGGAGCGGGAAGGGTTTACTCCCGCAAGAAGGCAAAGAAAACCTTCCCTGTCCAACAGGTTATGGATGATCTTAACCGTTTGGGGGTTACCCTAGGCAAACGCAGAAAAGGTGATGTTGCCGAGGAGTGCCGGATGGTATACAAGGACATCGATTTTGTGCTGAGCCAACAGTTGGATCTAGTACGCCCTGTCAAAAAATTGAAGACCATAGGAGTTGTCAAGGGGTAGTGCTGGCAATGACATATTTCTTCTGTTTTATTGGGATCCTAAAGCTACAGGAATGAGATAGGAAATGGGTTCATTATACTTGACAAGTAGCAAAATAGCGTTTAAAATGTTAAATACTGATACACTTTATACGAGATATGGTGGGTGTAGCTCAGCAGGCTAGAGCACCAGGTTGTGGCCCTGGGGGTCGTGGGTTCAAGTCCCATCATCCACCCCATTGTTTCACAGTGGGGCGTCGCCAAGCGGTAAGGCACGGGACTTTGGCTCCCGCACGCGAAGGTTCGAATCCTTCCGCCCCAGCCATTTGTTATTAATAAGTGAATATATTAAATGCGCCATTAGCTCAATTGGCAGAGCAGCTGACTCTTAATCAGAAGGTTCCGGGTTCGACTCCCAGATGGCGCACCAGCAAGGAAGCAAAGGGGATGTTCTTTTTGTTTCCTTTTTATTTTTGAGCAATTTTTGACGGAGAGGATGTAATTTATGGCTTGGATTTATGTCATAATAGCAGGGTTCGTAGAGATATTTTGGGTGATTGGGTTGCGGTACTCTCAGAATCTTTGGCAGTGGGCGGGAACCATCATCTTTCTTATTCTAAGCTTCTATTTGATCATAAAAGCCTGTGAAAGCTTGCCTTCGGGTTCAGTATATGCAGTCTTTACCGGTATTGGAGCGGCATCTATTGTGTTGATCGATATTGTGGTTTTTCATACGGATTTCTCCCTGATTCAAGTATTAATGATCGGTTTAATTGTTTTGGGAGTTGTGGGATTAAAACTGACCACTGTAGAAAAGGATTTAGATAGTAAACCAGCAGTTGAAATAGGGGAGGAGAATAAATAGTGGCCTGGGTATATTTAGTGATTGCCAGCTTTGGGGAGATTTTCGGCATGGCTAGCATCAACCTATATATTCGCAAACGAACAATCCCCCGTCTTTTGTTGATAATCGCAACATTTGGGTTTGGTTTTTTCTTTTTATCTCTGGCTATGCGCGCTTTGTCTATGGGTACCTCCTATGCGGTCTGGACCGGCCTGGGAGCCGCCGGTGCAGTAATGGTGGGTATCCTGTTTTTTAAAGAAGAGGTAAGCTGGCAGCGGATCCTTTTTCTGGGGTGCATCATCACCGGTGCTGTAGGATTAAGGGTGCTGAGTTAAAAGGGGCTAGGATAGATATAGATCATATCAACATCAAAAGATAAAAGAGAAGTATTTCGAACAGTTTGTTACCTTTGGTGCCAAGATGGTGGAGGTGACGAAATGAAATTTGGACTGCCTGATTACATTCTGTATGTAATCGTCAAAGAGCTGACCTTCCTTTTCTGTCACCAGCGGCGAAACGTGACATTTAAGGTAGGTCCCTTTTTGTCCCTTTTGTCAGGTGATGAAGATCAGGCTTTCTTTAGTTCCTCCCCGTACTTCCCGATCACCGCTCTGATGGCCAGGTAGCTCACTTGATCAGGCAGTCCATCTTTGATCGGCCTTAATTTATTGGTGCCAAGGGTCTTTATCCTTTCCAGTATTAGATCCTCGTACTCTTGGGGAATTAGGGCATCCCAGTCCAGTTCATATCCTTCCATACCGCTGCGTATGATATGATTCTGTACTGTTGTGAGTGTCAGGCTGCGTTTTTGGGCAATCTCTGCGAAGGTATCTCCTTCCTGATACATCATATAGGAAGTGATATGGCTGGGTGTGCGCTTTGCAGTTGGCGATTTTGCCGGAGATTCTGTCTGTGAGCTGCCAGAAGGTGCAGCAGGTGGAACAGCTGCATCAGCTGTTGAAGTAGTTGAAACAGGAATACCAGGTGCAGCGGTTGCATTAGATGGATCAACTTTGGCGGTTGCAGTTTGTGCAGCATGTTGTGGACTGCCGGTTTCCTGTAGATGCTTCCGGATCACTTCCAAGAACAAGTGACCATAGCGGGCGAACTTGGTTTCACCCATCCCTTTAATGGTCAGCATTGATGCCTGATCTGTTGGGCAAACCTCAGCCATTTCACGCAGTGTGGAATCGTGGAAGATGACATATGGTGGGATGTTTTCCCTTTGTGAAATCTCTTTGCGCAATGTACGCAGTTTTTCAAACAGATGGCTGTCTGGGGCTGCAGTCTCTTTTTCTATTCGCACCTTTCTATATACCTTCTCTTGGCTCTTGAGGACAGGGACTGCTTTGCGAGTGAGCTTGACCACGGGAAATTGTCCGCCGGCCAAAGCAATGTACTGTTCTGCTAGCAGATAGTTGATCAGATCAGTTATTTCTTTTATTTTCATATTGCTCAATAAGCCGTAGGTGGACAGTTTGTCAAATCCGTATCTGAGCACTTTTTTGTTTTGGGAACCCTTCAAGACATCTGCTACAAGTGAGATGCCGAATCTCTCTTTCATGCGAATCACACAGGAGAGGATTTTTTGTGCTTCAATAGTGATTTCCTGGAGTTCATACTCATCATTACAGGTTCCGCATTTTCCACACTCCCCAGTGGTCTCTTCCCCGAAATAGTGGAGGATGTAGTTGCGCAGGCAGTGGGGAGTATAGCAATAATCGATCATGTCCCGCAGTTTTTGGTACTCTCGTTCCTTCTTCGCCGGCATCATAGTTGATTGTTCGATTAAAAATCTTTGAATAAAGATGTCCTGCGGCGAAAATAGCAGGATACAGGTACTGGGCTCTCCATCCCGTCCAGCCCTGCCGGCCTCCTGATAATAGGCCTCCATATTTTTCGGCATATTATAATGAATGACATAACGGACATTAGATTTGTCAATTCCCATGCCAAAGGCGTTGGTTGCTACTATGATCTTTAGATCATCGTATAAAAACTTATCTTGATTCTCTGTGCGTTTTTTATCACTTAGCCCGGCATGATATCTCCCTACTGCATATCCCTTCTTGCTCAATATCTCGTAGAGATTATCGACTTCTTTTCTAGTGGCGGCATAAATAATGCCTGCTTCTTTTCGATGGTTCTGAAGAAAGTTCAGTAAAAAGTCCTGTTTGTTTTCACCACGGATAACTGAAAAGGAAAGGTTCTCCCGGTTGAAACCCGTTATGTAAACATTGGGATCCTGTAAGCGTAATAGCTTGATAATGTCCTGTGTGACTTCAGGTGTGGCGGTTGCCGTAAAACCAGTGACCACTGGCCTATCAGGTAATGTCTCTATAAAAGGCATAATGTCGAGGTAGCTTGGTCGAAAGTCATGTCCCCATTGCGAAATACAGTGGGCTTCGTCGATAGCTACCAGTGAAATGGAGAGAGTTTTCAATTGCGCTGAGAACTCCCCTGCAGTCAGGCGTTCCGGGGCGATATAAAGCAGTTTATATTTTCCTTGCTGGGTTTCCCGGAAGCGTTTCACTGCTTCATGGTAATCGATAGAGCTGTTGATAAACGTAGCGGGTATCCCCAGTTCCCTGAGCGTATCCACCTGGTCTTTCATCAGTGAGATTAAAGGGGAGATGACGATAGTGGTCCCATCCAACAGTAAAGCCGGAATCTGATAGCAGATCGATTTTCCCACGCCAGTGGGCATGATGCCGATGGTGTCCTGTCCTTGTAAAACACTAGATATGATCTTTTCCTGTCCTTTTCTGAAAGAGGGGTAACCGAAATGCTTTTTCAAGATCAGTTCTGCATTTTTAAGTAGGCGAGTATATGTGGTATTGATCATTATTGTTTCATCCTTTATTCATTCAGTTGCTCATTTCCCAGTATACGTTAACCGCAGTTATTATTCCTGCTTTTCTCCCGGCAAAGGGGGCGAAATCTAAGATAATGGGCTAAGACAAAGGGGGCGTTATTTTTTTGTCACCTCAGTAGTAAAATGTGACATTTAAGGTACATGGAAGAAGTCTTGAAAAGGGATGTTGATGTAATAATATATGGCAGTCATAATCCTAAAATACGTAACAGGTGCTGAGGGGATAATTATATTCGCGATCGGTTCAGCGGGAACTGCTTCAACTCCTGAATTGGGATCAGATTGGCGTGAAAAAGCCATTGGAACCAATGGTGTGGGAACTTGTCTCTTGCTTAAACAACCGATACAAATATGGGCTGAAGAACATTACTGTCAGTTTAACCACTTGTGGTACTGTTCGGGGGCGCCTATTTTCGGACCGGATGGCAAACTGCTCGGTTGTTTGAATGTTTCAGGAACATCTGAGAGTGTTCATGCTCATACCCTCGGTATGGTAATCGGTGTTGCCAATGCCATTGAAAAACAACTTAGAGTTGATCAATTCGCAGAAGATAATCAGAAAATAATCAGACAGCAGGCAGAAATTTTAGAAATCATTTCAGATGGAATATTAATAGTCGAACCGAGAGGTAACATCTCCCATGTAAATCAAAAAGCCCTCCAACTGCTGCAAATATCCAAAGAAGAAATCTTAAATAAACCTTTGAACAGCATTATTTCGTCAGGAGCAAATATACAAGAGCTGTTCGACTCACAAAAGATGATAGAGGATGTAGAAATCAATATTGGCCTACCTGAAAAAAATATATCCTGTCTTATAACGACTGCATTGACCAAAAATGATGATGGCATACCGGAAAGCATCATTATTTCATTTAAGCCGGCGAAAAAGGTACATGCTCTGGTTAATAAAGTAACGGGTTCTAAGGCCAGATATAGCTTTGATCACATGATAGGGAAATCAATGATTTTCGAGAAAGTCATTCGTCAAGGTAAATTAGCAGCATCTACCGATTCAAATGTTCTAATAACAGGAGAGAGTGGGACAGGGAAGGACCTGATGGCACGGGCAATCCACGAAGCCAGTGACCGCTCTCAAAAACCCTTTATATCCATTAATTGCGGTGCCCTGCCGCGAGGGCTGGTAGAAAGTGAATTGTTCGGGTATGAGGGCGGATCCTTCACAGGTTCTAAGAGAGAGGGCAACCCGGGCAAGTTTGAACTCGCTGATTGCGGAACAATTTATCTGGATGAAATCGGAGAAATGCCTCTAGATGTTCAAGTCGCCTTGCTGCGGGTCATTCAGGAAAAACTCATCACCCGCATTGGCGGAAATAAACCAAAGCAGGTCGATGTTCGTATTATTGCTGCTACCAACAGAAATTTGAAAGAAGAGGTTTTGAATAAGACATTCCGTGAAGATCTCTATTACAGGTTAAATGTTCTGCCAATTCATATGCCATCCCTTATCGAACGGCAGGAAGACATTGAACTGTTAATTAGGGATATAATAAAACGTCTCGAGAGACAAACCGGCAAACATGGCCTTTCTATTGATTTAAATGCCTTAAATTTACTCAAAGCATATCATTGGCCGGGAAATGTCCGTGAACTAGAGAACGTACTGGAAAGAGCATCTATTATCTGTAACGGTATAATAATAACTGCCCGGGACCTACCTCATGTTGTTACTCAAAATGGCCTGCAGAGGCTCAATCCCAATCTTACTATTATGAAGAAAAATGAAATTGATATTATACTTGATGTAATGTCTGAGACAAATGGAAACATCAAACAGACAGCTGAAAGACTTGGGATTGCTCGCAGTACCATTTATCGCAAACTGAAAAAGTATGGTATATCAATAGAGTGGGCAAAGAAAAAGTCTGTATAATGTAATTTCCGTGAATGGGAATGGATTAAAGATGTGGAGCTTATTGTGCAGCAATATGGTGTAATGAGCTCCATTGCTATTTGTTTCTGTTATCAATAACACTATAATTTCCTCATATCGGTATATTTCTTGCATAATCATATACTGGTCAGGACGTTTGTCATGAGCAAGGTTTTATTATTATTGATTGCGTCCAACAATGCCTCAGATTGTGGAATGTACTGAACAACTAACCAGAAATAACATCCACAATTTATGGCTCTGGTAGCTATTATGCACGAGAAGGGAGGTTGTAGTGGATTTACTGGTAATTGCGATGCAAGATGAGACAACGAGTCGGCAACATGTCGCAATTTGCAACTATATCAGGCTGTATATTTGTGAAAAACCTAGCAAATAACTCCTTTTTTCAAATGATTTCTTGTTTGGCATAACTTTTGCTTCTTAAAAATTTGGGGCGATTTGCCCTGAAAAATAAAAGAAAAAAGGAGCATTCCAAATGGATCAAAAGACAATGAAAGCTCTTGTTTATCATGGCCCAAGCCAGATTAGTCTTGATGATGTTCCTGTACCACAAATCGAGGAACCCACTGATGCTATATTAAAAGTAACGACTTCTACGATTTGCGGTTCTGATATCCACATTATTCATGGATATATTCCTTCGGTTCAACCCGGAACAGTTGTAGGCCATGAATTTTGTGGCGAGATCGTTGAGCTTGGTTCTTCTATCGGCGGAGATTTCAAAGTTGGGGACAGGGTTGCTGTTTCCTGTATCGTGCACTGCGGCAAATGTTTTTACTGCTTGAATGACCAACCACAGTATTGTGTGGCAGGCCGGGGCACTAAGGGTTGGGATAATTCCATGCTGTTCGGCAATTACATCGATGGTTGTCAGGCCGAATATATCCGAGTTCCTCTAGCTGAGACAGGTATGTATAAGATTCCTGAAGGTTTGGATGATTTGGATGTATTGTTTGTCGGTGATATCTTATCAACTGGTTATTTCGGGGCAGAGAAATGTAATATTCAGCATGGGGACACAGTGGTTGTTTGGGGAAGTGGACCTGTCGGCATGTGTGCCATGGCTAGTGCCAGACTGTGGAGCCCTGCCCAGATCATCGGAGTGGACCTTGACCAATACCGCTTAGAAACAGCTAAGAATAATGGTGTCTGTGACATCATTATTAATTCCGGACAGGAAGATGCCGCTGCTAAGATCATGGAGCTGACTAATGGGCGTGGTGCGGATTGTGCTATTGAAGCTATAGGGCTAGTACCAACAATTGACTCTGCTATGAAGACTTTGCGGGTAGGTGGTAGATTAGAAGTCATCGGTTTTGGAGCCCCGACGTATGAACTGAGTTTGGTGGAATTATTTATGAAAAATTTATCAATTGGTTCTGGTCTGGTGCCTGCTGATAATATGGGCCGACTGATCGAGCTGATCGCGAAAGGGAAACTGAACTTACGCTTCCTGGCCACCCATACCAAGCCTTTAAACGATATTGTTGAAGGCTATGACATTTTCGGCAATAAGAAAGACAACTGCATCAAGTGGGTTGTTACTCCTTACGAAGAGTAAGAGCTTGGATGATTAACCATTTTAACTGACTAACTTGGCGGTTTAACCATTCTTCTTAATGAGATTATGGTTAATGCGCTATAAACAATTAAGTTTTGTGGCAGAATATTGATGAAAGACAGAGGGAGGTGAGCATAAAATGGTGGAACTTAATGGCAAGGTGGTAATTGTAACCGGCGGGGCTATGGGTATGGGCGCGGCCACTGCAGAGTTGATTGCAGAGTGCGGCGGCAAGGTTGTTATTGCTGATTTTAATGAAGAAAAAGGGATGGAAGAAACCAAAAAGATCGTTGACGCAGGTGGTGCAGCTTCATTTGTGAAAGCTGATGTTTCCATTCCTGAGCAGGTGGAAGCTATGGTGCAGTTCGCAGTGGATACATATGGAAGACTGGATGCCGCTATCAATAATGCTGCCCGTACTCCGGATAATAAGCCTTTAGCCGATATGGATGAAGATGTGTACGATGCCCTGATGGCTGTTGATTTGAAGGGTGTGGCCCTCTGCCTGAAATACGAGATCCGTCAGATGTTGAAGCAGGGAGATGGAGGGGCAATTGTCAATACATCATCGGTCAGCGGTATCCGTCCGCAGCCAGGTACTCCAGCTTATATCGCTGCCAAACATGGAGTTATCGGCTTGACGAAGTCTGCTGCTCTTGACTATTCACCTCAGGGGATACGTGTTAATTCAGTTGCTCCGGGAGCTATTGATACACCTATGCTGCAGGGAGCAATTATAGAGTTTGGATTGGACCCAGTGGAATATCCCAAACAGTTGAGTATGTTGGGACGCTTTGCGCAGCCCATTGAGGTTGCCCAGGCTAATGTGTGGCTGATCTCAGATCTGTCTTCTTATGTTACTGGTGCCACTATTTCTGTGGATGGAGGCTACACAGCAATGTAGAGGAAGTTATTCATTTAATGACTTACAGGCGGTGTAATCTCAGATCACACCGCCTGTTTCTTTGAGCCTGTAGACATATTTCGACATGCAGCATGCACCATGCTGCATTTTGCAACATAACAGTTATGCCTATCTGTTATGTAACCCTATAAGCTTGGTTTTTAGAGGCTTTTTATTTGTTGGCATAATATTTGCTTCTATAATTTTATGGGTACGGTAAACCCTGTCGGCAGCTGCACTTGCTATGGTTATGCGCATATGCTGATGCCATCTTCTGATGGGAATAATGGCTGTGCAAAGAGTTGTGATGGGTTTAGTGGACAGGTTAATCAATTCAGGAATCAGGTTGGCATTGACAAGGCCCATCTGTTTTTGTTATTGCTAATGCTGTTCATTGTTTAAATTCTTTGTTTGATATTTGTCATGGCAAGGGGCAGCTGCCAAAAACAAAAATAGCAAATAATTAAGTCGGCTTCTACTGGCTTAATATAGCTCTACAAACCGGAGTTTTCTCCGGTTCTTTCTTTGTTTGCTTAGCACCTCTGTTAATTATTTATTTTGCCGAATCTATGAGGAATGATATTATAAGTATAATAAATACAGAGGACATGTTAAGGCAGGGTAAGCAGCAGGATTGTATGCTGTGGTTATTGCTTATAGGGCGTACTTACTTAAAGGAAATAGAAAGGAGTATGGTTATGGCAAAACATATTGCTGTTGCTGGTAAAGGTGGGACAGGAAAGACTACTATTGCTTCTCTCATTGTTAGGCATTTGGTTGCGGATAACAAGGGAAAGGTTCTAGCTGTGGATGCGGATCCTAATGCTACTTTGTTTGAGGCATTGGGTATTGAGATAACAACTACTCTTTCAGATATAGTAGAGGAGTCCAAAGAAAAAAGAGAGGATGATGACTCCACACGGCAGGAATTTATTGAAACCAGGTTTAAAGAAGACGCTTTGCATAAAGCTGACGGCTATGACATGCTTGTTATGGGTGCGCCCCGGCAGGAGGGTTGTTACTGTTTCCCGAGTGCAGTATTAAAAAACAGTATTCTTAAATTAGAGGACGACTATGACTATATGATCATTGACAATGAAGCGGGATTGGAGCATATCAGCAGGGGGACTATTCAGGATGCGGATATTATGCTGTTTATCTCTGATGGCTCAGTAAAGGGAGTGCGTGCAGCCGGCAGGATCTATGAACTGGCGAAAGGTCTGTCATTTGATATGGGGGAGGCATATCTGATCATAACACAGATTGATGATATCACTCTTCTTCAGAAGGAAATAGATGCCACAGGTTTAAAACTGCTGAGCGTTGTTCCCTATGATCCTATATTGGCAGAATACGATCTCTATGGGAAACCGCTGCTTGACCTACCTGAGGACAGCCTGGCTGTAAAGGCAGTCAAGGAGATATTCGATAAAATCTTATAATACTTAAGTGTTATTAAACTCTTGTAATACTTAGATCTCGTATAGATGTTGTAGGGATGGGAGTGCTGGTTCTTGCAGTTAATTGAGTTGTGTCCAAAGGACAACTTAATAATTGATGCAGGCGCGCTTTTTGCAGGTTTTGATCAGCAGGTCAAAAAAAATGTAAGATTAAGCATCTGGGATGGGAAGGTTCAATCGATCAAAAAACAGACTGTAAATCCTAGAGAAGAAAAAGCTGTCCGAGGCATGAAAACTTGTCGAGTTATTTCAGCCAATAACATGACAGTAGTTCCGGGACTACTTGACTGCCATGTGCATCTAGCACTGGATGGTTTAAACAGTTCAACCCCACATCGGGCAGCTTTTAGTGACAGGATCCGGCAAAAGCTAATTTCTGATCTTGCACATGGTATCGTAGCTGTTCGGGATGGGGGGGATCGGGATGATATAGGGCTTGCCTGCCGGGACATGGTTAATAGTACGGAGTTAAAGGGTCCTATGGTTATGGCATCGGGAAATGCTGTGCGCAAAAAAGGCGGATATGGTTCATTTTTAGGTGCTGGAACTACCCCTAGGGAATTGGCCAAAACCATGAAAAGGTTATTAATGAAAGATATCAACCAAGTTAAGGTCCTTGTTTCCGGTATCGTTAGTTTTAAAGAGTACGGCAAGGTTGGCAAGATTCAGTTTTCTTTGAAGGAACTTGAGCAGATTGTTAAGATAGCCGGCGAGCATGGACTTAAGGTAATGGCTCATGCCAGTTCAGATGAGGCGGTCCAGCTGTGTATAGATGCTGGCGTACATTCCATTGAGCACGGCTACTTTATCAGTGAGGATTCCCTGAAGGAGATGACTGAGCGAGGAATCGGATGGATTCCTACGGTTGTTCCTGTTGCGGTGCAGTATCAGCGAGCAATGAGTCAGATCGGCAAAGCTGCAGTTATTGAACACACTTACAGGCGACAACTGCGCATGATCAGGCGTGCACAATATCTGGGGGTTCTGCTGGGTGTGGGAACTGATGCCGGAGCTGCAGGTGTGCAGCACGGGGCTGGTTATATGCAGGAATTGCAGCTTTATCAAGAAGCAGGATTAACATTAGAAGAAACTCTTATGGCTGCTACAAGAAATAGTGCGGAGATCATGGGTATGAAAGACAGTATGGGTATTATAGCTCCTGGTAGACCGGCATATCTGCTTCTTATGGAAGGTGACATTTTTGCTAACCCAGGGAAACAATTTAGTATAAAGTATCTTATTCGTCCCCAGCAGGAAAAGATTGCTGAGGGATCATATCGTTCAGCGTAAATATTCAATATAAATATCCGGATAAAAACTGTACGGATTTATAACCTGCTTTTGTTATTTTTGTTAGTGTTTCTTGTAAATGTGCTCTAGTTGTGTTGATGGATATAATTACTGGCAGGTTTGCAGCAACTAATAGAGGGACAGTCTTTTGTTATGAAATTGTGAAAAGACTGTCTTCTTTTTCATTATTATAATTATGCTCTGTGCAATTTTTTTGCTTTATTAGGATGGAGGTTTGCGCAAGGGGATAATGATATTTGTGTAGAATATATAACCAAGAGTTCCCCCTAGGAGAAAGAGGAGCAGAACGGCCAATAACTTTTCCATACTATACATTCTCCTTTTGCTGCTTATTTCGGTTGCTTTTAATGTAACCGGATGAGGGGGATATTTATTCTGCTGTTTTGGAAATATAATCTTAACAGACATCGTGAACAACAGAACAAGTTGCCAGTAAACCGCTACTATTCATCAGCTACCATCATTTTAAGTTGTTTTAAGTTGCTATAATCGATTATAATCATTGTAATTAACATTTTCCCTCAAAATTGACTTGACGAACAAAATAAGCGGTGCTATCATTGCTACGTAAGCGCGGGAGTGGCGGAATTGGCAGACGCGTCGGACTTAGGATCCGATGGGTTAAACCATAAGGGTTCAAATCCCTTCTCCCGCACCAAAAGTTGTACTGTTTTAGTAGGCATGCTTGGTTTTGCTATTCACAGCCAGGGATGCCTGAAAATATGATAATGGCAAGCAAAGAATGAGGAGGAGCATAAATGCAAGTAACCCTGGAAAGTATAGAAAAAAACCAGGCATCTATTCATGTGGAAGTAGAAGAGGAAAAGGTAGCTGCTGCTCTCGATCAGGCCTACCGCAAAGTTGTTAAAAGAGTTGTAATCCCTGGCTTCCGTAAAGGAAAGACACCACGCTCGATCCTGGAAGCACGTTTAGGTAAAGAGGTTCTTTATGAGGAAGCCGTGGAGATCCTCCTCGCTGAGGCTTATGAAGAAGCAGTTCGAGAAACTGCCATCGAACCGATACAACAACCAGAGATTGACATTGTGCAGATGGAGGAAGGAAAACCCTTCATTTTTGATGTCAAGGTTGAGGTGCTTCCGGAAGTTGAATTGGGAGAATACAAAGGGGTTTCTGCTGTTGTCCCTGAAGTAAAAGTGGGGGATGATGAAGTAGAGAATCAGCTTAAACTATTGCAGCAGCGGCATGGCCGGCTTGTTGATGCAGGCGACAAAGCAATAGATGACGGGGATGTGGCTGTTATCGAGCTGGAGACAAAGATCGATGGAGATATTGAGCCGCGGCTAACCAAGTCTGAGCAGCCTATAGAAGTTGGGGCTGCAAAGTTTATTCCTGGTTTGGATGCTCACTTATTGGGCATGAATGTAAGTGAAGAAAAGGAATTCACTATGAATTTGCCTTCTGTTTATCAATACGAAGATCTGGAAGGCAAAGAAGCCGAATTTAAGGTAAAGGTTACAGCTGTTAAGGTTAAGGAATATCCTGAACTGGATGATGAGTTTGCCAAAGATGTCAGCGAGTATTCAACTCTTGATGAATTTAAAGAGTTTATGCGCACTAAAATGGAAGAGACAGGGCATATTAACGCCAAGCGCATTTTTAAGGAGAGAGTTGTTAGCAAGGTCGTTGATGGAGTTGAAGTGGATATTCCAGAATCTTTGCTTAATCAACAGCTAAGACAAGAAACAAATCGCTTTGTACAGCGCTTGGCTATGCAACAGCTCAGTGTTGATGATTATTTAAAGTTGAGCAATAAGGATAACGAGGGGCTGCGTCAGGAGCTGGAGGAAAGTGCGCGTAATACCATTAAAACACAGCTTGTGCTAAGTGCAGTGGCCAAGGCAGAAGGAATTAAAGTGACTCCTGAAGAATTAGAACAAGAAATAGATGACCTGGCTGCCCAGTATAATGTAGAGACAGATAAGATCCGTGCAGATTTGGCTGCACGTAACCAACTGGCTTTGATTGAAGAGGGACTGCTTTTTGATAAAGTGCAGGATTTTCTGGCTGAAAATGCAGTTGCGCTTACTGAAGAGCCACAGGAAGAGGTAGAACAAGAGGTAGAACAAGAGGCAGAATCAGGAGAGGAAGCTCATCAGGAAGCTGGTCTAGAAGAACCCCAACCACCAGAGGATGCTTAATTGATTAATTGACCATAGGGGTTGATCTAAAAAGGCCGCGGATTATGATTTGCTGCGGCCTCTTTTAACAGATTCATTTATTTGGTATATTAGAGAGAAGGAAAAAAGAATATGAGAGCAGGTGAACTAATGAATAAGGCGCAATATTTGGTTCCTGTTGTTGTGGAACAGACGAATCGTGGTGAAAGGTCATATGATATCTATTCACGGTTATTAAAGGATAGGATCATTTTTTTGGGTACTCCTATAGATGATAATGTAGCAAATATTATCATTGCACAGCTTCTGTTTCTTGAAGCGGAGGACCCGGATAAGGATATCTTTATTTACATTAACTCTCCTGGCGGGTCAATTACTGCTGGTATGGCAATCTTTGATACTATGCGTTATGTGAAACCGGACGTTTCTACAATGTGTGTAGGCTTAGCAGCCAGTATGGGGGCGTTCTTGTTAGCTGCCGGAAACAAGGGGAAACGTTTCGCTACTCCCAACAGCGAGATATTGATTCATCAGCCTTTGGGAGGTGCCCAGGGTCAGGCTTCTGATATTGAGATTCATGCTAAGCGCATCATTAAAGTAAGGGAGCGTCTTAATCATATCCTCGCAGAACTGACAGGTCAGCCTTTAGAGAGAATAGAAAAGGATACTGATCGCGACCATTTTATGGATCCTCAGGGAGCACTAGAGTATGGTATCATTGATGAGGTAATGACACATCGGGTTGATAAGAAGGTGTAAATCCCAATCCCTAAGGGAGGTGCGCGTTAATGTACAAATTTGGTGATGAAAAAGGACAACTGAAGTGTTCCTTCTGCGGCAAACTGCAGGACCAGGTAAAGAAATTGGTTGCAGGTCCCGGTGTTTACATCTGCGATGAGTGCATTGAACTGTGCAATGAAATTATCGAGGAAGAACTGGGTGAGGACACTGAATTAGAATTAAGTGATATCCCCAAACCGCAGGAGATCAATGAGATTCTCGGTCAGTATGTTATCGGACAGGAACATGCCAAAAAAACACTGTCAGTAGCTGTATATAATCATTACAAACGGATCAATGTTGGGATGCAGGCAGATGACGTGGAGCTGCAAAAGAGCAATATAGTTATGCTTGGGCCTACTGGCTGTGGGAAAACTTTGCTGGCACAGACATTGGCCAAAATTCTCAATGTTCCCTTTGCTATTGCTGATGCAACATCATTGACCGAGGCTGGCTATGTGGGGGAAGATGTAGAAAATATTCTGCTTAAGCTGATTCAGTCTGCTGACTATGATGTGGAAAAGGCAGAAAAGGGTATCGTCTATATTGATGAAATAGATAAAATCGCTCGCAAAACAGAGAATCCGTCCATTACCCGGGATGTCTCCGGGGAGGGAGTACAGCAGGCTCTATTGAAGATACTGGAGGGTACAGTTGCCAGTGTGCCTCCACAGGGAGGCAGAAAGCATCCCCACCAGGAATTTATCCAGATCGATACAACCAATATTCTGTTTATTTGTGGTGGTGCTTTCGAAGGAATAGAAAAGATTATTCAGAATCGTATCGGAAAGAAGACTATTGGCTTTGGAGCGGAGATCAACCGGCAGGAAGAAGAGATAGGCAAAATCTTGAGCCAGATTATGCCGGTGGATCTTTTGAAATATGGCTTGATTCCCGAGTTTGTAGGAAGGGTTCCGGTAATTGTTACACTTGAGGCATTGGATGAGGAATCACTGGTCCGAATACTGACCGAGCCCAAAAATGCCCAAGCGAAACAGTATCAGAAGCTCTTCGAAATAGATGGGGTAGCTTTGGAATTCAAAGATGAAGCTCTTCACGCTGTGGCTAAAGAGGCTGTGCGCAGAAAGACAGGAGCTCGTGGTCTGAGGGCAATCCTGGAGGATATCATGCTCAATGTGATGTATGAGATACCTTCCAGGAAAGAAATAACCAAGTGTGTGATAACCAAAGATGTTATTGAGAAAAAAGAGGAACCGATATTGGTAACCGAAGATCGCAAGAAAAAGAGCGAAACAGCATAAGTATGCACCGGGGACAGTTCCTGTTGTATTCTGATTTTACACCAAGACATAAAAAAGGCCGCAATCCCTTGCCTGAAGCGGGATAGCGGCCTTTTTATGCATTATACACGTATGCATTGGGGACGGGGAGACCCGGCCTCTGACCTCCGATGTCCCACCTCTTTTCCCATCTTTAACCTCCCACTTCACACCTGTCACTTAAGTCCCACTTTTCCACTTCCCACCTGTCAATTGTCAGGCTTGCTTTATTGTTTTAAGGCAGTGCCGTCAAGGTTAAAAACCACGATATCTGGTAATAATGAGGGATAACTATTAGAGATTACCAGGATAGGAGTCGTGGTTATTTTGTTTAATCCAGGTTTTAGCGATTTAATTGGTGTTATTCAGATTTTTTTTGTTATTGTGGTTGGTTTGTATTTTTGGAATCTGCTGCGCAGCCAACAGGGAACCCGGTTGGCAGTTGATCGAGAATCGAAAAAGGAAATGGAGAAGCTTCAACGCCTGCGCAAGATATCATTGGCTGAACCCTTAGCTGAAAAGACTCGGCCTCAGCGTTTTGAGGAGATCGTCGGGCAAGATGATGGCCTCAAAGCTCTGCGGGCGGCTCTTTGCGGTCAAAATCCACAGCATGTGCTGATATACGGTCCTCCAGGGGTGGGGAAAACCGCAGCTGCCCGGTTAGTACTGGAGGAGGCTAAAATTAACCCCTTGTCCCCTTTTAAAATGAATGCCAAGTTTGTGGAGATGGATGCTACTATTGCGCGCTTTGATGAACGGGGTATCGCTGATCCCCTGATCGGATCTGTGCATGATCCCATCTACCAGGGAGCAGGGGCGATGGGAGTGGCTGGAATTCCGCAGCCTAAGCCTGGAGCGGTTACCAAAGCACATGGGGGAATCCTTTTTATAGATGAAATTGGTGAACTGCATCCCATTCAGTTGAATAAACTGTTAAAGGTGTTGGAGGACCGCAAGGTTTTTTTAGAAAGCTCCTATTACAATGCTGAAGAAACCAATATTCCGGCCCATATTCATGATATTTTTCAAAATGGGTTGCCTGCTGACTTCCGCCTAATTGGGGCTACGACCAGACTGCCTGATGAGATCCCCCCAGCTATCAGATCACGATGTGTGGAGATCTTTTTCAGGTCACTGCTGCCTGAAGAAACCAGAAAAATTGCCATTAATGCCGCCGAAAGGGTCGGGTTCGCCCTAGGGCGAGGTGTGCTGGATGTGGTGGATAAATACGCCGGCAATGGTAGAGAGGCAGTTAATATCATCCAAATCGCCGCCGGATTGTCTCAAGCAAGAGGAAAAAAAGAGATCTTGGCTGCTGACGTGGAATGGGTTGTGAACAGCGGCCAATATTCTCCTCGTCTGGAGCGAAAAATTCCAGCAAAGCCTGCGGTTGGTCTGGTTAATGGTCTTGCTGTAATGGGGCCAAACTTGGGAACACTACTTGAGATTGAGGTTTCAGCTAATTCGCCCCTACAGGAGCATGGGGAAGTTAAGGTGACCGGGATCGTAGAGGAAGAAGAGGTGGGCGGTCTGGCAGGAAGGCGTATGCGCTGCAAGAGTATGATCAGGAATTCTGTGGAGAATGCTCTTACAACATTAAAGGGTCTTCTTGATGTAGATCCCCGAAGTTATGATATCCATATCAATTTTCCCGGTGGAGTACCAACAGATGGCCCCTCTGCAGGGGTAGCCATTTGTGTGGGAATCTATTCTGCAATCACCAATAAACAGGTCGATCACCGGATAGCCATGACCGGAGAGATTTCTCTCCATGGTGATGTCAAGCCAGTAGGAGGGGTTGTTGCTAAAGTAGAAGCCGCTCACAGAGCAGGTGCTAAAAAGGTGTTGATTCCCCAAGATAATTGGCAGGAAATATTTCGGGAGGCACAGATCGAGGTAATTCCTGTAAAACACCTAAAAGAGGTGATAAGACTGGCTTTTCTGCCGGTTCGCCGTGCCAGCCAGGTATCTGCATGACATGGCCTGCTCCTTCCTTTTCTATTGCTTGGTATTTGAATTGTTGCAGGAACTATCATGCTTGGGGTAGAATGAAGTTAGATTAATAATAACATCTTCCCATGAGAAAAGGGGGTGGCTATATGTCGCAGGAACAAAATCAACAATTGGATAAGAATATTATATTACAGTGTAGTGATGAAGAACGCCTCATACCACTGCTTCCATTACGCGGTCTTTTAGTATTTCCTTATATGGTAATACATCTTGATGTAGGGAGAGAAAAGTCGATCAATGCGATTGATGAGGCGATGCTCCATGACAGAGAGATATTTCTTGTTACCCAGAGAGAAGCTCAGACAGATGAGCCGCGGGAAGGTGATCTTTATCAGGTAGGTACGATTGCTGAAATTAAGCAACTGCTTAAACTGCCTGGGGGGACATTTCGTGTGCTCGTAGAGGGGCTGAGGAGAGGTCGGATCAAAAGATATCTTTCTTCAGAGCCATTTATCCAGGTAGCTATTGATGAATGTCAGGAAAAATACGAAAAGACCGCAGAGGTCGAAGCGATGATGAGAACAATAACTAATCAGTTCGAGGAATATGTCAAAGTAGGCAAGAAGGTTTCTCCAGAGACTGCGGTTTCAATTGTCTCCATCGACGATCCAGGGCGGCTTGCTGATATTATTGCGGCACATATCAATCTGCGTGTAGGGGATAAACAGGCTATACTTGAGGCTTTTGACCCCGTTGAAAGGTTGCAAGAGTTGGGAGAGATCCTCTCTCGGGAAATGGAGATTTTGGATCTGGAACGCAAGATCAATATGCGTGTGCGCAAGCAGATGGAAAAGACCCAGAAGGAATATTATCTACGTGAGCAGGTGCGGGCAATCCAAAAGGAATTGGGTGAAAAGGATGACCGTCAGGCAGAGGTAGATGAATTAAGGGAGCGCATTGCTGAGGCGAACTTACCTGAAGAAGTTGAGGAAAAGGCTATTAAAGAGTTGGAGCGTTTGGAAAAGATGCCTCCGATGGTTGCAGAAGCTGTGGTGGTTCGCAACTACTTAGATTGGCTTTTGTCTTTACCTTGGACAAAGGAGACCAGAGATCGCCTTAAGTTGGATAAAGCTGAAGAAATATTAGAAGCTGATCACTATGGCTTGAAGAAGCCCAAAGAACGGATTTTAGAATACTTGGCGATCCGTAAGCTGGCGACCAAGATGCGTGGGCCGATTATTTGTTTTGTCGGGCCACCTGGTGTTGGAAAGACATCTTTAGGGCGTTCGGTAGCCCACGCTCTGGGGCGAAAATTTGTGCGCATTTCTCTCGGCGGTGTACGAGATGAGGCGGAAATACGTGGCCATAGGCGGACTTATGTGGGTGCCCTGCCGGGCAGGATTATCCAGGGGATGAAGCAGGCGGGTAGCAAAAACCCTGTTTTCCTCTTAGATGAAGTAGACAAGATGAATGCTGATTTTCGCGGAGATCCCAGTTCTGCACTGCTGGAGGTGCTCGATGCTGAACAGAACCATGCCTTCAGCGATCACTACATTGAGGTGCCCTTTGATCTGTCAAAAGTGATGTTTATCACTACTGCCAATGTGGAGCATAACATACCGCGGCCGCTGCTCGACCGGATGGAGGTGATTCGTCTCCCTGGTTACACAGAAGAGGAGAAGATGAAGATAGCTGAACTCCATCTGATTCCCAAGCAGTTGAAGGAACACGGGCTCAAACCGCGTCATTTACAATTCTCAGATAATGCCCTGCGCACCATTATCAGGCAGTATACTCGGGAAGCCGGTGTTCGCAATCTAGAAAGGGAAATCGCCAGCGTTTGCCGCAAGACAGCTCGTGAGGTTGTCAATGATAAGAAATACAAGGCAAAGGTTACGGCGGCCAATGTGGATGCCTTTTTGGGTATTCCGCGTTTCCACTTTGGCGACAAGGAGAAAGATAATGAGGTAGGTGTTGCTACAGGTCTTGCCTGGACTGAAGTGGGTGGTAGTGTACTCAATATAGAGGTGGGTATTCTTAAAGGCAAGGGTAAGATCACACTTACCGGTAAACTGGGTGATGTCATGAAAGAGTCAGCCCAAGCTGGGCTGAGTTTTGTAAGATCCCGAGCAGATGAACTGGATCTGGCAGATGACTTTCATGAAAAACATGATATCCACATTCACGTCCCTGAAGGTGCCATTCCGAAAGATGGACCCTCGGCAGGGATTACTATGGCGACAGCTTTATTATCAGCAGTGACCGGTAGGCCTGTTAGGCATGATGTGGCTATGACCGGGGAGATCACCCTGCGCGGTCGTGTTCTTCCAGTTGGTGGCATCAAGGAAAAGGTGTTGGCCGCGCACCGTGTGGGGATCAAAAAGATCATTATACCCACAGAAAACAAAAAAGATCTAGAAGAGATTCCTAAAACTGTCAAGAGAAAACTCAACTTTGTATTAGTTGATCATATGGATCAGGTTTTGAGTGAAGCCCTTCTTCCTGCAGAGTAGTGACAGGGGGACGGGCGTCGTGACACAAGAGCCGGGCGACATCCTAAACCTTAATTTGCTTTAGAATGGGGTTTAATGGCAATATTCATATGGAGTGTAAAGAGGTTCCGCTCTCTAATTTGGAGAGCTAAGAACCTCTTTTTTTTTTAGGCTTGGGTGATGCCTTGAATGCCTCAGGAGACGCGGGGGTGCCAATTTTGGCGGGAAAAACAGGGGCCAATAGGGAAGGATAGAATGCTATATGACAGGGGTGCCTGGCCAAACTAGTTCTAATAATTGCTAGTCGCGGTAATGAATGTTGGCATTTCTCTGACTGAACAGGAAATCAAGAAATCTGACCTATTGCTATGGTGGTAATAAATGGTGGATGATGGGCGTAAGATAGGGTGGGAGGTGATCATAATGAACAAAAATAAAAGAGGTTTCGCTTTGCTGCTGGGGCTGGGGGCCTCTTTTCTTCTCGTTCTCGCTGGGGTGCTGCTGGCATTCGTGTATGCCATTATTTCTGATCAAGTCACCTTTCACCTCAGTTCTTATTTCGCCTGTGTCTTTTTTCTGAGCGTCTTCTGCGGTGGTTATGCAGCTGGGAAAAAAGGAGGCATCAGGAGCTGGGTCTCTGCTGGGCTGATCGGGTTGTTTACCGGGGGAACAGTCCTGTTATTGTTTTATATGACAGCTTCTTTTGTTCCGGGCCTAAGCGAACTCCTAGCGATGCTTTTTTTGCCGACTCTATTGAGCAGCACAGGAGCACTGGTTGCAGCTAACACTGCCAAAAAGCAGCAGCACTGGAATCGGAATAAAATAATGGGTTAGTTTACATAATATTGTGTGAAAGATTTTTGGCAGGTTAATAGACTATAGAATATCGGCATCTTCTTCACGGGGGTAAAGCTTTCCAATGGCCTGGGGGGAATTTGTTTTACGCTAGTTAGATCAGGCCGGTGAAAACTTTCACCGGCCTGATTCTGTGAGTTGTATTTATTTCGTGTCCGGATTGTGCCAGATATTCCTGCATCCTGTTTCTTTAATAAGAAAAATGAAGAAAGTACCGATCGCTACTGCTATGAAACAATACATGAAGGCGTTTTGGTAAAGGGTTACTGCTGGCAGTGTCTCTGCACTGTCCAGATACATCCCCATCAACGCTGGCAGGAGAGCCGCTCCCAGGAATCCCCCGGTGTTGACAGTTGCAGTTGAGACCCCAGCGCTCTCCGGATTGTTGACCTCCTTGGCAACAGCGAAGGTGAGAATAAAGGCAACAGAGAAAAAGCCCATGGCGAAAAATAGCGGGTATAGTATTTCTATTGGTGGCTTTCCTCCGTTGCCGAAAACTAGAATAGCCCATGTAACTAGGCAGCAGACCCCGAAGACAAGCATCGGCTTTTTCCTGTTCTTAATCCGGTCGGAGATCACCCCGATGAGGATGCTGCCCACCATCAAGCCCAGGGTGGCTGCCATGGGGTAGTTTGCTGCGGTGTTTTTAGGCAGTCCGTAAACATCCATCATATAAGAAACACCCCAGGTTCCTGAAAAACTGATATAGGCTCCGAAAAAGCCTGCAAACAGGAAAAATCCTGGCCAGGTATGTTTGTTGGTGATCACCTGTAAAAATGTTTTGGCAGCTGGCTTATTTGCTTTTTTCTGCTGGCTTGCTGCAGTATTGTTTTTCTCAGGTTGTATATCTGCAGGATAATCCCTGATGATCAGGTAACAGAGAACAGCGATCAGGATAGAAGCCAGGCCGATGGCCATAAAGGTATTTCTCCAGGTGAAGACTGCTACCATCAGGGCTAGGGGTGTCTGGGCCAGCAGGCCTCCCATATTGCCTATAAAAGAGGTGATACCTGACATGGTACTGAACTCTTCAGGGCGAAACCACACAGATAGGATCTTCAGAATACAGACAAATACAACAGATACTCCCATCCCAACGAGAAGCCTTCCCAGGAAGGCTACGGCAACTGTGGGAGCAAAACCGAAGAGAATCGATCCCACTCCTGCCAGTAGAGTGCCTGCAGTTACTGTTTTCCTTGCTCCCAAGGTATCAGCCAGGATACCTGCGGGGATCTGCATCAGCATATAGGCGTAAAAATAAGTGGCACCTAGATTAGCAAAGGTGGTTGCAGAGATATTAAAGCTCTGGAACAAATCATCTTTGACAACCCCTGCTGCCATTCTGTGAAAAAACACTACAATATAGGATAACACCATAATACCCCAAATTAACCAGCGATAATTATTGGTGGTTTTACTTGTAGTTTTGTTCAAGTAAAAAATCTCCCTTCCCATACTCAGCTAGCAGCGCTATTAGGACAGATGTCGTTAACAAGCTGTTAGCATGTTGTTGATAAGTTGTTGATAAGCTGGGCACTTATATTTCCTTGCTTTCCTCCGAAATACCCTGTGCTTTCTGTTCAGAACAATCTTTGTGAATTAGGTGACAGAGAATATCCTGTGCTTCCTGGACAGAACAACTCTTGTGAATTAAGTGCCAGACAGCATTGAGAAGAGCAGCAGGGTGGCGGCTCTTCCAGATGTTTCTGCCCATAACAATTCCGCGAGCACCGCTCTGCAGGGCCCTGTGGATCATCTTCAGAGTATCCAGGTCTGTTTCACACTTGGGGCCGCCGGCGATCATGATGGGCACCGGGCAGCCGGCGACAACATCTTCAAATCCCTTTTCTGTGTAGTAAGTCTTGATCAAATCTGCGCCGTGTTCTGCTGCCACCCGGGCGCTGAGGGCCAGGTATTTGGCATCATTTTTCTTATCTCCCAGTGCTTTGCCCAGGCCGATGACGCCCAAAAGGGGCACATTCCAGCGGTGGCAGTGATCTGCAGTCCTGGACAGCCCGATCAGGGTTTCCCGCTCATTTTCTGACCCGATAAAGGCAGATACTGCCATGGCATCAGCACCCAGGGTCAGCCCCTCCTCTACAGAGGTTACCAATCCTTCATTGCTCAGATCAGGCCCGGCGATGGTTGCCCCACCTGAACTGCGCAGGATAACCCCGGGGTTTCCCGCCGGGTTGAAGGCATGGCGAAAAATACCTTTAGTGAGCAGCCAGGCGTCCACCTGCCCTGTGGCATCAAGTTTACTGATGGTTCCGGCGATGTCAATGATTCCTGTCATTGGCCCCAAGGCATAGCCGTGGTCAACAGCGACAACCAGACTGCGCCCAGTATCCTGTCTTATGATCCTTTTCATCCTGTGTTCTAATCCAGTCAAACTCATCACCTCCAAAGTATTGTTTGTTGCTAAATGTCAGGTGCCTGGCACCATTACATCTATTTAAATTTAATCATTCAGTCTCTCATGGTGCCTGGCACCCCAACCACTAACACCCCAACTACCAACTAACCTGGCATCCAACTATCCTATATCATGGTGCCTGGCACCCAACTATCCTTTTCGGGAAATGATCAACCATTGATTACATAAGTATAACTTCTTTGAATATTTCTACGCTGCGGGTTGCTTTCTATTACAAACAGTATTTTCATGCAGCGAAAACCGTCTCTACTGCATTATGCAACAGGAACCGTCCCCAGCGCATTACTCACTACCAGGAATGCGATATGTGGCAGACGAAACGTCCCCTTGCCACCCCCCTTGCCACCTGTCACACTGATATCACGCCCTTGATCATCTGCAAGCTGCGGGCGCGCTCTATTGCATCGTGTATAGTGTCCAGTGTGAAGCGATCTGTGATTAAGCGGGCGGCATCTATCTCTTTTGAGGCGATCAGGTAGAGTGCCTCCCGGAAGTCCTTTGGTGTTGAGGCAAAACTGCCTGTGATGGTGACCTCCTGATAGTGAATCCAGCGTGGATCGACGCTGATTCGGTGTCCTGCAGGGGGTCCGCCAAAGATGTTGAAGATGCCGCCCTTTATTGACAAGGGGCAGGGAGCTTTCGATTACACCTGGAGTCGCTCAAAGATGTGATCACTACATCTGCTCCATCATCATCGGTTAGTTTCATGACTGCTTCCAGGGGCTCTTCGTTATTGGGGTCGATGACTGTATCTGCACCCAATCCTTTGGCAAACTCTTGGCGGCCGGGTGCTTTTTCGAGGACGATCACCTTTGCTCCCCGCCACTTGGCCAGCATTAGGTGGATCATCCCCATCGGGCCGGCTCCGACGATAACAATTGTGTCCTCTGGTTGTATTTTGTTCACCCGCAGGGCTGCCAGACCGCAGGAGAGGGGCTCAGCCATCGCTGCCAACTCAAAGGGAAGTTCCTCTGGGATCTTGATCACACCTCCCACATTGAGTATCTGGTGCGGGATGCGTACATATTCGGCAAACCCGCCATCGATTCCGTGGGCCAGGCCGAATTCATGGCGGCAGAGGTTGTGGCGTTCACCAAGGCAGTAGTCACACTCTCCACAGACAGCGATAGGGTAGACCGCAACACGGTCACCGATAGCAAAACCTGACACACCTTCACCTAAAGCGGACACCTCTCCAGCTACTTCATGTCCCAAAATGGTGGGCAAATCTTTGGGTAGTCCCTGCCCAAGCAGTGTCTTTACATCAGTGGCACAGATCCCTGAAGCCTTGATTCGCACCACGATATCTCCCGGTTCTGGAACCGGACACTGAACCTCTTCTATCCTTATATCATTGGCCCCATATACTACAGCAGCCTTCATCTATTTTCCATCCCTTCCGTCCTTTCCATCTCTATTCTCCTTTTCCCATTTCCGTATTTCACCGATCAGTTCCTGCAGCCTGGCCGCATTTTTGCGTCCCGGCTGTGACTCCACTCCTGAGCAGAGGTCGATCCCATCTGGATGAACTACATCCAAAGCATCCCTGACATTGGATGGCTTGATCCCCCCAGCCAAAAAGACCGGCAGGGGGGAGTTTGCCACCAGGGAGCGAGCTAGTTTCCAGTTGGAAGTCTGTCCTGTGCCCCCAAAACGCATCTTACCTGGGAATTTGACAGCTGTGTCCATTATAACTCCATCTGCTCCAGCTCTGGCTAACTCCTGTATCTGCTGTCGCAGTTCCTTTAGATCCGGATGTGGTGCATTTGCTCCGACAGCTGGCAGGAAAAGTGACTGCCACCAGCTTACAATTGGAAATGATGCTTTTAATTCCTGCAGCCACTCCAGTGGTACCGGGCTCAAAAACTGTACAACCTGAGGTCGGCAGTATTCTACCAGCAGCTTGATCTGCTGTAGATCCTTTTGGAAGACTAGGGCCACCCCGGGAAGAGGTGCACCTTTCAGCAAGCAGGCCGCTGCTTCCATGTTCAATGACCGAGGTGAGTAAGGGACATTGACGATCACTCCGAAAAAGTCTGCTCCGGCACTGTGAACCTGCTGCCGGTCTTTCAGGCAGGTGATCCCACAAATTTTAACCCTGCAGCCATCCTTCATTACGGTAGTTCCTCTCCTCGCTATTTTCCCTGATCCGGGCTCCAGTATTGTCGACCTCTGTTTCGATAATCCTGCTGTGAGGGATACCCTGATCGTGCAGATACTTTAGAATGCGTTCGTAAACCAGGGGCTTTCTGGTGAGAGCAAAGACTGTGGGGCCTACAGAACTCATCCCTGCTGCTTCTGCTCCCATTTCCCGGAACAGGCCGATATAATGAAAAATCGGTGCCCCGCACATCCCGTGCTGTTCACATTCCGCACGCTTAGAACCGGTAAAGGAAATATCCAAGAGGGCATCCCCGATAGCTTCCAGGTCACCTTTGACTACTGCTGGAAGGAGATCGAGCAAGACCATGTGTGCCTTAGGGCTCCCCAGCCGCCCATCCAGGAAGCGGGCACGCCTGAGTAAAAGCCCAACTTCAGCATCTGCTGCAGTGTCCTTTCCTGTGTACTCATTCTCCAGACTGGGTACATCCGGAATTATAATAATCACTTTTGTATCTTCCAGTGGGGCCCGGTAGATGATCTCGGCATCATCGGAGCCTACTACAAGTCCACCGTTGATCCCCACCATAGATCCGATTCCTGTTTCAAATGTTCTGATGATATAGCCGTTTTCAGAGGGGCTTTCTTCGCAGGCATTGTATCCGGTGATGCGCCTCAGCTCTCTGTTATTAAATGGCCTCCCCAGGGCTTCATTGATGCCGATACATACTGCACACATGGTGCCTGAAGATGAACCTAAACCAACATGGCGCCGTTTATGGTCATCAAGTTCAATTTCGAATCCTCCGGGGTATTGGAGAACCTCCTTGAAAAGGCGGGCAAAGTGTAAAGCGATTAAGGGACGCTCACCATTCACCACTATCTCTGGTTTTTTGGTGGAGCGGACTTTAGCTTTGAGGTAAACCTTGATTCCTAAGCCAATCCCTCCTCCCCCGACCCGTTCGATGCTGAATCGATTCATGTCCAGCACCGCCATGTGCAGCCGGGCGGGGACGATTACTTCTACCTTCCGTTCTGCTGCTTGAGAGACTGTGCGGGGGCTTACACCGCACTGCTCGGGTTGAATGATGAACTCCTGTTCACCCGGCTCAAATTCCTCCAGAACAGCTGTCAGGCGATCACAGGGGCCGCCGATGATCGGAATCTCGATCTTCTGTTTCTGGGGCTGCTGGCTAATTTGACTTACCTGCATCAATAATCCTCCTCTCCGTCATACCGTACTTCCAGGATATAAAGATAAGTTAGAGCCTTTTACATTCCTCCTTTCCAGTGCAGGAGGCGGTGAGATTAGATGTAAATAAACAAAAAGCACTCCACATAGGAGTGCTGGTTGAGATCACTGGACCAACATTAAACTGAGTTAATTATAGACCCCTATATTCTACCATTCTACCGTCCTGCATTTTTTTATTCTACAATCCTACCATTAAAACCCGTGTTAATAATTTATTATACATATGGTGGAGAATATTACAAGATGTCTGTCCAAAAAATAATTTACCAACTGGCTAAGCGGCTCTCAATTAATCGGTTTTACAGGTCTGACCCACAATTTACTGGGTAGGGCCAATTAATAAAAGTGTAATTAATCTGAGGTGGATGGTTTATACGGAAAAATATAGGGAGAATGGGGAAACATAAAGGTGTAGTATCAAGATCGGAGGCACAGGAGGGTTTGGAAGCAAATAAGTTCGAGATTCGCAAGCTAAATCTTTACTATGGTTCACATCAAGTATTGAAAGATATCGACCTGAATATACAACAGCACAGGGTAACATCGCTGATTGGGCCATCTGGGTGTGGTAAGTCCAGTTTACTGAGAACACTGAACAGGATGAATGATCTGATCCCTGGGGTAAGGATTGAAGGCAGTATTCTTCTCGATGGAGAGGATATATACAGCCATGATGTGGATGTTGTAGAACTGCGCAAACGGGTGGGTATGGTTTTCCAAAGGCCAAATCCCTTTCCCAAGTCTATTTTTGAAAATATCGCCTATGGCCCTCGCCGGCACGGTATGCGGGACAAGGCAGCTATCAGTGAAATCGTGGAAAAGTGTCTCAGAGAGGCTGCTCTCTGGGATGAGGTCAAGGACAATATCCATAAGTCAGCCTTCCAGTTATCAGGAGGCCAGCAGCAGCGACTTTGTATTGCTAGGGCTCTGTCGGTGAAGCCAGATGTGCTGCTTATGGATGAGCCCTGCTCAGCCCTTGATCCCATTTCCACCTCCAGGGTAGAGGACCTGATCGATGAGCTTAAGCAAGATTATACAATAGTGATCGTTACCCATAACATGCAGCAGGCGGCTAGGGTATCGCAGTATACAGCGTTTCTCTTGGATGGTTCATTGATCGAGTTTGGAGAGAACAGATAGGCTTTTTACTAATCCATCAGCAAAGGAAACCGAGGACTACATTACTGGCCGATTTGGCTAATATAGGGGGGAATCCGATGGCCAGAAAATCCTATAGTGAACAACTTATCGGGCTAAAAGAAAATGTATTAAAGATGGGTATCATGGTGGAGGAGGCAATTTTTCAAGCTGTAAAATCACTTAAAATGCGGGATGATAAACTAGCTCAGGATGTAGTGGATGGGGATGATGCCATTGATGATTTATTAATACATATCGAGGACTGCTGTATAAGGCTCCTCGCCCTGCAGCAGCCGATTGCCGGAGATCTGCGTGTGATCACCACAGCTATAAAAATCATCACCGACCTGGAGCGGATGGCTGATTTGGCTGTTGATATCGCAAAGGTAACCTTGAAAATCTCCGGGGAGCCCCTGCTCAAGCCCTTGATCGATGTTCCGCGCATGATGGAAATCGCTCAGGAGATGACTAGAATCAGTCTAGATGCTTATGTTCAGGAGGACCCCGATATGGTTCTTCCTTTGATTGAATATGATGATGAAGTTGATGCCCTTTATAAACAGGTTCGTAGTGAGCTCCTGGTTTTGGCAGTGGAAGAACCTCATACGATCAAACAGGCTGCACAATTGCTTTTTGTTGCCAGGTATTTGGAGCGGATCGCTGATCACGCTACAAATGTGGGAGAGTCTGTTTATTATATGGTCAAGGGTGAGCGTAAGGAACTGAATATTTAATGATTGAGCCTGATCGCTGATATGCAAAGGGAATGAACGGAGAACTAGTCAGCATAATAAAGAGAGACTATTTCAATTTTCAACAGATAATAGATGCTGCCGGTAAACAGAATGGGGGAATTATTGTCGATGACCCATAGATTAACGTGTGGGCTGAGTGGACTGGCTATCATCTTGATAGTTTTGGTGACCCTGGGGGGGTGTGGTCGTCCTGATCCGGTTAATACCGTTAATATTGCAGGCTCATCCTCTGTTCAGCCTCTTTCAGAGGAGTTGGCCAATGCTTTTATGGAGAGAAATCCCGAGATATCTATCAATGTAGCAGGCGGGGGCTCCAGCGCTGGGATCAAGGCAGCTAGTGATGGCACTGCAGACATCGGGGCCTCATCCCGGGAACTGTCCAGAGACGAGGAAAAAGGCCTGGTGGTGATCCCGATTGCCATCGATGGGATTGCAGTGGTGGTCAATCCGGAGAATCCGGTGAAAAACCTGACACTGGAACAGATACGGGGAATATATGCTGGGGAGATTACCAACTGGAAGCAGGTAGGAGGTAAGGATGGCGCTATCAATGCCTTCACCAGGGAGGAAGGATCGGGAACCCGCGGTGCTTTTGAAGATTTGGTGATGGAGGACTCTCAGATCAGCAGCAGGGTAGGCGTTCAGAATGCTACCGGTTCTCTGCGCACTGTTGTTGCCGGAGATATTCATGCTATTGCTTATATTTCTCTGGGGAATGTCAACGACACTGTTAAGGTTATGGCAGTGGAAGGGGTTAGGCCAGGAAGAGAATCTATAAAAAAAGGGTCATATAAGCTGGCGCGCTCCTTTTTCTATCTGACAGGGGAACAGCCGCGAAAGATTTCTAAGCAGTTTATCGATTTTGTTCTCAGTCCAGAGGGGCAGCAGATTGTTGGCCAGGGCTTTGTGCCGGTGGAATAGGTGGTTAGTGGTTGGTGGTTGGGAAGACAATAAAGCAAGCAGGCATTGGAAGGGGATTTTATAATGCTGCTTTCCATAAAGGAAAAAATGTATGAAAAAATACTCCTGTTCTGTGCTATGGCCTCAACCCTGGTAGTCATACTTGTTGGCTTATTTGTGTTTCTGCAGGGATACCCTCTTCTGGAGAAAAGGGGGTTTTTATCCTTTCTATTAGGAAGGGATTGGCTGCCGGGAGAAGGGGTATTTGGCATATTACCGATGGTGATCGGTACACTGGCAGTAACTCTGGGTGCATTGATTATCGGAGTTCCTCTAGGCGTAATGACTGCAGTTTTTTTGGCTGAGTATGCTCCAGGGGGGATCGCCCTTTGGACCCGCCGGGCGGTGGAACTGCTGGCGGGAATCCCTTCTGTTGTTTATGGCTTATTCGGAATGACAGTCATTGTGCCTTTGGTGCGCTATATAGCTGTATATTGGTTTGAAGGAATATTATCCCCTGAGATGAGGACAGGTTTTGGGATTATAGCTGCATCACTGGTGCTGGGGATCATGATTCTACCTACGATTGTGAGTATTTCTGAGGATGCTCTGCGGGCGGTCCCTAATGAATATAAAGAGGGCTCTTTTGCCCTGGGTGTATCTCGCTGGCAGACCATTATCTACAACACACTTCCAGCTGCCCGTACAGGCATTATGGCAGGAGTGGTTCTGGGGATGGGCAGGGCGATCGGGGAAACGATGGCCATTCTGATGGTTGCTGGAAATGCACCTGCTGTTCCCCGTTCTATCTTTTCGCCGACACGTACCTTAAGCGGCAATATCGGATTGGAGATGGGCTATGCAGCCGGAGAGCATGCTCAAGCACTGTTTGCTACCGGAATTGTGCTCTTTCTTGTGATCATGCTTTTGAATAGTTTTGCCCTGCTTATCGGTGGGAAAGGAGTGCGCAGCGGGTGAGCGATCAAATAAAAGAAAGGTTAGCAGAAGGGATATTCTGGGTTGCTGCGCTGCTTACTATCGGCTCTTTAGTTGTTATCATTGGCTACATTATGATCCAGGGATTGGGACAGCTAAGTATTTCATTCCTCCTGGAAAATCCGCGTCAGATGGGCAGTGCAGGGGGCATCTTTTCCCCTTTGCTGGGTACGATTTATTTTACAGTGTTTACGATGCTGCTGGCAGTGCCGATAGGTGTGGGCGCCGCCATCTATCTGACCGAGTTTACCAGGGGGGGTATTCTGGTGCGAATAATCAGGTTTTTTACAGATGCCTTGGCAGGTATTCCATCAATTGTGATCGGCTTGTTTGGTTTTGCTTTCTTCGTTGTGCTGCTGCGTCCGCTGACCGGCGGTTGGTCGATACTCTCCGGCTCACTAACCGCCTTTTGTATGATTCTACCTACTATGATCCGTGTATCTGAGGAAGCCCTGCAGACTATTCCTGCATCTTTACGGGAGGGGAGCATGGCACTGGGGGTGAGCAAATGGCATACAGTACTTCATGTTGTCCTGCCAGGCGCCCTGCCGGGAATATTGACAGCCACATTATTGGGGGTAGGTCGGGTGATCGGTGAAACAGCCCCCCTTTTGCTGACATTGGGAGGCTCCCTTCTGGTGCCCAGATCGATCTTCAGCCCTGGCCGCACCCTATCTATGCATCTCTATCTGGTGGCCATGGAAACCGGTGAATTTGCCGTCGCTTTTGCCACAGCAGCAGTGCTGGTTTTAGTGATCCTCCTGCTCAATCTGGGCGGTTACTACCTGATGCAGCTCCTGATCAGGAGGATAAGAGGAGGTGCCTAGAATTAGTTGTTAGTGGTTGGTCGTCGGTCGTTGGGAAAAAGAATGGTTGCACAAAACGAGGGTGCAAGGAGTGCAAGGGGGAATACCTAATCCATAACCGAGAGGATGAGACGCGAGAACCGTCTCCATGTCCCTTTTGTTATGTCTGTATTACGAAAACTATCTCCTTTTTTGCTACGCTTGTCACACATATAATACACACGCCTCTTTAACAACTGACAACTTTATGTTACAATATAAGATGTCAGAAATTTAAGAAATTAGCGGGCAGGTTTTGGCGGGTTTAGTAACCCCTCTAGCATTACCGGTTTTGACTCCACTCCTCTGGTTATGAACCGGTTTACATATGCACTTTTCCAATTACAGAGGCTTTTTCGAAAGCGACCTAGCTTGTAACTCTTAAATAATTTCTTTAAGGGCACATATCATTTATGTGTTTATATTGTGTGCTTGGATGATGATGAAAACCATCATTGAGGAAATCCTAAATATAAAACAATGGCTAAAGGATGTTTTCCGGGAATGTGGAGGTGAGTAAGATGTCATATGCAGAAAGGGGCGTAGCAAGAAAAGGTGGATGGTATAGTAGTACAATTTTTTCAGTATGTTTCTGAAGCATGGATTGAAATTGCTAGATTAACTGGACAGCACCTGTTTTTGGCAGTAAGCGGTGCAATGATTGGTATATTCACCGCAGTTCCCCTAGGAATCTTCATTTCGCGGCGCCCCAAAATAAGCGCATATGTTATTGATATCGCAGGGATGCTTTACACTATTCCTTCATTAGCGATGCTGGGATTTCTACTGCCGTTTTTAGGGTTGGGTTGGATGCCTGCCATTATCGCCTTGGTAATATATTCCTGGCTTCCAGTGCTGCGTAATACCTGTGCAGGGTTAGCGACCGTTGATCCGGCAGTGAAGGAGGCGGCTCTGGGTATGGGTGCAACACAGTCTCAATTACTTTTGAAAATTGAACTGCCTTTAGCACTTCCAGTAATTATGGCAAGTGTCAGAACAGTTGCTGTATTGACTGTGGGAGTTGCAACATTGGGTGCCCTTGTGGGTGCCGGTGGCCTGGGGGAGTTAATCTTTACAGGGATCTCCATGATGGATAATAACATGCTCATTGCCGGAACGATTCCAGTAGCAGCTATGGCTGTGCTTTTTGACCAAAGTTTAGGGTATATGGAGCGCCGATTGCAGGTCAAGTTTGGTAGTTAGAATTTAGTCAAGGTTGAATAATCATTACTTTTCAGGAGGTTTTATGAGTGTTTAAAAACAGAAAAATAATTTGTTTATTGCTAGCGGTTTTCGTCGGCAGTTTTATTTTGTTAGGTGGTTGTAGTAGTGAAGAAGGGGGAGAACCTCAACAGTCGAAAGGTGAAGTTGTTGTGGCAAGCAAGCAGTATGCCGAGGGATATATTCTGGGGCATATGGCTGCGATTTTAATTGAGGAAAAAACTGATTTAGAAGTAGACAAAAGTAAAATTGGTATGGGGGCAACAGAGATCCTTCACCCTGCAATGGTAGAGGGGCAGATTGATCTGTATCCTGAATACACCGGCACATCTTGGATGGTGGTACTGAAGCAGCCTGTACTCCATGACCGAGAGGAGATTTATGAAAAAACAAAAAAATCGTATGAGGAAGAATTTAATATCGCTTGTTTGCCTCCGCTGGGTTTTAATAATACCTTTGCTATAGCTATGATTAAGGAAAAAGCGGAAGAGCTGAATATTAAGACACTTTCTGATCTAGCTGAACACCCAGGATTAACATTGGTTGGAGATTCTACAACTTGGACAAGGCCAGATGTGTATCCAGGACTGCAAAAAGAATATGGCTTAGATCTTGAGAAAAAAATGGTCGATACAAACTTTTTTTATGAGGCTTTAGCTCAAGGGCAGGGTGATGTTACCACTTGTTTCTCTACTGATGGACGTTTGAAGGAGTATGACCTCACTGTGCTTGAAGACGACAAAAATTTCTATCCACATTATGATGGTATGTATGTAGTCCGTGCAGAGGTTCTTGAGGAATTCCCCGAAATTGAAGAAGCACTGAAGCCACTTTTCGGTAATATCGACGAAGAAACTATGATTGGGCTCAATTATCAGGTGGAAGTTGAGCAGAAAGACCCTGTTGATGTGGCAAGGGAGTTCTTAGAGTCTCAAAATCTCATCTAGTTGCAAATTGGAGTGATAATGTATGGGTAATGATAACGCTGTTGAATTTGAGCGTGTTAGTAAGGTTTATGTAACAGAAAAGGTAGTGGATGATGTAAGTTTTCAAGTTCGAGAGGGAGAAATATTTATACTTATCGGCCCATCGGGCTGCGGTAAGACAACAACCTTGAAAATGATTAACCAGCTGATACCCCATACGAGCGGAAACATTTATGTGAGGGGAAAGGATGTGACAGAGCTTGACCCTGTTGAGCTCCGTCGCTCCATCGGTTATGTAATTCAGTATATCGGGCTTTTACCGCATTTGACGATTCGGGAAAACATAACCTTTGTGCTCCAATTGATGAAGTATCCTAAAAAACAACGATGGGAACGAGCAGAAGAGCTAATACAAACAGTGGGGCTTTCTGAGTCGTACCTTGACAGGTACCCTCGCGAGCTAAGTGGTGGTCAACAACAAAGGGTGGGAGTTGCCCGGGCTTTAGCTGCAAACCCTGAAATCCTGCTCATGGATGAACCTTTTGGTGCGGTTGATCCCATTACAAGAGAGCAACTCCAGAACGAACTACTACATATACAAGAAACCATAAATAAGACGATTATTTTTGTTACACATGATATGCAGGAGGCTTTTAAGGTTGGGAACCAAATAGGGATCATGCGGAAAGGGAAGTTTATTGAAATAGGAACAGCTATGGAAATTATAAAAAGCGAAGACCAGTTTGTTCGCGCATTTGTAGGTCAGGGAGCTGTTCTTGATGCCCTTGATGCAGTGCCTGTAACTCAGATAATTAACCGAAGTGTTCCCAAGTTTTATAATGGGCAAACTGTGTCTTTTAAAGATACTGATCTTTTCGATGGGTGGGACAATGTATTTGTTCTAAATGAGCGCGATATTTGCAAGGGTTATCTAAACCTAAAGGATTTGGATTTGCAAGGGCGAATAAGCGATGAAAAAGTTTCGCCTTTGCCACCACCTTGCCTTCCCAATTCCTCTGTTAAAAGCACAATTGAAAACATGCTTTGGAACGGCCGTTCCTGGCTGCCAGTAGTAAATGAAGACGAGATTTTTTTGGGTGTTGTTACTTTCGAAGCATGTGCTGCACTAATGACGCCGTGAAGTGAGGGGAGGAGGTGTGCATTCATGGTGTTTGTTGATGCATGGAACATTTTTATTACGAAAAAGGATATTATCTTTTCAGCACTTAACACCCATATTCTACTCGTAGTTTGGTCAAGCTGCATAGCTATCGCTCTTGGTATAACCGTAGGGATATTAATTTCCCGTTCACGTCGGCTAGGAGAGGTTGTTGTTGGTATTGCAGGAGCTTTATATACAATTCCAATCCTAGCGCTTCTTGGTTTTTTAATACCGATTATGGGTATTGGAACTAAACCAGCAGTTGTTGCACTCACCATCTACAGTTTATTGCCTGTTTTACGCAACACTTATGTTGGGATCAACCAGGTTTCTGCTGCTGCCAAAGAAGCAGCTGTTGGGATGGGGGCGAGTAAAGGCCAAGTTTTGATGCGAGTAGAGCTTCCACTAGCTTTTCCTGTTATTATTGCAGGAATTCGCACCTCTGTTGTGATGAGCTTTTCAATGGCTACCTATGCAACTTTTATCGGCGGGGGTGGTATGGGAAATATAATTATGCAGGGCATGCGTACGTACAATAGCGGTTTAATGGTTGCGGGAACCATAGTTGTCGCACTTGCTACTGTTTTGCTTGACAGGCTTATTGGATGGCTGGAGAATGGAGTCCAAAAAAAGTACGGACTGTTAGGAGCATGAGTCATATGAGTCAAAGGAACCGTCCCCTGTGCTCCCCCCACATCTCTTTTGCCAGAAATGCTTTATTGCTTACAGTTATTCATCGTCAAGCCCTTCCCGGAATTTTTCCCTGATCACTATGATCCATCCGTAGGCAAAAATCAAGAAACCGGCTATTTGGGTGCTGTTCAAGGCAAGCTGTTTCGGAAGCCACCCTTCCAGATAGGAGCTGACAAAGAGTAAAAGGCCGGCAGCAAGGAGGTCTATGACGCGGGCTCTCTGTTTTTTTACACTTGTCGCCACCAGGAAGTAGTAGACCAGCCCAAGAGCAATAATGATCAGAATCATAAGCTGCACAATATCCATATCTAACATCCTTTCATAATTGGATTTGCGCCTCTGTCATTATTCGCCATAGACAGATTCTCTTCCTTCCGGCGACAGCTTACCTACTGACTC
Source organism: Syntrophaceticus sp. (assembly GCA_050949745.1). GTDB lineage: Bacteria > Bacillota > DSM-12270 > Thermacetogeniales > Thermacetogeniaceae > Syntrophaceticus. The sequence goes on along the minus strand of JBMNGF010000017.1, from coordinate 100,295 downwards.
AAAAGGACTGTCCCTTTGTTTCCCCTGATGCAAAAGGACCGTCCCTGTGCTTCTGTGTGCTTCTGCCTGGTGGATACCAACCACCAACGACTAACCACCAACCACCACTCTGGTTGACAAATGTTGCATTTAAAACGTACAATTGAACAAGATATTGCGTTATCGAATTAAAGGGACAGAGGGATGGTAAATGGCTGAAGAGAAGTTAATCCCAAAGGTATATGAACCACATCAGGTTGAGGAGAAGTGGTATTCATATTGGATGGAGAATAATTATTTTCATGCAGAACCTGATCAGGGTGGGGATCCTTTTTGCATTGTTATTCCCCCTCCTAATGTTACTGGTACTCTGCATTTGGGTCATGCATTGGATAACACTATCCAGGATGTTTTGATACGCTGGCGAAGGATGCAGGGCTTTAATACACTGTGGATGCCGGGTACAGATCATGCCGGTATCGCTACCCAGGCTCGGGTGGAGGAAGACCTGAGTAAAGAGGGCCTGAGCAAATATGACCTCGGTCGTGAAAGGTTCTTAGAGCGGGTTTGGGACTGGAAGGAAGAGTATGGCGGAGAGATCATCAATCAGCTCAAGAGATTGGGTGCTTCCTGTGACTGGGAGCGGGAGCGCTTCACTATGGATGCCGGCTGTTCCCGTGCCGTACGGGAGGTTTTTAGGCAGCTCTATGAGAAGGGATTGATCTATAAGGGGAGTTATATTATCAACTGGTGTCCTAAGTGCCAGACAACCATCTCAGATATCGAAGTTGAGCATGAGGATGAGGACTCCAAACTTTATTATGTCCATTATCCTGCTGCTGATGGCAGCTCTGGTATAACAGTTGCCACAACCCGTCCGGAGACCATGATGGGGGATACAGGGGTTGCTGTACACCCTGATGATGAACGTTATGCGGGTTTGATAGGAAAAATGGTTATATTGCCTCTGATGAACCGTGAGATACCGGTTGTAGCTGATGAGGCTGTTGACCCGACCTTTGGTACCGGGGCAGTGAAGATAACCCCTGCTCATGATCCGGCTGACTTTGAGATGGGGCGCCGTCATAATCTGCCTGAGATTGTGGTTATTGGCAAGGACGGAATTTTGACTGAAGAAGCCGGTGGGTATGCCGGTATGACCAGGGAGGAGGCCCGCCGCCGTGTTGTTCAGGATCTTTCGGATCTGGGCGCTCTGGTGAAGGTGGATGATTATTCACATGCTGTCGGTCACTGCTATCGCTGCAGTTCAGTTATTGAGCCTGTGGTATCAGAGCAGTGGTTTGTGCGCATGAAACCCCTGGCAGATCCTGCCATGAAAGCGGTAAAAGAAGGACATATCCGTTTTGTACCTGAACGCTTTACGAAGGTCTACCTCAATTGGCTGGAAGAGATCAGGGATTGGTGTATCTCCCGACAGCTTTGGTGGGGGCACCGTATTCCTGTCTGGTACTGTCAGGACTGTGGCCAGGTCATCTGCTCTGTTGATGACCCTCAGGAGTGTACCGAGTGTGACAGTGCTAACCTGGAGCAGGAGCCGGATGTTTTAGATACATGGTTCAGTTCTGCTTTATGGCCATTTTCTACAATGGGCTGGCCTGAAAAAACAAAAGAATTGGATTTCTATTACCCCACATCAGTTTTAGTGACTGGAAGGGATATCATTTTCTTCTGGGTAGCGCGGATGATCTTTATGGGGCTTGAATTCATGCAGGAGGAACCATTTCGGGATGTGTTTATTCATGGCCTGATTATGGATGCTCAAGGACGCAAGATGAGCAAATCCCTGCGCAATGGTATTGATCCTCTGGAGGTTATCGATAAATACGGAGCTGATACCCTGCGCTTCACTCTGGTTACAGGGAATACCCCCGGAAACGATCTGCGCTTTTACTGGGAAAAGGTGGAGTCAACCAGGAATTTTGCCAATAAGATCTGGAATGCGTCCCGTTTTGCTATGATGAATCTGGAAGATTTCGATATAAAAGATGCTGTTTCCTTAGATGATCCGGAGCAGCTTGAACTTGTTGATCGTTGGATACTGAGCAGGCTCAATAGAACAATAGCAGGGGTAACTGATAATTTAGAGGCTTATGAACTGGGTGAGGCTGCCCGCTTATTATATGAATTCATCTGGAATGAGTTTTGTGACTGGTATATCGAAGTGATCAAACCCAGGCTTTATGGAAAGGAGAGTCCGGAAAGCAGGGTTACAGCTCAAACGGTGCTTCACCATGTGCTGACACATACAATGGAACTCTTGCACCCCTTTATGCCTTTCCTGACTGAAGAGATCTGGCAGCATCTCCCACATACAGGGGAGAGTATCATGATCGCTTCTTGGCCAAAGATCAATTCTGAACAGGTCGACCAGGAAACTGAGGGACAGATGGAGTTCCTGATGGAGGTTATTCGCGGGATTAGGAATATGCGCGGAGAGATGAAGATCCATCCCGGAACAACAGTTAAGTGTGTGGCAGCTGCTGGCCTGAATGACAGTAAACTGCTGCAGAATTACGGGGCTTATGTTGAACTTCTTGCTAATTGTGAATTGGAGATTGCGACTCCTGGGCAAGCAAAGCCGAAACAGGCGCTAACTACAGTAGTGCAAGGAACGGAGATCTATTTACCCTTGGCAGGGCTTGTAGATCTAGACAAGGAATTGGCTCGCCTGGAAAAAGAGGAGAAAACCATCATCGGGGTATTGGAGCGAGTACAGAAGAAGCTGGCTAATGAGCAGTTCCTGGCCAAGGCACCCCCTGCCGTGGTGGAGAAGGAAAGGGAAAAGGAAGCAGAGCTAGAAAGGACGAAAGAGACGATTCATAAACGCCTTGCGGCTCTGAAGTCCTTATAGATAAATAATTTACCGGAGGGCAGACACCTCCGGTAAATTATTATATCGGGATGGCGTGCCGAAATCGGGAGATTATTAATATTAAACAAAGAGGTTGATCGATGATGAAAGCTAGCAAAATTCTACATAAACTCAATACATCAATTATGAGCGGCGATATTCAGGAGACAGCCCGCCTCGTTGAACAGGGGTTAAAAAATAATTTGAGCTCCCAGGAAATCATGGAAAATGTAATTATTCCTGTCAGTAAGCGCGTTGCTGAGAAGTTTCGCGGGTCAGATTTTTACATCCCTGATGTGCTTTTTGCACTACGCCCTATCAAAACAGGTCTTGCAGTTATTAAAGATCTTGCTCCACAGGATATAAAGTATCCCCATAAAATTGTGGTCGCTACAGTAGCAGGTGATATTCATGATATAGGAAAAAACTTAGTATCTATTTTTCTGCAAATAAGTGGGTACCAAGTTATAGATTTGGGTGTCGATGTGCCCGCAGATCAGATCGCACAGGCTGTAGAGGAGCATAAATCTGAAGCACTTGCTCTCTCCTCTATGCTGACAACGACCATGGGGGAAATGGCCAATGTCATCGAAACATTAGAAAAAAACCGGCTGCGCCGTTCAGTGAAGGTTTTTGTAGGAGGGGGGCCTGTATCCGAAAACTTTGCTGAGTTTATCGGAGCTGATGGTTACTCCCCCCATGCCCCGGAAATTACTGATTTAATTAACAAATTCCTTTAAAATTTGCTTTTATAAGTACTGGGGCTTAAACCCACCTGTTTTTTGAAGACCTTATAAAAATAACTACGATCTGCAAAGCCTACTTTTTGTGCAGTTTCATTTACCGTTGAATCGCATTCCTGTAAGATGTGTTTTGCTTCTTCAATGCGTGTTCTGTTTACTTGCTCTGTGATCGTGTGCCCCTTTTTTTGCTTAAAAATCCGGCTTAAATAGGAGGGGCTAATATGGCAACTGTCGGCGATTGTACTTAAGGATAGATCTTGTGAAGCATAGTTTTCTCTAATAAATGAGATGGCTCGATTAATGATAGCATCTTGAGGGTCTGTATCTTTTTCTGTAAGCAGATCGATATAACTGTTTCCTGTTGTAAGTAGCCACAGGATCACCTTTTCCACAGTATCGGCTTCTTCTAATTCATTAAGCCTTTGAAAACTGTAGCGAATGGATTCTTCAAATTTTGTGCCGCATTCAGTGGAAAAACGTGTGAGCAGACTGATGAACTCAATGCTCATCCCTTTGATGATTTCTATTTTGCCTTTGCTGTGAGTGAAGAACATAATGGCCAGTCGTTTCAACAGTTCTTTCGATGATTCTTGATGAGATAACCGGAGTTCTTTAAAAAACTCATTTTCTAAAGCTAAAATATCATCTTTTGTTGCTACTGGAGTGTTGAGGTGTTTTTCATTATAGTTTTCATTCCAGAGCCAGGAACCGATCCTACGCAGTTTTTGCTGGTAGTCAAGTGTGGATGTGCCGCTTTGTGCAAAGTAATTAGCAGTCACATATAACAGGTCAGCTGCGGCCTGCATTTGCTCTGCAGAGATAACCTCTAGTTTTTTAGCGGCTTTTGTCAATGCAGCGCTGTCAATATCTAGCTTTTTTGTATTATCTATAACCTCCTGGATGTAATATTTATCAGGTTCCCACATCAGAACCTGGCCACAGATAAAGTTGCCTTCATGTCTCCCATCAAGTAATACAGGACAAGCCCAAGCTATTAAACCCGCATGGCACTTAAAGAAATATGGTTCATTCCATTTTTCTGCTTCCCTGCCTGCGCGAGCATAGGAACCGCAGCAGCAGTCCATGCCCATTTCAGTCGATTTGATCAGTTGGCAGAAATCAGTCTCTCCTCTTTCCGATGAAAGCAAATTGCATCCATCAACATCTGTTACGGCTACAAACATCTTAGTGATGGTGGAAAAGGAATCGAGTAAATGCTGAAGCAGTTGAATATCATCCAGTTTTTCAGCATGGTTTTTGTTTTTTACAGAAAATACTTGCATTATATTTCCTCCTAATCTAGTATCCTTTAAGGTAATGACCGGATTTGTAGAATAGTGTTGTAGTAGTTATCATGTAATCAACTATGTGTTGTTCTTTTACCTATGTGAAATTTCGCACAAAAGCAGCTAAACTCCTCTTTTCTGTTGTGATTTTTTTAATTATTTATAAATTCATCTCTTTAGGAGCAATTTATTACACAAAGATCATTTGTTTTTTTTACCGAATAAAAAAAATATTCACAGGTGTAATAATGGGATATATCGAACTTAAAGGTTGTGAAGGTGCTTCTTAGGGGCCGGTTGAAACTCTAGGGGTGTTTGTGATTGGGAGGTACAGATACCTTCTGGAGTTCCCCTTCACATAGTTTGTAAGTTTTGATATTGACACAGGAGAACCGTTCTCCTGTGTCTTTTTCAATTCGCTTGACACCTGCTAGTCTATTCAGTATAATTGCCACAAATGAATGCTCAATAAAGACAGAGAACGGGAAGAGTAGGTACCGGCAAAGCAAAAGAGAGGAACCGTCACCGGCTGAAAGCGGTTCTGGCAGAGCGGCACCGAAAGTGCGCCCGGGAGTCGTGGCCCCGAAATTGAGTAGGTGCCAACGGTGGGGGACCGTTAGAACCCAAGCTTGAGGGGTTAAATAACCTAAAATAGAGTGGAACCACGGGAGAAATCCTTTCGTCTCTAAGGCGGAAGGGTTTTTTTATATATTATTGAAAAGGAGGAGGTTTGTATGGGATTTTTCCGGCGAATTAAGAGAGATATCAATGTTGTTTTTGAACGGGATCCAGCCGCCAGAAGCATTATGGAGGTTATCTTCTGTTATCCCGGTTTCCATGCCATCCTCATGCATAGATGTGCTCACTGGTTCTATAAACGGGGATTTGTTTTACTGGCCAGGTTACTCTCCCAGTTGAACAGATTACTGACAGGAATCGAGATTCATCCGGGAGCTCAAATAGGTGAGGGCCTGTTTATTGACCACGGGATGGGGGTGGTCATCGGGGAGACTACTGAAATCGGCGATAATGTAACACTCTACCAAGGGGTGACACTTGGTGGAACCGGTAAGGAGAAGGGGAAGCGCCATCCCACAGTAGGTAATAATGTGGTGGTCAGCAGCGGAGCGAAGGTCTTGGGTTCACTGAATATAGGAGACAATGTTAAAATTGGCGCCGGGTCAGTGGTGCTCCGTGATGTTCCGGACAACTGCACAGTTGTAGGGGTACCGGGAAAGATAGTGAGGCAGAATGGCCGCAAGGTGATGGCTGTAGGTGATGACATTATCGACCTGAGGCATAATGTTTTGCCTGATCCCGTTGAGGAGATGTTGGTGAACCTTCAGGAAAGGATTGCGCATTTAGAAAAACAGATTGTGGAAATGGAGGCAAAAAGCAATGGCTCTGAGAGTATACAACACATTATCTAAAAAGAAAGAGGAACTGATGCCCAGGGAACCGCAACAGGTAAAGATGTATGTCTGCGGCCCTACAACCTACAACTTTATTCATCTGGGTAATGCCCGGCCACTGGTAGTCTTTGATACAATCAGAAGGTATTTGGAATACAAAGGTTATCAGGTAACTTATGTCCAGAACTTTACAGATATCGATGACAAGATTATTAATAAAGCTAAACAGGAAAACATGGATCCTCATGATCTTGCTGAGAAGTATATCGGTGAATATTTCAGAGATGCTGATGCCCTCAGGGTAAAGAGGGCAGATGTTCATCCACGGGCAACTGAGCATATTCCGGAGATGTTGGAGATGGTCAAGGGCCTTTATGAGAAGGGGATCGCCTATGAGGCAGATGGGGATGTATATTTCTCTGTGCGAAAGTTCCCGGAATATGGTAAGCTCTCCGGTCGCACCCTGGATGAAATGTTATCAGGTGCACGGGTGGATGTTGATGAACGCAAAGTTGACCCTTTGGATTTTGTGCTCTGGAAGGCGGCAAAAGCAGGAGAGCCTTCATGGGAAAGCCCTTGGGGACAGGGACGGCCAGGCTGGCATCTGGAGTGTTCTGTCATGTCTCTCAAGTATCTTGGGGCAGGTTTTGATATCCATGGTGGGGGAAGTGACCTTATATTTCCACACCATGAAAATGAGCTTGCTCAAGCAGAGGCTTATACAGGTGTAGCTCCCTTTGCCCGCAACTGGCTTCACAACGGCTTTGTCACTGTAGATCAGGAAAAGATGTCTAAATCTCTGGGCAATTTCTTTATTGTCAGGGAGCTGCTCCATGAGTGGGCACCTGAGATCCTGCGCTTTTTCCTGCTGTCCACCCATTACAGCAGCCCTTTAGATTACAATACTAAGAGTTTAAAATCTGCTCGCAAAAGCTATAACAGGCTTTCCAATACCCTGGAATTGCTGGACAGCATTATTGACGGAGAACAAGGTGAAGCCAAGGGGAGTATTTCCAGTGATGTGAAGACATTCCTCCAGCGGATAGGCTCTTACACTGCCCAATATGAAGAAGCAATGGATGATAATTTCAATACTGCTTTAGGGTTGGCAGCTCTATTTGATATGGGGAGAGAAATCAATAGTTTTATCAATGATAAGGATTTTGCACCTACTCCTGCGGTGATTCATAGCTTAGTGCAGGTGCGAAAGACTTTTCAAGAACTGTTGGATACGCTGGGGCTACTGCCAGGGGAAAAACGCCAATTAGGCGCAGAGTTTGGAGAGAGACTACAGGAGATCGCTCTTTCTCTCAAAGGTGTGGCAGGAGATCTGCTGCCTGGCCAATTACCCCAGACAGCTGAGGAGATACTGGATATATTGATCACAGTGCGCCAGGAGGCCCGGGTGCGGAAGGATTTTCAACTGGCTGATCAGCTGCGCCACGCCTTGAAAGAAGAGGGTATTATCTTGGAGGATACCCCTCGGGGTACCCATTGGAGGCTTGTTTAGACGTAGGGGTGACACAGGGGGACTGTTTTCTTGTATCAAATGCGACGATCCTGTCTAAGGGAAGTGCTGGGAAATTGGCTGGTATTTTCTAAGGGAACAGGATATGATATAGATTATTGCAGTTTATATCAGGATAAAACTGAATCTCATGAGTGAACAAAGCTTCACTAGTAAATTATGAATAATCGGAAGAGGGAAACAAGATGAATGTAGAACTTATCGCCCATACCCCGGATCCTGAGGCAGCAGTTGCTGCAGCGGCGCGGCTATGTTACTCTGACTGGGGCGCTGTGGATTTGAAGAAAGGGATGAGCAGGGAAGAGATATCCTCTTTACTCAAGAGGCTGATCTCTATGGGGCATCTCTCACCTGTAGAACATGCAAGCTTTACCTTTGCCATTGATGGGGTGAGCCGCTCTCTTTCTCATCAGTTGGTAAGGCACAGGATCGCCTCTTATTCACAGAAATCCCAGCGCTATGTGAATGAAAATAACTTTTCCTATATTACTCCGCCATCCATCGCTAAAGATCGTGAGGCCGCGATAGTCTTTGAGCGTGTTATGGATGATATACAGGAAGCCTATGGGAAGCTGGCAGATATTGTACCTTGTGAGGATGCCCGTTATCTTCTCCCCAATGCTGTGGAGACAAATCTTGTTTGTACTATGAATGCTCGTTCACTGTACAACTTTTTTCAGATGCGCTGCTGCCGTCGCGCACAGTGGGAGATCCGGGAACTTGCCCAGAAGATGAGGGAGATTGTGCGTCAGATAGCACCTAACCTTTTTGCTCTGGCAGGTCCTTCATGTGAGACTGAAGGGATCTGTTGGGAAGGTGAGTTTTCCTGCGGCAGAGCACAGGAAGTTCGCTTTCGGGAGGCTGACCGGTGATGGATGAATTGATTTGGGGACGCAATCCTGTACTAGAAGCCCTGCGGGCAGGGCGGCCTTTTAATAAGATCATGATTGTGGGCGGCAGTCGAAGCAGTATGGGTAATGTGGTAGGACTGGCCAAAAAAGAGAACATACCTGTGCAATTTGTGCCTCGCAATGCCCTCGATAATTTGACCGATGGGGCTAATCATCAGGGTGTTGTTGCCTCTCTCAGCCCCAAAAAGTATGTATCTGTACAGGATATTTTAGCTCAGGCAAAATCCCGCGGAGAAGCTCCCCTAATAGTTGTTCTTGCCGGAATAGAGGATCCCCAGAACCTGGGTGCCATAATTCGCAGCGCTGAGGCAGCGGGTGTGCATGGCTTGATCCTTCCCAGGCATAGAGCGGCACCTCTAACCGGGACCGTAGAGAAAGTTTCTGCAGGTGCTCTGGAATACATACAGGTCAGCAGAGTTGGGAATCTAGCTCAAACTCTGATGGCTTTAAAAAAAGAGGGGCTGTGGGTTGCAGGAGCAGATATGACAGGGGAACTAGCTTACTATGAAGCGGATCTGACTGGTCCCCTTGCCCTAGTCATCGGTGGAGAGAAAAAGGGACTAGGTCGTTTGACAAAAGTTTGTGATTATCTTATACGTATCCCTATGCAGGGAAAAATAGGGTCACTTAATGCAGCAGCAGCGGGAACGATTCTTGTTTTTGAGGTTCTGCGCCAGAGGCTACTAGCATAAGGGGCGCAGGGGAGATGAAGCCTTGGAGAGCATCCTGCTGGTAGACGGGTATAATGTGATAAATAACTGGCCAGAACTGTTAGAACTGAAAGAGCAGGACATTGGTCATGCTCGCCACCGTTTGGTTGCCTATCTCTCAGAGTTTCAGGCTCTTTGCGGGGTTCAAGTAATTGTGGTTTTTGATGCGCACCTTGTGAAAGGTGGAGTGGAACAGAGCGAAAACAGTCAAGGTATTGAAATAATTTATACTAAAGAAGGGGAGACTGCTGACAACTGGATCGAGCGCTATGTGGTACAGCATAAACGAGCAGGCGCAGCAAAAGAAGAGTCTCTTTTTGTGAGCACCTATGATTGGATGGAACAGCGGATTATATCTGCTAAGGGGGCTTACCGGGTGACTCCCGGGGAACTCCGTAATGACATACAAAAAATAAAAACCATTGAGAAAAGGCGGGTAAGCAAAACAGCAGATGAACGAGTACTGCTGGATCAACATCTCTCAGACAAAACAAAGAAAGTCTTAGAAAAATGGAGACGCCATAAATATTCTGGTCACTGAAGATGTAAGAATTGTTTGTCTGATAGATATCTTTTATAATTATTTTTTCGATACTTTCAAACCTGCCTTGGGATGATTCTATAGCTTGACTTTATAGTTGGTTCTTTATATAATTGTCATGTGCCACGGACAAGCAAAATACCAATCTTTTTGTCAAATCCCTGATTCTCTAAAGAGCGACAAGCTATTATATCTATAATTTGTTACAAGTATACTAATAGCTATAATAGTCATTTTGGGGCTGAGTACAAAAGCATCTGGTATGGTGGTGCAATAAGTAGCAGAAATAATTCTAGTTAAACACATTTCCTTGACACTAAACTATAAGTACAAGGAATTCTAAACAAAAGAGATATAAGACATAGGAGGCGATGTGTTTAATGTCTACCCTCACGAGCCAGGAGCCTTGTAAAACGTTTCAGCTTCAATCTATGACAGATGAAGATATCGTAGAGCTGGCAAAATGCGGGCGTGAAATAGCCCTTGAGCATCTAATTAATAAGTATAAGAATTTTGTGCGGGCGAAGGCTCGGTCTTATTTTTTAATAGGTGCTGATCGTGAAGATATCATCCAAGAGGGGATGATTGGTCTTTATAAGGCGATACGCGATTTTCGAGGAGACAAGCTTTCATCATTCAGAGCATTTGCCGAACTATGTATTACCAGGCAGATTATAACGGCCATCAAAACGGCAACACGACAGAAGCATATACCGCTGAATTCCTATGTCTCATTGAATAAGCCAATTTATGACGAGGATTCGGACAGGACATTGTTAGATGTGATATCTGGGAACAAGGTCAGTGATCCCGAGGAACTGATTATCAGCAAAGAGGAGCTCAATGACATTGAGGATAAGATGCGAGAAATCCTGAGTCCTCTTGAATGGAAGGTTTTAATGGCCTATTTGGAAGGCAAGTCATATCAGGAAATGGCGTTAGAGTTGAATCGTCATGTTAAATCGATAGATAATGCACTACAAAGAGTCAAGCGCAAATTGGAAAGATATTTGGAAAAACGTGAGCATTAAAAAACCTTGATTTTTGGATAATAGATCTGTATAATATACCTTGTCATTAAAAACGAGCCGACGTAGCTCAACTGGCAGAGCGGCTGATTTGTAATCAGCAGGTTTAAGGGTTCAAGTCCCTTCGTCGGCTCCAGTAAATAAACGTGGAGAGGTACCCGAGTGGTCAAAGGGAGCAGACTGTAAATCTGCCGGCGCAGCCTTCGAAGGTTCGAATCCTTCCCTCTCCACCATATCGCGGGGTGGAGCAGTGGTAGCTCGTCGGGCTCATAACCCGAAGGTTGCAGGTTCGAATCCTGTCCCCGCTACCATGCCCACATAGCTCAGTAGGTAGAGCGTCGCCTTGGTAAGGCGGAGGTCACCAGTTCGATCCTGGTTGTGGGCTCCAGGAGAAAATAAGTCTCGCAAGGGTTTGCGGGACTTTAATATTTTCTGTTTAACATTTTCGGTCAAAGGCGCATAGCATATATTACCATACGTGGAAAAATATGAAAGGAGGCTTTCCAATGCGCAGACGTAACGATAATGAACAAGAATGTAATTGCTGTATAAATATAGAAGATAGTCTTGTTCTGATAATTTGCGGTGAAGTAGATGTCGATCGGTTAAATGACAGCTTAAGGGTATTTATCGATGTTAAGGACAGTAATATTGTGAAAGATGCATCTGCTGACTAGAGGATAACTCATATCGAGTAAATGTCTCTTGCCATGCAGAAAGCTAGCCCCCGGGAAACCGGGGGCTTAGCCGTTTAGTTTCTTAAGTAAACAAGAAGACTTTCGCCTCGCATAATTACCCTAAATCCAGTTTTAGCAAAAACGGAAAGCAGTAGGGCATGATAACGCAAGTGGCGGGAATTAATGTATTATTCTGTTTGCTATCTTACTATGCTTCGATCTCTGGTCTGACCAAAATGGTGATCGCCCATAACCCTGCTAAACCAATGATTGTATAAATGATTCTGCTCAGCATAGTATCAGCGCCACCGAAAAGAAGTGCTACTACATCCATCTGAGCAATTCCGACTAAAAGCCAGTTGATAGCACCTATAATGATTAGGACTAATGCAGTTTTGTCAAATGCAGTCATTATTAAATTGCCTCCTTTATCTTGTTTTTTATAAAATAACCAATATTATAAAAAATATGCGTTTCGGTTGTAATCGCTAAACCAGTCTCTTTTCCGATGTGAGCACGGCTACAGACTAAAAACCATTTGGCCAATAGCTCTTGAAAACAGATCAACAAGTAAACATCATGCCAAATTCTCCTGGTTCAATCCGGCCAGTTCGGGTAGCACGAATTTTCCATCTTTTCTAACTAAAACTTCATCGAAATAGATTTCTCCGCCACCGAAATCAGGTGTTTGGATCAAAACCAGGTCCCAGTGGAGTGCTGATCTATTACCATTGAAGCAGTCATCATAAGCGCTTCCAGGTGTAAAGTGGATCGACCCCGTGATTTTTTCATCGAAAAGTGTATCTCTGATCGGTTTGTTGATATAGGGGTTAAGCCCGAAGGAGAATTCACCGACATATCTGGCTCCTTCATCTATATCAAAGATCTTGTTGATTCTGGCGCTGTCATTTGCCACAGCATTAATTATCTTTCCATCTCGGAATTCCAGTGAGATGTTCTCATAGGTGAAGCCCTGGTATGGTGAGGGTGTGTTGTAGGTGATTCTCCCATTAACTGAATGACGGACAGGGGCGGTATAGACCTCGCCGTCAGGGATGTTGCGCTTACCATCGCATTTGATAGCAGGCAGCCCTTGGATGGAAAACTCCAGGTCAGTGCCTGGACCGATTATCTTCACTTTGTTAGTCCTATTCATCAGTTCAACAAGTGGCTCCATGGCTTGAGACATTTTTTGATAATCCAGGTTGCAGACATTAAAGTAATAGTCCTCAAAGGATTCAGTGCTCATATTGGCCAGTTGCGCCATAGAAGGGCTGGGGTAACGCAGGACTACCCATTTTGTATGGGGCACTCGGATCTTGCCATGAACCTGGTTCCAAAAATATTTTTCATAGATCCCCATTTTCTCAGGGGGTACATCGGAGAGTTCTGAGGCATTTCTGCCAGAACGGATGCCGATATAAGCATGCATTTCATTCATTACTGCAGCTTCAAATTTCGCTCTTTGTCCCATCTGCTGCTGGCTTGTATTCATCAAGATAGCTCGTTCAACTGCGGAATCTTTGAGCATACAATAGGGGACTGCTCCTGCCTGATAGGCTGCATTAATGAGCTCTGTGACCAACGGGAGTTCAAGGCCAATGGCCTCGATCAAAATATTTTCCCCTTTTTTGAGTTCGCAGGAGTAATTGATCAGGTTGTTGGCCAGTGTGCTTATTCTAGGGTCGATCATTGTTATTACCTCCATTTGATTATGAGTATTTCATCACCATAATAATTATAAACCAACTCACTCTAATGGCAATTTTCTGCATCTATGACTGCAAACCGACTTGGGAAGAAATCTGCAGGCAGTTGTTCTCGATTTGCTGATAGGTGACCCACAGACACCGTACCATCCAGTTGCTATTGCTGGGAGATGGATCAGTAAAAGTGAAGAAGTTGTTTACAGATAGAATGCATCTTCCGGCTGCCAGCGTCTGGCAGGATCACTGCTTGTCCTAGTTAACAAAATCAATAAATGAATGAACAAGGCTTCTAATGGAAGGAAAGTTTGTGTTAAAATACCTACATGACATTAGATAGTGGATAATAAATATACATAGATCCTGCTTATATTTTTCTTAACAGGGGTGAATAGATTGGAAGGCATTGTTGTTGGTGTCAGCATAAGTGGAGAACGGGGCACAGGAAAGGTTAATGTGGGCAAAGGTTATTTGGAGGTGGGTAAGGGTTTGGTAGGGGATGCCCATGTGGGTACAGAGAGGCAGGTCAGTGTGCTTACCCATGAGGTAATGGAGAAAACTGCTGCAGAGGGAGGGTTTTCTGCAACTCCAGGTGATTTTGCCGAGAATATAGCAATTAAAGGGATAGATATTGACGAAATGGTACTAGGTTCCCGCTTATTGCTGGGAGGGGCTGAACTGGAGGTTGTGCAGATCGGCAAGGTCCTCGATGAGACACATACCTTTAACTTTCATGGAAAAGTTCCTCTTGCTGATACAGGCCGTTTTTGCCGGGTTCTGCACAGCGGTTGGGTATCCATCGGGGATCGGGTTGAGTTGATCAAAGGATAGCTGTCGACCGGAACAATGTGGCAGACGAAAGGTCCCCTTGCCACGTCCTTGCCACGCTGAATAGACGAAATTGCTGAAAGGATTGATCTTTGATTGGCAAAAGCGATCATGCTACAGGGTACCGCTTCTAATGTGGGAAAATCAATTCTTGTCGCAGCCCTCTGCCGTATTATGCACCAAGATGGCTGTAGAGTGGCTCCCTTTAAGGCGCAGAATATGACACAGAATTCCTTTATAACTGAGACAGGGTATGAGATGGGGCAAGCTCAGGCTTTACAGGCCAAGGCAGCTGGGGTAAAGCCGCAAGCGGAAATGAACCCCATCTTAATCAAACCTAGCAGTGATGCTTCCTCCCGGGTGATTGTGTTAGGAAGGCCATTGGAAAAAACCATGAGTGCCCAGGATTATCATCAGGGCAAAAACCTTATACTGCTGAAAGAGATTGAAAAGGCTCTGGAGTGTCTTAAGGGGGAATACGAATATATTGTCATCGAGGGAGCCGGCAGTCCGGCTGAGATCAATTTAAAGGAGCGTGACCTGGCCAATATGCGTACAGCGCGCCTGGCAGAGGCTCCGGTGCTCCTGGTTGCAGATATTGACCGTGGTGGCGCCTTGGCCTCTATTGTAGGTACTTTGGAACTTCTGGATCCTGAGGAACGGGATAATTCCGCATCTGTTATAATTGTTGATATATCAGTAGTAATGAAAATTTTGTGAGGGTGGCAGGTTGATCGTGAAGAAGGAACAACTGTTTAAAGCAGCAGGTATCATTACAGCTGCCTCCATTCTAAGCAAGGTCTTGGGTTTTTTCCGGGAAACGTCATTGGCCGGAGTTTTCGGGGCAACCGCTGCAACTGATGCCTACCTGGTAGCAACGATCATCCCTTGGATACTCTTTTCTGTGGTCAGTACCGCCTTGTCTACAACTCTGATTCCAGTTTTTACTCAGCGAGTGCATGAAGCAGGGGAGGATGCTGGCCTTCGCTTCATCAATACCGTGGTCAACTTTGTGCTTATATTTTGCCTTATTATTGTTATCATAGGGTATATTTTTGCTCCTCAGATAGTCCAGATTGTCGCTCCTGGTTTCCAGGGTGAGGCAGTAGATTTAACAATTTTACTGACCAGGCTCTTGCTGCCGATGATGGTTTTTCATGCACTTTCTGCGGTCTATACGGGTTATCTCCAGTCTAAGGAGCGGTTTACCTGGCCGGCCCTGGTAGGGATTCCTTTTAATGTGATAATGATTGGCTCCATTTTCATTTCCGGATGGACCTATGGTATTGTCGGAGTAGCGATAGGCAGTGTGCTGGCAACAGCCAGCCAGATTCTGATCATGTTTCCTGGCCTAAAAAGGGCAAAATACCGATATCAATTGGTGCTTGACTGGAAAGATCCGGGATTCAGACTGGTTGGCAAGCTGATCATCCCCATTCTATTAGGCACCGGGGCGGGACAACTGGGTACAATTGTTAATCGGATGTTGGCCTCTGGATTAGCTGAGGGAAGCATCTCTGCCTTAAACTTCGGGACACGCTTGACACAACTGCCCTTAAGCATCTTTATCACTGCGGTGGCTACTGTTCTTTACCCAACCTTTTCTAATATGGCGGCCAATGGTGAAATAGGTGGATTGCGTAAGGCCTTGGTAGGAGGCATCAGAGCGAGCATTTTTTTGACAATACCCATGGCTGTAGGGATGATTGTCCTCAGAGAACCGATTGTATGTGTACTCTTTGAACATGGCGCTTTTGACGCTCAGGCTACTGCGATGACAGCGTATGCTGTGTTTTTCTTGAGTTTGGGGCTATTGCCCATGGCTCTGCGTGAAGTAATCAGTCGTGTCTATTTTGCTCTAAAGGATACTTTTACTCCGATGATGCTGGGCATTGTTGCAGTTGTTGTGAATATTATTTTGAACTTTATATTGGTGGGTCCCTTTGCTCATGGTGGACTAGCTTTGTCCACATCGATTGCTTCCCTTGTTGCCGTAGTCTTTCTGTTTACTATTCTGCGCAGAAAATTGGGCAGCCTTGGCGGTTTGGAGATGTGGGACTGCTTCTGGCGTGTTTCCTTGGCTTCTGCAGCGATGGGCTGTGGGGTTTTTGCCTTGTGGAGAGTATTAAAAGGGCTTTATCCTAACCCAGGGTTTTTCTTGGAGGCAGTACTGCTTACAGTTGCCATTTGTGTGGGAGTGGCTATTTACGTTGCGGTTTCTGCTCTGCTGAAACTGCCGGAATGGAAAATATGTCTCGATTATACAAAGAAGATTGTTCAGAGGATTATGGCTAGAGACCAATCCCGTGGAGAGTCCCTGTAAAGCACCTGGAAGTCAAAAGATCAGCCATACCAAGCAATTGCGCTTGTATATGGCTGATCTCTTTGTGCATCGAATCTATGCAGCAGGAACAGTCTCGTGTATTAAGAAAACTGTCACTGAGTGGAGTGCAATATAATTACTTCTTACCTTTATTTAGATCGATGAAGCGATCCTTCAATTTTTCTAATACCAGGGGCATGGATGTATACTCCATCTCGTCTAAGGGAAGGCGATTAGGTTCAAAGGGTCCCATGCGCCGCATATAGTTGGCTACCTTATTGGCCTGTTTCCTTACTTCGTCGAAAGCCGGATCACCAAAGAAGTCCTGTGGACCAACTAATTTGCCTTCAGCAAGCTGAAAACCTAAAGCTATAACCCGTGGTGGTCCGTCAAACCGTGTGGGGCGAGCATCCTTCATACTGACAGGCATTAAGGGGCCATTGTGTGATCCTCGCATCCAACCTGCAACAAGGTGAGAATAAGTGAATGGTTCCAATGCCTCACCTACTGCAGGGTATCCGCTCTGGCAGCGGACGATGCAGACTGGGTCATCCTTCCCCACATAGCGGCCAGCCATAAGGTTGAGCCTCTGGGTGCTTGATACTGCAGCGATTTCCTTTGTATCTCTATGGAAGATGCGCTTGATGCAATAGTGGCCGGGTGCACCGATGAATACGAGCATATCATAGAGCTCTTCCGGTGTAGAGAAGATGATCTTCCTGTTTTCTATCAAATCCCTGACCTCAAAATCGAAACCGTTGTGCATGTTTGGATCGATTACCAGTCCAATGGTGTTGAAGGGATCGGCAAACATTTTATAAAGGGGTAAGTTCCAGGCACCGGGTTCTGTTTTGTCAGCCATAAAAACAATCACCGGTTCACTCTTACGCTCTACAACTTCCATCTCGGCAATGCCTGGGCCAAGCCCTTTAATGTTTCCGGAAAAGGCATCCCCCAGGAGGTCCTGGCCGGCACCGTAAAGTTTCAGCTTTTTAGCTGCTTCTGTGCATTCAAGAAATATGTCCCATGCTAGTTTGTGAATCTCACCATTATTGCGACCAGTATCATGTGTCATGATCAGGTTGATGTCATCGCCCACATGGGCAACGTATGAGTCTATGAGTAGGGGGTTATCACTTAATTTTTCCCGTGCAATTTCTAGAAGTTCCGGGTGTACATCGGTGTGTCCTACATAGCCTCCAACATCGGCCTTAATTACTGACAGGGTAATTTTCTTCCCCATACTTGTCCTCCTCTACAATTGTGTTATACTAATTCATATTTATGTTATACATTACGACATTAGGACTGACCTTTCCTTCAAGAGTATAATAAAAAATTGGGCATTTTCCAAGCCATTTTTTATGAATAAGGGAAAAACAAGGTATTCCCCTTATTTTATTGCAATTGATTTCTGCAAGGGAGGGGTTTTATGTAAACGCTTTGTATGCAGAACTATACTTTAGATGCTATCTCTGGGAAAGAAGGATTAACATTATAGGAAAGAGAAATATTTATGATATCTTATATATCTTGAGTACAAATATTAAATACAAATTACTACAAAAAACGCTCAGGAGATGACTGGATTGGATCAGAAAAGAGTAAGAAAGGCAGTTATCCCAGCTGCCGGTTGGGGGACACGTTTTCTGCCGGCGACAAAAGCCCAACCGAAAGAAATGCTGCCTATTGTTGATAAGCCAGCGATCCAGTATACAGTGGAGGAAGCGGTGGCCTCCGGGATCGAGGATATTATCATTGTTACCGGAAAAAATAAGCGTGCGATTGAGGATCACTTTGATAGAGCAGTAGAATTGGAGATGGTTCTCAAAGAAAAGGGTGATGAGGAACACCTTCATTTAATTGAGGATATCACTAATCTTGTTGATATTCATTATGTGAGGCAGAAAGAGGCTTTAGGGCTGGGGCATGCCATTTATTGTGCCAGGAAGTTTATCGGTGATGAGCCCTTTGCTGTACTTTTAGGAGATGATCTGATCGATGCAGATGTGCCTTGCCTACGTCAACTACTGGACATCTATGAGGAGCACAATGCTGCGGTTTTAGCAGTACAGGAGGTGCCTGTTCAAGAAGTCTCTCGCTATGGGATCGTCGAACCCCTTCCAGGTGATGACAGCAGTGTTTGTGATAGCCGTTGTTTTCAAGTGAAGGACATGGTAGAAAAACCGGATGTTAAAGATGCGCCATCTAATCTCGCTGTGATTGGGCGCTATATCATTACTCCTGAGATCTTTGAGATATTAGGAAGGATCGGTCCTGGAGCGGGAGGAGAGATTCAGCTGACCGATGCTATGAGAGAATTAGCCAAGGTTCAGTCTATTTATGGCTGTCGCTTTTCTGGGGAAAGATATGATGTAGGTGACAAGCTCGGTTTTTTGGAGGCTACTGTTATGTATACATTGGCAAACCAGGAACTGGGACCGGCTTTCCGCCGATTCTTAAATGATGTCATTAAAGATGGGGGTGAGGTCTTATGCGGGAAAAAGTAGAAGAAGCTCTGGGGCGGATACGCCCGATGCTGCAAGCTGATGGAGGAGATGTTCAGCTAGTTGATGTTGATGATAATGGGGTAGTTAAGGTGCGTCTTAAAGGAGCTTGCGGCGGCTGCCCGATGGCGACAGTTACCCTAAAGATGGGTATTGAGCGGTCACTCAAAAAGGAAATACCGGAAGTAACTGAAGTTGTTGAAGTTTAGGCGGTTTTAGGGGCAGAACCCGGGGCTCAGATATCTTCTTTGTTATATAGGCTTCCCGGGTTTCTTTATTGGCTCATTTCAGCATAAAAAAACCCGCTGCATAGATGAGCGGGTAATGGTGTGCCATTCCATATGGTTCTCAAGATGTAGGTATTGACACAGGAGAATCATTCCCCTGTGTCTCCTTCTGTATCTAGGGACTGATGAACCAATCCTTGTCCTGTTTACTCATTAAGTTTGCAGCCAAATAATTTAAAGGCTTGCGTATTATGGTGAAATTTTCAGCTAATTGGGAAAGAACATGATCCAGGCCCTGTTCTCTTGCTTCATCATAAGTTGATGCCAGGTCATAATATTGGCGCCCCTCTTTCTCATAATCATGGAGGGTGCGTTCGCTGTGTCCCATATGTTTTTCGGGGAATGGGCTATTTCCTTCCTCACTACCTTGCAGGTATTCGGGGAAGATCCCTGTGATAAACAAAGAAATATCTGCAAGCCTCTTATAAAAATCATAGCGATAGGGTAGTTCTACCAACCCAGCCAATTCCAGCACATTATCAAAGTCAAGCTCACTAAAGTGGCGCTGGTAGGTCAACCCGCGGGCACGATAGACAACTGTTGTGCTGTCCACTTTTGTAAAGGATGCCAGCATTCTGGCCAGGTAATTTCGCATGTCTTTGTTTTGAATAAGTGTCACTGAATCTTTGGCGTCGAAAATCGGTATCTGCTCCCGATGGCCGACTATTTCCAACATGTAGCTCTTTTTTCCCATTTCTCTTTCAGTTTGCTGGATGAGGATAGTGAATAACAGGAAAGGGGAGATTTTCAGGAAGATGTCCTCTTCCTCATTAACTCGCTCAAAAAGCTTCTCATTCTCCAACATGATTTCCACCAGATCAGGTTTATCCTTCAATAAGTCACAGATATAATCATGGTCTTGCCTTTTGTCAACAATGGTTTTGACAACAAAAGAAAGGTCAGCCTCTGATAAATCTTGTAGATACGCCATCGTCACACTCATGTGTTCCACCTCCCTATTTATGATAAACAGCCTTTACACACCGACAATGGGAGACAACGGAACCCATAAAAAATGGTAATTAACAAGACGCAACTTGGGAAAATATTCGGGATATGTTTTTAGATATGTCTCTTACTATTTATTTTAGTTTAGCATGATTGTCTACATTCCTCAATGGCATAATATTGTGGTTGCTGCTTAGAGCTAGAAGAAGCTTGCTAGGCAGAATTCCAATAAACTAAAGATAAAAGGCAAAAATTGATAATTGTTTGTTTAATACCAAAATTTCTGATTAGTTTTTATTGATTTAGTAGGAAGTTATCTTCATTAAGAGCTTGCGTTTGCTTTGTAGAGGATGTTCCCGATAATTTAACAAAATTAAGTAGTATACTGCTAATTATTAAAAATGGGCATCATATTCAATGATTATAACTTGATCAATCATTCGATAGTATTATATAGTAGATCAAATAGATATTAGTTCAAGTGGCAATAATAAGGAGGAGAAGCAATGGACCTAAAGGGATCAAAAACAGAGGCTAACCTATGGACTGCTTTTGCCGGTGAATCACAGGCGAGAACTAAGTATGACTATTATGCATCCAAAGCAAAAAAGGAAGGTTTTGTCCAGATAGCTAATTTTTTTGAGGAGACTGCGAGAAATGAAAAGGAGCATGCTAAGATCTGGTTTAAGCTCCTGTATAATGGCATTCCTGGAACAGAAGAGAATCTGAAGGATGCTGCCTCAGGTGAAAACTATGAATGGACAGAAATGTATGCGGAGTTTGCAAAAACAGCAAGGGAAGAGGGCTTCACCGATATTGCCAAACTGTTTGAAGGTGTTGCTCAAGTTGAAAAAGAGCATGAGGAAAGATATCTTAAATTGCTTCAGAATATCAAAGATGGTAAGGTTTTTGAGCGAGAGGAAAAACAAGCCTGGAAGTGTGGCAACTGCGGTCACATTCATCACGGAGAAAAGGCACCTGAAGTTTGCCCGGTTTGCGACCATGCCAAGGCTTATTTTGAGATCAAGGCTGAAAACTATTAAGTACAAAAAGGTGGTCAAGGCTAATGAAAACACAGGTTGCATTCTATCATTGTGAAACATGTGGCAATATTGTTGAGCTGATCAAAAACGGCGGCGGAGAGTTAGTATGCTGTGGGGAACCCATGACAAAGTTTAAGGCCAATACCACCGATGCATCACAGGAAAAACATGTCCCCGTAGTGTCCAAGCAAGGTGGGCAGTTATCTGTTGTAGTAGGCTCTGCTATTCATCCGATGACAGACAAGCATTATATTGAATGGATTGCTGTGGCAACAGATAATGGTATCGAGAGGGTAGCACTTTCTCCGGGGGATGAGCCCAAAGCAGTTTTCTGCGATAAGGCTGATGCTGAGGTCTATGCCTACTGCAATCTCCACGGTTTATGGAAGGCGAATGGGTAAAATATCCGGAGGCCGGACTATTAACAATGGAAAGCTCCCTACTGTGGCTGCTTTTCCACATATATATAAGGATTGTGTCCTAAGAACCGTATAGGGTTTGCCTTCTGGTCTTTTGGCTGGAGCCAAGGAACTAAAGGGGTGGCCTCTGTTCTTGAGGGCATTGGATGGGAAATGCCTGAGGAAATAGTGAATATAAAGTATCTTCCTGAAAGAAAGAAAATGGATAATCTCAAGGTAGATTGGGAGTAAGTTTGCTACTATTGAATAAGGGGAGATAATGATATGAATCTAAAAGCGCTATACAGTCTCAGTTATGGAGTCTATATGGTTTCATCTAAAGATGAAGGGCGGATAAATGGGCAGATTGCCAATGCTGTCATGCAGATATCCAGCGATCCTTCAACAATAGCAGTCAGTATCAATAAACAGAATATGACCAATGAGCTGATCAGGAAAAGCGGACTCTTTTGCATTTCTATCCTGCCTGAAGAAACACCCCTTTCTCTGATCGGGCAGTTTGGGTTCAAGTCAGGACGAGATGTAGACAAGTTTGCCGATGTGCATTACCTGACCACACCACAGGGGGTTCCTTATCTGGATGAGATAGCCCTGGCCTATGTTGAAGCTAGAGTTATCCAGGATATTGATGCGGGTACACACACTGTCTTTATCGGAGAGATCACCGCATCGGATGTTTTGAGAGAAGGAAAACCGATGACCTATGCCTATTACCATCAGGTAAAAAGTGGGAGCACTCCACCGACTGCTCCCACCTATGTCACTGATACTAAAAAAGAAAGGAGTAATGGCATGGATATCTACGAATGCGTAGTTTGCGGCTATGAATACAACCCGGCGGAGGGTGACCCGGAAAACGGTATCGAGCCGGGGACCTCTTTCGAAGAATTACCTGATGACTGGGTTTGTCCGGTCTGTGGGGCAGGTAAGGATGAATTTGAGAAGATCGGTTAAGAAAGCTCTTTACAAAATGCTGCTCTTTGACTCAAAGAGCAGCATTTTTTTTGCGCAAGCTGCCCTATTGCAAAATGGATTTCCCATTCCCATTCTTTAGATCCCTTATAGTATCATCCATAGAAACAGTTTCCTAATGAAGCCGTTTTTCTATGAATGTGTTAATAGTCTGTTCAAAAATCCTTGGAGTGGAATACCCTTGACAAAGTTCATGTAATGTTATAAAGATACTTAGTGAAATAATAGATTCCCTGGAGGGGTGACGCTAAATGCCGACTTATGATTACAAGTGTGAACACTGCGGACGTTTCCAGGTAACGCAGCGTATTACAGAAGACCCCCTTAAAGAGTGTCCAACCTGTGGACAAGCTGTCGAGAGGTTGATTTCTCGTAATGTATCAATAGTTTTTAAGGGGTCTGGGTTTTATTGTACAGATAACAGGGCAGCGAATCCAGGCGTAAGCCAACAGCCCAAATCAAAAGCTGATGAACCAAAAAGTGAGGCTAAGAGTGAAGCTAAACAGGAAAAAGCGGAGACTCCGCCTGCGAGTTAATTATATAGGTTCGCTGGTCTGGCCACACCTTGCTGTGTGGCTTGTTTGTTTTCTGTATAAAAAAGGATAGAATCGTTAATAATTGATCAAAACTCATGCTTCTACGGGGGTGATATCTATTGTCAGAAAAAACGAAAGAGATCAGATTTCAACGCACACCAGGACGAGAGGAGATCTTTGATCTTTTCCGTCAGGTAACAAAAAAGATCCTCGGCAATCATCATAAAATAAACTAAAGGGGGATCACCCATTGCCTGTATCTATTTATCTAGAGATGGCTAGTCCAGCTGAATAAGGGCAGCTAAAAAGCAGTTAATACAGCGTCCCTTCAATGAAAGGTGGCGCTCTTTTATTGGAGAGGCAGGTGTCGGTCTCCATTACCTGCCATTGCCTGAAAGATGTGCTATTACTATAATTAGACAGGAGGACGAATAATGGTTGTAAGTGAAGGAAAAGTGAGGAGGATTGAAGTGAAAAAGATTAAATTCGGAACAGACGGCTGGCGTGATCTGATTGCCGAGGATTTCACCTTTGCCAATGTACGTCTGGTAGCCCAGGCCATTGCCAGTTATCTGCAAGAATCTGGGCTTTCTACTCAAGGGATTATTATCGGTTATGACAACAGGTTTCTTTCAGAGCACTTTGCAGCCGAAGTTGCAGGAGTGATGGCTGGGAACAACATTAATTCCTGGCTGACAGTTGACTCCGCACCTACTCCGGTGACTGCTTTTGCTGTAAAGGCAATGAAAGCGGGAGGGGCGGTAATGATTACTGCCAGCCATAATCCCCCTGAATACAATGGAATTAAGTTTATTCCCGAATATGCAGGGCCGGCAACTTCGGAGATAACTGAATCCATTGAAAAATATTTAGATGGTTTATCAGAAGAAAATGTCTGCTATCTTTCTCTGGATGCGGGTCGGGAACAAGGGCTGATCCGTGATTTAGATGCAAAACCTATTTATCTTGCTCACATCCAGCGTCTGCTGAATTACCGCTATATTCACCGGGGCAGCATGAAAATTATTTTCGATCCCCTTTGGGGAGCGGGAAGGGGTTATTTGGAGGATATTATAAAGGGGACTAAGATCAAATTAGATGTAATCCATGACTACAGGGATGTTTTATTTGGCGGCAATCTTCCAGATCCGTCTGCAGCAGGTCTTGTCCCTTTGCGGGAAGCTGTTCTAGAGAAGGGAGCTGACATCGGACTTGCCCTTGATGGTGACGCTGATCGCTTCGGTGTTATCGATAGTGATGGCGAGTACCTGTCACCAAATGAAATGCTGCCTCTCATCTTTTATTACCTCTTGGAGTATCGCAACTGGCGGGGAGCTGTCGCCCGTACTGTAGCCACAACACATATGTTGGATCGTATCGCTGACGATTACGGCCTGCCGGTTATAGAAACCGCAGTCGGATTTAAATATATAGGTCAGTCTATGCTGAAAGATTACAGTGTTATGGGTGGCGAAGAGAGTGGTGGAATGAGCGTTCAGGGGCATGTTCCAGAAAAGGATGGGATTTTGGCCATATCACTTATTGTAGAGATGATGGCAGCAAGGGGTAAATCACTGCGCCAATTGAAAGCAGAACTTAATGAGAAATATGGGTCTCTGGTCAGTTCCCGCCTTGACCTGAAATGTTCTCCTGAGCATAAAGTAAAGCTGCTAGAGTTTCTGGAGCAGTGGCAACCGGAAGCGATTGATGGCCGTAAAGTGTCGGAGTGCATCACTACTGATGGTGTAAAACTGCTCTGTGAAGGTGGGAGTTGGGTCCTAGTCCGACCATCAGGAACAGAGCCACTATTCAGGATTTATGTCGAGTCAAAAAGCTGTGAAGAGTTGGAAAACCTTCAGAATAGCGTTCGTAGTCTTCTTGGTCTTTAAGTCTCTTTTATTATAATTTTCAGCAAATTCTTAAGTTTTTGCAGGAAAGTTCTCTATTATGTCGAATGGGCAATTATAGAAAGTAAGAGAGCGGCTTCCAGCTGCTCAAAAATGGGAGGTACTGGATGGGTGGAGCAGGAGGCTCTGGATATAGTTTTACAAGAACTACTTAAGGCGATAGAGAATGGACAGGCAGTTATCAATGGCATTGCTGAAAATGCTCAGAGAGAGATAGAGCAGACAAAAAATATGCATCATCAGTGCAGTGATTTGGAGCGCAGCATACAGTGTCTTACTCGGACTGTGGAAAAGGCTGAAGCTTTCGTTGGCAAGACAGGCATTGTGCTGCAGTTTCTTCAGGGTGATCTTGATGAAATCAACCTTAAACATGAGGACCCGAAACAGCATAATTTGCATTTAAAGGTTATTCTTGCCCAGGAGGAGGAACGCCGGAGGCTAGCTCGGGAAATACATGATAGTCCAGCACAGGCGATGGCTAATATTGTTCTGCGGGCTGAATACTGTGAACAACTATTGGTTCATGATCCGGCACAGTTAAGTTCAGAGCTGGAAAAGCTCAAATGTACAGTGCGTAGAACCCTTACAGACATCAGAAAGATCATTTTCGATTTAAGGCCAATGGTACTGGATGACCTGGGACTTGCAGGTGGGGTGCGCCGTCTATGTGAAGTTTTTCGGGAGCGGGACAAGCTTGCTGTTGATTTCCTATTGTATGGCAGTGAGCGTAGGTACAGCAGAATCCTGGAGGTAGCTGTTTTCCGGATCATACAGGAAGCCTTAAACAATGTGCAAAAGCATGCTGAGGCAAGCAGGGCAACTGTCAAACTGGAACTGCGAGCTGAGCGAGTTTTTGCTGCTATCCAGGATGATGGCATTGGTTTTGATCCCGAGGTAGCAGCAGAAGAAAGAGAGCGTTACGGTTTGACGAATATGAGAGAGCGTGCTCAGGCCCTACAAGGTGAATTGCAGGTCAGTTCAACCAAAGGCGAGGGCACAACAATAACGGTGGTAATTCCTGTGGGTGAGGAGGTCTTGAGATATGGAGAGGATAAGAGTAGTCATCGCTGATGACCACCCTTTAATCAGAGAGGGTTTACGCAGGGTGCTCGAACTGGATTCTCATATAGAAATAGCAGGGGAAGCTGGCGATGGGCAGGGTGCCATCAATTTAGCCCGCAAACTGCATCCAGATGTTATCCTTATGGATTTAAAAATGCACGGTACCAGTGGGCTTGAAGCCAGCAGAGTGATTCACAAGGAAATGCCGGATGTTAAAATTATTGTTCTGACAATTGCTGCCGATGACGAGATGCTTGAAGTGATTAGAACAGGTGTCAGTGGTTATCTTTTGAAGGATGTGAAACCGGCGGAACTGCTGCAGGCGATATATGATGTCCTAGAAGGGAAATCTGCTTTCCATCCCCTTGTCACGGAAAAATTGCTTGGTGAATATAACCGACTCAACACGCCCTCTACAAAAGAAGGGATTGAGTCTCTTACAGAAAGGGAAAAAGAGGTTTTGTCCCTGATTGCCACAGGTGAAACGAACCGCGGCATTGCTGGTAAACTGTATATCAGTGAAAAAACTGTAAAAAATCATATCACAAATATCTTCCGTAAACTAAAAGTGACCGATCGCACACAGGCTGCTATTTATGCCATAAAAAACCGCGTGGTAGAGCTATAAATCCATTAACCCCTTTCCCCGTACTGCATATATTGAAGGGGAGGGGGTAAATAATGGCCCATATGTTTGTATTGGTCATCTTGGCGATCATTTTCTGCAGCCTGGTGCTCTCTATTCTTTACCATAGGTCCTATCTATTCCAGAAAACCCATTCTTTTAATCCGGAACTCAGCCTTATTCTTGTTGTCCACAATCAGGCCCCTATTATCGAGGCTGTGATCAGAGAACTGTTAGCTTATTATCAAGACTCACAGCGTTCCTTTGAATTGGTTATTTACGATGATGCATCAACAGATGAGACACCGGAAATCCTGAAATGCCTGTCCCGCAGACATAACTTTACACTCCTGTTTGGTCAGGAGCCCCGTAGCCGTGCTGCTTTGGATGAGGGTATTGCGGCCTGCCGCGCAAAAGTGATCCACTATTTTCTGCTTACCGAAAGAGTAGGACTAAGGACTGTCACCTCTCTGGCTAGGTGTCTTTCTCGGGGAGAGCGGATCCCCAATTTTGGTGTTGCTTGTACACCTGGTGTTATGTCTGGGACTACAATTCATTAAAGTGGGACATAAGGCCTCCCTTAATAGGGATATATTTACTAGAAAAAAAGGATGTGGTTCTTATATGCAACATGACAATAGGACTATTTCATGTATTGTCGTAATTGTCTATAATATGTCTAGGACTTGTCCAGTGTTTGACTCTTTCCAAAATAATAGTTGAATATCTGTATTGTATTGCCATTGGAAACTCTGGATAAGACGAACAAATGGGAAGGGAGGCGGATGAATTGTTGACATTCGCAAAAAGGTTTTTCTGTGAAGAAGAGGGACAAGGTATGGCCGAGTATGGGTTGATTTTGGCGTTGGTGGCAATAGCGGCGGTAGTTGCGCTTACAGCTATGGGCGACACACTTAAGGAAAAATTTAACGAAATAGTTACCGAGCTAGGTGGAACACCGGGAGAGTAAGCGGGGAGTGACTCGGGACCGGGTTTATTATCACTATACTCGTCAATAAAATTAGTCTTTCAATCAGAGTTTTATTTCTGATGGTTATATACCACGGCGGCATAAGTGTTTACCCGGTAAATAGAGTCGGAGGTCTGAAGTCTTAAGTTGCTTGCTAGGGACTGTTTGTAGGGTTGTTTATCAGCTAATAGATTTTGTTTTTGTATTTTCTCTGGAAATGTGAATTTCTTATTATCAGAACGAATTGGGTTTGCTGAAAGTAGGTGAAGGTTGTGCTGGAAGTCCTGGCGGATTTTGTTCTTCTTATAGTAATTTTGATTTGCCTTGTTACCGATCTGCGGGAGCGGAGGATCTATAACAAGATAGTCTTCCCGGCTGTCGCAGCAGGGATTATTCTGAATACTGCACAATTTGGGTTGCCTGGACTGAGGACAAGCATAACCGGCCTGCTGATAGGTGTGATGCTCTTTATAGTACCATTTGCCCTGGGCGGCCTGGGAGCCGGTGATGTAAAGCTTTTAGGTGCGGTGGGGGCTTTGAAAGGCCCCCTTTTCGTTCTTTATGCGGCACTGGGCACAGCCTTGTTCGGTGGTGTGCTCGCTGTCCTCGTCCTTATCTGGCAGAGCCGTTTATTCTCTACCCTGAGGCGCCTGGGAACCGCTCTGGGTGTTTTGGTCGGGGGAGGGGGGGCTAAGGGAGCTGCACTTTTCGTAGAGCGTACACCATACAGTTCCCTCATACCTTATGGATTACCCATTTTTCTCGGTACGATTGCTGCTTACTTGGTAAGTTAGTGGTTGGTGGTTGGTCGTTGGTCGTCAGTCGTTGGAAAAGGAAGTTTCCTGTTGTCTGAAAAGAGTTCACGAAAACCACTCCTGCCCTGAAAATTGGCGTCGGAAGCCTGAGCTTTGGTGTCAGAAAAAGATGGTCTTGCCTTAGATGTGTCAAGACAATAGAGGAAAGCATCCCATCGGGGATGGGAACTGGTGAGGGGAACTGAATAAATGAATATTTTCAGCCTGGCCATATTGGAAAAGGGGGTGGGGGGTATGTCTTTCCAGCTTCGGGATAATCGGGGTCAGGCCTTATTGGAATTTGCCCTGGTGCTGCCTGTTCTGCTGTTATTGGTTTTTGGAATTATTGAGTTTGGACTTATTTTCTTTGATAACCTGGTGATCACCCAGGCTGCGCGGGAGGGTGCACGTGTTGGGGTTGTAGGGGGCAGTGATGCTGAAATAATAGAGACCATTGAATACAGTGCTGCAAGTCTTGATCAGTCCCGCCTACAAATAGAGATCGAGCCAGGTCAAACCGTTCGTTCGCAAGGGGACCCACTCAAGGTGGAGGTGCACTACAGTGTTCCCATTATGACCCCGATTATGGGGCAGTTTCTCTCCAATCCCTATCCTCTTCAAGTTTCGGTGACGATGCGAATGGAGTGAGTGTGTTGCTATTCAGGCTAGAAAAATGGTTAGAGTGTGAGGAAGCCTGGCAATGTCTTTGGAATGAGAGGTGACTCCTGTGCTGAAGAAATGCAAGAGAAAGCTCGCCCAGCAAGTAGTTTACATAAATCAAATTCTCACTCAGCAAGAGGGATCTATTTTAGTTCTGGTCGCTGTCGGGCTGGTGGCTCTGTTGGCCTGTGCATCTCTGGTTACCGATATCGGCCTTTTGTATACTAGCAGGAGCCGGCTGGTGAATACAGCTGATGCTGCTGCATTGGCAGGTGCCCAAGAGCTTCCTATCAATCCTGAGCTGGCGGTGGAGGTGGCCAGAGATTATGCCCTGGCCAATGGTGTCTCTGAAAACCAATTGTTGATAGAGCTAGGAGCTGACCAGCGGTCCATTACTGTGCGGCCCCGGCAGGATGTGTACTTCCTTTTTGGGCGGGTGCTGGGTTTTACAGAACAAGAGGTACAGGCTGCAGCAACTGCTTTTACTGGCGCATTGACCGGGGCTGTTGGTGTGGTGCCTTTCAGCATTCAGGAGCAGGAACTGCAAGAGGGCCGGGAATATGTTTTAAAGAATGGGGCTGGGATTGCTGACTCGGGCGATGATGGCAGGATGCATGGTTGGTATGGTGCCCTAGCCTTAAGTGGCAGCGGAGCTAATGAATATCGGAAGTGTATCGAAAACGGCTACACAGGGATGCTGCGTGTAGGAGATAGGATACCCATTGAATCTGGAAACATGTCAGGTCCCACAGAACAGGGTGTCGATCACCGCATCAAACAGTGTAAGGATGGATGCACCTACAAGGATTTCAAGCCTGACTGTCCCCGGGTGATGGTCGTGCCGATGGTCAGTCCGGTGAGTTCTGGGAAGGTGGAAGTCACAGGATTCGCCGCCTTCTTCCTGGAGGGTGTGGGTGGTTCCGGTAATGACAATTATGTGTCAGGGCGTTTTGTCAAAATGGTTGTCTCTGGGGAATCGGGTGGAGGGACTGACTACGGTGCCTATGCAGTTAAACTCCTACACTGATCCCTGATCAATTAGAGTCAATTAGAGGAAAGGTTCTTGTGATTGGTCCATTTTTTTTGCGGCCAACGATAAACCACTAACGACTGATCAAAGGTGGAATAAATGTGCGTCCAAAGTTAATGATTGTGTTTGCTGTTATATTTGCATTCTTGGCTGCAGGGTCTTGTTATGTTTACCTGCAGGGTGCTGTGGAAGAAGCGGATAAAATAGAGAAGGCCCAGGTGGTACAGGCCGCGGCAGATATAAAGAAAGATACCCGCATTACTGAAGATATGGTGGAACTGGTCGAATTACCTGTGGATTCTATTCACTCAGGGGCGTTGCGTTCTCTGGATGATGTTGTCGGCAGGATTGCCCTGGAAAGAATCATAGTGGGAGAGCAGGTGCTTGAAGAGCGTGTTGTAAAAGAGGGGGAAGCAAAGGCTGGCCTGGCGTACCAGATCCCTGAAGGCAAAAGGGCTTTTACTGTGGCGGTGGATGAGGTGGCAGCTGTGGGCTGGCATCTCCTGCCAAAGGACCATGTGGATATCCTGGGTATTGTGGAATCAGATGGAAGCATCTATTCATATGTAGTGCTCCAGGATGTGCCTGTTCTTGCTGTTGGGAAGGAAGTGCAAGAGGCCAATGTAGAGGGAGCAGAGGGGACAAAAGAGGTAAAGACGGTAACACTGGCTGTGGCGCTTCAAGAGGCACGTTCGTTGATGCTGGCTAGTGAGCAGGGCAGGATACAGTTTGCTCTGCGCAGCCCAGTTGATCACCAGAAGCAAAAAATCGTTCCTCTTGGCAATGATGATTTATTAAAAGCAGGCAGTTAGTAGGGGTAGAAAGGAGATTGGGGTGAGGGTTAAATGCAGGAGCAAACAAAGATACGTGTACTTATAGTTGATGATGTGCCTGAGACCTGTGAAAATGTCAGATGCCTGCTTAATTTCGAAACCCGTATCGAGGTTATCGGGGAGGCACGCAATGGTGAAGAAGCTGTAAGTAAAGCAGAGCAACTTGAACCAGATATTGTGCTGATGGATATCAATATGCCTAAACTGGATGGTATTGCTGCCACTGAAGCCATCTCCTGTGGTACGGCCGGCTGCGCTATCATTATTATGTCGGTCCAGGGAGAACAGGCATATCTGCGGCAGGCGATGGTGGCTGGAGCCAGAGAATATATCGTTAAGCCTTTCACCAGTGATGAATTGATCTCTTCAATTTATCGTGTCTATGATCTGGAGCAAAAGCGTCAGGTCAAGGTCCAAGCCCTTCCCAGCATATCTCCAGAGCCCCCCAGAGGTCAGGTGATCACTGTCTTCGGTACAAAGGGTGGGGTAGGGAAGTCAACGATGGCAGTGAATCTTGGCGCTTGTCTTGCAAAGGAGTTTGGTTCTTCTGTAGTGATTGTGGATTTGGATCTACAGTTTGGGGATGTGGCTGTGTTACTCAATCTGGTCCCAAACCAGACGATTGCAGACCTGGCAGCTGAATTAAATCACCTTGATAGAGAATTCCTGGAGTCATATTTGCTGTGCCATGGATCAGGGGTGCGGGTTTTGGCTGCCCCTTCTCAACCTGAGTATGCTGAATTGGTCAGTGCCCAGCTTGTGGAAAAGGTAATCGAGCTTTTGCAAGAGTCTTATGACTATATCATCATCGATACTCCCGGGCTGTTTACGGATCCTAGTATGGTTGCCCTGGACTGTGCCCAGCAGATCATGTTCATCCTTTCCCTTGATCTGCCGACACTAAAAAACGGCAAACTTGGTCTGGAAGTTTTAGACTCCTTGCATCACAAAGACAAGGTTAAAGTAGTTCTAAACAGAACGACCCTTGAATTGGGGATCAGCCCTCAGGATGTGGAAATGAGTCTGGGGGTTTCTCTGACCGCTCAACTTCCCAGTGATGGCCGCACGGTTGTGAGTGCTGTTAATATGGGAAAGCCCTTTATGCTCAGCGATCCCAAAAGCAGGATTGCAGAAAGCCTGCGCCGTCTGGCACGGCATGTTGTGCATTCAGATCAAAAAAAACCGGGAACTGTAAGAAAACCAAAGGGGTTGATCGGTGGACTCCTGGGTGCACTGACGAACTGATTAATAATGGCAGTGGGAGGTTGTCGATATGTCTCTTCTTCAAAGGCTGCAGGTAGAAGGAACAGCAGATCGAGGAACTGTCTCTCAGGTTGTATCCCGGGATAGTTCATTATGGGAGTTAAAGTTTTCTCTTCACCAGCGGGTGGTAGAAAAATTGGAACAAGAAATCTCCGATATAAATGAGTGTAGTGAAGAGGAGCGGGAGCGAGCAGCAGAACAGATCAGGGAGATTATGGCCGAATATTTGTTGGAAAAGGGAACATCCCTGGCGCGTAGTGAACAGCAGCGGCTGGTACAGGAACTGCTGGATGAGGTCTTTGATTTGGGCCCGATCAGTCCCCTATTGAGGGATACGACAGTATCTGAGGTGATGGTAAACGGCCCTGCACAGGTTTATGTGGAACGAAAGGGTGTTCTGGAGGAAACGGGGGTGCAGTTTCGTGATGATGCTCATGTTATGCAGGTTATTGAGAGAATTGTCAGCCCTTTGGGGAGAAGGATCGATGAATCATCTCCGATGGTGGATGCCCGGCTCAGTGATGGCTCCCGTGTCAATGCGGTCATCCCTCCTCTGGCCCTAAATGGCCCCACTTTAACGATCAGAAAGTTTAGCGAAGACCCTCTGCAGATCGCTGACCTGATCCGTTTTGGAACACTTACCCCTGAGATGGCTAAATTTATTGAGGCCTGTGTTCAGGCTTGTCTCAATATTATCGTTTCTGGGGGGACAGGATCCGGTAAAACCACAACCCTTAATGTGCTATCCTCCTTTATTCCAGATGGGGAACGGATAATTACAATTGAGGATGCGGCTGAACTGCAGCTGCATCAGAGTCACTGGGTGCGTCTGGAGACACGCCCATCCAATATTGAAGGAAAAGGAGAGATCACCATCAGGGACCTGGTGCGCAACTCTCTGAGAATGCGTCCTGACAGAATTATTGTGGGAGAGGTGCGCAGTGGGGAGGCTTTGGATATGCTGCAGGCTATGAATACAGGGCATGATGGTTCTCTGACCACAGGTCATGCCAACTCACCCCGGGATATGCTGGCCAGGATGGAAACGATGGTTCTGATGGCAGGTGTGGAACTTCCTGTGCGGGCTATCCGTGAGCAGATCTCTTCAGGAATTGATCTGATCGTTCATCAGAGCCGCATGCAGGATGGTACCAGAAAAGTGACCTATCTAACAGAGGTACAGGGGATGGAGGGTGATACCATTATCCTACAAGATCTATTCCTTTTTGAGCAGCAGGGTGTTGAGCAGGGCAGAGTTATAGGTGAATTCAAGAGCACAGGTATTAGGCCGCGCTTTATGCATAAATTTGATGCTGCGGGAATCTCCATCCCAGGCAAAATATTTTATTAAGTGGGTGTGTAGATGATACCAAGCTTGATCCTTACTTTTACTGCGACACTGCTCTTGGTTATGGGTATTTATGGATTGATTGTAGAAGACAAGTATCAACTCCAGGCGCGCCTGAGCCGTTATGCCAAGCAGAAGTCTGCAGGTAAAGGTGAAAACACAGATGAAAAAAAAGATTTGGGACGCTCTGTACTGCGCTGGGGAGGAAGGTTTTTTACAGCTTTTAAGCTCTCCAAGGGATTGGAAGAGAGGCTTGGCCAGGCTGATCTTCCCTTAAGGGGAGGGGAGTTTCTTTTCCTGAATCTGATACTGGCTCTAGGTATTCCTTTCCTGCTGAGATTCCTGACAGGAAACCTACAGTTGGCTGTTCTTAGTGGCATGATCGCCTGTATCCTGCCGTGGATTTACCTGAATCTGAAGAGGCAGGAGCGATTGCGGCTGCTTAACAACCAGTTGGCTGATTCTCTGGGCATCATGACAAATTCCCTCCGGGCAGGCTACAGTTTTCTGCAGGCTATGGAAATGGTTGCTGCCGAAGCTCCCTATCCTTTGGGCGGTGAATATAAGCGAACACTGCGTGAGATCCAGTTGGGGACACCTACAGAGACTGCCTTAAACAACATGTCCCATCGTGTTGGCAGTGATGATCTGGAGTTGGTGGTCACAGCTATCATCACTCAGAGGAAGGTAGGGGGTAACCTGGCTGAAATCCTGGATAGTATAGCTGGGACGATACGAGAACGGGTCAGAATTCAAGGTGAAATCAAGACACTCACCGCCCAGGGTAGGATCTCTGGGCTGATCATCGGGCTGCTTCCGGTTGCTCTGGTGGCTGTTCTTTTTGTGATTAATCCCGGCTACATCGGTATGTTGTTTACAGAACCGATCGGCCTCGTCCTTGTAGGAGGGGCAGTTATTGGAGAGATTGTGGGGGTTTTGATTGTTAAAAAAATTGTAGATATCAAAGTGTAATACAGACAAAAAAGGATGGTTTTGCAGTTGCTCTATATTGCTTTGCTGTTGGTATTCATCAGCGGTTACCTGCTGAATATGGGCATTTTTAGTATTGTTTTTCAGGATCGCCTGCTGATGAGCAGCAGGCTGGCACAACTGAACAAAGTTGAGCAGACCGGATTGGGGCTCAGGGATGAACTGCAGCAGCCCTTATGGAAGAGAATCGGAAAACCGCTGTTGGTTAAGGTAGGGCGTCTTTTTACTTATCGCATGAACAGTGATCAAAGGGATAAACTCAATAAGCGCCTACAGGCTGCAGGAAACCCCTGGGGGCTGGATCCTGGCGGTTTTCGCCTGCTGCAGGTGATTGTAACCGCTATTGCTGTCGGGCTTGTCATTCTACTAAGGCGGAATGGGTCAGGAAACATCCTTCTGCTGTTGTTCACTGCTATAATCTGCGGAATACTCCTTCCGGAAATGCTCCTTTCCAGGCGTATCAATGAACGGAGGCAGAAGATTGTCCGCTCCCTGCCCG
Source organism: Syntrophaceticus sp. (assembly GCA_050949745.1). GTDB lineage: Bacteria > Bacillota > DSM-12270 > Thermacetogeniales > Thermacetogeniaceae > Syntrophaceticus. The sequence continues at coordinate 65,058 of JBMNGF010000017.1, read as the reverse complement.
ATGTCCTGGATCTGTTAACTGTAAGTGTGGAAGCGGGTTTGGGCTTTGATCTGGCTCTGGTCAGGGTGACAGAAAGGTTTCCAGGAGCTTTGGCTCAGGAACTGAGTTCTGCTCTTCAGGAGATGAGGTTGGGAAGGTCCCGGCGGGAAGCCCTGCAGGATATGTCTGATCGTGTCGGGGCAGAGGATCTGAGCAACTTTATCAGTTCTCTGGTTCAAGCAGATAAGCTGGGTGTGGGACTCGGTAATATTCTGCGTTTGCAGTCTGATGAAGTGCGCCGCAAGCGGCGGCAGCGAGCAGAGGAACAGGCGATGAAGGCCCCGGTAAAAATGCTCCTGCCCCTGGTGTTTTTTATTTTCCCCGCTCTTTTTGTTGTGCTGTTGGGACCAGCATTAATACAGATATTTCGGCAGTTGTAAAGGTATATATGTAAGAGGAGAGGTTGACATGATGGAGATCTATAACATCACACAGGATGTTGTCCTAGCCAAGGATGTTGAAGTTGCCTTTAGTTTTGGGAAGCGGTTGAAGGGACTGCTAGGGAGGCGTTCCCTTCCAGCAGGCAGGGGGCTGCTCATTAAACCTTGCAGTTCTGTTCACTCCTGCTTTATGTTATTCCGCTTTGATGCCTTATTTCTGAATAAAGAAATGAAAGTGATTCATATCATTGAGTCTATGCCCCCCTTCCGGTTGAGCCCTATTATTCGTGAAGCGCAGTCTGTCCTTGAGCTACCTGCCGGGGTTGCCCGTCAGAGCGGCAGTAGAGTCGGCGATAAACTCTCCCTGCGCACCTGTTTCAGCTGACCTTTCCCATTACGGGGACAGGTCCTGTGATCAGTCCGGGTACAGCCGGCGATTTGGTCCCGAAAAACCATCAGGGACTGTTTTGGTGATTAGCCAATTTTCCCTCTGCTTCCAAAAATAACAGTAAGAAAGCAGGGTTTTTTGTTTTATTATGGAATTATTCCTATAAAACATAGGTGCAGGTGTGTACTATTAAGTTTTCCAATATCGCTAATTACAAAATAAGTTTGAGCATCAGCAGCTATTGATAAGGGTGAGCTGGTGTGCCTGAATTATTGTTTAATTTATATATGGCGGATGGCCAGGACAAGGCTATGCTCTTCCTTTCATCTGTTCCTTCCTTTGATCGCCGTTTTCTTCAGAATGAGGGGTATGATTCCTTTGTCCTAATTACTCCTCCGCTGCCACTGGGTACAGCAGCGAAGGTTTATTGTGAGCTGCAGAAAAAGATTAATTACAGGCCAGGGGCATCAGAGCCGCTGTCTGTGGAAAACGCCAGGGATAAGTGCCGCTGGCTCTTGCGCCGAATAGGGGTAAGTATTAGCCCTGTCTATAGTGAACTCGGCGCAGATTCAGCTGTCCTCGAAGAAAACATCCTATTCAATAATGATGGCATGTGTGTTGAACCAATTCCTGATCACTTTCCCCTTCCTGGTCACCTAGAGATGCAGGATGTGGAGAGGTTATTAAAGGGGCGTCTGTTGTCCCTGCAGGAGATCGCTGTTTTTACAGGTGCCGCTGATCGTAATATGCTTACCCGAGTTCTCCAGTCCCTCTGTTTGAAAAGGAGAGCAGTTCTGCTGCCTGCACTTTATACTGTGCAAGGAGATCTTGTTCGCTGTCAGCGCTGTGGGTGGGAGGGGTACTCAGAACCACATCACTGTGCCAGATGTGGCAGCAGTGTATGTTGCAGTTGTCCGGAGTGTGGAATGATGGGGAATCTTGGCTTCTGTAGCCAGCTGTATACAGCATATGAAGGTTTAGCAACTCCACGGGCTGCTGACAGTGGTATTGGTGTTATTGATGGTATTAGAAAGCTGCTGAAAAGGGATTGCAGCGTTGAAAGGCACCAGGAGATTTGCTGTTCTCCCTTGGTTTGGGGGGCTGAAAGTGTCTATGCTGGCTTGGCATCAGAGCATGAAAAGAGAGGTCAGCTGTACTCGGGTGAAAAGGGTGCCTGGGGGATGGCATCAGCAGAAGATGAAGAAAGAAGGGGAAGCTACTCCTCATTGTTGGGGGAACTGCGCTTTACAGCACCACAAGAGAGTGCAGTGGCTGCCCTGATCGAATTTGGCAGAGAGGGGAAAGCAGGGGGGACATTTCTTGTCTGGGCAGCATGTGGAGCAGGGAAGACTGAGGTTTCTTTTCCCCTGATCTCTGAAACTTTGGGGCGAGGCCAACAGGTGCTTTTTGCTTCCCCTAGACGTGATGTGGTCTTGGAGATCGCCCCCCGCCTGGCCAGAGCCTTTGGAGAGGGGCGTGTGACTGCTCTTTACGGGGGGAGCGGGGGACATAGCAAAGATGTGCCCTTGGTTGTGGCCACGACACATCAGACACTGCGTTTTTACCGCCGCTTTGATCTGGTGATTCTAGATGAGGGGGATGCCTATCCCTACCCAGGATGCAGAATGCTGCACTTTGGTGTGGAAAGGGCTCGCTGTGATGGTGGAAAGCTTGTCTATCTGACTGCTACCCCTGTCCCCTGGATGTTTGCGCAGACAAGTAAAGCTGATATAGTGAAAATACCTGTTCGCCACCATGGTTTTCCCCTTCCAGTTCCCAAGTTCCTTAAAATTAGTCCATGGAGGAGGCGGAGACAAGGGCTGCGCATTCAGCAGAGGGTTCTTGAAATCATAGGTGAACTTTTGAAAAAGCCCGGAGCCCGCATATTTATTTTCGTTCCTACAGTTGCTCTGACCTCCCTGGTCGGAGAGGCTCTGCGCTCAGCTGCCGGAAGGGCTCCTTTAGAGCATCTGAAGGCCAATGGTGTTGAATGGACACATGCCAGTGATAGGGAACGAGCCCTGAAAAGGGAGCGTTTCTTTGCTGGGGAGTTTCCTGTATTAGTGACCACAACGATCATGGAGCGGGGAGTTACAGTGCCCCGTGTCGATGTACTGGTTCTGGAAGCCGGTCAGGAGGGAGTCTTTGATGCTCCTACTCTAGTACAGATCGCCGGCCGCTGTGGACGCAGTTCCGATCATCCCACTGGTGATGTCTGGTTCATCTCCTCTGGAGTAAGCAGGTCGATGCGGGAAGCAAGGGATCAGATCACCGGCTTGAACAAAGAAGCCAGGCGCAAGGGGTATCTGCGGGAGAAATAGTCACCAGGATTATACCCCATATCACCGGTTCAGATGGCGAAAAGTGGATGTTCATCACTGAAATCGCAGGCAATTGGTTCTCTATATTACCATAAGCAACCGGCCAAATGGTTTTTGCGCAGTTTGCCGTCATCCTGATGGGTATCTGATGGAGGTGGTTTTCTTGCTGTCCGGTGTAAGATCTGCTATGAAAGGGCTTTTCTTTCCCCAGGAGCAGGGGTGTCCTATCTGTGGGCGCAGGGGCTCTTCGCGGCATATCTGCCGAATCTGTTTAGAGGAATGGGCTGAACTAGCTGATGGGCTTTTTCCTTGTGCTAAGTGCGGCAGATTTAAAAAGGTAGAGGCAGGGAAAACTACCTGTCAGGAATGCAGGGATGATGAACCACCATACTCTATCGCCAGGAGTGTTGTACCCTATGAGGGATCAGTCAGAGATGCTCTGCATAATTTCAAGTTCTGTGGGATGCGTGAGCTTGCATATCCTTTAGGTGAGCTGATAACATCTTTAGTTGCTTCCCTTTTTCCCTATCGTTTGTTAGCAGCTGTTGTGCCGGTGCCTTTGCATGAAAACCGACTCCGGGAGCGCGGTTTTAACCAGGCGTTTTTGCTGGCAGAAGTAGTGAACAAAATGCTCAAAATACCTCTTCTTCCCAATGCCTTGGTTCGAAAGAGGGAAACTCACAGTCAGACATCTCTTAGCAGGGAGCAGCGACAGGTCAATCTTAAAGGAGCTTTTAAAGCTGGGGAGAATGCTTTACAGCTCAAGGATAAGGCTGTTTTGCTTGTGGATGATGTTTACACAACTGGTGCCACTGTTCAGGAGTGCAGCAAAGCATTGATAGATGCTGGGGTGAAGGAGGTCTATGTGGCTGCTTTTGCTGCCGGCGTACTTACAGACATAGGGGACAGAGGGGGATAGTTGCAAATGATTTACTAATAGTTCAATATGAAGTATTGTTATTATTAGTAAATAGATTATTGATGACTCAGTTGGTAGCAGATTCCCGCTTAAAAAAATGCGGTAGACTTACGCCAAGTCAGTCAGTTATGAGGAAGTGATCGGAGTGGGTTGGCTTACTGTAGCAAGGAAAGATTGTGGCAAAATAAATGATCAGGATCTGCCGGATAGCTGTCACATAAATCGCGGTCAGGAAAAATGTGGCAAACGAAAGGTCCCATTGCCACGCCATTGCCACGAGAGGGGGGATTAGCTTGTTTCCATTTCTCTTCATAATCCTGTTATTTCCCCTGTTGCTGATGCTTTTGTTTTTCAATGTGGCCACTTTTTCTTTTTCACGGTTAGGCATGTCTCAAAGTGGGGCATTTCTGTTCTTGACGGCATCTATTATCGGTAGCTTGATCAATATTCCTCTTTCCCGGCGCCGTGTACTGGTGCATAATCGCCAGGTCAATCCCCTGTCTATGTTTTTCTTTTATTACCCTCCTGCTGTGCAGGAGCAGGTGATCTGCATCAATGTGGGGGGAGCAGGACTTCCTACCCTTCTTTCACTCTATCTGTTGTTAGGTGGGCGGGCACCCTTTTGGCCAACACTATTCGCCCTTATCGCGGTCACCATTGTGGCCAAAATGATGTCCAGACCCAAGCCTGGTGTGGGTATTGTGATGCCTGCTTTTATACCTCCCCTTATTGCTGCTGCTGCGGCTTTAATTCTTGCACCCAGCGGTTGCACCGCCTCTGTGGCTTATGTTGCCGGTACTATGGGTACCCTGATCGGAGCTGACCTGTTGAATTGGAAGGAAATACAGAATCTGGGTGGACAGATGGTGAGTATCGGAGGGGCAGGAATCTTCGATGGTGTCTTTTTAGTCGGCATCATCGCCGCCTTTTTAGGGTAATGGTTTTCCTGATACTGATTTGCTTGGGAAAGAGTGTTTTTTTGATTTGGGAGCTAAAATATCCTGTATCAGGTGTTTAGACAGATCTCCTGTTGGAGTGCTGCTATTTGGTTTGCAAACCTTTCCCTTTCTTCTTGATTGAGCAAAGGAACTGTTCGGAGTGGGTTGGCTTACTGTAGTATGGAAAAATTGTGGCAAAATAAATGCCCAAGATCTGCCGGATAGCTGTCACATAATCGCGGTCCGGAACAATGTGGCAAACGAAAGGTCCCCTTGCCACTCGCAGTCTGGAAACAATGTGGCAAACGATAGGTCCCCCTGCCACTCAGGTTTGTTGTTCGAGGATTGTTATTTGGTTTGTAAAGCTTTCCCGTTTCTCTTGACTAAGCAGCGGCAGGTTATAGCCTGCCACAGTGAGGGAGGCTTTTTTGCTCCCTTCTGCCAGGCAGCGGGCGCACTCAGCGTCTGCTTGGACAGGGGCATAGGATTTGGGGAAGGCACATTTAATCAAAGCGATGATTTCCTCGGCACAGCGGGCAATATCCAGAGGGATCCTGGTGGCTTTTTCTGCGCCTTGGGGTACACCCTCCATAAAATCCTTGATCGCAAAACCATCCTCCTGAGCTAGAGCAAATGATTGTTCTAAGAGCTGCTCAGCTTTGTGCAGTGTTTCCTGCCAGAAGATCTCCTTGTCATGGTTATCCTTTCTTGTGGAAGGGTTATCTTTAATTTTACGTAGGTTTACCCGGCAGACCATGGCAAACAGGGCCGCGGCATGGGCGGCAGTCATAGCAGCGGAAGAACCTGCACTGGGGTAAAGAGAATCTGCAGAGAGTTCCTGAAAATACGCCGCTAATTGATAATCTTTAATAACTGGTATATCGTCCACATAAATTCCCTCTCTTCTTAATAATGTAAGCTCTAGATTATTATGTTTATTCTTCGATTCGAGAGTGTTATTTATTACTCCTGCTCCTGTTCTGTCTTTAGAATTAAAGAAAGTTACCTTATGCAGCTGTAACAACGGACAAGAGGGCCGAAATCACGAATAACAGTTTTTGTAGGGAATAACGCGCAACTTTCAACTGCTTGCTGGAGAGTGATAACCGGCACCCTGATGGTGCTATAAGTCGATACAGATCACGAATAACAGAAGGAATTTAATCCAAATAACACGAAGTAATTGCTATGTCAATCTCCATTTCTTCCAGAGGAGGTGAAGTTATTGAAAGAGGTACAAGTTGAGGTAAGCAAGTGTGTAGGCTGTAAATCTTGTGAGCTAGCATGTGCTGTGGAGCATTCGGAAACGAAAGAACTTTTTGCTGCTATTTTGGAGGAGATAATGCCGCGCAAGCGGGTTTTCGTCCAGGCTGCAGAGGAGTCTTCTGTTCCTGTTAACTGCCGGCACTGTGAAGAGGCCTTTTGTGTACGTGTTTGCCCGACAGGTGCCATGTACCGGGATAAGGCGACAGCTACTGTACAGCATAACCGACTTCGCTGTATCGGGTGTGGCTTCTGTGAACTGGCCTGTCCCTTTGGTGCCATTAACCGCACTTCAGGGAGCAAGATTGTTGTTAAGTGTGATCGCTGCCCTGACCGGGAAACACCGGCCTGTGTAAGTGCCTGTCCTACTGGAGCACTTTTGTTTATGACACCGGAGGAGGCGCAGCGCAGGAAGCGCTATGATTTGGCCAAACAAATGACCTTGCCCGTTGTCTCAAAGAGTGAACAGCTGTGAGGAGCACGGCAACTGAGAAATCAAGGAGGGGAGGAAGCTTAGTGAGTGAGAAAAGTGTAGATCAGGCATCATTGAAAATGCTTGATAAAGCTGCTCAGGAAGGAATAGAAACCGCATGGGACCGTTTTGAAAAACAGCAGCCTCAGTGCGGTTTTGGTCTTTTAGGTATCTGCTGCCGTAACTGCAATATGGGGCCCTGTCGGATTGATCCCTTTGGAGATGAACCTCAGCAGGGCGTGTGTGGGGCAACAGCTGACACAATTGCTGCCCGCAATCTTTTGCGGATGATCGCTGCCGGGGCTGCTGCCCATTCAGATCATGGTAGAGATATTGTTACAACTCTTTACGAAACAGCTGCAGGTGAGACCCAAGGCTATTCAATCAAAGATGAGGGAAAACTGTCCGCTTTGGCTGCAGAGTTTGGTATTTCTGAGGAGGGCAGGAGTAAGGAAGAGGTCGCTCAAGAGATCGCCCGTCAGGCTATGGATGAATTCGGGATGATCAAAAACAACCTTCAATTCTTGAATCGTGTACCGGAAAAAAGGAGACAGCTCTGGGAGAGTGTGGGGATCACCCCCCGCGGGATTGACCGGGAGATTGTAGAGGTAATGCACCGCACTCATATGGGTGTGGATAATGACTATATAAATTTAACACTGCATGGTGTGCGTACAGCGTTGAGTGACGGCTGGGGCGGCTCCATGTTTGCCACAGAGTTCTCTGATGTTCTTTTCGGAACCCCGCAGCCTGTCAGAGGGAAAAGCAATTTGGGGGTTCTCAAGGAGAATCAGGTCAACATTATTGTCCACGGACATGAGCCTGTCCTTTCAGAAATGATTGTGCAGGCAGCTAAAGAGGATGACCTTTTGGCAGCAGCTCAGGAGTTAGGGGCTGAAGGGATTAATGTCTGCGGGATGTGCTGTACAGGTAATGAGATATTGATGCGTCATGGGTTGCCTGTTGCAGGGAACTTCCTGCAGCAGGAATTAGCAGTGATCACAGGAGTGACTGATGCCATGGTGGTAGATGTACAGTGCATTATGCCTGCTCTGACACAGGTGGCCAAGTGCTACCATACCAAGGTAATCTCCACATCACCCAAGGCCCGCTTCGCTGAGGCGGAACATGTGCCATTCAGTGAGCAAACAGCTATGGATAATGCCCGCCAGATCGTACAAATGGCTGTAGAGAATTTTCCCAACAGGAAAAAGGAACTGATCCAGACCCCTGATGAGGAAATGGAATACATGGCAGGTTTTAGTGTGGAAGCCATCATCAAGGCCTTGGGGGGAAGCCTTGACCCACTCCTCGATGCCATTAAAGCCGGTCAGATCAAAGGGGTTGCAGCTATAGTTGGCTGTAACAACCCGAAGATTCCACATGATTACGGCCACCTAGCTCTGACCAAGGAATTGATCAAGAACGATGTTTTGGTTGTACAGACCGGCTGCGCCGCCATCGCCTGTGCTAAAGCAGGGCTTTTGCTGCCTGAGGCCGCGGAGCAGGCTGGGCCAGGACTCGCTGCTGTCTGCAAGGCACTCGGCATTCCACCGGTTCTGCATATGGGTTCCTGTGTGGATATCAGCAGGATTCTGGTTACAGTTGCGGCCATCGCCAATGCCCTTGGTGTGGATATCAGTGATCTGCCTGCAGCAGGGGCAGCTCCCGAATGGATGTCCGAAAAGGCGGTCTCCATCGGCGCCTATGTTGTTGGCTCTGGTATCTTTACAGTCCTGGGAACTGTACCCCCTGTTTTAGGTGGCGAAGAAGCTGACAGAACTTCTCACAAAAGGTGCTGAGGATGTTTTAGGGGCTGCTTTTGCAGTAGAGACTGATCCATTAAAGGCTGCAGAATTGATTCTCGAGCACATCACAGCCAAGCGGAAAAGCTTAGGAATTTAATTAGCTGGCAAAGCAGGCACAGCTGCCCTGTTGAGAAGATTGAGGACCTCAAAGGCCAGTTTATGCCGGTGAGGTCCTCTTTGATATAATGCTTATGAAAGACTTCACCACCATGACTCATTCATGGTATATTTTATTACAACACTTGTTCCTATTTTTTGGTGATTATTTTGTCATTTAGCATATAAGTAAAAGGGTAAGAAATGTCTGAGAAAGGGTTTGTGTGCAAGAGTTGGACTAGACAAGAAAAACCTGGGAGTTATATCAAAATCCAGTGAATGAGGGTGCATTAATATGTCATTAGTACTAGGTATAGACACAGGTGGGACTTATACAGATGGCGTTATTCTAGATCTGATCAACCAAAAAGTTATAGCAAAGGCTAAGGTGCTGACTACTCATGATGATTTGACCAAATGTATAGCAGAGTGTTTTAAGGAAATAAAATGTGATGCAGTTCAAGATGTGAAAATGGTGGCACTTTCAACCACTTTAGCGACTAATGCTGTAGTCGAGGGGCGTGGTGGTGAGGTTGGCCTGCTGTTGATCGGTCATGAACCAATTGATAAACTCCCAGCGAAAATGTGCGAAGTTATAAAAGGCGGTCATGATGTGGCCGGCAACCCTCAGGCAGAATTAGATATAGAGCAAGTTCGCCATGCCATTCGTCATTTCGACGGAAAGGTTGAAGCTGTGGCCATTTCCAGCTTTTTCAGTGTTCGCAATCCAGAACATGAACAGCAGGTCAGAGAGCTAGTATGTGAAATGCTCGATGTGCCGGTAGTCTGCGGCCATGAGCTATCTACTTCTCTGGGGTTTCATGAACGCACGGTCACCGCTGTCCTGAATGCAAGGCTCTTGCCAACAATAGCTTCATTAATTGAGGCAGTGAAAAGGGTTCTGACAGAAGAGCAAATTAATGCGCCGCTGATGATTGTCAAGGGAGATGGCAGCTTGATGAGTGAGAGTGTAGCCAGGTTAAGGCCTATTGAAACCCTGCTTTCCGGCCCTGCTGCTAGTATCTATGGAGCTACATATTGTGCAAAGGTTAAGGATGCCCTGGTGCTGGATATGGGAGGAACAACCACCGATATTGCACTTTTGTCCGATGAGGTGCCCAAGGTAAATAATGAGGGAGCAGTTGTCGGAGGATGGGCAACCCGAGTTAAGGCAGCTGAAATTAATACCTATGGAATCGGTGGGGATAGCTACATACAGGTAGACAAAGATAAGAATCTGTCGATCGGGCCGCAAAGGGTCTGGCCTCTGGCAGTAGCAGCCAGCAAATACCCCAATTTGGTTGAGGAATTAAGCAGCCAGTTGAAAAGTGGCAATTTTGATTTATATTTCGGTCAAGCAGCTGATTGTTACATTCTGGTGCAGCCATCTGTTTCTGTGGAACTGACAGAGACTGAAGCAGAAGCTATTAGATTGCTGAAAATACAGCCTCATACAATGCGGTTTTTAGCCGATAAGATGGGACTGGAGATCTTTCGTATAGATCTCCGCCGTTTGGTGGAGATGGGTATTGTGGATAAAGCTTCTTTGACCCCCACTGATATCGTACATGCAAACGGTTGCTATACCAAGTGGAATAAGGAAGCTTCCATTTTGGGTGCAAAGATGATCGCTCATAAAATGAGAAAAGGGTATCAAGATTTTCTTGATTTAGCAATGGATGCTGTTGTCAACAAAATCGCCCTAACCATAATACAAAGTACTGTCAATTTTGAAGACAAACACTTTAATATTAAAGATGAAATTGGGGCAATGTATCTTGTTAACAAGATTTTGCAGCCCAATGAAAAGGATATTATGAGCTGCAGCCTTGATTTTAATTTGCCATTAATTGCTATAGGTGCACCTGTGCAGGCTTATTTACCTGAAGTTGCTAAAAAGCTAGGTCTGAAATTAAACATACCACCCAATGCGGAAATTGCCAATGCTATCGGAGCCGCATCTGGCAATGTGGTTGAGCTTGTTCAAGTTTTGATTCAGCCTGATGGTGATGAGCGGTTTTATGTTCATGCCCCATGGGAAAGGAAAACATTTGAGGAATATGGCGAGGCTGTTGAATATGCATTAGCAGAGGCTTCAAAAAAAGCAGCAGAGCAAGCTGAAAAATCAGGTGCTGTAGAATATGAGCTTAACACAAATCAGGAAGAGACCTTTATCGAGGGATGGAACATACTTCTGGAAACAAGAATAACAGTTACAGCAGTGGGTAAGCCCAGATGGATAATAGGGGATAGCGCTTAATTGGTTGGCATCTGTCACTACCAACATACCGGCACTAAGATAGGGAGGAGCTAATGGGGATCTATAAAGCAGAGGCCATTGTCCTGAGGAGCATGGTCTATAAGGAGGCTGACCGGATTCTTACTCTGTTTACCCGTGAGGAAGGTAAGGTTTCAGCCATTGCCAGGGGGGTGCGCAAGACCACCAGCCGCCTGCGGGGCGCAGTGCAGCTTTTCAGCCATACCCATCTGGTTCTTTACAGTGGTAGAAGCCTGGATACTGTTTCTCAGGGGGATGCTGAGGAGCATTTTTCCTACCTGGAACAGGATCTGGAGCGCTTCAGTACAGCCAGCTACTGTGCTGAGCTGGTAGACCGCCTTACCCAGGCGAGAGAACAACAGCCAAAAGTGTTCTTCCTTCTGCTCTCTGCTCTGCGAGCATTAAAAAATGGGAATCCTGAACTCACCGCCCGTGTCTTTGAACTCAAACTTTTAGATATTCTTGGTTTTTGTCCTTCCCTAACAGAATGTGTAGTAGGGAATCATCCATTTTCTATAGAAACAGAAGAGCTAAAACAGGTTTGGTTCAACATTGAAGAGGGAGGGATCGTTTGCCCTGCCTGTGCTGAAAACTGTGAAGGTGTGCGATCCTTTTCTCCGGCCACTCTGGGTGCCCTGGGCTATTTTTTGCGGGCTCCTTTAGAGCAGGCAATTAAAGCAAAGCTCAATTCCCATGTCCTGCGAGAATTGGCAGGTTTACTGCAGGGTTTTTTGACCTACCATGGGGATGCGAGACTCCGTTCCCGTTCTTTTTTAGATGCTTTTCGCAATGAGGATGCCGGAAATGGGCATAATAAGTGAAAGACATGTTCAGATCTTCAATAAATGACCCTATCATAAATGCAATAGGAACCGGCAGATTGTGTGAAAAGTTTTCACAAAAAGGGCTTGTGAGACAGGTAGCGGGGACAGTTTCTGTTGCATCTAAAGGAAGGTGGATGATGTGGATGATCTGTTGGAAAAGGTAGATCTGATCCGGGAGCGGATGGATGTGGGCTATAAAGAGGCTAAAGATTCATTGGATCAGGCAAATGGGGATGTTGTTAAAGCCTTGATCATGTTGGAACAAGGACAGGAAGGGGAATCCTGCTGTAGTTGGAGAGAGGTCCTGGCCAGAGGGGCTAGTAGCAAAATTCGTCTGAAAAAGGGGGATACTTCTCTTTTAGAATTCCCAGTCGGTGTCGGCATGATCGGTATTTTAGGCATGTTGGTCAGCGATGAACTGGCAATGCTCGGTGCTGCGGGTACAGCGGCTGCACTGCTCAGTAACTGTAGACTGGAGATTGCCGGTGAGGCCATGGCTGACGAGTCTGAAGAAGATGATCACAATATGCATGAAGGAGTAGAAATAGAAATACGAACTTGACAGTTATCTTTCTAATTGATAGATTGACAGTGAACAAATACTGCTAGACTGAAGTCAACAGATAAGCCATGATGGAGAAGAGTAGCCATTAATTGTTTTGCTGCAGAGAGCCGGGATGGTGTGAACCGGCCAAACAATATGGTGAAGGGGCTCCGGAGCAGCAGGAGGAAACCCTGAGGTGCTCAGGGAAGTAAAGCCTGCATTAAGCAAGGGGGCGCAAGTTTTAGCGCCAAGCAGGGTGGAACCGCGGGAAATCCCGTCCCTGCAGCATAATGCTGCAAGGACGGGATTTTAGTTGTTGGTGGTTAGTGGTTGATCGTTGGTAGCGTGACACGGGGACGGGGGTCTTGTCACGGTTTCCACACGTGGCCAACGGAAAAGATGTGAGAATCGGAATGGAAGCCGGCAGTCGGAAAAAGAAGCTATTTTACAAATCAATAAAGCATGTCCGGCACTTTTGTCGTTTATTATAAAGATATTATTATAAAGATAATCAAAAAGGAGGAATTTCGGTTATGAGTGATTTAAGTTTCCAGGATATCATCGCTCGGCTCAATGATTATTGGAGCAAGTACTGTGTTATCCAGCAGCCTTATGATATGGAGGTAGGGGCTGGAACAATGAATCCGGCTACAACTTTGAGGGCTTTAGGCCCGGAGCCTTGGAATGTTGCCTATGTTGAGCCATCACGTCGGCCTGCAGATGGCAGGTATGGGGATAACCCCAACAGGTTGCAACACTACTATCAGTATCAGGTGATTTTGAAGCCTTCACCTGATGATATCATCGATCTCTACCTGGACAGTCTTTCTCATCTGGGTCTTGATCTGAGGTCTCATGATATTCGACTTGTGGAGGATAATTGGGAATCCCCTAACATAGGTGCCTGGGGTTTGGGCTGGGAGGTCTGGTTGGATGGCATGGAGATCACTCAGTTCACCTATTTCCAACAGTGTGGAGGATTTGACTGTAAACCTATAAGTGTTGAACTCACCTACGGGATCGAACGGATTGCCATGTACATCCAGGGGGTTGATAATGTGTATGACATCAACTGGACTGGAGAGATTACTTATGGCGATATTCATCACCAGAGTGAAGTGGATCATTCCTATTACAATTTTGAAGAAGCAGATATTGAGATGCTGTTTACACTCTTTGAGATGTACGAAAAGGAGTCAGAACGCATTTGTAGCAAAGGGCTGGTGCTGCCCGCCTATGATTATGTATTAAAGTGTTCACATGTATTTAACCTGTTGGATGCCCGGGGAGCTTTGAGTGTATCTGAGCGTACAGCCTACATCGGCAGGGTGCGCCATATAGCTCGTCTGAGCGCCCAGGCTTACCTGGAGCAGAGGGAGCAGCTGGGTTATCCACTGATCAAGGATGCCAGTGAAAGGGAAGCTTTGCAGTTGCCTGCTCTGGACAATAATAAAATTTCTGCGGCAAAGGAGGAGCTTTAAAATGGACTATTTATTAGAGATAGGTGTAGAGGAACTGCCTGCAAGGCTAGCCAGTCCCTTGCTCGGCCAAATGCAAACAGCTGGAGAAAAGATGCTGCGTGAAAACAGGCTTGACTTCGAAAAGGTGAGTGTTTTTTCTTCTCCCCGCAGAATCACGATGTATGTGCAAGGGCTTGTTGCCGAACAGTCAGATCTTGTAGAAGAAGTGAAGGGTCCCCCTCGTAAGGTTGCTTTTGATCAAGAGGGCAATCCTACAAACGCAGCTAAAGGATTTGCAGCGAGTCAGCAAGTATCTGTCTCCAGTCTGGTTGTAAAAACAATAGATTCTGGAGAATATGTTTTTGCAGATAAACGGATTGAGGGTCGGGCAACAGCGGAGGTATTAAGTGAGCAGATTCCCCTTTTGATCAAAGGGATTACTTTCCCTCGCCCTATGCGCTGGGGAGATCTGGACTTTCGTTTTATTCGACCGATCCGCTGGCTGGTAAGCCTGCTGGATCATCAGATTGTGAACTTTGAAATAGCTGGCCTCAGTCCTGGCAATTATACCTATGGTTTACGCAATTTTCATACCGAACCCATCAAGATCAACAGCATAGAAGACTATTTTGCCAAACTTAGGGAAGCCTCTGTGATCCTGGATCAGGAAGAACGCAAAGAGATGATCTGGAGGCTCGCTCAAGAGGAGGCTGCCCGAGCAGGGGGGCATCTCCAACCAGATGATGAGCTCCTGGAAGAGGTTACATATCTTGTGGAAAGTCCTACACCCCTCTCCGGTAGTTTTGACCACCGCTTTTTAAAGCTTCCCCCAGAAGTTGTGATCACTCCTATGCGGGAACACCAGCGTTATTTCTCGGTTTGGGATGACCAGGAGAAACTTCTGCCCCTGTTTATCGCCTGCGCCAATGGCCCTATTGATCGAGAAATTGTTCGCCCCGGCAATGAGAAAGTATTGAGAGCACGCCTTCAGGATGCAGAATTTTTTTTCCAGGAAGATATTAAACAGCCTCTGGAGGAAAGGGTAGAAGAACTGAAAAAGGTAGTCCACATGGAGGGACTGGGAAGTGTCCACGATAAGGTGGAGCGTCTTGTCCTATTGAGCAGATACCTTTCTCAAGCTTTGGGGTTGACAGAACAGCAGAGAGAGACAGCAGAGCGAGCCGCTTATCTGTCCAAGGCAGACCTGGTGACCAGTATGGTCTTTGAGTTTGCTGAGTTACAGGGAATTATGGGCGGGTATTATGCCATGGCCGGCGGGGAGAATAAGGATGTATGCAGAGCGATCAGGGATCATTATAAGCCACGCTCCGCCGGAGATGACGTTCCTGCTGAAGTAGCAGGAGCGGTTGTCGCTATTGCTGATAAGATTGATAATTTAGTGGGGTGTTTTGCAGCAGGGCTGGAGCCTACAGGCTCTCAAGACCCATTTGCACTCAGGCGCCAGGGCTTGGGTATCTGTAACATTATTCTCCATCATGAATTCTGTTTTTCTCTGGAAGAACTGATAGCTGAAGCCTACAAGAATCTTGCCGGAATGAAACTTGATCTGTCTCTTGATGAGACCCAGCATAAACTGGTCGATTTCTTTCAGGCACGGCTAAGATATCACTTCCTTGATTCCGGTTATGCCTATGATGCTATTGAAGCCGCCTTAAGCCCCTCAGTGGATCGTCTATTCTTGGTTAAAAAGAGACTGGATGCCATCACAATGGGGCGGCAAAAGCCGGAGTTTGACCTTTTGTTGACTGCCTATACCAGAGCAGCACACCTAGCTCGTCAGGCAGAAAGTGATCAGATCGATACCAACTTGCTCACTGAGGAGAGTGAGCAGATACTTTACAATGTCTGGACGGGAATCAAAAAGGAAATTATTCCTTTGCTGCAGGAGGGGGGTTACCATCAGGCACTTCTGAGAGGTGCTGCCTTGGCAGAGCCATTGGATGTCTTTTTCGAGCAGGTTATGGTGATGGTAGAGGATCCTGCTTTGCGGCGCAACCGGCTTGCCCTGCTCAAAGATATTACAGTTAACTTGGGGCAGTTAGGTGATCTGCAAAAAATTATAAGAAAAGGATAAAAAACATTATATTTGTTGAAGAAGGATTTTCTTATAATGTAGCGTAATAGGATAATAGTATAACACAATTACTGCAAATCTTGCTTATTTTGTCTTCACAAAACTGATTAATAGTATTAATATATAGATATCAATTATTAAGGAAAGGGTGCTGCCTTATTCAACTAACGCCGCGCCAGGAGCAGATCATAGAGATAGTAAAAGAGAACACTCCCATTACAGGAGAAATGATCGCAAAAAAACTCAATGTGCGGCGTGCTACCTTACGTCCGGATTTAACTGTATTGACCATGGCCGGACTGCTGGAGGCAAGGCCACGGGTCGGTTATTTCTATACAGGCAAAACCCTTTACATGCTGGTTTCTGAAGAAATTCAACAGCTAAAAGTGGCTGATGCTAAGTCGGTGCCTGTTGTTGTTAAGGAAGATGCCTCTGTCTATGATGCCATTGTAGCCTTATTTACAGAGGATGTGGGCACTCTCTTTATTGTGAGCGAGGATGGCTACCTGGAGGGGGCTATTTCCCGTAAGGATCTGCTCAAGGTTGCTTTGGGCGGAGGCGATCTCCATAAAATACCTGTCCAGGTTGTAATGACACGGGTGCCGAATATCGTAACCATCACTGAGCAAGAAACGGTTTATGAAGCAGCGAGCAAGTTAGTGGAGCATGAGATCGATGCACTTCCAATCGTAGAAGCAGGCTCTGAGGAAAATAGCAGGGAGAGGCTGAAGGTGATAGGAAGGTTTACCAAGACAACGATCGCCCGCATCTTTGTGGAGATGGGGGCACGAAAAAGATGAGCAGGAAGGAGGCTATCTATGGCGAACATGGTTATATATGTCATATCAGATTCCATTGGTGAGACCGCTGAATTTGTTGCACGTGCAGCTGCCAGCCAATTTAACGCCAACCAGAAGTTTGACATTCGGCGTGTACCTTATGTGGATGATAAGGAGATATTGAAGGAGATTGTAGAAGAGGCCAGCGGTACTGCCAGTATTATAGCCTATACTTTAGTGATCCCAGGCTTAAAAGGAGAGCTGGAAAGATTGGCTCATCTATACAATATTCCGACTGTGGACATTATGGGTCCCCTCTTGGATGCCCTTGCTGCGGCAACCTCCATAGAACCTAAAATGGAGGCGGGTCTGCTGCATCGCTTAGATGAACAATATTTTCGCAGAGTAGAGGCTATTGAGTTTGCCGTCAAATATGATGATGGCAAGGAGCCCCGTGGATTGTTGCACGCGGATGTTGTTCTGATCGGTGTGTCTCGTACATCTAAAACTCCAGTTTCTATGTATCTTGCGAATAAAAGGATAAAAGCTGCTAATGTTCCTATAGTTCCCGAAGTGGAGCCACCTTCAGAATTGTTCAGAATATCATCGCGGAAAATTATCGGACTTACCGTTCAACCTCAATCGCTGCTGCAGATTCGACAGGAGCGCTTAAAATCTTTAGGGCTGACCACAGATGCGGAATATGCCAGTTTATCACGCATTCAAAAAGAATTGGCTTATGCTGACCGTTTGATGGCCCAATTGGGCTGCTCGGTTATTGATGTTACCAATAAAGCAGTAGAGGAAACAGCAAGCAGAGTTTTGGAGGATTATTATAAGGGGGAGCGAGATGCAAGGTAAGAAATATGTCTATCTTTTTGATGAGGGAAATGGAGAGATGAAAGACCTCTTAGGGGGCAAAGGGGCCGGGTTAGCAGAGATGACAAAGCTCGGACTGCCTGTTCCTCCTGGGTTTACCATTACCACTGAGGCCTGCAATGAGTACGATGTGACAAAAAAAGAATTGCCTGCCGGGGTTGAGGAACAAATTAAAGATGCTCTGCAATCTCTGGAAAAAAAGGTTGGAAAAACTTTCGGGGGAAGCAAAAATCCGCTGTTATTATCTGTGCGCTCGGGGGCTAAGGTTTCCATGCCTGGAATGATGGATACCATTCTCAACCTGGGACTGAATGATCAAACAGTCCAGGTGCTCGCAGAGGCTACTGGAAATGAGCGCTTTGCTTTGGATTGTTACCGTCGCTTCATTCAAATGTATGGAGAAATTGTTCTTAATGTGGAGTTTAATAGATTTGAAGATGCTCTGGAGAAAAATAAACGCCGCTACCGTGTCGAGTACGATCACGAACTCCAGGCTGAACACCTGAAGAAGGTCCTTGATGAGTATAAAGAGATCATCAAGAGCAGCACAGGGAGTGAGTTCCCTCAGGAACCTATGGAACAGTTGAATAAGGCGGTTATGGCTGTTTTTGAGTCCTGGAACAACCCACGGGCGAGAGTCTACCGTAAGGTTAACAAGATTCCTGATGACCTGGGAACAGCTGTTAATGTCCAGGCGATGGTTTTCGGGAATACCGGTAAAAACAGCGGAACTGGTGTCGCCTTTACGCGGGATCCGGCAACAGGTGAAAATGTTATCTTTGGTGAGTACCTGATTAATGCCCAGGGGGAGGATGTTGTAGCAGGTATTCGTACGCCGCAGCCTATCTCCAAGCTGCAGGAGGAGATGCCCGAGGCTTTTGAACAGTTCAAAAATACATGCTCTCTCTTGGAGAAGCACTACAGGGATCTCCAGGATATCGAATTCACTATTGAACAGGGCAAGCTCTATCTTCTGCAGACACGTTCTGGTAAGCGTACTGCGGCAGCATCCGTTAAGATTGCGGTGGATATGGTTAAAGAAGACCTGATTTCCAAGGAAGAGGCTCTACTGAGGGTGAACCCTGAACAGTTGAATCAGGTGCTGCATAAGCGGCTTGATACAAAAATTCAATTTGATGTTCTAGCTAAAGGCCTTCCAGCTTCACCCGGAGCGGCTTCTGGTTATGTGGTCTTTGATGCCAATGAAGCTGAGCGCTGCGGTCAAAATGGGGATAAAGTGATCCTTGTCCGCATGGAGACTACCCCGGATGACATTCATGGCCTTATTATGGCGCAGGGGGTGCTTACCAGCAGGGGTGGAATGACGAGCCACGCTGCTGTGGTAGCCCGTGGAATGGGCAAACCCTGTGTCTGTGGTTGTGAAGCATTGAATATCGATTATAAAGCAAAGAAAATGACTGTAGGGGAGTTAGAAATCAAGGAAGGGGATCTGATTACCATTGACGGGAGTACCGGGCAGGTAATTTTGGGCGACATCCCTCTTATAGCTCCCGAAATGGGTGAGGAACTGCGGCTGCTGCTTCAATGGTCTGATGAGATCAGAAGGTTGGGGGTTTTCACCAATGCAGATACCCCGGAAGATGCACAGCGTGCCCGTGACTTCGGGGCACAGGGTGTCGGTCTGTGCAGGACTGAGCATATGTTTATGGCACAGGAGCGGCTTCCCATTGTCCAGACGATGATCATGGCTAAAACCCAGCAGGAACGGGATGGAGCACTGGAAAAACTGCTGCCTATGCAGCAGAGGGATTTTTACGGAATTTTGAAAGCGATGGACGGACTGCCGACGATCATCAGACTTCTGGATCCACCTTTACATGAGTTTCTTCCCAATATAGAGGACTTATCCCTGAAGATAACGAAGTTGAAACTTACTGATGGTGACGCAGATGAGATATCTTCGCTGGAAAGGCTCCTGACAAAAGCACGCGCACTGCAGGAACTAAACCCCATGTTGGGACACCGCGGCTGCCGTTTAGGCATCACCACCCCAGAGATTTATGCCATGCAGGTACAGGCGATTGTACAGGCAACTGTTCAGCTGAAACAGGAGGGGTTGAATCCCCATCCGGAGATCATGATTCCTCTTGTCATGTCTCAGCAGGAACTGGCTATCTTACGAGAACTTTGCCTGGATGTTATTGGCCAAGTTGAAGAAGAAGCAGGACTGAAGCTGGAAATTCCCATCGGCACAATGATCGAATTGCCCCGCGCCTGCCTCCTGGCAGATGAGATCGCAGAGCATGCTGACTTTTTCTCCTTTGGTACCAATGACCTGACCCAGACCACCTTTGGCTTCAGCCGAGATGATGCTGAAGGGAAGTTTATACCCCAGTATATTGAAAAGAAGATCCTGCCTGACAATCCCTTTGCAGTACTGGACAGGGATGGGGTAGGCAAACTGGTGAAATTAGGTGTGGATTTAGGCAGAAAGGCCAATCCTGAGCTTCAGATAGGTATCTGTGGCGAGCATGGCGGTGATCCTAGTTCAGTGGAGTTCTGCCATTCCGCCGGACTCGATTATGTCAGCTGTTCTCCCTACCGTGTTCCCATTGCTCGTTTAGCGGCTGCCCAGGCAGTTCTGCGAGAGCAACAATAAAGTGTGACACGGGGACGGGGGTCGTGACACATTTAAGGTCTCCTCTCTCAAATATAGAGATAGGGGGCAGTCCTTTTGTGTAGTCAACTAATACGGAGAACTGGCCTTTCGGGGTTGGTTCTTCTATTTTTATTGACCGCCTGGATCACGTTCGCCGCTGAACGCAGGCTCTTTACCGCTGGTTGTCTGGGGCAAGCATGGTAGCGCTCGGCCAAGCAGAGGCTGACATGACAAGTGCAGTGAGCAGGGATACAGCAAAAACCCGCCACCAGCAGGCTAACCAGCACCTTCAGTTTCCTGTCTACAACCTGCTTGATGATATATAACCCCAGACCGCCGTGCTCTTTCTTTGCAGAGTAACCGGTGGTAAACATTTTATTCCGATCCCTTGGCGAAATGGGCTCACACTTCGTAATCTTCTCCAAACCGTCCGATGGTTTCTTGCGGTTCACTAGCGACATTTCAAGAGGAGTAGTTCGTTATCCTCCGCGGTTATCAATCCCTTCCAGCCATCAACGGCGGGCGCTGATTGTGATACAGTTCAATCGTCAGATAGGCCTCCTGATCAAAATACTGCGCTTCTGTGCTCAGGCCCAGCATGCCGCTGAACATATCATTGTTCATAATATTGTTTCAGCCAATTTGAAAAGTCCAAAAGTTGACGGGGTTGCCTAACCAGAAACTACTGTATATAACATATATCGGCCATATAAGTTTAAGGAAGATTAAAATATTCCCCATTCTCATTTACGAAAAAGGTTGTTTTCTGCATAACGGCGTTTTTTACAGGTGGCTTGATCTCAACTGTGTAAACACGTTTGTTTGTATTCATATTGTAAATTACGAAAAGGCAGTTTCTGTTATTATTGTTATCAAGAACAAGATACAAATGGTCATCATAGAGCAAAAAATCTCCTAAATAAACAATGTACCCCTTGTCATCAATGTCTAAAGCCCGAGAATCAATAACATTCAACTGTTCGTCATAGTACTCTATATATGGCGGAAGTGCAGGATACCCATCTTCCATTTTGCCATAGATTACAGCAACCGTTTCTTCAGCGCTGAATAATGCTTCTGCACATAAACCCTCTCTCTTTAATGAATGTTTATTATTGGTTAATAAATCAATAACCGTGAGACTTGAATCAGCAGTCTTTTGCGTAACATTATGAGTATTCACCAGGTAAATTTTCTGTTTTTTATCAAAAAGTCGTTGCAGCATAATATTATTTCCCTTTTACAGGTTAGGGGATATTTTATATAAGTGAATTCGTTCAATTCTATTTCATAAACAAAAATGCTATCTTCAATGTCATCATCATCTTCCTGATTCTCAGATAAAATTAAATACAGATGGTTATTATCGACCTGTAAATCACGAAAGAAATAATCGGTGTCAGGCAGTTCTATTTCATGCACGCCGTCATCATCCCATATCATTATGGTATAATCATCTGTACCGCTGTAATTGCCAAAAAAGGTATAGACTCTACCAATCTGATAATTTTCGTAGTGATATAATTGCCCATAAGCCAGCTGTAATTCTATATAATCATCGAAATCAAGATTTTTGGCTAGCTCTTCAGCCGGTTTTACAGGAATGGGTTCTGCGAAACCGCGTTCCCATTTTTCTTTGTTCACTCTGACAATGCCATTTTCTATTTTATAATTACTTGTTTTATATCCGGTAAAATCCCAGTACTCGTAAAAAAGATTACAAGAAATCTTAGAATCTTTTTCATCTTGGTTATCTTGGAGAGGTTGAGGGGCTCTACAACCAACCGGTAATATAATTAAAAGAAACAATAAGTTAAACAAAATCATTTTTTTCTTCATAATCAGTTCTCCATTATTATTGTATATATTGCACCGGGAACTGTTTCGGCTCCCAGTGCAACATTGTTAGTTTATTTCCTACCAGTTTATACTTAATTTGCAATACAAAGATGAATCTTGAAGCAACTGTTTGGGAAAACAGGTATCTCCGACACCAATTAACCAGACCTTGTTCAACGTGATACCCTGGCTTTTGTACGCTTGCCAAACGAGTGTAGCACAGTTTAATTTACTTTCAGTTACCTTGGGAATTGCTTTATAAGTTCTTCCGCGAAGGTTATTGTATGCATGATTTGCCGCATTTAATATCGTCTGCAGCCGCAACTTTAAGCGATCTCATATTGATTCCCTCTTTGGTGGTCAGTCCCCAACCGCAGCTTATCTTCAATCTGTAGATCAATAGTGTATATCGAAGGTTTACTGATTTACTGATAGGGTACAATTCGTGTCTGTCCGCTGCCGGGTATTGCTGAATCTTTGACCTTTGGTATTGGTGTGACACTAAAAACCCCAGCTTGGCTGGGATTTTTTATCTTTGATTGGCAAAACTATTTTATAAATCACAATGAATAAATGAGGTGATAATCTTAACAGCTGTAATAAAAGCATCTGCTCGCTCATAACTAAATGAAAAAGGAGAGATACACATGGATTTAAGAGGAAGTAAAACGTATGAAAACTTAATGAGGGCATTCGCAGGGGAAAGCCAGGCAAGAAGTCGCTATAATATTGCCTCATCTGCTGCGAAGAAGGAAGGATTTCATGTAGTTGGGGCTGTATTTGATTATACTGCAGACCAGGAGAGGTCTCATGGCAAAGTCTTCTATCAAAAGCTAAAAGATTTTGCAGGTGATAATATTAACATCTCCGGAGCTTATCCTGTTGATTTGTATGATGACACTGTTAAGGCTCTGAGGGCAGCTCAGCATAATGAGTTGGAAGAATGGGGTGAAGTATATAAGAGTTTTGGTGAAACAGCAAGGGAAGAGGGTTTTTCGGAAGTTGCGAATGTTTTTGAGCGTATAGCAAGGATCGAAAAAACTCATGCAGATAGGTTTGGGAGACTAGCTGATGAAATAGAAAACGGGTCCATATTCAGGAGAGATGAAGAGATTCCTTGGATGTGTACTGTATGCGGAAATATTCACCTAGGCAAAGAGGCACCAGGGATTTGTAATGTATGTGAACATCCACAAGGGTATTTCATGCCATTTTCTGAATCCTTTTCAGGGAAATAAGTTAGCGGTTTGCGAGGGTAGCAGTAAGATATTATCCAAGGGGCAGCCCATAAGAGGGGTTACCCCCCTTTTTTGTTTAATTATTTTTGCCGAAAAAAAGGAACCATAGGCAGGGAAATAGTATATATTTATCTAAATGCTCCATTAATAACAGGGGGTGAAATAATTGTTTATCTTAGGCATTAATGGCAGCGCCAATAGTGATGGAAGTACTGCCTATCTATTAAAAGAGGCACTTACTACAGCACGTGATTACGGGGCAGAAACAGAGTTGCTGCATGCAGCAGAGATTCTTAATGATATAGATACACCTTTTTGTGAGCTGTGCTCTGCTAGCTGTGAAGGCAGCTGTGGTGAGGGGAATAAGCTCGGCGAGGCTTATGAACTGCTGCGGCGTGCAGATGGGGTGATCATAGGCAGCCCGGTCTATTTTGGTACGGTTTCCGGACAACTGAAGGCCTTATGGGATAAAACTCGTGCGCTGCGGCGGGAAAAAGCTCTTCTCAATGTTGTGGGGGGAGCAGTCGCTGTTGGTGGTGCCCGTTTTGGAGGACAGGAGACTACTATAAAGGCCATCCATGATATGATGATGGTTCAAGGAATGACCATCATTGGGGACGGCCATCAAGATGCTGATTGCGGTCACCAGGGAGTCTGTGCACAGCGGCCGGCTGACAAAGATGAAAATGGTAAAAAAAGAATGAAGATCATGATACAACGTCTTTTACAAGTTGCTGAAGCGACAAAGGAGCTGCGGGCACACTAAAATGGGGTGGTAACTTTTGCCACAGGAACTGTGTATTCGTGAGGAGATCGAAAGGTGGGAAGCAGAATATCTTGCTTCTTATGCCACACTGTGTGTCAGGTCAAAGGGGCGCCTTCACCCCGATGAACCCTGTCCGGTGCGGACAGATTTTATGCGGGACAGGGACAGGATAATCTATTCCAAGGCTTTTCGGCGTCTCAAGCATAAAACCCAGGTTTTCATTGCCCCTGAGGGTGATCACTATCGGACAAGAATTACCCATACCCTGGAGGTATCACAGATATCCCGCACACTTGCCCGGGCATTGAGGCTCAATGAGGACCTGACCGAAGCCATAGCCCTAGGACATGACCTAGGGCATACTCCCTTTGGCCATACAGGTGAGGCAGCTTTGAATGCAGTTTTTCCTCCTGGTTTTCGCCATAATGAACAGAGCCTACGTGTAGTGGATAAGCTGGAAGGGGAGCGTGGTTTAAACCTGACCTGGGAGGTGCGGGATGGTATATTGTGCCATACAGGTGCACAGATACCAGCGACCTTGGAGGGACAGATCGTCAGGATAGCTGATCGCATCTCTTATATTAACCATGACATCGATGATGCGATCAGGGCAGGGATTATTCAGGAAAAGGACCTGCCTAGGGATTGTGTCAGAATTCTGGGCAACCGCCATAAAACAAGAATTAACACAATGGTCACAGATATTATTGAGAAAAGCAGGGGAAAAGCTGAGATCTCTATGAGCGATGATGTACAGGCAGCCACTGACGGTTTGCGAAGTTTTCTTTTTCAACAGGTTTATATTGGTTCCGCTGCCAAAAAGGAAGAAGCAAAAGCCCAGCGAATAATTCGGACACTATATGAGTATTATCTGGAGAACCCGGATTCTCTTACAGATGAGTTGAGGAATGAAGATGCTGAGGAAGGGCTGGAGAGGTGTATTGTCGATTATGTTGCAGGGATGACCGACCGTTTTGCCATGAAAACATTTGAAAGATTATTTGTGCCAAATGCCTGGATGGAATAAGTGAAAAGCAGGAGATAGGAGGATCGATAGAGAATTCAAGTACAGGTCAATTTATTAGAACGGGTGTTTGCAGCATGGATCCTGTTTCAGATGATTTTCTAGAAAGAGTTCGCAGCGGTATTGATATTGTTGAATTGATCAGTGAATATGTTTCATTAAAAAAAACCGGACAAAACTATATGGGGCTATGTCCCTTTCATCATGAGAAGACACCCTCTTTCAGTGTATCGTCTGCCAAGCAGATCTTTTATTGTTTTGGCTGCGGTGTAGGGGGGGATGTTTTTTCATTTTTAATGAAAATTAATAACCTTTCCTTTCCCGAGGTCGTGGAGACTCTCGCAGAGAGAATTGGCTTGGAAGTACCTCGTTCCCCAGGTTCAAGGGAACGGTATGAGCGTAAGGAAAGGTTATATGATTTAAATGCTCATGCAGCTGAACACTATCATAGAATATTAATAAGTGAGGGCAGTGCAGAGGGAGCCCGACGCTATCTGCTTGGACGTGGGATCAAGAAGAGTGCATGGGAGAGATTCCAGCTAGGGTTTGCGCCTCCTTCCGGGAGCGGTCTGTTGGATGCCATTCGCAGGGAAGGTTTTCCTCTACACGAGATCCGTGAATCGGGTATGTTTACAGAGCGGTATGGCACAATCCGGGAACGCTTTCGTGGCCGTATTATCTTTCCCATCTGTGAAGCTCGAGGACGCTGTCTTGGTTTCGGGGGGCGAGCATTGGGGGATGAGCAGCCAAAATACCTGAATTCTCCCGAATCTCCTGTCTATAACAAGAGAAAGAATCTATATGGCCTTCATTTAGCTATACCTGCGGTTCGCCAGGCAAAAAAGATTATTGTTGTGGAGGGCTATATCGACTGTATTACAGCTCAGGAATTTGGATTTCAGAACACAGTTGCGGCTCTGGGGACAGCTTTTTCACATGAGCAGTCACGACTTTTGCTGCGTTATGCCAAGGACATCGTTCTGGCTTTTGATCAGGATACTGCGGGTTTAGCTGCCACCACACGCAGTGCGGGCTTTTTGCAGGAGATGGGAGCCCAGGTATCGGTTCTGAACCTACCTGATGCCAAAGACCCTGATGAGTTTCTGCAAACCTATGGAGGAGAGGCTTTTGCCGCGGCTTTGGAAAACCGCACAACCAGTTATTTGGAGTTTAGGTTAGAACAACTGCTCCACCGGTACAATCCGGAAAATGTATATCAACGGGCGGAGATGGTCAAGGAATTAGTAAATGAGTTGGCTAAGATATCCAATTATGTAGTGCGTGAGGGCTTTATGCAAATGGCTGCCCAAAAGCTCCATACATCTGTGGAAGCTATTCGCCTGGAATTATCCCGATTCTTAAGCAAACAGGGCACAGACAAGGATAAAACTGAGAAAAATAGATATAATATGGAACAAGGCAAACAAACTTTCGGAAAAGAGCGCCTATCTGCTTCAGAGGCGGCAAAAAGGGGTCTTATTCGCTTTATGTGCGAAGATCGCAGTATTTTGAAGCGGATAGAGGATGATCTCGGAGCAGATATAGTATTCACCGGTAAATTAAAAGATTACCGTAAACTCTTTGAAAACCCTGATTGGGAAAGCCCAGCTGAATTGATCAGTCAGCTTGCACCAGACAGCCAGGAAGAACTAGCAGGATTGTTAATGAGCGGAGAAGAAATAGTACTGGATAAGGCACAGAAAGAACGACTGGTAGATGATTACATTCTAACATTAAAAAAAGAGCAGTTAAGCCAGATAATACAGGCTAAACAAGCTACTTTAAGAGAGTACGAAAAAAACGGTGACCAAGAAGGAATAAAAGGCCTCTTAGCCGAACTTAATGTATTATATGAAAAACTAGAGCAAGTAAAACTGACGCAGCATAAGTTTTCTTAATGCACCAGAAAGGGGGGATAGGACATGAAAGAAGAACAATCAAGTATCGATGCAGTGAAAGCTTTAATTGAGCGCGGCAAGAAAGAGGGAGTTCTCTCTTACCAGGAAATTATGGATACACTCCAGAATTTCGAATTAAGTGAGGAAAAAATTGACAGCATTTACGAGCACTTTGGGGCCATCGGAATTAAGATAAGTTCAGACGAAAAACAGGAAGCAGATTCTAAAAATGGTGAAGCCAAAGAGGAAGATGATGAACATGATGTAGATCTTTCTGTCCCCGATGGTGTTGCTATTGACGATCCAGTCCGCATGTACCTGAAAGAGATAGGGCGGATCTCTTTGTTGACAGCTGAAGAAGAAGTTGAACTGGCAAAAAGAATCGAAGCAGGGGATGAAGAGGCAAGGCGCCGGCTCGCCGAAGCAAATTTGCGGCTTGTTGTAAGCATTGCCAAGCGATATGTAGGCAGAGGGATGCTTTTTTTAGACCTTATTCAGGAAGGGAATCTCGGTTTAATCAAAGCCGTAGAGAAATATGACTACCGCAAGGGGTTTAAATTCAGCACATATGCCACCTGGTGGATTAGGCAGGCAATTACCAGAGCTATAGCTGACCAGGCTCGTACGATCCGCATTCCTGTACATATGGTTGAAACCATCAACAAGTTGGTGCGGATAAACAGACAACTGTTGCAAGATCTAGGAAGAGATCCTACACCTGAGGAAATTGCTGAGGAAATGGATATTACTCCTGAACGTGTACGGGAGATAATGAAAATCGCCCAGGAACCTGTATCCCTGGAGACTCCTATAGGTGAGGAGGAAGATAGCCACCTTGGGGACTTTATTGAGGATGAGGAGGCCTTGGCTCCAGCAGATGCTGCGTCATTTATTCTGCTCAAAGAGCAGTTAGAAGAGGTGCTGGAGACACTTACTCCCAGAGAAAGGGATGTGCTTCGTCTCAGGTTCGGGATTATCGATGGAAGAGGGCGAACCCTGGAGGAAGTCGGCAAGAAGTTCAATGTGACCAGAGAACGTATCAGACAGATAGAGGCAAAGGCACTGCGCAAACTGCGTCACCCTACTCGAAGTAAAAAGCTAAAAGATTACCTGGAGTAAAAAAACGCCCCGCCTTACATTGGAGGGGCTTTTTCTTGCTCTTTTTTATATTCAATGACTGATTCCAAAAGAACTGATTTAGGAGGGACCATCCCTAGTTTTTTGATTGAGGTCTCTTCGATGCGCTCCAGTGAGCGCAGTTTGAAAGCTTCCAGTTCATATTCTTTAACCTCTCTCTCTAGCTGGTCAAGAGATCGTGCAGCATTGTGCGTCCTATAGTTTAGTGCTGTTGCTTTGTTTAATAGATGGATGTAGGAAAGAAACAGGACTCCCATCAGTAGGACAGCGGTAGCAATCAGCAAGGGTATCTTTAGAGACTGCCTTCTTGTCTTCAGCGATAAATTTCGCTGTGGAAGTGGATAACCTGTTTGTTTCGCCGTAACTGAACTCATGCAACATCCTCCTTGCAGTTTAATTCATAATAGTGGGACTATTTTTGAGGTTTTCTCCCCGGACGATTTCTGTTTTTGGCTTTCAGAGATTCCTCATCGATGATATTTTTGGGGAAATACCACATGCCATTTATCTTCTGCCCATGCAAAAAAGCCGCTCTGCGTGTTACACTGCTGGGATGGATATCCAGCACAGCGGCGGCTTCACTGGTTGTGTAATAATCATGTACATCAACTGCTGTATCTGAAACTGCATCATCTGTATTTTCAAATGTACTGAGAAGTTCTTCAAACTCCTTTTGCACTGCGCGCAACTTAATTGCAGACATATAGTCATTGCTGTCTAATGCATGCATAAGCTCAGTCTTGCATTCTTCGATTTTGTTGACAATGTAGCTGCGCATGGCAAAGTCCTCTCAATAAAATAATGCATTATTTTAATCATTATTGCATAAAATGCAAGTAAATGCAATACAATAATGCATTATTCGAGCCAAAAATGCTATTAAATACCGACCAGCCTTTCTACTAAGCTGCTGATCACTGGGCCAAGGTAGGGGAAATCAAAACCAAGGGTGATCAACATGCTGAGGATAAAACCGGCTGTCAGCAAAAGTGATGCAGCTATCAGTTCCTTCCACTGCTGTTCCCTAGCCAACGGGGCTATTTCCAATAGAATGATCAGCCCGAAGAGCGCTATAATGAGTAGCACTATTATGTTTGCCTCCTTTTAGATTTGGTAGGTGGCCGCTGCCCTTTATGCCTACTATTATCATCCTGTTGCTGGATTTTTCTTATTGCTGAAATTATCAGAGTCAGCAGGGGAATGATCACTTGAAAGGGCAGCGCATAAACAGGGTAGGCGTTAATGACAAATCTTATAAACTCCGCTGGATTGGGGAAATTATACAGAGCCAAAATGCTCATTATAACTGCCATAGGTACAACCAGAGGCCTATAGGAGTGCAGGGAGCATATCTGTGCTGCACCCAAAGATACACCATATAAGAGAATCGTTACTTTCAGGAACCCCATACCCAGGACAAATAATGGAGCCACTATCTCCAATCTAGTGATGATCTCTCCGATATTGATCATGGTAATTGCATGGAAGGAAGGGTAAATGTATGCCTTTTCTGATGCTCCCAGGACTCCAGTATTCATCACAGCACTACTCGCCATTACCAGACCCGCCAGCATTATTCCTGTAAAGGTTGAGGGAACTGCATCCCGCTGATTCTTTAAAAAGGGGATGACCATGAGAAAGGCAACTGTTTCCGCAAAAGGGAATGAGGCTGCACCATGGCTTGCCCAAAGCAGTTTGGCTGCGGGGGTAGTCAGGACAGGCTGCAAGTTTTTGATCTCAAAATTTCCAATCAGTAAGAAAATGGTTAAAAAATACATAAAAAGCTCTACAAAAACAATTATAACTCCGCACCGGCTTATGACCTGGATCCCCTTTTTGGCTGCCGAAATACAGATAAGAGCTATAGCTGCCAGCAAGACGATAGGTGGTGTATTTATCAAAAACAGTGCAGAAAAGTAATCGGTATAATCGCCAAGCGCCAATGACCCCACGTGGAAGAGATACCAGAGGAAAAGAATGGAGATTACTTTCCCCAGGAAGGGTCCATAAACTATATCGCTGATCTCTACCAGGGTTTTACCAGGGAAGCGTTTAGTCAGGAGCAGGAAAACAGCGGCGATTAATAAGCTTTCTGCTATTCCGATGAGAATGGCGATCCAGGCATCTGTTCCTGCGATTCTCCCAGGGGGTTCAAGGACTGAAGTTCCTATGGAAAAACCGAAGATGAGCATTATCAAACCTGTGCTGGTTATCCTTCCTTTTTCTAATTCCACTGGACTCCTCCTTGCTTGAAGATTATCTCGGCTGGTAAAGAGGCTCTCTGATTTCACCGGTTGCTTTTATTCGGGATTTGATCTCAAGCTCAATCTTGATACCGGGAAAGATTTCTAACCAGCGCTGTTCAAGCTTTTCCCACTGCTCAGGGTATTTGCGGCGGAACTCATCTCCAAAACCAAAGATATCTGCTTTTAGTTCTAAAGCTTTCTTGACAGCACCAGTAATTTCGGCCCTGATTTCAGCAGTCTGCTTTTCTTCCATTAAAACGATCTCAGCAGGATTTATGAGGTTCTTCCCACATTGCTGATCACCAAGATTGGTATTTACATCAATAGAAATTTTAACCACTAGCTTATTATCTCTGATTTCAGGAGTTAATTTGGTCTGTGATTTGGTTATTTCCAAACTTTGTTTGCTTCCAGCATGTTCGATAACAATGATCCCTGTTTTCACTTCATCCAGTATCCAGTGTAGCCCTCTGGTTTCTTTTTGATTTAGTGTTCCTACCATTTTGTCCCCTCGAAAAACCGCGGTGCCTGCTACATCTACCCTTGTCTTTTTTTCTCCATCGGTCCCTTTTTCTTGATACAGTTTAGTAAGAGGAGCGATCAGCTCAGTGGTCTCTGATGCCAATCGCATACTAGCATCCTGCATGGTAACATCAGGAGATAAGGCATTTAAGGCAGCAGTTTTGGTCGCACTATAAAGACCCAGGGCAGGTATGCTTTCCACCCCACTGGGGTGGCGCATAATCTCGCCCGCCTCTCCTTCGGATATCAGCAATCTTATATTGGGGCGGGGTTCTGGGTCCCGGGCAAAAAAATCGATAAAACGGTAAATGCCTTTTTCCGCGGCCTCCCTACTGATAACAACCACATGTGTATGGGATAGGAAAAGCTTGTGGGACGCTTGGGTGCTCAAATCGCGAATTGCCTGGAAAACTGTTTCTCCTGTAGTGGTTAATATCCGGGCAGCCTGTGCCTCAGCTCCCCCTCCCCCTCCCCCTTCACCACCTGCGGTCCCCCCAGTATCACCTTCGCCACCCAGGGCAGCAGGCCTGATCACCTGTGCTGTGAGGCGGATTTTGTCCGGTTCTTTTGCTTCATCCAGGCTAATGCCGCTGACAATGGTGATGTCGTTGAGCTCTACCCAATCCCAACAGCCGCTGAACAGCGTTATAAAAAAAGGTAGGATAAGAAAAAAGGAGTGTATCCTTTTCACTGCTGTCACCTGTTCTTTCTCTGTCGTTTATTTTTTCTTGTTTTGAATGATGAAGATTCTACCTGTTGTCCCTGTCTGCGCGGGTTCTGGCTGCCGATGATACCCGGCCGTAGAGGCATTGACCAGATAGGTGCCCGCAAAAAAACATCCTTCACCATGCCTCTACTCGGTGGAGCGACTGGGGAAAGGTAGGGGACTCCAAAGGATTGTAGGGATGCCATATGGATCAAAATCTCGATAAGAATAATGGTCATGCCAAAAAGACCCAGTATGCCGGCTCCGAAAAGCAGGGCCAAACGTAAGAATGTGCCCACATCTATCAGGGGTGGAACAATAAAGGTGGAGACAGCTGTGAGGGAGATGACGATCACTGTAGCAGGCCCGATCAAACCGGCAGACACAGCCGTTTGGCCGATTACCAGAGCACCTACGATGTTAACCGCCTGCCCTAAGGAGCGCGGCATTCTGATACTGGCCTCTCTCAAAATTTCAAAAATGATAATCACCAGCAGCGCTTCCAGTACCGCAGGAAAGGGAGTTCCTTCCCTGGCTGAAGTCATGGAGATCAAGAGAGGTGTGGGGATCAGTTCCTGGTTAAAACTGCTCAACGCCACAAAAAACGCTGGTGATAAAATACTCAGCGCAAAGCTGATGTATCTGATCCATCTCATAAAGGTGCCAAAATAGGGGTGGACATAGTAATCCTCAGCATTCTGGAAGCTTTCAATAAATAGCATAGGGACAGTAAGCACAAAGGGCGTTCCATCAATCAGAATGGCTGCCCGTCCTTCCAGGAGTTTTGCTGCAACTTTATCTGGCTTTTCACTGTTAGCTACTGTTGGAAAGGGGGAAAAGGGGTTGTCATCGATGTACTGTTCAATATAGCCGGATTCTAAAATAGCATCTGTTTCGATCCTTCCCAAACGGGTTTTGATTTCATCGATCAGGGATTCCTGGGCAATTCCCTTGATATAAACGATTGTAATATCTTTTTTCGTTCTTTCCCCCAGCCTCAGATTATGGAAGGTAAGATCAGGATCACGAATAATGCGGCGCAGTAAGGCTGTGTTAGTGCGGATATTTTCCGTAAAACCCTCCCTTGGCCCCCGTACAGCACCTTCTGTATCCGGTTCTTCTATTGCCCTCTCTTCCCAACCCTTGACATCTATCACCAGTGAACTAGCAGAACCATCCAGCAGCAGTGCTGCTTGTCCTTCCAAAACAGCGGAAACAGTTTCACCGAAATCCTTTTGCTCAATGATCTCATCAGTAGATATAAAACTTTCCTGCAGTTTCTTCAGTGTGCCTGAATAGGATGTTTGTGAATGCATCATTAATGGTCGCAAAATATCTTCATTGATCCGCTTTTTGTCCACCAGACCGTCAAGGAAAATCAGGGCGGCAGCGGTGCCCCCTCTAGCAATTTTGAACTGACGGATGATCACATCACTGCTTTCTCCCAGCACCTGACGGAACTTTCTTATATTAGCGTTAATGTCAGGGGTCAGTTCGAGCACTTTATTCTTGTAGTTTCTGGTGCTATTTTTTCCTTTAAGCAGAACTGATAGTTTGCGTAGTTTGCGCAGGAATCCAAACATATTTATTTCCTCCTCGCCAAAACTTCATTAGGATGGAGACTTGTGCAAGGGGATTTTCTTGACTTGTCATTCCTGCTTTTAATGTAACCGAAAGAAGGGGGTAATTATTCCTTTTATAGATACTAGTGCCTTCAAAAGGCACTAGCAGGGGAGGAATCCCTGATTCCAGTAAAGGTATTGGTTACAAGAAAAAGACCTCAAAAGGATGAGGTCTCATATTTAATAATTGGTATTATTGTGGAACAGTTCTGGTTGATACCAGGAGAAAGATTATGCCAACTTATAATTCATACTGCCTGTATTTTTTTTCTGCCACGGTCAGCAGCCAAAGATAGAGAAGGGCCGAACTTGCTGATACCAGCAGCAGGAGTATGGAGTAGCCCAGCCACCAGGGTGCTATAAAGTAGAGACCGACACTAACTACTCCCATAATAGCTATAAATAATAGAGTGATGAGCATTATAAACAGAACATTGAGGTTGTTTTTAACTGCGCGCTGGGGATCCTCCCAATCGAAATAAGGACGAGCAAAATCGATGAGGATTCCCAGAGATGTGATAACAGCTGCTACAGCTATACCTAAAAATGTTATCAGCAAAATATCCAGCCAGGCCAAATGTAACAAAACAGCACACACGCCAAGGATGGGCAGAGTACAGAGGAAATTAACTGCCAGGGTGTACCAAAATTTGGCTTTGACCTGTTGGCGTGGGGAAACCGGGATCAATTGAGAAAGAGAAAAAAACCTTCCTTCCCTGGATAATGCCGATGGTGACAGCGGCAGTGTGCCAGCAACAAAGGTCATTATCGCTAAAATGATCAGTTTAAGATAGGGGTATTCGGCCAGAAATCCCCCTAGCTGTCCGAACTCAGCTAGACTTCCCTGTGCAATGAGAGGAAGCATACAGCAGATCGGAACGATGATCGCCACAGGCAGGACATTCATCAAAAAAACGGGAGTGCGAATAAAGAGTCGGTGCTCCCTGAGGAGCAGAGCCTTGAAAGGGGATGAAGCCTTCCAGATACCCCTGCGGTTGTTAACGATACGGTGTTTCTTCCTTACCTCTTCACCTGCGAACACTCCTCGATAAAAATACCTTTCTCCCAGATAGAGCATAAAAGCTATTAATATTAATGTCAGGACCAGGAAGAGCCCGAGATTAATCAGCCCTTCAGCAGTCCCTGCCATAGCTAGGGCTTTCGCTGCCCAAACTGCTGGAGGAAAGCTTCCTCCTATTTCTGTTAGCAATGCACCATGCGTTTGGATCAGTGCTTCAATTGAAGCGAGCTCATCTCCCTGGGGGAGTTTCTGCATAAAAAATTGGATTCCAAGGACAAATCCGATCATGATAACGTAGGTAAGGATCGTAAAGATGTCTTTTAAGCGCTTGCTGCCTGCCCTGCTCATCATCACAATGGCCAGTATCGCTGCTGGAGCTAAGGGTAGCGCAGGGAACAGGAGAAAGATTACAGCGGCCAGGATGATGTAAGGAATCCCTAAACCCTCTCCAATGCCAAAAACGATCAGCGGTGGGAGCAGGAAGACCAGTTGACCCAGGTACTGGTTGACCATCACCACCGAAAAACGGGCGGCTACGACCTGTAGCGGCTTGAGGGGCAGTGCTGCCAAGAGAGAGTTATCCTTAGCAAAATAAAAGGTGCTGATTGTTGTGCCTATATCAAAGATAAAGGTTATAAAGGCAACTGCCAGGAAGCTCAACACCAAGACGATTCCTGGTTCACCTAACATTTTGCCAGCATTATACAAAGCGGTGGAAAAAAGCATTGCAAAAGAAAATATAAAAAAAAATCCTATTCCAATCCCGATGACAGCTAAAATCGGCTGCCATAATTCCTTTTTTTCTTTCAGGTATTTTTGTTTCATTACTGAAATGCCAAAATAGTTGCGGAAGATGACATTTAATAATGCGGGGAATGGCTTCATTGTGTCAGCTCCAAAAAAATTTTCTCCAGAGTTTCTTTTTCGTGGTGTTCATTGATCTCGTCAAGGGTACCGCAGGCGATGATCTTACCTTTGTTGATGATCGCTACACGGTCACATAGCCGTTCAGCTACATCCAGAACATGGGTGGAGAAAAACACCGTATTCCCCTGACGGCAGTGTTCGGCCATCAGATCCTTAAGCAAAAAGGATGAACGAGGGTCAAGCCCTACCATAGGCTCATCCATGATCCATACAGGTGGATTGTGCAGCAGGGCCCCGGTCAACACCAGTTTTTGCTTCATACCATGGGAATAACTCTGTACCAGATCACCGACGGCATCCTTGATGCCGAAGATCTCCAGAAAGTGCTCGATGCGCTTTTTTCTCACCTTTTCTGGCACCTGGTAAACATCTGCAAGGAAATTTAAGTACTCGATTCCGGTCAGCCGTTCATATACCTGTGGCTGGTCAGGGACAAAGCCGACTTTGCGCTTTGCTGCTAAAGGATCCTTGAGCACATCCACATCAGCAACTTTGATGGTTCCAGAGTCAGGCTGCAAGAGACCTACGACCATCTTAATAGTGGTAGTTTTTCCAGCTCCGTTTGGCCCTAGAAAACCGAAAATCTCCCCCGGCTTTACTGCCAGTGTGGAATCATCGACAGCTTTAACACTGCCTTTTGCATAAGACTTGTTAACTCCGATAAGCTCTATCACTGATAAAATTCCTTTCTGGAAGCAAAGGGACGTTCTTTTTGCTTCCTTGACTGATTCCTGTTAAGAAAGCGATTTGCCGCTGCGTTATCCCTACACTTTCTTGATTTTATGCAGTATTTCCTGCCGTTTTGACTTTTCTAATCTTAATAGTTTTCCTGGGGGACCATTTCACCTCACATTGTGTTCCATCTATTTATCTGGCAGGTAAAACTCTACACGCCGGCAGTTTGGACAGACCCAGAGTTCTAGCTTCGTAATGCGCTCCTGCATCTGTGCAAAATCCCCGAGAAATATGTGCCACCATCCTGTTTTACCGCCTGTGCGAAATTCCTTAACACCATGGCAGTCCATAGCTATACGGCATTTAATGCATTTTTTCTCATCCATATAATTCTTCCTCTTCTGATTGTATTAAAATTATTAGTTCTACTGAATAAATGACATTTCCTTCAGGGTTAAGGGATAATTAAAAAATATAACATATAACAATTGCAAAACAAAACAGATTGAGGTATAATGCAGTTCCGGAAAACTAGTTGCAGGATAGCTGCAAACCAAATATGTTCAGTACAGAACAGGTAAGCAAAAACATTGACTGTAGACGATGTTTGTCATATAATAATCATGTTGAATCGTTCCTCGGTAGCTCAACGGTAGAGCATCCGGCTGTTAACCGGATTGTTGCAGGTTCGAATCCTGCCCGGGGAGCCAAGGGCCCATAGCTCAACGGTAGAGCACTCGGCTCATAACCGATCGGTTCCAGGTTCGAATCCTGGTGGGCCCACCATTTTGGAAGTTGGAGGCCGGAAGTCGGAGGTCAGAAGAAAAGACTAAGCTGAGACCGCAAGTAGTATGTCAGAAGAAAGATGGCCGAAGTCAGAAGGCCGGAAAGAAGAGGGGCGCGTGGCTCAGTGGCGAGAGCGCCTGACTCACATTCAGGAGGTCGCAGGTTCGATCCCTGCCGCGCCCACCATTTTAGATGTCGGAGGACAGAAGTCGGAAGTCAGATAAAAGATTGCATTTTGCATTGTTTGGGCCATTAGATGGCCTTTTTTTATTACAGGAAGCAAGAGTACAGCATCTCAGCTTCCATTTTTCATTCAGAGGAAAAAGGAAATCACTAACTACTGTGGAAATTGTTATATGACGCAGAACTCTTTTGGGGGCGATTTTTTGCGTGTCCGTTTTGACTGTCCAGGGGTTGAGCATACAGCAGAAGAATGTCATGGCAAGTGCTGTATCAACTGTGCCTGTGAACTCTGTAGCGGTAAATGTACCTATTACGATAAAGAGGAAACATGCTGTGTCAAAGCGATCGAGGGAATCTGCCGGCATCTGGGTTCACATTATGGGATGTCATGCCAGATAAAAGGATGGCCGCCAGGTGATTGCCCTCATTTTGATCCAACTTGTCAGTGGTAGGGAAGAGGAAGCAAAAAGAACGTCTCTTTGCTTCCTTTGTGTTCGTAGTGAAAGCATAATCGGTGTGACAGATAATCCTCATTCCGCTAACGCTCAATGGCTGATAACAGGGAATCGATCCCTTCAAAGATAAAGCGGAAAGCCGAAAATAACTGCTTTTATAATTGAAACAGAGTTATGTACCGGAAATATACTAAAATAGTATAAGAGTTGCCGTTTGGCGGTTAGGCTGAAAGAATGAGCAGGGAAACATAACAAAAGAGCCCAGTATTGTTCACCGGGCTCTTTCCTATATTTCAAAATTAGCTTGCTACTTTAAATAAGGGCCAGTACAACAAAATTAAGGATAAAGACCAGCGCTGATCCAATTATAATTGGGTGCACATCTTCGAACTGACCTTTGACGAATTTGACGATACAGTAGAAAATAAATCCACCGGCGATTCCGTAGGAAATGTTGTAGCAGATAGCCATAAATACACCGGCGAAGAAAGCAGGAATTGCCTCATCAAGAATAT
Source organism: Syntrophaceticus sp. (assembly GCA_050949745.1). GTDB lineage: Bacteria > Bacillota > DSM-12270 > Thermacetogeniales > Thermacetogeniaceae > Syntrophaceticus. Next base: position 27,395 of record JBMNGF010000017.1, on the reverse strand, counting down.
CCCATTTAATATCTCTGAAGGCGGACATCATCATAATACCGACCACTATCAGAGCAGGTGCTGTTGCTGCTGCGGGAACGATACCTGCAACTGGAGCCAGGAATATTGCCAGGATAAAAAGAATAGCAGTCACAATACTCGTCAGACCGGTACGACCGCCGGCACCAATGCCAGCTGCGCTTTCCACGTAGGTGGTCGTGTTTGATGTGCCCAATACTGCACCGATAGAGGTACCGATAGAGTCAGCAAAAAGGGCTTTATCCATTTTGGATTTAAAACCGCTGCTGCTCATCATTGCTTTTTCATCTTCTGTACTGAAGATACCGCTTCTGCGGCCTGTTCCTATGAAGGTTCCGATCGTATCAAATATGTCTGTGAGGCTGAACGCGAAAATTGTTATTAGAACCAGCGGAATTTTCGCTGCTTCAGTAAACAGAGAAGGAATGCCGGCGCTAGTAAATATTGTACCGAATACTGTACCTAGTTCAGAAAAAGATGATGCTATACCGCTTGATACGCCTATAGTGGATACGTCGACAATACCCATCGGGATGCCAAGTAAGGTGGTGCCGATAATACCGATCAGTATTGCTCCTTTTATATTTAGCACCAGTAAGATAACGATAAAAGCAAGACCGATCAAGGCGAGCAGAACAGTTGGGTCGTTCAATGTTACCAGTGCAGGGACCGCGCTAGAATTTGCAATGGCAGTGCCACTATCCAGAACAGTATATGTTCCTGGGTCTGCTGTGAAGTTGATGAGACCGGCGTTTTTGATTCCAATATAAGCGATAAAGATCCCGATACCCCCACCAATTGCACTCTGTAGGCTTCTGGGGATTGCAGCGATAATCAGCTTACGTATTTTCGTCACCGTTAATATGATGTTGATGATACCGCAGATGAAGACCATTGCCAGAGCTTGCTGCCAGGTAAAGCCCAAGGCAAAAACTACTGTATAGGTAAAAAAAGCATTTAGGCCCATACCTGGAGCTAGTGCGTAAGGTACATTAGCGACCAGTCCCATGATCAATGTACCGATGGCTGAAGCAATGATTGTTGCTAGAAATACAGCTCCCCATGGTATGCCAGTCTGAGATAATATAGCAGGGTTGACAAAGATGATATAAGACATTGCAAAGAATGTAGTCAGACCGGCAATGATTTCAGTTGACACGGTGGTGTCGTGTTGCTTCAGCTTAAAAAACTTGTCCATTAAAATAACCTCCCTTTTAGATTTGTGCCCATCGCTGAGAATGAGCTAGAATGAATTCATTGGCGCATAAAAGCAACAATCACAGTATACCTGCCATGTTTAGGTGCAGGAATACTGTGTAATAGGCTTAATGCCACCTTTTTGTTAAAATAATATGAATTCACATGATTTATATAATATCAGATTATTCTACAGTTGTCTGCAAAAAATTAATCTATTTGGTTTTATTTTTAAGGGCGTGGCGCGGGGATCTTTCGTTTGCCACATATAGAATACGGGGTGTTGATGTATGTGTCATGGGTGTGGTTCCTTCCCTAGATTGCCAACTGGTAGCGATTGTGGCATGGGGATGTGGCATGGGGACGTTTCGTTTGCCACATATAGAAAACGGAGTGTTGATATATGTGCTATGGGTGAGTTCCCTTCCCTAGATTGCCAACTGGTGGGCGAGTTGATGATGAAGGGGAAGCAGGGGGGAGTTAAAAAGAAGGTCCCCTTAGGAGCGGTCAGATAGGGATATATAATTCCTGAAAAATTCGGCATAGTCGTTGATATTCGGCTATGCCGTTTTTTCGTTTATTTTGGTAAATCGATAGCGCCAATGCAGTTATAGAAAATTTGAATCCGCTGGGTTCTGCGGCCATCTACCTTTTCAGCCTTGAATACTATAATTTTGTCAATGAACTCTCGGATAATCTCTGCATCCAATTCTTTAATTTCTGTGTACTTTTTAACCAGTGCTAAAAAGCGGTCGGTATTGAGGGACTGTTCATTTGCTGTATCAATGGTATGCTTTAATTTGATTATTCTTTTTTCCAGAGTCTTCTGCTCGGCTTCATATTCAGCCGACATCTTGTAAAAACGCTCTTCGGGAATTTTGCCCATCACATTGTCCTCATATAGCTTTCGAATGATTTTGTCTAAGTCAGCAATGCGAGTCTGTGCTTGTTCGTACTCCTTTTGACTTTGGCGGAGTTCTTTGGCAAGTTCCTTTTCTGAATTATTCATAACTATACGGATGAATTCCTGTTCATGGTCTTTGGCAAAGGAGGTTACACGTCTTAAGTCTTCTAACAAAAGCTGTTCCACTACAACATTGCGTATCTGATGTGAACTGCACATACCCTTTTTCTTGCGGTAAGTAGCACAAACGAAGTATTCCTTATCGTGTGTCCATCCCTTGCCTCTAACCTGATACAACTTTGCTCCACAGTCGGCACAGAACATCATGCCAGAAAGCATTCCCATTTCACCTAATCGTGATGGTCTTCGCTTGCCGTCTCTGATTTTCTGCACTGTTTCCCAAGTGCCCTCATCGATAATTGCTTCATGGGTATTTTTGAAAACCAGCCAATCTTCTGGATTGTTCATTATCTTGACTTTGCTCTTATATGACTTTTTAGAAGTCTTGAAATTCACCGTGTGACCTAGATATTCCATTTTAGCCAGAATATCTGCTACGGTACGAGCCGACCAAGCATATGGGTTTTCAGGTGGTCTTGCTGGAGTGTTAATACCCATTTTGCGAAGATGAACCGTAGGTGTATCAATGCATCGCTTTTCAAGTTGCTTTGCTATCTGCGTGGGTCCAAAGCCAGCCATGCACAGTCGGAAAATATCTCTGACCACTTTGGCGGCTTTCTCATCTATAATCCAGTGCAACTTATCTTCAGGGTCTTTAATATAACCGTAAGGCGGATTGGTGCAGAGTGGCTTGCCTGACTGTCCCTTGGATTTGAACACGGCACGGATTTTCTTGCTAGTATCCTTAGCATACCATTCATTAATAATGTTAAGAAACGGTGTAAAGTCACTGTCTGCTTGGTTTGCACTATCAATACCATTGTTAATAGCAATGAATCGTACATCTGCTTCAGGAAACATAATCTCGGTATAATAACCTACTTTAAGGTAATCCCTGCCGAAACGGGACATATCCTTGATGATAATCGTTCCGATTCTACCGGACTCTACATCTGCAATCATGCGGTTAAAGTCTGGTCTATCAAAAGTTGTACCGCTGACCCCATCATCCACATAAAATTCGATGTTGCGAAAACCGTTGTCCTCAGCATATTTTTTTAGAATTGCCTTCTGGTTCACTATGCTGTTGCTGTCTCCTGCAAGCTCATCATCACGTGAAAGCCTGCAGTAAAGAGCAGTAAGTTTTGCTTCTTCAAATGCTAATGTTGATTTACGTATAGTGCTAAATGTTGACTGTCTATTCATTTTTATCCTCCATTTCCGACAGTCTTCAAGCGGTTTAGCACTATGTATATTACCGTACTACCTTGAAGAAGTCGAGTTGATTTCCGTGGGTTTATATGAACTATCTGATAACTTTGAAAGGCTTTTTGCGTTGACTGTAATCAGTCGTTTCAGCTTGGAATATGCACTTTCCTTTGCTGAATCACTTACTCGTGATTCCACCACATAGACCGTACCTCCGATATCGGATTTGGTTGTGCGGCTGTTACTTTGATTCTCCATATCGTGACCTCCTGTCCTATGTTTTGAAGGAACTGGCACTGAGCTGAATTGATGACTCAGTGCCTAATCCATTATTTAAGCTTTTATTTGTAATATTTTCAGAGCATCCGGTTGAATTAGCTTGCCATCCAATCTCTCGTAAGCAGAAAATCCAATTTGCCCCTGCAATGCATATAACTCACTTAATTTTTTTATTGTTATTGGCTGACGCTCAATCAGCCAGTAGTATGATAAATCTCCAAATACAATGCTTTTCGCTCCTGCAGATACTGTAGGCATATATGGAGAGGTAACTACAGGCTTTCCGAAGATGGTGTTATCCGAAGAATTCCACAGATAACTGCCGCTTGTATCTTTAAGGGTTCTAAGAAGCATAGCTGTATTATCGTGCATGATAAACACAGCGTTATTGCGGTATTCATCTTTTAATGAAAAATACAGAGAGATAATCTCGTCAAAAGAGATGGTAGCACTATCTGCTGTAGTTACATCTGCATCTGCTGTAAGGATACCTGTTGGCTGTGTTGTGCCATTTCCATTAAGTAATGCATTTTCCTCAGCCTTGCCAAAACGCTTCGCAAAATCACTCATCAGATACTTTTCAAGATTAAAGTTCATATCGGTGACGAATGAGCGGTTTAGCTTGACAAGAGATGCCAGCTTGTATGATTTTACCAGAAACTGTGTAAATGTATCGACACTTTCGGGGATTGGATCTCCGTCTTCAACCCAATCTGCTGTACCCGTTGAGGATACCGCTTGAATTTTACCTTCTGCAGAAGATAGATTGATAACAGTAGCAAATCTGCGGAATATATTCTCCTTTGCCAATGCAGTGTTAAAGCCTTCTCGGAACTCGTCTGGTGCGACATAGGCTCCTGCATTATCAAAGCCCTCCCTTAGATTTCGATTATTTTCTTCTTTTCCTTTCATAACATTCCAAAACGCTCTATTATAAGTTGTTGATGTTGCCATAATCGTTTACCTCCTAAATTAAAATGGATTGTGGGGTATATACCCCGTTTGAAACCGCGTTTTTTTACGCGTTGCCCCACGCCCGTTATCCAGATGAAAAGGTGTGGAGATTTGACCTCCCCTAGGGCAGGTATTAACACATGAAGTTGTATCCAGTGGTTTTAGTGGTTTTAAGCTTTGTAGCAAGATGTAGCAGGTAAAAACTAAACTCTCTATACGAGAGCGATTTTTTATATAACCTGTTTTTCTTGCTACAAGCTGCTACACTGTGTTTAAATAAGAAAAAACTCTTCTTCTGTCAGCTTATATCCGATAAGCATTGTGGTCATTCCACCACCAGAACGTGGTCGTTTCCGTTCTACACGGGCGATAGCTGTTAAGGCTTGTTTGAAGTTTCTTGCATTCTCCGAATAACAGCCATTGGCACTGCACCAACGCTGATACCGGGCATACACTTCGGATGTCCGCACCTCACTGTTAGGGCTTTCCTCCAAGGCATCCTCGAAAAATAATGCTATTTTATCGCTGTCACGCTTATAAGCCTCTGTTGCTGTCTTAACGGAATCAGGTAAAGTCAAGCCCTCCTTCTTTAACAACTGGTAGCCTTCAATTAGCCAGTTGAGGATAGCACTCTGATTCTTCGCTTTGGCGAATTCACGTTTTAAGTTTTTATCCTGCTCGCTTTCATCAAAGTGTCGTTCAAAAGGGATAATTACCACTCTGCCACTGGAAAACAGTGTCATATCCGTAATAACGGGCAGATAATTGGTGTTGATATACAGCTTAAACTTTGGTGAAAAGTCAAAAGAATTCTCATGTAGAAACCTTGCATTGATGGTGTCACCACCTGTCATGCTTTTTACCTGTGCAGCATTTAGGACAAGTCCTCTGCTAGGTTCGGAGATATTCACAAAGCGTACTCCTGCAAGCCGGGCAATATCTTCACTTGGACTTGAACTGTTATTGTTCTTTTTCAGACTGATAGTCTCCGGCCTTGCGGTACAGCCATAACTGCCTAATACCTTAAGAACGCTCTCACATAGCGTACCTTTACCGTTTCGAGTTGTAGCACCATAGAGAACAAACAGGCATTCATACCGAGTGTCTCCGCTGATACTGTAACCAAAGGCTTTTTGGAGGAATTTTGCCTTTTCCTCATCTCCGCTCATAATCTCATGAATAAATCTATCCCATCGCTCACTTTTTGCTTCTGGGTCATATTTAACACCAGATATCTTTGTAAGCCTGTCCTCGCTGTTGTGGGGACGAAAATCCATAGGCATTAAAAACAATGTTCCATTGGCACAATTGAGCATAAGCGGGCCTTGGTCAAATTCAGCCATTGATATGGGATATACGCTCTGTGCATCCTTAAGCACCGTTTCCCTGTATCTTCTTGACTGCCACTTTCGGCAATAGTCAATGTATGCTTTTCTTTGATGTTCATCCTGAATAGTCAAAGCATAGGTTAGCAGTTGATTAGCCAATGATTTACACATTTCCATCACTTTGAGATTACCGACATCAGGAATCCAAATGCCATTCTCGTAGCAAAACCACATTTTCTTTTCAGGAACATAGCGGGCTAAAGATTTATAATAATCAGCAAACAGCCTGCTTGCCCCAATATCCGTCCAAGGGTAGCGATCGTTACTCTCAGGCTTAAAGCCAGTAAGAGAACATTCACCAAAATCTTCTGTAGCTGATGAACGCTTACCACCTGGTTTATATATTTCAGTAGCATTTGCGATAGCTTTTTCTATGGTTATCATTCCATAAGTACTGCCGGACTGTGGTCTATTCCATTTATCTCGCATTAAGCCGCTCTGCCGGAATAGTCTGTCCATCTGCTCAATATCCCTGCCACACCAAAATGCCAGCATACCGCAAAGTGCCAAATCAGCTTCACTGGCAGAAGCATAACCAGATGTATCTCCCTGCCATAATGCTTTGAATCTTTCTCCGTTTGCCGATTTTAAACCCTTCTCAATAACAGACTTGTCAGACAGATAGGATTGACTTTCTGTATCCAGTAGTTGATTCACAGGGGTAGGACGCAGCATATACTTGTCTAGTATCATCTGAAGCTCATTCGATTTCTCCGCTATATCACCATCTGCATATACATTGCCTGTTACGGTAACAAAGCGGTTTGTTGCTCCAGCCACATAGACCTCAACTCCCAGCTTTCTGTTGTTGATATAGTATTTTGTTTTGTCAAAGTTAAAGCCTGTGGCCTTAAAGAAAATATGAAGCCCTTTTTCAGATGGACTGTGTTCCATATAACAACCACTAAAAGCCTCTACAACAATTTGGGCAACAGGCTTAAGCTTACCACCACTATCAAAGCAATCATCTAAGTCGATAACACATATGTCATTACCCACCAAAAATCCGATACCGTCATAATCACTTATAGCAGCTACCGCCGAACTAAAATCTTTAAATGTACCACGTTGATTTGGTTTTGCCCTTTTTCTCGTTACTGGGTTATAGGGAACTTTGGTTTTTCTACCACTTCGTTCTTCATATTTCCAACAGCAAAACTGTGGCTTATCTTTAAGCACCTGTGGCAAGTTATCATATTGTGTTTTCAGTTATTTCACCTCCTTGCCTTTTATAAATGACCCGAAACGCTACTGTTCCAGAGAGTTTGCCTTGTTGGACACAACCTCGTTATCTTTCAAGGAATACGCTCGGAATTATCGTCATGGCATATTCTGCTTGAAGTATCTCTTGCATTTCGGGGTATTCAGTTGTCAAGGAGCAGTGAGAGAAAAACTATGCTTTCATTGGGGGATTATTTTTCCTCTCACCTTATAGCCTTGGTAGAACACATTAGTTGAGGATTTTAGAAAAATATCTTTCTTCCTCATTCATAAGCGAAGAATTTTATTGATTCGAACCCCTAAAATAAAAAAACAGCCTGTCTTTTTTCTAAGGTAAAGACGGCTGTAATGCTTATGCTTTTGCTCAAATTTGAGCGGAAGTGATATTTAGTTTAAGAAGGATTAATGTTATAACTTTTCCTTTGGTTTTACAAATAGACTTACAGACATTTTTGTCTAAAAGTATTTATTTGAGCACCATTAATTAAATGCGCAAATAGAAAAATATGATTGAAACAGATTAAAAATAATGTGAGATTAAAAAATTATGCTGTTTATAGCGTGTTTTTGTGATATAATTATTAATATTTGTGGGAGGTGCAAAAAATGGCAATACATTATAACAAGCTATGGAAGCTGCTAATTGATAAGAATATGAAAAAGAAAGATTTGCAACGCCTTTCCGGTGTTAGCTCGGCAACTATCACAAAGCTTGGCAGAAACGAAAATGTAAATACAGAAATACTTCAAAAAATATGCACAGCTTTAGAATGTGACATTTGTGATATTTTAGAGTTTGTACCTGATAAAATTGAGAAAGGCAAGGTGAATGATTGCAATGATTAAGGATATTATGAATGCCAATGATACTGCAGTACCGAACAGCCGAGAAATGGCTATACTAAAAGAAAATTTCCCCTCATGCTTTAGGGCAGATGGGTCCTTTGATATTGAACGGTTTAAGGAATTTTTAAGTGATAAGATTGCTGTCACAGGAGAGGGTTATGAACTCAAGTTTTTAGGAAAAAATTATGCCCGATTGTTGGCTTCAATTGATACTACAACTGTTGTCATGCCAAACGAGGAACATAACTCAAAACCAGAAAATATGAACAGTGAAAACATCTATATAAGTGGCGATAATCTTGATGGGTTAAAGCATCTCTTGAAGTCCTATTCAGGTCAAGTTAAATGTATTTATATTGATCCTCCTTATAACACTGGAACAGATGGATTTGTGTATAATGACCAGTTCAATTTTACTGTGGAAGAGCTTTCGGAAAAACTAAGTATTAGCGAAGAACAGGCACAACGTATTTTAGACTTAACAAAGCGTGGTTCGGCTTCTCATTCTGCGTGGTTAATGTTTATGTACCCACGTCTTTTACTGGCTAGGGATTTACTTAAGGATGACGGTGTGATTTTTATCTCAATAGATGATAATGAACAAGCAAATCTAAGGCTTATTTGTGATGACGTGTTTGGGGAGGAGAATTTTGAAGGTCACATTCATTGGAGAAGACGACATAATCAACCGAATGATAAAACTAAATTAATAGGAATTGTTGCTGAACACATTCTTGTATACTCTAGAAATTGTCAATACCTTAAAGATGCAGGCGTTGGTAAAGTTGCACTTACAGGAGAATTTTCAAATCCTGATAATGACCCACGTGGTGACTGGGCTTCAAAACCTTGGAAAGCAGGTTCTGATCAATCTGGCACTAGATACACTATTATTACTCCAACTGGGATTGAACTTAATGAAGAATGGATGGGAGACTTTGATACATATACATCTCTTTTAAACGACAATAGAATATATTTTCCACGTGGTGGCGATGGAATGCCTCGAAAGAAATATTTCAAAACTGAAAGGCAGGCAGAGGGGCAATGTGCTACTAATTGGTGGATTCACGAAATTTATGGGAGCAATCAAAAAGCTAGCGATGAATTAACAGAGCTATTTGGATTTAAAAATGCTTTTAGTAATCCCAAACCAACGCAATTAATTGATGCAATAATAAGCTTAGCTAATGTTAAAGACGGTGATATTATTTTGGATTTCTTTAGCGGTTCTGCAACTACGGCACATTCTGCACTCAAATTTTCATTAGGATGTAAGTGTAAATTTATAATGATACAATTGCCTGAAAACCTTGATTATCTTTTTGCAAATGCTTCTAGTAGTGAAAAGGAAAAGTGGAAAAATGTTATAGAGATGTTAGATGAAAATGGGCGTCCTCATACACTTGATCAAATTGGTATAGAACGCATTATCAGGGCAGCAAAAAAGATAAAAGAAGAATTTCCAGACACTAAGGTAGATCTCGGTTTTAGGCACTTTATTCTTGCTGAGCCTGAGCAAAACACTCTAGACAAGCTTGAAAAGTTTGACCCAACTGAAAATAAATTATTTGCTGACAAAGACATTCTTAGTGATTTTGGAAAACCTACCGTCCTTTCAACGTGGCTTGTTAGAGATGGATATGGACTTACAGCAGATGCTGAGGAGTTAAATTTTGCTGGATACAATGGCTATTATATAGGAAAACATCTTTACCTAATTGACCCGGAATTGTCTAATAAGGCGATTGAAGCCATTGTAGTAAAATATGAAACTGACGGTAACTTTAATCCTGAGAACGTGGTGTTATTCGGTTATAGTTTTACATGGACGGAAATGGAAGCTTTAAAAATTAATTTGAAACGGTTGAAGGATACAGAGAAAAACTTGCGTATCAACTTCGATATCCGTTATTGATTGGAGGGTATGTTATGGAACTTATCCTACAACGAGGATTACCACACCAACAAAAAGCTGTAGATGCAATAAGTGCTGCTTTGAATGGGGTACAGATAACTTCTCCTGTACAATTTTATGAAAATCCAAGCATTTCTCTTTCTGATCCTAAACTAGCTGCAAATATTAGAGAAATTCAAAAAAATATACCTTCAGAATATCGAAGCAGTATGCCTATTAATGACTGCTTGAATATTGATATTAAAATGGAAACTGGTACAGGAAAGACTTACGTTTATACTCATACTATATATGAGCTTCATAAACGTTACGGACTTAATAAGTTTATTATCGCTGTGCCTTCACTTGCGATTAAAGCGGGAACAGCGCAGTTTTTGCGTGATGAATATGTAAAGCGACATTTTTCCGATGTTTGTGGCTATGGTACAGAAATTGAGGTTGGAGTACTAGAAGCGCCAAAAAACAAGAAAAAGGGTCGCTCCTATTTCCCGAGTGTTGTGAGCGACTTTGTAAAAGGTTCTTGCCAGAACACGAAGAAGATTTATGTATTATTAGTTAATATGCAATTACTTGTTGTCCGATCAAATGGTATGCTTAGCCGTGACGACTATGATTATGGAGTAGAAGGTTTTTATAGACCACTTGATGCTATTCGTGCAACAAACCCTGTTGTTATTATTGATGAGCCACATAGATTTTCTCGTGACCAGAAGGCATTTAAGGTTATCGTTGATGAAATAAAACCACAGTGTATTATACGCTTTGGTGCTACCTTCCCTGAAACTACAAGTGGACGTGGAAAAAACAAAATAACCGTAAAAGACTACCAAAACCTGCTCTATGATTTAAATGCCTGTGAATCTTTTAATCAAAATTTGATAAAGGGAGTAACGAAGGAGCATTTTGAACCGGTATCCAAGCGTGAAGAAAAGGTGAAAATCACTTCCATCACAAGCAAGGATTCTGTTACCTTTCAGTATAAAAAGCGTGATGAATCGACTAAAACATTTACTCTTAAAACTGGAGATTCACTATCTATCATTAATGAAGCTTTTGAGGGAATTACGGTTCATGCTATTGGCAAATCAACAGTTGAGTTTTCTAATGGTATTCAAAAGTCAACTGGTGAGGAATTGGATGTGGATATCTATATGACCTCTTATCAAGAGCAGATGATGCGTCTTGCCCTTGAGCGTCATTTTGAAACAGAAAAAACAAACTTCTGTGGCCGCAATTTCAAGATCAAGACATTGGCATTATTTTTTATCGATGATATATCATCATATCGACCAAACGAGGAAGGTAAAACCCCTTATCTATTACAAGCTTTTGAGAGATTGCTTAAGGAACGGATAGAATCGGTGCTATCTACCCTCAGTGAGCATGATACTGAATATCGGGCATATCTGGAAGCAAGTCTTGCAGATATTTCTGCTTGCCATGCAGGCTATTTTTCACAGGACAATAGCGATTCGGATGAAGATATAGCAAAAGAAGTAGAAACCATCCTTCATGGAAAAAAACACCTTCTCTCCTTCAAGAATAAAGACGGTAGCTATAACACTTTACGTTTTCTATTTTCAAAATGGACACTTAAAGAGGGCTGGGATAACCCTAATGTATTTACGATAGCTAAACTTCGTTCTAGTGGAAGTGAAAACAGTAAACTGCAAGAGGTTGGACGAGGTTTACGACTGCCTGTAGATGAGAATGGTAATCGAATCTCCAATGAAGAATTCCAGCTTAATTATATTGTCGACTTCACAGAGGCAGACTTTGCTAAACGATTAATAGACCAAATAAACGGAGAAATTCCACAAGCTTCTTCTATTAGCGAAGAAAGATTGGAACAAGTGGCCAAGAAGCTTGGCATGACTTCAGATGAACTTTTTGATGCACTATATGATAAACATTACATAGACAGGCGATTAAATATAAAACCCGATACAAGGGACGCTTTCTTTGCAGAATACCCGGACTTTGCTACAGGATTGTCTTCAGGTAAGGTAAAAGACCGAAATGTAGCAAAACCAAGACCTGTAAAAATCCGCAAAGCTGTTTACAGTGAAATACGCGAATTATGGGAAGCAATCAATCAACGATACCTACTTTTCTATGATGATGATCTGGATGCTGATATGGCTAAAGTTGTTTTATCTTTGCTGGAAAAACCCGGTGTTTTTACAGACGTTGTCATGACTAGCTCCAGAGATATCGTTAAGAGCAATGGCTCACAGATGATGATTGTTTCAGATACAGGCGCCCAATATATAGTATCCAAACCTATTCCCTACAATGAATTTCTTAAGAGGATCACAAATGCTACAAACATTCCAATTAAAGTATTGCATGAGGCATTGTGTGAGTATGTTAAGAGGAATGGAACTATAAATCCAGAACGTATTAATGGAAATTCTGTCAGCATGTTTATCCAACAATTTCATGACTGGAGAAGCAATAATTTGCAAGGTCGATTCCATTATGCAAAAAGCAATACGCCTGTTGGTGCAACAGCACTCACCTATTCAGACGGTTCTCCACGTGAAGATATTGCGCAGGGACGTATCGGCACAAAGATAGCTCCGGGAACACCAAGCGAGAAGTATTTATATGATGCTTTCGCTTATGACTCACCGTTGGAACAAAAAAATATTATGTCGGACATCGAAGAAGTCATTGTATATGGAAAAATTCCACGTAGCAGCATTGCCATACCAACTATTACCGGTGGAATGTACAGTCCAGACTTCATGTATGTTGTAAGGAGGGCTTCTGGTGAGAAAGAGCTTAACATTGTAGTCGAAACAAAAGACGTAGAAAATAAATCCGACTTACGTGGTACAGAAAAAGCAAAAATTGATTGTGCTCGTGTTTTCTTTGATATGCTCTCGAAAGATGGATACACTGTTTATTTCCGTGATCAGTTAAACAACAAGCAGATGGCTCAGATTATTAAGGAAGTATTGGCAGAGTGATTTGTGTGAATTTCTAGCTGAAAGGAGGTAAATCAATGAAAGCTATGATATTCTTAAACACAGCTTGGATGGAAAGATATGAAGGTTTATTGGGAAATGATAAAGAAATACATGGCGGTGGCTCCTATGTTGAAGAATATGGTTATGGACACGAAATATTCAATTTCAAAAAAATTAGCGGTAAGGTATATGGTTATGCTCAGCCAAGCGGGTATAACAACCTACAAAGATTAGGAGCGAGTGAAGATGATGAATTCATAGATGATGTTTTAGTCATTTTCACTGCAACCCACAAGAATGGCGGAACGTACATAGTTGGATGGTATAAGAATGCTAGGTTTTTTAAAGATTATCAGAACACTAATCTTTCAGAAAGAAAATTTAGAAATGAATATATCGGATATTATGCTGTTGCTAATGCTGACAATGCTACTTTACTGAGTATAGATGAAAGGTTCTCATTCCCGATAATACCAAGAAGAGTAAAAGGCGGAATGGGTCAATCAAATGTTTGGTATGCTGATAGCCCTGAAATGGAGGATTTTAAGAAAGAACTTCTAAGACATATAGAAAGATATGAAAAAAAGAAAAGTATTAGGCGTCGCCTTCCTATCTTCCGCCAAACCGATGCAGAACTAAGAAAGAAAATAGAGAATATCGCTATTAGAGAAGTTACCAGAGAGTACTCAGAAAGGGGTTTTACCGTGACTTCTGTAGAAAGCGAAAACTTAGGATGGGATTTGGAAGCAGTTTATAAGAAAATTAAATTAAAAATTGAAGTAAAGGGACTAGCAGGTCAAGAGGTTTCTGTTGAGTTAACTCCAAATGAATTTTCAAAAATGAACAACAATAAGGACTCTTACAGATTATGTGTTGTTACAAAGTGCCTAGAAAATCCTGTACTTTATGTTTTTTCATATTCCTCTGAAAGGAATGAATGGATAAGCGAAGATGGTCATATACTTTCAATTGACCAGATTATATCCGCAAGGTGCTATACTTAATTCCATAAAATGTCCATATTTTGTATTACCAATAAATACAAAAAGACCAGCCGCTTCAAGCATTCATGCCTGATTGTGACTGGTCTCTTTTTGCTCCGCTTGAAGCTGTTCATTTAAGTTTTTCTTTCAATCCCTAAGTGAACGCTTCTTTGCTTCCCTCTTTTTTTATTTGTATTTACGGCGTATGCGAGCTATTCCTTCGATTTTGGTACCACAACTGTTGATAACCTCTTTTGCGGCTGGGAGATTTTCTTTTGTCACCAAAGGGATATGCCACAAAAACTGCTTGCAGAGCGGGGTGTTGGTGAAATAGAGCATTTTACCCCGGCCTTCTTAAGTTCTTTGTGTAAGTGTAACCCTTCATGGTGATTGGGAAATAATATGTAGTAATCGTAGATTTCGGTTTCTTCCACTGTCTAGCTTAATCCCCTAAAATTTCCAGGAATGCCTGTACCCGTGTTCTGATCTGTTCTGAGTCCTGTTCACTGTAGTCGGTCTCTAGGTGCATTACAGGAATATCCGCGTCTTTTAAGGCTTGCTGAACAAGGTAACTCTCTGTAGAATAAAGTCCGCAGAACTGTAAATTGCAATCGATCACACCATCAACCTTGTATTCTTTGACCAGACGCAGGATATCATCGACCCTTCCCTGGTTTGGTGTGAAGCAGGCACAGTTGACCTTCATGTACCGCTCAGCCAGAGCCTCAATCTGTTGCTCAAGGGTTGTTCCAGTGTCATCTACTTGGTTTTCGAAATAACGGACACCAGTACAGGTTTCTTCCACAACGACAGGAGCACCGCAAGTCTCCACGATATGATGAAGTTTCCAGTTGGGTATAGCCATCGGTGTTCCTGTGATCATGATGCGTGGAGCATCTGCCGGGAAAACTCCTTTGCCGTCAGCGACTCTTTTTTCCAATTCATCACATAGTTCATTTGTCTTGGAAGCAAAGCGTTCGGGGTCATCATAAAAGGCGATCTGGCTGATCAAAAGAGCATCTCTGCCGCTGATAGGTACAGGTGAGTTTTTGCGTGCATTATAAAGTCTTTTTAGGGCGTCGCGTTTACGGTTAATCAGTTTGATGTTATCAGACAAGGCTTCCGGTGTGATCTGATTACCTGTTACTTCTTCAACTTTTTTGAGGAGCAGTTTGATCTCTTCTGCCCAGGCTGTAATATCTTTCTCTCTCTTCATCTGGGGAAGATCCATCACATAGACGGGAACATCCTCATTCAGTATCTCCCATGCCTTTTTTTTGCCGTCACAGGTTGTTTCACCGACGTAAATGTCAGCCAGTCGGAAAAAGGGGCATGTCTTATCAAGTCGTGCACCCACTGATGCCTTGATCAGGGGGCAGGTATTGGCAGGCAGCACCTTCTCCCCGCCAGGCACCCAAAACTGTGATCCTCCACATAACCCGGTAGCAATGGCATCTGCTGCAAAGATGAGCTCATCTGGTACATAAACACAGAAAGTACCAAATACTTTACCGCCTTTTTTCTTGTGCTCCACCAGTTCCGCAGGCCTTACCCCATGAATCTCTGCAACTACGAAGTCATACTAGTCCATTCCTTCGGGACGGTCCTGCTGGGAATTGTAGACTTCATGAAAAGCATCAGGCAGTGCCTCACATAACAGGTCATGCTTTTCCACATCCATTCCCAGGTTACTCCACATATCACGGTAATCAGCCATCGTCGTTTCTCCTCCTTTTTATTAAGGAAGCAAGGGGACGTTCTTCTTGCTTCCTTTGCTTCAAATTAAATCCCGGGCAATCAGTGCTGCTCCTATTGCTCCCGCCAACTGACAGTCTTTTGGAACTCGCACCGGGACCCCCAGCTGTTCCTCCAGACTTGCCCGAACCCCTTCATTAATGGCCACTCCACCTGTAAATGTAACTGTGTTCGAACTGCCCATGCGCTGGGCCATACTGGTGATACGGCGGGCGATCGATTGGTGCAGACCCGCGATGATCTCTCCCTTTGCTTTTCCCTGTGTTAAAAGCCCAATTACCTCAGACTCAGCAAAGACTGTGCACATGCTGTTCAGAGTGAGTGGTGTTTGCCCCTTCGACAAGGCGGCCAGATCACTGACATCAACCCCAAGTGCGGTAGCGATCACCTGCAGGAAACGTCCTGTGCCTGCGGCACATTTGTCGTTCATGGCAAAATCAAGCACCTGTCCCTGGTTATTGATTCTGATCACCTTGCTGTCCTGTCCGCCGATATCAATGACCAGGTCAGTTCCTGGCACTAGGTAGGCAGCGCCGCGAGCATGGCACGTTATTTCTGTGAGTATACGGTCAGCGAAATCAATGGATACACGTCCGTACCCTGTCGCTATTAAGTAATCAATTTGCGCCTCAGTGTATCCTGACTGGTTCAGCAGTTTCTTGTAAACCTGCTGAGCTGCCTGGCGAGGGCTCCAACCGGTAGGAGCGATTGCTTTGTAATAACGTTGACCATTGAAAACAACTGCCTTTGTTGACATAGAACCTATGTCAATTCCTGCGACTAGCATCTGGCATCTGGGACCCCCTACGAATAACCATTGGTAATAAATACAATTCATAATAGTAATCCTATGCCTATTTTAGGTTATTAAAACTGTGTGGTCAACACAATAAAGGGATGAAAGGTATGAAGAAAAGCTATAGAAGGGTGGCGCGGGTGTGGCATGGGGACCTTTCGTTTGCCACATAAAGAATACGGGTTGTTGATATATGTGCTATGGGTGTGGTCCCTTTCCTGGGTTGCCAACTGGTGGCGAGTTGATGATCCCGGAAATGAAGGGGAAGCAGGGAGGAGGTAAAAAGAAGGTCCCCATGCTTCTCCTTGCTTTCCTGTGGCATGTATCATTGGAGAACGTTCTTCTCTGGTGTCCTAAAGGTAGGCCTGGTGATTATCTGAATTCTGATCCAACATGCTTATGGGTAGTGAAGTGGAAGCAAAAAGAAGGTCTCTCTGCTTGCCCTCTACTTCCACGCGCATCTTTCCTTTACCCTTTCTTTGTTGTTGGTGGTGTTGGGTATCTGGTCCCCATACCGCTGCTGCATAACAAGCGATGATGCTAATGATAATGACGCCTATTAAGATGAGGGCCTTCTTTTTGTCACTGAACAGTTTTTTAGTTACCGAGTTGATCCAGCTGGAGTGCATCAATAAATGTATAAGGATGATAGCAGACGCCACATACCCGATCCATATATGAAGTGGCCTGATATATGTCAGGGAGGAGATGGTGAATTCAGGTCTTATATGAAGAAGGATACCCGAAATTAAACAGGCAAGGCCGGTTATAAGTAATGAAACATCTAACAAGTAATTTTTTTCGTTTTTCGATGTCATGTAATAACACCTTCCTTATTGTATACTCCAGTTTGTTTTAGAATCTTCCTTTGCTTTCCCAGCTTTCTTGTTTTCCCAAAAAAGTGGCAGAAGAACTGTCCCCTTGTCACTTTTTTGCTATAGCCAGGTGGCCCTCCAACCAGTCGATAAACTGTCGGGCAGTTCTGGGGGAGCGGCCGTTATGGCGGTTAGCCCATTTCAGAGCTTCTTTTTTGAGGATATTCTGCTGCACCTGAAGCCCGCGCTGCTCTGCCAGGGCAGATGCTATCTCTAGATACCTTTCCTGGTCCGGTGCTGTGAAAATCACTGTGATCCCGAAGCGGTCAGCCAGTGACAGCTTTTCCTGGACACTGTCATTTTTATGAATTTCATCTGTATCCAAAGAATCCGGGCGGTCACTGAATCTTTCCTTGACTAAGTGACGGCGGTTGGATGTGGCATAGATCACCACATTGGATGGCCTACTTTCTAATCCACCCTCCAAAACTGCTTTCAATGCCGTGTAGTTTGCTGTGCTGTCATCAAAGGTAAGATCATCTACAAAAATGATAAATTTTTGGGAACGTCCCCGCAGCAGGCGGATAATTTCGGGAAAATCGCTCAGATAGCCTTTGGGCACCTCAATGATCCGCAAACCCTTCCCATGATATTCATTGACAAGAGCTTTAACTGTTGAAGATTTTCCTGTTCCACGGTCTCCATAGAGCAGCACATTATTAGCTTGATAGCCCTTCAAAAACTGCAGAGTGTTCTCTAATACCTCTCTCCGTTCCCTTTCATAACTATAGAGATCAGCCAGTTTTACCGGATCTGGAGAAGCCACTCCCTTAAAGAAGCCTGAGGTATCGTTGCGTTCCCATATAAAGGCGTAGTACTGCGCAAATATTCCTGCCCCCATTTCCCGGTAGAAACAGGCCAAGTCAGGGAGACAATCACTCCAACTGCTGCTGTAATACAGCTTTTCTTTGATCTCTTGTTGATGACCGGGGAACTCAGCCATAGATTTACTCCGAGGTTCCCATTCTGGCAGCTCTGATAGCAAGTCTTGATCAATCTCTACATAATAATACTCTTGAGCCTTTTCCTTTATCTCCTTGGGCGAAATATCAGCCATCAGCTGCAGGTTTTTCAGATCATTTTTCGCTGCATCTGCTAGGTTGCCACATTCTTCACCTGTGGAGCACCGATGTGAAAAGGGATTATCGTCATAAATGATTTTGTCGATAATGTAATTGGAAAAGGATGTACTGGAAGATGCCAGAGAAAAGAAAAAATCATTATAGAGGTTAAGAAAGGCTGCTGCATTATCTGTGGCATCCATTTTAGTACAGAGGCAGTTAACCAACTCGATAAATTTCTTGATCACCGGGTCTTTCAGTAAATTTCTGTAAATAGATAGGGATGATATAGCTAATTTTGTCCGGTAAAGTTTCAATATTTTCTCACTCCCAATTTTTTATTCAATGCCTTTCATTTTAAGGTTAAACTGCTGACGGTGGGGTGTCAAGTGTTTGTATGTTAGAGATAGTACGCATAAACAAAGTAAAGGGAGGGATAATATAATCAATAATATTCAGGAGGTGTTTTTTAGCAGTGAATATGCAAGGGATCCAGCAAAATTTGAACCAAATCTCTCAGATCTGCAATCAACTAAGTCAAAGTGAGCAGGCCAATGTATCCCAACTGAGCCAATTGACCGAGCGTGAGCGTTCAGCTGCTCAGCAGATGCAGCGCTGCATGCAGTTGATTAACCAGGTTTCTCAGCAGATTCAACAGATGTCGTCAACTACCAGTACACAGTACACATCTCCGGGACAAATTAACTATGGTGTGCAGCCTCCCATCGGTGGTGGACAATTCGGAGTAGGTCAGCAGCCATTTTCACCGGGTGGACAGTACGCCTCTTCTACGCAGTTTGAAATGTCTAAAGAATTTGGCCCAGGTGAAGGTGATGGGGACGGCGGCTCTGCCGTAAACATCCAACGGCCGAGTTCCTTCACGAGCAGTGTAGGTGGAGGTCACCAAACATTTAACACAAACAAGGATCTAGGTCAATAACAGCTGCGGCTCACACTGCTTTACAGGTTTAGCAAAAGACTGCTCAAAAGGGCGGTCTTTTGTATGCACTTATTCCCAATGGGGTGAAAAAATGCTGTTAATAGCTATAAGGGCATTGATACTCTATACGCTCCTTGTTGCAGTTATGCGTTTGATGGGGAAGCGACAGATTGGACAGTTGCAGCCATTTGAACTGGTGATCGTCATTGTTATTGCAGAACTGGCTGTAATTCCGATGAGCAATACGGGAATACCCTTGCTCAACGGTATTGTTGGGATCCTGGTGCTGATGGCTGCTCAGATCCTCATCTCTATGCTCATTCTATACAGCGAACGAGCTCGGGCGATCATCTGCGGGAAACCAGTCATATTAATCAATAATGGAAAACCTGTTCGCGAAATGCTGCATCGGGTACGTATCAATATGGATGATCTTATGGAACAGCTCAGAAGTCAGGAGTATCCTAATATCTCTGATATTGCTTATGCAGTGATGGAAACCAACGGTTCCATCAGCGTGATACCAAAAGGCGAGGCTAGACCTCCTACTGCCAAAGAGTTAGAAACTCCTGTTGACCAACCCCGCTATCCTGTAACATTGATCGTAGATGGCCAGGTAAACCTGCGAAACTTACAGGTAGTGGGGATCACAGTAGATGTACTGCAGCAGCAAGCAAAGGCACAGCAGATCAGCGATCTAAGGGAAGTTTTCTTTGCACAGTACAACACCGAAGGAAAGATCGATTTCTTTTTAGAAGGTAAGGATGATTATCTATGAACCGTCTCATAGGTTCCCATGTCATTGTCATTATAGTCGTTGCCCTGATCGGTATTGGCGGATATTATATGCAGTGGTATCTTGACCGCACAGCTTCAGAACTTGTTGTTCAGCTGGAGGGGGTAATGGAGACTGTCAAACAGGAAGACTGGGAAGGCAGTAACGCGGCTTTTGCCGGATTTGAGGAGAACTGGGATGCAACGCGAAAGAACTGGGCATTGGTGATAGATCACATGGAAATCGATAACATTGAAGATCGATTGACCCAGGGCCAGTTCTTTATAGAAGCAGAGGATGCAGTCAATGCCGGTGCCGAGTTTGGTGCGGCAATTATGTTTCTAGAACATATTCCTGAGCGGGAGCGTCTGACATTGTATAATGTATTCTAAGTGCAGAGTTTCTTTATTGGCAGGAAACATGTGCGGAATAATAGAAATAGTTGGCTGCCGCCGGTGATATCACCGAGTAGATACGAACTGCATTGTTAAGCGGACGAGGTCTATAAATTGGAGGACAATCATGAAAGAAGTAACAATCTATACAGATGGCGCCTGCTCCGGCAATCCAGGTCCAGGGGGGTGGGCGGCGGTACTTTTATATAATGAACATAAAAAAGAGATCAGTGGGGGAGAGGAGCACACAACAAATAACCGCATGGAGATGATGGCGGTTATCGAAGGGCTCAAACAATTAAAAGAACCTTGCCGAGTGAGCCTTTACTCTGACAGTGCCTACTTGATCAATGGCTTTAAAAAAAAGTGGATCGATAAGTGGCAGCGTAACGGCTGGCAGACTGCAGGGAAAAAACCTGTGGAAAATAGAGACCTGTGGGAAGAGTTGCTCAAGTTGACGAGGATCCACACTGTGGAGTGGAATAAGGTAGCAGGGCATTCAGGTGATCATTACAATGAGAGGTGTGATGAGTTGGCCAGGGGGAGGGTGAGGGGGTAGGGGAGAATATTACACATTATAGTAAATATTAGCAGGATAAATGAAGTATTATATAAAAATTGTATCATGTGGAAGTTATTATATTGAAAAAAATTGCTGTAGCTAGATAAAGAAAATGGTTTCGGTTTGTAGCGTACCTAAGAGGAATTGAAACCAAATAAAGTAATACCAAATGAGGGTACCTCCTACTGTTTTAGCGTACCTATAAGGAATTGAAACATGAGAATTCAATTATGATTAAAGGAGCAAGAAGGAAATTATTATTTGCCAAACATACTCCTCAAGAACGGGGAGTTTTATTAATTTAAGCAAAGGCTAAGCAAAGACACTAGATATTTTTGCGGTTGCATAAGGAACACTCTACCCGGAAGATGCCATGGTCATTGGCCGATGAACAGTGATCTGTTTTAAGTTGACGACCAACACTGCATTCGACAAAAGTAGAGTGATACCAGGTACCTTTGCGATACCTTGCGAGTGGTGACGTTTTTCTCCCCGAGTTTGCTTATTCTTATTTAATTTGCACTATCTTTATAAAAAGCAGGCATACATGTGACAAGTTAATGTCACAGCAGTTTGCTAACATTACCTTATGGAAAACCAATAGGTTAAATATTTCGCATAGAATAATTGAAGCGGTAATATGTGGCAGGAAAATTGGATAACAGTGACGAATTATGACAGTTATAGAGTTTTCCTAAAGTAGGTAAGTTATTGCAGCGTATATCACACTTGCCCTTTATTACATCAATTTGGTCAAAAATACATTCATGTATTTTTATTTTGTAATAGCATACTTTTGGTGTTTGTTTAAAAAACATTCAGGAGGTGATTTTTCTGAGGGTTAATATCAAACTTGTTCCAGTAGATGTTAATCAGCAGAACTTAATAATTCCTTTAGATTTTCGTCGTCATTTCATTTCTTTTCTAAAAACAATATCTGCAAACTCCGCACTTTTCTCACGCTTCCAAAATACAAAACCTGGTTACAGTCCCTACGTTCTATCTGTTATCTTCAGCAAAATAATAAATATAGACACAGCATCCGCAGTTATGAATGTTAAACCGCCAGTGTATTTAACATTTTCAACAGGTATTTTTGATTTTATGACCACAGTTTGCAATGGAGCAATAGGTTTGCAGGGGAAGGAAACGGTACTTGGGTTGAAAGTAAATGGTGTTAACCTACTGCCGTTACGAAAAATTAATACCGGATCTGTCGAATTTCGGATTCTTGGACATGCAGCACTAAGAGGAAGAAAAGATTATGTGAATGGTCAGGATCTTCAGGAAGTAGAAGAATCCATTAACACTCAGATGTTGACACGGTTTCATTTTTTGAATCAGCAGTTCACATTAGATTATGCTTCTACCAATTTATGTCCGGTTAATGTAGCGAGTATTGATAATTTGCGAAAGGGTGTGTGTTTCCATTATGGAGGGTTAATTACAACACTTCAGGGAAGAATTCATCTGGATGGTGACCCGACAACCTTACAATTTCTATATGATTTCGGACTGGGAACACGAACCGGACAGGGATTCGGAATGTTGGAGGTGGTGAGAGAAGTATGAGTGATGTTGTAATATACCCTTCTACGTGGTACTACAACGCTTGTGTTCAAGGATTTTTGGAGATATTGGCCTGGGGATTGGGGAAAGATGGTCAACGGCAAGTTGAAGAGATGCTCCAGGATGATGGTAGGGTTGTTATTCAACATGAGTTAATGGAAGCAGTATTCAGTACGAATGATAGGCCATCACCAATCGGATATACGCTTAAAGATAGTAAGATCCCTGACTTGAAAAGAATTGGGTGGTGGTGGGTTGAAAAGAGCAAGAAGAGCAGTGGAAACAACCCCGAAGATGACATGAATTCAACTTGTTTAAGTTTATTTGGAACTAATAAGACATTTTATCCTTGCTTATTAACCCATAATGACAAAATGAACCGAGCTGACTTTTTGAATTCATGGTTTGTTTGTGAATCTAGTGGTAAATTTCATTGTAGCTTTTGTAATAGTCTTTGTCAGCTAGATGAGACAATGAAGGACAAATATAATTATTTTTCTCGTGAACTATCCAAATTATTAGGAAGTACGAAAGACAGGTTTCCAAACTCCTTTTGGAACATTACTCCAGACTTACTAATCTGCAAACACTGCCGTTCTTATTTTCTTTTTTTTCATATAGCACACCAAAACCGCTTTTTTATTAATTCCGATTCACTTAAAGTAAATTGGCACCTCAATCATCTCCTGAGTGTTCAAATTAATAAACAAAGAGACTGGCAGCAGCAAACGCTAATGAATGCTGTTCACTATGATCCGCAACTACGAAGAACACTAGGCAGTTGGGGGTTGCAGAACCTTGAAATAGTCATTTTTAATAGGGGGGAAGTTAATTGCTATCCCATATCAGCAGATCTTGCCAAACTACTTCTCATCCCATCAATATCCTCCCTTATAAGTAAGATATCTAACAGAACCGTTTGGGATATTGTTCTCAAAGAAAGATTCGATTATTTACTTACTATTATTTATAAATCATTGCGTGTATTTCTTGCTGACAAAGATAAAGATACGGAAAAAGATCCTGACTTAATCAAAATATGGGGTAGTGGTAGTACCCGTAATATAACTCCTATTACCAATATAATTGAATTATATCAAGAAATTAGAAAATATCAGGAGGGAGGGGAAAAAGTGGGTTATATTAATTATTCCGTTCTGCGTAAGGAAGCAAGACAAGCCCCCATTGACCTTGGCAATAATAGAGGGAAAAACTTAGTCTTCCGTTTGCTCGAATTAACTAGGATGAATAAAAAGAGCAGTGTATATCACCTACTCTTGAGAGTGTATATAACTAGTGGGACAGAATTCCCAGAGCAATTGTCCCGCCTTTTTCAAGTCAAGGACAGTGAACTTTTTAAAAATGGTATCTATGCTTTTGTTTCCGCTTTAAAGAGCAGTGAAGAGAATAATATCGAAAAATCATCTTAAAAAAGAGGGGAGAGACCGTTATGCAGGTGAAGGGTATCACAGCAACTGTTGTTTTTGAAAGCTCTGCTGTTAACCGTGATGACAAATTAAGTGCCAATATCACATCTATTAAAAAACTATCTCGCTTTGATGGTACGTATTCCTTTATGAGCCGGGCATTTTTACGACATCACATGTTCGTTACTTTAAATCAATTATATGGATGGGAAGACGCTCCTGTTAAAGAGCATATAAAAGTAATTCAATTTGCTTTTCCTGAAGCTAATATTGTTAGTTACCCAGAAATGGACCTTTTTGGCTTTATGAATACAGAAATGGAGGTGGTAAGAAAAGCTCCATTAGGCATGACAAAAGCTATATCATTGGAACCGTGGCAGGCAGATATGGCTTTCTATGCTAATCATGATCTTGTTAAACGTAATCTTAGGCAAGGCAGTCCTGCAACTCCCGATCCCTTTCAGAAAGAAGAACATCATACATACTACCGTTTATCATTTACACTTGATTTATGCCGTTTTGGTTGCCACGAAGTTTTAAAAGTTAAAAAGAAAATGCCCAAAAAAGTTGACGATTGGATTAAATCTCTGCCGGCAGCATCCACAGAAGATTTTGAGTCGTTCAATGATTGTGACCAAGTGAATTGGAAGGAATATCAATGGTATCAAGTGCCAGATAATCATGGCCAAATTTCTGGGAGAGTTGGGGTTGCAACAAAAGGCGATGTAGTACAAATGTTATTCATTGTATCTAATGAAGAACGCAAAAAAAGAATTGAGCAAGTTCTATCTGTAATTAAAAATGGATTTATGATTCATTCCAGTACAGAGGAATACGGAATGGTTCCAATGTTCATTGTTATAGGGCTACTAAAAGTACCAGTACCTGTTTTTAATAGCGCTATTCAAATAAAAGAAGGAAAAATTCAATCGAACCCCCTTAACCAAGTACTTAACAACGAATATGTAGAACGTGCTTGGTATGACTCAATTCTTCCTATAGATGATGGTTTGATGACGAGTGAAACATCAAGTAATGGTAGTAATGATAATGTTTTTCTACCGCTAAGCAGTATCAATGACATTATGAAGAATTTGGTTTGACGGTGGTGGTAATAGTGCCAAAAGTAAATGTCCTAAGATTTAATGTAAGTTTACCGTCCGCCAACTTCCGAGTTGCTCAGAGCAATAATCCACGCAGAACCTATCCACTGCCACCATATTCTACAGTGATAGGATTTTTAGCCAATATTATAGGAAATCAAGAAAATATTAATATGATGCTTGCTGAACCTTTTGCGCTAGGAATAGCGAGTAAGTATGAATATATAACCAGGGAATATACGTGGCTGAGAAATTTAAACTCAGGGATGCATAAGAGGCGGTTTTCCTTTAAAGACAATAGGATGTGGCAGGGGGTGCCGGAACATCCTGGGGGACAAAGTCCAATTACCATAGAGGTTTTAAATGAAGTAAAAGTGGTTATCTATCTGCATCATCCTAAACAAGAGGTAGAAGATATATTGCTGGAAAACTATAATAAGCCAGAAGCATGGCTAAGCCATTTACATATGGGAAGGGCAGAAGATTGGGCAATCATTGATAGTGTTAATAAAATAGAATTGACACTTTCAAGTAAGCCGGATGCTTTTAAGCAATCGGCCAGCTATTACCAGTGGTTGCCGTCACCTGAGTATGCCTTAGAAGGATTAATTAAAAGAAATGAATATGATGAGCTCTACAAAAAAATACAGGGCATTGCAGCACTTGTAACATCATTTTATGATCTAGTTGAATTGGAAGGAGCAGTTATAAGAAATTTTGATCATGTTTCTGCCCATTTATGCTGCAGTCAAATTCCTTTTCTTGATGACTTTTCTCTACCGTCGCTGCTTACTGACGAGGAGTTGCATTTACCTGTGTTCCTGTGCCATCTCGATCCCACTGTTAATAAGGAGGGAATAAGTTGTGGCTGATGAAACTACATTGGCTAAAAGTAATGGCACATCTTTAGTGCAGCATACTGGGGATGTTTTGCAAGCGATTGATTGTATGCGAGAGAAGCAGCAAGTTTCCTTTCCTCAAGAATGGTGGGTAGCTTTGCAGTATGCTGCTCTTCTGCATGATTTAGGTAAAATAGATCCTGTTTTTCAAGCAATGCTGAAAAGAGAGAAGATCGAAAACTCTCCGGAGATACCACATGGATTGCTTTCGCTTTTTTTTATCAATCCTACTGCTTTCTCTTTTCCTGAGAATCAAATTGTAAAGGCTGTTTTATCCGCGGTGGCTTTTCATCACTGGCGGGAATCATTTCCTGACTTAATGATGGGTCACCGTGCGAGCGAAATCAAAGAAAAAGCAGAAAGTGTGTTAATCTCTCGCGAGCAATGGGAAGAGCATGCTAATAGGTTACTTGATGAACTGCACATATTAATTGATAAATATCAGTTAAGCCCGGGAGTTATTGGTATTAATGAGACTTTTATTGAGTATCTCTGTTATAATAATCTTGGTTCAGCAGGTATACTGACTCCTCCATATACACTGGTGTTCCTTCCTGAACAAATCAGAAGTTCTGTCAGACAGGATGATTGGGAAAAGCTGCGTATCTTCATAACAGGTAATTTAATGCGTGCCGATCATTTTGCATCATTAGTGGAAGATGACAGAAGCAGCTGCAATATTATAGACGTAGAATGGGGACACCCCTTATCCTTTGAAAAATTCGATTCTATCCTTGCAGAACGCTTTGGCTGTACAGATTATTGGCAAAAATCATTCTTCACGGATAAAAAAGAGTTACGTGGGGATAACCTTATTTTAATAGCTCCTACGGGATTCGGTAAGACGGAATTTTCTTATATTTGGGGGGCCGGAAAAAAGAATTTCTTTATACTTCCTATGCAGGCAGCAGTCAATAAAATTTGGGATAGAACAAGAAAACATATGGAAAATGAAGAATCTGTTGCTCTGCTGCACGGAAACGCAGCGATAGAACTTTATAGCCGCAGCAAAAATGAATTGCAACTGGAAACCGAAGGAGAACAGAGAAAAGCACTGGATATGGCTCGTCATTTAGCGAAACCATATTTGATAGCAACAGCTGATCAAATTGCACCAGCAGCACTTAGATATCCAGGGTATGAGCGCATTTTATCTTCTCTTATGAACAGTGTTCTTGTGATTGATGAAGTTCAGGCATATGATCCAAATGCAGCTGCTATCGTGA
>JBMNGF010000016.1:0-27158 GCA_050949745.1 Syntrophaceticus sp. | reverse complement strand
AGCAGAAGAGAGTTTGATCGGTAGGAGTATCAATCGTCAAAACATAGAAAATGCTGCAGAGATAATGAAGAACAAGATAAGTCCGATATCAGATGTGAGGTCTACTGCAGGGTATAGAAAAGATGTCAGCGGCGATTTGTTTATACAGGCCATGTCTGAATCTTTGGAGCAATTGGGTGTTGATATCTCTATATAAGAGTATTGGAGTGGTCACCAAGATACTTAGAGCTTGCTGAACAACGATAGAGTTCAATTACCACAGGGGTTCTAATTCCTTTTTATCGAATAATATTCAAGGTATTTGAACTGAACCTGGAAAATTTAAAAGATGCCGAAAGAGCAAGCCTTAAAGCAGAAAAAACTTTCAGGTTTGGTACAGGGCATAGGGAGAGATTTCTTCCTATGCCCTGTTCTTATATCATATTTACACAAATAAGAGCCATCAAATCAAAGACAGCATCGTCAATATTAGCCAACCCCATGTTAGCCCAACTGCTTTTCCAGCCAAAATTAGCTGTCCAGTCGGCAACATTAGACAATGAAAAAAGCAAGACACTTTGCTCTACACGATACTGTATAGTTAAATGTTTTTATTTATTTAAAATAGATAAGACAAGGGTATAGTTCTTGTAAATACAACACAAAGGGTGTGTTCTGTTAGTTCTAGAATAAGTCTACGTTATACTAAAAACAAAGTATCATCTACAGTGGCGCCTATGATTGGAGCTAATGTAGCGCTATTTTGGTTCGCAGTAGTCGGTTTAATTGGTGTTATTGCAACCACCATGGCGACAGGGCAATTTGACCCCAATACATCAGATCCATCTAGTATTATGGGGCAGCTTGGACTCGGTTGGGTTGCATTCTTGGTTTTGATACTTGCAACTGTCACCACCAACTGTGTTAATATATATGCTGCAGGCATGTCATCAGTAAATATTTTTCCAAAAATGCCTGTTTTCAGGTCTCTTGGGATAGTGGCGATTCTTTGTACTATCATTTCTTTGGTGCCAATTGTAATCGGTAGTTTCTTAGATGCTTTCATGGGATTCTTGAGTTATGTCGGGCTGATATTTGCGCCGCTTTTTGCAATAATGATTGTGGACTTCTATGTATTGCGCAAGCGAAAATATGATTGGAGTCATGCGGCTAAAGTAAACGGTAAATACTGGTACAGCAACGGTATCAACTGGAGGGCCATTGCCGCTTGGACAATAGGTGTTATATCCTATATTATTCTTAAAAATTCAGCTTTTATTATGGGCACAATCGGAGCAATATACAGTACTCTGATCGTAACGGCAATTGTCTATTGGCTAATTGGAAGAGGAGCTGTTGATCCTGCTGAATTAACAGACGATATTAACACACCTTCTACTTCTGTGACAGAATAATTATAAGTTAGCCTGTGACCTCTTTATTTAAAGGGGTCACAGGTATGCTATTGCATGATGGTGGAGACAATGAATTACGTTGACAGATATGAAAAACTGACATTAACAGAGTAGGCGACAGTATATTGCAGTTTTGTATTCCCTTGGCAATGCTATATGTACTACTATTCATATCGAAACAATACTCCACTGGAAAGGAAACTATTTCAAGTCAATGAATAATCTACAGGAAAGGAGAACGCATATGGAATACAAATATATCGGCAAGCCATTACCACGCCCAGATGCAATCAGCAAAGCAACCGGTAAAGCAGTATATTTGGATGATATCCGTATTCCCGGTATGTTGCATGCAGCTATTCTTAGCCCTGAGTATGCCCATGCTAAGATCATCAATATTGATACATCATCTGCTGAAAAGATGCCCGGGGTAGTGAAGGTAGTAACTGGAAAAGAATGTCGCATACGTTACGGTGATAACATTGCAGATCAAACTCCTATGGCAGTGGATAAGGTGCGTTATGCCGGTGAACCGGTAGCAGCGGTAGTGGCTGAAACTTTAGAGCAGGCCAATGCAGCGGTGGAAAAGATCAAGGTAGAATATGAGCCCTTGCCGGTCTACACTGATGCTCGGGAAGCCATGAAAGAAGATGCAGTCCTGATTCATGAGCATCAAGAGGAATATAAGCGGTTACCTACGCTGAAATGTATTCCCGACACCAACGTAGCCAACTATTACCGCCTGATTAAAGGCAAAGGTGAAGAAGGCTTTGAGGAAGCGGATGTAATTGTTGAAGGAGAATTTAATTACCCCATCGGTTCAGCGGCGGCTATGGAGCCTCACGGTTCTATCGTCTGGTTCAAGGAAGACCAAAGCATCGAATGTTGGTCATCTTCCGTCTGCCCATTTATCATTCGGCAAGAGTTGGCTCACACATTTGATATGCCGGTTTCAGAAGTGCGGGTGCATATCCCTGAAATCGGTGGCAGTTTTGGTTACAAGTCCGATATTACAGTAGAGCTAACTATAGCCTGGATTGCTAGCTTTGTACCTGGACGCCCGGTAAAATGGGTGGCTACTCGTAGAGAAGACTTTACCAGCACACTTACCGGACATGGTATCCGTACTTATATGAAGTTGGGAGCAAAGAAAAACGGCAAGTTGGTCGCTATAAAAAGCAAGATTCTGCATTCAGGAGGTGCCTTTGCCGAAACGCCAGTAAACGTTACGATAACGGCTACACATAATTGCGGTGGCCCTTATGAATACGAGCATTGCTTTATGGAAGGCTATACTGTGTACACTAATACAACCCCGGTAGGTGCTTTCCGTGGATATGGCCACCCGGAAGCCCAGTTTGCCACGGAACGGTTGATGGATATGCTTGCCCGCAAGCTGGACATGGATCCTTTAAAACTCCGTGAAGTGAATTACCTAAGGGAAGGCAGCATAGTGGCCTCTGGAGAAAAGATGTGGAAAACCAATGGAGATGTGCAAGCTGCCGCCAAAAAAATACAGGAAGCTATCTTTGACGGGGACAAGCCTGAGGAGGATGAAGACTACTATTATGGCCGCGGTTTTGCCGCTCTGTCAAAAGCGCCCAAAGGAGCCACGTTTTCCACCAAGGGATGCTACATGAAGATGAACATCGATGGTAGTGTCTCGATAAATATGGGTGGTGCGGAACAAGGTCAGGGGCTACGCACAGTGGTGAAACAAGTGGCCGCAGAAGCTTTGCAAATCCCACCCGAGAAGATCCATTGCTATACGGAGATCGACACACAGTTTTCTCCCTATGAATGGCAAACTATCGGCTCTATGTTTACCGTGCAGGGTGGGCGGGCCGTCATAAGAGCTGCCAACAAACTCATTGCTATTTTAAAGAAAACCGCATCCCAGGTGCTTAAAGCTGATGAAGATATGCTGGATTACAACGGTGAATACGTCTATCTGCGGAATGATCCGAGTATCAAGGTTGCGGTTAAGGATCTAGCCCGGGGTTATATAACCTCTGACGGTATAACCATTGGTGAGATTGCCCAGGCCTCTTCTGATGCCAGGTTGCCACGCTATTCCAATCCTGATCTGGAAACAGGCCAGGGTACATTAGGTGTGGAGTATACCTTTGGTGCCCAGGGTGCACAGATTCGCGTCGAAAAGAAAACCGGCAGAGTTATAGTAGATCACTTTGCTTCATCATTTGATATAGGTAGGGTAATAAATCCCTTGCAGGCGCGGGGCACTGTTTTAGGTGGCGTGCTGATGGGTATTGGAGCGGCTCTTCATGAAGAGCTAATATATGATGAGCAGGGCCACCAGAAAAATCCCCATTATGGCAGATACCGGATACCGAAGATGAGAGATATCCCCCCAAAATCTACTGTCGACTTTATTGAAAACCCAGGGGCAGTAGGCCCATATGGGGCGCGGGGCATCGGCGAGCATCCTTTTTTAGCGGTAGTTCCCGCTATATTAAATGCCATCTATGATGCTACGGGCATAGACTTTTATGAAATACCAATTACCCCTGAAAAAATGAAGCAAGCCCTTGCCGACAGGAAGGAGAATGCCTGATGGCTGAAAAATACACATTTAAAGTTAATGGTTGCGAACGTACTGTGGAAGTGGATGCGGACACATTGTTGATCGATGTGTTGCGCGAAGATCTACAACTTACTGGCACCAAACGCGGTTGTGATAATTATACATGTGGTGCCTGCACGGTGATTTTAAATGGCAAAGCAGTTAAAAGTTGCCGCACAACCATGGACAAGGTGCAGGGTGGTGAAGTGATCACTGTGGAGGGTGTGTCCAACGGTAAGGAACTTCATCCTGTACAGAAAGCACTGGTTGATTCAGGTGCTATTCAGTGTGGTTTTTGTACACCTGGCATTGTCACCGAATTGGTAGCACTGTTTGATAATAATCCGGATGCTGATGAAGATGCTATTTTAAAGGCTCTTAACAAGCATCTTTGCCGCTGCACCGGTTATGAAGCGATCAAGGATGGTGCCATGCTGGCCAAGCAGTTGATAAAAGGAAGCCAACGATAGGGTTTTTCCCTGATTTGAAATGAAATTATGCAACGGCGGGGGCTTCAACCTCCGCCGTGTGTAGTTATTACTAAGTGCAGCAATATCGAGAAGGATCTCGCCTGGATGCAGGAGCAATCCTTATTTGTAGGTGTCACCATTTGAGTCTTTTTTTGCAAATGCTGCAAAGCTGTGCAAGTATTGCACAGCTTTGTTTCTTCTTGTTTACCCGCTCTTATATAGGCTAATATAAGCATTCTAGGCTTTCAGGATTGCAATAATTGCAATTTAAGGAGGTAGTGATCTCTATTTGGTTTCTTAAAATGCCTGTATTACGGTGTTTTATTGCATGGTATGAACCTTGCTTCATATTTTTAGAACACAGGTTACGATGGCTTAAAAGAAACTGTCGATGGCCACTATGTTTTTATTGGCTGGGAAACAACACGAACAGGAGGCGGGTTGAATGAAACCGGTATTTCAGTATTTTTCTGATGAAGAAGTGCAGTTGATTCATGGTTCAGCGCTTGACATCTTGCAAAATACAGGCATGCAGATGCCCTGCCAAGAGGCAATTGAGATCTTAAGTGATGCGGGGGCGAAGATTGAAAAGAACAACATTGTAAAGATTCCCGCTGACCTAGTGAACCGGGCGTTAGAAACTGTACCCAGGAGGTCTGAAGTTACTTTATATGCACGGGACCCAAAACAAGATATCACCTTCACCGATGATCAGGTGCCAGTCTTAGTGGCTATGGGTGAAGCGACTCATGTGCTTGATCCTTATAGCGGAAAAAGGCGTCCGGCTACAAATGATGATTTAGCTAAAATCGTTAAAATAATGGACAGAATGGAGAATATCGGTGCTTCAGGAAACTTAGTAACTCCACAGGATGTTCCCGGAGAAGTTGCTGAGTGGTATGCCTGGGCTACGACTATCATGAATACAACAAAACATATAGCGAGTGGTGGTTTTGGGACTCAAGGGGTAAGAGACGCTATAAAAATGGCCTCTATCGCTGTGGGTGGTGAAGAGGCCTTTTATAAGCGACCATATATCTCATTTTGGGTTTTAACCAAGCCTGCGCTACAGATCGATAGGTTGTCATTGGAAGCGCTGATCGAAGTGAGCAGGCATAAGGTACCTGTGGTTATCAGTTCCGGTCCGATTCTCGGGGTGACTTCCCCCATTACCATTGCCGGGACTTGTGCTCAGGCGCATGCTGAGATATTGGCCTGTATTACCTTGGGACAGCTGGTTAGTCCCGGCGCTCCTGTTATATATACGAGTTTTGCGCGTGGCTTTGATTTCAAGACCGGGTCTGTAACCATGTCCAGCCTGGAGTCTGCTATATTGAAAGTCTGCATGGCACAAATGGGACGTTTTCTGGACTTGCCAATCAGAATGCCGACTATGCTGCGTGATGCCAAGATTCTTGATGGCCAGGCCGGATTTGAAACCGGCATGGTTGGGCTTTGTGGTGCGCTGTCAGCTGATTTGTTGGATTCCATGCAGTTTGATATGGATGTGACTGTGGATTTTGCTGATTTGGTTTACTGTAATGAGTGCATGGCCCAGCTCAGGAGGATGGCTAAGGGTGTTTTAGTTGATGAAGAGACCCTTGGTCTTAATGTAATTACCAAATTGGGTCCTGGTGGCAATTTTCTTGGGCAAAAGCATACAGTCAAATACTGCCGTAAGGAGATTTGGCAGGCAGACCTTACTGAGCGCCGGAATTGGACTGGATGGGAAAATGACGGTGCGTTAGGAATTAGAGAAAAAGCATTGAAGCGTGCCTTGGCTGTGTTAGATGAGGTCAATGAGGTCGAATTGCTGGATAAAGAAACACAGCGGGCGATCGATGAAATTGTTGCAAATGCAGCAGTGGATTATGAGGGAAGTATATGATTTTTTTCTAGGTTGGTACTAATGGAATTTACGAATAATCCTCAACATTTATTTTCCTACACAAAGAGAACCGCTCTTCTCTGCAGATATTGCAAAGCTGTGCAAATGTTGCACAGCTTTGCTTATTCTTGGTTGCCGTCTAATATAGGCGTTTTTATAGGCTTTTAATTTTCAAGAATTGCAATAATTGCAATTTAAGGTGTCCATGTTCTCTGTTTCATTTCGTGAAATGCCTGTATTACGGTGTTTTTTCTACATGGCATGGTCTTTGCTTAATATGATGTATTGTGAAATACCCCACTATTAATGACAAAAGACAAAGGAGGTGTTTTGAGGATAAGAATGGAGCTATAGTCACCAAAGATCTCATTGGTTATGGGCAGTATTGTTTATTTGAAATGGTAAAGCTTATTAAAGAGAGGGGATGTTTAAATGGCAGATGAATCGGCAAAAGAGAAGTTCTTTAATAAGGAAGGTACTGATTGGTGGGTATGGTGGGTTAGCGCCGGGTTTATTATAGTATTCATTATTGCTGCGCTTATCAATGTTGATACTGTTGGCGCAATTGTTACTGCGGCTTTCACATGGGTATGTGATTACTTTGGAGCATTCTGGCAGATTCTATTGATCGCTACATTTTTCTTAGGGTTGGGGCTTGCTATTAGCAAGTATGGTGCGATTAAATTAACGGATGAAAAGCCTGACTTCACAACGCTTAAATGGGTAGCCATGATTGTAACTACTTTGCTCGCCGGAGGCGGAGTCTTCTTTTCAGCCTCTGAGCCTATATCACATTTTTTAAATCCTCCACCTCAATATGCAGGTGTCGTAGGTGGAACAATGGAAGCTGTTGCTCCTGCTTTGTCAATGAGTTATTTGCATTGGGGCTACTTAGCATGGGCTTGCCTTGGAGGTTTGTCAGGAATTTTGCTTGGGTACCTACACTATGAAAAGGGATTACCACTGAAACCAAGGACGCTCCTTTATCCGATCCTCAAGGAAAAGGCTATTGATAGTATATGGGGAAAGCTTGCTGATGCATTTGCGGTTATTGGAGTGGCTGCTGGCACCATTGGCCCTATTGGTTTTCTTGGTTTGCAGTTGGCTGATGCCTTTGAAATACTTTGGGGAATTCCCAATACATATACAGTACAGTTGGTTATTTTGGCAGTAGTTGGTATATTTTATACGTTAGTTACAACAACAGGTTTAGAAAAAGGGATTCAGCATCTTGCCAATTTCAATGTAATCTTAACCTTCATTGTAGCCGGTTTCATCCTTCTATTTGGCCCCGGCCGTTTTATTATTGATCAATTTCTTACCGCCTTTGGAGTATACCATCGGGATTTTGTAGCGATCTCTTTATTCAGAGGGAGCGGATTCGATTGGCTTAACTCCTGGACGTTCTTCTATTGGGGTTGGTTTATCGGTTATGCTCCGATTATGGGAGTGTTCGTTGCCCGAATTTCCAAGGGTAGGACCATCAGGGAGATTATTATTGCTGTCTCTCTTATTGCGCCTATTGTGACCAATATGTGGTTTACGGTTCTTGGCGGTTCAGGTATTTTCTATGAATTAAGTAATCCCGGATCTATCTCTGGGCCATTGTCTGACAGAGGGCTTCCGGCCTGTCTGCTATCTATTGGCGAGCAATTGCCGTTGAGTACCATAGTCATACCAGTGTTGCTGATCCTTGTCGTTCTTTTCTTGGCTACCACTGGCACCGGTATTACCTATACGATAGCGATGACAGTTTCCGGGGATGAGACTCCGGATAAATTCACAAGAGCTTTTTGGTGTATTGCTATGTGTGCTGCTGCTGCCGTGTTGATCAGAATCGGTGGTGTGGGATCTTTACAGGACTTCATTGTCGTAACTGCGGTTCCTTGTTCGTTGCTAATTGTGCCACCACTGTGGGGGGCATTTACGTCTGCAAGGAAGTTGCACGAGATTCGAACATTCGGTAAAGAAATACCGGAACAGTCTGATGAGCAGGCAGAACCGACTGGAGCAAACAGTTGATGCAGTAATATTGGCTAGCAAGGTGGTTATGGTTTCCAACTTGCTAGCAATTAAGACAAATACTAAGGAGGCGGTTTAGGTGTCTAAGGAAGAGCTTTTGGAAAAAATCAAGGAAGCGGTTATCAATATAGATGATGAAGAAGTTGAGCGATTGACTGATGAAGTGATTAACTCTGGGATTAGTATGGTTGAAGCCGTTGAGGATGGCTATACAGCTGGCATTCGTGGTGTTGGTGAGGAGTTTGGAAAGGGTAACGTTTTCCTGCCGGAACTGGTATTTGCGGCGGAAATGGTGAAAGAAAGCATATCCTTACTTGAAGAGAAAATGCCAGGTCAAAAGGCAGATAAAATTGGAACATTTGTGATGGGTACAGTTGCCGGTGATATCCATGACATTGGAAAGGATCTTGTTATTACTATGCTTTCCACAAATGGTATTGATGTCGTTGATATCGGCGTGGATTGCCCTGTGGATAAATTTATTGATGTGGCTATTGAAAATGACGCAGATATAATTGGCGCATCTGCCCTTCTAACTATGACCATTCCAGAACTGCCGAAGATAGTTGAAAGGATGAAGGAACGCGGTGTCCGTGACAAGTTTAAGTTCATTGTGGGAGGAGCCGCAGTAAGCAAAGAATATGCTGAGAAAATAGGTGCTGATGGTTTTGGAGCCGATTTGAAAGAAGCGGTTGATGTCACCATGTCTTTATTGACTGGTAAATAATACAAACAGGAGGTGGGTTAATTGAAACCGTTATTTCAGTATTTTTCTGATGAAGAAGTGCAGTTGCTTCATGATTCAGCGCTTGACATCTTGCAAAATACAGGCATGCAAATGCCCTGCCAAGAAGCAATTGAGATTTTAAGTGATGCAGGGGCGAAGGTTGAGGACAATAACATTGTAAAAATTCCCGCTGACCTTGTGGACCGGGCGTTAGAAACTGTACCCAAGAGGTCTGAAGTTACTTTGTATGCAAGGGACCCAAAACATGATATCACATTTACCGGTGACCAGGTACCAGTTCTGGCGACAATGACTGAAGCGACTCATGTGCTTGACCCTTATGACGGGAAAAAGCGTCCGGCAACTAATGAGGATTTAGTTAAAATCACTAAAATAATTGACAATTTGGAACATGTCGGTGTTGCGGGAGGTTTAGTGACTCCGCAGGATGTTCCCGGACAAGTTGCTGAGTGGTATTCATGGGCTACGAATATCAAGAATACGACTAAGCATATTACGAATGGTGGCTATGGGACTCAGGGTGTAAGGGACATTATAAAAATGGCTTCTATTGCCGTGGGTAGCGAAGAGGCCTTTCACGAACGACCATATATCTCATTTTGGATTTTGACCAAGCCTGCGCTGCAGATCGATAGGCTGACATTAGAGGCGCTGATTGAAATGAGCAAGCATAAGGTACCTGCGATTATCAGTTCCGGTCCGATTCTCGGGGTGAGTTCCCCTATTACTATTGCGGGAACTTGTGCTCAGGCGCATGCTGAAACATTGGCCTGTATAACCTTGGGACAGTTGGTTAATCCCGGCGCTCCTGTTATATATACGAGTTTTGCACGTGGCTTCGACTTCAAGACCGGGTCTGTAACCATGTCCAGCCCTGAGTTTGCTATATTGAAAGTCTGCATGGCTCAATTGGGACGCTTCTTAGACCTGCCCACCAGAATGCCCAGTATGCTGCGTGATGCCAAGATTCTTGACGGCCAGGCTGGTTTTGAAACAGGCATGGTTGGTTTGAGTGGTGCGTTGGCGGCTGATCTGCTGGATTCTATGCAGTTTGATATGGATGTGATTGTGGACTTTGCTGACTTGATTTACTGCAATGAGTGCATGTCCCAGCTCAGGAGGATGGCTAAAGAAATTATAGTTGATGAAAAGACACTTGGCCTTGATGTAATTTCAAAATTGGGTCCTGGCGGCAATTTCCTTGGGCAAAAGCATACAGTCAAATACTGTCGCAAGGAGATCTGGCAGGCAGACCTTACTGAACGCCGGAATTGGACCGGTTGGGAAAATGATGGTGCGTTAGATATTAGAGAAAAAGCATTAAAACGCGCCTTGGCTATGCTGGATGAGCTCAGTGATGTGGAATTGCTGGATAAAGAAACACAGCGGGCGATTGATGAAATTGCTGCGAAAGCAACACTAGATTACGAGGAAAGCATATAACCTCAACGTTGGTGATGAAAGATAACAAGGGTAGGTAACGGAGGTTGAAAACTATGTATTATGCCCCAGGTTCATTAAGCGAAGCAGTATCCCTGTATGTGGCACATCCCCAAGCAATTCTGCTTGGGGGTGGCACAGATGTGCTTGTCAATGTTGCACATGGGAGGAGCACACTGAAGACAATCATCGATCTTAAACGCGTCTGTGAGCTTGGTTTTATCTCAGAAGAGGGTAAAAATGTAAAAATAGGTTCGATGACCACAATATCAGATGTTGGAGAAAGTTTAGTTATTCACGAGAGATATCCGTTTTTACAGAAAGCAGCTCTAAAGCTTGGCTCCTGGCAAATACGTAATATGGCCACTGTAGGAGGAAATTTGTGTAATGCTGCTCCTTCAGCGGAGTTAGCTACACCTTTGCTTGCAGCTAATGCCACTGCAGTGCTAGTGGGGCCTAATGGTGAAAGAAAAATAGCACTTTCTGAACTTTTCCGGGGCCCGGGCAAAACCACTTTGGGACAAGGGGAGATCATGAAGGAAGTTGTTCTTCCACCCTTGGAAGACGGCGTTTCAGGGATATATATGAGACATCAGCTGCGGCGGTCGATGGATATATCTATCGTGAATATGACGGTTCTACTTCAATTTGATAATGACGTTGTGAGTGATGCCAGCATTTATTTGGGAGCAGTTGCTCCCACGCCGATGAGGGCTAAAGAAACAGAAAAGAAACTCATCGGTCACCAATTGGATGACATGGTTATTGAAGCTGCGACAGAAACCGCTGCCGCTGAAGCGAAACCCATAACTGATGTCAGAGCAAGTGAAAAATATCGGAGACAGATGGTCAAGGTTTATATGAAGCGGGCATTGACAGCATTACGTGACAGGGAGGTGTCTCCAAGGTGAAAACCCAAGTGCAATTACTGATCAATGGAGACGAATATGATGTTTTGATTAACCCTACCAAGACTCTTGTCGACGTGCTTCGGGATGATCTTGGTCTTACGGGAACTAAAAAGGGTTGTGCTGAAGGGGAATGCGGAGCTTGCACTGTTTTACTTGATGGTGCACCTGTGGAATCCTGTCTTCTCCTGGCTGTGCAGGCTAGTGGACATGAAATAACAACCATTGAGGGTTTGAGTAAGAGCGGTGAAATGGATGCTATCCAGCGTTCTTTTGTAGAAAATGGAGCAGTTCAATGTGGTTACTGTTCTCCTGGTTTCATTATGGTAGCCAAGGCATTGCTTGACAAGAATCCCAATCCGACAGAAGCGGAGATCAGGGATGCGTTCGCTGGAAATCTCTGTCGGTGTACAGGGTATCAGAATATTGTTGACGCTGTCCTTGCCCTAGCCAAAAAAAGACAGGGGGAGGGATGTTAAGTGGACTATACAGTGGTAGGTAAGAGTGTAACTCCTGTTGATGCTAAAGAAAAAGCGCTGGGAACTGCTGAATATGTGACAGATATGAGGCTGCCGGGGATGCTTTATGGCAAAATACTGCGCAGCCCGTATGCACACGCCCGAATTTTAGGGATAGATACCAGTGAGGCGGAGCAGATTCCCGGTGTTAAGGCTGTGATCACTTTCAAGGATACACCGCAGATTCCATTTGGTACACAGTCGGGCGGCCCTGATGACTGGTATATCCTCGCTAAGGATAAAGTGCGTTTCGTAGGCGACGAGGTTGCCGCTGTGGCTGCATTGGATGAGGAGACAGCCGAAAAAGCCCTACGTCTTATTCATGTTAAATACGAAGAACTGCCATGTGTATTAACACCAGAAGAATCTGTCAAAGAGAACAGCCCGCGCCTTTATGACGAAAGACCTGACAATGTGGCTTTTAGTTATAAAGTAGAGCGGGGCGACGTTGAAAAGGCATTCGCCGAATCAGATGTGGTCATTCAGGATGTGTTTTACACAAGTCAGGTTTATCAGTCTTATCTAGAGACAATGGCGGCGGTTGCCAAATGGGATGCAAATGGCAGGGTGACCATGTGGTTGCCTACACAAGTGCCTATGAAAAGCAGGATAGTTTATGCGAAAGCGCTGGGGGTCTCAGCGGGTAAGGTGCAGATTATTAAACCCTTTATGGGTGGCGGCTTTGGGGCTAAGTTTGAATACGTGGCACATGTTATTTGTGCTGAGCTTGCCAGGAAAACTGGAAGGCCAGTAAAGATCGTTAATTCTCGGACTGAGGATTTTATGGCCGGCAACCCCAGGGTTCCTATGAAGATTGAAGTTAAGATGGGAGCAAAAAGGGACGGTACTTTACTCGGTAAACAGGTGAAAATCTTATCGGGAAATGGTGCCAGGACCGTTTACGGGCCACCTATTACATCAACAGCATGCTACCGGGTTGATTCGCTCTACAAGTTCACAAATGTAAAAGCTGAAGGGATCCTTTTATATACCAACACAGTACCTACCGGGTGTTTCCGTGGTTTTGGTAATACCCAGATGGTAACCGCTCTGGAACTTATGATGGATAGAATTGCAGAAGCTCTGAAAATGGATCCCGCTGAGTTACGGTTGAAAAATTGTGTTCCAGATGGCTATCTGTCCTGTCACGGCTGGAAGGTCAATACCTGTGGTCTGCCGGAGTGTCTCAGTAAGGCAGTAGGGATGTCCGGATGGAAAGACAAATACGGTAAGCATAAATCAGAAAGTAGCAAATCAAAAGGGATTGGCCTAGCGTGCTGTAACCATGTATCTGGCAACAGGCCTTTCTTCAAACCATTTGATGGCTCATCCTCTTTGATCAGGATCGGTGAAGAAGGACAGGTTACCCTAATACACCCGGAATGTGATATGGGGCAGGGGCAGAATACTGCATTTGCACAAATTGCTGCTGAAGTGCTTGGTGTGCCCTATGAAACTATGGTGGTTAAGCATGTCGATACTGATATTGCCGCTCTTGGTCTTGGTTCCTTTGCCACTCGCGGCACAACTATTGGTGGACAGGGGGTCATTGCCGCAGCAAGAGATGCCAAGGCCAAGATCCTAGAGTCTGCATCTGAACTGTCAAAGGTCAAGGAAGATGAATTGGATATAAACAACGGGGTTATTTATGAAAAAGCTTCTGGGCGAGAGGTAATGACCGTTGCAGAAGCCGCCCGAAACTATATCTTCACTCATGGTGGGATGCCGGTGACTGGTAATGGTTATTGGATACCAGATACCGTTCTGCCGGATGAAACGAAATATGGAAACGTGTCCCCTGTGTATCCTTTTGCTACCCACATTGCCGAAGTTGAGGTAGATCTGGAGACAGGCGTGGTAGATGTGGTAGATTACTGGGCTGTTCATGATGTGGGCAAGGTGATCAATCCGCTCCTGTTGGAAGGACAAGTGCACGGCGGTGTGTCCACTGGTATTGGTTGGGCGCTTACAGAGGACATGCTCTATGATGAGAAAGGCAATTTACTAAATCCGGGTTTTTTGGATTATAGAATACCCGGACCCAAGGATACACCTAGAATACATACGGATTTTGTAGAAACCGATGATCCTAGTGGCCCCTTAGGTGCTAAAGGTATTGGCGAGCCAGCTATCAATCCTGTGGCTGCTGCTGTCTTGAATGCTATTTATGATGCCATTGGTGTTAGATTCAACAGTTTGCCTGTTACACCTGAGCGCATACTGGATGCCATATCAAGAAAATAAGCTGTCTTTGTGATTACTGTGGTAACAATCAATACCATCAATATAACAAACATTAGGAGGAGAAACGAAATGAAGCCGGATATTAGTGTTGATGTTTGTGGAGTTAAGTTTAAGAACCCAATAGTTATCGCATCTGCTACCCCCTCTAAGGATAATGACTATATGAGGCGCTGTGTGGATAATGGCTGTGGCGGTATCATTGCTAAGACTGTTACATTTGAACCATTACTGCATAAGTATGTTTCCCCACGGTTCACTGTGCTGCATAAAAAAGGATGGCCGCATTGTTTTTCCAATTACTCCTGCGAGTTTTTGGCAGAGCATACCCCTGAGGAATGGATGAGCGAACTACAGGCGACAGCTGAGTACTGTGAAGCTAATGATGTTGTCCTGGTAGGGAGCATTTCTGGTGGAAGTATGGATGAATGGGCAAAGCTGGCCAAGATGGTTGAGGAAACTGGCGTAAAAATGCTTGAGCTTAACTTCGGGTGTCCACACCCTAGAGACCTGGGATATAAAAGCGGCCAGGAACTGGGAAGTGACCCAGAAGCTGCAGCTGCTGTAACCAAGGTGGTCGTTGATGCGGTAAAGATACCTGTTTTTGTTAAACTTACTGCTGAAGCTGTTGACCCTGTTTCCGTAGGTCAGAAAGTTACCGAGGCCGGAGCCAAAGGCTTAACGGTCGTCAACCGGTTCCCAGCTCTCGACATTGATGTTAACACAGGAAGGCCCTTACTGCACTCTTCCTTCGCGGGTGTTGGCGGCCCCTGGATGCGTCCTATTATGCTGAAATGGGTAGCTAAAATTGCCCGGCAATTAGATGTTCCGATTTCCGCTACCAATGGTATTTGGGGGTGGGAAGATGTGGTTAAGTCCATTATGGTTGGTGCCTCCACTGTACAGACCTGCACCGCTCTGATGTATAGCCGGAAAGGCTATAAGATGATTTCAGAATATGTAAACAAGCTGAGAGACTTTATGGAAGAGAAAGGCTATGAGAGCATTGCTGCTATGAGGGGAGCCACCCTACCTCAGATACTGTCATGGGACAAGGTAGATAGGGATA
Source organism: Syntrophaceticus sp. (assembly GCA_050949745.1). GTDB lineage: Bacteria > Bacillota > DSM-12270 > Thermacetogeniales > Thermacetogeniaceae > Syntrophaceticus. The sequence goes on along the minus strand of JBMNGF010000016.1, from coordinate 11,876 downwards.
CGCAGAACGTTTCGGTAGTAGATCAGGATAAGTGCACAGGATGTCAGCTCTGCAAGAACTGGTGCTTCAGAGGGCCTGCTATGTCATATGTTGATGTGAATGGGAAGAAGAAAGCTTATATTGACCCAGATAAGTGTGATGGGTGTGGTTTATGTGCCTCTCTCTGCCCAGAAGATGCCATCCATATGGAAGGACCGAACCCCATTTATCTTGGAGACTTTAGTTAATTGTTTAGACACCAGGCAGGATGATGGGAGGAGGAAATGGCTTGAAAGTTGGGATTATACAACTTGCAATTGATGACAAGGAGAATAAGCAAGAAAGGCTATCCAGAGTAGGGTCTATTATTGACGGGCTGGGCGGTGTTGACCTGATCGTACTGCCTGAATTATGGAATGTTGGATTTTTTGCCTTCGATGATTACAAATCCAGCAGTGAGGATCTAAAAGGCGAAACCATCTCATTTCTTTCCTCCAAGGCAGCAGAGATCGGAAGCTACATCTTTACAGGCAGCTTAATAGAGCGCCGTGGAGATCAATACTTCAATTTATGTGCTCTGCTTGACAGGAAAGGGGCAGTACTTGATACATACCGCAAAATGCACCTGTTTGGGTATGGTTCTGCCGAGGGCAAGATTCTAACCTCTGGTGATGATATCACGGTAGTATCTACTGAATTTGGCAAAGTGGGAATGTGCATCTGTTATGATCTGCGTTTCCCAGAGCTGTACAGGAAAATGGTGGATGAAGGAGCAGAGTTCATCATTAACTGTGCAGCTTGGCCCTACCCGCGGGTAGAGCATTGGACACAGCTTAATCAGGTTAGAGCCATCGAAAGCCTTGCTTATATTATTTCATGTGGTTGTGCTGGTGCCAGCAAGGGGATGGGTTTTATAGGCCGCAGCATTGTTGTCGATCCCTGGGGGACTGTGGTCAGTTGCGCTGCTGAGCGGGAAACCGTTCTTAAAGTAGATATAGACCCGAAAATGGTCAAGTCTGTGCGGGATGAGTTCCCAGCTCTAAGGGATAGGAAGATAACTTTTTAACAAAATGAGCGATAAGGTTGGTGCTGATAATGAGGGAAAACAGATTAGATCTTTATGTGAATGGTGACAAGAATAAACATGTCAGTTTTGTTGTACGCAAACTGATCAATGCTGGGTATACCGGTCGCAATCAGGAAGAGGTAAAAAAACATGTGGAGGAGCTCAAAGAAATTGGTGTGCCGGCGCCAGAGAGTGTTCCAACATATTATCTCAAGTCTTCCATGTTGTTGACAACTGATGATTATTATGAAGTGGTTGATGAAGACAGCACCGGCGAAGCAGAATATGTTCTCTTGATAGGTAAAGACAGAATATATGTGGCTGCTGGCAGTGACCATACAGACCGCAAATTGGAGATGACCAACATTCCCAAAGCAAAACAGATCAGCCCCAATTTCATTTCCAGCTATGTGTGGTTGTTTGAAGATGTAAAAGAACAATGGGATGAAATAGAAATGAGGTCCTGGATTGGCAAAGGTAGGGATACTTTATATCAGGAATCGACTTTGGATGCATTTATGCGTCCTGAAGAGCTTCTAGAAAGGGTAAAAACACTGCTAGGCGGCAGTCTTGAAGAGGGAACTGTGATTTTCTCCGGAACCGTAGGTGCCCTGGTCAAGGGGATGCCCTTTAGTGACTGTTTTGAGGTCGAACTGCTGGATAGTAACAAAAACCGCACTTTAAACTGCAGCTATAATTTACAGGTTTTGAAGCTGTAGGTTTAGACATTAAACACAAAAAAGAAGGAGGTTATTTAAGTGCCGAAGCCGGAATTGGAGTTTTTTGACCCAGATGTAAAGATTCCTTGGAGACAGGTGGCAGATGCCGCTGAGGGAATAATGGAAAAAATCCTAAGCATTGATGAAGAGACTGGTTCATATGCCAGAATTCTGAAATTCCCGCCGATGGAAACCGATCAGGAACTGGTCCATGACTTCTGGGAAGAGGTTTATATTATCAAGGGGTCTCTTTATGACATTCAAAAGGAGGAAACATATGTGGAAGGGTATTATGCCTGCCGCCCTCCAGGAATGATCCATGGCCCTTATAAGATTCCAAACGGATGTATGACAATTGAGTTTCGCTATTACAAGAAGTAACTAGGGCTACTGGTTAAACGGTGGAAAGGCAAGCCCTGGGAAAGTTTTTTGGGGTTCCTTTCCACTGTTAACTTTAATCACGTATATTGCGCAGAGTGGAGTGATTGGTGTGAAGAAAATAACTATTGATAACAAGTTATGTAAAGGCTGTGGTTATTGCATAGCATTTTGTGAAAAGGGAGTTTACGCAACAGGAGAAGAACAGCGTCCAAAAGTTGTGGCTCAAGAAAAATGTACTGGGTGTCAATTATGTGTGAAACGTTGCCCGGATTTTGCATTGCGAGTGGAGGGGTAATATGGAAATGAGTAAAGACATGGTTTTAATGCAGGGTAATGAAGCTATTGCAGAAGGGGCGATTTATGCGGGTGCGAGGTTTTATGCGGGGTACCCTATTACTCCTTCTTCGGAAATTGCTGAGATATGTTCTGAACGGCTGATGGAAGTGGGTGGGGTTTATATCCAGATGGAGGATGAACTTGCCAGCATGGCAGCGATTGTCGGTGCTTCTCTGACAGGGAAGAAGTCATTGACAGCTACCAGCGGCCCGGGGTTTTCATTGATGCAGGAGAATTTAGGGATGGCCCAGATGGCAGAAGTACCATGTGTGGTTGTTAATGTACAAAGATCAGGCCCTAGTACTGGTCTTGCTACTAAACCCGCCCAGGCTGACATTATGCAGGTGCGCTGGGGCCGACATGGTGACCAGGCGATCATTGCTTTGGCGCCGGCTTCTGTTCAAGAGTGCTTTGAACTAACTGTAAAGGCTTTCAATTTATCGGAAAGGTTCAGAACTCCTGTTGTGCTGATGCCTGACGAGATCATCGGGCACTTGCGAGAGAGTGTCGTTCTTCCAGCACCTGGCGATTTAAAGGTCATAGAAAGAAAAAGGCATTGTGGCAAACCTGAAGCTTACCTGCCCTTTAAGCCAGAAGGAGATGACGACATCGCTCCCATGGCTGACTATGGCAGCAACTATATTTTTCATATAACCAGCTCTATGCATGGTTACAAGGGATATAGTCAGAATGATCCGGATAATGCGGCCTGGAAGATTCGGCATCTATCAGACAAGATCTATGACTATCTAGACGAGGTCATTGAGACAAAAGAGTTCTGCACAGAAGATATGGATCTGTTGATAGTAACTTCAGGGTCCACTGTCAGGGCGAGTCAGGCAGCTGTCCAGCAAGCGAGAGATGAGGGCTTAAAAGTTGGTTTGCTGCAACTGATTACAGTTTGGCCCTTTGCTGATGAAAAAATAGCTGAATTGGCAGCAGGGGCGAGGAGCATTCTGGTGCCGGAAATGAATTTAGGGCAAATGGTACATGAGGTACGCAGAGTTGTTGGAACTGAGATGCCGGTTTACAGCCTGACAAAGAGCAATGGCCAGGGGATAGAACCCAAAGAAATTATAGAGAAGATCAGGGAGGTATATTGATATGGGTATCAACTTGGCAGAGCATTATTTAAACCGTAAACAGTTGCCTCATATATGGTGTGCAGGTTGTGGCAATGGCATAGTTCTGGGGGCATTGACTAGGGCCTTAGCGAATTTGGGTTTGGATAAGAAAGATGTTGTTGTAGTAACCGGTATCGGTTGCTGGGGTAAGGCCGATGACTATCTGACCACAAATGCTTTCCATGGCACCCATGGTAGGGCGTTGGCTTTTGCTACTGGGATCAAGGCAGCAAATCCTGAGTTAACAGTGATAGCGCTGATGGGTGATGGTGATGGCTTGACGATCGGTGGCAATCACTTGATCCATAGTGCAAGAAGGAATATAGGAGTTACTTCTATTGTCGTCAATAACTTAAATTATGGCATGACAGGTGGTCAGTATTCGGCCACGACTCCACAGGGACGCATAACATCCACAAGTAAATATGGCAACCCGGAAAAAGCGATGGATCTCTGTGCGTTAGTCTCTGCAGCCGGTGCCAGCTATGTGGCAAGAAGTACAGCGTATCATGTTACACAACTTGATTCTCTGATTAAGAAAGCAATTACACATAAAGGTTTTTCTTTTGTGGAAGTTATTAGCCCCTGTCCTACCCACTTTGGAAGAAGAAATAAGCTCGGATCTCCTATTGAGATGATGAAGCAACTGAAAGAACAGGGATTGAATAAGGTGAAATATGACATGGTGCCAGATGAGGAAAAGAGTAAATATTTTCTAATCGGCAAAATGGTTGATCGTGATGAACCTGATTTTAATGAGCGATACGAGACAATCCGCAACAGGGTTTTGGAAGCGGGCAAGGATAGAAGGGATGATTAAGGGATGGACAAATATGAGGTTGTGATTGCCGGTACCGGTGGGCAAGGGCTGATTGTTGCTGGAGTACTCTTGGGCCTTGCTGCTACAAGACACGGCTTATATGTGGCTCAGACTCAAGAATATGGGGTATCAGCCAGGGGAGGTTATTGCCAGGCTGAAGTTGTTATAAATGAAGGAGAAATCTTTTATCCAAAAACAGAAGCCCCCGATATAGTGGTTGCTTTGTCAGAGGAGGCGTTCAGGAAATTTTGCGGCAAGTTAAAGGACAACGCCTTGTTGATTTATGATTCCGATACCATTGCATGGGAAGGCACTGATCAAAATGTGGTCGGTTACGGATTGACGAGCCTTACTCGCAGTTGCGGCAGCCTGCGATCCTTGAATGTTTGTACTTTAGGAGTAATGCTGGCTTATAAAAAAATAGTTCCTGTTCAGGTGATGCAGGATACACTGGCTGATTTTTTTAGAGGCAAGAACAGTGAAAAGAATATTGAGATATTTAAGAAGGGTATTGATTTAGTAGCGCACAGCAATTAGCAGTATTTGTAATCGCCTATTGGGAAAGGAGACAGAGTAATAAATGGAGGACTTGAAAGGTTTTTTTATACCACGCAGTATTGCCATATTTGGTGCTTCTTCTGATCTGAATTCGATCAGCGGTAAACCCTTGAGATATCTACAGGAGCACGGATATAAAGGGAATGTTTATCCTATTAACCCCAAATATCAGGAGGTAGCCGGTCTTAAGTGCTATCCTGATCTCGTAAGTCTGCCGGAAACACCGGACCTGTTGCTGGTTGCAGTTAGTTATAAACGGATTTTTATGGTCATTGAGCAGTGTATTGAAAAAGGCGTAAAGAACATCGTTGTTTTTAGTTCAGGTTTTGCTGAGGTCGGTGGTGAAGGGGTAGAACTCCAGAGAAGAGTTGTAGAACTTTGCAGGGAACATGGGATAAGGATGCTCGGGCCGAACTGCCAAGGCATTGTAAATCTTCATGACAATGTAACTGCTGCCTTTAGCGGTTCTTTGGAGATTAATCCTTTCTTGGCTGGTGGTACAGGATTTGTCACACAGAGTGGAGCTCTTGGCTATTCAATATTTAATTTAGCCCAAGAAGCCGGAGTTGGATTTAGCAGTGTGGTTAGTACAGGAAATGAGGCAGATCTAAATACACTGGGTTTTATGGAATACATGGTTGAAGATGATGCTACTAAAAGCATTATAGCCTATCTCGAAAGCGTCAAGGACGGGGGCAAGTTCTCAAGGATTGCGGACAGAGCACTCAAGTTGGCCAAACCTTTGATTGTCTTGAAAGTCGGACGTTCGGAAATCGGGCAGAAGGCGAGTGCTTCTCATACCGGTTCACTTACTGGTTCAGATGTGGTTTTTGATGCATTTGTTAAACAAAAAGGACTAATTAGAGTCGAAGATATCATGGATATTATTGATTTGGCTGGTTTGGTAGAAAAAACAAAACTGCCTGAAGGAAAAGGCTTGGGCATAGTTACAACCTCAGGCGGTGCGGGCATACTTGTTGCGGACCGCGCCTCTGACCTGGGATTGGATATTTGTGAGCTTCCGGATAAAACAAGAAAGGCCATTTCTGAGTGTATACCTCCTTATGGTTCGGACATCAACCCCGTTGATGTCACTGCGCAGGTTATCAACGACCCAGACGGGTTTTCCAAAGTGCTTGACGAGATACTGTCAGTGCCGGGAATCCATGGGATAGTAGTTGTGGTGACGATGATTACCGGTGAAGCAGGGGAAAAGATGGCTCAGGATATTGTAAAGCAGACAAGCAAAACAGATAAACCAATTGTGGTGGCCTGGACCGGCGGCGATCACCTCATGGGGAAAGCCTTGCACATCCTGCGAGAGGGTAAGGTTCCACTGTTCAAATCACCCATAAGGGCTACTGATGCGCTTGGTGCTTTGATGAAGTATCAGGTGTTCAGAAAGAAGTACCTGATGGAGCAAGAGGCAGATGCGGATTATCAGATAGAAAACTACGATGGGAGGTACTAGACATATGACTACTAGTCAGCTCAGATGCCTTTCTGAATATGAGAGTAAAAATGTTTTGCGGAAATATAATATACCCTTGGCTGCAGAGACCCTGGTAAATGGTGTTGATGATGCTTTAGTTTTTGCGGATAAAACGGGTTATCCTTTGGTTATGAAAGTGGATTCTCCTGATATCCCTCATAAGACAGATGCTGGGATTGTCAAGCTTAATATTTGTGATGCTGACTCCGTACGGATGGCATATGCTGAGATACTGCAGAAGGCGAAGGACTACAATCCAGAGGCAAAGATCAATGGTGTTCTGGTTCAGGAAATGGTGACCAATGGCACTGAAGTGATCATTGGAATGAAAAATGACGCCCAGTTTGGCCCAACGCTGATGTTTGGCCTCGGTGGAATTTTTGTGGAGGTTATGAAAGATGTTTCTTTAAGGATTGCACCGGTCACCAAGAGAGAAGCAATGGAGATGCTCCAGGATACGAAAGGGTTTCGAATACTACAGGGAATCAGAGGCAGCAAACCATCAGATATTACTGCTCTGTGTGAGACATTGGTAAAAATCAGCCACATGGTGGTTGAGCAAAAAGATAGAATTATTGAGCTTGATCTGAACCCGGTTCTTGTATTACCAGAAGGCCAAGGTGTAAAAGTTGTAGATGCTTTAATTGTGGAAAAAGATTAGAGTTTGTTAAATAGGAGCTGGAAAAATGTCGATACAACTGGTGATCATTGCCCTGTATTTTGTTCTAACTATTTTGATTGGTGTCTATGCCAAAAAAAAGTCAACATCAGCGACAAGCTTTCATGGGGCAGGGCTTGGTATTTTGATGTGTGTGGCGGCAGGTACCGGTGAATGGTTGGGAGGTACATCGACCACAGGCATTGCAGAATATGGTTTTACTCATGGCATCTCCGGAGCTTGGTACTCCATTGCCAATGGGATTGGTGTTATTGTTTTGGCAATCTTTTTTGCCAAACTGTACAGAAGTCTGGATACGGTTACTGTTCCAGGGATTATTGAAAAATATATAGGTGTCAATGCCCGGGTGGTGGCCAGTGTCCTCCTTACTTTTGTCATGATTGCTGTGGGGACGGCCCAGATCATTGCCGCAGGAACTCTGGGGGTTACTGTATTGGGTCTCGATTTTAATACAGCGGTTATTATCATGGGTATAGGATTTATCGCTTATACTTTGGTTGGTGGCATGAACTCTGTAGGTTATACAAATATTATGCATTTGATCTGTATGTATGGCGGAATGATATTGGCATTGTTTTTCGTGAGCCAATATATTGGAGGTCTTTCCACTCTCACCACTGAGTTACCTGCCGATCCATATTTCAAAGTTGGTGGGATAGGCTGGCCAAAGGTGTCTTCATGGGTGATCGCTTCTGTACTCGGTGCTTGCACTGCTCAGGCGGGTATCCAACCGATTCTGGCAGCAAAGGATGCCAATACCGCTAAAAAAGCGGCATTTCTTACAGCGTTGGTTGTGGCGCCATTTGGCATTTTAACAGCACTTTTGGGTATGGCAGCCAAAGTTAGTTTTCCTGAGCTAGCAAATGCGAAGCTGGCTCTGCCTACACTCATGATGAATCTTAATCCGGTTGTTGGTGGCATCGTCTTGGCATCGGTATTAGCAGCGGTGCTGTCTACCATTTCCCCGATCATATTGGCTTCAGGTACCATGTTTACCAAGGATATTTATCAGAGGGTCTTCAAGCCACAGGCTTCGGATCAGGAGGTTCTATTTGTTTCACGTCTAACAACAGGTCTTGCAGGAGCAATCTGCATTGTACTGGCAATTCTTTTTTATGGTGGGACTGCGATTCTTGATATTGTCTATTTTGCTTATAGTATCAGGGGTGCTCTTTTTGTGGTGCTGCTTTTCGCTATATACTGGAAATTCACATCGCAGCGAGGAGGAGTATGGGCTATGGTTGTTACGGGAGCTGTTGGTCTGTTCTGGGTAGTATATAAAGCCTACACCGGTAGTTTCCCGTTCAACCCCGGGTTTACAGAAACATATGCTGCAGTTATTGCAGCGGCAATATCCACAGTTGTGCTCAGCCTTATACTGCCCGATAATGGATCGAAAACAAGAAGAGGGTCTTCATAAGTTACAAAACAGTTATGGTAGTTATTACAAAAGGATTTCATTAATCTAGAAGAAAAGATCTGATTTGCCTATGAAGGGTTAAAAATATTTTTTATCAGGAATACTTGGGGCAGGAAATCTGATAAAAATGTCGAATAATAGCGAATGAATGCCGAATAAAAAATAATAATGAAAGAAAATGAAAACCGGGATTACGCAGAGTGGAAACAGACAATCATCTTCAAATTACTACCTGTAGTGACCCGGTTTTCTGGCCGCCCCATTAATTTACTGGTTGTATCTTTTTTAGAGTTCATTGTACGATCTACGCTACATCTTTAATTCGCCAAGCCACCAAAAGTCTAAGGCAGATTAATTTAAACGAAGTAGTTTATAGAAATTAACAGAACTGCGGAACATAACAAACTATATACAAAGGATGTGTAATAGTGAGCGAAGCAGTTGTTGAAGACTATGCCAAGGCTAGCGGTCTGTTTTGGGAACAAATGGGCGCAAACCGTATTGCGCTTTCAGGCCTTTTTTCAATTCTGGATGCAATACAGGAAGCGATTATCATTGCTGATTTGGATGGGTGGGTACATTATGTAAATCCAGCCTTTACATATATAACAGGTGTTGACCAACAGGACAGGGTTGGTAAGAAAATTCATGAAGTTTCTCCGGGCTGTCCTTTGGCGCAGGTGTTAGAAACAAGGCAGCCTGTTTTTGGAATGAGATATAAGATGGTGGATGCAATCACCGAGACAATATGCAATGCAGCACCAATTATCATTAACGGTGAGATAATTGGCGCTGTTGTCATTTTTCAGGATATCACGGAGTTGCTCAGCCTTACCGCAAAACTTAACCAAAGCAAGCAGACTATTAAGTTATTAAATAGCAAACTATCTAAGGCTGCGCTAGCAAAATATACTTTTGAAGATCTCATAGGTGATAGTCCTTTATTTATGCAAAGTGTGAACAGAGCCAAACGTGCATCTCAGACAGATTCCACAGTACTGATTTTAGGAGAGACAGGTACTGGTAAGGAACTCTTTGCTCATTCAATTCATAACAGCAGTAGGAGAGCAAAAAAACCGTTTATTACAATTAACTGCGCTTCGATTCCTGATAATCTTTTGGAGAGCGAGTTGTTTGGCCACGAAAAAGGCTCTTTTACCGGAGCGAGCAAAAATAAAGTAGGGATGTTTGAACTTGCAGATGACGGGACAATATTTTTGGATGAAATAGGCGAGATGAGCTTGCCGCTGCAAGCTAAGATTTTGCGCGTTTTGGAAGAAGGAGAAATATATCGGATCGGTGGAGTCAAACCTATTTATATTGACGTAAGAATAATATCTGCTACAAACAGGGATCTCTATAAATTTGTGAAGCAAAAAAAATTTAGGGAGGACCTTTTTTACAGGTTGAATGTTTTGAATATAGAAATTCCTCCTTTACGCAAAAGAATAGATGATATTAATCCTCTGGCAAAGTTTTTTTTAAAAAGCTTGACGCGTAGACTTGGTATAGATGTTAATGGGTTTTCTAAGTCGGCATTAAAGGTATTAGAAAGATATTATTGGCCTGGCAATGTTCGGGAATTAAGGAACTGTATAGAGAAAGCAGTAATTATGTTGGATGGTAATATAATTAACGAAAAGGACCTGCGGTTTATTTTTCATAGAGAAAAAGAAGGAGATGCGTATGGTGAAGAAATAGTTAAGCTGAGTATTATTGAAAAGGATATGATCGCAAGGGCGTTGCAAAAACATGGTGACGATGGTGAAGGCAAAAGAAATGCTGCCAAGGCACTAGGTATCAGTCTACGTACTTTATATAATAAAATAAAAAAATATGATTTAAAATGATTGTTCACGTAAAGAGATCGGCAATGCCAAATTGGTGTTGCCATAGGAACAAGAACTCTTCAAAACTGCTGTTGTTGTGGGCCCAGCCATACAGTTATTTAACGATAGTCAGGTTAACTCCTCCTCAGCAATTTAATCTGAATTGTATTGTTGATGTAACTGGTTTGTCAACTAGTCTGAAAACAAGAATATATTATACATGCGGGCGACAAGTACTAAAGAGAGGAATTATGTGAAGTATTGTCGAAATAGGCACTTAGGGCATACATTCTTGTTGTGCTTAAGGGGGCTTCAGTTTTATATATTTACTGAAGTGCATATCGCCATACCAACGATATAGTTAATCAGATTAGCCAAAATACAGCAGTTGCACATAGAAAACCACTTCTCGTAACATCCATGCTCTATTCCCTCTAATCCTATTTATATTCCCTAATCCTAATTAATTATATTTTTACTGGCTCTGCTATCGGAAGTGAACGATATCTTGATCTGAAGATGAAGATATCTATTGTATTATGTCGTAAAAATTGATAAAAAGGAGGGAAAATGTGGGTATCAATGATCGAGTTTCCAATTCGAATCTCGCAGTAGATTTCAATGCAAAACTTACTAAAAAACCAGCCAATATCGGAACAGACCATGCCATAGAGGAACTCACCAGGCAGAACAAGCGTCTGGCCATCATCCATCAAATTGCCAAAAAAATTAACGTGGAAATGTCAATCCAAGAGATTATTGACAGTGTTGCTGTCCCTTTGCGCAGTGTGCTGCCATATGATCTGTTAAGTTTCTGTTTGATTGAGGACAATTCATTGGTTATTACATCAAGTATGCCTAAAGACCAGAAAACACTTGGTACTGGTTGGGTAATTACTAACCACAATTCTGCACCGTGGAAGGCGATCAAGGAGAAGCGCTGCATTTTACGGCATGACATCTGGAATGAGTCTCACAAATACCAGGAGGATGATGACCTGCGCTCGATCGGTATCAGGACTTCCATTATGGCTCCTATGGTGGTCAGCAACATGGCTATCGGAAGTGTTAACTTTGGCAGTACTAAAGCCTATGTTTATTCGGAAAACGATGCTGTTTTTGCTCAGCAGTTGGCGGATCAGCTAGCGGTCTGCATCCATAATACACGTTTATACAGCCAGGTTTCCGAAAGTGATAGGGAATGGGAGGAAACATTTAAAGCGGTTGCAGGTGATATCTTTATCATTGATCGATCTTTTAATGTGCTGCGTTGTAATAAGCAGAATTCCTTGCTCAAGAAGAATGATGTGCATTATAAGTGCTATGATGTATTTGCGTGCTGTGGTGACGAATGTAGCTTTTGCCCTGCTGTGGAAGCCTTCGAAAGTGGGCGGATGGCGGTCCGCGAAATGACAGATCCTCAAACAAAAAACATATTCCATATTAATGCCTATCCGATATATAACGAACAAA
>JBMNGF010000015.1:0-156432 GCA_050949745.1 Syntrophaceticus sp. | reverse complement strand
GACGTTTCGTTTGCCACACTTCCATAACATCCTACGAAAACCCAACCGCTTCCTTTAGAGCCCTTATGCCTGTGACAACCGCTGCTCACAATAGATTTTAAGGTAGCCCCCGAATCGATAAACAACAACATCATAAAGAAACCTCACTGGCCGCAATATGCCAATGAGGTCTCTTTATGAAAATATATCGTTAAATCAAATTATATTATTCAGTAGACTCTTTTAACGCCTTCTTCAATATTTCATCAATTTCCGCATCCGCCTCAGGACTTATTGGTACCACTTGATGTGAAGCCAGCAGTTCTTTTGCTTTTTGTCTGGCTTTATCCTCTACTTTCATCTTGTTAATAGCCCAGTTATCATAGGTTGCTCTATCGCCGATCGGTGGTGTCCAGAGTGCTCCGGCTCGCAGGTGCTTACGTGTGTGCTTATGTCCCAAGAAAGCTTCGTTATTTTCGACTATTTCTTCAATCACATCTATTGCTAATGTGTCTTCAGATACTTCGCTTCCCTTAAGTGTATGCCGTATTACAGAGGAGATTTCGTCATCCATCACAAGCATTGCATAACAAGAAATAAGACAATTATCCAGTGAACCAGTGGCTGCAACGATATCTGTTCCAATTAGTGCAGGTAATAAGGCGTTATACAGATGCTCATAACCGCTTTGCATATCAGCCACTTTAGATGCGCCAGAGTAGCCTGTAACTGTTGACGGAATCTTGTAATACCTGGCCAGCTGAGCAGATGCCGCGGCAGCTAATCCCTGTTCAGGCATCGCCCATAATCCTAGACCAGATTTCATATCCATAAATGTAACTCTTGGTGACATAATTACCGGAGCACCTGGCTTCAGGAGCTGGCTTGCGACAACACTGGAAAGGATTTCGGCATTATGCTGAGCAACACAACCTGCCAGGGTTACTGGCCCTGTAGCTCCCATCATAGGACAGGGCACTATACCTAACGGCAGCCCAGCTTCTACAATGTCTAGTAAAGCCTCTGCAGGATGGAAACCGCTGTTCAGCGGGCTTATTGTTGATACTTCTATATAAGCAAGCGGCTTCTCTCTTAGAGCTTCCATACCGCCGGCAACAGCGGCAAGTACTTCAATAATATATGGGAGTTCATGTGATGATTCTGCACAAATGCGCTGTGGCTTAGAGCTGTTTCTTATAGTTGCAGCAGTTTCAGAAGTAACAATTATTTCTTGTGGAACATCTCGAGGGAATACTGGTGAAATAAGATGGGTGTTCCCTAATGCATCAGCAAGCCTTGCAAAATCCTCTAAATCCTCAAGACATGCATCGCGTTTCTCTTCGGTTTTGAGATCAATTATAGATGGTGTACCTACACAAGTCTGAGCATACGCCTTCTGCTTACCCATTTCAATAACAAGGTCACAGCCGTTACGGCCATAAATATTAAAGTTTTCTGGAACCGTTTTCAAAGCCTTGTCTATAATCTCTTCAGTAAAGAGTATCCTTTCCCCCTTCTCTTTACACCCGTTATCAAGCAATAATCCCTTTAATCTATCAGAAGAAGTGGCTATTCCAATTCTTTGTAATATATCCACACTTGCTTCATGCATCCGCTCTAGTTCAGCGTCATCAAAATAATCAAACCTCATATTTTCCTCAACTCCCTTTTTTATTAATAATCTAATGCAATGATGGAACTACATTAGGTCAAGTCAATGCGACAAAAAATCTACCCAACATTTAGTAGATTCTTGCAGAGTCCTACCGCACTGAGTGCATCCTCACCATAACCGTCCGCGCCGATCTTTTCTGACCAAGCCTGGTTGATTGGGGCCCCGCCAATAATAACCTTAACCTGATCACGCAGTCCTTCTTCCTGTAAGAGCTCGATAATTTCTTTCTGTTTATCTACTGTTGTTGTTAATAACGCTGAGATACCAATGACTTGCGGCTTTAGTTCTTTAACCTTCTCAACAAAAACTTTGCTGGGCACATCCACACCAAGATCAAAAACTTCAAACCCATTAGACTTCAACATCATCATTACGATGTTTTTACCAATATCGTGCAAATCACCCTCAACAGTACCCATCAGAACACGACCAAGAAATTCCCGCTTTTCCGAGGTTAACAAGGGCTCTATAATGCCGATTCCAGCATCCATAGCCTTTGCACCTAATATTAAATCAGGCAAAAAGTAATCCCCTGTAGCATAACGCTCACCAACGACCTCAATCCCCTTGACTAAACCCTCATTAAGAATATCCAACGGCTTGACCCCAGCAGCAACAGCCTTTTCTGTGAACTCAGCAACATCTTCAACTTCGCCTTCTACTACTGCATCCAACACATTCTTTAAAGCTTCCTGACTCATACAAAACACGCTCCTTTATTATTTATTTAAGTAAGTACACCGTTTTAACTGCCCACTTCAATATCCAACAACTACTAAATACATATAAAGGTATAAACATGGAATGCTGCCTACTATAGTATTGATGCAATGTCTATGCCAATCTCTCTTTAGCCTAATTACTGTTAAAATGACGGCTTATTATGTCAAAAAAGCGGCTAATACGACGGGAATGTATCATAAGTAGCACAAAAAGGAAGGATATAAAGAAAAGAGCGTGCCTATAATGACACGCTCGTGTTATATGTGACACATCATACTATCCATGTCAACAACCAAACTATTTAACCTCAAAATTTAATAATTTAACAATATTTCCTGATCAGCCTTGCAGCTTTAGAGTGGCTGATTCCCATGGCCTTTGCAACCTTTCGCGAACTGCCATGTTTTTCAACTGCCTTATTAACCAGCTCCTCTTCTACTCTTTGTATGATGGAATCGAAAGAAAATTTTGAAGGTAACTTGTTGGAATTAAACAGGTCATCCATGCTTGCTGACATGCTTGTCGGATCTGTTATCGACTTATTATGAAGCCGCTTCAGGTGGTGTGGCTTTATTTCATATTCGCGAACACTAACAACCAGCCTCTCTATATAATTCTCCAATTCGCGTACATTTCCCGGCCAGTTATAATGGTAAAAAATATCCATGCACTCCCCAGATATTTCACGACTTATATGATATTTATTGCTAAATTTTCCTACAAAATATGGCACTAGTGCTTTAATATCTTCAGGCCGCTCCCTTAAAGGAGGAATATTGATTTCTATAACATTCAAGCGATAATAAAGATCCTCTCTAAATTCGCCCGTCTTTGTCATCTCCAGCAGATTACGGTTAGTAGCTGATAATACCCTGACATCAGCCGTTTTAACTTTAGTACCACCTACAGGTATATATTTTAGATCCTGTATAAAGTGCAAGAGCTTAGCTTGAAGCCGGGGAGAAAGCTCTCCAATTTCGTCCAAAAATAATGTCCCCTTATTAGCTACTTCAATTAAGCCCTTTTTCCCAGTTTTGTTTGCACCAGTAAAAGCCCCGTGCGAATAACCAAAAAGTTCAGATTCCAATAGCTCTTCAGGAATTGCCGCACAACTTATAGTTATGAATGGTCCATCTTTACGTAAACTGTTGTTGTGAATGTGCTTAGCTAATAAGCCTTTTCCGGTACCGGATTCCCCCATAATCAATATATTTGAATCTACCACTGCAACTTGTTCTGCATAGTTAATCAGTTCCTTCATCTTTTTGTTGTGGGTAATTATATCGCAGTGATACCCTTTGTCATTTTTATTACTCCCGCTATGCTTTGCACGCATCCTTTCGAGTTCCTGCTTCATTGCTTCTAATTGAGTAACATCACGTGAATTGTATATAATAAGTTCAATATCACCATTCTCATTTAATACCGGGGTTGTAGTCGTAAGGAGTAATTTCCCCAAAAAAGTCTTTTGTTCCAAAGTAACTCTTCTTTTTTCCTGACGGACATAAGGATTAATCGTGGGGTACCAGTATCCCTGGTTATTTAATTCATAAATTGTTTTACCAATAACCTCTGATGCTTTCATCCCATAATGCCGCTCACCGGCACCATTAACATAAATTACCCGATCTTTTGAGTCCAAGACAAATACTTCATCGTAACAATTTTCGAGTATCTTCTCATATGTTTGTTTATCTAAACAGTCTTTAAGTTTTTCGCTGTTCTCTTCACACATTTGCAATCAACTCCAATTGTGTATTTAAAACAGCATTAAATTTTTAAAAATGGCATGCAGGATTTTATCTTGTTTGAGTGCAAATGTGGGTGGATATTCTAGCGAGAAGAATATGTCGGATATTGTTATATTATCCTGTTTAATTATATAATAAGGACATCTTTAATGCAACGATTTGCAAGCCACCATCAGTCGTTTTAATACTCCCCCTGACTATCATTATGAAAATGTCATTCTCTAGATGTGCATGCATGTCTAGCCTTCACACAATAAGCAGAAAGTGGGGGAGAAGTTTTTGCCGACTCCCCCTCCCCTTAGCTATTGTTTTGCCCCCGGCTTCTTAGGCTGCCCTTTTACGATATCCCCCTCTTTGATGATCATAAGCATATTATCAACATCAAGGTTTTCAACATCTTCAAGCGGGTTCTTGCTTAAGACGAGGATATCGGCGAACTTACCGGCTTCTATAGTTCCTGTTATATCATCGATCTTCAACATCTCAGCGCCGTTTTTCGTAGCAGCCATAATCATCTGCATCGGAGTAAGACCTGATTTAGCTAATGTTTTTGCCTCCGTGATAGCATACTTACCATACGGAGTTAAAGTACTGCAGAATGAATCTGAGCCTACAACAATCCGGATACCTTTTTTTACTGCAGCCTGAAAGTTGGCAATCGTGCGGTTGAGTTCCTTTTCAGCAGTCGTCTTTCCAGGATAGTTGTCAAGAACTGGTCTATATGGTGGCTCATATTCGCTGTACCATTCATAGAAAAACTGCATAGTGGGACAAAAGGTGATATTCTTCTCCTTCATTATATCAAGTGTTTCTTCGTCAAGCTCCTGGCCGTGAATAATGCAGCTGACTCCCGCCCTTGCTGAATCCAGAGCACCGCTGTAGCCTTCACAGTGTGACCAGACTGGAAGCCCTACCATGGATGCTTCATCTACAACAGCTTTAATTTCTTCAAAACAGTAATGTTGGTCAGCCTTGCGCTCTAATCTCCATATCCCGCCACCAGTTGCCCATATTTTGATGGCATCTGGGTTCTCACGTACACGTCTACGGATGGCCTTGCGAAGATCCCATGGCCCATCAACCCGCTCTGCCCAAGGATGGGAAGTGTTATTATACTCTAGAGGCAATCTGTGTGAGTCACCATGCCCTGCTGTCCGGCAGAATCCGAGACCTGTAGTTATAACTCTTGGGCCCGGCACAACACCCTGCTCGATCATATTTCTAAGGTCAATACCGAAACGGGATATTTCACCAACAGAGGTAAGGCCATGTTCTAAAGCCTCTCTAGCCTGTGCTACTGAACAAACTGCTTTTTGATAGAGCGGTTCTAGCACCCAATCGGTATCATCGGGGCTGAGATTGCCACAAAAGTGAAGATGGGTGTCAATGAGACCAGGCATGACTACATTGCCAGTGACATCTCTAACTTCATATTCAGGAGTGGTCTCTTTGTCAGGACCTGCATATACTATCTTTTTATCATCAATTAAAACCAATGAGTTTTCAATTGGATCTTTTCCAGTACCATCAATCAACAATCCGTTCTTTAAAGCCACTTTCATATAATGCTTTCCTCCCCTTATAGAACGTTGCCCACATCCCATTCATCGTTCCGGATTTTCTGTGATTTAATATCTAG
The DNA here is from genome assembly GCA_050949745.1 of Syntrophaceticus sp. Classification (GTDB taxonomy): domain Bacteria; phylum Bacillota; class DSM-12270; order Thermacetogeniales; family Thermacetogeniaceae; genus Syntrophaceticus. The sequence goes on along the minus strand of JBMNGF010000015.1, from coordinate 150,665 downwards.
ATCTATTTGCTGTGTCAACGTCAGAAAACTACTCATATCTCTCTTTAGTTTCAACTAGTCTTGTAGATTTATTTGGGGAATTGGCAACAAGCCAACTCCCCGTCCCACAATAACTACTTCTTAATCCCGAATTCCTCTTCAGCTCCCGCAACAATTGACCGAATTTGTTCAGGCACACCATCTGGTAAGGGATCTGGTTTATGATTTTCTAGTATATCAACAGCCTTTTCATAAGCTCTTTCAGTAAAGTCTTTTCCTCCAAGTTCCTGCCATGCATCACGCATTCTCCGATCAATTAAGTCAGGCTGGGACTGCTCTGTTTTCATGTGTTTGAAGGTATGCTCATGGGTTATGAATTCACCAGCGGCACCTACCTGTCTGATGACATCCACAGCCAATGTAGCATCATTAACATCTATTCCTTCAACTGACTTTTTGATCATTTTTGCCATATCGTTGTCCATAACTAGCTGAGCGTAATCAAAGGTTATTCCGAGCTCGAGCATCCCAAGACCGTAAATAATATTAGCTCCAGCTAAAGCAGGCAGCAAACCTGTGATTGTTTTTTCATGCGCTGCCTGAGCATCAGGAAGCTTGCTGTCAGCCTATCCACCCGCCACCCAACTCGGGAGTAGATAATATTGTGCAAGTCCTGCTACAGCAGCGTTAATCACACCTAGTTCTGGTGCTCCAACAGGTGCTGTGGAGTATCTTAAGTCAAAACGAGTTGTAGAACTCCCATATAACACGGGTGCTCCTCTTTTAGTTAATTGACTCAAAACAATACCACTTAATACCTCGGCATTATGAGTTACTAGCGTTCCAGCGAGAGTAACCGGTGAAGAACCTCCCGCCATAGCCATAGACAGAATATTGATACATATGTCTTCTCTAGCACCCTCAACAATAACATCACAGCAATCCTGTATTAACTGCAAGGGACTGGTCGGGCATACCAGAGAACTGTAAATCGGCCGTTCTCTCAGTTTGTCCCTCCCGCCAACTATTGCTGAGGCAATTTCCACCATTTTTTTAAGGTTCCTGCCAGTGCCTGTTCCAGCAATACAGTGTTTGGATGTATTGGCGAAAAACTCCTCGGCCTCATGGAGAACAGCTACTTCAGGGGGAACATCCCGGGCTGAAACAGCTCTTTCATGAACATCTATCTGATCGAGAGCATCACTGACTAATGCCGCTTTACCCACATCTGCCTTAGTGGTTTCTCTGTATTCTTTGGTAAAAGGATCATTAATCATGATTCCTTCACCAAAGTTTGTAAATCCTACTCTTTTCCCGTCCACAACAAAGTCATGTTTAGGGTTTCGCCCTGCTAAAAAAAGAGTACTCGGTGCACTGCGAATCGCATCCTCTACCACATACGCAGGGAATTTAACCACATCATTTTTTGAGTCAACGATACATCCTCCATCACCGAGGATTTCTTGAGCCTCTTTACTTTCTACTTTTATGCCCGTTTGTCGAAGAACTTCTAGAGTGGCGCAGTGGATATCAAACAGTTCTTCCTCAGTAAACATCGTTAGACCAAAACCTGAACACTGATTAACACCGGCTTTTAGGTTTCTTCTCGTCAACAGTTACCACCTCCAAAAGTATTGATATATAGTCAATTACGCTCTACCTAGCAGGTCTAATGCCTTGCCCACAGCATCCGCAGCATCCTCACCATAGGCATCTGCTCCGATTTTGTCTGCCCAGCGCTGCGTACAGGGTGCTCCACCTACCATAGTTTTAAAACGGTCCCGGAGTCCTCTTTTTTTGAGTTCATCCTCTAGTTTCTTCTGTCCAGCAAGTGTAGTTGAAAGCAGGGCGCTTGTACCAATAATATCTGCATCAACTTCTAGCGCTGTTTCTATAATTTTATCTGTCTTCACATCACGCCCTAGATCGATTACCTCAATGCCCTGGGTTCTAAGAAGTGAAATAACTATTCCTTTCCCGATGTCGTGAACGTCCCCCTCAACTGTCGCAAAGACCATCTTACCTTTTTGTTCGGCAGAATCTTTGGAAATAACCTTGTCAAAAACTTCCCCAACCTTTTTCATGATTTCAGCACTTTGAATTAATTGGGGTAAAAACAATTCTCCTCTTCCGAACAAATCCCCTACTTTCCGAATACCAACACTGAATCCCTCTGAAAGGATATCAACTGGATCAAAACCTTCAGCTATTGCTTTCTCTGCTACCTCTAACGCTTTTTTCTCATCACAGTTAACCATGGAATCGATTGCACTAGATAACACTTCATCCCTATTCAAAGTAATATCCCTCCTTACAGCCCTGCTTGTTCTATAAAATTCTTAACCGACTTAATCTCAATACCCAAAAGCTTAGCAATACGGAATTTAGCTTCCATTCCCTTTGCAAAACCATCTAGCTCGTGAATAAGACCGATATTCAATTCTTCCCTCAACTCTCGAGCTACAGCTTCATTGGCCAAATCAAGAACTGAAACTCCCAGCTTATTGGCTACATACTCTTTCGCTTCATTAATTTTCATGCCTTTGGTCATTTGCATCCGGGCTACTAGATCTCCAGTAGTCCGCATTCCGCCCATGCCAGAGGCTACTCCGTGAGCAATAGCCATACCCATCGGGTCACCAACACCCAGCTACAATCCGTCCGCTTTCCCTATTTCTACTAAAGCTTTTGAAGCCCTGGAAACGACATCCTGTGGTGGTGTATCGAAAACTGGTACAGCGCCAACTCCCATACCGACATTTACATGTACCGGAATCTTTGCTGCCTCTGTACATGCTTTAACGAAAGTAACCGAACGAGCAATATTCCATGGAAATGTTTTACTGCTGTTGGTGTTAACAACTGCCCCAAATATCGTCGCTCCGGCCTTTTCAGCTACTTTGACTTGATCGTGGGGGTACAACCCGGCTAAACGAACATCATCAAAATATAACTCACCGTGCATCCCCAAAACAAATTCTCCTGCCATACCCAATTCTATCGGTAGCTCAGGGTATTTTTCTTTTAATGCCCTTATTGCTTTCAATGTGGCCAAAAAGTCTGCATCTCCGGAGGCACCAGTGGTATCAAAATTGATACCATCAGCTCCACCCTCGTACATTTTACTCCCTACATAAACCATATCTCTTTCCGCATGTTCTACAGCTTCTTCCTGGGCAGCCTGAGCCTCGGTGATTTTCCCCATAGGTAAGAGTTCTGACCAGTTAGGAACAGGTCCGTCTGGTTGAGTATAGAGCCCCACATTGGGCATAGCCCCATAAAAAAGCGGGATGGTAGTCCCCAGCTGTGCCTGCTCCATATAATATTTTTCATCATGAACTATCGACTTAATCTGCTTATAACTATAATCAATGTGGGCTAGTTCCATGGTATCTGAACCCAGAGCCCGTTCATGAATGAGAATAGCTTGTGATCTGTCAACCGGTACTCCAACACGCACCATCTTTAATGTACCGGCATCGAATGTAACCACAACTTCATTGCCCGGTTCAACACTTACAAATCTTTCAGACTTAGTACAGATATCAAACAGTTTGTCTAATTCTTCCTTAGTAAGTGAGGGTATCTTGCCTCGATCTGCTGCATCATTTGTCCCCTCCTCAAGCTCAGCTCTCACCTCCTCCTTGCTAAGCCATACTCCAGATGCATCACCCATTCGTGTGAACACTTTTTCCATAAAAGTCCCTCCTATCTTCGTAACAACAATAATGAGCTTGTTCCTAAAACATCTAAACCATAAACTTTTGACTGATGGTACCCTAGGGACCAAGGACTTTGCCCTTACAAACTTAATATGCAAGTCTTATGCCAATCGGCTTGTGGGAAAAAGGTGTGAAAAGCACCTATAAAACAAGTATTTTATGGAACCCATAGGCTGTAACAACTCTGCAGTGTTTTATTTAATAATTAGGTGTTTCATTAATGACTTACTTTCTTAAACTGTTTTGCTATGTAGTAAACCCCCTCATATAGATAGAGGGGGTTTACTGTTGTTCCATCCTTATCTTATTCAGTTACAGTTGTCTGGTTTAGACTGACAGCGTCAGATTCAATGTCAAGTTTCATATAACTTCTAACTGACGGTATTGTTGATAAAAGATAGTATACTGCTCCAGTTACTAGCGCTGCGAGAAGTGTAGCGGCTGTGCAGTTAAAAATACAGCCCCTAGCTCTATTTATAGCTAGGGGCTGTATTTTATAAATCATTATACATCAATTTGTTTTTGCGTACTGCCTCCGCTATTTACTTCAATTTGAGTAGAGGGCATTGTCTCATCTTTCTCATCTGCTTTGAGGTATCTAAACAGCGACACAATTAAGATAGCTACAACTAACATAGCTGGTAGTCCTGTTAATACTGCTGAAATCTGAACTGCATCTAAACCGCCCACTGCCAATAATGCTACTGCTGTAACTCCAAGCATTATACACCATAGCATTCTATTCCATCGTGCCGGCTCTTGTTTTCCAACTATTTTCTTTGTACTAATTGTAGCAAGTATATAAGCCGCTGAATCCAAGGTTGTTGCAAGAAATACAAAAGCGACGATAACAAAGATTGGAATTATAATTTTGTCCAGGGGCAAGGAATGGAGGACTGCTATAATGGCAGCAGGTCCACCCTGCTCGGCAAATATTTGAGCTACCGGTAGAGTACCACTCATTTGGAGATTGATGGTATAGTTTCCAAATATCGCAAAGTATACATAGCAGCCTGCAGTACCAGCAACTACCTCACAGAATATTACATCCCTAATGGTACGTCCCTTAGAAATCCTTGCAACAAACAACCCCATTTGGATTGCAAGGGCAAACCACCAAGCCCAATAAAACACTGTCCAGCCTTGGGGAAATCCCCCTCCGCCAACAGGATCTGTCCAAAAGGACATTCTTATAAAGTTTTGAAGCAATACGCCAATACTGTTAGTCGTACTTGATAGTATATATGCCGTAGGGCCTGCTAATAAAACAAATGCTAGCAAAGCTATAACCATATAGACATTAATATCACTTAGCCGTTTAATTCCCTTATATATGCCTAAATATACACTCGCTCCAAAGATAAGTGTCCAAATAGCTACTATAGCCATACTCAAGCCAAAGGATTCTGGTACCCCTGTAATATCTGATAGCAAAGCAGATACCATTGGAACACCTAAACCTAATGAGGTACACATCCCACCTACAATCCCAAACATCGCCAGAATATCTATTGCTTTTCCAGGCCATCCATGCGCATGGTCACCAATAACATTAGCGGAAACAATACTAGCCCTTTTTGTAGTATGTTTTTTCACAAACCAAGCATATGCAATAGGAAGAGTTACGATTGCATATATAGACCATGCACTAAAGCCCCAGTGGAATCCCCCGTAAACAGATGCCCATTCTGCAGCTTCTGCAGAAAATGGCTCTGCACCAAAGGGAGGCGCTGCCATATAAGATATAGGTTCAACAATTCCCCAATACATCAAGCTTGAACCAATTCCCGCACAAAACAACATAGCAATATAGCTAAATCTTGAAAACTCTGGTTTATCATTTGGTTGGCCTAGCTTTACCTTCCCATACTTGCCGAGAGCCAAATACAGTACCAGGCAAAAACATGCAAAAGTACCGATTAAAAATAGCCAGTCAAACTTAAAGGTAATAGCTGTTAAAAGACTACTAACAATTTCCCCACCCTTTTCAGGGTTTAATCCTAAGGGAATGGCTATCGCTAACAACACAATTAATGTGGGCCAAAAAACCGCAGGGTCTAGCTCTGGGTCCTTAACTTTTGATTCATCCTTTGGCCCATTCATTTCTGATTCGACCTTTGGATCATTCATTTCTGACTTGTCCTTTGGATCCTTCAATCTTAATTCCTCCTTTAGCTATAGAATACCTACAGTCCTATAATACTTGTAACCTGACAAGATTTACGACACTCCATGTATAAATGGGTCAAATGTTGTGGCGCCTATAGATTAGTTAATTAAAATTCTTGATCATCAAGTTCAATAATCAGACTATGAAAAGACAGAGAGCCGTAAAAGCTTTCACCTCCCCAGTGCAGAATTCGTTAATGTAGGAAATACTGAGCACCCCCGACTGTAAACTTATTACGGTATAATTCTGCTGATGTGAAAGAAAGAGGGGCTTTCGTGCTCATAATAATGCAAGTATGGGTCGGTGCTATAATTTCGGATAGTCTGGTAAGATAAAAACAAAATGGCAAAGGAGAAGAAAGCCATGTCAAAAACCAGACAACGATATGATGAGGAATTCAAAAAGAATGCAGTTAAGTTGAGTTACGCAAGCAGCAAAACAGTCAAAGAGGTAGCGGGTGATCTTGGGATCAATATAAGCCTGCTGTACCGCTGGAGGAAAAAGTACACTCCAGAAGGAGAAAAAACGCAATTTGCAACGCTGGAAGAGGAAAACCGAGCATTAAAGCTTGAAAACGCGGAACTGAAAATTGAGCGTGACATGCTAAAAAAAGCTGCGGCCTACTTCGCCAAGAACCAAAAGTAAAACCTGAAGAAAAATATGAGTTTATAGATGAGCATCCAGAATACGCCGCAGCGAAGTGGGCCAGATACCTTGGCGTATCTCTCAGTGGGTACTACAGCTGGAAGAACAGGAGAGAACAGCGACAAAAAGAAGTGGAAGAGTACAAAAAAATGATCAAAACGATATTTCAAGAAAGCAACGAAACCTATGGCGTGGATCGTATTTGTGGTGAGCTAAGAAAGCGTGGTAAAACAGCTTCTTATCATCGTGTTAAGGGTTTTATGGACGATATGGGGCTTCATTCTATCCATAAGCGTAGACGTCAAAAATCCCTCACAGACAGCCGTAAAGCGCGCGGGGATGAGTATGTCAATCTAGTTAAGGACTTAGAAATAACTGAACCATTTCAAGCTGTATCCAGTGATATTAGTTACATCCGCACCATGGAAGGATTTGAATACCTTTGCACAGTCAAAGATATTGCAAGCGGTATAGTTTTAGCGGAAACGATGGCCGAGCATATGAGCAGCGAACTGGTACTGGTAACGATCAAAAAAGCCTTAAATCGCTGGCATCTCCCGGCGGGCACCATCTTCCACAGTGATCGAGGCAGCCAATATACATCTAAGAAAGTGATGGAATATCTCAGTGAAAATCAAATTAGGCAAAGTTTCTCCAGAGTGGGTAAGCCAGGGGATAATGCCTGGAGCGAGAGCTTCTTCGCCAATCTAAAAAAAGAAGCGGTTCACTGGCGACATTTCAAGACGCGGGAGGAAGCACAACAAGCCATCTTTGCTTATATAGAGGGTTTTTATAACACCCGTAGGATACAAAAAAGACTGGATTATCTTAGCCCCATACAGTGGCTGAGGCGCTGGGAAAACGGGCACCTTTCAAAAGTGGCTTAGCAAACTGTCCGAAAAAGTGTTGACTTCCCTATGCAAGTATAATGCCACTAAAAAGTTAGCTTTATTAGGAGCTTTAGGTTTATATGTAAGCATTTATTTATATTTTTCAACACCCTTAATATGACCAAAAATAAGTCTGCTGACTTATGGCTAAGTCTTTTTTACCGATAGATTCATAATGAAAACAGACACCAATTAATCCCGATTAGCCTTATAATTTTACTTTTGATTTAACAAATTAAGATGTCACAAAAGAATAACTCCATTAAATTCAAGTGCAATGACGTGCAAAAGGCCTGATATAGCGAACCACAACCCACCAGATTAAGCATTAGCAAAAGAACAGATATATGGCATGCAAATTGCAATTCTCCATAAATAGTTTAACATTTATAATAACCTGAGGAGGCCATAGCCATGGTAAGCTTTGATGAAGTCAAGAAATCAGTTCTTAAAGGTCAAATTGAAAAAGCTAAAGATTTATCTGCAAGTTTGGTGCAGTCCGGCGAAAACCCATTAAACATAATTGATGACGGTTTAATCGCCGGTATGAATGAAGTAGGTATAAAATTTAAAGCCGGTGATATGTTTGTGCCGGAAGTAATCATGTCAGCTAAGGCCATGAGCGCCGGGGTGGATGCAGTAAAACCATTTATTAAGGGAGATGAAATAAAAGCACCCGGCGTAGTTGTCGTCGGAACTGTCAAAGGTGACTTGCATGATATCGGCAAAAATTTGGTATGTATGATTCTAGAGAGTGCCGGGTTCAAGGTAATCGATATCGGCGTAGATAATTCAGCAGAACAATTTATAGAAGCTGTCAAAGAACATCACCCGCAAATAGTTGGCATGTCGGCTCTCCTTACAACTACCATGCCCTTCATGAAAGAAACTATTGACGCCTTTGTTGAGGAAGGGATCAGAAATACAATAAAAATAATTGTTGGAGGGGCACCGGTCTCTCGCCAGTTCGCAGAGAAGATAGGTGCAGACGGATATGGTGAAGATGCGATATCCGCCAGAGACTTATGCGTAAATCTCGTAAGTTAATATTCAGTAACTCTCTACTTTAAAAAATACAAACGACTGCTCTTAACTCTGCCTATTAAATTCGTCATATAGCATCAAGCCTTGGCCGGAATCAACCTTAGTAAACATTGGATATCAAAACAGCTAGGCGGCATAACATATACAGCATTTTGCCAGGAATGGACTAACAAACTGGACTGCAAGTATCAAACTACGTGATAAACTGCTGATAAAACTCCATAATCGCATACTAAATACTATATCAAGAGTAAACAGTTCCTACAGTCCAGTTTAGTCCATCTACTTAAGGTTATAAAATGTTTCTTTGCATCTTAGAAGAAATGCCCAAAGTAGTTTGTTTTGCAAAACACGGGACATCAATCAATTAACTGCATCACTGCAATGCTTGCGTATCAAGCGATAGGCTTTACTTTGACTTATTTCTAACGCTTCAGCAACCTTATAAGAACTTTTTAGTCGATTATGTGCCTTTACTACAAGCTCTTTTTCAACGTTTTTAAGAGCATCGTCAAGAGGCGTTAACCGCGAACTGTCAGGATTATATTTGATACGCATATCACATTTGTCATTTGAGAGGTGTGATAAATGACCGGAATTAATTACATCATCAGAAACAATAACAGCCAGCCTTTCAATAACATGAGACAACTCCCTAATATTACCAGGCCATGAATACGAGAGTAAAATATCTATAGCATCCTTAGAAAAGCGGTGCTTACAACCATATTTCTTATTGTATTTATCGAGATAATAACTGATTAAAGGTAGAATATCATCTGATCTTTCTCTGAGAGGTGGAATTGTAATTTCTATCACATTTAACCTGTAATATAAGTCATCTCTGAATAAACCTTTATCAACTAGATTTTTAAGATGGCGGTTTGTTGCAGTCAAGATTCTTACATCAACAGTCTTGGTCTCTTTACCCCCGACCTTAATAAATTTGCGCTCTTCTATAAATTCCAATAATTTTGCCTGTAGTCTAAGAGGAACTTCAGCTATTTCATCAAGGAATAAGGTACCTGAATCTGCTAGCTCAATCAAACCAGGTTTTCCTGTTCTATTCGCTCCCGTAAATGCACCTGGTTTATAGCCGAACAGTTCTGATTCAAATAACTGCTCAGGAATAGACGCACAATTTAAGGTAATAAACGGTCCCTTGCTTCTTTTACTCATTTTGTGTAGGTATTTAGCCAAAAAGCTCTTGCCTGTACCAGAGTCACCTAAAATCAAAACACTAGAATCAACAGCTGCCACTCGTTTAGCTACATTAAATATATCTTTCATTTCAGGGCTGCTGATAATAAAATCATTGAGATTTAATTCTCTTTTACGAAACTCCTCAGCTTCAGTCTTGTATTTTTTCGCCAAATTGGACATATCATTTAAACTCTTTCTAAGTTTCTCTATCTCTGTAACGTCCCGAGCATTCATTACAATCAGGGAAACATCCCCTTTTTCATTCAGAACTGGTGTAGCTGTCACTAAGAGTTTTACTCCGATTAAGGTCTCCTGAATTAAACTTATTGGCTTCTTATCCCTTAATATCTGTGGAGTAACAGATGGAGACCAAAATCCTTTAGCTGCTAGTTCATATGATGATTTTCCAATAAACTCAGAAGCTTTTAAACCATAATGCTTTTCACATGCCTTATTTACATAAACAACAACACCTTTGCCATCTATCACGAAGATCTCATCGAAAGAAGAAGCAAGTATTTTTTGTAGGCTTTCCTTATCCAAACTCAAATCTCTCACTCACCCCCCGTGATATGATTAACATAGGCCATTTTTCTGGTTTAATGTGGTGATATAATTGTTACTATCAACACCCCCTTAATACCAAACATTGAAATATCCAGGAAGGCTATCACATTGGCAAGAATAGTTAATACTAATGCTAAACATACCACATCTAGCACTATCTTTAAGGAAAACTTAAGCAGTTAATTGAAATATTGAATATTTAACTGGTAGGTATTTTGCGTTGATTATTGATGGGAATTGTGTGATTGTGTGATCGTATAATTTTCGACTTTATAAATTTTATTTTGGCGGGGAGTCCGGGAGTCCAACCCGGCTGCATAGATTTAGAGTCTATGTGATCCTGCCGATCCACCCCCCGCGTTAGGACAGCTATTTATAGTAATGCCATTGTTAACATTGTAGCTACACCTATCTGTAATGGGTCGTGAATAAGCCCACCTTTTAGAGAGGGATAGGCTAAAGGTGACAGCCCTAAAGGCATACCCGGACAGGCTATCTTAATATCCGGGTGTACATCACCTAACTGGATGAACCCTCCCTGAGGAGTTGCATCTATTATATAGCGGTAAGCCGCCAGTGCTCTTTTTAAATCTGGTTCCAGTTTGATACTGGTATCATCTTTAAATTTCTCAGCCTTTGTTTCATCTATATCGAAGACAGTTGGTTTTGCTCCCAGGGAATTTAGTGAAGCAATGGCACTAGCTCCCACTGGACCTGCACCAAGGACAAGGACTTCCTTACCTTGGATGCCCTGGGCCATACCGTTTAGTGCTGCCACAAAACCTCTCCCTGTTGCTTCACCATTATCAGCAATTTTACCTGTTTGGATATTTAAAGCTATAAATTTCTCCTCATCAGCCATAAATAGAATGTTTGCACCCGCTGCTATCCCTTCGGCCATTCCCGCTACATCTGTTTCAGTGGTGACAAATGCCTGAAAACCGAGATGTTTGATAATACTCTGTACAGCTGTAGAGAATGTTGGTATGATTCCTTCCCCGACAGTGATAGGAATAACAGCCGTTTTAATGACCGATGACCTGTGTATTACATCTTTTTCTGAAATATTCGCCGCTGCACAGGCCACCTGCCTTAAAGATAAACCTGTTTTTTCTCTCAACTCAGAATCATATAACTCCAATTGGCTGTGAATTGCCTCTACATCTTCTTTGATCAGACGAGTCATTAGCTATATTCCCTCTTTCGATTAAATGTTTAAGCGCGCTCCATCCAGATAGGATAAACTGCGTCCTGCACGGCGAATATTTTTGTGCCCTTTTACTGTAACAACTAGACGCTCCAAACCAAAGCCAATTCCAACCCATGGGTCAATAATACCCCACGCATCGTCCAATTTATGGGGACCATAGGCACCTGAACCGAGTTCCAAGTCATCTGAAATTACATCAATGGTGTTGCCATAAACGTGGCACTCATCTTTCTCCAACCTATAATTTTTGATCCCTACTGCATCCATGGCTATTGCAGCAAGCTCTATCAGCCTCTCCTCTTGCCGGCCATCTAAATCATCAAGTTCCACAAGATTTAACATTGTGAACTCATTTAAATGATAAGCTCCCTGTGATTCTTTGCGAAAACAAGGGCCTATCTCGAAAATTCTTACAGGTTTCCCCCACAATCGCCGCAGGTCTTTTAATAAATGATATAGATTGGGAGCCAGCATCGGACGCAAGCATTTATCCTGATCAACCCAAAAGACCTGTTTCACCAGTGGATGTTCTTGGGTAATTGTCATCTTGTTGAGCATACCCTTTGACAATAGAATAGGGGTTACCACTTGGACAAAGCCTTGCTGTGTCAACCGGTCAACCAGCCTGCTTTCCAGCTGACAGAGCAAGGGGCGCCTGCTGTTTTCCTTCAAGTTCAGCAGTTCCCGCTTATTTTCCCTTGCCAGTTTCCTTTCCAACTGTTTGAATTTTTCTTCTCGCTCCATTGTGTCAGCAAACACCTGATCCTGTAAATCCCCGTCGGCATTTAACTCACTGAGTCGCTGTTTTTGGGTGGCAGTCCAAGTAATACCCATCACTTCATCCCCCAATTTATCTTTGTTTTAAAAGGCCAGGTATTACAAAAATCATTATATGTTCGACTCAATCATTTTTATTTCGACACTTTCTATGTTGTATCTTCGCCATTTCCTTCTCGATTTCCTTTTCATGATTTTTATCCTCTTTCCTCATTCAGTTGTGAACCGTAGTGCTGGGCAAAAAATGTCTTTGAATATTTCTCCAGCTTCCAATCGGGTATCCGGCATCCTCTGCATGCCTTAAACGCCCATTTGTTGCGAAGCCAGCGGGCGGCACGGCTGGTCTTAGAGGTGCGCACCAAAAAATTATGTCCACAGTGTGTGGTTATCTCTGCATAAGGGCCTTTCTGCTCAATTGACTTTATCCCATGTAAGATCCCTGAACGAGATGGCCAAAGTTTAATCTTGTTTAAAAGACGAAAAAAATCGACACGTTTACGATAATATCTTTTCTTGGGCTTACTCATAGTTAACCCCCTAAAATAGATATTGGAAGTCCCCAAACTGCTTCTCAGGCGATTAAGTCGAAATAGTCTTGGATGTTTTGTATCACCTGGCAGCGTTTCTCCCATGCCTGGGAGCGGTCTTTCCCGGTGATGATCAGTGTTGCTGCCCAGGAAGCGGCACCAGTTGTGTAATCTGTTAAAGCCTCATCTGCCCCGAAGAAATCCTGCTCATAGCGTAAACAGCCTGCCTTTGAGATAATATGCTCACCTAAGGTTTCTAGTTTCCCCAGAGTGATCTTGACATGCTCATAGACCACTCCCCTCTGAGTATTGAGGGCAGGGCGCAAGCCCACCCGCCCCCTGGCATAAAGGTCGTAAAGCATCTCTAGCATGTTGATGCCTGTAGATCTGTATACCGCTGTCGGTGTCTGGCTGGGAAGGCGGGCATCTATTTCCAGCACTTTAAGGGTTCCATGGTGGTTGATCACTTCAACATCCATAATCCCCGTCAAGGGCAGCAGTTCCGCAATCTGCAAACCTAAAAGTTTAAACTGCATTTCCTGTTCTTGAGTCAGTGTTGTGGGAGTCAACACCCTTTTACAGTCGAATCCAGAGTCCATCTCCAGATCTGTAACCTGCAGAGGCACATAGTTTCCCGGACAACCTATTACCTCAATTGAATAGGAGTCCCCCTCAATGAACTCCTGAATCAAAAAGTTGTCTCGAGCTCTACCCACTTTTTCGAGAAATCGCACCAATTCTTTCCCATTGGAGAGTTTTCTGACCCCCTTGCTGCCACTCATCTCAGAAGGCTTGACTATAACAGGAAATTCACATTGCGGCCAGTAGAGAGGTGCTGGTATCCCGTTTTCCGCAAACAGCCTGTCCGATTTTTTCTTTGATGATGTAATCTTATAGGAAGAAAGGTCAGATGCTATAGGTACACCGACCCGGTGAGCAACCTGCTCCAGGCAGCTTAAGACGGCTTCATCTTCAATAGCTGGAATAATGAAATCGGTAGCTTTAATAATACCCGCTAACTTATCTGAATCCACGAGAATATCTAGCTGGCAGAATTGGTCACATAAACCTCTTGCTGGAGGAGACGCTTCTCTGTCGATCAGGAGAACACTCCACCCTGCCTGATGAGCCAGGTAAGCAGCCTCTATACCCTGCAGTTTCCCTCCCGCAACAACAACTCGCATCATAAAGCACTCGCTTCCTGAAGTTGCTCTACTCTTAATTTCTCTTTTTCACCTATAACCCAGCTGTAATAATCCTCAAGAGATGCTGCTCTCATACCCATCTGTTTTAAAACAGGGATGATCCCCTGCACTGTACGGTAGCCTTCATTGATATCCTTAGTGCTCTGGGCAACTCCGGCCAATCCAAGCTTTGGCGGAATAAGGGATGTGATCACATTGGCTCCTGCATCGAGTCTTGCCTGCAGCCCCTCGATACCATCCACATCTAAAGAAGCAGGAATTAAACGATCAGGCATTAGGAGGCGCAGCACTGCAATCACCAACAACTCCCTACTGCGAGGAGGAGTCTTTGATTGCTCCATCGGTGTTCCCTTTTGTGGCACAAAGCTCATCACCCTTACCTGATGAGCCCCCAGCCTAGCCATAGACTCTACAGACATGGCGATGTCAGATAAGGTCTCCCCTACACCTGCTAATATGCCGTCCTCCACCAACAATCCACTGGATATGGCTTTTTGCTTGCTCAAGAAACGCAGGTCATAACTCTGGTTAAGCCGAAGCTGCTTATACAGGTCTTTATTATGAGTCTCCTGGTAACAGGCGAACCAATCTGCACCAGCTGTAGACAGCTCATTCAATACCTCATCAGGAACAACCCCCGGTGAAATCATCACTGGAAGGCCGGTATTCATTTTAACCTTTTTCACCAGTTCCACTAGAGAACTGAACCCATGCCGTTTATAGAAAAAGGGATCCTCCCCTAAGGTCAAATCAATTAAGTGCACCCCTGATTCCGCTGCACTTACAGCTGCATCCAGCACTTCTGACTCGCTTTTCCGGTATCTTTTTGGATGCGTATTGGATTTTCTATAGTAGCAGAAAGTGCAGTCATTACGACAATAGGTGGAAAAGTAGATAAAGCTGTATAAGAAAACCTTGTTTTCAAAATGCCTGTCCCTTAAGCTGCGTGCCAGTTTAAAAACTTGCCCTAACTCATCTGGTTTGCTCAATCCGAGAAGGAACTGCACTTCAAGAGAGGATAAAGGTTCACCATGCTCGGCTTTCCGCAGAACATGCCCTAACTTCATGTCGGTGGAGGCTGCCATCACATCCATCTCCCTTTCTTTGTGAATTTCTGATACCTTTAATAAGTCGTTTTTGACTTATTGTTTAAGTCAAGTGTGGCAAGGGGACGTTTCGTTTGCCACACTTCCATAACGTCCTATGAAAATCCAACCGATTCCTTCAGAGCGCATAAGCCACTGATAACCGTACTCACAATACATCTTAAGATATTAATTCAATAGTTGCTACTGCGAAAACTATAAAAGGAACATCACCTTTTAGAAACCCACTTGAAATTGCTATATATAATTAATGCATAAACCATGCCAAAAACTTCTCTCAATTTATTTTTTCCCTTTTAGATATCCCACACCTCGCCCATCAAAGGATAACATAATTTCGGCTGCAAAAAGCCGCCTTCCAACTACGTTGGTGTAGTTACGATCTTCCGCCGGGAAAGCTCAACTTAAAAGTGGAATAAAGGTGACTTCTTTGCGTACAAAAGGACCGTCCGAGACAGTCCCCGCGTCACGCTTATTGGTGTATAATAAAAACTGTTGAAAACCGGGGCATTGTCCTCGAGGATAAAAATTAGTAAATGGAGACCATACTAGAACAGGGAAGTGTCAAAAATGAAACAGATAACACAGGAAAAAATAAGAAACTTGGGAATTATTGCCCATGTGGACCATGGCAAAACTACTTTGGTCAATGCCATGCTCAAACAGAGCGGTATCTTCCACGAGAAGCAGGTGGTAGCGGATCGCATTCTCGACAGCGGTGATTTGGAGCGGGAACGGGGCATTACTATAATGGCTAAAAACACTGCCATTTTTTATAAAGATTATAAAATGAATATTGTCGACACACCAGGGCACGCGGATTTCGGCGGGGAAGTAGAGCGCATAGTTCAAATGGTGGACGGTGTCTTGCTGCTGGTGGATGCCTTTGAGGGGCCTATGCCTCAGACACGCTTTGTGCTGAAAAAGGCCCTGGATGCCGATCTTATTCCGATCGTGGTGATCAATAAGATTGATCGGCCCCATGCCCGGCCAGATGAGGTGCTCGATGAAATTCTGGAACTGTTCATCGAATTGGATGCAAATGATCAGCAGCTAGAATTCCCGGTGGTCTATACTGATGCCCGGCTGGGAACAGCATCACTGGATCATAAAGCCAAAGGCTCAAATCTAAAGCCTCTTTTTGATCTGATCATAGAGAAAATTCCAGCCCCTGCTGGGGATCCCAATGCTCCTCTTCAGCTGGGGGTTTCTATGATCGACTATGACCCCTACCTGGGACGACAAGCTGTTGGGCGAATCCAGCAGGGATCTATCCATAACAAAGAAGAGGTGGCTGTACTGGGTATAGGTGATGAAATACAACACTCACGCATTTCCAGTCTATTTATATTTGATGGGCTGAAAAAGGTGCCTGTTGAGAGTGCTGATGCTGGGGATATCGTTGTTGTGGCTGGACTTTCCGGCATTAATCCCGGCAGCACTATTACAGATCCTGAGCATCCGGAATCCCTTGGCTTTGTACAGATCGATGAGCCAACAGTTTCTATCGCTTTCCTGGTCAATAAAAGCCCCTTTGCCGGACAAGAGGGGGAATTTGCCACCTCACGCAAGTTGAGTGAGCGTCTATTCAGGGAAGCGGAGTCTGATGTCAGTCTGCGTGTGGAAGAAACCGATTCCTCGGATCAATTTTTGGTCGCTGGGCGAGGTGAGCTGCACCTCTCTATCCTTATAGAAAAAATGCGCCGTGAGGGTTATGAGTTTGAAGTATCTCAACCCCAAGTAATACTGCGGGAAATAGATGGTGTCAAACATGAACCAGTGGAAGATTTAATCATAGAAGTTCCTGAAGAATATGTAGGCATTGTGATGGAGCGTCTGGGACCCCGTAAGAGTGAGATGGTCGATATGCAGAAAAAGAAGGATGGCACAGTGCGGCTGGAGTTTTATATCCCCACAAAAAGCCTGTTCGGTTTACGGGCTGAACTGATGACCGATACTAGGGGAACCGAGGTCATGTACCATTCGTTTCACCACTATGCACCTTACTCTGGAGAGATACATACACGATCTAGAGGTTCACTCGTCGCTTGGGAGAATGGCACAACAAGCGGCTATGGCCTGGAAAATGCCCAGGAGAGAGGAGAGTTGTTTGTGGGGCCAAGTGTTCCTGTCTATCAGGGAATGATAGTAGGGGAAAATTCCCGCCCCGAAGACCTGACAATAAATGTCTGCAAAAAGAAACGCCTGACCAATATTCGCAGTTCAACTGCGGATATTGCAGTCAAACTTTCACCTCCAAGAGAGATGAGCCTGGAACAATGCCTTGAATTTATCACAGATGATGAACTCTTGGAGGTAACGCCCAAATCCTTGCGCATGCGCAAAAAGTGAGACACGGGGACGGTTCTTGTGTCTCACTCGCGTCTCATCCTCTAAGCACCCGCAGAGACAGTCCCTGCGACAATTCCGGCTATCTATCAGTTTCGGCAGCTGCTACTCACACCCTGCGTCAGACTGCTTTTTAGATGTGACCACAAAAATAGCTCCAATTAGTATCACAATAGTACCTATCAGCTGCCAAGCTGTCATCTTCTGCGATAGCAGTAGCGCAGAAAGAACCACCGTTGTTACTGGTTCAGCTGTGCATAAAACAGAAGCAGTGGTAGAACCAACTCTCTTCATCCCCGCCATAAAAGTGAACAGTCCAATGAAGATAAAAACACCTGAGGCAGCACATGCCAGCCATGCCACCGGAGCCATCTGAAGCCTCAAGGTAGCTGTTGCACTACCAAGCAAGAAAAGGGGGATAGCTGTAAAAAGACAAAATAAAGCTGAGACAATAATCGGTTCATGTTTATTCAGTGCCCTATTGCTGACCATAACAAAACCAGAACAGACTACCCCCGCCCCTAATCCCATCAAAATACCTACTGGGCTTATCCTCCCCAGTGAAACCCCAACCACCAAACTCAGGCCTGTCAAAGCTAGGCCTATTCCAAAGATCCCTGGCAGCTTGAGCCTCTCTTTAGTAAATAAAAAGCCCCAAATTGCCACCCAAATGATATAGGTATAGAACAGAATTGCAGCCAGGCCGGCTGTAGTTTTTTGAACGGTAGACATGTATAGATAAGCTGCCACAGCTTGTAAAGTTCCCGCCACTAACGACAGGGCAACCGGAACTTTACCGCCAAGCTTAAAGATGCTACTGCCATGAAAAATCAGAAGGTATATCAGAAAAAAAGCAGAAGCAGTAACATAGCGCAGGAAGACATAATCAGAAACAGTTGCCCCTCCCTGATATGCATATACGGCCAATATCGGCACAAGACCATAACAAACACCAGATAAAATGGCCAGAAAAACCCCGATAAACAAGCTGCTTAAAATCATCTCTACCCCTCTAGCTTGTTGTTCAACCCCGACTGCTGATGGCGATATCGAACATGATGCCATTTGCTAAAATACCAAATTAAACTATCCTAAAAAAATGTGGTAAACCCCTGAATCCCTATGCGATCTTCAGACCCAAGGGTATACCCAATATAAGCTACATCACCCTATTTCTATGGTCAATTAGCCAATCAAATTTCAAACTTTTTATTCCGATAAGCTGTCAAATACTTCATACAATAATTATCACGCCCCGCCAAAGTCTCAGCAGCAATAATATTTGCCATCATCTGACTGTCCAGTGGGTTAATGATCAAGCCATCCAATCCCCTAGCGATTGCCATCACCGCAAAGTTTTGATTAAGATGCTTGCGCAAAGGTAATCCATAAGAAATATTGGAGAGACCGCAAATCGTATGCACACCCGGAAACCCTGTCATAATTTTTCCAATGGCATCGAGAAATTCCGAACCAAAAGCACTATTTGTAGATATAGGCTGCACAAGAGGATCAACATAGATATTGTCAATAGGAACATCCTTTTGAACAAGGCTGTTAATTAGTTTGTCAGCTATCTTCACCCTCTCCTCACAGGTCTCTGGCATTCCCTCATCACTCATACATAAAGCCACAATCTTCAAATTTGTACCAGAAACCAAGGGAAGTAAGGCCTCATATCTTTCCTGTTCTAAAGAAATGGAATTGAGCATAGCTGTGCCTTCGTGAACAGCAAGGGCTTTTTCAATAGCCACGGGATCAGGGCTGTCGATACAGCAGGGAGCATCAACTTCGTCTTGTACTGTCTTCACAAGCCACTGTAAATAGTCTGCTTCCTTACCCACAAAAACCCCCGCGTTTACATCAACATAATCAGCTCCGGCATGTATTTGTTCCCTTGCAACTCTTTTAATTTTATCTTCGTTTTGGGCCTCAATAGCAGCGGCGATGTCTTTGCGGCTAGCATTGATCAGTTCACCTACAACAAGCATTCTAGGACCTCCCTCTATAAAATAAGTTTTTCTTACGTATACTCGCTTATTCTTAGAATTTCATAATCATTGATTAATTAAGAGATAGATAGATTTTGAAGATATACAATATTATGTAAGCATGGGGTGCCTTCCCTCAAGGGTCTTACTTTGTGGTAAAATATGTCGGCACATTGGATCTCCACATCTCCCTTGGCGGTTTACCCTCCCATGTCTCACCGGGTCCAATTGGCCCTGTACATTCCTTCGTTCTACCTATCCAGGGATGGAGGCCAGTTTATGCTCCTTAGCAGGGTCTTTGCCCGTATGGATTGTATAGTACCTGGCTGCTCCGTGCTCCTATTGTCAATGGTTATGGTTTTCTAAGTCCTTTAAACTAAGTATTCGCCTGTAAAATAATATTGTTTGTTTTTAAGCTGCTTCCTGTAATAAAATTATTGAGCTGTCTTTTAATAACTTCCTGCCATCGTAGGATGTCTTCTTCTTACCAAGAGCAAACAACACTCGAATTAACTTACAACTTAGAGCTATCAACGACTGTTTTTTCTTAAGCGGGTTTTCTATCCGTGTTGTATAGTAGCAATGCAGGGCTTTAAATTCGGGATTCTTTGCTACTAATGGCATGGTGCACTTGTAAAGCAGTGCCCTTAAGCGCGGGCGACCTCTTTTAGTGATACGGGTTTGCCCTTTATGCTTACCGGAGCTGTTTTCCTTTAAGTTTAACCCTGCCAGCTTCTGTATCTGCCGGGGGTGATGGTAGTTTTCAAGATTACCCACCTCCGCCAGAAAGCCTGCTACTGTGACTATGCCTACACCAGGAATTGTCATCATTTCTTGTGTGCCTGGTATCTCTTTAAGGATGTTTTCTATCTGTTCCATTAGCTGTTCTATTTCCCGCTTAAGCACTCTGTATTGGCTCAGAAGAGTCTTGAGTTCCTGTCTTGCCATAATTAACCCTTCAGTGAGCCCAATGCTTTCTTTAGCTGCTTCCAATAACTCTACCGCCCGTTTCTTTCCCACTGCTCGCTTAATTTCTTGTTTCCAACACTCTAATATGCCTTCTATACCTTTATCCGTGATCTCTTGCGGTAGTGGGAAGGACTGTAAGGTTAATAGTGCCGCCTTGCCCTCCCAGCTTTTAAAGACGGTATTGAATTCGGGAAAGTAACGGTCAAGCCAATTGTCAATCCGCCCTTTTATGCATTGCATGTCTTCTGTCAAGCGGTCTCGCATGTTCATTCCCACTCGAAGTTCAGCATAAATTCCGGCGGGTATATTGGGTTCAGAGTACCGCCCATCTTTCACTAGCTGAGCAATTACTCGGGCGTCTTTAACATCATTTTTAGTTGGTGAATTGTCGTCTAGTTCTTTACTCTTCTTAACGTGTAGTGGGTTAACCAAAACTATTTTGATGCCATGCTGCCGTAAGAACTGTGCTAGCGGCAGCCAATACTGGCCGGTAGGTTCTATCCCAAAAATTACTTGCTGCTTATCTTGCTCTTCTTTCAGGTTTCTGATCCAGTTTAAAAGCCTGATAAAACCATCCCGGTTGTTGTCAAAGGTCAGTGCTCTGCCAAACTCAATTCCGCGGAAATCTTGAGCTCTGGCAATGTGCTTCTGTTTTGCAATATCTGCTCCGATAATTAGTGTTGATTCATTGACTTGCTCAATCTTCTTGTTTTGGGTATACTTCATGTTAGTACCTCCTCTGCTATTTAAGGGTCGTGCTCTATGGCAGACACCTCGTATGCTAGCAGGAGGTACTTCTTTTTTCAAACAGCATTTTTATTCATTACAGGAATGCTCCTTATTATTTTATTTTTATTTAGTGATTGGGAACGGCCGAAAGGGAAAGGAAGTACTTGATTGATGCGGCAGCAACCGTCCCCAATCCATATCCAAAAAGATATCCATATATATTTAGTTGCAAAAACAATGCCAGTAAAAAAGCCTATAATACTAACTTATTTGTGGATAAATTTTCTTTATTTTTGACTTGTTTTTTCACCTTTGATTTAAAGAACTTTAATGGGCACCACTTAACTCTTTAAGAAAACTGATCTGCTGTTAAGGATTCCTGAAAAAAAGCATCCTGTTGCCGTAGGGATCAGGGGCAAGGGCTAATAATTATGTAAACTAAAAGATTTTTTCGGAGGGGCTTCAAAAATAATTTATCCAATTTTACAGCACACCGCAGTCAGAGGCAACGCCAACAAATAAAGGCAGCGAAATCTGGTTTCCGCTGCCCGCAACCATGTCAGTGCTGCGACAAAGTAATGCGACAATAATCATTATAGAAGTATTTCCCTATTATACATAAACACATGCATAAAGTGCATAAATGGTGCCAGGCACCATGATGCAACAGTTTAACCGTCCCCAGTGCATTTATCTGCAGATGTGGGTACCGGCATTGCCCAGGACGGCCTCTTCGATCAGCTCTGGCAAGGTGATGATGACTTCTTTCCCCCCGCCCTCCAGGAAAGTGACAGCTGCTTCGATCTTTGGCCCCATACTGCCTGCAGCGAAGTGTCCCTGTTCTAAATAAAGCCGTGCTTCTTCCAGGGAAATGGTGTCAAGCTCAACCTGGTTGGGCTTCCTAAAGTTCAAGTATACCTTGCTGACACCGGTGGGGATAACCAGTATGTCTGCATCCAGGAGACTAGCAAGCAAGCTACCGGCCCGGTCTTTATCGATCACTGCCGCGGATCCCGCCAGTGCCTTTCCCTCCATACTGGAGATCGGCATTCCTGTACCACCTGTCGTGGCCATGTAGCCCGCCCCTTTCTCTTCGGTGACCGGTATTCCCCCACCGCCGCAGGCGATTACTGTGAATCCTTGCTCTATAAGGACACGAATTGCTCTGTATTCCACGATCTCTACTGGCTGCGGTGAAGCCACCACCCGCCTGTATCCCCTTCCGGAATCCTCAACCATGTCCCATCCCTTTTCATGCATCAAATGCTGTCCTTCTTCTCGATCATAAAAAGGGCCAACTGGTTTGCTCGGCTTGGAATAAGCCTCATCATCTGCCTCCACTTTTACCTGGGTAACCACAGTGACAACATCCTTATCAATGCCCTGGCTGCGGTATTCGTTCACTAGGGCTTGCTGAAGCATGTAGCCGATGGAACCCTGGGTCTCTGCCACACACACATCAAGGGGCTGTGGGGGTAATTGCTCTTTGGCAGCCTCCGACCTTAATAAATTAAAACCGACCTGGGGGCCATTTCCATGGGTGATGACCACCTTGAACCCCTTTTTGACAAGACCCACAATATGCTTGCAGGTAGACTGGACAACCTCCAGCTGATCTTCGGCACTGTTTTTGCCATTCTCCTTGATCAGGGAGTTGCCTCCCAATGCGATAACCATTAGTTTGCTCATTGCGTTCTCTGCTTTCCTCATATAATCTCCATAACGGGCCCAACTAATTTTTTTGCTTAAATTTTTCTCTAATAAATTCTCATATACTACTCTTCCCTCCTCTAGCAATTGACGTATAAAAAACATTTTCACTTTCATTCACACTTTTTATTCTACCAGTTAATGGCTTATAACACAATGTATGAGTTGCAGGCGGCCAGGGACGATCTTATCTAAACAAACAGCATCTTTCGGTGACTGCCATCATTTCGTACCATTCGAAAAAATGCAACAGGAACTGTCCCAGTGCATCACAACCTCGGCGCGGCATAAGGTGTTGTTTTAAGTAACGTGAGGGCGAATCGCTTCCCATTATTTCCCTTTTATGCATAATCACCTGTATAAACTGCATAAATGGTGCCTGGCACCCTCCAGAAATGCAACGGGAACCGTCCCCACTGCATACATCCCTACATTTGTGCTGCTGGGTTGCTTGTTGAAAGCAACGGGCCGTCAGCAAACTGGCTGTAGTAGAGCTCTGCATAGAAACCGCCTTTTGCCAACAGCTCTGTATGGGTTCCTTTTTCGACAATACTGCCATCACGCATCACCAGTATTAAATCTGCATCACGGATAGTGGACAGCCGATGGGCGATAACGAAACTGGTTCTCCCCTTCTGCAACCTAGCCATGGCCTTTTGAATCAACAGTTCTGTTCTTGTATCTACATTGCTTGTGGCTTCATCAAGGATCAGCACTGCCGGATCTGCCAAAATTGCTCGGGCAATAGTGAGCAGCTGTTTTTGCCCCTGGGAAATATTAGAGGCTTCTTCATCGAGCACTGTATCATAGCCGTCAGGAAGAGTCCTGATAAAATGGTCGGCATGGGCAGCTTCTGCTGCCTGAAAAATCTCATCATCTGATGCTCCCCCACTGCCATAGGCAATGTTTTCTTTAATCGTTCCATTGAACAGCCAAGTATCCTGTAGAACCATGCCGAAAATACTGCGCAACTCACCCCGCTTGAGATCTCTGATGTCTAGGCCATCGACAGTTATTTTTCCGGCATCTATCTCATAAAAGCGCATCAATAGATTGACCAGTGTGGTTTTCCCCGCTCCGGTAGGCCCTACGATAGCAATCGTCTGGCCTTGCTTGACATTTATATTCATATCATCAAATAATACCGCATCTTTTTCATAGCCGAATTTTACATTTTTAAATTGCACATCACCTCGGGGAAACTCGATTACCCCAGCGTCAGCCCTGTCAGGCTCTTCCTCCGGTTCGTCAAGAATTTCAAAAACACGCTCTGCCGAGGCGATGATCGATTGAATAATATTTGCCACATTGGCAGTTTGGGAAATGGGATGGGTAAACTCTTTCGAATATTGAAGAAATGCCTGGACATCTCCGATAGCCACAGCTCTATTCATAACAGCATAACCACCTACCACACAGATAACCACATATCCCATGTTGTTGATCAAGACCATCAAAGGCATCATAATACCTGACATAAATTGCGCCTTCCACCCGGCATCATATAGCTCTTCATTGACCTGCTCAAACTCTCTGATCGACCTGCCCTCCCGTCCGAAGGCCTTAATTATCTGGTGGCCTGTATACATCTCTTCAACATGGCCATTGAGTTCACCCAGGACCTTTTGAAAGCGAGCAAAGTATTTTTGCGAGCGTAATGTTATAGATCTCACCACAACAAAAGAAAGGGGTATAATGATAAAACAGATGAGCACCGTCATCAACGGGCTGATGGTCAGCATCATCACAATAATACCGACCAAAGTGACTGCAGAAGTCACCAACTGGGTCAAACTCTGGCCCAGTGAGTTACTGATGGTATCAATATCATTGGTAACACGGCTTAAGATCTCTCCATGGGTGCGTTCATCAAAAAACCTGAGGGGCAGCCTGGCCAGTTTTTCATTGATATCGCTGCGCATTTGGTAAACCGTGTTTTGTGCAACACCTACCATTATAACTTGCTGAAAATAGCTGCAAACTGAACTTCCAATATAGAGACCGGCCAAAATAAGGAGAATTTGCGCTATATAACCGAAATCCACACCATCTCCAGAAACAATAACACCTTCAAACAGCTCAGTGGTCACCAGCCCCATGATTTTAGGGCTGACAATATAGAAGACTGTGCTGAGAGTTGCCAATATCATCACAGCCAAAAGCTGAAACCGATAGGGTTTTAAACGCCTGATCAGCCTTTTTAATGTTCCCTTAAAGTCCTTTGCCTTCTCAACAGGCATTCTGCCATGGCCACCCAGTCCGCGGCCTCCAGGGCGGCCTCCTCTGCCAATTGGGCTCTGTCCTTTAATTGAGCCTCTATTTCTTTGTTCTTCACTCATGCTAATTCCTCCAGTGACAGCTGTGAAGACACCAGCTCACGGTATACACTGCAAGTATCTAAAAGCTCCCTGTGCTTACCAATGCCCACGACTTTACCCTCATCCAAAACAATGATCTGGTCTGCATCAATGACTGTGCTGATCCTCTGGGCAACAATGAGCACAGCTGCGTCAGCCGTTTCCTTCCTCAACGCTGCCCGCAGCCTGGCATCTGTTTTATAGTCAAGGGCAGAAAAGCAGTCATCAAATATATAAATAGATGGCCTCCTGACTATGGCACGAGCGATGGACAGGCGCTGCTTCTGCCCTCCGGAGAGATTTGTGCCACCCTGGGCGATGAAGGAATTAAAGCCCTCCGGCATTCCCTGGATGAATTCGGCAGCCTGTGCGATTTCAGCTGCCTGCCGCACCTCCTCATCTGAAGCATCTTCCTTCCCATATCTGATATTTTCAGCGATACTCCCGCTAAACAAAACAGCCTTCTGGGGAACATAACCGACCTTTGCCCTCAGGGTTTTCACAGCTATTTCACGAACATCCACCTTGTCAATCAGGATGCTGCCCTTGTCAACATCGTAAAAACGCGGAATTAGCTGAATCAGTGTAGATTTCCCCGAACCGATGCCCCCGATAATGGCTGTTATTTCACCTGGCTGAACAGTGAACGAAACCCCACTGAGAACAGGCTTTTCGGCACCCGGATAGCTGAAGGTAACATCTCTAAATTCAACACAGCCCTCTCCTTTTGCCCTGCCATCATTATCTACAGCGGCTGCATTACCATCATGCTCAGTGACATTGTCAGTGTCGTTGGCATCACTGTCGGCCAAAGTGCCATCCCTTTCCCCTTCATCAGGGCCTTGCGCAGCTAAGGAGCAGGTGCAATTCTGTTTATCATCTATGCTGTCATCATTCTTGTCAGCATCCCACCTATCAACACCATCCACATCTTCTGGCCAGCTAGGTGTTTCCAGAACAGCGTTGATCCTACCCGCAGAGACTGAAGCCCGAGGGACCATAACAAACAGCATGGACATCATCATCAGCGAAAACATAATCTGACTCACATATTGGATAAAGGCCATCAGATCACCGACCTGCATATAACCATTATCAATACGGATTCCACCAAACCAGATAACTATTATTATTGTAAGATTGAGCAACAATATCATGATCGGCATTAAAGCAGCCATAATCTTATTAACACTGATTGAGGTACTGGTAAGCTCCCTATTGGATTTATCAAAGCGCCTGATCGCATGATCAACACGGTTGAAAGCTCTGATTACCCTAATACCGGTCAGCCTTTCCCGCAAAACAAGGTTGATCTGATCAATTTTGTTCTGTATCTCTTGAAAAAGGGGCATACTGAAACGGATTACCACATAAATAAGCACTGCCAAAATGGGTAGGATCAGAATAATGTACATCGATAATCTCGCATCTGTTGTTACCGCCATAAAAACTCCACCGATGCACATCAAGGGCGCCTTAAGCATCATACGCAGCATAACGATAGCCATTTGCTGAATCTGCATAATATCGTTAGTCGTTCTGGTGATCAGTGATGATGTACCAAACTTATTGAATTCTTGGAAAGTATAACCCTCCACATGGGGAAAAACTTTATTGCGGAGAATCTTGCCAAACCCCATCGCTACCCTGGCTGAAAGAAAACCGGCCAGAATAGCAGTAGCTGTACCGAGAACAGCAACTAATAGCATACGGAAACCAGTTGTCAAAATGTATTCCATATCGCCATTGACAATGCCAATATTGACAATATCGGCCATCAGCTTCGGCAGAAACAGTTCTGACATGGCATGCAGAAATGTCAAAACAGCAGTAGCAATAATAGCTAATATATAAGGTTTCAACAATCTAAATAACTTGAGCAAATTATCCTCTCCTATACCTGGGCAACGACCAATCATGAAAACGATTAGCTATCACACTCAATTGCATTGGCTAGATTTTCCCGCATCTTTAGCAGCAGTTTCTGCAGCAAAGCACGCTCCTCCGCTGTAAAGCTGCCAAAGCACTCTTCTTCTATCCTCTTTAAACCCTTCTTTATCTCTAGGGAAGCTTTATTGCCCTTCTCAGTCAGAAATACTCTGGAGACACGCCGATCTTCATTGTCCGGGCACCGTTTGATCAGTTTCGACTTTTCCAATCTGTTTAACATAACTGTCATTGTGGCAGCTTTAATATGAAGCTTATCCGCCAACTCCTTTTGACTCTGGCCACCCTTTGTGGTCAGCGAGAAAAGCAGCCGATGCTGCCCCGGATAGACCCCTATTTTCTCTAGAAGTTTATAGGTACGGCAGTAATGAAAACGTATTGTCTCACAAAATACCCTATACAGCGAATCAGAATTATTAAACTGCATCAGTAGACACCTCATAATTGATTAGACGGCTAATAATATAGTAACTAGGGAATATTAACTTGTCAATGTATGAAAGAGTGACGCCCGGGCATGACGCGGGGACGGTCCTTTTGTCATGATCCAGGACACGCCATAACCGAAACGGCCCTCTTGTCGCTTTTTACCATGTTCCATTGCTTCCTCCTTTGGATTAACCCATATTCTATAACCCATTTCTCTTTATAAACAACTAGAAACATTTTGCAATACTATAGTCATAAAATATGATAGTGATGAAATATCTCCCTGCTATAGTTATATTTAGACCGGTTAAAACCGGTTGATGAGGTTTTTGAAATATGAAAGGAAAAGGAGAATTGAAATGTTTATGAGCAGACGAATTTCTGTTAATGGCCAGTATAAAATCAGCATAAATGGCCACGAAAAGTAGACCACCTTCAAATAACATAGCAGGTAAAAGAAGGTTCACCCCCTAATTATGCTCTGATAAGCACCACCAAATCAGAGCGAGGGAGTGAACCTGGAATTGACGGAGGTATCAATGATTGTGGACATTATGCAGTTAAAAAAACAAGGTCTATCAAAAAGAGCAATAGCTCGAAGGTTAGGAATTAGTCGGGATACAGTAAGCAAGTATTGGGATGGTTCGCCATTGGAAACAGTTAGCTATGGGCCAAGACCAAAACTAGTCGACCCATATCAAAATTATATCATAAAGCGATTGGAGAAATACCCCGAACTTTCTGCAGATCGGTTGTTTGATGAGATCAAGGCTAGAGGCTACAAGGGTTCCGCCCGCACCTTGCGCCGCTATGTGGCTTCAATACGCCCCCAAAAACACCGTGAATATAAGCCCTTTGAAACCCTACCCGGTGAGCAGGCACAGGCGGACTGGGGCCATTTTGGCACCATCGTGGTGGACGGAGCCACCTATAAGCTTTACGCCTTTGTTTTCACACTCTGTTGGAGCCGTGTTAGCTATGTAGAGTTTGTGGTACGGACAGATATGGCCACATTTCTTTCCTGTCTGTACCGTGCATTGGCGTACATCGGTGGCGTCCCACGGGAAATCGTATTTGATAACGCCAGGGTTGTGGTTTCCGAGCGGGTGGGAAAAATAGTTCGGTTTAACGAAAACCTTCTCCATTTTGCATTGGCTACCGGGTTTACCCCGAAAGCATGTTGGACTTACGATGCCGAATCGAAGGGCAAAGTGGAATCAATGGTCAAATATGTGCGCCGAGGTTTCTTTTACGGTCGTGAGTTCAACGACCTGATAGATCTGAACCATCAGGCATTGGATTGGTGTAATAATAAGGCTAACATCCGGATACACGGCACCACCGGTGAGGTACCTTTTGAGCGGCTAAGCGATGAACGAAATTACCTGCAGCCCCTATCAGAATCAGCTGCACATCCCTTCGTGTTAGAAGACCGCAGGGCCACCCGTACCAACCTAATTTCGGTGGAGGGTAACCAGTACTCTGTGCCGTCCCGGTGGGCCCGGCAACGAGTGCGCTTTCGGCGATATGAGAACCACCTGGAACTGCTAGACGATCGGGGCGTAGTAGACACCATCCAGCTTGAGTATGGCCGTGGCAAACGTATCATCCGGGATGAGCACTACCCGGCGCATGAGCTGGCCAAACAACGTAAAACCCCTTCAAACCCACTACAAGCCAAGTTTGAGGGTCTTGCTCCAGAGGCAGAGGCTTACCTGCAAGGCTTAAGCAGGAACAGGGTGGGAAGCCTACGGGATCAAATGGAAAAAATCATCGCCTTAACTAAATCTTATTCCCCCGTTTCCATAAGTCAGGCTATGCAGCGGGCTTTAAAGTATGGATCCTTTGGTTATGGAAGCCTAAAAGGTATTTTGAGACGTTACGAATCAGCTCCAGAGAGCTTACCGGAAATAGACGGTGTTGAAACCGCACCCCTTTCCACCAATCTAGATGTTCAGGTGGAAAAACGAGATTTAAGCTACTACGGGGGATTGGGGGCGGCCCAATGATTCGGACTATTGGTGTTGCGGATCGGGAAACTCTTGAACAAAACTTAAAGCGTCTGAAACTACGGCACATACGGGATACACTGGACGACATCAATGAGGTAGCCCTTGAAGAGGAACCCTCATATCTTGATTTCCTGGCCTACATTGTTCAAGAGGAGGTTACCGGTAGGGAAACCACTCAGCGGCAACGCCGCCTGAAAGCTGCCCGCTTTCCCGCCTGGCATACCCTGGATGATTTTGATTTTTCCTACCAGACCTCAGTAAGCCAACAAACCATTCGTGATTTAGCTACATTGGAATTCATCACTAAACGGGAGAATCTAATCTTTCTTGGACCACCGGGGGTCGGGAAATCGCATCTTGGTATCGCCCTAGGTATTGAGGCAGTAAACGCAGGCTACCATGTCCTGTTCATAACGATGGACGATCTAACCACTAAAATGTATGCTAGCCTGGCCGATGGCAGTCTCTCTCAATACATGCGGGCCTTACTGCGAAACGATCTGATTATCCTGGACGAAGTGGGTTATTTAACCCTTGACAAGACAGCTTCTGACCACCTATTCCAGTTAATTAGTAGGGCATATGAAAACGTATCCTTGATTGTTACTAGCAATTTGGATTTTAGTGAATGGGGAACCCTGTTTACAAGTCCAGGCACAGCGGCAGCCCTTTTGGACCGTCTGTTACACCATGCCCACGTAATTACCTTACGCGGGGACAGTTATCGAATTCGTAACCGTCTGGTGCCGCCTCATGTTAGTCAGGTAAAGGAGGGATGATGTTTCCATAATATAGTTGACGACTTTTCGTGGCCAAAAGTGCGGATTTTCAAATGGCCATTGACAATTTCCTGGAAAATTGTATTGGGTACTCTAATATTGGCCTTGGCCCTTATGTTGGCCACTGCAGGATGCAGCAAGCAAAATGCCGAACAGAACCCAGAAAATGAACCCACGACAGAGTATAATGATACGAATGATATGGATGATGCAGATGATAACGATAATTCAGACAAAAGTGGGACACCATCGGATAAGGATGAACCGACTGACAATAACAGCAGCACAACGAAACCTGATACTAAACCTGTGACTAAGCCTGAAACAAAACCTGATAATAAGACAGGTGCCAGCACAGAACCAGCGGTAACCAAGTTGAAGCTTACCCTTTATTTTAGTGATAATCAATCTACATGTTTAAGGCCGGAAACTCGTGAAGTGACGATAAAGGGGAAAAGGACTGCAGAAGCGGTGATCAATGAACTGATTAGGGGGCCGAAAAGCTCCAAACTATCTCGGACAGTACCTCAGGAGTCAAAACTACGCTCTATTAAAGTGGAATACGGTGTCGTTTATGTAGACTTTTCCAAGGAGTTTCAGGCCAAACATTCGGGAGGTTCTGCAGGAGAAACGATGACACTCTACTCCATCACCAATTCACTGGCTGAACTCCCCGGAGTAAATAAAGTTCAGTTTCTCCTGGAAGGAAAGAAAGTTAATTCCATTCTGGGGCATACATCTACAACAACCCCCTTGGCACCCAACTGGAGCTTGGTGGAAAAATAGTGGCAAGGGGACGTTTCGTTTGCCACCTTTTTGCCTGCTTGTACCACGACCAATCACCGGAACCGTCCCCGTGATTGGTCATGGTTTCATGGATAGGGAGATGCGGCCTCTTTGTACATCTACGGAAAGCACTCGGACTGTGACTACATCCCCTACAGCCACCACATCTAGTGGGTTTCTGACATATTCATCACTCAGCTCTGAGATATGCACCAAGCCGTCGTTTTCGATACCTATATCTACGAAAGCACCAAAATCCACCACATTGCGCACAACGCCCTTTAACTCCATCCCTGATTTTAAGTCCTCTATACTGAGCACATCGGTCCTGAAAACTGGCTTTGGCAGGTCTTCTCTTGGATCTCTGCCTGGGCGCAGTAAGGCTTCGATGATGTCCTTTAGTGTTGGCACACCGGCATCCAGCTCTTGTGCAGTCTTTTCAATGTCCAGGTGTACAAGTTTGCTGCGCAGTTCTGATGTTCCGAGCTCATCCAAAGACGCCCCGATCGATTCCAAGAGCCGATATGTCAGCTCATAAGACTCAGGATGAATCGGTGTGGCATCGAGTAGATTCTCTCCACCGCTGATCCTCATAAAGCCGGCACACTGTTCAAAGGTCTTTGGCCCCAGGCGCGGCACAGCGGACAGATGCTTTCTGTTTTCAAAAACACCCTTCTCCTCACGGAAGCAGACAATATTTTCAGCAACAGTAGCATTGATCCCTGATACATAGCTGAGCAGTGGAGCAGAAGCTGTGTTCAGATCGACACCCACATGGTTTACCGCTGACTCCACAACCTTGGACAGACTTTCATCTAAGCGCTTAGGGGGTACATCATGTTGATACTGCCCTACCCCAACAGCCTTTGGCTCTATTTTCACCAGTTCAGCCAATGGATCCTGCAGCCGGCGGGCGATGGAAACTGCGCTTCGCTGTGAGACATCCATGTCCGGAAATTCCTTGATGGCCAGCTTTGATGCTGAATAGACGCTGGCCCCGGCCTCACTTACGATCACATAAGCCAACCCCGGCTTGTTCACCTTCTGAATCAATCCGGCCACAAACTGCTCTGTCTCCCGGGATGCAGTGCCATTACCGATGGTGATCACTTCTATCTTGTGCTCCTCTATCAGTTTTGTGAAAATATTCTCTGCCTCACGGATCTTATTTTGAGGTGGTGTAGGGTAAACGACCCCTACCTTCAGCAATTTACCGGTCTGATCCACAACAGCCCACTTACACCCTGTCCTATAAGCAGGGTCGACTCCTAGCACCATCTTCCCCCGCACAGGTGGCTGCAAAAGCAGGCTGCGCAAATTCTTGGAGAAAACATTAATCGCCTGTTCGGAGGCCTTATCGGTCAGCTCAGCACGCAGTTCCCGCTCCACAGCAGGAGCAACCAGACGCTTATAGGCATCAGCTGCAGCCCTTTTCACCAGATCGGTGGTAATGCTGTTTTCTTGGACGAAATTTTCATTCAACCAGGAAAGTATCGGCTCAGATTCCACAGCTATCGATACTTGTAAAAATTCCTCGTGTTCCCCGCGGTTGATGGCCAGCACACGGTGTGCAGGCACTTTAGAAAATGGCTCTTTGAATTCATAGTACATTTCATAAACAGAATCTTTTTCAGCATCTTTAGCTCGGCTCACCAGGTAGCTGTGCCGCCTGGTGTAGTCACGCACCCAGCCGCGCACCTTGGGGTCATCTGCAATATCCTCAGCGATAATATCCATCGCCCCCTGCAGTGCATCCTCAACAGTTGGCACATCTTTTGTCAGGTACTTTGCCCCTTCTGTTTCCACAGAACCGACAGCAGGGAAGGATAGAAAAAACTCTGCCAAAGGCTCCAAACCTTTTTCCCTGGCCATACTGGCCCTGGTTCGCCGCTTCGGCCTGAAGGGACGATAGATGTCCTCTACTTCACTCAGTTTAGCAGCCTTTTCGATCTTATTGCGCAGCTCATAAGTTAATTTCCCCTGTTCATCGATCAGCCTGATTACTTCCTCTTTGCGCTGTTCGAGGGCACGATAATGCCCCACCCTCTCCTCTATCTGACGGATCTGAGTTTCATCCAGCTCTCCAGTCATTTCTTTTCTATACCTGGCGATAAAAGGAACTGTGTTTCCCTCATCAAGCATCTTTACAGTACTAGCAACGCTTTTCTGAGAAAGCCCCAACTCCCTGGCTGTTATCTGAATAATATCTATAATGGTGAACACCCCTTATCATCGTTTGCATTGCAGCTTTCATTCTATCAAATATTTCAGATGAAAGCCCGACAAACATGAAAAAGCTCTGTATATTCAAAACGCCACTACAACTTGTCCATAAATGAAGCCGAACAGGATTGTCGATGAAAGCACCCAGGGGAAATTTTCCTGGGAAAGCCCACCCTTTCATGGTTGGGATGGAAGGCGATTTTTTGAATATGGCCTGCACTACTGTTTTTGCAAAATAGTATTTGTAGTATTTATAGCTGCTTCTTTGGGTTTGGATAAAACAGATGGCTTTAAACCATATTCTATTCAATCTGCAATGAAGAGGAATTCTTTTTTTGCTGGAAACCGTCAAATGATAAATAAAAGGTGGCAATGTGACAAATAAGGTACGTCCTCTTTTGTCCTGAGCTGGATGGAGGCGGCACGATCCATCTCAATGAGGATGAACTGTCCGTCGGAATCTGGATGCCTCGGGAGGAGATCCCGGATCCGGATGATAACATCTCTTTGACCAGTGAAATGACTGAAGCGTTTCGCAAAGGTACCGGGTACCCCAGGTACCATCCTACTTAAAGTTATTCTTCTACTAAATTTAATATTTCCATATATAGTTTTCTACTAATTCTTATATTATTATCCATAAGCTCGTCAAGTAACGATTTTAATTCTTTTATTAACCCTTGTTGTTTTGCTTCAACCAATATACCTAAGGTACCAGTTACTTTCAGTCCAACATCTTTAGCTATTCTTCTCGCCTTTCGTTCATCTATAATAATTAAATCTGCATTAATATTTTTTGCTAAGACTATCGCTTCACTCTCACCTCTGTCTAGCTTCAGCTCTCTTTGTAAAAGTACTACTGATAAGTTCTCTTCTACATTTTCAATTTGTATAAAAGTACATCTTTTTATTATATCTATTTCATCTTGATAATCGATATTAATAATCAATTCGTCATAAACTGCTTTGGGTATTATAATTTTTTTATATAATTCTTCAAGGATTTTTAAACGATCTATTTTAATTAATGAAAGAATTGGAGTAGTATCTGAAATAACAATCATTCTGATTCCACTTCACTTGGACGTGCACTTTTAACATCTTCCATAAGCTCTTCTACGCTGAAGTCAAAATACGGGATATCCATCTTCCCTAAATCAGTTATAAAATCTATTTTCCTCATACCCATAGCTTCAGCCGCTTTACCTATGGATATCTTTTCACTCTTCACAAGTTCATATAACATTATTTGATTGATTTTTTTCTTATATTCTTCACTATTAATATCAGCATATTCTGCAAGTACCCTTGGGATCTCTAATTCTATTTTTACAGTATCCATGATAATCCCTCCGATCTTTACCCTGTGCTTGAGGCTTGCTTTATCCTTACAACATCATCCCCTAATTGAATATTCAACTCATCATGTATTCATTTTTCCATATTGGCACCTTCATCTGTTCCCAGGAGCATATTTATTTACTGATCTTAATTATATCACATTTTCTTCCATATAGCTATGGTCTGCCTATTGTTTTTGCAAAATAGTATTTGTAGTAATAAATAATATGGGCGATCCCGTTATGTGGGAATCGCCCACGTTTCATATCTGTGTAACCGCTATATAATTTTTGCTATTATCCCTCTGCATAAATGGTGCCAGGCACCTGAAAAAGAAAAAAGCAGGTTTTCTCATACAATGGGAAAGCCTGCACTCAACACACCTTTTATATCTTTTCCATCCAATTATCGAACCAGTTCTCGAACAGCTTATGCAGCGCTCGAGCTTGCTCACCATTACCTGTCAGCATTCACAACAGTAACCCTTACCTAACTTTATTTATATAACTTTAGCCAGGAAGGTTTCAGTCCTTTCTTGACTAGGAGAGTCAAATACCTGCTCAGGTTTCCCTTCCTCTACAATACGCCCTTCATCAATGTAAATCACGCGGTCAGCAACCTCTTTGGCGAATCCCATCTCATGGGTGACAACAACCATCGTCATTCCGTCCTGAGCCAACTCTTTCATGACCTGCAGAACTTCATTCACCAACTCGGGATCAAGAGCAGATGTCGGCTCATCGAACAGCATAATTGCTGGATTCATAGCCAACGACCTGGCGATAGCCACCCTCTGCTGCTGTCCACCAGAAAGTTGGGATGGATAACAGTTAGCCTTATCCAGCATGCCAACCTTTTCAAGTATATCGAGACCAACTTTCCGCGCCTCTTCAGGTTTCATTTTTTTCACATAAATTGGAGCTTCGATGACATTTTCCAAAACAGTTTTATGGGGAAACAGATTGAAATGCTGAAAAACCATACCAACATTCTGGCGAACCAGGTTTAAATTATCTTTTTTGGGATTCACATCTTTCCCCATCAGCTGAATGCATCCCCCTTTATCCATCATCTCCAGGAAGTTTATGCATCTCAGCAAAGTGCTTTTCCCGGAACCACTGGCTCCTATAAGCACAACAACCTCACGGTTTTTTATATGCAGGTTTATGTCTTTTAAAACATGAAGTTTTCCAAAATGTTTACTTAAATTCTTTATTTTTATCAACTAACTTCTCCCCCCTTTTCAACATCCAGCTTGATTTCCAGCTTGTTCACTAGGTATGTAAAGATGACCACCAACACCAGGTAGTACATTCCAGCCACTAAATAGGTCTCGAGAGGCATGAAATTGGCGGCTTGCTCAGTAAGAGCAGTCCCATATATTTCAGAAACCCCTAGATAGGCAACCAATGACGAATCTTTGAGGCCGATAATAAACTGGTTCCCGAGCGGTGGAACCGCCCTTTTAAATGCCTGTGGCAAAATGATACGCCTCATAGCCAGTGTCTTACTCATGCCTACTGATCTAGCCGCTTCCATCTGCCCGGTGCTGATTGACTGAATAGCCCCTCGAAAGATTTCCGCTATATAGGCTCCGGCATGAATCGCCAGCGCTAGGGACCCTGCCCAAAAAGCAGGGAGTACCACTAGCTTGATTATGCCAAAATACAGGAACATCAACTGTACAATCAGGGGTGTACCCCGAATGACTGTAATATATAGTTGAGCTATACTGTAAAGAACGCGGCTTTTCGAGATCTTACAAAATGCAATCACCAGGCCGATAACCATCGCCAGTAACAGTGAAACAGTTGTCAATTTTAGTGTTACAACTGTTGCCTCTAAAAAAGCTGAAGCGTTCTCTATAAATATCTGGTAGATATTAATTACTATTCACCCCACACGTGCATCCGTTATTCGTTACTCGCCAAGAATGTTTTCGTCAAACCATTTCATGCTGATTTCTTCGTAAGTTCCATCTTCAATCATTTCCTCAAGTGCTGCATTGATATCTTCTAATAACTCATTGTCACCTTTTCTGACAGCGATAGCCATTTCATCTATCCATAATGGCTCGTCGACTTCCTTGATCGCTAAATCCTCTTCATTAATAGCTACGACGCCGACCATCCTATCAGTTATTACCGCATCAACTCTACCAGTTGGCAGGTCCTGCAGTGCTATAACATCGCTGTCATAACCGGTTACATTATCCTCACTGGTGTATTCCAAAGCCACATCTCTAAAGGTGCTAGACTTGACAACACCGATAGTTTTATCCTTTAAATCATCTTCACTATTGATTTCATCATTGTCTTTAGCAGCATAGACCTGTGCTCCTGAACGGTAGTATGGACGGGAAAAATCGACCTGTTCTAGTCGTTCATCTGTAATAGCCATACTGCCGATGATAGCATCATACTTTTCTGCCTTTAAACCCTGAATCAATGATTCCCATGGATTTGTGACAGGATCGGCTTCCATACCCAAACGCTCAGCAATTTCCTCTCCTATTTCCACATCAAAACCAGTCAGATCGCCGCTGTCCTTATAATTGAAAGGACGGTAAAGGCCGCTCATGGCGTAAGAAAACTTTTCCTTTTCTCCGTTTTCACCATTAGCTTCTGTTGAAGTGCCATCATTAGCACACCCTGCCGCCGCCCCAAACAAAAATAGGCAGCATATCAAAATAGTTATCCCTTTTTTAAACATATTTCCTCCCTCTATAAAATAAGTTTTTCTTACGTATACTCGCTTATTCTTAGAATTTCATAATCATTGATTAATTAAGAGATAGATAGATTTTGAAGATATACAATATTATGTAAGCATGGGGTGCCTTCCCTCAAGGGTCTTACTTTGTGGTAAAATATGTCGGCACATTGGATCTCCACATCTCCCTTGGCGGTTTACCCTCCCATGTCTCACCGGGTCCAATTGGCCCTGTACATTCCTTCGTTCTACCTATCCAGGGATGGAGGCCAGTTTATGCTCCTTAGCAGGGTCTTTGCCCGTATGGATTGTATAGTACCTGGCTGCTCCGTGCTCCTATTGTCAATGGTTATGGTTTTCTAAGTCCTTTAAACTAAGTATTCGCCTGTAAAATAATATTGTTTGTTTTTAAGCTGCTTCCTGTAATAAAATTATTGAGCTGTCTTTTAATAACTTCCTGCCATCGTAGGATGTCTTCTTCTTACCAAGAGCAAACAACACTCGAATTAACTTACAACTTAGAGCTATCAACGACTGTTTTTTCTTAAGCGGGTTTTCTATCCGTGTTGTATAGTAGCAATGCAGGGCTTTAAATTCGGGATTCTTTGCTACTAATGGCATGGTGCACTTGTAAAGCAGTGCCCTTAAGCGCGGGCGACCTCTTTTAGTGATACGGGTTTGCCCTTTATGCTTACCGGAGCTGTTTTCCTTTAAGTTTAACCCTGCCAGCTTCTGTATCTGCCGGGGGTGATGGTAGTTTTCAAGATTACCCACCTCCGCCAGAAAGCCTGCTACTGTGACTATGCCTACACCAGGAATTGTCATCATTTCTTGTGTGCCTGGTATCTCTTTAAGGATGTTTTCTATTTGTTCCATTAGCTGTTCTATTTCCCGCTTAAGCACGCTGTATTGGCTCAGAAGGGTCTTGAGTTCCTGCCTTGCCATAATTAACCCCTCAGTAAGCCCAATGCTTTCTTTAGCTGCTTCCAATAACTCTACCGCCCGTTTCTTTCCCACTGCTCGCTTAATTTCTTGTTTCCAACACTCTAATATGCCTTCTATACCTTTATCCGTGATCTCTTGCGGTAGTGGGAAGGACTGTAAGGTTAATAGTGCCGCCTTGCCCTCCCAGCTTTTAAAGACGGTATTGAATTCGGGAAAGTAACGGTCAAGCCAATTGTCAATCCGCCCTTTTATGCATTGCATGTCTTCTATCAAGCGGTCTCGCATGTTCATTCCCACTCGAAGTTCAGCATAAATTTCGGTGGGTATATTTGGTTCAGAGTACCGCCCGTCCTTTACTAGTTGGGCAATTACTCGGGCGTCTTTAACATCATTTTTAGTCGGTGAATTGTCGTCTAGTTCTTTACTTTTCTTTACATGTAATGGGTTAACCAAAACTATTTTGATGCCGTGTTGCCTTAAAAACTGTGCCAGCGGCAGCCAATACTGGCCGGTAGGTTCTATGCCAAAAATTACTTGCTGCTTATCTTGCTCTTCTTTCAGGTTTTTGATCCAGTTTAAAAGTTTGATAAAACCATCCCGGCTGTTGTCAAAGGTTAGTGCTCTGCCAAACTCTATTCCGCGGAAATCTTGAGCTCTGGCAATGTGTTTCTGTTTTGCAATATCTGCTCCGATAATTAGTGTTGATTCATTGACTTGCTCAATCTTCTTGTTTTGGGTATACTTCATGTTAGTACCTCCTCTGCTATTTAAGGGTCGTGCTCTATGGCAGACACCTCGTATGCTAGCAGGAGGTACTTCTTTTTTCAAACAGCATTTTTATTCATTACAGGAATGCTCCTTTTTTAAACTTAAAAGTTTTATCCTATTCATCCAACTACCAGGTTATTTCTCTGTTACATTGAACAAACATATTTACATGCCTTCTCCTCCCCTAATTTACGACCCCCTCCATAACAATTTATGGCGACAACTTAATAGTAGCATACGAGTTGCCTGAATAATTATAACAGTATAGAGTTCATTTAGGCAATTACTAACAAACTTCTTCTCAACACCTATTACTTTATTT
Organism: Syntrophaceticus sp.; assembly: GCA_050949745.1. Classification (GTDB taxonomy): domain Bacteria; phylum Bacillota; class DSM-12270; order Thermacetogeniales; family Thermacetogeniaceae; genus Syntrophaceticus. The sequence goes on along the minus strand of JBMNGF010000015.1, from coordinate 111,251 downwards.
GACCTGACGAAGCTGACTCAGCTACCCCATTTAAACTTATCATGCCCTCAGCTCCTGATAACTCGATAATAGTAGGGATTAGTGTACACGTTTTTAAGATAGAAAAATATCCATAGGCAAAAAGCGCAATTTACAGGGGATTCCTGGGCATTATGAACAGAACCATAAAAAGGTAAGGGGTTTCACAGCGCCTGGGATTGACAGATGAGCATGTTATCTGAACCTGCTCATCTGAAACGAAAGGAATGGGAAAGAACCGATCATAGCCTGAACAGCTAACTCCAAGTCAACCTGGCGGGGGAGCCCCATTGCCTCCGGAATTAATAGCATGCCCAGTGGAATACTGTGCTCTGATGATTGAAAGGCTGTGGAGTTCTGGGGCGTTCCCGCCATGTCATTGCCGCATCACACTTTTTCGCAGTTATAGACCACATCTGTTAAAGTGCCGTTAAAGTATTCATAATCTCCCTCCGGCAAATTCCAAATCCCTTTTATCTTAGTCGGCTTTTTGATTCCATCCTTTCTCTACATAATCACTCACTGCAGCTGTCCATTTGTGTTTTTCTGATTGGCCGTCACCTGTATCCATATAGCGTTCATCTGTCACAAACTCGACAAACTCACCCTGATCATTAAAAGTAAAGATACCCTCTGCTTTAACATCATTGTATTCAATCATCGCCCTGGCATGGTTTTCATCTATTTCCTCCCAGTGAATGTAATCCTGGAGAGCACAGGAAGGCACCATCAAGATCTCACTCAGAAATGTACCGGCAGCAGATATATCCATTTCACGCCCTGTCACATCAAAGAGGGTTATCTTCTTTAACAGCTGGCCCAACATGTTCCCATATCCGTCCAAATACCTATCTTTACCCTCAAATGGAACTATGCCATACATCCTGGTGTACATATATACAACTCTGGCAGGCTCGTTTACAAAATTGTACTGTTCATATTTTAAATTAATCCACGGTTGATCGACATTCATTTTAAAGTTGACATCATCAAAGATTAATTTGGCGTTTACCATCTTTTCTTTGCCGACATAGCCGCAGTATCTAAAATACCTCTGCACAGGCTCAGGAAGCTCTGAGATATCCTCTTCAGTAATCACTTCGTTATTCGGCGCATTCTTATCCATCTCAGCCTGCACTTCTTTTTTGAATATTTCTTTCATTTTTGTGTTCTCCCCCAACAAAAATACCAGGGCGATAACTACTATTACAACCAATACTCCGATTATGATCAATAATTTTTTCATAGCTTTCGTACCTTTCCGTAAGGTTATATACTATTCATCATTTGCGTAAAACCTTGGATGTGATCATTAAATACTATCGGCATCTTTTTTCCCTGTTTTTCTAGGGTTTTGATCACTATTCTGACAATAATTTTGTCTATAAATGACATTTTATCAATATCCAGTTCACCACCAAAACACTCTTTAGTCACAGCCAGGTCTAGCAGTTCTTTTGGAAATGAATTTTGCATCTGTTGGGATGCATCATCTAACAGACCACAGCAGATAAACAATCCAAATCTTTTTCCCTTTAGCTTCTCAAAATTCTGATCACAAAACTCTTGGATCAGCTTTTGAACCTGACCAAACCGAATTGATCCGCCAATTACAACTTTGTCATACTGCTCTAAAGCGTCTAAAGTGGATAGATCAGATACATTTCCTTGTATGTTTACCAAATCAACAGGTCCATCAATCTTTTTGCTTAAAATCTCTGCACATTTTTGGGCACATCCGTATTTGCTTGCATAAATGATCAGTGTTTTCGTTTCCATATATTTAGCCCATCTCACCTCCCCAAGTTCTTTTTTATTCTACAATAAGAGAACAATAAACAATAGGGAAATTTCATAAATATCGCGGAAAATAGTTGCATATTATTTTATACCCTCATATTTTTAAGGATAGGCTGTGACACTGACGAACTCGGCCCACATTAATTAGGGTTTTGGTTATAATATAAATTGAGGTGAATTATTTTGGACAAAGTAACACTGCAGGATACATGGCAGTTGGAAGACATTTATCAAAACCATGAGGAATGGGAAAGCGAGCTGGGGCAGGTAGAAATACTGCTCGAGGAGATGAGTGCTTATCAGGGAAGGCTTGGGGAATCAACAGATACCTTTTTCAATGCTCTCGATTTAAGCACAAAAATTAAAGAGCTGATGATCAGGGTGTACAGTTGGGCCAGAATGAAACTTGATGAGGACAATTCCAACCCCTCGTCCCAGGCTCTGTTCGGACAGGCAACTGCACTGCTCACCAGGGTGGAGACCGCCCTATCCTTTACGGCTCCAGAAACCCTGGCTCTGCCGGATGAAACGATTTCTACTTATCGTCGAGACCACCGCTTTAACATTTACAGCCATTATTTAGATGACCTGCTGCGGCAAAAACCCCATACCCTCACCAGCGCAGAGGAACAAATAGTGGCCAGCACCGGAGAGATGACACGCACACCTGACGAGATCTTCAAAATGCTGAACAACGCCGACCTCGCCTTTCCCACTATTCAGAATGATGATGGGAAAGAGATCGAGGTCACCAAGGGGAACTTTATCAGGCTTATGCAGAGCAAAAACCGCAGGGTGCGGCGTGATACATTTCAAGCTCTCTATGGAACATATCAGAAACTGGAGAACACTTTTGCCTCCACACTGAATGCGGGTGTGAAAAGGGATATCTTTTACGCAAAAGTGCACCACTACCAATCAGCCCGTTCTGCTTCCCTATTTGCAGATAACATCCCCCCTGCTGTCTATGACAGCCTGGTGCAGACTATCAGATCCAATCTCCATCAGCTGCACCGATACATGCAGTTGCGTAAAAAAACTCTCGGTGTGGATGAACTGCATATGTATGACATCTATGCCCCGCTGGCAGAGGATGTTAAGTGGGAGATCACCTACCCCGAAGCTGTGGAAATGCTGAAAAAGGGTGTTGCAGTTATGGGGGATTCCTATGGAGAGATCCTGGCCAAGGGCCTGAATTCCAGGTGGATAGACATCTATGAACGCAAAGGGAAAACAAGTGGCGCCTACTGTGACAGCATTTATGGCATACACCCCTTCCTGCTGATGAGCTATCAGGACAACCTGGACAGTGCCTTTACCCTGGCCCATGAGATGGGGCATGCTATGCACTTTTATTACAGCGGCCAAGAGCAGCCCTTCATCTACTCCGCTCCAGCCATCTTTACCGCAGAGGTTGCATCCACTGTTCATGAAAGCTTGTTGATGGAGTATCTTTTACAGACGGTCACCGAGCAGGATAAAAGATACTATCTCATCAATTACTACCTGGAAATGTTCCGCACAACACTTTTCAGGCAGACCATGTTTGCCGAATTTGAAACCATCATCCATGATCAGGCGGAAAAGGGTGAGACTCTAACATCCCACTTCCTGAAAGAGGCTTACCATCAATTAAACACCGACTATCACGGAGAAGATATGGTTGTGGACAGAGAAATCGATTATGAATGGGCACGCATTCCCCATTTTTACGATGCCTTCTACGTCTACAAATACGCCACAGGGATGTCAGCAGCAGTCTCTCTGGTGAAGCAGATCCTGACCAAAGGGAAGCCGGCAGTGGAAAAGTATCTTTCCTTTCTCCAAAAAGGCGGCTCAGACTACCCGCTCAACCTCCTGCGGGAAGCGGGTGTAGATATGACCAGCCCACAACCTGTACAAGACGCCATCGACCGCTTCTCCAGCCTGTTGGACGAACTTATATGAGGTGCCTGGCACCATTTATGCAGTTTATACATGAGGGTATGCACATATGACATTAAATTTTTATAAAGAACTGGTCAGATTGTTTAAAAAATTAACATAGAAGGAACATTAGGTATGAAAAAGCCAAGAGACGCCAAAAATTTAATAGATAGTTTAATACCAATGGGAATGATTTTCGGTTGTGCTATCGGTGTAATTTTTGGCATCTTCTTGAAATCAAGCTATCTAGTATTTACAATTAGTTTAGGAACTGGAATAGGCTATTTATTTGGAATTACCGCCTATGTAATTTATAGTGAGAAAGGAAAAACCTAGTTTGAGAATATGAATGACAAAACTATATTCTATCAGCCTCTACTTAGCCTCTACTTAGCCTCTACTTAGCCTCTACTTCCTTCTGCTGTTTCCATAGGCATCGGCAGCCTTCATGGCTGCAACTACACTTTCTTTGGTTATCGGTATCGGTTCATTATGAATGGTTTCATTTTCGGCGCATGCCGTTTCGGCTACCCTCATCAGATCGCTGTCTGTTACTCCTTCCATCCCAAGTTCTGCGAAGCTCGTGGGGAGCCCAATTTCCTCACAGAAAAAGAATACTTCATCAATGATAGAGCTCGGCTTATCTGTCAAGAAGAGTGATGTCAGGGTACCATAGGCTACCTTTTCACCGTGATAGTAGTTGTGTGTCTGTTCCAGAGCGGTCAGACCATTATGGATGGCGTGTGCAGCTGCTAAGCCTCCGCTTTCAAAACCGATCCCACTCAATAGAACATTGGCCTCAACCACATGTTCTAGGGAAGGAACAACTGCACCCTTCTCACATGCCTCTTTTGCTGCCACCCCGTATTCCAACAGCGTACTATAGCACAACTCTGCAAGGGTATATGCAGCCATTGAGCCTATATCCCCTGTCATATTCGCCGCATACTTGGCTCTGGCAGATTCGGACTCAAACCAGGTGGCCAGAGCATCACCCATCCCCGCAACTAAGAACCGTACAGGAGCCTGTGCTATTATTTTGGTGTCAAGCAAAACAACACTGGGGTTCTGGGGCAGAATCAAATAGTGATCAAAACCGCCTTCAGGTGTGTATATCACAGACAGAGCGCTGCAGGGAGCATCTGTGGAGGCAATAGTAGGCACAACCACAACTGGACACTCCTCCTTGTAGGCCACTGCCTTAGCTGTGTCCAGCGATTTGCCACCACCGATACCGGCCACTAAGTCGCAGCCCGCTTCCTTCACCAGCTTTGCTAAGCGCTCTATCTCCTCTTCCGAGCATTCACCACCGAACTGGACTGTTTCCACTTGAACCGCATCCTGAATGCCAGATATGTAGTTGGGAATGATCTTTTCTAGAACAAATGGATCGCATATCAAGAGCCCTTTCTTACCAAAACGTGCCATCTCCTCTCCCAGGCGTTTCATCGTGTCATACCCTTGGACATAGCGTCCTGGAAAAATGGTAGTGCTGATCATTTTCCATTCCCCTTTCTGGATACTGCTTTTATTTGTGCGGTTTAGTTTTCATCTTAGAAATAGAATAACCAGAAATGAGAAGACAATTCATAGATTGGGTGGTGCCGATAGCAGTATAGTAGCATATCTCACAAAGTTAGCTGCCGGCAGAAAGAGGGCCTGGGCGAAAAGCGTTCCCAGCAGCCGGCTTATGATGAGCCAAAAGGTAAGGTGCAGAATCTCTCTCTCCTGCCGCGCCCCTGACAGTGTCTGATCGGTGATCATGGCAGTAACCGGATCAACAAGAAAAGTGTCAAGAAAAACAGCGATCAGGTTGACTATCCCTGACATGAGGGTCGCTGTGGAACGATATTCAGGTGTCAGAGCGCCGGCAAAGAGTGCTGAAAGCACGCCGGTTGTCCAGATTCCAACGACCAGGATATTGATGACAAACAGCTTGGCGGGAAAAAAGCTCTGCCGAAAACGGACAGCAGGTGAAGTGCCGCTCAGCCCTATCCCTTTCCTGAGATAAGACCTAACCAAATAAATGAAGGCCAGACGCAGCTCCCGCTGCAGCCTGAAAAAGCGGGAAGGGGCGAACATTGACAGGATCAGCTGTCGGCAGTGAGCCTATCCTTTCAAACAAGAAAATTGTCCGGTTAAACAGAAATGAGAAAAATGGAGCGAACATGCCTGCAGCAGCAGTTCCCACTGAGGCCGCTACAATGATATAGCGAATATTACTCTCCAGCCCGTTGAGATAAGCCTGTTTGTAGATCTGACCGGTATTGATCGCCTGCTCTACCGTTAAGGAAAGGAGCGGAGCCTGCACCATGTTAGCGGTCATAGCAAGCAGAGAAATAACCTGATAAAGGGAAAAAGCGGTGGCCAACCGTTTTGTCTTAACCCCAGAAAAACGCGCCACATAAACTAGGGTGCCGATGAGGTGGATCACCGCTGTGAGTAAAGCAACCAAGAGAAACCTGTCCATAAATCCCATCCTCAAATGAACATGCTCTCTTTTTTATATGCGGTAAATGGAGATTAAAGAATCAAAGGACCAATCACGGGGACGGTTCCGGTGATGGGTCCAGGTACAAAGTCTATCAGGTTAGGTTCTCCATCACGAGAACCGTCCCTCTGATGGCCAGCGGCCAAGAGCAGCCCTTCATCTACTCCGCTCCGGCCATTTTTACCGCAGAGGTTGCATCCACTGTTCATGAAAGCTTGTTGATGGAGTATCTTCTGCAGACGGTCACCGAGCAGGATAAGAGGAACTATCTCATTAATTACTATTTGGAAATGTTTCGCACAACAATTTTCAGGCAGACCATGTTCGCCGAGTTCGAAACCATCATCCATGATCAGGCGGAAAAGGGTGAAGGCCTTACATCCCATTTCTTGAAAGAAACTTACCATCAATTAAACACCGACTATCACGGCGAAGAGATGGTAGTGGCCAGAGAGATCGATTATGAATGGGCACGCATTCCCCATTTTTACGATGCCTTCTACGTCTACAAATACGCCACAGGGATGTCAGCAGCAGTCTCTCTGGTGAAGCAGATCCTGACCAAAGGGAAGCCGGCAGTGGAAAAGTATCTTTCCTTTCTCCAAAAAGGCGGCTCAGACTACCCGCTCAACCTCCTGCAGGAAGCGGGTGTAAATATGACCAGCCCACAGCCTGTACAAGATGCCATCGACCGCTTCTCCAGCCTGCTGAATGAGTTGGAATGACCATCAGGGGGACGGTTCCGGTGATTGGTCCATCCCCGCTGGATGAACTGGGATAATAGAACAAAAGCGTGACAGGGGAACCCTTTGTCACGCTTGTCACATTCATCACAGCCTCACTGCTAATTTCTCCCCATACTGCATAATCTGGCGCAGGCATGCTCCCTGGCTGATTCGGGTAAAAATCTCCTTTTTGTACTGAGGAAACCAGCGAGAACCGGCCAAAACGGTCACACCTGTACCATGAAAGGCTTCCGGGTAGAGAGGGGTTGTTGCACCGGTGAGGACAACCTCTCTCGCTTGGCGGCAATAGGAGATCACTCTGGAAAATGTACCATTGAGAAGAGTTGAACTGGTAATAACGATCAGGTCACACTGGGGTAACAGTTCCTCCTGTCGTTCTTCCGGGTAAACCCCCTCAGGCTTTCCTCTATCAAAAATAATCATCCTCTTGGCTTTCGACTTCAGCTGCTTCGCAACAGGACCGATATTGCCGATCATACCCACAGTATCATCTGGCCGTACAGCAAACACATCAGCAGCATCCAATACTTCGGATGACAGAGCATCATAATCAGTGACAGCATTACATACAGCAACACCTACAGCATTGCTCAGAGGATTCCCCCCCTCATTTTGCAGCATCTGTGATGACAGTTCCTCTGCATCCATACCGCTTAATTTCCCTGGTTCCGGTAGAGAAACACACCCACAGCCTAATCTCGTTTTTCAAAACATAAGCAACACCGATCTCCCCACCATCAAGCTCCACTGCCAGCAGTTCGATCCCAATACACAGATCCCTGACCTTTTTACCCTTCAGCTGTGGAACAGCACTATTGTAGACTTTTCGCAGCATCAACTACACTCCTTTCGTGGTCCATCGGGGGGACGGTTCCGGTGATGGGTCCAGGTACAAAAAGTCCGGCCTATCGGTAGAACCATCCGGGGAACTCCGGTGAAGGCGTAGGATCCGTCCGCCCCGCTCGAAGCAGGGGAACGTTCTTTTTGCTTCCTTCTGGTCCATAACAGCGACAATTCCAGTAATTGGTTGCCGGTAATGGTGCCTGGCACCATTTATGCAGTTTATTCATTCGAATATACAAGCCAGTGATCGGTCCAGGTACAAAATCTTCAGGCTCTCCATCACGAGAACCGTCCCTCTAATGAGTCTCTGATGGGTCCAGATACAAAGTCTGAACCGTCGCGCTCCCGTTCCCCTATCACCTTTCACGCAAAAACAACTTTCTTCTCCCCTTCAAGAGAAGCCATCTTTAAATTCATATCATAAAGATCACCGAGATTATCAGCTGTCATTACCTCTTTGGCAAGGCCTTCTTTAAGCAGTTGGCCCTGTTTGATCATTAACACCTCATCGGAAAAGGCCATAGTCAGGTTAGGGTCATGCATAGCTATAATCACACAACAACCTCTCTCCTCTACTATCCTGCGCAAAACATTCATTATTCCGTGTTGGTTATAAAAATCCAGGTGAGATGTAGGCTCATCCATAATAAAATATGCTGCTTCCTGGGCTATCGCCCTGGCCAAAAACACCATCTGCCTCTCTCCTCCGCTGATTTCCATATAGCACTGATCCCTTAAATAAGATATACCGAGCATATCCAGGGCTTCCTCTGCTATATGATAATCTCTTTCCTGCGGCCTGGCAAAAACACTTAAATAAGGGTTTCTCCCCATCACTACCATTTCTAACACAGTATAAGGAAAAACACCATTATGCTCCTGTGGCACAAAAGCCATTAACCTGGCAATTTCCTTGTTACTTAACTGCTCGATATTTCGCCCATCAAGCAGGACCAGGCCTTCACGGGGTTTAAGTGTGCCATTCAGCAATTTCAAAATCGTGGTCTTCCCTGAACCATTTGGGCCAAGTATACAGCATATCTTTCCTTTATCTATAGTAAAACTGCATTTTGAAATAATGTTTTCCTCTTTATAACCAAATTCAAGATTGACAGCTTCGATAGCCATAAAAATATCTACCTCCAGGCATTACCCCGCCCTTTAATTAGCAAATAAGCAAAAAAAGGAGTACCGATCGCTGCAGTCAAGATGCTGATGGGAATCTCCGCCGCAATCAGGCTGCGAGCCAAATCATCCATCAGCAGCACAAATCCTCCCCCGATCAGCATAGACATCGGTATTGAATATTTATGATCAGGGCCTATGATAATCCTGGCCGCATGAGGAATAATCAGACCCACCCATCCGATACTTCCTGCTACACTAACACAGCTGGCCACGGCAAAGGTCCCCAGCCCGAGCAATAACAATCTGAAAAAACGGGTATTTATCCCTAATGAAGAGGCTTCCTCATCTCCCAGAGATAAAACATTAACCTTCCAGGAGAAAAGAATGATCAACACTATACAGGGTACTATGTATAATAGAAGATTAACTACGATACCCCAATTGGCGCGATAAAAACCGCCCATAATCCAAAAGACAATGGTTGGCAATTCTTCATAGGGATCTGCAGTAAATTTAATAAATGACAGAGCTGCATTGGCAAAACTCCCTACTACCATCCCTGCCAGTATCAGCATGACAATAGGTTCGCCCCTGCTGATAGAGGCTATGCCATAAGCCGTAATCATGGCAATAATACCAAAAACAAATGCAACTATCTGCACAAAATAAGGAAAAGATATGTATTTAGAAAGAATAATTCCCAAAGCTGCACCTAAACAGCACCCAGCAGAGACTCCCAGTATATCAGGCGAAACCAAGGGGTTACGAAATATTCCCTGAAAAAGTGAGCCTGCTACAGAAAGAGCTGCTCCCACCAGCACAGCAAGAATAATCCGCGGCAATCTTATATAATAAAAAACACTGACATCAGGGTTGTCGAGCCAATCTGATGGTGCAGCCGCTAACAGCTGCACCAATCTTGATGGCTCTATATAATACCGCCCTACAAAAAAGGAACATACTACTATACACAGCAGAACAACTACTGCTAGAGAAAACCTCTTTGCTGTATTCTTATTCTTGAACCGGAATTCCTCTCCCATCTAGATTCTTGCCCCCAAGCTCTGTATAGGTTACTCCAAAAAAATCTTTGTAATAGCTGTTGACTTCTTCTTCAAAATCTATATCTTCAAACTGCTCAGGGTAGATGGTTTTACTCAACCACAAAATTCCCATCGCTGACTGAGGAATAGGGAATGACCACTGGCCAATTTCCGGGAAGCTGTACAATTCATCATTCTTTACCGCCTGCAGAACCTCCAGCCCAGGATCCATCTTCAATATATCTTCCATGCTTTCCTTACAATAAGGATCTGCTATGATCACATCTGGATCCCATGCCACCAACTGTTCAGGGGACACATTCTGCCATCCGCCCTGCAGTTCAGCTGCCACATTTACTCCCCCTGCTTGTTCGATTAAAAAATGTTGATAAAAGTCACTGCCGCAGCTGGAAAGTATCCCGTGTGCTCCTGCCAGATAGACCCTTGTCCTTTCTTCTTCCGAAACATCCTTCAACCTTTCCTGAATCATAGCGATGGTGTCATCATAATAATCTACGATTTTTTCGGCCTGCTCAGTTGTGCCGAGCACTTCTCCCAATAAAGCAGCAGCCTCTTTCATATCTTCAGCAGATTCAGGAACAATAACCAGACAAGGTATCCCCTGTGTTTCTAACTGTTCAATTACACCGTCATTAGCAGCCTCCGCCCAAATACAAACAACATCCGGCTCTGCCGCTACAACTTCTTCGATATTAATTCCGCTCTTTTTGTCACCCACCTTAGCTACATTTTCTATTTCCGGATAAACCCCCTTCGTGAATGGGGTTGATACTGAACCATTATCCACACCGACCAGCTTTTCTTGGCCACCTACAGCGAAGACCAGAAACGTACATGGCCTCCAGGTTGTTACAATGCGATTAACTTCAGTAGGAATAACAACCTCCCTGCCAGCCTGATCAGTTACAGTTCTGGTATCAGCACTAGCCTCTTCTTCTGATGAATTTGCGCAGCCTGTTAGCAAACAAAATGAACAGATAATACAAAGCATTAACAACAGCCATTTATTAGATTTAATTTTATACATCCTCAACCTTCCCCCCTCCTAAATATTAATATCTTAGCCCCATTAACTGACTGTAATCTTCACAACATCACTTACCCAATATGATGCATCGTATTTCTCTGTATCACCTGCAATTATCTGCAAACTGCCATCTTGTTCAGAGATAATTAGTGATTCATCAGCCATGACATTTTCTAAAACAAAGTTTTTCTCATACCCATCAGAGCTGGTAACAGTGAGTTTGGTGCTTTCTGCTGCCGGCGTTGCTTCATTTAATATGACAGATAATGGTATGCCGGTGTACTCCTGTGCGGCTTCTGTTTCCTCACACTTCTTCTTTTCCGCTTCTATGGTAACTTCCTGGCCCTCAAAATCACTCAAACTAAAATCCAAAGGATTCTCAACATTACCCTCAACTGACACCTGTAATGCCTGCACTTCTTCCGTCTGGCTCGTCTCAGCAGACTGTGAGTCTCCGTTGGAGGTAGTGTCTGCAGGTTCCTCGTTTCCTGCACAACCAACCAGTAGAAATGCCATCATTAACCCCAAAATAGGTACTAGATAGTGTTTCTTTCTCATAACTACCCCTCCCATGTTAATATTTCTTACAATACCTCTCGAGCATAATACCTAGACCACTTAATTCATATGAAAAATTATATGTATAACTGACGCCCAAACACCCCCTTTGATACTTCAAAAAAACTGTTTAATAAAACAAGGCGGTTCTCCCATAGTGCTGGAAGAACCGCCTGAAGTCCCATATTTTATGTTATGTCTCCTTTCCACAATGGGAGGCATATCAGTTACCCGATATACCCTATCGGTCTGCAGACCTTGTTAAACAGGCCTAACAAACTCGGAGCTTTTTATGGTTTTTGTTTATGTCTAATTTACCGGAAATCTATCATTCTTTATATAAAGCGTAAAACAACTTGTACATTTTGTCAAGGGTACCAGGTAAGACCATCGGGGAAGCAGGGGGACGTTCTTTTTGCTTCCTTCCCATCCATCACGGGGCCAAGACCATCAGGGGACCATCAGGGGGACGGTTCTGGTGATGGGTCGTGGTACAAGCTCCGTCGAAACTAATTACTCCGATACTTTCGCAATAGTTCCCGGTACAAAGCCCCAGGGTAATCCGGAGGGGGAAGGGTGGGGGCTGAATACATCAAGTCCATCAGAGAAACAGTTCCAGTGATTGTTCGCTGGTAATGGTGCCCGCTGGTGATGGTGCCTGGCACCGGGAATGAAAAATGCCTATATGGCAAGTGTTTCCCAGTCCGGGTGCCTGGCACCATTTATGCAGTTTATTCATTCGAATATACAGACCGGGGATAGACCGTGGTACAAAGTCTATCGGACTCTCCACCGCGAGAACCGTCCCTCTGACGCCGCCACCCCTATCTCACTCTAATAAGGCCACTCACTAATACCACCGAGGATATTATGTACATTACTGTACCCCATATCGGCTAGCTTTTCGGCAGCCTGACTGCTCCTGTTTCCGCTCTTACAATAAACTAATATTTCAGCATCTTTGTCAGGGAGCTGTTCTGGCTGGGTATCTGTGATTGTTTCGTTCGGTATTAAAATAGCACCATCGATGTGTTTTTCATCATATTCTTCTTGTGTGCGGACATCTACAAGAATAACCTCTCCTTCATCTATTTTCGCCTTGGCTTCTTCTGCAGAAAGGTCGGTATATTCAGCAGCTGGGGATGGCTGCTCCTGGCCAGCGCAAGAGAATGCAAACAAGCTTAATGCTGCCAATAGTAAACATGTAATTAGCACAGTAAATTTTCTTTTCATAGTCTTAATTCTCCTTCTGAACTTAGTGGTCACGTTGAAAAGAGCAGAAGGGATCAAGAGATTATCCCCTTGATCCCGCTGCTTATTCCTTAATATCCCGACCATTTACTACTTACTGATCTCACCAATAACTATAGTCTTGTCTTGCAGCCCAAATGCGTAATGGGCAAAGCCAGGCCAATACTGTGAGTGTTTACCCTGTCCACCGACAACAAATATCTGATAGTGTTCTGGCTCACTGACAGTAGGAACTGGAGTATCATCATCAACATCGGTTCCTAATGTTTCTGAAGCACAATCAGCACACATATCCGGATAATCGCCGGCAGGTTTGCGAGCATTCTCCCACAGCCACTCTTTAAATTGATCCTTATCATAGCCAGCTTCAGCGATGAGGCCGGCAAACTCAGGATTCATCAGCAGAACAACATCATTGTCTATTGCACACTCAGTGTTCTGTCCAGCATAAGTAACAGAATCTGCAAATGCCCTAAGTACACCATCAACACCAACACTAGAGTGGTCAGCTATGTTTACAGGTGGGCCACCGGCGAAAACAGTTACGATATTATCTTCATCTGTATAGCCCTTTTCCTCACTGTAAGAATTCCATGGGCTCTCTTCTGTATTTTCTGCTACAACTGTTGCTATTATATTACCAGACCAACCTTGGCTGGATAGGTCAGCTTTTGGTGGTTTTGAGCCACCGACGACATCGGTTATTAAGGCTACCGCGTATCCAATCGATGCATTAGCCTGGTAAAATCCACCTGCTGCTCCTGTCCCACTGGCCAGCCCAATCTCTTCTGCTATTGGACCATTTACAACTGCTAAGATACCATTCGGGTGAGTTGTCGCTGTTAAACCTGCCCAGTTAAATTCAGGATCTGTCATTGCATCCAATATGCCTAGAATTACAGGCATGTACTCAGGCTCACACCCGGCCATAACAGCATAAGTTGCTACCAATTCCACTGTCAGCATACCTTTGCGTGGAGGTACTTCCCATACAACTTCATCAGCAGCACGGGTTGTGCCTTCCAACATCGCTTCTACCTTTTCCGGTGTTGGAGGAACGATCGGAATACCGGCAGACCAACCTTTTTCGATAAACATTTTATTCAATTCTTTAGTTGTACCTTCAAACTCAAATGTTTCTGCAGGATAAAACTCTTCTTGTTTTATTTTTTCAGCATCTGCTTGTTCAGGCTGCCATTTAGTAGCTGCCTCAAGGATATCAGGAAATGCCTTCTCTGCTTTTTCAGTTATGGCATCTTTACCAATACCACCCATGGGATGCTCGACAACTACATAACTAATTAAAGCACCTGCATTATCATAGGAAGTTCCTTCTACTAGCTCCACGAAATCGCCTGTTGCTATTGTTACTGTAGGGATACCTGCTTTTTCGAATTTTAGCTGGTCAACTACCAGCTGCGCTGAGCAGGACCCTCAATCAGCTTGGCTTCCTATTATTAAATCTGGCTCTAATGCTGCTATTTCATCGATCACTTCCGGACCCATTTTAGATGGCCCATAATCATTTGTTTCAGGCATTGTTTCATATAATTTAATTACATTTACATCCTTAACATTCTTCTCCAGCTGCTCTGCTACAGAATCCAAAAACAGATCCCCATTTTCCTTGCCATTCCAGCGCAAAGCCACTGTTTTACCTTCCAAAGTTTCGGGATGTTCATTCAACTCTACAGCTTCAACTTTTTGAACCCCTTCAGGATTTACAAGGGTCCAGGTGCTGGCTTCTTCTGCTGTGGCTCCGCCCCCACATCCGCTCAGCATAAAAACTGAGACTGTGAAAACCATGATCAACAACCATGCTACTGATCTATGCTTTTTAAGTTTCCACATAGAATGCAGTCATGTGTGATATCTTCTGTAAAAGGGCCTGATAATTTAACAGGTCATCGTTCCTCTGGTAAATTAGATAGTAATCAAACCATTAATTACCGGAGGGAGAAACGATGACCCAATATAAGATTACCGTAAATAAGAACATTTTGCATCATCTACTTTCAAGTAATGATGAAGGGATGAAAGAACTCTTGAAACAAATCCTAGACCAGATTCTAGAACAACAGCGTACAGAACAGATCAATGCAGAGAGATATGAACGTACTGAAGAACGTCGTGGCCGCCGTAATGGCTACAAAACACGCAACTTAATTACCAGGGTGGGTACTATTACATTAAGAATTCCCCAGATTCGGGACGGGGTCTTCTCCACAGACCTTTTCAAACGCTACCAGCGCAGCGAACAAGCTCTTGTACTGGCTTTGATGGAGATGGTCATCAATGGCGTTTCCACCCGTAAGGTAGCTGCAATTACTGAAGAACTCTGTGGTACTTCATTCTCTGCATCGACTGTTTCTGCCCTCTGCAAGAGGTTGGACCCTATCGTCAATGGCTGGAATGAGCGGCCACTTTCAGGATCACTATTCCCTTTCATAATCGTGGATGCAATAGTCATCAAGATCCGTGAAAACAACAGGGTGTGCCCTCACAGCGCTCTTATTGCCATAGGTGTTAACGAGGATGGTTACCGGGAAATCCTCGGTATGAAAATCGGAAACAGTGAAACAGAAGAAAGCTGGTCTGAGTTCTTTACCTGGTTAAAGGGTCGTGGCCTAAGAGGCGTTGATTTTGTGGCTTCCGACAACCATGGTGGTCTTGTTAATGCGGTAGCCAGATGTTTTCAAGGAGCCACATGGCAGCGGTGCCAGACCCATTTTACACGCAACATTCTAGACAACTGTCCCAAACGCATGAAGAACAATCTTCATGGTCACTTACGGTCTATTTTTGAGGCCCCTAACTTGGAGAGTGCCAGATCATTATTACACACAACGATTGATACATTTGCAGCACAGGCTCCTAAAGCGGTTGATATCCTGGAACAGGGCTTTGATGACGCCACAGCAGTACTCATACTACCTGAACGCTACCGCAAGCGTCTACGCACTACTAACAGCATTGAGCGCTTGAACGAAGAGATTCGCCGCAGAGAGCGGGTTATTCGAA
The DNA here is from genome assembly GCA_050949745.1 of Syntrophaceticus sp. Taxonomy (GTDB): domain Bacteria; phylum Bacillota; class DSM-12270; order Thermacetogeniales; family Thermacetogeniaceae; genus Syntrophaceticus. The sequence goes on along the minus strand of JBMNGF010000015.1, from coordinate 95,378 downwards.
TCTTTCCTAACCATGCTTCTGCTGCACGGTTAATCGGTGCGCTGCTTATGGAACAGGATGAAACCTGGAGCACTGGCCGCAAGTACTTTGATATGGATGAATACTGGCAGTGGAAAAGACAGCAAAAACATGTAAATAAAGTGACACATCTAAATACTGCTAGACAATTCTAATATTTTTTACCAGAGGGCGATTTTACAGAACATTTCGTACTTGATCTTCACGCATTCAGCTCTGTCCTTTTATGTAAAATAAGCTCTAAAACAATCGAAATAAGTTCTTATAAGTATTATAGCACAGGGGGGCCATCAGGGGGACGGTTCCGGTGATGGGTCGTGGTACAAGCTCCGTCGTAGCCAATTGCTGCGATGCTCTCACAATAGTTCCCAGTATAAAGCCTGGGGTAATCTGGAGGAAGGGGTATCCTGAATGCTTCCAGTCCATCAGGGGGAAGCCAGTCACGAGTACTACATCTCAGAAACGGTTCTGGTAATCGGTCGCTGATGGGGTGCCTGTTGGTGCCTGGCACCAGCGATGAAAAATGCCTATGTGGCAAGTGTTTCCCAGTTCGGGTGCCTGGCACCATTTATGCAGTTTATTCATTCGAATATACAGGCCGGTGATGGGCCGTGGTACAAAGTCTATCGGGCTCTCTATTGGTGCCGACATAGCACCTAGGATGCAGGGCCAAATTCCAGGTACAATATCTATTGGACTCCCTATCCGTGTCCATCACGAGAACCGTCCCTCTGATGGGTCCAGGTTCAAAGTCCGGCCCATCGCCAGAAACATCCGGTGAACTCTGGTGAAGGGCCGAGGGGCCCAATCGCGACCACCCCGCCCCCACTCAAGAGCCTATCGAGAACCTGCAGCCTGTCCACAAAAGCGTGACAAAAGTGCCGTTCCCCTGTCACGTTTTCTACCCTACTTCCAACAGCTCAGGGGATCGCTGGCAAACTCACCGAAGCAGATGTCGGTATAATCAACCCGCTTGCTCAGGAACCTCTGGAAGCGGTTCTTTTCTGCTTCCTTTGATTCATCTGTTTTCCCATTATAATTATTGATAACTGTAATCAATAGATCTTTTTCACGATAATTCTGGACACGCTTTATCAAATACTTGATATGCATATCCACATCTGTAAAGGAATAGCCGCAGAAAATGAGGTGCTGTACCTTTCTCAGTGCTAACTCTGCCTTAATCCACACCATTCCGAGATACACATTGGTCAGGCTTTTGAAGTAGGTAGGAGGAACGATCAGAGTGGAGAACTCGGAACCACAGAGATGACATATAGTGGAGCGGGCAGCAGCTTCCTCAAAAGGGGTGAGCTCGATCGTGTTACAGGCGGGACAGTACAGCCAATTGAGGGAGCCGTGAAATTTGTAGAGTTTTACTGATTGCTCAGGCTGCAAACGTTTTTTGCCCGTATACTTATCCGTGTTTATATCTGTGTTTCTATCTGTCACATTGACAAAATCTATTCCATAGTCCAGGTCAAACTCTTCTGAGTGAAGAGCTAAAGCATTATCGATCAGGATATCATAATTAGTACTGACAAAAACCGTTTCTCTTAACTTATCCTTCATCATCAAATTATGAACAAGCTGCTTGTGATGATCTTTGATCAATTTGGGTTCGTTGGGTTTTTGGGACTTGTTGAGTTTTTGGGTTTTTTGGGATTCGCTAGGTTCGTTGGGTTCTTCGGATTTGTTGGGATCGTTGGGCTTATTGAATTCATCGGGTTCATTGAGGTCGTTGAGCTCTTCGGGTTGCCAGGGCTCTCCCAACTCATCTCCAATCACACGAGTCATCAGCTTGACCAGGTATTCCCTCAGAGAGCGAGTTTCCTGATTTGTAAAGCCTTTATAAATTTCATTCCGAATAACTGCCAAATCCAAAATTCCCATCGCCTCTTCAAATGTCGGAAATATCGTAGACGAATCACAGGCAGTAACATCGATGCCAAACATCTTTTGGAAATACTTTATCAACGCCCTCTCCTCATCCTCCCCTCGTGGATACCCATCCTTCCTCAGCCCTGTAAAATACTTATTAAAGATCTCACTCTGAAGAGGAGCACCATCCTCACTGGAGGCCCCTGCCCCTAAGAAAATAGCTGTCTTCATCAATAAACTCATCCTTATAAAGGTATTTTCTGTTAAAGAGTATCGGGTACCCTTTGGTAATATGTGCCGTATCTTTTGTACCACAGAAAATTGCCAGGCACCTATAAAAAGTGATGTGACAAAAGGCCACCAGCCTCTGCAACAACCCCCCAAATCACCAGTTCAACGGCCAAAAATGGGGGAACATTGCTGGTGAAATAGCAGGTAATTGGTGCCCCATATCCCTAAAAACAACCGGAATCTGGCCGTACGTGAGGAGATGAAAAAAGGTCAAAATGATTTTCACACAGACTGCCGCCCCTGTCACCATGTGGCAAACGAAACGTCCCCTTGCCACCCTTGCCACTTGTTGAAATTTTACAGGTAATTGGCTATGATGAAAGGAAATAAATATTGGAGGTGGTCGCTAGACGGATCACGTATATATTACCCAGGTCCATTAACTTTTATTTACCTATAGAGGAGTGATTTATTAATGAAAAAGTCTATATCCCTGCTACTAATGGTAGGATTATTGATGACAGTTTTACCGCTTGCAGCTGCGGCAAGTGCCCAGGAAGTAGTCAGCCTGGGGGCAAACCTTACACAGCAGCAGAAAGAGGAAATACTGAACTATTTCGGTGTTGATGAACAGGATGTCCGGGTTATCACGGTTACCAACCAGGAGATGAGAGAGTATCTTACAGGTCTGGTACCGGAAAAACAGCTAGGAACCACAGCTTATTCTTCTGCATACGTCACTATGGCTTCAGAGGGGAATGGAATCCGTGTCCAGACAAATAACATCGCCTGGGTAACCAAGGAGATGTACGCCAATGTTATGGTAACCGCTGGTATTGAGGATGCAGATGTGGTTGTAACTGCACCTTTCGAGGTATCAGGGGCATCTGCTCTTACCGGTATCACCAAGGCTTTTGAAACAGCCTCCGGGAAAAACCTTGATGAGGATGCCAAAAAGACAGCTAATGAAGAGCTGGTCGTTACCACAGAACTTGCCGAAGAAGTTGGTCCGGATAAGGCTGCTGAATTTATAAAGGATGTTAAAACAGAAGTTGTTAAGGAAAACCTCAAAGAGCCGCAAGAGATAAAAGAGGCTGTTCAAAGGATCGCAGTCGAGCACAATATTGAGCTAACTGATGCACAGATTCAGCAGATCAGGGAGTTGATGGAGAAAATCAGCCGTTTGGATCTTAATCTGGATAAGATCCGTCAACAGCTAGACAATATTGATCTAAATATCGATGATATTAAAGATGCCGTCAAGGAAAACCAGGGGATTCTTCAGAAAATATCGCACGCAATAAACAGCTTTTTCAACTGGGTTAAAACAATGGTTGAGGAGATTATAGGGTAACAGGCTAAAGACCAATCACGGGGACGGTTCCGGTGATTGGTCTTTGTTGATCGGAGGAACGAGCAATCGGATGGACGGTTCAGTTGATTGGTCTGTCGGTGGTGTTTGGTGGTGCCTGGCTAAAATAGAGGTCGGAAACCTGATCTCAGATGTCTGAAAAATAACCTTTTTACAAATCATTAAACATATGCCTGACACCGTTTCCATCACGGAGACGGTTCAGTGATTGGCCGCTGATTGTCCTGATGGTGCCTGGCACCAGAGCAAGAAAACGCCCAAGTGACAGGGGGTGGCCGACCGGGGTGCCTGGCACCAGGGATGAAAAATGCCTGTGTGGCGGTGGTTTCCCAGTCCGGGTGCCTGGCACCATTTATTGGCACCGTTTATTGCCCGGCACCTAGAAGGGGGACAAACCGGCAGTGACAGCTTGTGACTGGACCCATCGCGAGAACCGTCCCCGTGATTGGTCTAGCTTGGTTCTCCGGCTTCAATCAATACTTTGTTGCGCAACATGACAAGGCTCAAAGCTAACACCAGCAGGCCGGTGCCAATAAGTAACCATTCTATTTTAATGGAATCGGCCAATGGGCCATAAACAAGCATTGACAGCGGCATCAGAGATGTTGAGATCATAGTTAAGACACTAAATACTCTGCCCAGGAAATCGCCATCTACCTTCTGTTGTATTAAAACTGTGAAGGGTGTATTAAATATGGGCAAAACCAGCCCGACCAAGCCCATTATAACGAGGTAAATCCAAAAATAGGGGACAATACCCAACGCAAACGTGCATATGCCGACAGCAAGACTTGCGAATACTATCGTGTGGATTTTGTTTTTAAAACCACCCCAGGATGCCATGATAACACCACCCAGCATCATACCTAGTGAATAGGTAACTTCAATAGCGGTAAGACGCCAAACATCATCACCAAAACTGCGTGCAACCTGCAAGGGAGTTAAAAAAGATAAAGGTGCAATTAATATCAGGAATACTGCATCAAAGACAAAAAGCGTCTTAATAAATCCATGATTATTAACATAGGTAAGGCCAGCACTCATATCCCCAAAATAACTGATCTGTTGCTTTGCTGCGGCTTTGGCATGTACAGGTACATGCAGGAACAGGAACAGTATGGAGACTGCAATGGATGCCGTGATCACATCAATAAGAAATATTGTTTCAATGGTGGCCATAGTTAGCAGAGCTCCACTCAGCATCGGAGACAAAAGAGTAACCATTGATTGTAAACTGCTGTTTGTTGCATTCACCTTTGTAAGCTTATCCTCAGGAACAATTTGAGGAAGAAATGCTCCTATAGCCGGCATCTGAATCCCTGCCCCGAGTGCACGTACACCAGATACCACAAACAGCAGCCGTATGGAATCATATCCCATTAAAAACAGTATGGCTATAACAAGAGTTGCCACAGCTATTAAGAAATCTGCCAGAATAATGAGCATTTTTCGATCATATCGATCAGCCCATACCCCCGCAAATGGAGAAAGAAAAAAGGTGGGCAGAATACCGCAAATAATTGATATCGTCATCATTACACCAGATTGGGTTTCTAATGTAATGTACCACGTAATCGCATACTGAACCAGCATCGAGCCAAAGAGAGATATTATCTGGCTGGCCAAAAATAGTATCACATTCTTTTGCCAATTTTTTCGATTCATGTTTTTCTCCTACAGGGTCCATCACGGGGACGGTTCCGGTGGTTTACATATTTCCCCAGGTGGTGCCTGGCACCATTTATGCAGTTTATGCATGTCATTATACATATTAGATTTTATCCGCCGTATTTCTACATTTATTGGACCAATCAGAGGGACGGTTCCGGTGATTGATCTTGTAACAAAATCCATCGAAATTCAGTCACATGGGATTCATGGGCAATCCGTCTAAACCAACCCGACCCATATGGTGCCTGGCCCCAGGAACGAAAAATACCCAATTGGCGGGGTTACCCAGTCTGGGTGCCTGGCACTGGTCCACATGGCGCATTCGACGACGTTTCTGTAATTTTGTTATAGCGCGGCCTCCGCTAGCGAAACTGCCTAGCTGAATGGTTCCCACACAAATTCCCTGCCCCGAAATCCTTTCTACGACAGAAAAATAACAACAGATCATTGTCCGTAAAGCGGACTTTGATCTGCGTATTTGCGATCATAAGACAATCGATTATAGGTGACCAAAGGATACCTACTCCATGTCCTGTTTCGTAAAATAAGCACAACAAAAAACCCACTTTGGGGAATAGCATAAAATACTTTTTCATTACTACTTATCTTAAGCGAACAGAATACATAGAATTGATTGTCCTCCTATTCAAATGACAGGAATATTGTAGCTCAGATACACGGTTATTTCAAGGAACACCGGATCATCGAAACAGACGAAATGTGACACAGGCTGCAAATGATTGGGAGAACAACCTACATTGGCTTTTCCCGAATGTATCAATCTTGTTCAATTCCTTTACGTTGAGGGTAAAATGTAGTATATTATTAGTATGTAAGCGCTCACTTACTAACTACTGACATGCACAAACAAACTTTTATGAACCGTCTAATTATAATTTGCATCAGATACACCCCCTGGCTGTCTTTTCATCTGTCTACTAATATTGACGAATCCTAGCACCTTAGGAGGTGAAGGCAATTAGACCACGTGAATACTCAGATCAGATGATTTTTGAAGGTGTTTCTAAAGCCCTCATTAAATATGGTTATTCTAATTTGAGTTTGAGCAAAATCGCCAAAGAGGCTCAGCTTTCAGCAGCTGCCTTATCGAAACGCTTCGGCTCCAAAAGAGGACTGCTGCTTGCCTATTATGATTATTTGACCGAAATCACAGAGCAGAGCTTCAAAGCTATTCAACAAACAGACCTCTCTGCACTGAATATGCTGAAGCAGATTTTCTTACTATGGACTAATCAGGTAGAAAACCCTGTACAGTTTGCGAATATGACTTCTATCTATTTGCAAAACAATTCGGATCCGGAGTTTATCGAAAAAACACGCCATCGGCTTAAAATCATCGATGATGAAATCCAGCGAATTTTGCAGATCGCCATCGATTCAAAAGAGATATTGGAAGTTGACAAAAAATTGCTCAGCCGTGTACTGCAGGCTGCGGTTACAGGAGCATTTCTAATTTGGTGTAAGGACAGCAGTTTAACACCGGAAGAATGGGTGAACGATTGTTTCGATGTTGTGTTTGCCCCTTATAAAATTAAAAACATGCATTAAAAACATGGCATGAAAAGCCTGTTTCGCATCGTGCTTATCCGAATTATCCCGTATGAGTAGGGCTTCACTCTTAAATTCAGGGCGGCTAAGCTTCCTAAGGATAACAACCGAAGCCCCTGCTTACAAGAATAAGTCCTGTGAGGCAGGGGCACGTATGAAGAAGGCTTCACCGGAAGAAGTGAATGCCCTCGCTGCCTATCGAATTGCCTTGGCATTTTTATGTAGTCAACTCCAAGGATCTCCCCATACGTATTGATGTATGGTATCCGAGTTGCCCTGGAATCCTATGTGGTTGTTCAAGGCTCAGGTCTACTAGCGGGCAGCAAACCAAAAACCAACTTCATAGAGGGAGGAAGAATATGACAGAATCAATAAAAAACATGAAACTCGATCTTGATGGGTTAAATGTCAACTGCTTCACCGCAGGTGAATCAGGCCCACCAATCATTTTACTGCATGGCGGTGGTGTTGATTCAGCCATCATCTCATGGGGTGAAGTGATCGGGTATTTAGCAAAAGACTTCCGCGTTTTTGCACCTGACCTTCCTGGTTATGGTGATAGTGACAAACCTGATGCGGAATATTCTATCCCATTTTATGTCGATTTTTTGGAACATTTGATGAATGCCTTAGATCTGAAACAGACGAGTTTAGTTGGGCTTTCACTTGGCGGTGGAATCTCCATTGGATTTACACTTCAACACCCCAGCCGTGTGGACAAACTGGTCTTAGAAGGAGCATGGGGCTTTTACAGCAAACTTCCCTACCATTCTTTATGTTACTGGTATACACAATCCTCACTCAATGAATGGTCTTATGCACTGACAGCAAAAAGCCGAAAATTCGTTAAATGGATGCTGCTTTACAGCTTATTCGGCGATCCTAATAAACTTTCAGAAGAACTTGTAGACCAGGTTCATCAATGCCTCAAAGCCCCTGATGCGGCAAAAGCATTTGCTTCCTTTCAAAGAAGTGAGATTACGAAAACCGGAGTCCGTACAGATTTGGCAAAAAAATTATCCGAAATCCAAGCGCCCACACTGATCATCCATGGGACTCAGGATCCGGGTGTCCCCGTTATTTATGCAAAAAAGGCCCACCAGTTGATCAAAGGTTCTAAACTTTACCTTATGGAAGGCTGCAAACACTGGGCTCAAAAAGAAAGGCCAGAGGAGTTTTCCCGAGTGGTAAACGCTTTTTTGAAAGGATGAAATCTGGACCATCACGGGGACTGTTCTGGTGATTGCCATTTTCCCCAGGTGGTGCCTGGCACCATTTATGCAGTTTATGCATGCCATTATACATATTAGATTTTATCCGTCATATTACTACATTTATTGGACCAATCAGAGAGGCGTTTCCGGTGATTGGTCTTGGTGCAAAGTCTATCGAGGTTCAGTCAACGGGAACGCGATTCACCGACAATCCACCTAAGCCAATCGGACCCAGATGGTGCCTGGCACCAGGAATGAAGAATGCCGGGACGGCCGGGGTTGCCCAATCTGGGTGCCTGGCACCGTTCCATCGAGACGTCTATCAGAGGGGCGACTCCGGTGATTGGTTTTGGTATAAGAAGATGATTGCAGGCTTATCGGAGATGATGTACCTATTAAAGGGGCGGATTCGGCTGATAAGTCTATCTTCATCCCCTCACACCAAAGACACTCAACCTACCAGCCAACCACGGGGACCACAGAAACAGTCTCTGCGTCTACCTCATGAACCTTTGCTGTGCCGCCAGTTCCCGCTCATTCCGCATAGAGGACAATTCCTCAGTCCGCCTCCGTCTAGAGTAGTTATAAAATGTGGCAAGGGAAACGTCCCCTTGCCACCCCCTTGCCACCCCCACGATAGGGCATAAAAATCGTTCTATAACAAATAATAACGCTGAAAATATTATTTTCGAGGTGAAGTGGATGGATTTTAAACTGCTTTTTTCTCCGATAAGAATCGGAACTATGGAGGTGGGCAATAGGTTTGTTGTCCCACCTATGGGCACCAATTTTGCCAACCCTGATGGAACGGTCAGTGATGAAATGATAGCTTATTGGGAAGCTAGAGCAAAGGGTGGCTGGGGACTGCTGATCGTAGAAATAGCGGGGGTAGATCCTTTAGGTAAAGCAATACCCCATCAGCTCGGCCTGTGGGATGACAAATTCATACCTGGTTACAAAAAATTAGTTGATGCGGTACATCGCTATGGCGCAAAAATAGCGGTACAAATTCATCATGCTGGCCGTCAGACATCATCAGATACATTAGGAGGCGAGCAGCCTGTTGCCCCATCACCTGTACCCTGTTTTGTTTCTAGGGAAATCCCCCGGGAATTAACAACCAAAGAAGTTTATGAATTAATTGAGAAATTTGGAGATGCCGCAGCTCGTGCTCGTGAAGCAGGTTTTGATGCCATAGAAATTCATGGTGCCCATGGTTATTTAGTAGCGCAGTTTATGTCGCAGCATACCAACAAAAGAGTGGATGAATTCGGAGGCTCCTTCTATAATAGGATGAAATTCGCTGTTGAAGTAATAAAAGATATGCGCAAAAAGGTTGGCGGCTCCTTTCCTATTATTTTTAGAATGAGTGGAGATGAAAAGGTTGTCGATGGGCGAGATGTAGAGGAATCAAAGGCAGTTGCCAGTATTGTTGAAGATGTCGGTGTAAATGCCGTGCACGTATCAACCGGTGTTTACGGAAGTATGCCGTATGTGATCCCGCCTACAGATGTACCGCCTGGATTTAATCTGGCAAATATCGGCGAAATCAAAAAAGCTGTATCAATACCAGTAATTGGAGTGGGCAGAATAAATGACCCTGTTCTGGCCAAACAAGCTATCCGCACCGGTAAGGCAGATCTGCTCGCCTGGGGCAGACAGTCACTTGCAGATCCGAACCTACCCAATAAAGTAGCAGGCGGGCGCATCAAGGAAATACAACCCTGTATTGCCTGTAATCAAGGTTGTGTAGGCTACATCTTCAACCCTGATAAGATGAGATGTTCCTGTTTGGTCAATCCGTTTTGTGGCAGAGAATACAAAATGAAAATCGAGCCCGCTGCCCAACCCCGGAAGCTTGTGATTGTAGGTGGGGGGCCAGGCGGCCTTGAAGCTGCCTGGATAGCTGCCTCCCGTGGACATAATGTAGTGCTATTTGAAAAAGAGCAAAACCCTGGCGGTCAATTCAGAATAGGAGCAATGCCACCTGGCAAACAGGACTTAACTAAAGCAATCAATTATTACACATATATGGGCGAAAAATACGGAGTAGACTTTAGGTTTGGAACAGAGGCAAATGCAGACCAAGTTGCGGCAGCAAACCCAGATGTCGTAATCGTGGCAACAGGCGCGGAACCGAACATTCCAGATATCCCCGGAATTGATAATCCAAAAGTCGTCACTGCTGTAGATATAATATCGGGCAAAAAAGATGCTGGCGAAAAAGTATTGATTATTGGCGGCGGTTTGGTCGGATGTGAAACAGCAGACCTGTTGGGTGAGCACGGACACAAAGTAACACTTATAGAATCACTTGCAGAAGTTGCAAATGATGTCCAGGAGTCTGTAAAACACTTCCTAATGCTGAGATTGAAGAGGCATGAGGTTCAGATCGCAACAAACACCACTGTAAAAGAAATCTTACAAGACGGTGCAAAGGTAGAAAAAGATGGCCAAGAAAAACAGCTTACAGGTTTTGATACCATTGTTATCGCAGTTGGAGCTAAACCTGTTAATGAATTGAAATCGCAACTGGAGGGAAAAGTGCGAGAACTGCATGTAATCGGTGATGCCTCAGAACCCAGAAAAGCAATTGATGCCATTGAAGAAGGCGCCAGCCTGGCAATCAAACTATAGTTGGCCAGTTTTGAAATAGAGCAATGGTGCCTGGCGCCTATATATTAACGGTGCCAGGCTTACTTTATTGCTTAAACCAAGGGTACATTACATTCCGCCTGCCTCCATCACTGGTTCCTACTACCTGTGCCGCCAGTCAGCCACATATGTGCAAAATAATGTCAATTGTGTATATTGCTATGAATAAACTGCATAAATGGTGCCAGGCACCTGGTTGTGATTAGCAACAGTTGTATGATACAATTATTTGAAAGGTAATTGTTTGGGAGGTGATCTGTTGGCAGTCAACAGTGATGTACTACTTATGGGCAAACTTCTCACACTGCTGACCAGGAGGCTGGGACTTTTCAATAAAAGTGAACTACCATGCTGTGGGATAACCTACAGTCAATGTCACCCATTGGTTGAAATAGGCAGAAAAAAGTGCGTATCTGTCAACGAATTGGCTGAACAGCTGGGATTAGATAAAAGCACAATGAGCAGAACAGTCAATACCATGGTGGAGCAGGGCCTGGTGACCAGGAAACCCGATCCCGAAGACAGGCGTTATATGAAGATCAGACTAACCCCAGCTGGAAGCAGCGTACTTTCGAACATTGAATCTAGGATGTCAGACTACTACCTTAATATTTATCAATCCATCCCCCCAAATAAGAGAAAGCAAGTTCTAGAAAGCCTGGAACTGCTTGTGCAGACCATCAAGAACGAATGCTGCTGTTAAGGAATTTTGATGGTGAACATGAAGGCATAGAAACCACAAGGTTAAGGAGAGTGCTTTAATGGACAAAGCTATGAGAGATAAGGTAAAGAAGAATGAAGATAGTTCCGCCGAGCTAGCCGAGCTAGATATAGGTAGAGACATCAGAGACAGTGTCAAAGAGCACTACGGCGATATCGCCAACAAACTACAGCAAGGCGGCGGATCCTGCTGCTGCGGTTCATCTTGCTGCACATCCATTGTCAATCCAGAAGTGTTCTATAGTGATCAACTTCGTGATCTCCCAGCTGAAGCTGTCAATGCTTCCCTTGGTTGTGCCAATCCCTTTGTTTTTGCTAAGTTAAAGGAAGGAGAAACAGTTCTTGATCTGGGCAGCGGCGGAGGCATCGATGTGCTGGCTGCATCCCGTTATGTCGGCCAAAAGGGCAAAGTGTATGGGCTGGACATGACAGATAAAATGCTTGAACTGGCCAACCAAAACAAGGAGCTAATGGGAGCTGCCAATGTAGAATTTTTGAAAGGTTATATCGAAGAAATTTCTCTTCACGATGATACTGTTGATGTGGTGATGTCCAACTGCGTGATCAACCTATCTATGGACAAAGAACAGGTCTTCCGGGAGATCTACCGCATCCTGAAGCCAGGTGGTAGGCTGGCCATTGCAGATATCCTGGCCCTAAAAGATGTTCCTGACAAGATCAGAAAGATGACAGAGATGTGGGTCAGCTGCATCGCAGGAGCGCTGCATATAGATACATGCAAAGAAATACTGTCACAAACAGGCTTTCGAAATATTGAGGTAGAGCCAGTTAACTATTATACAAGAGAAGTGCTTGAACCTATGGCCGGCGACAAGTCAGATGTCACTGATGCAGAATGGGAACTTATAGATAATGCATTTGCCAGTTCTCACATCAAAGCCATCAAATAGGGTGGCAGGCACCTTGAGCGACAGACGGATCGGGTTGGGCTCCCCCGTACAGCTAATATCTTCATTGCGTTTCCTCCCCTTTATCCTAATGATAAAGCGAGCTCTCCAAACACAGCAAGGACAGCCTTAACCCTGCTGTCATTTGACAGATGGGCGTCACGCTGACACCACCGTGACACCCGTCCCCTTTACTCAAGCTCATCCAGGGCACCAAACGAGTACCCTTGACCATTCAATAAGTGACAGAGCACTGACATGAGGACAAAGGAATCGCTGCTGCAGAGAATGTGAACATAACTGAAACGGGGCAAAGGAAACAGAACCAGTCTTGTTTTATTGTTTACCTACTACGGGAAAATGAAACAGGGCCTCCATCTGCCTCCATCATTGGTGACTGCTACCTGTGGCGCCAGTCAGCCAAACACAAACATATGCCACATAATGTCAATTGTGTATATTACTATGAATAAACTGCATAAATGGTGCCAGGCACCAGCAGGAAGCCAGAATGACGTCTGAGCTTAAACAATGTGGCAAAGGAAACGTCCCCTCGCCACGCCCCCTCGCCACGCCGTCACCTGATTGGCTCTAATAATTCCAGAGGCACATAATACTTTGCATACCTCTTCCCCTGCTTGTCCGTAAAAGAACCGGTTTTATCAGAGACAAGCACAGTCGCCCTTTTATTGATATTATGAAGGATACCGTTCAGCTTTTTTCCCTTAAATGTAAACAAAACGGGATCCCCTATGTTTAGAACGAATTTTTGCTTTGCTATCTGCTTATATGTCGGTAAATTATGATGGCTGGCGATGTGGCCGAAGAGATTGTTCGCTATGGTCTTAAACCTGCCCCCACTGCAATTTGACTTATGGAAACAGATATATTCGATCACATGACAGAGTTCATGCTCAAATACAAGCTGCAGTGCTTGCAGGCTGTTGTCTGTATCAACACCGCAAACCGGTTTTGGCCCCTCAATCAGACCGTAATTGAATAAGAAATCAACACCTATCCTGATTTCCAGAACCAGTTCATGCGGAGCTAATTCAGCTATGTTTTTGGGACAGCGTGTTGAACCAGCGCTCCTTGTCATTCGCCGCGAAAGAGAGAAATTGAGCACACCTTTATAATTCTTTTTAAACCAACCACCGAAAAAGAACCTGTCATATAGAGCAAACAATACCTTTAAGTCCAGGGTTGATATTGTCGAAATTGCTCCACTTTTAATATTATTTGACTCCTTCATTAAGAGTCTAGCTATCTTTTTTCTTCTTTTGACAATATCTTCGGTATTGGATTTTTGCTTAATCAGATTAATCATATTATCTCAACTTTCTATTAAACCTAATAAGTCCCGGGTATCACCAGGAGAATCCTTGCTGCTACAAAAGATTACCGGACACTAATAATAAGTGGGGTGACAAAAACGTGACAAAAAGAACAGAGTAGGCGGGTTCTCTCGCCACCTGGTTCGCTTTAGCTGGGACCTATCCGATATCTGCCCTTTCGTCTGCAGTACCTTGGCATCTCGGCCGCACAAGCCAGCCAGAACGAACCAGGCTTGCTTTATTGCATTACCGACCACTTCGAACACAGGCGCTAGCCTGGAAAAGTTGGTCCCGCCTGCCTCCGCCTGGAGTTAAAACTTTTCTGCCCGTTCCCCTACCGTTCCCGACTGCAAACTTCGCCTGCCTGGTCTGGAGTTAAAACCGGCATTTCGCACCCTTAAGATACTGACATCTTAATAATAATTTATTTCATGAAAAAAAAGGATACGGAAGACGGATTAAAATAATGTGGCAAACGAAATGTGTAGCCACCCTTTGCTACAAAAATGCCCAGTACAGATTCTGCTGGTCCCTGCACCTCCGGATGTCTTCCCATCCTTCACCATAATAAGGACGGTCCCCTATCACTATGTGGCAGATGAAACGTCCCCTTGCCACGCCCCCACGTCAAACCAGCCCCATAACCCAGCTGATCCAGCTTGTTACAGTAGAAGCCCGCCTGCGAAAAGTGCTTTCAGCCTGCACTTGGTATAAACCATATTTCCTCATGATTTCGACAATGTCACTCACCAGGGGCATTTTACCTCGTTTTAAATAAAGCCGCAGGGTTTCATTGAAGACACGATGTCTCAATATTGCCTCCACAAACCTCAACTGTCTTGCCTTATACTTCGAACGAACCATCTTTTGCCCCTGCTCAGACAAAGAAAATACAATTTTACCATCATCCCGCGCCTTTTCAATCAGCCCCAAATAGCGCCCTGCATCTGTATAATAATTGGTCTGCCTGGGATCAAACGCATAGTTCAAGGTTATTTCATCCTTAGTCATTGCACCCTGCATAAGCAGTTCACAGAGGTTGATCACCCTTTTGAAGTTATTCGCCTGCGGGAAAGCCAACTCTGGTTCTTCGACAATCCTTGTACGGTTCAGAACCCTTATAATATCATCTAAGCCGATTTCCTCAGCATCAATACTATAATTTTTCTGTTTTTTCATTACTAAAGAATTATAGTTGTCGGGGTCTTGGAACTCGTATTCATATATAGTAAAAACGCCATTTGAATAAACCAAGAACAGCGGCGCAATTTTCTTGGCCAACTTACTATGCCAAAGCCTGTAAGGATAGTACAGCTGCCTGATAAGGAAATCATTTGAAATATAATTTTTGGCTTCAATAAGCGACAATTTATCTACGCCTTCATAACCGCCATCGATCTCTATCTGCGAATTTTCAACATTAATCGAAACATTCGACTTTGTTGTTGTATTTTGTATATAGAAGGAAAAAGAGCCTGAACTCATCCTGCCGCTGACCGTAGGCATTAGCTCCTGATCACCTAAAAAATCTGCTAATATACCGGAGACATAGGCGCAGTTGATGGCCATCGACTCACTGGTTATGTTTTCATAGTCGATGCTCTCAATATATTCTGGTATAGAAATGCGGGTTATTTCATCAGTTGTGGGTTCAAAATTCTTGTAGGCTTCAAAATTTGAAATAATGTACCTGCCCCTTGTCACAGGTAATACGGCCAAATTGTTTTCGACAAACAGCCTGGGAAGGTTGATCCTGTGGTCAAATTTGGTCATCAACCTTGCTTCTCTGAATTGATTGATCTGAGCTGAGGATATTTCGAAATATCCGTACCGCTCAATCTCCTGCAGTATATTGTACTTGGCAAAAAGCTGCTCCCACGCCCTATCATTTTTCGTAACTTCACTGCTGCTCAAAATTCATCACCAGTACCTCGTCAACATCCCCTCTTTTATCAGCCTTGGAGTTAATGGCCCGTTTGGCCTTGATCACTTCTATTCTATAATCCTTATACAGATCCAAAATAAAATCTGTGGCTGAATTCGATAAAAGGAATCTTATTCCCCTTTTATCCAGCTTGTCGCAGACCTGTTTAAGCCTAATTTGCTCGTCTCGGTTAAACCCACCCTTATCATAGCCTGTGAAACTTGCTGTTTCCGAAACCGGATCATACGGTGGATCAAGATAAACAAAAGCGCCTTTTCTCGCGTTTTTTAGAGCCTCTTCGAAATCCTGGCAGGCGAATCTGATTTTAGCCTTATTGAAATAAGCGCTTACAGACCTTAAAGTGGTTTCATTCACAATGTTCGGATTTTTATAATTGCCAAAGGGGGCATTGAATTCGCCAGATTTGTTGACCCTGAACAGGCCATTGTAGCACGTTTTATTAAGATAAATTATCCTTGATGCCCTCTGCACCGGGGTTAATCTAATGTACCGCTCCCTGTCCCTGTCCAGTTCCCTTATCTTGTAAAAGTATTCTTTCTCATTTTTATGCTGTTTCAGTTCGTCGATTAATTCTTCGACATTTTCCTTTATAACCACATAAATGTTCATTAATTCTGCATTTATGTCGTTCACAACAGCCTTCTTCGGCTGCAGCTCAAACAAAACAGCTCCCCCACCAAGAAAAGGCTCATAATATGTAGAAAAGGTTTTAGGAACATATTTCGTTATCTCATCTAATATTTGGCGCTTACCGCCCACCCATTTTACTACAGGTGCAACCAACTTGTTTTTTGCCACAGTTTTATCCCTCAATCGCCTTTCATTAATATAAACGATCAGACAAATCACAGAACTGAAGTTCTATATATTATTCGGCAGAACCCTTATAAATTCCTACCTGAATCCTACCAGATGATTATAAGTTGGGAAAGAATGCCCGATTTCAAGTCTAGAAGTATTCGAACAATTTTAAATTGTAAATTGGTAAAGAGATGGACCAAATAGATGGTGACAAATACCGAACTTATCACTATAATATGACATATGTGCATACCCTCATGTATAAACTGCATAAATGGTGCCAGGCACCATCACTTTCCATCACTTTTCCATTAATTATGGCAGGAATAGTCTCATTTGGGACGAATTTATTATTATGGCACCACACGGAATTTGTTTGAAGGTAAACTGCAAAAGCGAGGTGGCATAATGGGACGAAAGCCGCGTATCTGGTTTGAGGGAGCAACGTACCACATAACTAATCGTGGAAACAGCCGACAGAATATTTTTCTGGACCCGAACGACCGCTTATTATTCATGGATAAATTGAGGGAATTGGTGACAGAACACGCTCTCAAGATACATGCATACTGTCTAATGAGTAACCATTATCACCTTGTTGTCGAAACTAGCAAACACCACATCAGCGATACTATGCGCACTCTGAATACTTACTACTCAAAAAAGTATCACTCGAAGTATAAAACATGCGGCCATCTATTCCAAGGCAGATACAGGAGCGTGTTGGTGGAAAAGTCTGCGTATCTTTTGGATGTGAGCCGATACGTCCATCTGAATCCAGTCAGGGCTCACTTAGTGTCACTGCCGGAGCACTACACATGGAGCAGTATGAAAGTTTACATAGGTGAAGAGGATATTCATAATATAGTTCATAAAGACACAGTTCTCGGCTGGTTCAGCCATGAGTCTGAACCAGCACAGAAAAACTACCGACGTTTTGTTCACGCTAAAATGACAGAACAGGATTCATTAGAAGGCCTTGTCACATACGACGATATCCTAGGGACTAACTCGTTTATCTCCGAGATTCGAGCTCGGTATGGGTGAACAGAATCAGTAAATGGTGGTTATATTAGTGATATGGGTGCGGATAGACACTCAGAGCTGTGCCCGCAGAGCGGTGCAAGGCACCTGGATAAACATCCTGGACTGTATTGCTGCAGTAATAGCATTATTCGGAACGCCATTTAACCCGGTGCGGCACTTGGGTAGACGCCCTAGTGGCGACACGCACCTGGGAGTTATTATAATGGTATCATAGGTCAGGCCAGGCTGATAGACACCCTGGCCTGACCTTGCTTTCCCCGCATTCTATAACCTCATTTGAAACGCCTTCTAACTTGCTACCAGCCACTGAAAAGGAGCCTGAAAAATAGGCTCCTCAAAATATGTCATACCATTTTTTACATATGTGCATATCGTCATGCATAAAGTGCATAAATGGTGCCAGGCACCGTTATTTTGCTGTAACTGTCTCCATAATGTCGCCAATCTGGATCTGGTCAACTACGTCCATCCCCTCAGTCACCTTACCGAAGACGGCATATTGTCCATCGAGCCAAGAAGCATCTGTTTTTAAGATATAAAACTGTGATCCGGCGGAGTTGGGATCCATAGCTCGAGCCATAGCCACCGCTCCCCGAAGGTTCTTGAGCTGCGGGTTGGTCTCCAACTTGATCGTCCAGCCAGGGCCACCAGTACCGTTGCCCTTCGGATCGCCCCCCTGGATCACCCAATCCTCCACCCTGTGAAACTTGAGTCCGTTATAAAAGCCGGACTGCACTAATTTGTCGAAGTTTGCAACAGTGATTGGCATCAACTCGGGGTAGACTTCAAGCACAATCCGCCCCTTAGTGGTTTCGATGGTAACATTATGGGATACTGGTTCCTGCTGCTCCGTTCCTTCGTGATTTTGGTTCTGATTTTCGGTCACTTAATTTCCTCCTTAAAAATGTTATTGAATAATTTTGGGGATATGGCGAATTTACGTTCGGACTGTTTTTGTAAATTTTTCTGATATACCCTCACCTGTTCGACAACGCATCAGGTTCTGGAGTTTTGCCACTGTGAGGCCAGTTCATAGATACCCCCCCTACCCAAAGAAATTCACTGAAACGCTGTTTCCTACAGAGTAAGGCCGGCTAATAAGTATCCCCCCTACCTATTTCCTTTAAAACCATTAAAACCTTTTTCTATTTCGACAAAAGAGAGCGGTAACCTCTATCTTAATAATATACCCAAATTATTACTTCCCAAAAAGTAGCCTCAAATCCATTGTTGTCTTCTACCATAACGTTCTTCCTCACTTAAATCAGTTATGTTAACATAAATATATAGAAAACATGAAACAGGTAGAACAGCTGTCTTTGAATAATTGCTTTGGCTGCCTGAATACGACAGGTTTAATTTTCTTTGGATCTGGGGGTGAGTATATGCTCATAGGATTAATATCTGGTTTGATAGTTGGCTGGTTGGTCTCGCTTTTTGGTGGAGATTCTCTTATTATTCAAGGTATTTTCGAGTTAACAGGGAAGCAAATCAGTATCGCAGGATATTATACAATTTTTTCATTAGTGGGTTTGATAGGCGGACTTATTAAGGATAGCACCTAAGTATCTGGTCAAGTATTTGTTCCAACAAGAGTTCTTTCATTCTCGCATAAGTCGTGACAGACGCCCAATCTACACTTATAATGAAATTAAGGACAGCCTTCCATTCCGCGGAAAAGGAGTGTATCAGATGCCTGAATTTAAAAGCAATGAAGCGACATTATTTTATCAAGTATCTGGAGATGGTTTGCCCATCATTTTCACACATGGTGCATCATGGAATCATTATCAATGGAATAGTCAAGTGGAGTTTCTAAAGAATTATTATAAAATAATCACATGGGACGTAAGAGGACATGGCTACTCATCTCTACCCAATGGCCCTGTGGACCCAGAAGATTTCAGTGCTGATTTAATTGCTTTAATGGATTATCTCAATTTGGCGAATGCTGTGCTGTGTGGCCTTTCAATGGGTGGACATATTTCCTTACAAACTGCAATTAGGTATCCTGAAAGAGTGAAAGGTCTAATACTTATCGGCACACCCTGTAGTAATACATTTAATCTGTATGAAAAAATATGCATACCAATTAATCGCTTCAGCAGCAAATTATTGCCCAAACAAACGATCGGTAAAATACAGGGCAAAATGCTGTCCAAGTTTAACACCTCAAATCTTCAATATATATCTGAGGCCTTTTCAATGATTTCTCATGATAACTGGAACAGAGTATGGTCCGCTGTCACCCGCATGGAGAGCAAAAACGATCTCCATAAAGTAAAATGCCCAACACTTCTGTTAATCGGTGACAATGATACTATGACAAACTATCATCAGCCATACATGCATGAACACATTCAAAACTCTCAGCTAAAAACAATCCCAAACGCTCAGCACGGAACTAACCTGGATAACCCTGATGCTGTAAATGAAGCCATAATGGAGTTTATGATGGAATTAGGCAGTACCAGTTAGAGCGAGGTTAGAGCTGGGTTAGAGACGCTCCATGACATGTCCCAATAACCATCTATGCCAGCATCTGCCAACCACTGCTATCCTGGCGCCCTATGGATTGCATAAAAGAATGCATAAACTGCATAAATGGTGCCAGGCACCTATTATGTCAACCTGGATGCATGAACACATCCCAATGACAGACACCTACTGACGTTTTGGAAAAAAACGGGACAAAAGGACATTCCCGCATCACATTTATAACACAGTCTGCCATCCCCCTATCACACTATCACACTCACACCCCCCCCGTTTCATGTGCAAAAGAACTGTCCCGGCATCGGTTTCCGGCATCGGTTCTGTCAGTTTCATCGTCACCCATGTCATGCATGCCACTTGCGCCTGCACTTATGTTGTACTGATGGCGAACCAGGATTTCTTTTACCGCCTTCACGGCTAACGCAAGAACCACACCATCATCTACATAACCCCCGGGTAAAATGTCGGAAATAAGGTCAATAGGGCTGACAAAGTAAAGCAGGGCAGCAATAGCTGTATACTTGGCTTCCTGAGGCACATTCGGATCTCTCATCGCCTCCCATAAAAAGTTGATCCCTTCCCAGAGCTTCCCCCCCTAATTTTACCAGTGGTTTCTTTTAGCTTTGGAAGTTCCCTTTCTATATGAGCTTGGAGTGCATCAGGATACCGTTTCACTCTCTCCCGCAGGCGGTTAAAAATTCGTTTTTTGTCAGATGCGATAGCTGAGGCAGCATTCATTTCTTTACGGACTTTATCCGCAGCCTGTTCAAAGACACTCTGATATTGAAGTTCATCCACGTGAATTTTTGGTCTGAGCTCAACTTCACTTCTTCTGATAATAATCTCCCTTATTCCTACATAATCGATAATTTTCACACCAATCAGAGGAACTGTTTTGGCAAACAGCTTTTGGGCTTCCGGATGTTTATCTAGATCGAGAGTAACCCTTCCTTCCCTTTCTTCATCCCAAATCAAAAAGTCCATCTCATTTAATGCCCGGCCTATGCTCTCAAGTATTCTTTTTGGACCTACAACATTCTCAAAAATGTAACGAAGAAAGCCCACATAAACCTTATTTGACTGCTCTGGGAAACTAAACTCCGGCTGACCTTTTAGCCTGAATATAAAAATGTGCATCCCAGGTTTGAAGTCAAATGACTCAAGGACAAGGATTGCTTCTGCTGAAATCTCGGGCAGCATGTCATGTAGCTTTATGAGAGCACAAAGGCGCAGACCTTCATCTGTGAAATAGATTTTTAAGTCCTTCAACCTCTCATTTTTAAAAGAATTGTAGTGCTGTTCTATATACTCATTAACCCTGTGATCGTTGATAATAATTTTTCCCCGGAGCAGTTGTTTTAAAATTAGTATCTCCTCCTTCTAATAACACTGCGGCAATTGACGCCGCCATTTTTGTTATTTTCTGCCGCATCCCCTGACGCCAGAAATATTATGCGTCTTTTTATAAAAATTAGTACATAAATGGTGCCAGGCACTTGATTATTCATTCTACTATTTCTAAAAAAAACCTTCGTTAACATTGAATATACTGCCTCATAAGCAGTACCAACTTAGAAACCCGTCATGACCCTCATGACCCCGCTCACAACAAAACGCAACAAAATAACCAACCCCGGTTTCCCCATCCAACCCCCGCCCTACACCACATCATAACAAAACAACCATTCCGCATCCCGCTTCGTCCGCAATGCATAAACGAATGAATAAACTGCATAAATGGTGCCAGGCACCAAATAAGACACCAAATAAGACCAAGTTGACATAATAGACACCAGCACTATGAAAAGTGCGTTTTGCAACCCATTGATTGGCATCAATTGACGCAATAAATGTAGTAATATAGCAAATTAAATCTAATATGTATAATTGGATGCATAAACTGCATAAACGGTGCCAGGCACCCTACTTACACCTTACTTAAAGCATCTTCTTTAGGGAATATAATGTTATAATGGTAAGAAGTATCTTAATTACCTTATTGGTCCCGCATTCCATTTTTTATGCTAGTCTATTACGGTATGTTAGCATACTGAGGGTTGAGGAGGAACACCTTGGAGAAATTACAACAGAATAGGGAGAGAGTAAACAGTCAAGCCGTCTTGGAAATAACGACACTGGGCAAGTTCCAGGTTAAGTACAGAGAAAAGGCCTTAACTCGAGAGGCAAGTAGATCTTACCGAATGTGGGAGCTGTTTAAATATCTGCTTACCAACAGAGAACAAAGCGTACTACCTGAGATGTTAGTAGAAAAGCTATGGCCGGAGCAGGAATATGCAGATGCCAAAAGTGCAGTGCGTACTCAGGTATATAGACTGCGGCAATTTTTGGCCTCTTCAACTGGAGAACCTGGAGAAAACTTTATATTGTTTGACCAGGGTTCTTATCGATGGAACAAGAAGTGTAAATACTGGCTGGATGCCGATGAATTCGAACAGCTCTGCCAACAGGCGGAGAGTTTGAAACAGGAAAATCCAACAGATGCCATCGAGCTGCTGCAAAAAGCTGTACTATTATATAAAGGAGAATATCTTCCTGAGGATACTTATAGTGAATGGACAGTAATTCAACGGCATTATTACAATCGGCTTTATTTAGAATGTGTGATCAGCTTAGGTGAACTCTTAAACGAAAAAAATCAGTATGATGAAATAATTACACTCTGTGAAAAAGCAATAGATATTGATCCCTGTGTAGAGCAAATTCATATCCTATATATAGAAGCCTTATTAGCCCAGGGTAGAAAAAAACTAGCAATATCCCATTACGGAAACGTTTTTGATACATTTTGTCGAGATATGGGTATTAATCCTTCCAATAAAATGAGTCACCTGTATAAGATTATACATTCAGAGGATGGTATTGCAGAACACGATCTTACCTCAATTCAAAATGGTTTACGAGAGTCTTCTGTAGGTGACGAAGCTTTCTATTGCGATTCGGTTATTTTTCGGGCACTGTATCAACTGGAGCAGCGGCGGGCGAACCCATATATTTGCATCGGCATGTTTACATTGATTGGTGTCGGCCCTAACGGCCGTCAAATTGGGATGGATGCAATGGACCACCTGCAAAGGGTCTTAGCTTCCCGTTTAAACAGAACTGATGTATTTACTCGGTTAAATGACTCCCAATACTTATGTTTATTAAATACAGATGTTGACAACGCCAAAAAAACCAAGATAATTGAAAGAATAGAGGATGGATTTTGGAAAATTTGGGATGGAGATAATCAATGTTTGACAGTTTTCTCTAGATTACAGCCATTATTGCCAGCTGAAAAACTTGCCGAATAAAGGGAAAGGAAAATGGAACCGATATTTTCTGAATCTCCCGAACGCCCGAACCCAACGTCCATCTCATAAAATCAAAAACAAAGAGCAAAGGTTCGGTAATAAAAGAATAAATGAACAGTAAAAGGTTTGGAACCGCGGTATCTAAGAATAGACACCGCGGTTTTTACTTTGTATTACGCAGGCATCTATGTTGATAAATATATCGTGGTATGCACAACGGTGTTTTTAAGAGCTAGGTGTCAAATTTGAGGAAGACAGAGACCGTGTTTATTATTTTTCATGAATTACAGCGAAAATTACATAACCGCTCATGTAATTGAAATGTTATCGTATTGTTATTGAAAGAATATTCCTTTGTAACTATGTTATGACAGCAGGCTGTTATTATTTATTCAACAACAAATTAATTCGGCACAATGCAGCCTGTTTCTTCTGATACTTATAACAAACACAGAATGAGTATTCAGTATAAAAAGATCTAGAGGAACCCGGCTCCTTAAGAAGATAAACATAAGGGAGGGATAAAAATGAAATCCAAAATATTAAGTAGCATGTTGGTTATTGCCCTGGCAGCAGGGATCATAGGAGGAGCAACAGCGGCCATGTTTACAGCTAGGGGGAGCACTGATGCGGGAGACTATATTACCGGAACAGTAGCTGTAAATGCAGAAGATACTGCAATCATCAATAGCAGTGATCTAAGTAATATCGCCCCTGGTGATACAGTAGAAGGTGAATTTACAGTTGCCAACAATGGAACATTGGACATCTGGTATAACGCAGAAGCATTAGCCAGCGGCGACTTGTTTGCGGGAGAAACACCAGCTGAAGTGGAAATCGGAAAAAGCCAAGGAAGCCTGTCTGAAGGTGAAGAAACGACATTAAACTTCACAGTTACTCTTCCCTTAGAAGCAAACAATGAATACCAAGGTGCAGAAGGAGAACTGCAGTTCGTAGTCTATGCTGAACAAAAAGACAATAACCCAACACCATCATGGCAAAAATAGGCGACATAGTACAGTAAACAACAGCAGCATAATAGAGCCAGGCACCAGACATGGAAGCGTGACAAATGGACAACCTCCCCGTCATGCTTCCATGTACCTCGGGCCTGCATAAAATCATGAATAAACTGCATAAACGGTGCCAGGCACCATTACAAAAACTCTATCATCTGTAAATGAACGAGTTGTCAATCACAGCGAAAAAACCAAAATCGCCCATGTGATCAAAATGTGACCGAAATGTTATTGAGATATTATCCCTGTATAACTATGTTATGACGGTGAGCTGTTATGTTAATTGTAGTAACCAGCAGTTTAGCTGCATAAATACTTCCTGGCACCACTGGCAAAGGGGCAGCTCACTGTAACAATGATAGTACCAATGCATCTAACAACAATAGTATTCCTAACTATAAATACAGCCGCATATCGCGTTATATCATCACAATATGATACTTTTCAAGCACGTTTTTCCAGGTTACCTACTCGGATTCGATGACTATTTCAACACAATATGAACAATATGACACTTTTCAAACAGTCTGCTGTTCATGTCATGGTGCCAGGAACCTATTTTTCAGTAATGAAACAGTTCTACAGGAGATTCAGCTATCTCGAATATATTAGGATCAGCCATGGAGGGTCTCAAGCAGATGGTAGAAAAAAAGGAATATCATTGCTGTTTAGGTGGCGAAACATTTTTAATCCGGATTCAATTCCGTGATAACTCAACCTGGCAGGGAACCATTTGTTGGTTAAACGGTGAAAAATGTCAGACATTCCGCAGTCTTTTGGAAATGATCTCTTTAATAAAGGAAGCGGTAGAAATGGACGGTTCCAATGATGCCGAGCTGCGCACCTGGGAAAATGCAGAGGAATCAAGCCCTAAGCGGAATTACTAAAGGTAAATAATCAGATATCGGAGGTGTAGCGGATGAATGACTGCCAGCTTAGAATTCAGCAGAAATCATACCAACATACTATATGTAATTGGGCAAGCAGAATTCCGCTGCTCCTCATAAGCATGGCAGCTGCAGCCTTTTTGATCAGCTGGCTGCATATACCTGCGACCTACAGTTATTTCACCGATAGTGACACCTCAAACGTGCTAAGGATACAGGCGGGTGTCATGGATATTATAGATGATGATGTAGAAGCTGCAGTGACCGACCCCAATCCCGAAAACGGTAAACACTATAATATTCAGTCCAATAATCCTGTCCAGGTAGAAATAAGGAGTATTAGGGGCTGCAGTTTAGAGGATGTGCTGCCTGACTCAGTAGAGCTGGGATATATGGGAGATACAGTTCATGCCGCAGTATACCGTTTTCATCAGGATATCTTAATATTAACATTTAACGATGTCTCCTCTGTTTTGGCAGGTAAGCTGACCGGAGGAAAGAGTGAGATAAACATAACTATAACCGGAGAACTGCAAAACGGTATTAGATTTAATAAAAAGTGTCCACTGCTTGTTCATGTGCCCCCTGGAAGCATAAAGGCAGATTAGCTTTAATAGAACAGCTCTCTGCCTCCCCTATCCTTATAGCCATTTAATGAAACAATGCAGCCCTCAACAATTATCATTACTTCTGCTTAATGCCCTATTATATTGAAACCAGTCCTGACCATCAAAGGCCATGTAAAAACACAGGTTATAGCCGAAGGATATCAGCAGAAGGATACAATGAAACAGCTTGAAATGTCAGTAGACCATGAACAGAGGTAGGAGATTGTCCCGCTCGCTGCTCGCATGAAACAACTCGAAACGGCAGCAGATGTTAAAATCAAAGAAACATCTTTGCCCATCAAATGAAAGGATGAGGAAAATGGAAACAGCAAAATTAGCTGAAGAACAACAGACAGAGAAAACAGCTCTTCATTATATAAAACAGCTTGCTGTAGTAAGTGGTAATCTGCTGTCTATTGCGCTTCTGTTGGTAATGCTGGGCTTGACATTCTTTTTGTTACGCAGTCACTTTACCGGTGTTCCTATGGCAGCAGGCCATCATCTATATATAGTCTCGAGCGGCAGTATGAGCCCAACCATCGATACCGGCAGCATCGTGATCGTGCAGCCGCAAACAGCCTCTGAGATTACTGCCGGTGACATAATAACCTATCGACTGCCTGGGGGAGATAATCACTTGATAACTCACCGGGTGGTAGATGTGAACAATACAAATGGCCTCCATTTCATCACTAAAGGTGATGCAAATGAGACCGCCGATTTAGAGCCAGTACCCGCAAATAATATTGTCGGGAAGACAGTTTTTTCTTTACCCTATGCTGGATATGTTATTAATTTTGCCCAGACCACCACGGGATATATTACTATATTTATCGTACCAGCACTGCTGATTATTGCATTTGAAACCCGAAATCTTATTCGCTACACTAGTGAGCTGGACAAACAAAAGAAAAAAGAAAAAGTCAAACGGAAAATGTTGGGAACCAAAACCAAAGCAGCTTTGAAAAGTTAGCCAAACACCCCAAAAAAACAAAACCTTAGATGTTTGAATTCGCAACGATTAACACCATGTTGGCATGTTGGTGCCAGGCACCAATAGCGAAAAAAAATGTAGCAAAATATCATATTTAATCTAAAATGTATAATGGCATGCATAAAGTGCATAAATGGTGCCAGGCACCTATTATGAAAAAAAGGCCGCCCCCCCCTGTCACGCAAAATGCAACAGGAACCGTCCCCAGTGCATCACCTGGTTTGTCGCTACAGCGCTTCAGCGTTCAGCTGCAATTTTCAGACTTTCATTGCATTCTGTACATGCTGCACAATTATGTGATTCATTCCAAAGCTGCTCAGCGGTAGGCGCCCATTCTTCAGCTGCAGGGAAGGTCTTTGCGCACAGTGTATCCACATCCTCAGGTGCTTCCATCTCAGTGGATTTAGCGCCTGACTCCTTCACCATGGCAGTAAGTGCCTCAGGATTATCCAGCAGAGGACAGGGCCTCAAATGGTTTTCGTTGAATGGTTGATTTTTGCGATATGCCATGAACAAAGGTGAGCGCAGTGCATCCAGCAGGGTAACATCATGAATATTGACATTAGCGTAATGGATGAAGGCACAGGGTTCTACATCACCAGCAGCATTGATATGCAAATAGCGCCGCCCACCTGCAATACATCCCTGAGTGTATTCACCATCATTCCAAAAATCCATCGCAAATATAGGCTTTGTTTCCCTTATCTCGCGAATACGCCAGTACATATAGGCACGCTGTTCAGGCGTAGCCAGCAGATCAGTTTGTGCATCCTGCCCAACAGGAATATAAGTGAAGTTCCAGGAAAACCGACAGCCACGGGCGATCATGTCATCAACGAATTCGTCCGAGCCGACGCTTTCCGTGTTGTAGCGGTGATAGCAAGTGGAATACCCAAACAACAGTCTATGGGCACGCATACGCTCCATCCCCTCAATGACCTTGCGGTAAGTTCCCTTGCCACGCCTCATGTCTGTGGATTCTTCATCCCCTTCAATGGAAAAGGCCAGCGAAAAGTTCCCGACCCTCAGCAGATCCTCACAAAATTGCTCATCCACTAATGTCCCATTTGTAAAAGAAAAGAAATAGCAATCCTGATGTGCCTCACACAAACGGATGATATCCTTCTTGCGAACGAGCGGTTCACCGCCAGAGAATATATAGAAATAGATGCCCAGTTCCTTTCCCTGACGACAGATAGAATCCATTACCTCATATGAAAGGTTGTTTTTATTCCCGTACTGTGCAGCCCAACAGCCAACACAAGAGAGGTTGCAGGCACTAGTTGGATCCATAAGAATCGCCCAAGGGATATTACAATCATATTGGGATTCAACTTCACGGGCTTTGCTGTTCAATGTGGCATTGATCAGAAAGCCCTCAACAACTTTTTGCAGAAGCTTAATATCCACATCCCGGAATAAATCCTCGACAAAGCCATACCAGACACTGTTTTCATCCAGCAGCAGCTCCCTCACAGCACCAATCGGAGAAGAGTGAAGGTTCCCCCGATCCAACTTTTCTGCTATATTAAGCATCGCAGGCAGCTTATCCATGGGGTTATTCGACAGATAATGCAACGCCAGGTCAACCGCAGTCTTTTGAACCTTGTTCATCAAACTCCCTCCCTATAAAATTTTTATTTCAACAGCAGACTTAGACAGGCTGCTTATTGACTAACCGTCCGGTTAACTTTTGCGTAATAATATGCGTCATGTCCTATACTTGTGCACCGAAAAACCAAAAAACATGAGATTTATTTATTAATGGTATTATTCCTCAGCAGAATATCACTTCCATAAACAAGAGAAGAAGAAATTATCTGATAGGAACGCAAGAAGGAACTGCGAAGTTCAGCATCACTTAGCAAACTTATTTTTTTATAGTCGTCAAAGTAGGCTGCAAAACTGACAAGCGGCATGATCGAAAAGAAAAACTTAAACAACACTATATCTTCCGAATAATTAAAATCACGATCTGCTTCTGATATTGTCTTGAAAATCGGGTTATCCTCTCTATCCTTTGAAAACTCCATTAGCCGGAATAAATCATTATGATGTTTGCCGCTCTTGAGCGACTCAAACAGCAAGATACGGAAAATATGTCTATGCTCAATGGCGAAATCGGTAACCCGCTCATAATATAAATAGGAATTTTGTAGAAAATGCCCTATCGCCTCTTCATCGACAAAGTGCAGGCGATCCGGTTTAATATCTAAACGGCCATCTTTGACCATTTGGACGATATTTGTATGAATAAAATCCATAGTTATGGATACAGCGTTATGGAAAATCGAGTGTACCATATAATCCAAAATATCTTCTTTACTTTTAAAATAGTAACAAATAAGTGCTTTATTGACATTTGCAGTATCCGCAATTTCACTGACACGTGTCGCATCGAAACCTTTTTCCGAAAAAAGCTTTACCGATGCCTTTATGATTCTTTCCTTGGTCCCAGTATATGTTGTGTTTTCCAAACTATTCGCCTCCAACTGACTAACCAGTTGTTTAATTTATTATACCTTTTTACTGCCATATTTGCAAGATACCTGGCACTAGTGGCAGATGGTGCCAGGAGCCGATCCAAACGATCCGCCCCGCAAACGCAAGCCACTGCTGAGGAACACCGCAACAAAGCACCCACAACAAAGCGCCTGCACTGTCCTGAATACAACCAGCGGGCAACAATAAACGAAAAAAATGTAGCAAAACATCATATTTAATCTAAAATGTATAATGTAATGCATAAATTGCATATTTGGTGCCAGGCACCCTTATTTGTACTTTATATATAAGAAACCATTTTAACCTGCAAGTCTAATAGATGGCTGTATTAATAGTTGGCTATACTAGATTTGCAGGTGCCGGGGGTAGGTGCCCAGGCAATCGAAACTAGGTTCCACCGCCCGCACTATGTCAGTAACGCTAGAATGAATGTCTTGCCATTATCTCCCATATATGCATAAACGAGTGCATAAACTGCATAAATGGTGCCAGGCACCTTTATTGAAGTAATTGTGAAAATGCGTTATACTATTGTAATATAATACGGCCGAAGACTTAGATAAGGCGCGGGGGAACCATTTTTCGGGGCGAATTTCCATGTGCTATTTCTATATGCTACACGATAAACGGTTATTAATAGAACAGATATTTATAAGTTCTCGCAATCACTAGATATGTAGTAAAAACAGGCTAAAATAAGCATGGAATAGGGTTGACCATTATCCGAGCCCGTCAGCTAACCTCGCAGGCGAGAATGGGATTTGTACCATATTACTAACTATTCCACTACTTAAAACCACGTTTCTTGGCTGTCGCCAAGTCATAAACCTATGCATTGCACCATTATTTAGAAGCCCTTTGATGGTATCAACTTTATAACTACCACCTTCACATAATACCATTTAATGAGTTCATTCAAATAGTTATAGAAACTCTAATAACTCATTTTGAGAGCCAATCAAACTTTCACTTTTCAACTAGTATTCAGCATTTCTTTCAGATAACTTTATCTTTTTTGTTCATCTAATCGTTCCCATAACTATTTTCTTCTATCTTCATAATTCATCTATTCACTTCTATCTATCTATTATCTATCACTCCCCCCTTCCCCCTGGCTTACTAAGAGCTTGACGCCAATTAGGAGGTTTTATCTGTTGCTTTTCCACAAGAATTCATTTCGTAAACCTGCAGTCAAACCGCTGCTGGTTCTTGTATTGCTCATTTTTGGGCTGACAATGACCGGCTGCGGCGGAAGTGAAGATGCCACTTCAGAAAATGGCACTTCAACAGAACAAAAGGAGCAGCTTGTTATGGCTGATGTTACCTGGGAAAGTGTCAATGTGCACAACCGTATCGTAGGCTTTATTCTCGAACATGGTTACGGCTATCCTGAACCACAGTATACCTTTGGAGAAACCCTGCCCCTGCTGCAGGGCATGAGCATGGGTGATATAGATATCACCATGGAACTCTGGGTAGATAATTATCAGGACGCCTGGAACGAAACCTTGGAAGGCGGCACTGTGATAGAGCTGGGTTCCAATTTCCCAGATGCTCCCCAGGGCTGGTATGTCCCCACTTATATGATCGAAGGTGACTCCGAGCGCGATATCGAACCAATGGCTCCAGATCTGAAGTCAGTATCTGACCTATCACGCTACTGGGAACTGTTTAAAGACCCTGAAGTGCCCACAAAGGGCCGTTTCCACAACAGCCCTCCTGGTTGGGCAGTAACCGATATAAATGAAGCCAAAATAAAAAGCTACGATCTTGATGAAACCTTTAACATCTTCAGCACCGGATCCGATACAGCTTTGGCTACATCTATGGTAACTGCCTATAATAAAGGCGAAGCCTGGGTTGGTTATTATTGGGAGCCCACTTGGATAATGGGACAGCTGGACATGACAATGCTGGAGGAGCCTGCTTATGATCCAGAAACCTATAATGATGCAAACAATCGCGGCTGTGAATACCCACCAGCCAAGGTATTAAAAGGAGTACACAAGGATCTGAAAGACAAGGCACCTGAAGCATTCGAATTAGTCTCTAACTATGAGACTACTCTGGAGCAAAACAACGATTTTCTCTGCTATATGGAAGAAAATAACACCAAGGAAGGGGATGCCGCTATTTATTTTTTAAAGGAATATCCGGACACATGGAAAGCTTGGATTCCTGAAGATATTGCTCAAAAAGTAGAACAGGCACTGGAAGAGATGAATTAACATGACAGAGACAAGCACTAATGACACCCTACTCGAAGTAAAAGGACTATGGAAAGTTTTTGACAATAAAAATGGCAAAGAACACCGCAATAATCGCGGCAACGGTCACAATAGATTTGAGCCCGAGGATACTGAAGCTATCGAATCTCTACAAGAAAACGGGGCGATATTTGCTATAAGGAATGTATCGTTCGAAGTCAAGCGAGGTGAGGTATTTGTCATCATGGGGCTATCCGGCAGCGGTAAATCGACTTTAATCCGCTGTATACCGCGACTAATAGAGCCCACCCAGGGGGAAATCAAGGTTAACGGCCAAAATGTGCTGCAGATGGACGAAAATCAACTGATCGAATTTCGCCGTCACGAAACCGCTATGGTTTTTCAACATTATGGTCTGCTCCCCCACCGCAATGTTATTGAAAATGTGGCTTTTGGACTCAAACTGCGCGGGGTTCCCCTTAAGGAGAGAACAGAAAGAGCCAGATATGTCATTAGCCGTGTTGGCCTAGAGGATTGGGAAACCCACTACCCCTCTCAGCTTTCAGGAGGAATGCGCCAGAGGGTCGGTATCGCTCGAGCCTTGGTACAGAAAAGCGATCTACTGCTGATGGACGAGCCCTTCAGCGGCCTAGATCCCTTGATACGACGAGAAATGCAGGACAGTCTTATCCGTTTACAGGACGAAGAGAAAAAGACGATCGTCTTCGTAACTCATGACCTGAGTGAAGCAGCTCGACTGGGAAGCCGCATGGCTGTCATGCGAGAGGGGGAATTTGTGCAGCAAGACACCCCTGATGAAATAATCAACAACCCTGCTGATGAATATGTAGAGCGCTTTGTCTTTGTTGAAAGGGACAGCCTTCCTAATTCAAAACACGGGTCCACATATAAAAAGAATAAAAAATCACCCAGTAGCCATGTGCATAACAAGGATCAGGCCAAAAACAAGGCCGCTGCAGCACTGGCTGTCGCTGAGCGGAGGTGAAGACTATGTTCCCATGGCAGTTCAACGTAGCACCCTACATCGACAATTTCATCAAGTGGTTGGTGGTAGCCTGGGGACCCTTCTTCGAGGCTCTATCCAACATGGTGTTGGGGATGCTGCTGCAAATTGAAGGTGTGCTCAAATGGGTGCCCTGGTGGGGATGGATCATTATCATCACAATTATTGCATGGCAGCAGACACATAACCTGCTTAAAACACTGCTGCCCGGCCTGCTCATCTTTACCATTGGTATATTTGGGCTTTGGAATGTAGCGATAGAAACATTGGGCATCGTAATTGTAGCGGTACTGATATCGCTGATCATCGGCATCCCTACAGGGATAGCTATGTCCACCTCAAATCGTTTCAATACTTTTAATACACCCATTCTGGATGCGATGCAAACAATGCCCAGCCTGGTTTATTTGATTCCGGCACTGATGCTGTTTGGCCTTGGCAAAGTACCCGGTGTAATTGCAACTGTTATCTATGCGCTGCCTCCAGTAGTGCGCCTCACCAATTTGGGAATTCGACAAGTTTCGCAAGAGGTACAGGAAGCAGCTTTGGTTTTTGGTGCTTCACCCTGGCAGATGATGAAAGAAGTGCGTTTCCCTCTGGCCATGCCTACCATTATGGCCGGAATCAACCAGACAACTATGATGGCCCTATCGATGGTTGTCATCGCCAGCATGATTGGAGCAGGAGGACTTGGCGAGGAAGTTCTCAAGGCTACCAACCGTGTCGATGTAGGCAAAGGCTTTGAAGCCGGATGGGCCATCGTAGTGCTGGCCATTGTCATCGACCGCATGTCCCAGGCATCAGCAAAAAGATGGGAGCCACCGCAGAATTAAGGAAATCAATAGCAAATAACTGCAATGATATTAAAAAAGGATATCATCAACTTCGGGGAGCCGCTGTAAAACCCCCGCCCAGGGAGGGGCGGGGGTTTTACTTTTAGAGAGCTGCCACAGGGGGCCGCGCTAAAACGACTCACGAGCCGCGGCATACCGTGTTTTGATTTAAAACCGCCGCGAGCCAACGCGGAGATGATTGGGGGCGGATGATGCCGCTAGATGGCCGAAGGGTGCCAGGCACCGAAAGTGCCAATGCATAAACGATGTGCATAAACTGCATAAAGGGTGCCAGGCACCGAAAGTGCCAATGCATAAACGAGTGCATAAACTGCATAAATGGTGCCAGGCACCGATATGGTGAGACCCAATGGAACTGGGACTTGTGGCTTACTAGTGCCTGGCACCGTCAAGGCACCCGTCAGCAAAATACAGAAATGCGGTAGGAACCGTCCCCACTGCATACGCTTGGTATTCCTAAGTGGTAACATTCTGCTTATAGAAACAGGTTGCAATGAAGTATCCCAAAATTAAAGTAGTAACCTCGGTATATCTCCAGTTTACAAGATATGCCGGTAACTGAAACTGGTGGTACAGATATATAGTTAAATTAAAAATAAAGATTGGAATCCCGGCAAACAGCAGTTTTGCCAAATTAAACTTCCATGGCCCCTCTTTCTTCCGATTTTCTGCTATATGTTCTATTCCGAGTGCGGCTCCCAGTATCAAATAAACAGTGTAATGAACTGTTATATACCAAAATGGTTCAAAAGTTACTGCAGCGTTTTTTTGCAAAACCTCAACAAGATACTGAGCAGCCAGCAGATAAGCAATAACAGCAATTGCAAATAAGAAATACTTTGCTTTATTCATTTAAATCACCTCCTTCACATTCGTGACAGCGCTCTGGGTTGCCGTCACTGTCCTCTCATGGATACGGAAGATTATTTGAAAAATGCGTATTGACTCCTGAATTAATTCGACACATAATATTGGATTCCTGGCAAAAAATAATGCGAATTAGTGCCTGCAAACTGGTGCCTGGCACCGATATGGAAAAACCCAATGGGAATGGGACTTGTAGCTTACTGGTGCCTGGCACCTGCCGGAACCTAGCATCTGCTGGAACCAGTAAAAAAGGTGATAAAAGGACAACTCCCGCCTGATGTCCCCCTGTCACGGTTTTTTCCCTGCAATAGTACACTCCCCTAAAACAGGACCGCCCCTCTGATGGAGAAGGCCATCTTATATTCCCCTCTAATAGGGATATTTGTCTGACAATATATTACCAGGGTACCAGTTATGTGATTATGTTTTCTAATATAAGAAGGAATTTAATCAATTGATGTCAAATCTTATCTACTAGTCTAATATAAGGAGGTGATATCTGTGGATTTTATCAGAAAAAGGTTTTTGCCGGTCCTTAGTATTGCATTGATATGTGGCCTGCTTTTCCCAGGCATCTCAGAAGCCGCTACTTACACGGTAAAAAGCGGAGACTCACTCTGGGCGATAGCCAATACATACAATACTACTGTAGCCAAACTGCAGCAGCTCAACAACATCAGCGGCTCTCTGATTTACCCGGGACAGGCCTTGCGTCTGGATGGTAATGCCGCTCAAAACCCAGCCCCATCTGACCCCAAGCCAAGTGAACCAAGCGGCACCACTTACAAGGTAAAAAGTGGGGATTCGCTCTGGGCAATAGCAAATCGGTTCAACACTACTGTAGCCAAACTGCAGCAGCTCAATAACATCAGCGGTTCTCTGATTCACCCAGGACAGGTCTTGCATGTGAGCGGTAAGGCCGCTCAAAACCCAGCCCCGTCTGACCCTAAACCAAGTGAACCTAGTAAGCCAAGCGGCACCACTTATACGGTGAAAAGCGGGGACTCGCTCTGGGCGATAGCCAATCGATTCAACACTACTGTAGCCAAGCTGCAGCAACTCAACAACATCAGCGGCTCTCTGATTTACCCGGGACAGAAACTCAAGGTTAGTGGACAGGCATCGGAAAACCCCAGCCGCGGCAGCAGCAGCTCCATTATCCAGACAGCTCAACGCTATTTGGGTGTTCGATATACTTGGGGAGGCTCAACATCATCAGGATTTGACTGCTCAGGTTTGGTCATGCGTGTATATTCTGAAAACGGGATCACTCTTCCGCGTGTAGCGGATGCTCAGGCAAAAGCCGGGACAAAGATCGGGAGTATGTCCCAACTGCTGCCAGGAGATCTAGTATGTTTTTCCGAAAGTGGTAATGGTTATGTCAGCCATGTTGGCATCTACATCGGCAACAATCAGATAATTCACGCCAGCAGCAGTGCTGGAAAAGTTGTTGTAGATTCACTGAGCGGCAGCTGGTTCCAGCGAACATTTATCCACGGCACACGCGTGTTATAACAGTCAGATTACTTTAATATAGATTTAATATAGAAGCGTTAGAAAAGATTATTAATATATATAATGGTAATAAAACGGCCAGGAATACATACACCCCGGCCGTTATTCATTTTTGGAGTTGATGCTTGGGAAGCAAAGGGACGTTCTTTTTGCTTCCTTTTGTTATGCGGGTTGTTATGCGGGCAACTTACCGCCGCGTTACCCCTTCGTTCTTTTAATCTCTTGTTCGCGCACCGGGACGACTTAAGTAATCAGTTCACGGCGGCAAAACCGTAACTGTGGTCGATACCGGGACAGTTCAAGCAAGCTGGCCCCGTTAATATGAGGCCAGGACATACGGACAGAGGCCCGAGCGGACCAAAAACGTAACAGAAACCGCCCCGGTGATGGTCTGTGGCACCGACTTAATAATTCTTGCGCATCATTTTCCCGATCTCTTTAAACGAGATCGCCCGCTCAAACTGCAGCAGGCCGCGGCTGAAGATGCGGGCGCCGAGGTAGATAAAGAAGGCCACCCCGAGCATCAAAACGGCAAATGTAGAGGCCAGCTCCCACCACGGCAAGGTAGTAGCTCCGATGCGCATCAGCATCGTTACCGGCGTGAAAATGGGGATATAGCTGAAAATCCGCACCCACAATGCGTTGGGAAACATCATGATGGCACCCGAGGCAAACATGGGGATTATCGGGATGAGCACGACCAAACTCTGCACCTGGCTGCCCCCCTCGGCATCTTTCATTGTCGCTCCCATGACCGCAAAGAGGGCGGCAAACATCACGTAGCCACCGATAAAGAAGAGCACCATGGGAAAGAGCTCTGTCGGACTCAAGCCCAGCTCGCTTAGATCGATGAAGCGGCTAGCTGCGGCCAGCCCTACGACTAGCCAGATCCCGATCTGCAGCAGGCCGAGAAAACCGAAACCAATAATTTTACCGACCAGTAGATCAAGGGCGGATACAGAGGAGAGCAGTATCTCGATGATGCGGTTGCGTTTCTCCTTGATCACCCCATACATGAGCACCTGTCCCGAGATCATCACAGCAATAATCAGAACTATGCTAAATAATAAAGGAGCGAACGACGCGGCCATAGAGAACTCTTCGCCGCTTACATTGCGGGAATTTA
Organism: Syntrophaceticus sp.; assembly: GCA_050949745.1. Lineage (GTDB taxonomy): Bacteria > Bacillota > DSM-12270 > Thermacetogeniales > Thermacetogeniaceae > Syntrophaceticus. The sequence continues at coordinate 58,596 of JBMNGF010000015.1, read as the reverse complement.
AAACTACCGGCGCTGTGACCAGGCCAATTTCCTCTGAGGTCAGCCCGATCTTCTCCATTCGGTAAAGAGTAAGCGCTTCTGTAACCGCTCCGTCGATGGCACCTATATTCATCTCTTTCGCATCCTGGACATAGTAGTCGATCATCCCGCTCTGCACATTCTCCGTGGTAAAGATGAGGTAGCCGTTTAGTTCACCATCTTTCACCTGTTCGGACAGCTGCTCCCGCTGTCCGGGGTCATGAAGGGTCACCTTCATCGGAGAGGCGGCAAGACTAGATTCCAGGTAGGGAAAGAACTCCCTGGTTTCGTCGATTACAGCAACCTGCAGCTCCTCGCTGGAGAAACTACTGCCGGAATAATAGCCGATCCCGGCTCCCAGGAGCATTAATAAAGGGAACATCAGGGTTGCTATTAGGAAAACCGGACTTTTCACGTTTTTTAGAAATTCCCAGCGGAAGACTTTAAATACATTAGACCACTTCAATGTCTTCACCCCTTTCACGGACGGTCTCGATGAAGATCTCATGCAGCGGCGGCTTCTTCACGGTGATCGCTTTAATCGTCAACCTGGACCCGAATTCCTGCAGCAGTGCATTGGTGCCGACACTGCCGCTGTAGCGCATTACCACTATCCCCGACTGTTCCCGTAATATCCGCAGCCCTGGAATCATCTTCAAAAAGTCGCTCTCCTCAGCCGGGTCATAGCGCAACTCGACAATATCCTCTTTATAGCTTTCTTTGATCTCCTGCAGCTTTCCAGAGAGGACTTGGCGGCCGTGATTGATCAGAAAAATCGAATCACAGAGCTCTTCGACCAGGTTCATCTGATGGGCAGAGAGCAGCACCGTAGTCCCCCCATCCTGTAGCTCGCGAATAATCTCTTTGAAGAAATCCTGGTTCACCGGATCCAGTCCTGAAAAGGGCTCGTCAAAGAGAACCAACTGCGGGCGATGCAAGATGGAGGCGATAAATTGTACCTTCTGCTGCATCCCCTTGGAGAGCTTATCCAGCTTCTGATCCGCATAGTCGCCTAGATCAAACCGCTCCAGCCATTGCCGCGCCTCTCGCCGCGCCTCACCGGCGGGTCTCCCCTTCAATTCGGCCAGGTAAATTAGGCTCTCGATGACCCGAACATCATCATAGAGCCCCCTCTCCTCAGGGAGGTAGCCGATCTTGCTTTTATCCAGCGGCTGAGGGTGTCCGCCAAAATTAAAACTGATCTCACCTGCATCGGGAGTCAGAATACCCATGATCATGCGAATAGCCGTCGTCTTGCCAGCCCCATTCGGCCCCAGCAGCCCCATAACCTCGCCCCGTGTTACGCTTAAGCTAATCCCGTCGACCGCCTTCTTGGGCCCGAAACTTTTGGCCAGGTCCTTCACGTTAAGAATCGTCTCCATGGAAAGACCTCCTTTCACATATTTGATATTCTTTATGTTATACTGAGTTCCTTCTTGTGATTTTTCCTGATGCCTTCAGTTGATATTTGCATACACACATGATTTGTCCTCAGACAATATGAATAACTGCCCCTTATTTTGTGGTATCGGTTTAATAATACTCTCTTATCATACTCTTCACAACACAGATTAGACACAGGGATAGTTATAACGGGCGGTTTTCGCCCGGCGGTTGCGCGGGAAGGGGTGGCAGAAGCAAAGGGACGTTCTTTTTGCTTCCTTTTTGCTTCCTTTTTTGTTTCCTAAGATGCAACAAGAACCGTCCCCACTGCATCTGCTAAAATAGAGGGTGGCACGGGGACGTTTCCCTTGCCACATAATAAAAAAGCGGGACATGGCATGAATCATGGGCTGGCCCCTTCCCCTGATGGCCGAACGCCAGCTGAGTGGCACGGTGACCTTTCCCTTGCCACAAACCAGCCGAACCCTTTGGAGAAATTATTACTTTGTCCATACCCTTGCATAATAACCCCCCTTAGGCTTAAAGGCAACATGGCATCAGGTGTTTTACCACATTGGATTTAGCGCAGGTGATTGGAATTACTGTATTCCCACCTGAAGGCACCCTTTGACAGGAGTTTGCAGCCTAATAAGTGAATAGCTTATTAAGGTAATTGTTACCGTGAGAAGGGGCTAACTGTGTAATTCGTATTTAGGCTTCAGTATTCAGTAGTATCAGCTTGTTACCTGTACCCGTCAACCGAACCGCCCTCGTGATGGGACCTGATGGATCCCTGACAGATAAACAATCAGACAAGGAGTGGTATTATGAAACGAAAAGCCTGGATGGTAATGTTGGTTGCTTACTTGGCTGGGGTAGCGGTGGCTATGAACCAGTTTAAAGTGCCCCCAGTCATGCAGGTTTTGATGGATAGCCTCCATGTGGACATGGCAACTGGCGGTTGGCTGATGTCTGTTTTTTCTGTAGCGGGTGTGATTTTTGCGCTTCCTGCTGCCTTTCTATTAGGGCGACTGGGGCCTAAGGCGACCGGACTTGCAGCTTTGGGCTGCACCATCATCGGTTCTATTATGGGCGCTTTGGCTCAACAAGTCGGCATTTTGTTAGCTGGAAGAGTTATCGAGGGTGTAGGATTAGCCTTAATTGCAGTTGTGGCTCCTGCAGTAATCAGTATGTGGTTCGAACCTGAGGAACGGGGGCTGCCAATGGGCATCTGGGCATCATGGGTGCCAGTGGCTACTTTCGTCATGTACAACATAGCCGGCGTAATACAAAAAACTTTTGGCTGGCAGGGAATCTGGTGGTTCGGAACGACTGCAGCCTTGATTGCCTTTGTGGCGTACGCGGCAGTAGTTGGTGTACCTGCCGGAAATGAAGCCGAAGGGGAACAAGAAGAAGCACCGGCTTCGTTGATGGAGGGTCTGTCAAGCGTTAACACTTGGCTTCTGGCAATTGCATTTGCCGGTTTTAACTTTGCTTTAGTTGGTTTTAGTACTTGGGCACCGACTTACCTAAATCAACTCCCTGGAATAGACTCGGCAGCGGCCAACTTCTATGCCAGCTTACCCAATCTGGTAATTATACCGGGTGGTGTGATTGCCGGTTGGATACTTGACCGCACAAGGAACCGCAAGGCAGTCTTAGCAACGGCTTTGGCTGCGGCTACTATTATACTTATTTGGAGCTTTAGATTAGGCAGTGTTTCTATAGTTGTTCCGTATATGATTGGTGTTGGCATAATTGCGTGTTTCATACCGAGCAGCACATTTACATTGGCTCCTGAAACAGTGCCACGTCCTGAACTAGCCGGAACGGCTTTAGGAGTAGTAATTTTAGGCCAGAACCTTGGAATGTTCATCGGGCCGCCGCTGATTGCCAATAGTGCAGCTGGGGGAAATTGGGCGTACGGAACTTATCCGATAATTGCAGCGAGTGTTGTTGCCTTAGTAGCTGTTTTATTCATGAGAAGTGGCAGAGGGCGTGGCGCGGGGACGTTTCGTTTGCCACATAAATAGGGGTGGCAGGGATGTGGAGCGTGGCCGTGACGCGGAGACCTTTCGTTTGCCACATAATAAAAAAGCGGGACATAGCATATATCATGGGCTAATCCTTTCCCCTGATGGCCGAACGCCAGCTGAGTGGCGCCAGGACGTTTCCCTTGCCACATGCGGCATGGAACGGCGCGTGACCTGGGGTGGCAGGGAGACTAGAAAGCGGCTTATCAGAATTACACCTTCCCTTATGGGAAACGATAAGAGACGTGGCACGGGGACGTTTCCCTTGCCACATAATAAAAAAAGCGGGACAAGGCATGTGTCATTGAAGTGGCCTCTTCCCTTGATCGCCACTTGTTGGGCGAGCTGATGATACTGAGATACCGAGAATGAACCAACTATTATTACTAAATATGGAGGTTTGGATATAGATGAAGAAACAGAAACTAGCCACTTTTGCCGGAGGTTGTTTTTGGTGCATGATTTCTTCCTTTAGCGAGTTGCCAGGAGTTGAAAAGGTCGTATCTGGCTATACAGGAGGGCACAAAGAAAATCCAACATATGAAGAAGTGGCTTCTAAAACAACAGGGCACCATGAAGCTGTACAGATAACCTTTGATCCCGAAAAGACTTCATATGAGGAATTACTCGATATATTCTGGCATCAAATCGATCCCACTGACCCCGGCGGGCAGTTTGCTGACAGGGGGGAGCCGTACCATACCGCTATTTTTTATCACAGCGAGGAGCAAAAACAAAAAGCCGATTCCTCTAAAAAAGCACTCACTGCCAGCGGCAGATTCGATAAACCTATCGCAACAAAAATCATCCCAGCCGAAACCTTTTATCCTGCTGAAGAGTATCACCAAGACTTTTTCAAAAAAAATCCCTCACATTATGAACAGTACCGGCGAGGCTCTGGAAGAGACGCCTTTATAAAAGAGCACTGGCGCCAGGGGCAGGGAAAGAGCAGAGAAAATTTGCATGAAAAGCTGACGAAAATGCAGTTTGACGTTACTCAAAAGAATGCTACAGAACCCCCTTTCGACAACGAATATTGGGATAACGAGCAGGAAGGAATTTACGTAGACATTGTTTCAGGAACACCACTCTTCAGCTCACTCGATAAATTTGATGCGGGATGCGGCTGGCCCAGCTTTACCAAACCTCTTCACCCAGAAAATGTAAAGGAAAAAACTGATACGAGCCATAACATGATACGTACCGAAGTGAGAAGCAAGGAGGCAGGCTCCCATTTAGGACACGTCTTTAATGATGGCCCAAAACCCGGAGGGCTACGCTATTGCATCAATTCTGCAGCACTTCGTTTTATCCCGAAGGATAATTTAGAGAAAGAAGGCTACGGCCAATATGCCGATTTATTAAAAAAAAGGATAAAAATAGATCCTAAAAGCAATAAAGGAAACCTGACAACGAGTACAATAGAGCCGCATCTTTAAATAGCATCAAGCATCCCCTTATAGAAAACGATTAAAAAAAGAACCAAGGGTATGGTTCTGTTGAGAATTAGAGAATATGTAATAGTTCCTTTAGGCTATGGTAAGTTCATAAAGGCCGGTAAAATTATTGCTCCGGAGCCTATTGAAGATAACGGGCCAAGCCATTGTCATTGTTTACATTGAACAAACGAAACGCATCATCACATTATGAACAGTATCGGATCGATCGGCAATATTCTGGGAGAGATGCCAGATGCTCGGAGATATCTACCTCATATTGTTTTCTGTATAATAAGCAATTCCGAGTGCGCCTGGGCCTACATGCAGTCCGATAACCGGCCCAATATCTAAAATATCAACATCTGTTTTCAGCTTTTCCTTTATTAAAACTGCTAATTCTTTCGCCTTCTGGAGACAATTAATGTGATGAATGACAATCTCACCTAAACCATACTGGCTTACATCCTTCATCATTCTATCGACCATCGCCAGCACAGCCTTTTTATTCGTTCTGACTTTCGCTAAAACCGATGTTTTGCCATTTTCCACTGTCAAAATTGGAATGATCTAAAAAATACTACCTATTAATGCACTGGCTCCCCCAATACGCCCACCTTTTTTTAAATATTCAAGAGTCTCAGGTATAAATAAGAAACGGCTTTTTTTAATGTTTTCCAACGCTGCTTCTTTAACCTGTTCTAATTTCTTACCTGCTTTTGCCGCTCTTGCTGCCTGAATGACGGCAAAGCCCAGCTGCATACAGTTGGACCTGGAATCAATGATCTCTATCTTGGCATCTTCATATTTCTTCAAAACCATTTTTTTCACTAATTGCCCTGTAGAAAAGGTACCACTCATATCTGAAGACAAAAAAACACAAGAGGTGGCAGTGGGACGTTTCGTTTGCCACATATACAATAATGGCAAGGGTGGTGGCATGGGCGTGGCAGTGGGACGTTTCCCTTGCCACATAGGTGGCACCGGGACGTTTCCCTTGCCACATAAATATAATTTCGGTAAAATACTACTGGGGTGCTATTTTATGCCAAGACAAAAGAGGAGGCAAAGCAGTACAGGTATCTATCATGTCATGTTGAGAGGTATCGATAGAAGAAATATATTTCTTGATGATCAAGATCGGGAAACATTTTTATCCTATCTAGCAAAAACCAAAGAGAAAAGCGCTTACACTATTTATGGATATTGCTTGATGGACAACCATGTTCATTTATTAATAAAGGAAGGATCCGAACCAATCGGAGAATCAATGAAGAGAATAACGGTGGGTTATGTACAGTGGCATAATAATAAATACTGTCGGACCGGTCATCTATTTCAAAACAGGTATAAGAGTGAAGTCATTGAAAACGATAGGGCTTTTTTAACAGTATTGCGTTATATTCACCAAAATCCACTGAAAGCAGGATTAGTAAAGGATATATCTACTTATAAATGGAGTAGTTTCAGGCACTATGCAGGGGGTAAACAAGCGTTCATTTGTGTAGATAAGGTAAGAGAACTCTATGCAAACAAAGACGAATTCTTGGATTTTTTAAAAATGCCTAATGACGACCAGTGCCTTGAATACGAAGTAAAAATGAAATATACAGATGAAAAATTGAGGCAGGAAATATTAAAAAATTATCATGAACCGGAAGTGATCGCTGGGTTGCCCATAGAGAAGAGAAATAAAGTGATAAAAATGATTAAACAGACAACAGGGGCAAGTAATCGTCAGCTCAGTAGGGTATTAGGTATCGGAAGAGGAATAATAGAGCGAATTAGATAAATAGGAATGTTGTATGGTGGTGTGGCAGACGAAACGTCAAGCAGTTCGGCCCTGACTGGCGTGGGTTGTGAATGTGGCAAACGAAACGTCAAGCAATCCGGCACTGGCTGGTATGGGTTGTGGAAGTGGCAAGCGAAACGTCCCCGTGCCACCTCACCTCTCCAAAAGCGACTGCAGACCCTTGAGGTGTTCGTGGTCAGTGGAGATGATCTCACTTACCAATTTTTTATTTTCATCATCAAGCTCATCTCTGATCACATTCTCTGTAGCAGCAATCCCCTTGTCCTCACCGTTGTAGAGCTCTTTAATGATATCCTTTTTGTCAGCCACGATCATTGTTTGGGCAGCACTCATCGACTGAGACATCGCCCCTCCTACACCTGTGTCTTCCTTTGGTTCCCCTCCCAACTCTCTGATCATTTTACTAAGAAGTGCAGCGTGTTCCTCGTGGTCCCTTTTGTAGCTTTGCAGCGATTCCTTGAGATTTGTGTCATCGATTTTATCTAAGAATATACTGTAGACATCGATCGCCATGTGCTCACCTTTGAGCACCTTGTTCAAAGCCTCAACCTGATCATTGTTTGCCTCACTCACTATACCAACATCCCTTCTGTTGCAGAGGTTGTTCATTCCGAATTTTGTTAGTAGTGTTTCCAGTATGATCATAATAAATGCATTTCAAGCCCTTCCGGCCTGTGGGGTAGCTCACCTTAAGAACGAGTCGTAAGCATAATGAATACATTTCAAGCCAGGCTTCATTTTACAGCAATAAAGGTTGTTTCTACCCTAAAATTGCCTTAGGTATTAATGCTGATTATTATCGGGGATGCGCAGGAACTGGTTATATCCCCCAATTTTATTTCTGCATTTTCCTGCATCTGTTAAGAATCCCTTGATGTAAAAGCAATAAGAAAGACTGGCCTCGAAAACTGTGTTATGTTAACGTGGCAAACGAAACGTCCCCGCGCCACGCCCCACCTGGGCCGCGGCTGGCGTGGATGTGGCAGACGAAACGTCCCCGCGCCACCCCGAACATTTCTAGCCTTCATAGAATATACTGCTGATATTAGGAGATAGAAGATATTTTGCTATTGGAGGGATTTTTATGCAGTTTTATTATGGTGAGAAAACGGTGCACCGGGTTCTGGATGAAGCGGAATTTTGGAAGCAGCAGGAAGCAGAGCATACGGTAGTAATACAAGAAATAGTTCCGAATTTAGAGCCACAATTTGTACGTGAACTGGAACAATTTAAGCGCCGTTTTGAAAAAACTAAAGGTAGAGTTGTCAGATATATAGAAACAGTAATCAGATCTAAAGGCCATATTTCCCCCAGTCTTGAGCAAGAAATACTCCAATTAATTGAATTCGCTATACGAGAAAGCCAACAATTTATCAACTTCTTAAACCGCATGCTTGCAGAAAGTGGTGCAGTACGCAGCAACCCAACGGCGCAAGTGGTTATCAATCATATTCGCCGGGAATCAGAATACTTTATAGGCATTGCACAAACTATACTACGTGCCAAATGAGTCAGGGGGTGGCAAGGGGACGTTTCGTTTGCCACATAAATGAAAAAACGGGATATCGCATGTATCATGGGCGTGGTCCGTCACCCTGATTGCCCCTGATGTGCCCGCAATTGTGAGGGTAAAAAGCAATAAAGCACAAGCCTGGCGGAAATAGATGTCGGAAACCAGAGGTCAGAGGTCGGATTTCACTTCCGGGAAACGACAGGCCGGCAAGACGGCTCTGGTGATCGAAAACCGGGCGGAACCTAGCAGAGCAGAGAAACGGGGACGGCGATCACCCGTTGTTCCGTTCCGGTAATCGGGCGGCGGAACCGCCCCAGTAATTGGTCAGTGACTGGTCGGGTGGCAAACGAAACGTCCCTGTACCACCTTCCTGTACCACCTTGCAACCTTGGTAATAGTATAATAACCTACAGTTGTAAGACAGAATAAACACTGGCTTTACTAATGAGTCATCTGGGGTGAGGATCAATATGGACCAACAGGAACTAGAAAGGTTAACCGTAGAAAAGAGATATCTTTTCTTGAAAGAAGAACTGGAAAAAACAAACGAAGTCGACATCGCTGAGCTTTTGGAACCTTTAGATATTCATACCACACTGCTGATCTTTAGAATGCTGCCCAAGGATCTAGCTGTAAATGTGTTTGCACACTTTTCTGTAGAGAAACAAAAGAACTTTGTCGGATTAGCAACAAATGAGGAATTAAAAGAAATTGTTGATGAATTGTTCTTTGATGATATGATCGATTTGATCGAAGAAATGCCTGCAAACATAGTGAAGAAAATTTTACTGCATACCAGGGAAGAGCAAAGGGGCTTAATCAACGAATTTTTGAGATACCCGCCGGATTCTGCAGGCAGCATAATGACAATAGAATATGTGGATCTGAAAAAGTCAATGACCGTAATGGATGCCTTAAGCTATATTAGGAAAATCGGTCTTGAAAAAGAAACGGTATATACCTGCTATGTAACAGATAAGAACAGGAAACTGGAAGGTATAGTATCTTTAAGAAAACTAGTAACAAGCGATGAAAACAATTTTGTCGAAAACATAATGGACCAAGATGTGATCTATGTTCACACTCATGATGATCAGGAAGCAGTGGCTGCGGTATTTAAAAGGTATGGATTTTTAGCTCTGCCGGTAGTAGACAAAGAAGATAGACTGACAGGGATCATAACTTTTGATGACATTATCGAAGTAATAGATCAGGAAGCAACAGAAGACTTCCAAAAGATGGCGGCAATGGCCCCCACAGAGGAAAAATACCTGGATTCAGATGTTTTAACACTTGCGAAACATAGGGTTCCTTGGCTGATATTTTTAATGCTGTCTGCCACCTTTACAGAAGGAATAATACGAAGATTCGAGGGCTTTCTTGAAACAGTTGTTGTATTAACCGCCTTTATACCTATGCTGATGAACACTGGGGGAAACTCAGGCAGCCAATCATCCACATTGGTTATCCGTGGCCTTGCCCTGGGGGAAATAGATTTAAAAGATGCTGCAAAAGTCATGTGGAAGGAGTTCAGGATCAGCTTACTGGTCGGTATCAGTCTTACGGCTGTGAACTTCGTCAGAATTTATTTCTTTAGTGGTGTCGGCTTATCGGTGGCTTTGACTGTATCCATGACCTTATTGGTAGTGGTAATACTATCAAAAGTAGTAGGTGGCATATTGCCTATAATCGCCAAAAAGGCGAGCCTGGACCCGGCTGTAATGGCAGGACCCTTTATTACCACGATAATAGATGTCTTATGTTTATTGGTTTATTTTTCAGTGGCTGCTTGGTTGTTAGATATCTAGTGGCATTAATGTGGCAAACGAAACGTCCCCGCGCCACACCTGGATGTGGCAAACGAAACGTCCCAGTGCCACCTCCAAGCGTCCCGGCACATCTCTCTGATGCCACGCTTAGCTGTCCAACCGAGTTCTTCCTTTGCCTTACTAGCATCGGCATAACACTCGGCGATATCACCAGGCCTCCTACCTACGATTTCATAAGGAACTTTCACACCATTGACTTTCTGGAATGTTTCTACTAATTCCAGCACCGAAGTCCCCCTGCCTGTCCCCAGATTATAGACATGCACACCTGCCGTCAATTTCTCAAGAGCAGCAACATGCCCCTCAGCAAGATCCATCACATGAATATAGTCCCTTACCCCGGTGCCATCTACAGTTGGATAGTCATTCCCAAAAATTCGCAACTTCTCAAGCTTCCCTTTGGCAACCTGAGTTATAAAAGGCATTAGATTATTGGGAATTCCGCGGGGATTTTCGCCAATTAATCCGCTCTCATGAGCTCCCACTGGGTTGAAATATCTGAGCAGTGATACCGCAAAATCTGGATTTGCTTTTGCAGTATCGGTCAATATCTTTTCGCTGATCACTTTGGTTTCACCATAAGGATTAGTAGTTGGAAGAAGCCTCATCGTCTCCACAAAGGGAACTTCATTCTCCCCATACACTGTAGCCGATGAACTAAAAACAAATTGCCTCACTCCGTATTTTAGGCAGTATTTAGCCAGCACCATGGTGCTGACAGTGTTGTTGTAATAATATTTTAAAGGGAGCTCAACAGACTCACCCACAGCTTTAAAACCGGCAAAATGAATGACTCCATCAAAGGAATGCTCAGAGAAAATACTATCTACTGTTGCTTCATCTGTAACATCTTCCTGATAGAAGGTAAGATCCTTCTTCGTTATTTGTTTTATTCTATCTATAGTCTGAATCTTACTGTTACAAAGATTGTCAACAACGGTAACTGTATGCCCTGCTTCCAGCAAAGCAACACAGGTGTGTGAACCAATATATCCGGCACCACCTGTGACTAATATTTGCATCTTTGGAACACCTCCTGGGCTACTCAATCAAGTATTCATATACATAATCATCCATAAAGAAACCATTGCCAATATCGTTCTTTTCTTCTCTGATTTTAATAAATCCCAGTTTCTCATATGCAAGAATGGCACTATTATTTTTATTAACATTTAATACAATCGAAGAAAATCCTGCTTCCTTTGCCTTTTTGACAATGAAGTTAAGCATATCTTTAGAAATGCCTTTTCCTCGTTGATTTTTTTGCAGGTAAAATTTGCTTAAATACAACTCATTTTCTCTTAAATAAAAAGCAAGAAAGCCTACTTTATTTCCAGCACTATCACAGACAAAATAATATTGATAGCCATGCTCCAATTGCTCCGTGATAGCAGAAACTGATTGAAATCTCTTAATCATATAATCATTTTGCGCTGCTCCTATAATTGGATCAAAATGTTCTTTAACTATTTTTACAGCCAAATCAGACAATTCCTTTATTTCAACTGCATTAGTGTTTACAACTTTTATATAATTCAATCCACTGAATCTCCTTGCTTTTCCGATTTATCACCTGCATAGAGCAGTCAGTTTCATACCAACATACGAACTGCTCTCTCGCCTAATAAACACCTGTTACGTTCTCGCGGGAGTCTAACATCTATACTGCTCTGTCACCTGACTATAACATCTAATCTGCTCACTTAACTATTCAAAACCGTTCATCGGACATATTACCAGGTGGCGAGTATTTTCAGGTTTTCAAGTTACAGTTTACAACCAGTAAAATCTAAGATCTTGATTTGTGATAGATGGAAAGGGAATCCTATACCTTGGCAAGTGATTAGATGATAGAATGTAAGTTACTCAAGCCTGACCCTAGTAGTAGAATCACCAATGATGCATTGATAAGAACAAAGTTTTTAATCGCAACTACAAAGGTGTCTTTTTTTGACTGCAGTTTCATAAAAAGGTCAATGTTCTTTTTTACAGGTATTACAGTCAAGAGGGCAGGTATGGTTATAAGTGGCAGTATGCCTAGCAGTAGGAGCACAACTATATCTGCAAAGGCAATATAGTACAGGGCTTTAAACAGTTTTAACGCCTTTGCCTTGCCTATATATATGGGCAAGGTATAACGTTTGTTCTCTAAATCGTCTTCAATATCGCATATGTTGTTGGCAAGCATGATGACGGCTATGCCAAGAGTGGCAGGCAGAGCAATTAGGAATAATACCAATAGCTCATATAGGTTAATGTTCAGTATTAGAATGCTATTGGTAATGCTCAACTCAAACAAGTTTAGGTCAACTATGTGAATATATGCTGATAGGAATATAATTACAAACCCCATGAAAAGGCCAGAAAATATTTCTCCCAAGGGTATCCGAGAAATGGGAATAGGGCCGAATGTATATAAGATGCCTACTGCAAATGAAATAACACCTATAATAAGAACTAAGAGGGATGTATTTAGGTAAAGCAATATACCAAATGAAACAGCAATTGCTAACAAAACAACGATGACCGTAATGACTGTAGATTCCTTTAGGTTATCCCTGACAATAGCGTTGTGCTGTTCATATCCATAACCATGAGTTTTGCTGGCTTTTTTATAATCAATATAATTGTTGATTGTCGTAGTCGCCATATCAAAACTCAACAATGAAATGAACATCATTATAAAGTTGCTTAAACTAAATTGGTTATATCTATAAACCGCAAAAATGCTGCCCAGAAGAAACGGGGTCATACTCGCAATTTTGGTTTGAATCTCCACTAATTTAAAAAAACTTCCTATACTCATATCTATCTACCCTATTTTTGCGGCGCTTGAAGGTGATTTCCTCTTAATAGCGGAGCGCCTCTATCTTGAATTTGTTTAATGGATTCTGCTGTGTTTGCTGTGTTTTTCATTATATTATTTATGTTCGACTATATTATTTTCGACATCGACGCCGCAAAAACCTTTTTTAGACCAGGGTGGTGGCATGGGGACGTTTCGTTTGCCACATAAAAAAAGCGGGATGTCGCATCTTCTCACCCAGAAGTTCGGGTACCCGGTACCTTGTAAGCAGATAATTATTTCTTCTTTTTGAAGATATGCGGCTTTTCGACCTGCATTTTTAGAATATAACCACAATTCACACAGACATAAGCGATAATCCCTGAGCCCATTGATAAAAATTTTTCTACGGGATGTAGAGCCGCATAGCCACTCAGTTTACCCCTGCCAATCTTTTCACAGCCACATTCAGGACATTTGAGATTGCTATTCATAATCTGTTTTAATGCCTCCCGTTCATTTTTCTCATATGGTTTCAATGGCATATAAGCTATAGTTTTTGTCATCCCACACTTTTAGAGTCTTTCTTACCGATCTGGTCATCTCTCTTGAAAATGGACACCTGTTTATTCAAGTGTGTCTGCGCATAGTTTTTGCCTTGTAGATATTTTCTGCTTTCATCCTCATTAAACCTTCTATAGTTGTCCTTAAAAATAGCATAAATTCGGACACTACCCGGTTCCCTTGCGTATAGATACCTTACAGAGAGATGTACTTTTCTCCCCGAGCTTGCTAGTGATACCAACTTGGATCCCTTTTTGATGATAGAGATGGACGACTCGACTCACGCTGACATCCCGACATTAATCATCGCTGTACCACGACCCATCACCGGAACCGTCCCCCCGATGGTCGTCCCCCTGATGCCCCTGATGGTGGTGACGTGGCAAACGAAACGTCCTCTTGCCACCCTATCGAGTATGTTATAATTGATAAAAGAATAAGGGGGGCCTATCTTTGAAAGAAAGCTTACTGGAATCGATTGGACAAACACCTTTAGTTAAAATCAGCCGGCTCAACCCTAACCCCCGGGTAACGATAGCTGCCAAGTTGGAAGGTACCAACCCCGGCGGAAGCGTAAAAGACAGAGTTGCCTTATACATGATCACCAAGGCGGAAAAAAACGGAGAGCTAACCAAAGACAAGAGCATCCTGGAACCGACCAGCGGCAATACCGGTATAGGCCTGGCCATGGTCGCAGCAGTCAAAGGATACCGCTTGCTGGTCACCATGTCTGAATGGATGAGCGAAGAGCGCCGGAAAATGCTGGAGGCATTTGGAGCCGAAATCATCTTAACCCCGGGCGAAAAAGGAACAGACGGGGCTATTGAAAAAGCACACCAGCTCTATGATAGCAATCCTGAGCTCTATTTTATGCCTAACCAGTACAATAACGCCAGCAACGCTCTGGCCCATTATGAAACTACAGCCGTCGAGATTTGGGAGCAAACGAAGGGCAAGATAACTCATTTTGTCGCAGGAATGGGAACAACAGGAACTCTTATGGGTTGTTCACGGCGCCTGAAGGAATTTAACCCCAACATAAAAATAATCGGTGTGGAACCGTTTAAATGTCATAATATCCAGGGCTTAAAAAACATGGAGGAAGCGATCGTTCCCAAGCTATACAACCCGGCCTTGCTCGATGAAAAGGTAGGTATTATTGACGAAGATGCCTTTGTCATGACCAGACGGCTGGCCAGAGAAGAGGGCATTTTTTCCGGAATGAGCTCTGGCGCAGCCTTTCATGTAGCCGTGGAGCTGTCCAAAAAACTCGATGAAGGTCTAATTGTAACCCTGTTCCCAGATCGGGGCGAAAAGTATTTATCCACACCGCTGTACCGCTCGTGCCCCTGTGAAAGTCCTGAACCCCTGGGAACACAGAAGTGAACTCGGCATTATTAAGGATTATTAAGGGCTTGGTGGAGAGACAGACTTTGCAAAACTGGGCACATGTGGTCATTGTAAGCCCCCGGCCATTGACCTTATGCATCGTCATAATAGTGTTAACCCTTCTCCTGTAGGTACCCCGCTCCATACCCTCCCCAGGTAGTTGACCTCCGCATTCGACAGAATGCGGTAGCTGATACCTTTAATGCTTTCGCCTTAGCAAAACGCCAAACACCACTGCCATCATACCCACAAGATAAAATAAATAAACGGTTCCTCCTGTTCTCGGCAATGTAGACTTTGCTTTTGGGGTAGCCTGTTCACTGGCCTGATCACTTATCGATCCTACTACTTCCGCTGCTTCCGCTGCCAGTGTAACCACAAAGCGGTAAGAATTGTTCTGGGATGCTCCTTGTAACACATGAAACTCAAGTGCACAGGGTAAAATTTCACCCGAACACTGATTCTGTTTAGAGCCTTCCGTCCATCGAACCTCCAGTACCGCATCTTCATGACCAGTGTGGGTTTTTGTCATTCTTCCATTCTCGTAAAGGTAATAAACCTGCCCACTCTCCAGTGTGAATGTTTTTCCCTTCCATATGAATATCGCCCTTCCTACCTTTACAGCAATTTTCCCGAAATTTTTCACCCCAATATCGATTTTATTATAATAAGAAGGATAGGCATTAAACATATTTATATCCATAGTATCAATCGCACCATTTTTATTGGTATCCCGTAGACTCAGACTGGTTGCTCCGACATCTTTACCCCCAGAGACAAGGCAGACATTTTTTAGCCCGGAGTCACAGGTCAGGTCTGAACCCTTGTCTCCCTGGGAAACGGAGTCACTACATATCCCCCATTTAAATTTGCTGGTCTGGATGGTTGAATCTGAAACGCAGTTTCCCCGATTCGCAAACCCGAAATTCATCAAAGAAAAAACAATCAACAGCCCAAGCACAACACAGGCATATCTGTTCATTTTTCAACTCGTTCCTTTCTTTGTGAAAAAATATTCCCACACCAAAATTCCCGCATTATTGACCCGTGACCAGACTTGCCCCACTCCTGCCTGAGAGATCTCTACAGGCGCGCCACGTGGCGAAACGTCCCCGCACCACACCCGCGCCACATCAGCACATCAGCACCGACTAGCAGGGGTTGTGGATGTGGCAAACGAAACGTCCCCGCGCCACCCGCGCCACCCCTCTTCAATCTCTAGGATGGAAAAACGGCCTCAATATCATTTTGTAGAACAACACCCTCGAACTCCGTGATCACGTATTTATAAACAGTTAGCCCATCAAGGACATAACATCCTGGTTTTATCTCAGAAGTAGTTGCATCCTGGAAGATAATCGGTTTACCTGCCTCATCAGCCACCTTGATCAGATCATCCATCGAACCCAGTGGAACAAAAACCAGGTCATCGGGAACTACAAAATTTCGATCCGCTTTTACCAGCCGATCTTTGTACTGCCTCCAGATTTGATCAACCTCTTTGCTCTGTACAGGCTCCTTCACCTCAGTCCATAATAAAGTGATAGCCCCAAATACTATCAATATTCCCAAAAATAGAACATGTCTCGTCATCCTCCCCTGCAGCCCTGGGTTGGGAACCATTTTAGCTGCAGTATGGGCACCGGATTTCTCTGGAGATAAAGTGCCGCCAATCTTAAACTCACCCGCTGACAGGGGGATTTCCATAGTAGGAGTTAACCTCTCACTAGACTGCCCGGCCGCAGATTCAGCAACCACATTGATATTCGCCTGAACAATGACCCCGGGGTCTCTGGCGTTAACCCCCAATTCCTCATTCACTTTGTTTACATAATCTTGGTAGGGTTCAAGGGTGAAGGAAAATGGCCTGTTGAAAGAAACCGTTTTGCCCTCTTCCTCTACTACAGTTTCTGGGATAAGGGGAAACTCTTTTTTCCACATCTCTGGAGCCTCAACAACAGCAACCACATCATAAATAACTTTCAGCTTCGCTGGCTGATCAGCTGTATAACTGTATGAAAAATCGGTATCAATCGATTCTACCAATTTGGAATAGTAAACTTCGTCTTGGTGCATTTCAGTCTCACTGATAATGGTATTAGGTTTGAGCTGTACTCTGTAATCCATTTCACCTTGATGCTGAAAGTTATAAACCGGAACATTTTTATTGATCATCTCCGGTTCTCCAAAAACCCTGTAAACGTTATAAACAGACAAGGCCATCAATAGACCTACTATCACGATGAGAAAGAACCTCATTTTCTTTCCCAAACCTATTTTCCGCAGGCGCATATCATATCCCATTCCTTTCCGAAAAAATCCCCCGGGCGCTTTTTACATTCAACATCCATTCCCACTTCACACATCCCACATCCCTCATCTATTCCCATTTCCGGCATCCGGCGTCTGACTTCTGTTACAACTTTTGACCTCCGGCATCTAACATCTATTTCCTCCTGGTTCGCTTTTAATGATTTGTCGGTATCGCCTACATGCGCTCAGCCGGAAATAATAAATTTCCTGATGGCTATAGACACCCACCCTGCACGGGGTATCTTCAGCACAACCTTACCTATCACATGTTCAGGCTTAACCGGTTGATCCGCGTCTTTGTTGTCATCCCCTTTGGTAATAAAAGCTTTAGAAGGGCCATCCCCCTCTATGGTGATCACCCTATGAACAGTGGGAATCGGGGAGTCCTGGACTCTGTACGAAATCACATCACCTACATGGAGAAGATCGGGGTTTTTTTGAGCAACTATAACAATATCTCCTACTTCAATGAATGGGCGCATACTCCCGCTGTAGATAACCGCAGGCTTTACAGGGAAAACCCCTAACGAAAACCAGATGACAATCACCGCGGCTATACAAAAGAGCGCTGCGCTGACAATCCCCTGTTCACCTCTTTTTTTCCTAAGGCGCCGCGCAAGTTGAAAAGAGAAATACTCATGGATGATAGCCAGTGCCACAACAGGCACTACTGTGCCAACGAGTGCCTTCATCGCCCAGTTGAGATCCGGAAGAATCGGACTGAACCACTCAAAGGCTTGCAGTACCCCTCTGTAAGCAATTGCGGGAAGCGGACCGCCCCACATAGCGAGAATCGATGCCAACAGGTGCTCCAAAGACAGAGGAAGGCATGTTGAACCCAAAAAACTCGTCCAGGCTTCCAGTGTGCCCCCCTTTAGGGGAACCTGCCCAAAGGGAAGATCGATCAGAGTGTAGATCAAGGCCATCAAAACCGGCAGCAAAACCGCTGGCTTACGCAGAACCCTGTTGATCAGCCACGCCCTGCTCAGTTCCATACCTAAAAGAGCTGTCCCCACATAAATCAGATTGATCAGGATCCCTTGGAATGTAAAGGAATAAGGGCTTTTGCCAAAACCGTTGAAAAATCCGGCTACCACCATCAAATAGACTTGAAAAAAGGCAACACCCAGCGCAAATTTGATTAAAAAGGGACGCATGCGTGTTTTGCTAATACCGTTTGCAGGCGGCTGGCACAGGATAACAACGGCCAGCATCACCCAGAAAGCAGGTTGGATAATATAAGTCACATAGGACCCACTGACAAAGCGCGGTAGAACCAGGTTTAAAAGAAACGGAACAAAGAGTACCGCTGCCAATAAAACCAACCAGTTCCACTGTGGCTTAAAGTTCCAGTTCATATTTCTCACCTTTTTTGCCGATTCCCGGTATTTCTGGTGTTTGCACAGACCAATTTATGAATATAGGCAGAGCAAAAAGTCTGCCTGTATTCAACTGCCTGTTGCAGCATCCAACTGGACCTGCAGAGTGTCTGACCAGCGGGCATATCCAGCCCCTACTGCAGCCAGGGCGAACAGCAACACTAACAAGGACAACATCGGTTTTTTTATCATTTCAGTTGCTCCTCCCGCCAAAGTTGAGGATGTGTCATAAATTATGGCATGGTGAAGGGTACACCCCCCACCATGCCTCTAATCTCTATCATCAAAATTTTATACACAATCACCTAATCCACGAAGGTTTACCCTCAACTTCATTCCACTGGGCGAAATCAAACTTGAGTGTACATTCACTGTTGGCATTTTGCGGAGCAATCTGACCGCCACCATGGCCAGGACCAGGACCATAACCATCAATTTCATATTCAGTTTCGCCTTCAACAGCGTCACATCCACCACCACGGATAGTTTCCTTAATATACATGCCAACTGTCACATCTATATATCCGCCATCGTGAAGCTGGATTTTTTTAAGAGCACCTGTAAGACTTTCCCATGTCGCCTTATAACCCCTAGATGTCGACTTAACTGTCTTATCTACGGCATCCAGTCCATGAGATGCAGGGTTAACAACATGGATCTCCCAGCTATCCAGTACTATAAATTTGCCTAACTGACCGGACCATGAATCATATTTTACAGTTTCGAGCTTGACAGGTACAGTGCCCGTACCGTTAATGCGGAAGCTAAATTGTGGTGCATACCATGGATAAGCGTTATTGATTTTGAGCTTAACGGTTTTTTCATCGCATGTTGTAGTTAAATCACAACTTGCAACATCCTTACCCTCTTTGTTGTTGCCTGGGAACTTCTGGGGATCGGCTCCCTGGTCATTGGTCCCGTTTCCCTGAATATTAACCCCTACATTACCTGTTTCTACACTGCCCTCAAATTTCACAGAATCCGACCACTTGGCAAACCCAAAGCCCATCATTGCCAGGGCAAGCACTGCGACCAGACAAATTATCATGGTCTTTTTGGATTTCATTCGAACAACCCCCTAATTATCTAATTTAGTTAAAATTAGAAACATAATTAAATAATGGTTTTTGCTTTTGGCACTCACCTCCAGTTGTCCCTTTTTTCTGTGGCTGAACGGAAACCACGACATTGATCTAACAAGTTCTGGTGCCACAATTGCTGCTGCTTCCACCCATTGGTAACAATAGGCCTATCCTGTCTTTAATTACCTTATCATGGTTTTCCTCTCAACTACTATTGACCAAAAGGGGGAAATGAGGCCAAACAGAAGTAGGCATAAATAACGAAAATTACTACTACCAACTAACCCCATAATATGAATGCCCAAACGTCAGCCCCTAATTAACCTAAATTAATTGCTTGCCCAACTGGACCGCAGGCTAGTCCAATAGGAGAAATGGATCCCCCGGCAGGCGGAAGGAAGGATGATTCAAATATCTAAAAGATTAATGCTATGTGTTAACTATCTAGTGTATGCTTAATTCAGGATACAAAACAAATTTGGACAGTCGAAGGAGTAGATGTTTACCCAATAAAATAAAAAACCTGAGATCAATTCAGGCTTTTCCATTATTTTGTATTAAATTTTTACCAACACACAGAATTAATTTGGAATGAACTATTCAGGTGGCTGTTCAAATAAAAAGACCCGGAAACTCCCGGCCATTAATTGGCTCAGTATAGGGTTTTTTGTTGATCAAAAAACCTTACCGGTCAGGCTTTTGCTCCAGCGGGGTTAAACCCCTGAATAGCAAGCACCTCGTTGCGCCTGTGTACCCCTAATTTACGAAAAATGCTGCGCAGGTGGGATTTAACTGTGGACTCAGAAATATACAGTCTAGAGGCAATTTCTGAATTGGTTTGCCCCTTTTTCAACAGCGTATATACCTCTTGTTCTCTTCTGGTCAGAGTATCAAAAAGCAAGCAATCACCCTGGGAGTGGACATTGATGTTGTATTCAGGCCCAAAGCGAGGAAGACAAAGCACTCCGGCATCCAGGATCAATTCAACCGCAGAGGCTATCTGTTTGGGCAGCAACCGTGCAGGTAGGACTCCATGAATACCAGAGTTGATCAGTTCTACCATATTATACTGGCCAGGCTCCCGCAAAATGATTACCAGGCGGGAAAAGGGGCTCTTAGTCTTAATTTCCGAAATTAAAGGTAATGGATCATCATTCACTTCCCAGAGAACAACATCAGGATAGAGAGAAACGCCGCTATCAATTAGTTCAGGAGTAGAAAGGATACCAAGAACATGGAAAGAGCCATTTAATTTAAATCCTGTATTGAGACTCTCACACCACTCTACCGAATCACTGACAATCAAAATGCGGTACCTCATTTCACCCTCCTTGATAAAAATACCTTAATTAACTATCGTAGTCCTTTTCATACTGAGTTAATTAGGTAGTTCACTCAAGGATTAATTCTATAGTTTTGGATCAAGCTCCTTCCATTTTTTGTCGTATTAGGTGTTTTAAACAACTTCTAATCCCTTTTCCGCACCCTGCATTTATGTAAAATATATTTCATAAATTTATCAAAATAAATAATATGGGCCATTCCCCGAGCTTGCTAGTGGTACAGCTTGGGGATCTTGATGGACCGATGGACGACTCACTCTGACAACCCGGCATTTGATCATCGCTTGTACCACGACCCATCACCAGAACCGTCCCCCTGATGGTCAGCCTCTATAGGCTGCACCTTCCAAATCCAATAACCAGCTTTTTATTGGCAGGCCGCCCCCAAAACCCACCAAGGCACCACCGGCGCCGATGACTCGGTGTCAGGGAACAAAAATGGATACGGGATTATTGTGGTTGGCCTGCCCTACAGCCCGCGGCCCTTTGGGTCTGCCCACCTGAACCGCTATTTGCCCATAGGTGCGGGTTTCACCATAAGGTATGGTACGAAGGGCCTGCCAAACACTCTTCTGAAAGGTTGTGCCGATAAGCTTTAAAGGCACATCCAAAACCTTGCTTTCACCGGTGAAATAAGCAGTCAGTTGTTGTTTGGCAGTGTTTAAGGTGGGGTTGCTGCCTTGCTTAAAGGTGCAGTTCGGTAGGTGTTTAGCCAACCAAGCGTGCATTTCTTCGCCACCCTCCCTAGAGGTGGCGGAGTATACCAAACCTTCCTCAGTGGCCGCCAAATAGATCGAACCTATAGGAGATGCGAGTTTGTCCCAATAGCAAATCTCCACGAATACCTCTCCTTTCACCAGGCCGAATCCAATACAGCAACTCTCTGTATTTTCTAATGTACAGTTTCTTGACCACAGTGACAAGAGCCACTCAAGCTGTTTCTCTCTTAAAGTAATGCCAAACTGACCATGTAGATACCAACTCCCAACCCTGCTGCCCATATTCATTAAGTATTCTAGTCGTTTTTTCTCCACCGCCCCAAATGCACACGCATTTATACTCATACTTTTTCATGCTAACACCTCATTTACTATTTCATCGTCATCGAAATCTAATAGTTCCTCTACTGCAAGGTGATGGAAAAAGATGAATTATACTTTTCCCTTTTCTAGATAGCTTATGTATAGTTTATCACACCGATTGTTCCGTAATTATATAATCTCTAGCAAAACACTCAAGCCAGCTCTGCAACTAAGAGCTCCCTTGGTTCCTGGTCTTTAAAACAGGGCGATTTGATCGTAGGAGCAGTGGTGGTAGTCAATGCACTGGATGATATTGTTGACCCGATTACTGGGGAGAGCATTGCCGAGCTGTGTGATCCCCAGAACCGCGGCTTTCTAAATACCAGTGAATTGATATCCAGCGACAGGTTAAATATCTCTATGAAGAAGAAACGATAACCGGAGATGAATTAAGGAAGCAGAGAAACGCGGTTCTCTGCTTCCTTTTATCTTTTTATGAAAATTAATTGTTCCTGTGGTATTACCTAAACCGCTTACAAGGCTAATGTCTTTTGTTTCCACCGTTCAGTATGTAAATTACCCAACCCTGGCCCCCAGGCTATTGGGGGTTGTACATGCCTTGAGCATTCATGTAATTGTAAATCCCTTCCCCATGTTGTTGTTCCTCTTTTTGAATATGGTTGAGGGCTTGTCGCATTTGTGGATTAGTGAATTCAAAAATAGCCGTATCGTAGGAACTAGAAACATATTTCTCCGTCATCAGTAAGTCATTGAGAAGCACGGCGTCTTTTTGGTTAGCTGCGCCCCCGGCCTGTGCAGTAGCTGTTGTGGTTGGCGAAAATTGCTGTTGCTGCTGTTGTTGTTGGTTTTGTTGTCCCTGGTCCATAGAAGGGACCTGCCCAACCAACATTTCGTTGATACTGTTTAAGTGTTCTTGTTCCTGCTGAGCGTAGTTGTTAAATAGCTCTTTTAGCTGTGGATCTTGAACTTGAGTCGCATAGTCCTGGTATTTTTGGATACATACTTCCTCATGCTTCTTTTGATCTTCCAGTAACAATTGTTCTTTTTTAGTCAGCTGATGTGCCATTGTATAATCCCTCCTGCCATTATTATTTATTAAAAAGAAATTAATATTCAATGGCCGCCAAAAAGATTGAACCATCACCCGGCATGCTGTTTTTATCATGGATAGAGCTTCGGCATTGACGGATATTGCAGGAATCATTGAACCCCCCAGCCGCTGGTTGTTTATCTAGATCAATAATGGGACTATTTCGTTGACACAAGAGAACCGTCCCCGCGTGTCAAAATGAGCTGGGCGATCGCTATTTATATGTTAGAATAGTTGTCATGTATATAACATGGTATTATCCATAGAAAAGTTATATCTACACGAATGGTACAATGCAGATAAAATTAGAATGGTGATTGATGTTTGATGAAAATTGGAGCTCGGACAATTAAAACCGGTATAGCTGTTGCTTTAACCGTATTTTTAGTTAACATCTTAGAAACTAGAATAGATGCTGTAGAATATAATATTGCCGGGATGGCGGCTATTACAGCAATAATAGGAATGCAACCTTCTATAAAAGGCAGCTTGGAAACCTTCAAAAAAAGAGTAATAGCCACTTTTATTGGCACCATTGTTGCATTTATCCTGGCCTTAACCATAGGATTAAACGCACTTAACCTAGGGATAGGCATTATAGCAATTATATTAATATGTCTAAAATTAGGGTTAAATGAAAGCATAAGGTTTGCTTTAATAACTTTAGTGGCAGTTGGCACCTATCATAACGATTTTAATATTATGCAAGTTGTTTATAGAGTTTCTGGGATGTTAACCGGCCTTATCGTTTCCACAGGCCTAAATATTATTTTTATGCCTCCAGATTATACTGAAGACTTAAAAACAAAGATAAATGACTTACGAATAAAATTCGAAAATTTATATGAAGATATCATAAATGATATTTTAAGGGAGGAAAAGGTAGAAAAAGAAGTTATCAAAAATAACAGACAAATTATAAGAGATGAATTAGATGATACCAGAGACATTTATTCTCTTTTAATTGAAGACGTTTTGCCCAAGAATAAAAAAATGATAAAACACTATCGGCGTTCTATCAATGCTATACAATCAAATCTTGAGAGGCTGACGGCTATACACAGAAGTATTATTTATATGCCTGATGGTTCTCAATATTCTAAGATACGTCAAAATTTATATAAGTATCTGGAATATCTGTTAATATTAAATAGACAAATTTATGGTTATATCACTCTAAACAAAGACTATCAAAAAGTTGAGAAAAATATCGACACAGAAGAAATACGAAAAGAGATAATAGAACTCATCAAAGTAGATAACGATGAAAGTGTTTTTGAATTTTATAATGTATATTTTGAAGCAGCCCGTATAGATGATAAATTGGAACAATTAAAAAGTGAATTTAAATTGGATTTTTAGTACAATTTCATTGTAGCAATTGAGGCGGTTATCGATATAGGCCAGCATTTGATTGCCAAAAATGAACTTCCCCTTGCTGAAGATTACGCTAACACATTCTGTGTCTTGTACCCTACCTGCCAATCCCCCCGTCCTCATGGCAAGTGTCCCCTTTTAATAAATCCACTAGATTGGCGTGGTTGGTCTTTTTGGAATCGTATTGTCCAATTTTAAAGGCAAACTGTACAGAAGGCCCAATTAAGAATGCCAAGAGAAGTGTCCCAATTCCAACCGGTCCCCTCATAAAGAAACCTATCAGCAGGACAGTTATTTCTATCATTCCTCGTATTAGCCATACCGGTTTGTTCAGCCTTTTGACCAACCCCTCCATTAAGCCATCCCTTGGGCCGGCTCCGAGTTCAACCCGCAAATAAAAATAAGTCGCAAACCCCATGATGATAATCGCCGCCAAGAGCATAAGCACACAGCCAAAAATACTATCCGGCGTATTAATAATCCCAATGTGATCAATGAAATCGACGAAAAACCCTATAAAAATCATATTAAGAATACTGCCGATTCCAGGCACTACCCCCAGAAAGACCGATAACAGGATTATAACCAAACCCACAACCTGCGAGGCCTGCCCCAAGGAAAGAACCGAATGGTTGACAACCCCCACATGAAAGACATCCCAGGGGCTCATCCCCAGCCTTGAATAGAGTGCAAAGAGAATTCCCACAGCATACAAAAAAAAGCCGAAAAACAAGGAAGGCATTTTAACTATTAGTTCCAAGAATGTTTTCTTAAAATTGTTCAATGTTTACTATCCCTTCTATGTGTGGCACGGATGTGGCACGGGGACGTTTCATTTGCCACATAAATAAAAAAAGCAGGATGCCAAATGTATCATAGGTGTAGCCCGTTACCCTGATTGCCCTTGATGGACCCGCAATTGTGAGGCGAAAAAGTAATAAAGCAAGCCTGGCACCGTCACGGCACCCGGCCCGTCCCTTATCCCACCGTATATAATGTTATACAATATTACCTATACTTTAAACTTTTGTTTTTATTATATCAAGAGTTATATTAATAGAACAGCTTGAATCGCCATCCGGACAGTGTCAAGTAAATGTATGCAAGTTTTCCATCTTTCCTGAAATAAGATTAATTCCGTACTTGGTCTAGCGTTGCTACGCCCCTGCAGCTTGCCACTTCCAAGCCTAGGCCAAGCCCTAAGGGTAACTTTTGGCCAGCCCTGACATGGGCTCTTAGGTAAATCGTTTAGACATGCCAGGCAGCCACAAAAGGCTTTTCATATGTTAATTTTTATTGATAGATAAGAGGTGGCAGCAATCCCTTGATATAGCGGGATAGCGGCCACTTTGCGTTCCCATCTAAAGACGCCGTCTGACAGGAGTTTGCAGCCTGAAAAGTGAATAATTTATTAAGGTAACTGTTACCGTAAGAGAAGGCTACCTGTGTAGTTAGTGCTTAGGCTTCAGTATTAAGTATCAGCTTGTACCTGGACCCATCACCGGAACCGTCCCCCTGATGGTCCTGATGGTCCGTAACTAACACAGGTTGCAATTTTAGTTAACGCTGCTCGTGTTAATACTTCGCAGCTTAGATCTGTCATTAATACCAAGTTATCACCTGCCGATATTTTGGTATCACCTCTCGGTATTATATCTCTTCCCTCCCGTTTAATGGCAATCAGTAAACAGCTCTTTGGAAGATCAACTTCTTTCACAAGTTTATTTGCGGCCAGTGAACCATGCTGAACAACCACTTCCATAGTAACTTTTTTATCCCCATCATATTCAACTCCAGCTGGATTGTTTTCCTTTATAAGATTTCCTAACAAACTCTCATATATTGGCGCACTTTTAAACAAAGTTGCGGTTACATAGGCAACTATAGAGACCGCGGTCAGGGATAATAAACCAGCAAATGAGCCTGTCATCTCCACCAACAAAATAATACCTGTGATCGGTGCTCTTACAATTGCAGTAAAAAAACCGGCCATTGCAATAATAACAAAATTGAAAAACAAACTCGGGTCAAAACCTAAATAGGTTATAGCAATTTTACCAAAGATGGCCCCTATTGTAGCTCCCATCACAAGAAGTGGAAAAAAGATGCCTCCCGGGGCCCCGGAACCAAAACTAATAATTGAAAAGATAAATTTAAACAATAATATTAAACACAGCACTGCTATGCCATTAGAGGGATGCAATTCAGTGATGATCCTGTTCCCACTTCCCAGTACTAACGGGAAGAAAAATGAAATTGTTAAAGCAGCAATTGCAGGTATAACTGGTCTAGTGTACACATTAAGCCATTTTGCCTTTTTATAAAGCTTTTGTACCTTTAACAATACATAATTATAAAAGGCACCTGCAGCTCCAAGAACTGCACCAAGTATAAAAAGCAGCCAATAACCGTTTTGGGGAATCACACTATTTACAACAAAATCAAATACTGGCGAAAGGCCGAATACCATTGTGGAAATAAAATCTGCAACCACTGCCGACACCATTGTCGACAACAAAATTACAGGAGAAACATATTTAATGATTTCCTCTAATGCAAATACAGCCCCTGCTAAAGGAGCATTAAATGCAGCGGCTAATCCGGCACTTGCCCCACTGACAATCAGTATTTTTTTCTCTGTCCTTGAATTTGCAAATTTATTTCCCACACCTTCACCAACACAACCCCCAAGTTGGATGGAAGGGCCCTCTCTTCCCAGGGAGAAACCCGCCAGAATTGAAACTGCACCACCAAAAAACTTTGCCAATAATGTGCTCAACCAACTGTCATTGAAATGTCCCATAATTATGCCTTTAACCTGGGGAATGCCGCTGCCACTTATCATACGGAATTTGTAAATCAGGGTGCCGATAAGCAAACCGATCCCTATAAGAACGACTATTGCAACAGGTATTACCTGCAAATTGTTTTTTACATAACCAAACAACTCAAAAGATATATCTTCCGCCCATATAAGAACCGACCGGTAAAATACTACCATTATCCCCGCCAGCAAACCGACCAGGATACTTTTGAAAAGGGTATATAATTTAGTATCATTAACAATAGCTTTATAATCAGTCATTTTTCATATCAAAGCTCCCTGTAATGAATTCCGTTAATTAAGCTCTTTTTCATTTATGCTTCAGCATAGGTAACCCACCTTAAACACTATTATACTGTTTATATTTTTACGGATTCAAATACCGTCCTGTTTAGGACGGTTTCAACTTGTTGTTTTGAGAGCATCCTAGCTTTTTGTTTTTATAAATCACCATTTCCATTTCGTAAGCCATTCAAGTAATGAAAACATTGGTATTACTTTGCCTTTATTAAGTATTGTCACATTTCCACGCTTCTCCATAGCTTTTTTCGCGCGGAAGAACCGTCCCGGTGATTGCACGACCGGGACAACCGCATTCGATAAAAGTCGGGTGGTAACCTGCTCCCTTGTGGCAGCAGCCCTTATATTGAAATCCTGCCATCCATCAACTAAACTAAGGTTGACTGAATGGATGCCATCAGATCAAGGGGGAATCGAGTCATGCATCTGAAACACAGTGTTTTCGAGCTGGAAACCACAACGCTGGAGGCGCTTTACGATATCACCGAAGGTGTCCGATCAGAGGTGGAGC
Organism: Syntrophaceticus sp.; assembly: GCA_050949745.1. Lineage (GTDB taxonomy): Bacteria > Bacillota > DSM-12270 > Thermacetogeniales > Thermacetogeniaceae > Syntrophaceticus. The sequence continues at coordinate 30,571 of JBMNGF010000015.1, read as the reverse complement.
AAAGCGGCATCAAAAACGGGTTGGTTTCGATCTATGCCCAGGGGGCTACAGCGGCGATCATGATTCAGGAAGGCTGGGATGAGAGCGTGCAAAATGACCTGGTCACACTGCTGCGCAAGCTGGCCCCACACGGCATCTGGGAACATGACCAGCAGGATGGCAACGCAGACGCCCACCTCAAGGCAGGGCTGGTCAGCCCCAGCGAAACCGTGCCCCTCATCGACAGCAGACTGGGGCTCTCCACCTGGCAGAATATCTTTTTCTGCGAATTCGACGGCCCGCGGAAAAGCGCCGTGTTGTTGTGACCATCATCGGCTCCTAGCACCGCCTTCAAGTTATTGTCAAAAATACCGCAACCCAGCAACCCAGTATTGTTGGGATGCACTGGGGACGGTTCCTATTGCATTTTGCGAATTAAAATGAATGTCCCTTGCTTGAACCGTCCCGGTGCGCGGAGAATAAGAAACGCAGTGGTAATACAGCGGCAAATTGCAGCATATAAGAATGGAGCAAAAAGTAGGTTCCTTTGCTTCCTTTGTGACCAGGAAGTGTCACCTTCCCAATTTTCCGCCGCAGGAGTTTTCTCTATCTAAACATCCCGCTATTCCCGCTCGCTGGCACTCGACAAAAGTCTGATGGTACCCGGTTACCTTTACGGCGTTTGTGCATGACAAATGTGGCAAACGAAACGTTACCGTGCCACTTACTGTAGCATGTTTTGATTATCAACTAAACTATCGCCAACCCTGTTGTTTTTTGCATCAATTAAATGTTCCATTCCTCTGACTAATGTATCATCCTCACTTGGTACAAAGCTAGTCATAGTTTCCATAAAATCCCTCACTATTATAGATTTTGTTTGGTTTATTTTAGTTTTCCTTGCAAAGCCTAATTTATTCTCGAGGCGTGGCAAGGGGACGTTTCGTTTGCCACGTCGACATAATACAGATTCCGGGAACAGGCTTAATGTGTTACCTTTCAATAGAAAATGATGAGCACGCCATTTGCTCAACCTCCCGCAAGCTCTGCGAGACTAGCTCAGCGCCCAATTCCTGCCTAAGTTGTTCAGCCGTTTCCGCTAATTGATCAGGATAAGCCTCCCTGTCATTCGCCAACTAAAATGCACATAAATACTTAAACGTCCCCGTGCCACGCCCTCGTGCGCAAATGTGGCAAACGAAACGTATGCCACCATGCCACCAGGATTACTACCTTGACATAGCGAATAATAAAAATAGATCGATATTGTACAGGTTATAATTTGCCTTTGTCTTGAGATAATTAAGAAAGTTGGTGTCAATATGGAGATTTTTGATTCAACCAAGAGAAGTTTATTTGAGATACTTAAAGACGTTCACAGTGGAAAAATACAATTGCCCGATTTCCAGAGAGGATGGATATGGGATGATAACCGTATTAAAGGGATTCTTGCCAGTGTCGCAAAATCGTTTCCCATTGGGGCTGTTATGCTCCTTGAAACCGGAAACGAAAATGTAAAATTCAAAACAAAACCTGTGGAAGGTGTAAAACTTGACAATGAAGTAAACCCGGATTTACTTATCCTTGACGGTCAGCAACGAATAACCTCATTATACCAAACAATTATTACCAATGAGATAGTCACTACTCGGAATGAAAAAAACTATAAAATCAAGCGTTGGTATTATATCGATATGGTTAAAGCCATGGATGACAATTATGATCTTGAAGAGGCCATAATATCAATTAATGAAAAAAAGAAAATTACGGAGGATTTTGGGCGGCGCATTGTGCTTGATTTGTCAGAGAAAGAGTTAGAATATAAAAACCTAATGTATCCTGTTTGCATGATAGATAATTATAGTGAGTGGAGACGGGAATTTAATGAATACTGGCGGTACGACAGAGAAAAATCGATATGCTGGGATAATTTTGAAGACAGGATTGTTAATAGCTTCAATAAATATATGCTTCCAGTAATTATTTTGAATAAGGAAAATCCTAAAGAAGCAGTCTGTCAGGTTTTTGAAAAGGTCAATACTGGCGGAGTATCTCTGACAGTCTTCGAATTATTAACTGCGACCTTTGCTGCTGATGAATTTGATTTGAAACAGGATTGGCAGAAGATAAAAGAAGAGTTTAAAAATTATAAACTACTTTCTAATGTTAGCAATACAGATATTATACAAGCTATTACACTGCTGGCAACTTATAACCGCAAATTAAGTCTAGCAAGACAAAATATCCCGGATGAGGAACTCCCAGCTGTCAGCTGTAAACGAAAAGATATGCTTAATCTATCTCTCCAGGACTATCAAAAATATCGAGATCCTATTGTGCGAGGGTTTATTAAGGCATCTAAAATATTACTTGAAAATCATATTTTTTCCGCACGTGATTTACCTTATGATACCCAACTAATACCGATGTCAGCGTTTTTGGCCGTTTTAGGTAATAATATAGATAATTTAGGTCGTAAAAAGAAGCTAATGCAGTGGTTCTGGTGCGGTGTTTTTGGTGAGCTTTACGGTTCGGCAAACGAAACCCGCTATGCCCTTGATTTGCCTCAGGTGGTTAATTGGATAGAAAATAATGGCCACCAACCTAAAACTATTTATGATGCCAATTTTTCCCCCTCTAGGCTACATACTCTTAGAACGAGAAATAGTGCCGCTTATAAAGGGGTTTATGCACTACTTATGGGTGATGAAACCAAAGATTGGCTTTCAGCTACAAAGATGGATGTTAGCACATATCTCTCCGAGTCAATCGATATACATCATATTTTTCCTGTGAAATGGTGTGAAAAGAATGGAATATGTAAAGATGATTATAACTGTATAATTAATAAAACCCCTCTATCAAGTCGTACTAACCGCATAGTGAGCGGTGATGCCCCAAGTAAATACTTGGTCCGACTTCAAAAGCGTGCCGAGGTCGAAGATGACGAGTTTCAAAATATCTTAAATTCTCATGTTCTTTCCCCAGAATTTTTGTACAATGATGATTTTATAGGCTTTTTCAATGATCGTAAAAAGAAAATACTGCAAAGGATCGAAAAGGCTATGAATAAAACCATCCCGAGGGGAGAAAGTCAAGAAGAAGGGGTTTATGTGGATGAGGATTGAGATTGCAGTGGGGACGGTTCCTGTTGCATCTTGCGAAGTAAAATGAATGTCCCTTGCTTGAACCGTCCCGGTGCGCGGAGAATAAGAAACGCAGTGGTAATGCAGCGGCAAATTGCCGAATACAGAAGGAAGCAAAAGGACCGTCCCTTTGCTTCCTGTTCCACCGGATACCTGGCGGGAAAGTCAGCTGCAATGAATATTTAAATGTGGCAAGGGAAACGTCCCCCTGCCACCCTTTAAATAATGTGCTCTTTGTTGATGCGGAGCAATTCCTCCAGTTCTTGAAGAAGATGGGCGATCTCTGCGCGGTATTTGGAAAACTCGAAAACACCATGCCCCATAGCCAGTAAATCGGGGCAGGCTATTCGTTCCATATATTTTCCTGTTATGTCATCAACCTGGATCTGCAGGTCCTTACCCAAAATGGCGCGCAGCATGATAATAATATCTTTAATTACCATAATTTCAGGTTTGAAGGCATAGTGAGGCTCAACCATGATCCTGTTATTGATCATCACAAACAGGTCACTGGCAAAGAGAATTTTGAGCCCTTCGGTTTCCAGGAGTCCGTAAAGAGTGCCTTCTGTTTGGCCGTAAGGCAGCTCAAAAAAATCCAGGCCAAAATCACGGTTTTTATAAGGGAGTACATCAGTTACTGTGCTAATGCTCTCCCGTATAGGGAGGAGACGTTCTGCGTCATTGACTGCTCTTAAAGGCAGAGGGCGGCGGTGATAGTCGTTCAGGCGTCCCTCTACAAAAATGCTTTTGCCTGTTCTCTCCGCTCCCACCATTTGGGTAAGCACTGTTTTACATAGAGGGGAAGCAAAAATACGCTGATTACTGAATGCCTCATACCCTATCCAGTGGTCCAGGTGAAAATGCGTAAAAATAACATCACACTCCTGGATTCCCAGTGCATCCTTAAGCCAGCCCGCCTCTCTTAATCCCGGATCAATGACAACTGCTTTTTGTTGATTTCCAGTCAGGAGAAAGTATCCCATATTCTGATAATCCCCTAAATTCCGTTCTGGGTTGCAGTCAGAAACTCCAATAAAAGAAATGGTATTGTCCCTGTGCTGAAAAGCCAGATCTACTATTTGCAGTTGGTTTTCTTGTTTTTTTAATAGTTCAAGCGCATTACTAATACCCAGACTGTGCCCTCTTATGTTTGATCCTGCTCTTCCTTGCCCCACGGATCTCCCCCCTTAATCATCATTGTACTATATTATACCAGCAGAACATCCCCCAGGAAACTTACCGTACTCGTAAGGCGATGCACTGGGGACGGTTCCCCTGTTGCATATTAGGAAACAAAAGTACCGTCCCTTTGCTTCCAATGTGAATGAACCACTGAAAGTGCGAAGGCACCGTAGGTGGGTGTTTTTTTATGCATTGCCCTTTTTGATCTTAAAGCCGATTTCATAACTAAATCTCCACCGTTGACGAATATTTTTATGCATGTTATCATATGATGAATGAAGGAGTTGCCGCTTTTAGCTGGGCGGCTAGTCCTAAATTAAGACTGACCGCCTTACACAGGCGGTCTCGTTATTTTCTGCGCATTAAACACAGAGAAACAACACCTATAATTACCAAACAGAAACTAAAAAGCCCTGTCCAAGTAATCATAAGCATCACCTCCCCTCATGGGAAAGTGACTAACCGCCAAACGGCAACTCTTGTATTATTGTAGCATATTTTTCTATATATCGGTAAAAGAATACAGTCCATTAACTAGTTCCCATAATGAACATTATGCGAAAAAGGAACTCCATAGAGATGCACTGGAGACGGTTCCTGTTGCATATTAGGAAGCAAAAGGACCGTCAGGAATTTGTCCCTCTTTTCAGTAACAAAAGGAAGCAAAAGGACCGTCCCCTTGCTTCCCTTTACCAAATTGCAAGAAAATGTTGTAAGGTAAGACTTGCTGCAATAATACCTACCCAGCAGCAAAATCCCAAAACGATCGGCTTTCCACCAGATTTCACAAGTTTTACCATGTTTGTATTCAAGCCAATTGCTGCCATAGCCAGGATGATAAAGAATTTACTTAGTTCCTTGAATGGTGTAAACATTGATGAAGGAACACCAAAACTTGTAGCTATTGTGGTAAAAATAGAAGCCAATACAAAATAAATAATGAAGAAGGGAAAAATGCTTTTTATATTTATTTTCATCCCATCAGCATTTTTTTTCTTTTTTGCGCTCAAGAATGCAAGTGCAACTGTAATAGGGATAATCGCTAAAGTTCTTGTTAATTTAACTGTCACAGCTTTATCAAGGGTAGCCGAACCCAAATTGTACATACTATCCCATGTTGCGGCGGCAGCAGTTACAGATGATGTATCATTAATTGCTGTTCCAGCAAAGACACCAAAGGCTTCACCAGAAAAGCTTGAAAAGCCAAGCCACACGCCAAGGGATGGAAATAAAATAGCAGCAAGCACATTAAAAAAGAAAATAACTGAGATTGACTGTGCAACTTCCTCGTCATCAGCATCTATTACTGGCGCAGTAGCAGCAATTGCGGAACCACCGCAAATAGATGAACCCACACCGATTAGGGTAGACATCTTTGATGGTAAGTGCATTATCTTGTGAACTAATAATGCGATAATAAGTGAAGCAGCAATTGTGCCCACAATAATTGGCAGTGATTGTTTGCCTGTCTTTAGTACCACAGACAAGTTCAGTCCAAAACCTAATAGGATAACTGCATACTGCAGGATCTTTTTGGAAGTAAATCGAATGCCTGATTCAAATTTATTCTTATCTTTAATAAATAACGTGATAATTATCCCAATAATAATTGCAATTACGGGACCACCAATGATGGGAAAATATTTGCCAAGTAAATATGACGGTATGGCAATAGCTAGACAGAGCACTAATCCTGGCCAACTTTTTTTGATAAAATTCATATTAATGTCCTCCTTGCCTGAATCCAAATGTTTTACTTTGTAAATGTCTCTTAGCGATGATAATAGGTTACCATAATGATATGATAACAAGAAATTATGTTTATTTATAAAACGATAATATTATATTATAATAGATATGCGGCAGCTCAGAAAATTGAAAATACATGGGAAGGAAAGGGACTTTTATTATGATGATGGATTTTAAAATAGATACTTTTTTAGCAGTATGCAGACATATGAACTTTACAAAAGCAGCTAAGACTCTTAATATTACACAACCAGCGGTATCACAACATATACATTATCTTGAGGATTATTATGGTGTAAAGTTATTTGCATATGAAGGGAAAAAGATGCGCTTAACCGATGCTGGCAAAATATTATATCAGGCGGCAATTACAATAAAGCATGATGACATTTATTTAAAGGAACGCATCAATGCTTTAAAAACAAGAAAAAATAAAATGATTTTTGGAGCAACCTTAACAATCGGCGAATTTGTTATAGCGAAACATATAAAATCACATTTAGATCTACATCCAGACACACAGATACGAATGCTTATAGGCAATACAAGTGAATTGTTGGAAAAGCTCTGTTTGGGAGAAATTGATTTTGCATTAGTAGAGGGTAACTTTGATAAAAAGGATTATGATTATTTAGTCTACTCTCAAGAACGATATATAGCAGTATGTAGTAAAGAATATATATTTGAAAGCGAACCAGAGAGATTAAAGGATCTGCTGTCAGAACGGATTGTTGTGAGGGAATCTGGCTCTGGAACAAGGAGAATCCTAGAAAAGTATCTAGAGGCCAGGAATTTAGGAATTGAAGATTTTAGATGTGCAGTTGAAATCGGAGGAATGAATGCCATAAAATCGCTTGTAGAATATGGCTGTGGAATAACTTTTCTGTATGAGGCAGCAGTTAAGAAGGAATTGGAGAATGGAACTTTAAGAGAGATAAAATTAAAGGATTTTCAGGTTTTTCACGATTTTGCGTTTATATGGAATAAGGGCAGTGTGTTTTCAGAGAACTATCGCAAAATATGCGAAATGTTAACAGACTAGGTGGCATGGGGGTGGCATGGGGACGTTTCGTTTGCCACATTGAGTAAAAGCAAACCTGGCCCCAGATGGCTGCTTATTGTGACACTAAAGCTTCCCCCAGAAAACCTTCTTATATAATCATCATATCAGCACATAATATGGATAACACTATCAAATAAAAACGTAGCCAAAAGGAGGGCATTTTAATGAGTTGCCATAGCTTACGCCAGCGGTACGAAGAAGAAAAAAAGAAAGGTGCCTTAACTTACGGAGTAGTATCAGGAATATATCATGATTTAGAAGGCTCTGTCGCTGCACATAAAGCAGAAGTGGAAAACCTGACAAAAAAAGACGGTGACCCTCAACAAATACAAGACCTACAAGGACATATCGCAGAAGGAGAAAACCTCCTTACAGAAATACAGCAACTACATTTCCACTAAGTCATAGAAAGGAAGCAAAGGGACGTTCTTTTTGCTTCCTTTCTCTATGCTTGATATCCTGCTATCAGCTATAACTATTATTCATGCCTCTTCCCCCCTGTTCTATGTTGACTGCAGCATCTATATCACCTAAAATGAGCTTAGTTATAACTATTAAGACATATTAACATTACAATATGTTATGCATTGAGGGGTTATAGATGCTAGTAGCAGGAATCGACATTGGTTCTATGTCAACAAAGGCTGTTCTTTTCAATGGTCAACGTTTATTTAAAACAATTGCTCCTACCGGTTGGAGCCCCCGTCAGGCAGCTCATCAAGTTTACGGCAGATTACTGGACCAGTCAGGATACACTGAGGAACAAATTGATTGCTTGGTAGCGACCGGATACGGCCGTGTATCCATCGATTTCGCTGACCGTGTGGTCACTGAAATAACGTGCCATGCTCGCGGCGCTGCCTACCTTTCACCTAGGACCGATCTGGTTATTGACATCGGCGGACAGGACAGCAAGGTGATCAGGATCAATGGCCAGGGCCAGGTGCTTGATTTCACCATGAACGATAAATGTGCCGCAGGGACGGGGCGTTTCCTGCAGGTCATCGCCAACGCCCTTGAAATTGATGTAAATGATCTGGCAGCCTTATCCGCAGAACAAACACCGATTACCCTGAACAGCATGTGCACAGTTTTCGCTGAATCTGAGGTGATCGGACTTTTGACCCAGGGCAGAGCTAAAGGAGAAATCATCGCCGGACTGCACCAGTCCATCGCACGTCGTATCGCTGGCATGGCCCAGCGTATGGGTACTTTGAACAAAGTTACCTTTACAGGTGGGGTTGCTAGGAACGAAGGCGTTCGGGCAAACCTGGAGGAGCAGCTCGGTGTTCCTGTTCTGGTGCCAAAAGACTGTCAGTTGGCCGGAGCAATAGGAGCCGCGCTGATCGCCCAGGATAGCTTACGAGCATAATCTTTTTGGTATTTACTGCAATACAGCTTTCACATTGCAGTGGTTCATTTTTATGATGTCAATTTAATTAAAAAAAGGGAGGAGAAACAATGGCTGATTATCGGGATATGTGGAATGGCCTGGGAATGGACTTGGAAAAGCATGATCTCTTATGTGAGGCTCTGCCCGATGCCTTTCATGAAGTCTATATTTCCCAGCAAAACCGTCCTGAAGGGATGGACTATTATGACTTTGTTGTCGCGGAAATTCATGGGGTAAGGCCCTCAGAACTGGTAGAGCACAGGAAAAAAGGGGGTAAAGTATTCGGCACATTCTGTGTTTATGTACCAGATGAGATTATCTTTGCAGCAGGTGCCATTGCCACTGGTTTATGCGGGGGTTCACAGTTCTGGGTTCCAGGCGGGGAAAAGGTGCTGCCTGCCAATACCTGCCCCTTGATCAAGGCATCAGTTGGTGCACGCCTTGACAAAACCTGCCCCTTTTTCCGTCTGGCTGACATTTACATCGGAGAAACTACCTGTGACGGCAAAAAGAAGGCATGGGAAATACTCAATCAGGATGTTCCCGTCTATGTGATGGACCTTCCCCAGATGAAGAGAGAAAAAGATATCGCAGCCTGGACCGAAGAAATCAAACTGTTTCTCAATAAAGTTGAAGAAGTAACAGACAGTAAAATAACACCAGAAGCCCTGGCGGAAAACATTAAACTCATTAACCGCAAACGTAAAGCTTTAGAGCGGCTCTATAACACCCGCAAAAACTCACCTGTTCCTATCAGCGGCAGAGATGCACTTTTGATTACCCAGATCGCCTTTTATGATGAACCGGAACGCTTTTCCTCTAAAACCAACGAATTATGCGATGAACTGGACAAGAGAATCGCTGAGGGTAACGGGGTCTTCCCGGCAGACGCTCCACGGGTCATGATCACCGGGACACCGATGGCTATTCCCAACTGGAAACTTCATCAGATCGTGGAAACCTGCGGTGCACCTGTCGTAGTTGAAGAAACCTGTACAGGAGTCCGCTATTTTGAAAATTCAGTAGACGAAACGGGGACAACCCTGAATGAACAGATTCAGGCCCTGGCTGAACGATACATGAAAGTCAACTGTGCCTGCTTCACACCAAATGAGGGAAGAATAGATGATATTCTGCGCCTCGTCAAAGAATACAAGGTTGACGGTGTAATCGACTGCAATTTACAGTTTTGCGGCCTTTATTCTACAGAAGGCTACCTTGTCCAGCAGGCTCTTAAAAAAGAAGGCATTCCTGTCATACACTTGGAGACCGACTATAGTGAGCAGGACTCAGAACAGATCAGAACCCGTGTGCAAGCATTTTTGGAAATGTTGGGGAACTAAGCTGAACAGTGGAAGAAACCGAAGTTTATAATTACTACATACTCTTTCCCAACCATCATGAAGGATTACACCTACACAAAGAACTTAAAAAGGCAAGGGTGAAATGCTCCATTGCACCAACACCTCGTGCCGCAAGCAGCTTTTGTGGCATCTCCCTTCTAGTAACAGAAGAATATCTCCAAGCCGCCAAAGAGGTTATCGACTGTTGCGGTGCAAAAATCGAAGGGATAGCCAAGATTCGCCGCAAATACTAAAAGGAAGCAAAGGGACGTTCTTTTTGCTTCCTTTTTGCTTCCCCCTTATTTAGATCAGTGATGATCATTTCTTTGTTAGTGCATAATTATGGTATAATAAGGCCATAGAAAGGAGCTGAATATTATGCCCAAAATTATTCCAATTCGCGATTTAAAAAACACAAGTAAGATTTCCCGAATGTGCCATGAATCGGATGAGCCTATTTTTGTAACTAAAAACGGATATGGTGATATGGTTATCATGAGCGTGAAAATGTACGAAGAAAAGATGTTTATGTCTGATGTATACCGTAAGCTGAATGCTGCTGAGGAACAATTGACGGATGGAAAAATACTTGACGGAGATGAATCTCTAAGGAAAATAAGAGATAAATACAATGTATAAGCTGGCACTCTAACCCCGCCCACCTCGTTATGAGTAGACGGGAATCCAGGATACACAGTTCATATTTTCACGTCCGGTAGTATTCGACAAAATGCGGGTGGTAAACGGTACCGTTGCGAGTACCGGGATCGATTTTATAGGTTCATCATAGAATTGAACACGGCCTATCCCCTGTTTAAATCTTCTATTATTTTTACAAACATTGATTTTAATTTTGGAATGTCTTCTTGAACAGTTTTCCATAACACATTCAAGTCTACATTGAAGTAATCATGCACAAGTACATCACGCATACCTGCAATTTCTCTCCAGGGAATATCTTGATACTTATCTCTAATTGATTTCGGAATTTTCTTTGCCGCCTCACCAATAATCTCAATGGCCTTTCTTGTTGCATAAATTGTTTTTAGATCACGGATAAATTCATTTTTTGTCATACCGTTGACAAATATTTCGATAGCGTAAATCGAGTCCAAAATATCCTCTAAATAATCTTCATAGTTTCGCTTCATATATAGATCACTTCTTCCAGAATACGCTCCCCTATTTTTGATCTTAAAACCGATTTCATAACTAAATCTACGTCTTTACCTAACATTTCACTTAATTGATTTTTTAAAGCCACAAATTTGAGAAGACCTATAGGTTCATTAAATCCAACCAAAATATCAACATCACTATTTTCGCCCTGTTCACCGCGAACAAAAGAGCCAAATACCCCCAAAGTATTGACCCCATATTGTTTCATGAGAAGCGGTTTTTTATCCCTGAGACTGGTTAAAAAAACATCCAGTTCACTCAATAAAAGCACCTCCCTGCCAAATCATATATAAGATTTCCTATAATTAAACGGTTACTTTTATTATATCAGGAACAGGATAATATTAACAGCTAAACTGCCTTCGGAAACCCAACGCTCCGGTAAAGTATCTATCAATGGAACTTAGGTTACAGATTGTGGGGCCGTTGATATCAAAAGTACGTCATAACCGTGATTGTTCCGGTAATAAACGTTATGTGAAAGAAGCCTCGCAGGGCAACATACTTTTTCCGTTCGGTGGAATTCGACATAATGCGGGTGGAACCCGGTACCGTTGTGAGGAAGCTGCTTTTCTCCCCGAGCTTGCTTTTTGTAGGTACCGGTCTTCCATTCGTTTACATTATCCAGTATAATAAACTGCAAAGGACAGAAATTATTAAAACGAAACAAAAATTTAGACACTAAAAGGAGGCAATTTAATGGCCGTCTCCCGTGTTAACAAAGTAATTGAGGAGATCAAAAAGTTTACGGCAACAGAAAAAATTGAGTTCTTTCGCAGTCTTATTGCCGAAGGGATTTTGGATAATAAGGATGAATTCAGTGAAGAAGAGATAGCTGATATTAGAGCCGCTCTGCGAGAAGTAGCCCGCGGAGAATGGGTTGATTTCGATGAGTTCAGAAAGTCCCAAAACCTATAAGCTCCGCCTGTCAAACAGAGCATCCAAGTATTTATCCCACCTTGATAAAACAACAACCAGTCGAATACTTGATAAACTCGAACATTTAAAAAATGATCCCTATCATTCAGTAGACACCAAAAAGCTTTCCGGTAAGTTAACAGGTCTTTTCCGTTTACGCATCGGAAATTATCGTGCAGTATACCAGATCAATGATGATTATTTTATTGTCACAATTTTGGTCATTGGGCCTCGGGGTAATATTTATGATCACTTATCATGTGAATGCCAACCCTTATCTTCCCCAGATTTCCTCCCCTTGGCCAACTCGCCCATTAGCTTGATTGTCGCCTGCATTTTCTCGTACTCTGCAATATCAACAAGCGCATAGCGCCCCCTGCCGTTCTTTGTCAAAAAGACCGGCGCCCCCACGGCGACATCCTTCAAAACTTCAGTGTAATTTCGCAAATCCGAAACCGGCTTGATATTTGGCATAACAACACCCTCCCCTTGTTGATACTATTGTATGTTTATTCTTCGTAAAATACAACACCAAAAACAACAGCGCTAACAGGTGGATTAGAATGAAGACTGCAACTTATCATTAATTAGCTCCCGGTGCTCGCTTTCTAATGATATCATGGAGATACCTCGAAATCGCCCAATGTTGTGATGAGATTCATCTGAAAAAGCAACATGACTGGTATAAGACATAAACAATAAGCTCCCTTTTCCTATATTAATGCTGGAATAGTCCATATCTAAACAGGTTTTATATTATAACCTAGTATGTCCTCACTTCCTCTCTACCAAGTTCCAGTTTACCTTTCCGCATCTGCAACGGACATTAGCGAGTTTAGGACCATCGTTTACAACACGCAGCATACCCCCACAACTAGTACACCTAAATAGGTCGTATAGATCTTGAAAAGCTTCTACTACAGGTTCAAAATCCGCCCTGGTGAAACTAGCCCATTTGTTATAGTGAACACTGGCATTTACAGCCCATTGTTCAGCATTAGTGCGTTGATGAATCTGCCCTCTAGTAGTATCTAATTCTCGCAACATTTCCAGTTGATCTGTATTGCCCCATGACTCTGCAGCTGTTTTCGCCTTTTTTAGCAAATATTTATAGTGTCCTAAGGCTGCGTGAAAAAAAGTTCCTAAATCATAGCGTCTGTTCATTCTATACCTTACCGGCACCTGTAAAGCATCACATACCAGTTCAAAAAATTGTTCTGCTCCCCTACGAAGTTTAGCAGCAGCACCTGGGACATCATTATTATCAAGATCTCTTTTAATACGTTTCCACATATCTACTTCAAAATTAACACGGGGACCAGTATCCACTTTCCAGTTATAAAATTCTATAAACCCCTTTCTGGATACAACGTTTTCGGTCCTCAACTGTTTTGCCCATGTCCTATCATGAGTAGTAATAAGAAACTGTCGATTACTAAAGCGGCTTGCTAAAAGATTACATATTTGCCTCCTATGGTCAGCGTCAACAGACATAACTACATCATCTAGAACTATTAATTCGATTAAGCCTTCAGTTAGTTGTTCTGATAGTGCTAAGAAAAGGCAAAGACCCATACTATCCTGGTGCCCCTCACTGTGGAGTGCATGTGGAGGATGTTTACCACGCCCGTAAAAATCAACTTCAAAGTTTAAGCCTGCCCCCTTTGGTTGAATATTTGCTGCAAAACCATCTTCATCTGTTCCATGCAATTGCCTATATAAATCCACAAAATGACCATTAATATCCGCATATAACTTTTCTAGAATTTTATCTCTGGCTGTTTGATAACTATCCAACAGCATTGACGCTCTTTTATGAAATAGTTTTGCTGTGTCAAGTTCGGACTGCACAATTTCTAGTGCTTTTAAATTCTCTTGGAGCCGGGTCAAAGTATCCCAAGCTGTCTGTTCAGGAGTGGCCTCCGGATATTTAGCCTTCGCTTCTGCATAAATCCTTGTAAGAACCTCATCAATATTACCCGGAGCAAGCAATCTACGAACCTGCTCAGGAGAATATAGCGGATCCGGATACTTCTCGTTATTTATGGCTTCCAGAAGCCCTTTCAAATCGTGTAGCCAATTCCGTATAATATGTAGCTCATTCTTTAGATCTAAGATTTGTACGACTCCTTTAACTTTTTGAATGCTTTCAATTGTTCGATTAACATAGCCAGAAATTGCATCTGAAAGTCCTTTAATTTTTTTTGAATACTGGATAGCGACTTTGGCATCAGACAAGCGTTGTTTTAATTTTTCATTTAATTTACCTGGAGGCCATTTTGTATCACACAAAGGGCAAGTTCCTGTCTCATCAATTAGTTCTAACCCTAACTCTGTTAGTTTTACTAAGGAAAGAGCACGTATTAATCTGGGATCTGATCTCAATTTTGAAGCTATCTCCCTAAGTTTTTTATCTGTTTCCGATATATTTATCTGGTTCTGTTTAAGTGTCACGGCATTTAGGTTTTGGATGTCTTTCTCAAGTAGGTTCAGGTTAACTTTTTGCTCGCCACGGACAACAATTGGCGGTATAAGATCTTTTTTTATTTCATTCGAATTTAAGGTTGCTATTGGCTGGCCACCAAGAGTTGCACGGTTTTGATTAATTGACTGAAGAACAACTTCTGTGCTATAGGTAGGTATTTGTAATGTCGCACATACTGCACTCTTTGCTTTATCAACACTTTGTTCTGCGACGCGAAAACCATTTCTTGTTTGATTTTGAGCTTTAACAAGCGATTGCCTTACATCCTCGATCTCTGTTAGATCTAATAACTCCTGAATTTCCTGTGCCCGCGTTTTAGCATCAGATGTGACATATTTGAGAATTTCCCGTCTAGTTAATACATGCTGGCCCCGCTGTGCCATAGCCATTATTGGCTCAATAACTGGTTTTTTAGAAGTTTCACAGATAATATTATCCGGCCTTGCCATACAGCGTTTTATTTCCACAGGCTCATCATCACCTGGCAATTGAATCTTAGCTCGTACAACGGCATCATTTAGCGCATGATCTATATGAGGCCCATGTGCATTAAAACTAATACCACGAGTTCCCTTACCTGTTAGACGTGTAATTCGTCCCGTAAGTAAAAAATCTATAGCGTCTACCACAGAACTTTTTCCTGAACCGTTTGGCCCCAATATCAAGATATTTCTGCCTTCAGGTTTAAGTAGTAAGTCAGAAATCCCCCGTACATTTTTAATCTCAAGTTCAAGTATTCTCATGAGGTTCCTCCCTCGGTGTTTTAATAACCTCAGCAACTTTCTGTTCCTTCTTTAATTCTCCGCTTTCTGCTAAATGTCTTAATCCTTTAATTACTCGCATATCAAATTCTTCTAGTTCCTCAATCCTAGTGAGTGTTTCATCAATGATTTGATCGAAAAACGATTTGCCGACTATTTCTTCTCCCATAAATACGCCCCCCTACAAAATATTGTAATAATTAATACCATCAGGCCCTAGCCCTTATACATTTACGAAACACAATAATACCTCCAACAGTTAAAACACCCCTGCTGTTTAAAACAACCTAGTATATGCAGAGATCCAACTTAAGATATTCGTGGCTCCTTGTTGATATTGATATGATTCACAATTCGATTAATCTGCTAAGGAAAAATAGTAGGCTTTTTCTAGAATATCGGCATAGAAGCTGTAGGATTTTTGTGAACAAACATTATCAAAAGCATTTAAACTATTCTAGCGGGTATATTTCTATAGAACTCCAAGAAATAAAAGTGGATTAGATTCAAAAGATCGGGGTGGATGACTTTCCATGATTAAGTAGTTGGTTACGGGTTGACGGCAGCATTCGACAAAAGTCGGGTGGTAACCGGTACCTTTGCTCGGGGAGGGGCTTTTCTCCCGAGCTTGCTAATGTCCCCAATCCGTAGGTACCAACTTTGTACCATCCCACCATTTTTCAACCACGGCTTCTTGAAAATACTTTCCATTTATATCAGCGTGATCCACAATGATGACTTGTAAGTTAGGATGTAATTCATTTACCCTTTCAAAGATAAATTCATAGATTGTTCTAATCTCTTGGCTGTCCACATTTCTATCATTGGTTTCCGGAGGAAAATAAACTTGAGACGGCTGATCCAGGAACAAAAATCCAGGAACTGGGCAATTGTTATTTCTAAAATATGTATGCAAGGCAAATAATGCAATAAGGTGACATCCAAGCCAATTGGAACCGCTACCGAGCTGTTGGAGAGAAACAGGGCGATCTTTATCCACCATAACAGTTAACTTATTAATGTCCAAGCGATAAGGATATTCGCTGTGCTCAAGACCAAGCTCCTTCGCCCAATCAGAAATCAACGAAGAGATACGATTAATAACGGATTGTTTTCTTTCTTCAATTTCATCGGCGTCAAGCATAGTATTTATCTCTTTTATCCGGGCCTGAATTTCTGCAAGCTTAGCTCTTTTATCATCTAATTCGTCCGAGATAACAACGCTTTCCAACCACAGACTAATTCTCCCAACAATTCGCGCTCGCCTTGCATTTAAGTCTTTAAGATGCAAGGCTTCTTTGTTTTCTTTATATATAGCATGGATCTCATATTTAATAGCATCGGTTTGTTCGCGGAGTTGTTGCCTTTTTTCTACTAAGCTGTCAATATGCTTTCTCAAATGTGGACGTTCTCGGGAAACAGAAGATAATTTATCGGAAAGCCTTGTTATTGCATTACGAATATCGTCACCACTTGGCAGCGGCGATGTGACTGTTTCTGAACAAAGTGGACAATGCGTTGGGTCCAAATCGACTTGTTCAAATAAGCCAATGGACTCCAAGCGGCTTTTCTGATGCTCAACTTCCTCACTATAACCGCGTACCTGACCTAAAAATTCTTCAGAATTTCTGATGTCAATACTCAGACCGTCGATATCCTGCTCTTTTAGTTGAAGCTGGATTTGTAAAAGAGAAATCCGATCCATTCCTGCAATTGTGATATCTATCGGATTCCACTGGCAAGCTGCAATTAGAGCTTGCCTAACGCTATCATAATCAGAAAGATTGACCTGCAAATCAGATGTCAGCAACCCGACTTCCTTGGCTTCTGACAATAGTTCAATAGCCCTTTGCAGGCCAATGCCTCTCAACATCGCACCAGCTCTTAATCGTACGCCATAGGTCAACGCTTGTATTCGATAAATTCCCAGGGCGATACAATTGATGCTTAGTCTGTATCATGAGAACAGGCTCGTCTTGCTCAACAAAAGCAATATCATCAAATTTCTCAATACAAATTTGCGCATCGCCATCTCTGCTATCAAGTAATAAATATAAGGCGGCAAGAACTTGATATAAATATCCTGCCATCTGCCCTGAAGCATCATGCGCATTATTTACACTCATACACTCATTTCCTTTTTGATTAATTGTCGCTATTTAAACTAATTACTTTCTGCTCGTTCTATCTGGAAGTTTCGGATATTTCTCTGATAACCGGGGTATTTAATAGAGTAATACTGTTGGCATCAATACTGTAGGATTTAAAAAATAGTGAAAGAAAATACCAAATATGTTGGGTATCAATCGGAATCTATTCCGCAATTTCATATTATATCATATTATGTAATATATAGTGGGCTGAATGGGCTTAATTGTTGTTAAATATAAATGTATAATGGTTCAAAAGCAACTCGATAGCAACTACTGATCGTGAAGTGGGAAACACGGCGAATTAAAGCCACCTGCGCGGAGTCTTAGAGCCATCCGCACGCAGCTTTAGAGCCACCCAACGCACAAAGCGGGAGCCACTGCCACAAATCTCCTGTAAGATGAAGTTACTGCGGGCAGCAGAATTCATCTTTAGGAGGAATGATAATGTCTGATAATCTAACCATTGTTCGAGCCGTTTACAGCGGTCTCAGCCAGCGTCAAGCGGCAGCCACATATCATGTGTCCCGCAATACCGTTTCCCTTCTTCTACGGCACGCTAGGAACCAAGGGTGGCTTACCCTAGAAGACCTGGCCCAATTGGACAACGCGGCATTCTCCAAGTCACTTGTCAAGCCAACTAACCCATCCAGGGATGTGACATTTAAGATGCCGGATTACGAGTATGTCCATGCCGAACTGGCTAAACCAAATGTTACACTAAAACTGGTCAACGAAGCACCCTTGACCGGGAAAAGCGAGAGCCGATGGTCATCCTATCTAGCCGAAGAAAAGGACTATATGCTCCCGCTTCCCGAATCCCCCTACGAGCTTGCCCAGTGGGGAAAGGCCAAGGTCCAGCCGAATTGCCACATCGCCTTCCAACGTAAATTCTACTCAGTTCCCTTCGAACACCTGGGAGAAGATGTAGATATCCGGGCAACTCAATCCTCTGTAGAGATATTCTATCACCACCAGCGGATTGCGTCACATAAAAGGCTGTGGGGGAAAGCTAATTACGCTACTATCATGGAACACATGCCGCCGGATAAGCTGTTCTTTGCAGACTGGGACCGTGACCGTTTTCTATCATGGGCTGAAAAGACGGGCAGCGCCACCCGCGGGGTTATTGAAGCGATTCTAAATCGTGCCATTGTTGAACAGCAGGCCTACCGTTCCTGTTTTGGGGTGTTGAATCTCCAAGAGAAGTACGGTGCCGAGAGGCTCGAAAGGGCTAGTATCTTGATTCTATCACGGACATCTTCACCTACTTATCAACAACTTAAGAATATCCTTGAAAAAGACATGGATGTCACTAGGCAGCCAAAGAAAAAGAAAACTGAACAGAAACCATCCCCACGCGGGTTTCAGCGGGGGGCGAGCTATTTCGGAGGTGACGACCATGCTTAGTCAGGAAACTTTGAACAAGCTAAAGCACATGAAACTTACTGGTATGGTGGAAGCCCTCAGACAACAAGAAACAGATCCCTCTTACCGGGAAATGGACTTTCAGGATCGATTGGGCCTGCTGGTGGATTGGGAATTTAGCAAACGCCAGCATAGCCGGCTGCAAAGGCTCATAAGTTCAGCCAAGTTCCAGAACAGGACAGCCTGTGTAGAGAACATCAGCTATGAGGATGACCGGCACCTTGATCGCAATCTTATTTTGGAACTGGCGTCCTGTAATTACATTCCCCACGCACGTAATATCATCATTGTAGGGCCTACAGGAGCAGGAAAATCATACTTGGCCCAAGCACTGGGGCAGGCTGCCTGCAGACGTTTTTTATCCACCCGTTATATTCAGCTATCAGATCTACTAGATGATTTGAAACTGGCTAAGACAAAAGGAGTCGAGGCCTTTCACCGTTTGCGCAAGCAGTTTGTCAAGTATAATCTCCTTATCATCGACGAATGGCTTTTGTTTCCCATTACTGAGGAAGATGCACAGTTGTTGCTATGGATTATTGACCGTCGGCATAATAACCAAGCCACTATCATTGCCTCACAATATGAACCTGCGGAATGGCTTGAACAGATCCCTGTCCCGGTAGCAGCGGAAGCAATTACGGACCGGTTATCGGCTCAGGCCTACAAAATTATTATCAAGGGAAGCAGGTCTATGCGTTTATCTAGTTAACATTTAGGACGCCCCCTCCTGCCCGGGGGGGGGGTGGCTCCCTTCCAGCGCGTCAGTGGCTCTCATCCCACTGCGCGGGTGGCTCTGTTAACGCCAACTAGGTGGCTCTTATAAAACGTGTTATGCACCAATCACACGGTTAATATTAAAACCCCAATTATTCGCAATCCTGAATTATCCTTACTCTGTAATTTGCATGGGAGGCTAGTCCAAGAAACGATATATCTATGCCCTTAATTTTTAAGATCTAGATTATACTGGAGAGTTTGATAAGAAAGTCTTGCATGCTGTTGGCAATAATATTGTAGGAGTTGATGATAGTGAAAAAAACATCAAATCTATTGAGTATAGGGCGAAAACTATTCCATATTTACACATTATATCACATTATGTAACTATGTAGTGGATTATATATAATAATCCTTATTTTATATTTTAAGTAAGGTTATTATCAATGTTTTGGTAGGCAGCTTAAAAGATAAGCTGGTTACTTCCTAGACAGTAAAAACAAAAACTGTTCTCCAAAGGGTTTACTAATAACTCTAGCAAATTCTATAAATAGAACATTTTTTCTACAAGTCATGTGTGATATCTTCTGTAAAAGGGCCTGATAATTTAACAGGTCATCGTTCCTCTGGTAAATTAGATAGTAATCAAACCATTAATTACCGGAGGGAGAAACGATGACCCAATATAAGATTACCGTAAATAAGAACATTTTGCATCATCTACTTTCAAGTAATGATGAAGGGATGAAAGAACTCTTGAAACAAATCCTAGACCAGATTCTAGAACAACAGCGTACAGAACAGATCAATGCAGAGAGATATGAACGTACTGAAGAACGTCGTGGCCGCCGTAATGGCTACAAAACACGCAACTTAATTACCAGGGTGGGTACTATTACATTAAGAATTCCCCAGATTCGGGACGGGGTCTTCTCCACAGACCTTTTCAAACGCTACCAGCGCAGCGAACAAGCTCTTGTACTGGCTTTGATGGAGATGGTCATCAATGGCGTTTCCACCCGTAAGGTAGCTGCAATTACTGAAGAACTCTGTGGTACTTCATTCTCTGCATCGACTGTTTCTGCCCTCTGCAAGAGGTTGGACCCTATCGTCAATGGCTGGAATGAGCGGCCACTTTCAGGATCACTATTCCCTTTCATAATCGTGGATGCAATAGTCATCAAGATCCGTGAAAACAACAGGGTGTGCCCTCACAGCGCTCTTATTGCCATAGGTGTTAACGAGGATGGTTACCGGGAAATCCTCGGTATGAAAATCGGAAACAGTGAAACAGAAGAAAGCTGGTCTGAGTTCTTTACCTGGTTAAAGGGTCGTGGCCTAAGAGGCGTTGATTTTGTGGCTTCCGACAACCATGGTGGTCTTGTTAATGCGGTAGCCAGATGTTTTCAAGGAGCCACATGGCAGCGGTGCCAGACCCATTTTACACGCAACATTCTAGACAACTGTCCCAAACGCATGAAGAACAATCTTCATGGTCACTTACGGTCTATTTTTGAGGCCCCTAACTTGGAGAGTGCCAGATCATTATTACACACAACGATTGATACATTTGCAGCACAGGCTCCTAAAGCGGTTGATATCCTGGAACAGGGCTTTGATGACGCCACAGCAGTACTCATACTACCTGAACGCTACCGCAAGCGTCTACGCACTACTAACAGCATTGAGCGCTTGAACGAAGAGATTCGCCGCAGAGAGCGGGTTATTCGAATCTTTCCTAACCATGCTTCTGCTGCACGGTTGATCGGTGCGCTGCTTATGGAACAGGATGAAACCTGGAGCACTGGCCGCAAGTACTTTGATATGGATGAATACTGGCAGTGGAAAAGACAGCAAAAACATGTAAATAAAGTGACACATCTAAATACTGCTAGACAATTCTAATATTTTTTACCAGAGGATGATTTTACAGAACATTTCGTACTTGATCTTTACAAAGGCGTGATAGAATATGGTATCATACAGAAACATAGGTAAAGTTAACTACGAATTCACAACCGAGGTTAGGGTGGGGAAGATGTTATGCAATAATGAACAATCATATGAAGATATTTTATTTAAAGATATTTTATTTGCTACAGAGAACATTGCAAAGTTAAATATGCTATTAGTGGATAAATGTAATAAATACTATAATTATGACAAACGCGACAAAGACAAAGCAAATTGGCTAAATGATTGGTATGTAAATGTGCAAAATGAATTGCTGCAAGTGGTTATCGAGTCAATACTTTTCAATAAAATAAATAAGAACAAACTAAATCAACTTGATGAAATAGTCGACAGATATTACGATTATTTTGAATTTATTGAGAATGACGATGAAGATAATGAGAATGAAAGATACGAGGAAATTTTCAATACGATTATACAAGTACCGTATGAAATATACATGCTATTAGAAATAAATGATAGGCCCATGTCATATAAACAAGCAACTGGTAATTATACTCTTTCAATAGATTCAACAGAAAAAATCATCGACATGCAAGATGTTTTGGTAGCTTGAGGTGAGCTAGATGAGTGAACCGAAAGAAGAGCAGTTAGATCCCCAGATTTATAAACGTTTAGTTCAGAATCTCCAGAAGATTAAAGCTATTAACTTAAAAAGTCTCACTATTTCTAATGTTAATCATAATTTAGATGGAAATTTGGCTGTAGATTTATCGTACGATTTTGGTGACCATATTATAGAAGATGATTATTTTAGTGTTTGCACTAATTTTTTTATTAAAGCTTATTGTAAAGAAGAACAAAATAATATCGCGTTTCAAATCGAATTTGAGCTTTCAATAAGTTATCTTATTAAAGATTTAAAATTGTTCGATGAGCAGTATATTGATATGTATAAAAAAATAAACGTGCCGTTACATGTTTGGCCGTATGCACGGGAATTAGTAAGTTCCTTGACAACACGAATGGGATTTTCCCCCTTAGTTGTAGAACCGATAGTTATTTCTAGGTGAAAATCCATGTGCTTTCACTTTGATACGAAAAATAATCCTTCACAGCCGGATAACATAACAACCGAATTGGCAAATTTTGTAGTAGAAAATATATGTTACACAAGCATAACATTTGCAATATTAGAGCGAAGAAACTCGTCAACACCGAAGATTAAAGAAAGAATAATAAGATCCCCAGAATACATTGAGGTAAGAAAACATCCAAAAATAAATATTTACATGCAATTAATGGATAATTTTTACGATTGCGATAAGGATACGCTAGGTAATAGAAGAGGTCCATTGCTAGAATTGATAGTTAAACACTCCCGTCCTTCTCCAGAGGCTTATCGATGCGCTATTATCCCAGAAAGTTGGGTCTATTATAAAGGCACAAAAATATCGGAAAAAGACATTGACGTTGTCTTTTTATATAGTAAGCTTCAATTAATTGAGTGCAAAGCATTTATTAGAAATTTGAGTAGTGATAGAATTAGATCAAAACTTAAATTTATGGTTTATGTAAAAAATCTAGCAGACAAGCATTCAATTATTTGTTCATTATACCTAGCAACATATAGCTTAAATGTTGATTACCAAAATAGAGTTCTGGAAAACTTAGGGTTTAACTCCATTATTATTATATCACGTGATAAAATAATCGAGAGACTCCTCTGTGCCTGTTAATCAAGGGAAGGGATCAAGAACACCAGGATAAAAACATAGCCGAGAGCCCGTACCCGCCCGGCGTGCTCGCAAGGTTGTCGTTCATGGGTTTCCTAGGCCGTCCCAGAACTGTATACATAATCAGTACGGGACAACGCGGTCTGTTGCTTGACAAATAATGAGGAGAAACTCGCTTTACTGTCTTTAACAATAGACCGGATTATGGGAACTTAAAAAACGAATCAGCCCCATTCGCTAAATATTAATTAAACGTCCGCACTGCCTTGAACCTCTAACATCCGTTCAAATTTCTCAACTTCCTCATCACAACGATGCAAAATATAGAATGGTACAATCTCAAACTCTCGTGGGTTAAGTTGGAGAATATACTCCATTTCCGAATGATATGTTTCGTTGATAAATTTTGCGAAGACGGCATCCGTCATATCACTGTTTTCGTGGCCAAACAGTTCACTCAAGCAACGGAATAACTGTAATTTTTCATAACCCTGCATACAGGACCTATAGTAGGCTAGCATGGTTTGCGCGTCCCAGAATTTCGGATACTCTGTTGCATAAATAAATGATTCTTGGATGGCTTCTGAAATAATAGCCTCAGCCTCACCAACTTCATCTTCCCCGATCTTTACATATTTTTTTATTGTTTTATCATATGTTTTGGGAATAGGAGTGTTTTTATGGAAAAAGCAAGACAGTACGTCCCAGACGTCCCCTTTCTCGCCCTCTATCTCTTTTAACCGTCTGAAATAAATTAGTTTGGAAACTCTGTTGGCTGAAGATTTACAATTATCCTGCAATACTCGAATATAGTTCTTTACATGGCAATCCAGTATTGGCTTCTCAATAAGGTGAGTGCTATTACTAGCTGTGTCTACTTCATTATGCAAAAATGTCGCCTTTACAAATTGTCCTTTGCAGTCATCTGTATCTCTCCAGGTAAAAGACTTGCATTGTGTTTTTAGAACGTCCGACACAGGCTCAAAATCATGTGTAAGCATCATCGTTGTTATGCCTCTTAGTGTCACAGTATCATTACAAAAAAGCATATCCATGATTGCGAATTTTTTATGCTTATCAAAAGATGAAATTGGATCGTCTAAAATCACCAGGTCAGGTCTTTCCCTTATCACATCATACATAAAAAGAACCAAAGCGAAAGCATTTCGCTCACCAAAGCTGAGATGCCTTTTTATTTCCGGAACGCTCACTTCACCATCACGGTACTTTAGGAGCATCCGATATTTCTTAGTTTTATCATCCTTTTCAATTCCAACTGTATATTGATACCCAGCTTTAAGTAAAAAGTGGTTAATCCCCGTTTCGTTTTTCTCGATAGTTTCTCGGATTATTCGTTCTTGTTCTTCTACAGCAACTTTTAACTCTTGTGCTTTTTCAATTGTTTTCTTTAGAGAATTGTTCAACCCATTAACAATAGCCTCTGTTTTGGGCGATTTGAGTTCTGCATAAACATCTAAATCAATCAAATTATCGTTTAGTGATAGTATAATATCATCAACTGACCTTAGGCTTTCAAATCCAATACCCCGTGTATTTTGAAGTCGAGTCAATAATGCGTTAATGCTATCACAAATGGACTTGATAAAGTCAGTTTCGTTTTGGGTGAAACCAACTGGACTCGCACCAAGTTTATCAATTTTTTCTCTAATTGAATCTATAAAAAAATCTTTTATACCTTCAAAGGCATCCAGCACAGTGTTAAGGTCATTGAGATATTTGCTACTATACTCCTCTGATAGTTTTTTTATGATATGTTTGTGTGATGTTTCAACATCTTTAGAGCAATATGGACAATGAGCGTTTTCACCTTTCCAATCAAAATACTCATTTCCTTCTAACTGCCACTTTGCCCACCTTCCTCCGTTTGTACTTGTAATAAACGCCTGATAGCCATTAAGCTCAGCAGGTATATCTATAGTTTTATTACCTTGATTTAGAGCTTTGTGTAAAGGGCTTGTAGTGCTAAAAGCTTTTCGTTTTCCTGGCTTAACGATTTTATCCAAGAATAAATTGAACCTTGAAATAATATCATCCAAGTCAGCATTACTTCTAAAAAAATCTTTTATATCCGTAATAAGGAGTTCTATTTCTTTTAATTTCTGTTCGTAATCGGGAGTTTTCACATATATTTCAAAGCTATTAGGAACCACATCGTCCCCGACTAAAGTATATTGATCTACATAATCCTCATCGAAAATCCGAACCGATTGAATGGGTGAACGTTCTTTAATAAATCCTCCGGGTTTTTCTTCCTCATCATAAATCTCCACAGCAGGCTTGTGTTCGTCCAGCATTACATTCTTTGTTTTTTCATCGTAATACTTAAATGGGGTAAGCTCGTCCAATTTATCGTTTATTAACCCATGAATTGCTTTTGATATTGTTGATTTTCCAGTGCCATTGATAGCATATTTCATATTCAAATGCTTTTCCACGAGTTGAATTTCACCGTAATCAATGTTGTTGCAGTTTTTTAGAATAATCTTCATTATCTACACTCCGTTTCTTATTTTGCTACTCTACAAAGAGTAACATTTCGCTTATCAAACCCATCCCAATCAAACTCACGTTCGATTTGTATAATAAACTCTCTTGATCTCATATGTTAAATAACGCTTATACCGTTGCTAAAACTATATGGAGTAGAAAAAGGAAAGTTGCTTGATGAGTTGAACTGGAATATGAACCTAACCTAGAAATTGAGTAGTATATTTTATAATTCGACACGCAATCCCTATATCCTTCATCATTTACCAGATGTAGGCACTGATTTTGATATGGTTAAACAAACCATGCCTTGCTCGTTTAAGCTACCAATGGTTGGCTAAACCTTACTGGAATGGGGAATCACCCGTTATATGATGCAATCTGGCTCAGCCGCACTACCCGGTACCGTTGCGAGGGGAAGTGCTTTTCTCCCCGAGCTTGCTAGAAACATTTTAATCCATAAAAAGAAGGATTTTGGCCTTTTAGGTAGAATGACCCTAATATGGAAGTGGGCCGGTAGCTCAGTTGGATAGAGCAGACGTCCGCTAAACGTCCCGTCGTGAGTTCAAGTCTCACCCGGCCCGCCATCCTTATAGGGGTCAAAAATTTTGGTTTCGTTTTCTAAAACATTTTCACAGGATGTGAGTAGTGGATTAGCGGAACTACTCCTTCCATCCATTTAAAATTTAGTATACTTTCTCTGTAATTTTGATATAATATAATTAGAGCGGACGTCTGCTCAGTCTATACAACTGAGCGGCATAGCCCCGGTCCTTAAAGCTGGGGCTTTTTCTATGTATTAAACCCTCTAGACGGACATGCCCATGTGCCTTTTACCCATAAGAGTGTGCCAACCCACGGGCGGAAACTCTTTGAAGTACTAATGATACGCTTAAATTTGCTGGCAATATGTTAGTTGTAGCAGATAAAACAATAAACCAACTCCCTTAGCACCCTATACAAAGGAATTGGACGCCCTTCCTGATGTTCGACAAAAGTCGGGTGGTACCCGGTACCGTTGCGAGGGGAAGTGCTTTTCTCCCCGAGCTTGCTATAAGAAAATCGCAGATCACTCCAGTATCGATCATATGTTAATATTTCCTGTACCTGCATTGCATAAATAAGCCGCCCTTTCATCATGCTCCCTTTAGCAGCCGAACCTATGCCTAAAATCCAATCACCTACAGCAGCTGAATTTCTGATATTGGGTTTACAGGTAGCAAGAGTGCAATAAGGTGTGTTTATGATAATCTAAAAGTACCCCGGGGTAATAATTGAAAACTCCCCCACTATAGAATAAGCTTCCCTGTGTAGGAACCAGAGGATACACAGGAGGCTGGGGAGATGATTACGCTGCTAGATAAACAAAAGATAATTTTGAAACATTACCATGATGGAAAATCGCAACGGGCGATTGAAAGAGAGACCGGTATCAGCCGCAAGATTTCTTCTGGCTGAAATCTATCATCTAGAATAATAACCATCTTTACTTGTTCAGGATTGAGACTGAGAACGTGGGATCCTTTATCGCTTTCTAAATCCCAAAAATGAAACCTATCATTTTTCAGCCTAGCCCTACGGCTGGGTCCATAATCAAGAGGCACACATTTTCGTTCAATTATCATCCCGTCTTCTTTCGAGAAAAAATGAACAATCACTAATTTCCTCTCTCTTAATGCTTTAACAAAACTATCTAAAGTACTATCTACCATCAAGCGATTCTCCTCCATTAAGGTTATTCGGCCAAATCATATAGCACAATAGTTTTATACGCTCCATTATTAGTTATACCTTGGGTTTTTGGAAGACTAGAAGGACTAAAGGAAGGTTCGTGAACAAATAGAAAATGTCATCGTATCGATCATTGGAAAACCAGGAGTGCATTGCAATTTTTAGGGCTTACCCAATTTCTTTTTTACTAGCATATTCAGTTGAAATTGATCGAGCCTATCAACATAACCCATCTTCCGCACCCTTCTTTTTCATAAATAATAATTATTAAAATTTATCAGGCTAAGGAGGAATTACAGAATATGTCGCGAATTACCACCTAATGAAATTAAACGGGGGAATTTCGCATGAGAAGCCTGATACCTAAAGTTAAAATCTTAAGTGCTGGCGCTGCTCCACTGGTTGCAGCCTTTTGCCGTGAAATTAAACTCCGAGACACCATCGATGAGATGGTTACCTGGGATCCTAAACAATGCCGCCTGTCGCCAGGAACATTGCTGGAAGCACTCGTTATCAATATCCTGGTAGCAAGAAAACCGCTTTACCGTGTAGAAGAATTTTATAGTGAGATGAATCTCAATGTAATCTTTGGTGAAGATGAAAAGATAACTGCTGATGCATTTAATGATAATGCCCTGGGCAGAGCCCTTACCAAACTGGCTAAGGCTCATCCCAACAGGGTTTACCTGGCTTTAGCATTATCAGCTATAAATGTACATCAGGTAGAAACAAGGACCATTCATGCTGATACAACATCCATCTCTGTTGCTGGAGAGTATGACCAAACAGATGGAGATAGGGATTTACTCGACATTACCTACGGATATAGCAAAGACCATCGCCCTGATTTGAAACAGTTCCTTTATGGTCTCATCACCACCAGCGAAGGTATCCCCATTTTTGGGGAACTGTGTGATGGCAATATGAGCGATAAGACCTGGAATAAAGACGTACTGGAAAGACTGCAAACAATGCTGCCTTCTGATAAGGGCCAAAGCATCTATGTTGCTGATTCAGCCCTCGTTACCAATGACAACCTTGCTCTTATGTCCGACAAAGAGATCCCTTTCATTTCACGACTGCCGGAAACATTTAAAATATCGGCTGACCTGAAAGAATGGGCCTGGGCACAGAATCAGTGGCAGCACCTGGGCAGTCTCGTAGAGAAAAAGAATGCATCTGTTTATCAGGTTCAATCAACTGTCAGGGAACTTAACGGCCACGATTACCGGTTTATTATTGTACACTCCTCATCCCTGGACAAGAGGAAGGAAAAAAGCATTAATAAAAAGATAGACATCAAGAAAAAAGAGCTGATAAAGGACTGTAATGCTCTTGCCAAGAGAGAATTCTATTGTGAAGCTGATGCCATTAAAGAATCAGAGCTTTTCTTAGCAAAACACGATACCTCACTCTTTAAGATAAATACCGAAATTAAAGAAGAACGGGTAATCAAGCGCCGGGTAGGCCGTCCTCGTAAGGATGAACCGATCAACTATCAAGTCTATTATCGAGCCATTCCTTCTCTGGTCTCTATTAATGAACAATTTGTCAAGGATATCAAGGCTAAGGCCAGTACTTTCGTATTGATTACCAATATTCTTGATGATAATGAGCTTTCCCCAGGTGATGTACTGCAGGAATACAAAAACCAAACCGCAGTGGAACTGTCTTTCCGTTTTCTAAAAAACCCGGTTTACATTGACGGGATCTATGTCAAGAACACGGAGAGAGTAGTTGCCATAGGGTATGTTTTCTTAATGGCTCTGCTTATTTATGCACTGCTGCAGCGCCGGGTACGCCGTAACCTGGCCAAAGAAACAAAACCTTTGATTATCCCTGGGAAGCGTAAGTCTTTTAGCCCAACGGGAACTATGCTGCTGGAGATGCTGAAACCCCTTACCATAATTACCTTCGAAACTGATTCCGGTCGCATCCATCAGGTTGCGGAGAACCAATTGACTGAAGATATCAAACGGCTTTTACATTTAGCCGGTTTTAGTGAAGATATTTACTGTAGTACGAATTATGGGAGGTCTCCTCATGCTTTTTAATGTCAATTAGGTACCAGTTTTCACCATCAGTAAATTCAGGATGTAAATGCCTTAAGGGTGCGAAATGTCGGGTTTGGCACGAAAACTGGCACGCCATAGTAGACTCCCTGAGCCTCTGCAAACTGGAGGGAATCGCTATGAAACCCCTACGCCCGGCCCACTTCACCAAGCTTGTAAGAACTGCAACAGGGTGGGACATATCCCAAGAAGGGTTAGAAAAAATAGGCTCCAGAATCATAGATACCGAACGCCTCTTTAATGTACAGGAGGGCATCAGGCGCCTTGATGATTATCCACCCAAACGGATCCTGGATGAGCCTATCTCTACCGGACCGGCAGCCGGGGAAAAACTGGATAAGAAACAATTTGAAAAGATGCTCAATGAATACTACTATCTGCGAGGATGGGATATTAAAAGCGGCATTCCCTTGATGCAGCAGAACGGCTAGTTTGCTTCCCCACCGGCAAAGGCAACGCTCAACTCAAATGCAATGGGGACGGTTCCTGTTGCATATCAGGAAGCAAAAAGAACGTCCCTTTGCTTCCCCTTTGCTTCCCACTGTCCGGAAAAACCCACGGTGATTCCTTCAGTGACCAGCATGGAAGCATCAGGCAAGAACCCAAAGGAGTAGCCGAGAACAGCGAGATTACTCGAGGATTTAAATAACACTACAACCCACGGACATTATTTTGAATAAGGGCAATATTCATGAAACAATAGATGTTTGGCAGACGTAAAGAATTAGAGTCACATATCCACATCGGTACCTAAAGGCAATAAAGCAAGCCTGCCCGTGTCCCAATAATCCTCAAGCTCTTTGAAATAATCCGCACCAATCATTACACCTGCTAATGTAATTATGGAGTCACATACTGGAGTAGGAATATTGAGATTGGCACCCAACACATGAAGTAAACCTAACCCTTTTGGAACATCTTCGGTGATGTATCGATTATTAACACTGGAAGTTTTTAAGTCCTTGACATTTTCTGCATATAACTTAAACCCTTCCTCAATCGTAATCAGGTTTGTTTTTTTCTTGAAGTGCCATACAACCCCTCCCCAATAAAACATAACACGAAAAAACATAGCGGTAATTTTAACCAAAAATATATATTCTATTTATTTCTC
>JBMNGF010000014.1:0-31764 GCA_050949745.1 Syntrophaceticus sp. | reverse complement strand
ATACAAGCATACAAAATATCGTCATAAAGAACCAAATTTCGCTTTTAGTTATGAATAGTATCCTCACATATTTTGGTTACATTTACAGGCACTGATTTCACTGCAGGGAAACCACTTACAGGATCGAGTATATCATCTGGGGTAATTCTATTGACATTTGCTTCGTCAAAACCATGGGTAATCTGCAAAAACCCCTGTTCGATTTCATCCTGCCCTACAATGGAAAGGCGTATCTTTAAAGAACCTTTAGCCGATGTAACTTCTACTAACTCACCATCAGCCAGCTGTAAAGAAGCGGCGTCTTCTGGATGGATCTCCATGACAGGCCATGGCACAGCTTTTTTAAAACGGGGTATGTTGTGGTAACAGCTGTGATTAAACCTTGCCTGCCTTGCACCCGTAATCAAAATGAATTTATATCGGCCCTTATCTTTACCACTTATATAATGAGCCGGTAGATAAACTGGCAGCTTTTCATAGCCATAATTACCTAGATAATCAGAAGAGAACTCCACCTTCCCCGAAGGAGTGTCAAAACCATTTTCATAAAATTTTTCGTATTTGTAAGGCTTATAAATATAGCCTTCAGGTTTTTGTGCTAACTCTTCCAACTCTAAACCAAGGGGTTCTATTATCCACCTATTAAGTTCATCTTCATTCTTCCAAGGGAAATACTGGCCTATACCCACATTATCTGCTAAACAGCTCCAAAACTGATATTCGTTTTGACATGAATCAAACTCCAGCAGCTTTTTAGTTAAGGATATGCTTTGGGGTATTGCCCCACGTATTACCTCTGACTTCTCTAAAAAACTTGCTCCAGGTAAAATATAATCTGCCAACCTGGCCGTATCTGTCATAAATAAATCCCTTACAACAAACAGATCTAAAGATTTTAATGCTTTCTTTACTTTATCGGCATTGGGATTTGTTAACACAGGATTGGCACCTGTAAGGATTAATCCGCGTAAAGGGTATGGCCGGCCCTCCAACATTGCATCCATTGCCGTGATGCTATGCCCTTCCTGGCGTTGATCATAAAATACTGGATACTCTTCTGCCCCAATAGGCTTTACATTCTCCATTTTGCCTTGTACATCAGCAAGCAGAGAGTTGAACGCTGGCATTTCCTCAAGCATATCCCCTCCGGGACGGTCAGTACAACCACATAATGCCCCGATACAAGCGATGGCTCTTATGTTGTTATAGCCGTTATTATGATGCTCTGGCCCAACACCAACCCTATATGTGACATGTGGTGCTCTCTCAGCAATAGTTTTACTGAGCTTATAGATATCCTCCTGGCTGATTCCAGTTTCTTCTGCCACATATCTCGGGTTAAATTTCCGTGCATATTGAGCTAATTCCTCAAATCCTATCGTATGCTCTTTGACAAAAGCTTGATCATACCACTCATTCTCAATAATGATATTTATGATTCCCAAAGCCAAAGCCCCATCTGTAGCCGGTTTAACTGGGAAATACATATCAGCATGCTTTGCAAAGCTGTTTTTTCGCGGATCGATCAATATCACTTTTGCTCCCCGTTCTCTTGCTTCTTTAATTCTGTTATACAGGGGAAAATGGGATACAAGTGGATTGGATCCCCAAATAACAATACATTGCGCATCCTGAAAATCAGGGGTTGGATAACTGCCGATCACGGATTTTACGGCAGCATGCTTAGAAACGGCACACAATGTATCATGGGAAAATATGTTAGGGGTACCGAATGCAAAGGCAAACCGCCTACAAAGGTCAGCCTGTGTTGAATCTACAGATTCCCCCTTCCAAACGCCGATGCTTTTTACTCCGTATTTTTCCTTGATAGACAGTATTTTTTGAGAGATTTCCTGCAAAGCCACTTCCAGATCAATTTCCTGCCATTGCCCATCTACCTTTTTCAGCGGCTTTAAGAGCCTTGCCGGCGAATAAACCAAATCCAGAATAGCGTTTCCTTTAACACAAAGCCTGCCCTTACTAACAGGATGGTCTTTATCGCCGGTGATTTTTCGAATCTTTCCCTGTTCAATATTGACAGCGATGGGACAACGATAGCTACACATACGACAAAAAGTCTTAACACTGCAATTCATCTTTCTGTATTCCTCTAGCAGCATATAAGCATCCCCTCCTAGCCAGCGATATTACCATGTTTGTACACTGATTAAAGGCCTCATCATTTAACGCGAATCCGGGGATTCAAGAAGCCATATAATAAATCGGCAACCAAATTTGCCAGGCAAAGCATTGTTACAGCCACCATGCTACAGGCTTGGATTAAAGGCAAATCTTGGTTTTGCATTCCATATAGCAACAATCGGCCTAGCCCCGGATAACCGAACACCACTTCAGCTACAAGCATTCCTCCGATCATCATACCGGCATCCATTGCTACAATCGTAATTGTAGGCAAAAGAGCATTTCGTAAAACATGCCGAACCAGTACTTGCCGGCGAGGCAACCCTTTGAGATAGGCAGCCCGCACATAATCAGTGCGCAAAACATCTATTGTGCCGGCCCGGGTCATACGAGTAACATAACCAAGACTATTTAGAGCCACAGCAATCGCCGGCAATATCAGAAAAGGAAGTGCATCGCCAAAAGAAGAATCCGGATGGATAGACGAGTTTGCCGGCAGCCAACCGAGAAAATGGCAAAACAAAGGGATCAACAATAAAGAGATTACAAAAACAGGTAATGCCACAAACACCATGGAAACAGTTGTGATAACCTGATCAGGCCATTTGTCCCGTTTTAAAGCTGCTAAAACTCCAAAAAAGATGCCCAAAGGCACATAAAACACCAGAACCACAACAGCCAACATGGCTGAATTGCGCAACCTGGACATCACCATTGGAAAAACCGGCATGCGACTGACCAAAGAATTGCCCCAATCCCCTTGAACAAAATTTACCGCCCAATCTAAGTATTGAATGTAAAAAGGGTTATTTAGGCCATATTCTTCTCTCAAATTGGCGATTGCCTCTTCTGTGGCAAACTGGCCCAGCACCAACTGAGCTACATCGCCAGGCAAAAACTGCGTTATAGAGAAAATAATTATAGATGCTAAGAACATAATCACTAGAATAGAACCCAAACGGCGAAGTATATAAGTTGCCATCATCTGACCTCCCTCAGGGTATCCGCTTGTCCCACGATTACTTCGGTTTGCATAGCTCGCAGTTCGTCAAGACCAATGTGACAGCAGATTTGATGATGTTCGCTCACATCCTGCCAGGGTGGCTCCTGCTCTTCACAGATCTTGCCTATTTTACGAGGGCAACGGGTGTGAAAACGACACCCAGGAGGCAAATTGATCGGACTAGGCACGTTTCCTTCCAGCCGAATCCGTTCTTGTTGCACATCAGGATCTGGAATGGGAATAGCTGATAGTAATGCCTCAGTATAGGGATGATAAGGCGGCATAAAGACATCCTCAGATGAGCCAACCTCACATATTCGTCCCAAATACATTACCGCAACCCAATCAGAGATATAGCGCACTGCCGCTAAATCATGTGAAATAAACAGATAAGATATCTTACTGGAATCCTGCAGCTTGATCAAAAGATTTATCAAAGCAGCTTGAACCGAAACATCCAAGGAAGAGAGTGGTTCATCACAAAGTATCATGGTTGGTTCAGACGCCAAGGCACGGGCGATGGCTATGCGCTGTTTTTCTCCTCCACTTAATTCGTGGGGCAGACGATTAGTGTAATCCTCGGGTAGGTTCACAGCCCTAAACAATTCGTTCACCCGCTTCTGGATTTCTTCTTTGGATAAGTTCCCCATCAAAACCAGTGGCCGAGATACGCTGTCCCCTATTGTATAATGGGGATTTAAAGAGGCATCTGGATTCTGGAACACCATCTGAATACCTTTTCTCTGGGCAGGAGTTCTTTGGGAAACATTATAGGGTAACAGTTCACCTTCCAGTTTCATTTCACCGGAGGTGGCCTCTTCCAGCCCTGCAATACAGCGAGCAAAAGTTGTCTTGCCACAGCCGCTCTCTCCCACAACACCCAAAGTAAAACCTCCGCGCACACCCACAGACACATTATCTACAGCCTTTATTTCTGTTCGGCTTTGCTTGAAGAGTGATGCAAACCCTCTTGCTGAAAGGTCAAAATATTTCTTAATATTGCTCGCGGTAAAGACCACCGGACCCTCTTCACGCTCTTTCATATCCCTTACCTGATGTATATCCATCAATAGCTCAGGCTTATTCTGCAATACTTCCCACCGGCGGCAAGCTGTGAAATGGCCTGCTTCAGCTTCAACCTGTGACGGCCGCTCAGCTTGACAACCATCTTCCACAAGTTTACATCGAGGCCCAAATATGCAGCCAGTTGGAAGATGATTCATGCGAGGTATATAACCGGGAATTGCACTTAAGCTAACATTCCGCTTGTCATTGGTGACCTTTGGCAAACAACCTAACAAGCCTCTTGTATATGGGTGAAGTTTACGATTAAATACCTGTTGAACTGAACCTTCTTCCATAATCTCCCCAGCATACATGACACCCACCCGGTTGCAGATATTTGCTACAACACCAAGGTTGTGAGTAATGAAAAGAACTGCCATATTATATTCGGCCAATAGCTCGCGCACCAAGTCTAGGATTGCTGCTTCGGTAGTCACATCCAGACTTGTGGTTGGCTCGTCCATAATTAGAAGCTGAGGATTTGTAGTTAAGGCAATAGCGATCACAACGCGCTGCAACATACCACCGCTCAACTGGTGGGGATAGCGTTTCGCTACCGACTCTGGATCAGGCATGCGCATTTTTTCTAACATTTCCAGGGCCTTCACTCTCGCCTCTGCAGATGATAGATTTAAATGTAACCTGGCAATTTCAGCTATCTGTTCGCCGATAGTTATGGATGGGTTTACCGCAGCAGCCGGATCCTGGTGTACCATAGTGATCCTGGACCCCCATATTTTTTGCATCTTGGACATTGGCAGAGCAAGCAAATCTGTGTTACCTAGTTTAATTGAACCACTTTTTATCTGGCCATTATCGGCAAGATAACGGACAATCGCCCGCGCTAACGTACTTTTCCCTGAGCCCGATTCTCCAACCAATCCATATATCTCACCAGCAGCGATCTGTAAGGAAACATCGCGAACTGTATACACTGGCCCCTGTTCTGTACGGTAGGTTACAGTGAGATTCCTGACATCCAAAATGGGATCAATATCGCTAGTTTTTTGGGATTTGTACATTTTAGTCACTACTCACACCACCCGGTAACAACATTTTTCGCAAACCGTCGCTCACAAAACTTACCCCAACAACCAAAATTGCAATAGACGCAGCAGGGAAAAATAATATCCAAGGAGCACTATTATAAAATGGCCGAGCCTCGCTTACCATAAATCCCCAGTCAGGCGTAGGTGGCTGTACACCCAAGCCTAAAAACCCTAAGGAGGCAACCATAAAAATTGCATACACAAAGCGCATAGATGCTTCTACGGCAAGATGCGGCAGTACATTGGGCAAGACCTCCCGCATCAGAATATAGCGGATACTTTCACCACGCAGTTTTGCTGCTTCAATAAATGCCCGGGTCTTGATGTCTAAAACCACACTGCGCACCACTCGCGTTACTACAGGAATATACATAAAACCAACCACTAGTATCACGCTGTAAAATGAGGAACCTAAGGAAAACAGCACCAGCATAGCTAACAATAAGCCTGGAATAGACATCATCACTTCCATCAACCGCATAATAACATCATCCAGCAAACCGCCCAAATATCCTGAAATCAAACCTATGAGCAGTCCGAAAACGACAGCAAGCGCCGCCCCTGACCCGGCAATGACCAGTACGCTCCTACTGCCCATAACAACTCGAGAAAAAACATCACGGCCAAATTCATCTGTACCGAAGATATGATCTGCTGATGGCGGCTGCAACCGCTGTTCAATATTTTGCTCTGCATAATCATAAGGCACAATCAAGGGGCCAACTACTGCCAAAATCAGAAATATAGCCACAACGAAAAACCCAATGGTAGTTAATAGATTGTGCCGGATTCCCTTCCAGATAGCAGAATATTTAGAATGTTTAGGTTGTATATACTCTTGATTAATTTGCAAAGAAGCCAAACAAACACCTCCGGCATTTACCTAAATACTCCCCCACCTAAAATAGATGGGGGAGCTTATTTTTATATAACTGTTGTTACCTTTCCAGATAAACACTCCTAAAGTCAACAGAAACCTCTACTAGATGCCCTTTGATGCCTTTTACATCTTTACTTGATGCCCAAGCACTGTGCTTGAAAGCAGGAACAATTATTGGACCTCGTTCCATAAAAATCTCTTGGGCTCTGTGGTATAGCTTAACGCGCTCATCGAAATCCATTTCTACAGCTATCTTGGCCGCAATTTCATCCAATTCCGGATCAGACCAATGAGTTTCATTCCAGAGAGCACCAGTGATATAGGCCTGCTGGAAAAATATACCTGGATGGGTCCTGGAACCCCAGTCGGTCACACCAAGTTCATAATCCAGCCAATTTACATAGTAAATATCCCCTGGAACAAGTTGGATATCTACCTCTACACCGATTTTCTCCATCTGCTCTTTCCACATTACAGCTATAGCAGAATTAGGACGGACTTCAGGTGAATGTATGGTGACTTTAAAGCCATCAGCATAGCCGGCTTCGGCCAACAACTCTTTTGCTTTTTCAACATTATATTCAGGTTCAGACGCATCAAGATAGTAATCACCATAAGCAGGACTGATCGGTGTATCCATGCCAATTACTCCAAAACCTTCAAAGGCTGCGTCAAGAATTGCTTGACGGTCAGTGGCAAGCTTAAGAGCTTGGCGCACACGAACATCATCGAAAGGAGCAATATCTGCACGCATACGAATAGGATAGTGAGTCGCTGATGGTTTCGTGTAAAGCACTAAATCCGGCTCTGTTTCGAAGATCTCCAGAGACTCGGAAGGTGGTTCATACATAAAATCAATCTGTCCACTGCGCAATGCATCCAGCGCAGATGCCTTATCCGGAATAACTATAAGCTCAAGGCCATCCAGATAGGGAAGCGGGTTGCCTTCTTCGTCATTTCTCCAGTAATTGGGGTTTCGTTTAAGAACCATGCGATCCTCCGGAGAAAATGACTCAACCATGAAAGGCCCAACTCCATTGGCTTTTGTTTCAAGTTCAGTATTGTCCGCGTCAATAATCCCACGGTCTGCAAGATCCAATAAAAATTCGGGATTGGTCTCTTTTAATGTGAAAACAACAGTGAGATCATCAGGTGTTGTGATATCAACAATATTTGAGAATAGATCTACAGTTTTTGCACCCACATCAGGATCACGCAAGCGGTCAAATGTGTACTTGACA
Organism: Syntrophaceticus sp.; assembly: GCA_050949745.1. Taxonomy (GTDB): domain Bacteria; phylum Bacillota; class DSM-12270; order Thermacetogeniales; family Thermacetogeniaceae; genus Syntrophaceticus. The sequence goes on along the minus strand of JBMNGF010000014.1, from coordinate 24,384 downwards.
TCACGAGAAGTCATCTCTTTGCCATCATGGAATAAAACATTATCTCGCAGTTTAAATGTCCATGCCTTTTCCCCTTCATCGTAATCCCAACTCTCTGCTAAACTGCGCTCAGGATCAGGACGTCCATCCTCATCACAAAAAACCAGGTAATCATTCCACATGGCTGCGGCCTGATTATCACCTGAAGTAGTGAGGAAAGTTGGGTCCAAGGCTGTTGTAGTATCGATGGCTATACGCAGGGTACCACCATGCTTAGGTGAAAGAGCCTCACCAGAACCTTCTCCTGGGTCATTTGACGAGCAAGCAAATAATGCAAAACTAAAAAGCAACAATACAGCGACCAAAATAGTAAGTCTTTTTTTCAATATTCTCCCTCCTTTTTTTGGTGTATGCTTAAGCCATATCCGTTTTGTACTGTCACTGATCTCTGGCTAAAGACCTTATTTACTTTCAATAGGTAGTTTTTTCATTACTATAGATTTTGTAGGACAGCTAGTAGAACATAGGCCACATCCCCAGCACTTTTCAGGGTCATATACAATCTTTTTTCTCATCTTTCCTTTGATTTCGACTTCTTCTTCCCCAAAAGCAAAAACACCAAAGTAGCACCGCCTTACACAACGTCCACAATGGATACAGCTAGCTTCATCATAACAGGCCATATACTCCACTATAGGAAATTTACCCTTGCTGTTAAATTCGACAGCTGCACGCACAGGATAACAACAGCATGCACAGCAGAGGCAAACACCTGTAGCCCCATTTTCTCTCCAGTCTGGATTAACTTGAAGCATAAGGCCCTTTTTGTGTGCATTTATTATTATCTCTTTAGCTTCTTCCTTAGTGATCTCACGGCCGAGAGTGCGATCTGTAATATAATCATCAAAACGAATGCATGTTTCCCTTGGCTTGTTGCAGGCGTCTTTTAAATTTCGGCAATCACAGGGGATAACTCTAAATCTTTGCGGTTTTGACATGAACTCATCCAGTTCATCCAACGGCAGATAAGTTATATTTGATGATTTATCAGCTTCGCCTTTAAGCCTCTTTTGAAAAAAGGGAGTCGTCTTATATATTCCATAATCCCATTCGTCAAGCTCAGTCCGTACTTCTTTTGGAATGCTATGGTAGTTTTCAGCAAACTTACAACTAAAGTTAAGTTGTTGATAAAAGTTCGCAGCGATATAAACACCTTGATCATTTTCATCTTTATTTAAGACTGATCTCAGATAGGAATCTTCCATAAGTTCACGGGCTTTTTCTTCAGCAATACCTAACTTGCCAGCCAATTCCCTTGGGGTCATTCCTTTGCCATCCATAGCTTCTACAATATCCATATCCTGTTCAGTTACAAATACATCAAGATAAGGGATTGCAATTTCGGGTACTTCAAATAGTTTTATAAATTTATCTCGCCTTGTCCTCATCAGTCATCCCCCCTATAGTATTCTTACCTCTTGCCCTCCGGCTAGTTGCCACATTCCAATTGACTTTTAGTAGAAATGCATAAGGGAATAGAACGCAAACAGCTTGCGTTTCTACCCCCTTTTGGCTCATAGCTTTGAGTAGACATAGTAGCAACCAATTAAAAATGATAGTCGCCTGATTTTTTAATACAGCAGCAACTCAAATTATAGCACATGAAAAAATGAGTGGCAATTATATTCTTTTATATGACGGTGTCAACTTTTTGTAGGATGTTTTAGTTCCAGTATAGCCATCCTCTTCTCTTTTGTTATCCTCATCCAATAAAATGTTGCAAGAAAACCAACAGCAACCAGCAGAGCAATAATTGAGAAAAAACAGTGAAACCCTTCTGTTCCCGGAAAAATGTCCAGAAGCCGCCCACCAATGAACGGAACAAGAAACTCAGGTATATAACCGAGAGTTGCAATAAAACCCACCGCTGCTCCGGAGATAGACACAGGTATATCTCCTTCTTCCAACAAGGCGTAATAAAGTGCCCTGATCATAAACATAGCTAGATAGATAACCACACTGTTGATTACCAGCACAGGCAACATGCTTCCTTTTCCCGGCACCAGCACAAGGCTAATTAGCCCGACAAACAAGAGGAAATAACCAAAGAAGATAACCTTAGAAGAACCTATTCTGTCCCCTGCAATCCCCGCCCCCACTGCTACAAAGGGTCTAATATAGTCTTTAACGATAGAAAGCCCCGCACCGAAAGCAACACTTGCGCCAAAGACCCCCGATGAGTAAGGTACAAGGAATTGGGTCGCTGACATCGCAGCATAAGCGCAGAATATAATCAGAGCAATCATCCATACCTTGGGCATCTTGATAACCCTTATTACATCTCCCCACAAATCTCCGGAAGTGATATTATCCTCTTTCTCTTTAAAAACAAACCAGGTGATGATTCCGGTTAGAATACACAGAACCGAATAGATGTTTATGACAACTGCCAGTGCCTCTTTATTGCTTCCTAACTGTATAAACAAGTAGAGGACCAAAGAGAGAATAATACCTGATACGATGCCTTGTCCCCCTTCCAAAAAACCGAAGGCACGTCCCTGCTCAGTTACTGCAGCCATCTGCCGTATCGCCTTGACATATGCTGCCCAGTAGGTCAGTGATATAATTATGCCCCAGCAGGCGTGTAGTAAAACACATTCTAAGAAACTGGGAAAAGTAGCAAAATAGAGTCCACCCAAACCGGTAGAAACAAAGGATATTGTCAGGAGCTTTCTCGCGGATACCCTGTCTGCCAGCCATCCGCCGGGAAAATAACAGAGCATAGCAGCTAACCCATACGCAGCACCCATGACCCCTAATTGGGTATTATTGCACTGCAATGTCTCCATCAGAGGGATGTAATAAGTGCCCCTTATGTAGACCAGCACATAAAGCACAGAACTGCCTACCATAAGAACAATAAGTGCCCCCGAGCTTTTCCATAAACCGACTCTTTTGTCCTCCAAGATTCCCCCTCCATACCCCGCATATATTTTTACATGAAAATTATCTTGAGCCACTGGTGTTTCAGTTCGGGGTAAGGAGCATCCTCCACCCATCCCTATTTTTGTAACCAGTCAGAGACTTTTTGTTGGAACAGTATAAGAGGAACAACCTAAAGTAACACAATACAATAAGGAAGTAGGGCACAAATAATTTGCACCTCTACTCCCTAATGACTCATATCTCTAAGTAGAATAAGCCTGATCGATATATTCTTAGCCCTAATCCGCCCTGATATAGGGATGCCATAAGTTGGCTTTGCCCCTAAAAAAAATGAGGCAAGTAAGCCGTGGATCAGATGTTATTAATGCCCAGTCCCATCACTTCATGCTCAAAACCCTTGATCGGAGCGCCAATATTACCGTAAAGGGCAACAGCCAGCCACTCCCCATCAGAATAGTCACCGGCCATGCGTGGCCCCCTGACAACACTGAAAATTAACCCCACACTGCGCAGAATACTTCCCAGTGCCAATTCCCCGCGGCATACCCCGTGAAAGGCATCCAGGATGGAGTGATAAAGGGCGTGCTCCTCCCTGTACTGGTTCTGAATCAAACCTCTCCTTTTGGCAGCAGTTTCTACTGCTGCAAAGATCTTTTCACCATCCATAGAGCCTGCTCGCCCCTTGAACAGCTTATACCCCAGCTTTTCTCCCTTATCATAAAACTCCTTCTCCTCACTTTCAGAGCTGAGGGCTAGAAGAACAGACAGCTTTCCGATGGTAATATCATTACTCAAATAATCACCCCTAATTTATAATAAAAACCTTCACAGACCTCAATCATTTTTCCCATTATGTCTCTTCTAGATATAGGAACCAGATAAGAAACCGTTTTTCCCCTCAACCTTCCCCTCGTTATAGAGAGCTTCAAGATATAGGAACCAGATAAACAAACTGCAATCATTAGAGAGTAAAGGTAGTATGTCTCTTAATATAGGGACCAAATACCACAAAAACAGCGTTTATAATCTTCTGCATCTCATATTACCAAACAAGTGTCCCATACCGCCTTATTTATTCTAGACAATAGAACGATATTCCTCCTGGTACTGTCACCCAATTCAACAAAAAGAGACAAGCCCAAAAACATCCACTTCAGAGGACAGCAAACCATCAACAACAAAAACAAATGGTGACAGAAAATCCCTTCGGTCACCATTTCCAGAGCCTAACTATCAAAAATAACGTATAATCCCGGCTTGTAAAGAGCTCAAGCAGGCTATTTTCCAAAGCCTAACTATCAACCATAACAGCAATCAGGGTATACATATTTTTTGGCCGATCAGCAGATTACTCGGATCGATGCCCGGATTTGCTGCCAGCAGTGCATCAACTGTGGTAGCAGTCGCCTGAGCAATCTGATAGAGGGTATCCCCAGGAGCCACCTCCCAGAATACTCCTGAAGGGCAAGGTGGGAACTCCCTAGGCAAACAGATGAACTGGCCTACTTGCAAATTATCAGGATCTATCCCAGGATTTAAGTTCAGCAATTCCTCCACTGTTGTTCCCAGCTCTCCAGCAATGCCGTACAGGGTATTGCCTGCTTCCACTCGCCAGTAGCGCCCGGAGGAACAGGGCGGTCTTTGAGCCATTTTCATCACTCCAGTTGATTTTCTCATCTCCTGTGCAGCAGGCTCTCAATGCATATGCCACCCCTAAAAAAGCAGGGTGGAGAAAACCTGCTGCAGGAAATTTTTCTATATACTATGCATTGAGTTAATATGATGATAAAGTCATGAGAACTCTTGCCATTTTTCGTAAAAAAGATGCCTGCTTCCTTTTTAGGGAGCAGGCATCTTTTTTATTGGCCAAACTACACGGCTATATGGCCGCTGAGAGACTCTGGCCCATTATTCCTCAACCTGGCTTGTAACCTGGTCTTTGGTTTTGAAGACTATTTTATCTTCTGCCCCATCGACTAAGATCTCATCACCTGATTTGAACTTACCTGCCAGCATTTCTTCTGATAACTGATCCTCTACCATTCGCTGGATAACCCGTCGCAGCGGACGAGCGCCAAATGTGGGATCATAGCCATTTTTGACAAGAAGCTCTTTGGCAGCCTGGGTAAACTCCAGGTGCAACCCAAAATCAGAGATGCGCTTGCTGACCGTCATCAGCATCAGCTCTACAATTTCCTTCATATGTTCTTCTTGCAGCGCATGGAAGACAATAACATCATCGACCCTGTTCAAAAACTCGGGACGGAAGGTGCGCCGCATTTCATCGATAACCCGCTCCTTCATCGTCTCGTAATCCAACTCATCCCTGTCAGCATCCCGCTTAAACCCTAAGCGGTTCTCCTTGTCAATCAGGTTTGCTCCTACGTTGGATGTCATGATAATCACAGTATTCCGGAAATCCACGGTTCTGCCTTGAGCATCGGTCAGCCGCCCGTCCTCCATCACCTGGAGGAGAACATGAAAGAGGTCTGGGTGTGCCTTTTCGATCTCATCGAAGAGAACTACCGAATACGGGTTCTGGCGAACAGACTCAGTCAACTGGCCTGCCTCCTCATAGCCCACATACCCAGGAGGCGCCCCCAGCAGTCTGGATACAGTGTGCTTCTCCATATACTCGGACATATCGAAGCGCACCATGGCCTCTTCATCCCCAAAAAGTGCTTCTGCCAACGCTTTGGCCAATTCTGTCTTACCGACCCCGGTAGGCCCTAAGAAGATGAAAGAACCAATAGGACGCTTGGGATCCTTCAGCCCTGCCCGGGCTCTTCTGATGGCACGAGACACTGACCCGACTGCTTCATCCTGGCCGATTACCCGCTGATGCAGGGTTTCCTCCATATGCAGCAGACGCTGAGACTCCTCTTCCTGCAGCCTGTTGACAGGTACCCCTGTCCAGCTGGAAACCACAGCAGCGATATCATCATCTGTAACAATCGATTGATCCAATTCCTTACGCTGCACCCAATTGTTCTTGATGCGCTCTAATTCGTTTTGTACCTGCTGCTCCTCATCCCGCAGTGATGCTGCTTTTTCAAATTCCTGGTTGACCACAGCAGATTCTTTTTCTTTACGCACACGCTCAAGTTTTTCCTCCAGTTCCTTAACATCTGGGGGAGCAGTATATGCCTTGAGCCGCACCCGGGAGGCCGCCTCATCCATAAGGTCAATAGCCTTGTCCGGCAAAAAGCGATCAGTTATATAGCGGCTGCCCAATTTGGTGGCTGCTTTCAGGGCGCTGTCAGTGATCTTAACCCTGTGATGGGCTTCATAGCGATCCCGCAATCCCCTCAAAATTTCGACAGTCTCTTCCTGTGTAGGCTCTCCCACATTCACCGGCTGGAAACGCCGTTCTAAGGCTGCATCCTTTTCGATATTCTTGCGATACTCATCCAGGGTGGTAGCCCCGATGCACTGGAGTTCACCCCGGGCGAGGGCGGGCTTCAGAATATTGGCGGCATCGATAGCCCCCTCTGCAGCTCCCGCACCAACAAGGGTATGCACCTCATCTATGAACAGGATCACATTGCCGGCACTCCGGATTTCCTCGATCACTTTTTTGAGCCTTTCCTCAAATTCACCCCGATATTTGGTCCCTGCAACAATTGCTGACATATCCAGGGTAACCACCCGTTTATCTGCAATCATTTCCGGTACCTTATTATCTACAATCCTCTGAGCAAGTCCTTCCGCAACAGCCGTTTTACCCACTCCGGGCTCCCCGATCAAACAGGGGTTATTCTTAGTGCGTCTACTCAAGATCTGGATTACCCGTTGAATCTCCTCATCCCTGCCGATGACAGGATCTACCTTACCTTCCCGTGCAAGTTCTGTAAGATCACGCCCCAGTTCATCCAGTGTAGGTGTCTGACTGGAACGCTGCGTCATTCCTGATTGCTTGTGGCCCGGATTGATGGGGCTAATCCCTCCCAAAAGCATCAACACCTGGCGGCGCACCTTTTCCAGGGTAATTCCCTGATTAACCAATGCCTGGGCAGCTACACCTTCACCTTCTCGAATCAACCCTAGCAGGATGTGTTCTGTACCTACATAGCTGACACCCTGCCGGCGCCCCTCTTCCTGAGCAAGCTCAAGAACCTTTTTAGCACGAGGGGTAAGCCCGATCTCTTCACCAGATGCAGGCTTACCAGGTGATACGATCTTCTCCACTTCCTGGCGCACTTTTTCCAGGTTAACTCCCAGCGCCTGCAATGACTTGGCAGCAATCCCTTCACCCTCCCTGAGCAGCCCCAGAAGAAGATGCTCAGTACCAACAGCAGGGTGGCCTAAGCGCCGGGCTTCATCCCTAGCCAAAAATAGCACCTTTTGCGCTCTTTCTGTAAACCTTGCGAACATACACAAAACCTCCTTTCTGTAATTAAGACAGTGAATTCCTAATTAATTCAGCTCTTTTGAAGTCACGATTAAAAGCATCAATTTCTTTGCCGGCTAGCTTGCGCAAAAATGCCGGCCTGATAACCACCAACAGTTCATTAAGTTTTCTATTCTGCACATCCCGCAGCAGCCCCATATCCAACCCTAGGCGTACATTGGAAAGGTGTGCCATTGCCTCATCAGCACTGATAATATAGGCATTGGTCAAAATACCATAAGAACGGAAAACCAGGTCCTCCAGTCGGGCAAGGCTGTCTTTACGCAGCTTATCCCGCATCAGTTCCTCCTGCTCAATGATCTGGCTGCAGACCGATTCCAGGTTGGCGATGATCTCTTCCTCACTGAGCCCCAAAGTAATCTGGTTGGATACCTGGAAAAGGTTGCCTTTGGCCTGGGTTCCCTCACCATAAAGGCCACGTACAGCAAAACCCAGCTTAGAAAGAGACATAAAAAATCTGTTGGCCTGGTTGGTCATTGCTATCGCCGGAAGATGCATCATCACCGATGCCCTGAGGCCTGTTCCCACATTGGTGGGACAGCAGGTCAGATAGCCGTACTGTTCATCAAAGGCATAATCAAGCTTTTTTTCCAGCAAATCATCAACCTTGCTGGCCATAGTCCACGCTTCCTTAAGCTGTAGTGCAGGGAGAAGAATCTGCAAGCGCAGGTGATCCTCCTCATTAACCATCACACTCAGCGCCTCATCCTTACTTATAGCAACACCGCTCTCTGTCCCCCTAGCTTCGGCAAGATGTGGGCTGATCAAATGCTTTTCCATAAGGAGCATCAGATCAAGTGAGGAGAGATCCTTAGTTGCAACAAAATCGATCCCTTCCACCTGCTGCTGTATCTCTTCACCAGTAAGGGCATCCTTGGCCAGCCTCAACACTTCCTGGCTGCTCTTTTCATCATGGAGATGGGGGAAATTAAAATTGTTAAGGTTACGGGCCAGTCTTACACGACTGCTGATCACAATGGAAGCATAAGGCCCTTTCCCCTCCATCCACTTTGTATAAGGGTTACTGAGAACATTCTCTATAGACATCTAATCGCCTCCCTTACTGAAGTTTACTTTCCAAATCACGTATCTCGTCGCGGAGTTCAGCAGCCTTTTCATAGGCCTCATCCTGCACAGCCTGCTGCAGCTTGGCCTTCAGCTTTTCGACCTCCCGCTTCACACCGAGTTTGCCGGCTGCTCTTTTGGGAACTTTACCAGTATGCTGAGTTGTTCCCTGTACCCTGCGAAGCAGCGGTTTCAACCGATCACTGAAGGTGTTGTAGCACTTGCTGCAGCCGAACCTCCCGATCTCACCAAACTTAGCAAAATTAAGCCCACATTGAGGGCACTCAGGTGAAGCGCCCATTTGATGAATTGGAGACCCATCCAGCATCCCTGCAAGAAATTTATGAATAGAAAAACTGGGTTCAAAATGCATGGACATGGATAGTTCCTGATGGTTCTGTGCACACTCATGGCACAGGTGCAACTCCTTTTTTTGATTATTCACGATCTGAGTCAGATGAACAGTTGCCGGCCTCCTTTGGCATTCCTGGCATAGCATAAAATCAACCCCCTTTTAGGCAACCCCTGAGTTATTTGAGTCACCCAATGCTCCTTTTATTAATATCTCCATCTCCCTCACATTCTCCCTCACATTCAGAGCTAGAAAAACCCCTCATCAGCAAGGGATTTAAAAATCTGTAGCATCAACTTACCACCCTCTCCATCTGGAAGTTCTTTTTCCAGCACCTCTAAAGCAGTACCCAGTATAAGGAATTCACGCTTGGTGAAAAATCCACGGTTGGACAAAGTGCACAGAATTGCCCGCCCATCTTGTTCCGCCTTTTTCCCAATAAACTCTTCTTCGATAGCTCCTTCAGAAGCTCTAAACAAACTGCATATCTTGATAAAACCACCACCCCCGCGACGGCTCTGTACCACATATCCATTTCGCAGACCAAAGCGGGTTTTAATAACATAGGTGACCTGAGAGGGAACACAGTCGAAGAGCTGGGCAATATCCTTCCTGCGCAGCTCAATCGAGCCCTCCGGGCTCTTCGTCAACTGTGATTTGATATATGCTTCGATTGCACTCACTAAAGACCTCTGTTCCATCCTGCATCCCCTCTGCTGTATTTTAATCTGTTAAAATATTTTTATGGGTCCATCTTTGCTTCTGCTGCTTGTGAATTCCCTGGTAGTTTTAATGATTGGACTCTTGACAAATTTAGCTGTAAGATTACATCAACTGCTGCTGTGATATAATTCATCCTTTGATGGTTTATCATAGATGAACCCAATCTTGACTATGTTTGACCTTTTGACTTTCTTTGACTTTCATTATAGACTGGAAATCCAGAAAAGTCAAAGGCCATTTTTGCATTATTTTCCCCTTCATATCAGCGAAATAAACAGTATAATCGAGAATTCTGAGCAATTACGGTAAATTAGGTAAAGTATCTCTCTTTATCTGCGTCAACGTCCTTCGCTCAATTATCCCCCAACATCAGCATAAAAAACTCCACAGTGAGGAAACCTTTAATTAGTGAATCAAAAGATGAGTCAGGGAGACTGGGTGAGTCAAGGGGACGGGGACTTTGACTCATGAATCCGTGAGTCAGGGGGGTATTCTGTCTTCATGCTGTACTAGACAGCAACTTAACATTGATGGATACTAGATCCCTGCTGCAGCAGCAAATTATGTGGCAAACGAAACGTCCCAGTGCCACAGCGGTGAATTATGTGGCAAACGAAACGTCCCAGTGCCACCTACAAAGGAGTGATACCATTGCCCTTATTGGGAATTAGTCTCACACCTGTTGGAACCAAATCAGCAAGCTTCAGTTCCGCCGTAACTGGTGCTGTTCATACTATTGAAGAAAGAGGATTGAAATACCAGATCACACCGACACAAACCATCATCGAAGGAGAATTAGATCAACTGATGGATGTGGCCAAAGAAATCCATGAAAACGCCATGGCCGGCACCACCAGAGTCATCACCAACATCACTATTGATGAGCGAAGGGATAAAGAGGTCAATATGGAGGAACAAGTAGATATTGTAACACAGTCACTGAGGTGATAAATCAGCGCAGCTGCGACAGCGTACCTTGAACATTAAGCATGCGTGACAAGACCCCCGTCCCCGCGTCCGCCCGCCTATCTCTCTTAATCTGTGAGTCAAAACCCCCGTCCCCTTGACTCACATTTAGTCGCCGACCATGCGTCTGGTTAGGCGCTGCACCAGGTAGTAGCCACCCAGGTTGATCAGGAGGATCAGCAGGATTAGAACGGCGGCTGTGCCAAAGGCGACGCCAAATTCGCCGGTTTCCATAGCCACCAGGTAGAGGTGCATGGAGAGGGTACGCGCAGGGCTGAAAATTGATTTGGGTATCAGCAGCGAACCGCCCAGGGTGAGCAATAATGCCGCCGTTTCACCGATCACACGACCAATACCCAACAGGGATGCTGTAAAAATTCCCGGCAAAGCGCTGGGAAGGACCACATTCATCACTGTATCCCACTTGCTGACCCCTAACGCCAGGCTCCCTTCCCTGTAGGAGTTAGGAATAGCTTGCAGCGCTTCCTCTGTCACCCGGATAATAATTGGCAAAATCATGCAGAAAGCAGTGAGAGAACCGGAAATTATCGACCAACCCCCGGTTATGGGCTCCAATAACACAACAAAAAATGCGAAACCAAACAGTCCAATCACTATAGAGGGAATGCCTGCCAGGGCATCTGAAAAAAACCTGATCACTCGTACTAAAGGGCCCTCTCGTGTGAATTCGGAGAGATAAACAGCCGCCCCCACACCCACCGGTATCGCCAGGAGCATAGTGAGCAGAGTAAAGTAGATGGTTCCCACCAGGGGTGAAAAAATACCCCCTTCGCTCCCCATCTTGCGGGGGTTTTCCAAAAAGAAGGAGATACTTAACTGTCCAAGGCCTTGCACCATAACATAACCGACGATCAAGGCCAAAATAGATACAGTGAGCAAAGCTGAACCCCAGATAAACCATTTCGCCAATTTCTCCTGGATCGGCATTTTCATCAGGCGTTGGCCCCCTTCCTGGCAATAAGCAGCGCAAGGCCGTTCAAGATCATGATAACAATAAAGAGAACTACGCCAGTAGCAAATAGCGCCTGAGCATGCTCTCCTGAAGCGTAAGACATCTCTAGCCCGATATTCCCGCTAAGGGTACGGACTGGAGAAAAGATAGATGTAGGAAAAGCCGGGGCGTTGCCTGCAACCATAAGAATAGCCATGGTTTCCCCAATCGCCCTACCCATCCCCAATATGACACTGGACATAATCCCAGTGCCGGCAGCGGGAAGTGTATTATGCCAAATTGTCTGCCACTGATGGACACCAAGGGCATAGGAACCCTCTTTATAGGCTTTGGGTACCGCCCGCAAAGCATCTTCGGAAATGCTCACAATCGTAGGCAGAATCATGATTCCCAGCACTAGAGAGGCGGCTAAAATGCCATAGCCTGTCCTCATCTCCGGTGACAACAGATCGCCAAACCAATTCAGCGCCACATGTCGCACTAGAGGCACAATTACCGTCATCCCAAATAAACCGTAGACAACAGAAGGGATCCCAGCCAGCAATTCCACCGCTCGCCTGGTCCAAAAGGCTATTCTCTCAGGGGCATACTCCGCAAGAAAAACCGCTGTGGTAACACCAAGGGGAACTCCGATAATCAAAGCACCCAGAGTAACAGCCAGGGTGCCGATAACCATAGGTAGGATGCCAAAAATACCCTCCCCGGGCAGCCATTCAAGTCCGGTGAGAAAGGTAAAGAACCCTGTTTTGGCCAATAGGGGATAGCCCTGGAGGAAAACAAACAATCCCACCAGAACAACCACCAGGATAGAAGCCAGAGCAAACAACAGAAGCAATTTAGTATAAAGGGTCTCTTTCAGCGATGTAATAATAGGAACCTACCTCCCTCATTCCCCTGAGGCTGGCGTCCCTGACAAGGGATGTCAGTTGTCTGAAATTGATATAAAGTTTTGTCTTACAATCTGTTGTCCATCCGGACTGAGAACAAAATCGATAAAATTTCTGGCATTTCCCCGGGGCTGCTCCCCGGTAAGATAAAAAAAGGAGCGGGTAAGCTTATAGGAACCATTTTTAATGGTTTCACTTTTAGGCAAAACGCCGTCCACTGCCAGCACCTTGATACTATCGTTGACATTGCCAAGAGATATATAAGCAATAGCATGAGGATCCCCGGCGACAGCGGTGCGCAGAGAGCCGGTAGTATTCTGGACTCCCGTCTTGCTGCTGATTTTGGCGCCCTTCATCACCAGATCTTCAAAGGCGCCCCGGGTTCCAGAACCCTCCTCGCGGGTGAAGGTGTTAATAGCCCCATCCTTCCCTCCAACTTCACTCCAGTTGGTGATCTGTCCACTATAGATGAGCCGCACCTGTTCCAAAGTCAGGTTGTCCACCTGACTTTCCGGATTGACTACCAGAGTAATCCCATCAATAGCAATAGGGATCACTGTCAGTCCCTCCCTTTCATCACTTTCCAGTTCCCGGGAAGATGCTCCGATATCTGAGGTTCCATCCCGAGTCGCTTTGATCCCCGCACTGGAACCCCCGCCCGCTACATTGATCGTGATCTCCGAGTTTTCTTCCATAAAGGCGTTGGCCAGTTCCTCTGAAAGAGGCTGAATTGAAGAGGAACCAGAAATATTGATAGTATTTTCAGGATCAGCAGAGGCACAGCCTCCCGCCAGGAGCGCCACAACCAAGATAACGAACAATATCTTAACACTAACAGATCTCTTTAATCTTGAAATCATTCCAAAACCCCTATTCCAGTCTGGCTACCGGCGTGACTAAAGGACCGTGCCCGCATCACACTCTCATATTTACTGTAGTATACTGTTATATTATTTCTAGCTTACAGACAATAGATTAAGGAAATATTAACTATAGATTAAATTTAGATTGCAAATCTTTATCAAAAATGCGTGACAAGAGAACCGCGCCGCCGTCCCGTGTCACGTATGACAAGACCCCCGTCATTTGAGATGTGGGAATGAGTCAAAACCCCCGTCCCTTTGACTCATTGGTTAAGATCTTTGCGTTCACCCCTGACCATAAAATAGACTGCTTCGCCAACATTTGTAGCGTGATCGGCGATTCTCTCCAAAAATCGAGCAACAAAAAGAAGCTGTGTAGCCTGCTTGATAGTTTGGGAATCAACCATCATTAAGACCACAAGTTCACTTAAAACCTGATTATAAAGATCATCAACTTCATGGTCAAATTCGATCAAACAGTCCACCTGCTCCGGTGCCTCGTTGACATAAGCCTCCAAGCTGATCCTGGTCATCTCCTGGGTAATTTTCATCATGCGCGGTATATCGATCAATGGCTTGATCAGCGGCTGCTCGGAAATGCGGATAGTCACCTTGGCAATATCGCCAGCCAGGTCCGCCATGCGCTCCAGGTCGGTGATAATCTTGATGGCTGTAGTAATCACACGCAGATCCGTGGCCATCGGCTGCTGCAAGGCAAGCAGCGTTATACAGCAGTCCTCGATCTCGATCATAAAATCATCGATGGCATCATCCCCATCGATCACCTGCTGGGCCAGTTCATCATCCCGTTTTTTCAAGGATTTCACAGCATTATAGATCGCTTCTTCCACCATGGTTCCCATCTTCAAAACATCTTCTTTCAACCCAGCAAGCTGTTCACTATAGGATTTTCTAGCCACTGGCCTTCATCCCTTTCTCTTAGCCAAAACGGCCGGTAATATAGCCCTCGGTCTCCTCCTTGGATGGTTTGGTAAAAATCTTATCTGTCTCATCGAACTCGATCAGTGATCCAGTCAGCAAAAACGCGGTATACTGAGAAACTCTTGCCGCCTGCTGCATATTATGGGTGACAATAATAATAGTGTAATCCTTTTTCAGTTCATGGATCAGGTCCTCTACCCTGGAGGTAGAAATGGGATCCAGTGCCGAACAGGGTTCATCCATCAGCAGCACCTCAGGTTGCACCGCCAAAGCCCTGGCAATACAAAGACGCTGCTGCTGCCCTCCAGACAGCTGGAATGCCGATTTATGCAAACTGTCTTTGACCTCATTCCAGAGAGCCGCCTCCTTCAGGCTTCTTACCACTATTTCCTTTAGCACCTTCCGGTCCCGCTCTCCATGGCGGCGCGGCCCATAAGCGACATTCTCAAAGATTGATTTAGGGAAAGGATTCGGGCTTTGAAAAACCATTCCCACTCGGTTGCGCAGGCCGACCACATCTGTCTCACTATCGTATATATCTTCTCCATCCAACAAAACAGAACCTTCGACCCTGGCCGAGGGGATAAGATCGTTCATCCTATTCAATGTCCTGAGCAAACTGGACTTACCGCACCCGGAGGGCCCGATCAAGGCTGTCACTTGGTGAGAAGCGATATCCAAATTAATGTCTTTTAGTACTTTGTTAGAGCCATAGTACAGATCTAGGTTGTGAATTTCAAATTTATTCTTTGTCTCCATGCCTTTCTGAACCCCCTATCTTCTCTCCAGCAGGCAGGGAAATATAGAAACTAGAGCCCCTGCCCAGTTCACTTTCTGCCCAAACGCGGCCTCCGTGGGCACTGACAATGTGCTTTACAATAGCTAACCCCAATCCTGTTCCACCCAACTTCCGGCTCCGGGTTTTATCCACACGATAGAAACGCTCAAAAACACGATTCAGATCTTCCTCAGGAACACCATTCCCATCATCTTCCACTATTACAACCGCCTCTTCCGGCTCAGACAACAGCGTGATCGTCACTTGACCACCCTCCGGTGTATATTTCAAACTGTTATCCAGCAGATTTTCCACAGACTGGTGGATCATATGTGCATCAGCCGATACTATCACAGGGTGACTGGGAACTATCGCCTTTAAAGATAAGCCCTTTTTTAGGAAACGGGGCTCCATCACATCAACTATCTCCTTGATTTTTAAGGTCAGATCCAGCGGCATCAGCTGGGGCTTTACTTCCTGAAACTCGATTCGGGAAAGCTCCAGGATATCATTGACAAGCCTGCTCAGCCTGTTCGCCTCGTCATTGATGATGTTCACGAACTCCTCTGCAGAACGGTGATTGTAAAGAGCTCCGTCAAGAAGCGTTTCCGCAAAACCCTTGATCGATGTAACCGGGGTCTTCAACTCGTGGGAAACATTAGCCATAAACTCAGCCCGCATTCTTTCCAATCCTCTGGTCTCGGTAATGTCATAGAGCACAACCACCACACCTGACTTTTTACTCCGCTCCCCCAATACAGGCGCAGCAGTTACTTCAAGAATGCGTTCTTGCGGATAAAAAAGAGAAACTTCAGCGCACCGCACCTCTCCCTCAGCAAGAACCTCCGTGATTAAACTGCTTAAAGGATAGTTATGCAATGCTTCTACCTGTGATTTTCCCAGAATGTTTCTGTCCGCAACCCCCAGGATTTCCTCTGCAGCGGGATTAACCAAAACCACCTGGCCATCGCTGTTTACCAACAGCACACCACTTTCCATATTGGCAACAATAGTCTCTAATCTGCTCTTGCTCTCTTCCAGAGCTGCCAGCGTTCCCCTGACCTTATCTGAAAAACTGTTTAAATAAAGCGCCACCTCACCCAGTTCATCCTGATCCCGGTGATTAAGACGGACATTCCAGTTGCCACCCGCAAGCTGCTGCACAACCCGGGTAAATTCATCTAGAGGATGCGTAACCCTCTGCACCAGCAGAATCGCCAGAATCATGCTGATGACAAAGACCAATGCCGCCACTGCAATCCCATAAGGCAGGGAGAAATAAATAACAAACCCCAGAATCAACATAGCGGCTCCCATGATCATCAAAAATCCCAGAGTCAATCTGATAGCGATCACATTATTTCTTCTTGTTGCTGTAACTTGTAACCCACCCCCCGCACAGTTTTAATATAACGGGGATTGCTAGGGTCAATCTCGATCTTCTCCCTCAAATGCCTGATATGCACATCAACCACTCGGGCATCCCCATAAAAATCATATCCCCACACCTTTTCCAAGATCTGCTCCCTGCTCATTACTATGCCTTTATTCTGGCAAAAGAGAAGGAGCAACTCAAACTCCCTGGAGGTCAGATCCAGTTCTCTGCCATCACGCCTCACTTCATACCTTAAAGGGAATATCTCTAGTGAACCCAGCTTCAACAGTTCTTCCGGCTCATCTTTAGCTTCCTTTGTGCGGCGCAGGAGTGCCCTTACCCGGGCCACTAACTCCCGAGGGCTGAAGGGCTTGGTCAGATAATCATCAGCTCCGATCTCTAAACCAAGAACCTTATCGATCTCTCCATCTTTTGCCGTCAGCATCAAGATAGGCACTTGGATCCCATCCAGGCGCAGCTGGCGGCAGAGGGAAAGGCCATCCATCTCCGGAAGCATCACATCAAGCACAACCAAATCCAGAGGCTCCCGGCGGATTATATCCAATGCTTCACGCCCATCATAAGCGGCCAGAGTCTCAAAGCCTTCCTTTTCCAGATTAAAGGAAACAAGTTTGACAATCGCTTCTTCATCATCTACTATAAGAACCTTGGAAGACAAGATACATTCTACCTCCTTATGCTTCCCCTTCTCTCCTAAAGCATTTTTCCCTCACAGGTCGGTGTAAAAGACCGGCAACAGCGAAGGGGGGGTCATCCTTAGAGGGTCATCTTCATTATAACAGAGGGAAGTTATACACCTGCCTTTTCTTCATTATTATAACAAAGGAAAGGGGAGAGAATCCCCCCAATTATTGCTGAACATCCTCATTGAGTCGGTAGAACCTGCTGCCGCTATTTTACTATTTTACCGGGATAAAACCGTCCGCTACTATCTCCTGTCCCTCAGCACTCAGCACAAAGTCGATAAAAGCTTTGACAACGCCTTCAGGTTCTTCCTTGGTCAAGTAGAGGAATGGGCGGGCAACCTTATATGTTCCATCCTGTATCGTTTCGTTAGTTGCTTCAACATCATCGATTTTAAGAGCTGTCACCGACTCGTCCAAACTGCCCAGTGAGATATATCCTATACCGTTAACATCACCTGAGACAGCAGTGCGCACAGCACCAGTTGAATTTTGCACACCAGCTTTTGCGCTGATCTTTGCATCTCCCATTACGATTTCCTCAAAAGCGTCACGAGTTCCGGAGCCTTCTTCTCTGGTAAACACATTAATTGCTCCGCCCTCTCCACCGACGTCCTTCCAATCAGTGATCTCGCCTGCAAATATTTTTTGCGTTTCTTCCAGAGTCAAGCCTTCGACAGCGTTATCCGGATGAATAACTATAGCTATTCCATCTTTAGCAATAACGGTTTCATTAAGCCCCTTCTCCTCTTCCTTGAGCTCACGTGAAGAAGCACCTATATCCGCAGTACCTTCCTGGGCTGCTTTAATCCCTGCTCCAGAACCGCCACCAGCTACGTTAATCTCAACACCCTGGTTTTGTTCCATAAAAGCGCTTGCCAGTTCCTCAGAAAGAGGCTGTACAGAAGTTGAACCTGCAATAGTAATATTGCCTTCCAATGTTTCAGTTTGTTCAGTATCCCCGTTCTCAGTGCCAGAATCGGCACAGCCAACCGCCGCCACCATTAAAAGCATTGCGGCCAACACCACTCCCAACAACTTCACCTTGGAAATCTTCATTGACTTGTTAACCTCCTCGCTAATTGTTGTAGCTTTTGCTCCATTGTAAGCCTTGATAATTAACATCTCTTTATGGATTTATTAACAAAGACTATTCATTTGATTAAGGCAATGTTAATTCCCCCACCCATCTCAATAAAAAAAGAACCGACCCCGAAAGGCCAGTTCCTCTTATTTAATTGATGGCACAAAGGGACTGTCCCCTTGGCAGGCCAGTTCTCCTTGACACAAGAGAACCGTCCCCCTGTGTCACGTCACCTGTGTCATTCAGCCATTACCGATTTGGCCAGTTCAATCAACTCATCTGTGAAAACACCCACATCCTGTCCTGCTTTTTCTCCCATAGTATTGAAAACATCCCGTACATGGGTGGCTTCCTCTAGCATTTCAAGAGACTCTAGGTGAGATGCGTAGCGTTCGATGAGCCCTCGGTCACAGTAATCACTCACTGCGACAAATTCCACATTAGCCTCAGGCAAATCAACAGGAAGGTCGCTGACATAGGAGCGAACGCAGTTGATGTAGAGCAATTTAATAACTTTTATCTGCCTGGTATCACTTAATAGGACGAGGAAAAACAATAATCCATCCAAAGCATCTCTATACTGTTCATCCTCAGTTTCCATCATAGCCCGCTGCAGTGCCTCAATGACCTGGGGGAAAAAATAATGATACTCCCCATCCGCAAAGAGCGTCTCCTCCAAAGGCGGACTTAAAGAAGGCCTGGAGTGCAAATTTTTCAAGATCTCCGTAAGTTTGGAGAACACAGCATAGATACCACCCAAAACAGAATAAAGGGGAACTTCAATTTTTAACTCCCCCTCCGCAACCGCAGACATGACAAGACCAATATCATCACTCAAATTATCAGCCAACATCTGATCATAGGCAGGATACTGGCGCATAACAGAACGTAATTCTTGATACATTTCACCCTGATCATCATTCCCCTGCTCTTTCATGATTTCATCCATTTTCTCCTCAGCTGCTGCTAAATCACTCCTTGTTTTGTGCAGCACAGTATATAAAAATAAATCCCGGGTGTCATCGATGACAAACCACCCTAAAGCAATGAGCAGGGTTTTCAGCTCTTCATCAGTGTAATCATCATAAAGTAGAGACAAGCCAATAGAATTAACTGTCTCCTCAATAAACTCCAGCCCCTCATCACCTGTCAGGTACTGATCGATAAGATCCCAAAGATCCTCATCCTCATCGTCAGCCGACCCAGATGCAAACTGCCATACCGGAATTCTAACCACTCTTAGGTGCTGCTTTTCCCCCAGCAGCACCTGCAAACGCCAGAGACAAGGTACTCAAAGCCCCCTGATCCAGGCTTCCACGTATCTGCTCCTCTGCTTCCCAGGCATCATTGAGCACACTGCCTAAAGTCTCAGGAGCAGGCATGTGCCCATCCTCCGCCTGCAGCCCACACAAAAAACCCAGAGTTTCTATAACCTCAAGCCCTTCAGGTGTAAAACCACCACCCCCAGAACTCACAGCTTGCCTAATACGGCGTGTCGCCTCCTCCACCCGGCCCTGGCAGCACTTCTTAAACTTACGCCCGCTGCCACAGGGACAGGTAGAGTTGCGTTCGGTTTGAAAGATCTTCATAGTAGCCCTCCGTTTTCTTATAACTTCTTATAACTATAGAGAATATATTCAGCAGTTGGATATCATTATCCTGGTGGTACTCAGTACTGTATTTTCACTTGCCTATCGAGCCAGCCTCCTATATTCTATTAAGAAAGTAAACTTGTGAATGAGGTGTATTCATGTCAAAGAAGATTAGGATAGCCATATTAGGATACGGCAATGTGGGAAAACACGCAGTTGCAGCGGTCCAGGCAGCCCCAGACATGGAGTTAGTCGGAATAGTTGAGAGCAACCTGGCACAAGTTTCATCCCAGGATGAGGTTCGGCAGTATAATATGGTGGAAACAATTGATGAGTTGGCCGGAGTGGATGTTGCCCTGTTATGTATTTATACCCACGCCGTACCGGAAGTTGCCGCCACTCTGCTGGCCAGAGGCATTAATACCGTTGATGGCTATGATATTCATGGGCAGCTGGCCGACTTGCGCTTAAAACTAAATGAGATTGCCATCTCCAACAATTCAGTGGCAGTGGTCTCTGCAGGGTGGGACCCCGGTTCAGACTCTATGATCCGCGGCATATTTGAGTTCATGGCCCCCCGAGGTATTACCCACACCGACTTTGGACCCGGTATGAGTATGGGCCATACCGTAGTAGCCAAAGCAATTCCCGGAGTAGTCAATGCTCTCGCCATAACAATCCCGGTAGGTACCGGTATCCATCGTCGCATGGTATATGTGCAGCTCAAACCTGGAACAGACTATAACCAAGTTGCCAATGCCATAAAAAATGACCCCTACTTTGTCAATGATGAAACCATAGTGAGCCAGGTATCAGACGTGGATAAGTTGTTGGATATGGGGCATGGAGTCAACATAGAACGTAAAGGAGTATCAGGAACTACCCATAATCAATTGCTAAACTATTCTATGAAGATAAACAACCCGGCCTTGACTTCGCAAATCCTGGTCGCCGCAGCCCGAGCTAGCATGAAGCAAAAACCGGGAGCCTACACCATGATCCAGATCCCGATCATCGATTTCATATATGGTGACCCTGAGGAGATTATTAGGAATCTAGTATAAAACTCAATACTTTATTTGCACCGGTTTGCACAGCAAATAAGACATAATTATCAGATAGCACCTGGTAATTACGCCTTTTCACATAGACTGCCTCAATGGAACGAAAATAACATTGAGGGGCAACTCCTCAATCGTGGAAGGCCGCCTTACATAGGCGATCTTGTTATTTTCTATACATCAAACACAGGGAAATAACCCCTAAGATTCCTAAACAGAAACTAAATAGTCCCGTCTATGTAATCATAGGCATCACCTCCCCTTATGGGAAAGTAACTAACCGCCAAACGGCAACTCTTTGATTATTGTAGCATTTTTTTTATATATCGATAATAAAAAACAGTCTATTGACTAGTTCCCATAATGGGCATTATGCATTATGTAAAAAGGCAGGACGCTCCATATCGAACCATCCAGCCTGTTTTATCGGTCACAAAACGTCACCTTTTTCAAGTTCTTACTTGATGGATGGGACAACGTACCTGTCCCTGTGTCCCTTAAATAAATCTTTGGAGGTATTTCGCGGTGAAATTAACAGACAACGCTAAGGTTACTTTAGAACGCAGGTATTTACGTAAAAATCCTAAAGGAGAAACTATAGAGTCACCTGAGGACATGCTGCACAGGGTTGCTGTAAATATTGCTAAAATAGACGGTAACATTTACGATAAGTCCCAAAAGGAAGTTAAGGAACTGGAAAACAAATTTTATAAACAACTAGACGAAAAAAAGTTTATGCCAAATTCCCCTACTTTAATGAATGCAGGGAGAGAGCTTCAGCAGCTTAGCGCATGTTTTGTTCTTCCTATAAAAGACAGCATGGAATCAATCTTTGAAACCTTAAAACACATGGCACTGGTTCAAAAAACCGGTGGTGGAACTGGTTTTTCATTTGATCACCTGCGCCCGGCAGGAGATTCTGTAAAATCAACAAATGGCGTAGCCAGCGGTCCAATTTCTTTTCTAAAAATTTATGACGCGGGAACAGAAGCTGTCAAACAAGGAGGAACACGGCGGGGAGCAAACATGGGCACCCTGCGTTACGACCACCCGGATATTCTTGATTTCATAAAATGCAAAACAAGCGAAACTGACATAACAAATTTTAATATTTCAATTCCTGTCTCTGATGAGTTCATGAAAAAAGCCACCGGTATAGATCCCGATCCCATGTACTGTCTCATTAACCCGCGCACAGGGAAACCACATGTGGATATAAAAACGAATGAAGTTAAACAGCTTAATGCAATAGAGATTATGGATTTAATTGCTGAAATGGCATGGAAAAATGGCGATCCTGGTTTAATTTTTATTGATAAGATGAATAAATTTAACCCTACACCACACATAGGTAAATATGAATCAACTAACCCGTGTGGCGAACAACCACTTCTTCCTTACGAAGCATGTTGTTTGGGATCCATCAACTTAAGCTTGTTTGTAGATGATAAAGGTGAAATAATGTGGGATGACTTAAAAGAAACAGTACATATAGCTGTACATTTTGAAGATAATGTTATTGATGCTACTAGTTATGTAATTCCCCAAATTGAAGAAACCCATAAGAAAAAAAATAGAAAAATCGGCATTGGTGTTATGGGTTGGCATGACATGCTTATCAAATTAAGAATCCCCTACGATAGTGAAGAAGCCTTATCTCTTGCCAGAAAAGTAATGAAATTTATTAATGATGAAGCAAAACAGAAATCAATTGAACTTGCTAAAGAAAGAGGCACTTTTCCTAGCTTTAAAGGAAGTATTTATGAAACAGGGAAAAACAAAGAATATGTAAGAAACGCTACCCGGACAACAATAGCTCCCACAGGAACTATATCCATCATTGCAGGAGCCAGCAGTGGTATTGAACCATACTTTAGTATAGCTTTTGTAAGAAAAAACGTCCTGGGCGGTGTGGATTTAGCAGAGGTTAACCCACTTTTCCTTGATATTTCACAAAAAGAAGGGTTTTATAGTGAAGAATTAATAAAAAAAATATCGGAAAACGGCAGCGTCCAAGACATAACAGAAATACCGGACAAGGTTAAAAGCTTATTCAAAACATCCCTGGAAATAGATTACTCTTGGCATGTAAAACACCAGGCAGCTTTCCAACAGTATACTGACAATGCAGTCAGCAAAACAATAAATATGAAAAAAGACGCTACAATAGAAGATGTGAAAAACGCTTACATTTTAGCTTGGGAATTAGGCTGTAAAGGGATCACCGTATACAGAGACGGTTCCAAATCAATCCAGGTATTAAATGTTGGCGTTAAAAAAGAAAAAGAAAACTACGCCCAGCTGAAACCTCTAAAACGCCCGCAGAAATTAACAGGTGTGACCATTAGAAAAGAAACACCATTAGGAAATTTATTTGTCACACTAAATAAAATGGATGACGTTCCTTTTGAAGTTTTTGCCCAGATTGGTAAGGCAGGTAGCGATATTCTTGCCTTTACAGAAGGTATTGCCAGGTTGATTTCTCTAGCCCTCAGGTGTGAAATTAGCGCAGACGAAATTATAGAACAGTTAGAAGGAATCGGAGGAGGTCGTTCTGTAGGCTTTGGTCCAAACCGTGTTTTAAGCGTTCCAGATGCAATTGGAAAAGCCTTGCGCGAACTGCTTGAAGTCCGTAACAACAACAATGGTACTATGGAAATATGCCCTGAATGCGGACAGGCTGCCTTAATATTTGTTGAAGGCTGCGCAAAATGCCAGTACTGCGGCCATAGTGAGTGTTAAACAGCAAAATATTAAAGCGGCAGCTCACATCAACACTTGCTGCCGCTTTTCCCCATCTAATTATCCAGGATATATTGGAAGCTACTTTCTCCCGGATGGACTTTTTTTAGGTAGACAACCTAGGAATTCTAAGATTTGTTTCGACAAGTGAACCACAAATATGCCATAAAGCCCGCGAGCAGTTATTGTATCAATGATCTCCGGGGTAATAACTTCTCCTTTCGTCAATACCACCTTACCTTTTTCATCTTTAAAGTCTTCTTGTACATTTGTACCGATAATAAGGTTTTCATGGGGAACATGTGTATGATGAGCTTCTATGTTTTCCAATGTAACTGCTACCTCATCTTCCATTGACGTCTCAGAAGAGAAATAAAAATCGTCTGGAGGTATTGATTCCATTATTAAAGGCAAGATCTGGCGCCGGTTGTTTTTGTAATAACGCTGTTTATGATAATTGGCCCATAACAATGCGCTGCAACCGAGTAGAACCGCCCACAAAAGTGTAATTATACCGACCACTACAATGGAAGTCACAGCATCAGGCACAAAAAGCTCCTGCCACCATAGACGAGCCAGCAGATACCAGCCGATGACCGCCAATAACCAGATGATGGCGAAAATAAGCACAGCCCATGCCCCTAGGGTTGCACTAATCACCAATCCACGGATGATTCTCCGTTTGTGGATTTTGGCATCACTTTCATTAGTTTTTGGCAACATATTTGACATATTATTTATCCTTCTTAATCATATACTTCGAAAATTACAGGATTTTCGTATTTCGTATCTTTACTGACACCAAGGTGTTCAGCGATTTCTTCAAGGGATGACCATTTTTCCGTAGTTGTATAGTCCATTTAAGCAACCTTCCCTTCGAGAACTTACTGCTTACATTGTCTCAAATATTTTCCAACATGTATAGGTTTTACTTGGATTTA